>NZ_JBEBMT010000001.1:787633-911421 GCF_043196705.1 Halobacteriovorax sp. HFRX-2_2
CCTCTTCTTTCTTCTTGGCCGCTAGGGGATCGTCGCCCTCGGCGAACTTAATTTCAAGCTCTTCCTTAGTGCCGCCATCATACTCAGGCTGCTTGTCGAGTTTACTATAGTCGATAGTCTGCTCTCCGAGATCACCTTTTTTCTCATATTCAATACTCGGGCCGCCGGCCTTTGTCTCTTCATCTTGTTCCTCTTCATTTCCTCTATTGAGGTCAAGATTGTGAACATTATCATATCTTTTATTCTTCTCTTTCGAGTGAGCATCAAGGGAAGCGAAGAGATCCTCATCGCCACTTTTCTTATTGTCTTTTTCTTGTGCTGCCCCTTTTCTTGCACCAGCTGCTTCAGCGCCTTCTTTATGCTGTCTTTCTAGGCCCTTTTCATTATCAATGAGCTCATCATTTACTGGGCCTCTAGAGCTTAGTCTCTCTCCTGGCCTAGCGATCCCTTGATTGGATTGTAGCTCATCCAATGTCTTTAGGAGGTCGTCATCAAAACCATCGTCATCATCGTCAATATCATCCAGTGTTGGATCAATCTTGCCTTTTAAACTCGGGGCATTCCTCTTTTCATTAAAGTTAGATTTTTTTACATTATCAAGGCTTGCAAAGAGGTCCTCATCAGCGCTCTTCTCATTATCCACATCATCTAATGTAGGGGAGACGCTACCTTCAAGTGATCCTCCTGGATCACCCGCTTTATTTGTGGATTTCTTAACCTTGTCGAGACTTGCAAAAAGGTCCTCGTCCGCATCTTTATCATCTTCAATATCATCTAATGTTGGAGAGACATTTCCTTGAAGAGCACCACCGAGATCATCTGCTTTATTTGATGATTTCTTTACGCTATCAAGGCTTTTAAAAAGGTCCTCTTCTGTTTCATCATCTTCAACATCTTCTAATGTGGGAGCGAGGCTTCCTTTTAGTTGGCCACCGAGTTCATCAGATTTTTGTGAACTCTTTTTTACATTATCGAGACTTTTAAGAAGGTCATCTCCAAAATCATCTTTATTTTTTTCTACGTCATCTAAAGTAGGGGACGTTTGACCTTTCAGGTTTCCACCAAGGTCTTTATTTGATTTACTAGATTGTTGCTCCAGACTTTTAAAGAGATCCTCTTCAAAATTAATCTCTGGAGAGGCACCTTCCTTATTGTTCTTATCAACTGAACCTTTTAGGTGACCTGGGGCCTGGTTATTTTGTTTTTGATGAGCACTTAAGTCCTTTAGTGACATTCCTCGCTCTTCAATCTCCTCCCCATCGCTATAGTCTGCATAGGTACTATCATCAAAGACATCTTTATTATCTTTTTGAGCTGCAGACTTTGCGACATTGCCCTTTAGGTGACCACCGTTGCTATTTCGTTCGGCCTCTTTCTTATCTTCATAATTATTTTCAGGAGCAAGGGCCTTTTCCTCTCCACTTTTAAGCTCCATTTCTGCGGCTTCTTCGGCTTTCTTTAGAGACCTTAGAATAAGGTTTACTTTATATTCTAATGTTTTTGCGGGAACAGGTTCTTGAATATATTCAGTAAGGCCAATCTTTCTAAACTTCTCTAAAGTCTTAGGAGGGATAGATTTTGAGTTAATTAAAAGCACCTTAACATTATTCTTATGAATGAATTTTCTTAGGGGCTGAATACATTGGGCGGTCTTCTTAGGACTACTGGCAATAGTGAGTGATTGGCCAATCGTGGGAATTAGTTGATTATATTCCTCGGGACTTTCAACTTCATAGATTTCGATACCTTCTGCTTCCGCAGATGCTTCTATCGTTTCCTTGAGCTTCTTTACAGTTTCTGTAAGAGGCTCGAGAAATATGAGTGGTTTCCCTTCTTCCATATAGGTCATTATCGGTGAATTATTTATTTTATTTATAAACTTATCATTATAGAGTCTAAAAAAATTAGGGATTTTGGAACGCTTTCTAAATTTTAGAAAATGTAAAAAAAAATATAAAATAATTTAATATTTTCCTAAAGCTTTCATTTTCACCTCCGAGAAGATTCATGTTAGGTCAGAAGACTTAATTAAAAAGTTAATAAAATTCACAAGAGCAGTATGCTCATTGTTCCAATGGTCGGGACAACCCTGAGTACGGGGGGGAAATAGATCACGGAGGTATCACAATGGGTATGCGTATTAACACAAATGTAACGTCTTTAGCTGCACAAAGATCATTAGGTCAATCAAATTCAGCTCAATCAAAGTCATTAGAAAAACTATCATCTGGTACAAGAATTGTACGTTCAGCTGACGATGCTGCAGGTCTAGCAATTTCTGAGAAATTAAAAGGGCAAATTAGATCAACTAATCAAGCAGAAAGAAACGCGAGTGACGGTATTTCAATGATTCAAATCGCAGAAGGTGGTCTGAATGAAGTATCAAACATCTTAGTAAGACTAAGAGAACTATCTGTACAAGCTGCATCGGACACAGTAGGTGACACTGAGAGACAGTTTACAGATCTTGAATATCAAAACCTTAAGCAAGAGATCCAAAGAATTTCAGAAGTTACTGAGTTTAACGGAAAGAAACTTCTAACTGGAACTGGTGATAAGTTTGATATCCAAATCGGTATTAATAATGATGATTTCCAAGATAGAATTCAATTTGATACGAATGTTCTGAATTCTTCTCTTGAAAACCTAGGTGTTGCTGATCTAGAAGTTGGATCAAAAGAAGGTGCTCAATCTGCACTTGCAAACCTAGACACTGCAATTGAAAGTATTGCAGGACAAAGAGCTGAGCTAGGTGCTAAGCAAAATAGATTAAATTCTACAATTAACAACCTACAAATCAGTTCAGAAAACTTAAGTGCAGCGAACTCTCGTATCAGAGACACTGACTACGCAGCTGAGACAGCGAAGAAAGCTAAGAATGATATTCTTGTTAACGCTGGTTCTTCAGTACTTGCTCAGTCTAATTCTCAAGGTGCTGCAGCTCTAAAACTAATTGGTTAATTAAAACCACAATAATTACTGCAAAAGGATGGCCCCGCGAATGCGGGGCTTATTTACTTGCCATCCACCTAGTGAGTAAATTCTGATTGAATCTCTGAGTTAATTAAAAGCTCAACCCCAAGGCCATCCAAGGCATCAAGAACTTCATCAAATTGATCTTTTACGATTGTGATCGTCTCACTATTAAAATTTTCATTTAAATGGTTTTGTAAGAGAGCAAGGTAGTTTGCCGCCTCAACGCTTCCAAGTGAAATTGAATCATTGATAAGATGATTAAACTTCATATTAATGATTGATTGAAAATTCTCCCAGTCTTCAGGATTAACTTTTAAGTATTCAAGTTGATGACTAAGGTGCTTCATTCGTCCTTGTAAATTTCTTGCTTGAAATTTCTTTAGTTCTAATTCATTCATCTAGACCCTCCTAGTGCTCTAGTAGGTCTATCTTAATTGATTTTGTAATTGAGTTGTTACAGCTTTGTTAGATGTATGAAAACTTTGGATTAGTCGATTGCTTGAACTTGGATACCGTTCTCTTTTAGCTTCTTTGTAAACTCACCATCACCTTCGATGAGGTTACCAGCAAAACTTCCATCGTAGACAAGACCTGCTCCACACATTGGTGACTTTGATTTTAAGAGGGCCTTGGTACATGAATTTTCCAATGCTATCTCTAAAGATCTCTGGGCACCTAGTTCATAGTTGACACTGACGTCTTCTCCGTCAATTGTAATGAGCTTTCCATCAACATTTTCTGCTGGTGGACGAGGAGTGGCAAGTCCTCCAAGCTCTTCTGGGCATACAGCGATGGCCTTGCCTTGAGCAACGAGGTCACTTATAAGTTGTTGTTTTTTGTGCTCACCGTCATATCGACACTTCTTACCGGCCAAGCATGCACTTACGATCATCATATTTAACAAGAATACGTTAAAATCGTCGATTTCGCCACTATGTGTCGAGGATTCTTGAATAAATTACAATATCATTATTGAAAATCCTATTTATGGTAAAAAATCGGACTAAATGAAGTTTTTGGAGACGGACTTTGCTTAAGGCATTAACACTTATAACTATCTCTCTTCTTGTTCTATGTTCATGTGGAACTCCTGGCGGAGATGATGGTGCTAAAAAGAATGTGACGAGACAGACCTCGAAATTAGAGACCTCAACGAAGGTTAAGTTCGACTGTTTCGAAGAGGGACAGTGTACTGACTCATTCATTCTCTTTATCAATAGCGCAGGTGAGTTCCCAACATACTGTACTGGTTATATGGCCGATGAACAGCATATGGTTGTTCCATCACATTGCGTGGCCGAGGCAAAATGTAGTTCTATTGCAGCAAAGACAACAAATGGCCGAGTATATCAGTGTGGTGAAATTCTTGCTGGCCAATCACAATTCAACGAAGAAAAAACTTATAATGGAAATTTCACTACGATCAAATTTAAAGAAGTGATTCCTGGAAATTATGCTGAAATTTCAGATAATAAGATGAGTGACTTTAGTTACTACCAATTATGGTTCATTAAGAAGAAGCTTGATAATACTGGTTATGAACTTAACCGCATGAGATATAACTGTCGAAAGACAAATAATAATGTTCTCTTTCCAAGTAATAATGATGATTCTTCAGCAGTTGCTATGAAGAATTGTAATATCCGCGATGATTCAATGGGTGGTGGAGTTGTTGATACAAGAACAGGAGATGTTCTTGGGCTTGTTCATGGATCGATTAATGAAGATAAGACCTTTAGACGATTTATGCACGGAAGAAAAGGTTCTACTCTTACTCTAGCAACACCAATTAAATGTATCTTAAAAACATTTAACCTTGATGATGAGGGCGGTGAAGAAGCTAGCTACTGTAATGATCCTGTTTATCGCCCTGGTACAGCACAGCACTCTAAGCAATTAGCTGACTTATTTAGATTTAATAATCGTCGAATTGATCATGTTTTTTCAAGGCTTGCAGGAATTGGTGATAATTACATTCGCTACCGTGAGTTCTTTGCTCTAAGTTATGAAAGTATTCCTTATCAGTATCCAAGGGTTAGGATTTGTGAATTTCAACCTTACCTGAATCGTAGTTATGAGATTTATGGACGTGACTTTATCACGACTTGTATTGATGCCAATCTCGATATTGTATTTAGAGAAAGTCATTTAGAGAAATCATTCTCAATCTATGATGACTTTGGTGATATTGCTCTTAAAGTATTATACTAATAAAAAATAAGGCCTTCATGACGAAGGCCTTTTTTATTATCTATCTAAAATAGTGCATCAAACCACATTTTCCCTTCTCGAGTATTGCAGTCAGATTCCCATAGGTGTTTCACTTCAAGGTAGGCCTTGATACCTTCTTCTCCCATTTCACGTCCAACGCCAGATTGCTTAAAGCCTCCAAATGGCATTCCTGGATTAAGTAGGTGATACTCATTAATCCATACAGTTCCAGCTTCAACTTCTTTTGCAATATTAAGCGCACGCTCTTCATTCTTTGACCATACAGCACCTGCAAGTCCGTAAATTGAATTATTTGCTAAAGAGATTGCTTCTTCTTGCGTTGAAAATTTTGTGATTCCAACAACTGGACCGAAAATTTCTTCATGCCAAATTGTATTATCAGGAGTGATTTCAAATGCTGTTGGTTGGATATAATAACCCTTGGCAAAGTCACCATCAGTGATACGTTCACCACCATAAATAAGCTTTGCACCTTCTTCTTTTGTCTTATTGATATAACCCATGATTGTATCAAATTGCTTTTCTGAAACAACCGGACCAAATCCTGTTGTCTTCTCTGGCGTTGGGCCAATAGCAATTTGAGCAATTCTCTCTTTAAACTTTGTCATGAACTCATCATAAATCCCATCTTGAACAAGCAGGCGAGTACCTGAGTCACAAGCTTGACCTGAGTGGTAGAGGAATGCGTATAAAGCACCATCAACCGCAATATCAAGATCAGCATCGTCTAAAACGATATTGGCAGACTTTCCACCAAGTTCCATTGTTGTGTTCTTAATCTCTTGTGCACTTTGTTTTAGAATTTCACGTCCAACGGCCGTTGATCCAGTAAAGGCAACTTTAGAGATATCTTTGTGATTAACTAGGTATTGCCCTTCTTTGGCCCCACCAGTTACGATATTAACAACACCTTTTGGCACACCAGCATCAATAAGAACTTGTGCAAGCATCATTGCTGTTACTGGAGTTTCAATCGCTGATTTTAGAACTGTTGTACAACCTGTTGCTAGAATTGGCCCAATTTTCCATCCCGCCATAACAAGAGGGAAGTTCCATGGAATAATTTGTGCACAAACACCTACCGGCTCATAGCGACGAGTGTTCTTAGAAAAGCCAGCTCTTGTGGCCTTTTCATCAAGTTGTTCAAACTTGAAATTTGTTGCAACCTTACTCATGACTTTAAAGAAGCTTGCAGTGTTGTGAAGGTCTGCAGCGGCTTTTCTAAAAGTCGATCCACTGTCTTTAATTTCTTGTTCGATGAACTCTCTTTTTCTCTCTTTCAAAAGCTCCGAAACTTTTAACAAAATTTCTCCTCGCTTAGCAGGAGTCATGTCACGCCACTCTTTATTGTAAAAGGCCGTCTTTGCTGACTGTACTGCCTCTTCAAGGTCTGCAGTTGAAGGGATATGAACCTTCGCGACAAATTCACCGTTAGAAGGGTCAATTGAATCAACCATTTCACCAGTTGATGATGGCCTAATCTCTCCATTGATATATAATTTTACTTCATTCATGTCTTGCTCCTATTTACAATTCTCTACACTTAAAGAAACACCTTGCCCAACTCCGACACACATTGATGCAAGACCTTGTTTAAGGTTTGCATTGTCTTTCATGATATGAGTAAGTGTCGTTACAATTCTCGCTCCTGAACATCCAAGAGGGTGTCCAAGTGAGATCGCTCCACCACGTAGATTAATTTTTGATTCATCAAGGCCTAGTTCGCGAATACAACCAAGTGATTGAGATGCGAAGGCTTCATTTAGTTCGACAACATCAAAGTCCGAAATCTTCTTTCCAAACTTATCCATTAGTCTCTTCGTCGACTCGACAGGACCTAGTCCCATAATATTTGGATGTATTCCTCTCACTCCCGCACCAGTTAGCTTTACTAGAGGAGTTAGGTTGTGACGCTTTAAGAAGTCTTCACTCACTAGAGCAACACAAGCTGCACCGTCATTCATCATTGACGAGTTTCCGGCCGTGACTGATCCATCTTTTTTAAAGACTGCTCGAAGACCAGCTAATGCCTCTAAAGTCGTTGAAGGACGAGGCCCTTCATCTTTTTCTACTGTTAAAGTTTGTTTTCTTAGTTTGATTTCAACAGGTAGAACTTCGTCGTTAAAGTCTCCATTCTCCCATGCTTGACAAGCTTTTTGGTGAGAGGCCAGTGCAAAACGGTCTTGATCCTCTCGAGAGATTCCAAGCTTTGCTACAACTTCTTCGGCCGTTTGTCCCATTCCTAATAGGGGAAACATTTCTTCCATTTTCTTATTTGGAAATCGCCAACCAAAAGTTGTGTCAAACATTTGCGAGTCTCGTCCAAATGGAGTTGATCCTTTAGAGATCACAAGAGGTGCTCTTGTCATACTCTCTGCTCCACCTATAAGAAGACAATCTGCCATCCCTAAGTTAATACGTGACCAACCATCGATAATAGCATCAAGTGAAGAAGCACAAAGACGGTTAAGAGTTACTCCTGGAACCTCAAAAGGAAGACCTCCAAGAAGTGCGGCCATACGTGCAAGGTTGCGGTTATCTTCACCTGCTTGATTTGCACAACCAACGATCACATCGTCAATTTCTTTCATGTCAAAATCAAAGTTTTGAGAAAAGTCACGAAATAGGTTGGCCAGCATGTCATCGACACGTAGGTGAGCAAGACTACCTCCTAGTTTTCCAATTGGAGTTCGCTTGGCATATACAATATATGCATCTCTATTATTTAAACTCATAGATTCATCCTTAATAGTCGTGATGGACGATAACGTGCATCACCTGTAATTTCTCTTAACTCTTCAAGAAGAAGTAAGATTTTTTCAACGCCAATTTTCTCAGACCACTCAAATGGGCCAAGAGGGTAATTTACTCCAAACTTCATTGCCTTATCAATATCAGCATTTGAGGCAAGGGCCTCTTCTTTAGCAAAGTATGCTTCATTTATAATTTGAGAAATTACTCTTGGATAAGTAAAGCCAATACCAATGTGGTTAACGATTTCTAAGTCAAAGCCAAGCTTTTTAAAAACATCAAATGTTGCTTCTTCAATAACGTCGTCTTTCATATAGAATTCAAAGCAGCTCTTTGGCGAATAGAAAGCTGCCGCCACTGCACCAAGTACATTCTCGTATTGTCCGATAAGGTACTCACCCCAGTTTACTGTAAGATCTGAGACGATTGGCCCTCCGAAGACGATGTCGAGATGTTCGTAGAGATCCATCTTTGAATTGCGATCAAAGCACGTTAGGTCAATTACGAAGTCTGTCTCATCGAAGTCAACACCATCAAGTGTGTTAATACTATAAGGATCAACGACAATTGAAAGGAATTCACTTCCAAGAACATTCTTATAAAGAGGGTGGTTATCACTTACTAAAATTGTTTTATTCATAACGATAGAACCCCTCTTTTACTTTGCGTCCAATACGGCCACTATCAACCATTTCTCTTTGAATTTTATGTGGCCTAAAGCGAGGTTCATAATAGTATGAGGCCCATACAGACTGCGTGACATCATAGTTGACATCAATTCCGATAAGGTCCATTAATTCAAATGGCCCCATTCTAAAACCACCAACATTTTTCATGACACGATCTATTTCTGCGATCTGCTCTTGGTCATAATTTTCTAGGCGGTGAAAACTTTCGCCGTAAAAATTTCTGGCCACACGATTAACGATAAAGCCAGGAGAGTCCTTACATAGAGCAGGTTTTTTTCCATAGCGTTCAAACCAATCATAAAGGGCGTGAGCACAATCTTTTGAACTCCAAGGTGTTTCGATAATCTCCACAAGCTTCATAATTGTTGCTGGATTAAAGAAGTGCAGTCCTAGAAATTTCTCTCGACGAGATTTTGATAGGTCCTTTGCCATCTTTGTGATTGGGATTGATGATGTATTTGAAGAGAATATTGTTTCTTCTTTCATAACTTCATCAAGGCGTGCAAAGACTTGTTTTTTGATATCAAGGTTTTCGACAATTGCTTCAATAACAAGGTCGTGATCAACCTGATGATCTTTCATTTCAACGATGCTTAAATTGTTCTTAAATGCAGCAACTTCCGCTTCGTCAAATTTGGCCTTGCTTTGTAATTTATCCCAAGAAGAGTGGATGAGATCACCACTTGCTTGGGCCATCTCTAGGTGTTGGTCAACTAGTTCAACCTTAGCACCATGCTGGCAAAACCACTGGGCGATTCCTCGCCCCATAGTTCCTGCACCAATAACTAGTACACTTTTTATATTCATTAAATTATTGCCTTTGTGGTTGTGCGTCTTCGTCGTAAACAGGAAGAACAAGTCCAGCTTGCTGACAAAGCTCTTCTACTTCTTTTACAAAAACATCGCGAACAACAGCATTTGTTCTCTTTTTAAGACCTAGTTTTACGTATAGGTCATTTGAGCGACCTTTAGTTGAACCAAAGACATTCATTACACGTGGCCACCAGATATTTAATCTTTCTTGTAGAAATTCTTTATTTTCACCTTCAGCAAGAATCTTGATCCACTTATCTCCGTGTGCAAGGTGCATGATTTCTTCTTTATAGATTCCTTCAATTCCTTTCTTCCAAGGAAGGTAGCTTGAATCAAGAGTATCTTCTAACTGGTGACCTGCGGCCCTATCCATTAGGAAGTTAAATAGAATGAAGTCTTCCCAAAAGTTAATACCATAGTAGAAGATATTTACACGGTAATCTTCTTTTAATCTTTGGAATCCAATTTGTGCTTCGTCTTCTGGCATCTTGAATCCAAGTTCTGACTTTTCAATATGTGAGTCAACATCTTCACCAAGGCCTTTTAGAAGTCTGTAACAAACAGAAGCATGTCTCATTTCATCTTTAACGATTTGAGCAACAACAACTTTTTCTTGCATCGTTGGAGCCTTTTCAATCCATGGTGCATATCCTAGCGCTCCAGAGTATTCTGAATCGTGTTGCATCCATAGAAGGTTTCTTAGGGCCTTCTTATATAGAGGAGGTAATTCATCTCCCTTATCAAATTTCTTACCATTTTGAATGTCTTCAAATAATTGTAATTCTTCTTGAGTGTATTCTCTTGCTGCCATATGGCCTCCCTGAAATTTATATTTATTATTTTCCTAAAAACTTTGCTTGTCTCTTCTCAAAGAATGCCGATAGGCCTTCTTTGTAATCTTCACTATTTCCTAAGAATCTCTGGTATGCGGTTTCGCGATCCATTGATTCTTTAGAAGTGCTGTCAATTGCAACACCAATATTTTCTTTAATTGCTTTTACACTAAGAGGTGCCATGGCATTAATTTGCCCTGCCCAAGCTTTCGCATCAGTTAATGCCTCTTCGCTGACTTTATTAATAAGGCCTGCGCTCTCTAATTGCTCACTAGTTAGGGGAGCATTGAAGAGAAAGTACTCCATCGCTTTCTTTGGCCCTAGGGCTTGAGTAAACATATGAGTTGAGCCAGCATCTGGACAAAGACCTAGTTTTGAAAAACCTGAAACAAACTTGATTCCAGGCCTTGCTACAACTAAGTCACAGGCAAGAGCAACAGATACGCCAGCCCCGGCAACGACGCCTTCAACTGCTGCAATAACAAGCTTCTTTGAGTTTTTGATTGCATTTACAAGTGGGTTCCACTCTGTTTCAAGAGTGACTCCAAGATCAACTGGTTTTTCACCGGCTTGTACAGTGCGATCATTTAGATCTTGGCCTGTACAAAATCCTTTGCCTTTAGAAGAAAGAATAATGCAGCCAACTTCGTTATCTCTATTTAGTGTGCGGATCGCAGAAATAATTTCTAACTTCGCCTCTTTTGATAGAGCACCGTAAACTTCTTCACGGTCAATTGTGATAACACCTGTGAAGGCTTCTTTTTCGATAATAATATTTTTAAACTCAGACATTCTAATTTCCTTTGTACTTTGGTGAGCGTTTTTCTAAGAAGGCACGCATTCCTTCTTTTTGGTCGCTACTTGCAAATGTGAGATAAAAATTTCTTCTTTCAAAATCAACACCATCGCTTAAGCTCATTTCAAAGGCCTTGTTAACAGACTCTTTGATAAGCTTAATGGCAACAGGTGCTTTATTTGCGATATTCTTTGCCATCTCAAAAGTTTCTTGAAGTAGAGTCGTGCTAGGAACAACCTTTGCAACGAGTCCCCAATCCATGGCCTCTTTTGCCCCAAACATTTCACCTGTCATGGCAAGCATCATGGCCTTCGATTTTCCAAGAGCACGTGTTAGTCTTTGAGTTCCACCAGCACCTGGAGTCGTTCCAATTTTAATTTCTGGTTGACCAAATTTTGCGCTATCTCCTGCAATGATAAAATCACAGTGCATCGCTAACTCACAACCACCACCAAGAGCGAAGCCATTTACGGCCGCAATGATTGGTTTTGTGATTTGAGCAAGTTGTTGCCAAGAACGAAAGCGATTATCATTGATTTGATCAATTGGAGTTGCTTCAACCATTTGTGCAATATCAGCACCAGCGGCAAATGCGCGGTCATCACCAGTTAAAATGATGACACGAACTTGTGGGTTATCATCAAGTTCGAAAAATTTATCCACTAACTCTCTCATTAGATCTGTTGAAAGAGCATTCAAAACCTTAGGGCGATTAAGCTTCACTAGGGCGATATGCTCGTGTCCGTTATATGGAAATTCACAAAGGATATTACTCATTAAAACTTTCCTTATTAAAGAGTGATGACTTCTTCTTTAGCGAAGTGAACTGAAACGATCTCTTTAGCAAAATTAAATAGATCCTTTCCACATGCCATATTTTCTTCAGAGCTCATACCTGCTTTAAAGTCGTCTTTATTTTCAAATACCATTTCTGCGATAACGTGTAGGTCACTTGCTCCACGTGGAGTTCCCGTGATGCGGTTTAAGCGTAGCTCTTTCATGCTTGGAACTTTCTTTACAAGTGGAGTGTGAACTTCTGCATAGTGCTTTTCCCATGCGTCGATATCGTTTGGAATTTTATAAATGGCGATTAACTTGTACATAAGTATCCTTTCTTTGAAGTTGTGTCGTATTGTTTAAATTTTAGTTAATTAAACCAATATTGTAGGGATATGAAGGGCCTTTTGAATAGGCTAGTTGAGTCATTTTTTGACGTATTTTCAGTGGTTTAGATAAAGGAAAACCATATATTAGTTTAATCTAATGGAAAATATCAGTTTTTAATGACGCCATGTGAAATACTTTCAATAATAAACATTGCCTTTAGATTTTCGTCTATATTGCCGCATCTAATAAATTAATCCCGGAGTGGAAAATGAAAATATTAATCAAAGTAATTCTAGTAGCAATGGCAATTCAGGCGTCATTTGCCTTAGAAGTTTCACCAAGAGATGTGCGTGCGCACGTAATTGAATCTTTTCGCCCTTTTCATGAGGCCCATATTGTTATCAATACAGAGCGAGAAGATATTATCATTTCTAAAGAAGTTATTTGCGAGAACTTCTTCTTTGAATGTTCTGATAAGTCAGAATACGAAGTCCTTGAAGGATTTGTTGAAGTGATCAATTCAATTCGCGATCGTGCTTATAAGGCTTGGTCAGATATGACAATTGATAAAAGATGCTTTGTTTCGAGATCTTTTCAAAAACAAAGCATCTTCAGTTGTATTAAGTAATTAGTTTAGTCCAGGTATCCTCTGGCCATTTGATCTCTTTCAATGGCATCAAAGAGGGCCTGGAAGTTTCCTTCCCCAAATCCATTGTGATTCTTTCTTTGAATAAATTCAAAAAATAGCGGGCCAACATATGTATCAGTGAAGTTCTGGATTAGGTATCCTTCTTCATCTCCATCAACTAGAAGTTGACGGTCTTCAAGCTCTTCTAGGCTTTCTGTAACATTAATCCCACGTCCTGAAATACCTTCGTAATACGAGTGAGGAATATCGAGAAATTTAATATCTCTTTCTCTTAAATCTTTTACTGTTGTTAGAATATCTCCACAAGTTAGAGCAATATGCTGAACACCTGCACCGTTGTGACGATCAAGGAATTCTTGAATTTGGTCCTTTCCACCGGCTTCTTTTGGCTCATTGATTGGAATAATAACTTCACCCTTTGGAAGCTGAACAACTTCTGAGTTAAGTCCTGTTTTTGAACCTTTAATATCGAAGTAACGAGTTACCTTGAATCCGTATACACGGTCATAGAACTCAACCCATTTTTTCATTTCACCCTTAGGAACATTATTTGTTAGGTGGTCAATTCTTGCAACTCGTGAGCCTAGTGGACGTGCCTTTGGGTCCTCATCAAGTTTTGTAAATTCTGGACGGAAGAATGAGCGAGGTCTTTCAATAAACTCGTTGGCAACATCTCCAAAACCTTTGATACGAGCACTCTTATAAACACCGTGCTCATTTTCTGTGATAACAACTTCTTGTAGTGACTCTGCACCACGCTCCATTGCTGTCTTATATGCGTGTTCACAATCTTCTACTAAGAATGAAATTGTTGAAACACCTTCACCGTGGTCCTTGAAATAACTTTCTGCATGGCCACCTTTTTGTGCTGTTAGAAGAAATCTAACTTGCCCTTGAGTGAAAAGCTCTTTGCTTTCACTTTGCTTTTCATATGTCTTAGAAAAACCAAATGTATAGAATAATTCTTTCGTGGCCGTCTCTAATGAGTCACATGTGAATTCTAGGTGGTCAATGGCCAGAACCCCAAGTGGGTTCTCTGGAGAAATTTTTGAGTTCATAAAAACTTCCTTCTTTAAATTTTGCTGTTTGAATAGAGTATGGAAGATACTAACGATTTTTCCCAAATGGAGCAAGATGCATTATGATATGTGAATGAAGCATCGTTTATGGTTTTTCTTTTTTGCACTAAGTCTAGTGACTCATGCCGTTATCTTCTTTTCAAATATTCGAAAGGGTGAGCAGCAAATGAGGCGCGAGCGAATCGGTATTGATATTCAAATTAAGGCACACGCTATTAGTAAGAAAGATGAAGAAGAGATAAAAGAAAAGAAGCTTGAACAAAAGCCCAGCAAAAGTGTTCAGGCCAAAAAGAAGTCTGTTAAATCTGAGCAGCAACAGGTTGTGACAAATAATACCTTTGATAATCAAATCGTACACTTTGAAGCGCCGATTTATCCACGTTCTGCCAGAAGGTCTGCGATAGGAGGAAGTGTTACAATCTCTCTCGTGGTGGGTGTTGACGGTAAGGTTATCGATGCCAAGATCCTAAAGTCAGCTGATTATACAGCTTTTAATGAAGCAGTTCTAAGCGTTGCCAAACAGTGGCAATTCAAACCTCAAAAGAGACAAAATACGTATACTAAAAAGATTGTGTTTACTATTGAGTAATGACGCTTTGGTTCGTCAAAAAACATAATAAAAATTCTATACTTGCACCTCAATTAAATTTAGAGGAATTATGAGTCAATATAGAATTCTCAATGGGAATGAGTTAATCATTCAAGGTGCTCTTGAAGCTGGTTTTAATCTTTACACTGGTTACCCAGGGTCACCGTTAGCAGATTATTTTAATATCTTATATAAGAAGAAAAAAGAATTTCACGATAAAGGCATCCGTGTTGTGATTGCTAACTCTGAGGCCAATGCTGCTGCGATGGCCAGCGGTGTAAAGCAAGCGGGACGTGATTGTATTGTGGCCATGAAGTCAATGGGGCTTCATGTAGCAAGTGACGCTCTATCTGTTGGTAACTTTGCTAATCCTGCACGTCCAAAGATTGTTGATGGAAAGGAAGTTTATCCGGCAACAGTTATTTGTGTTGGTGATGACCCTTGGTCAATGTCTACTTCAACGGCAGCAGACTCAAGGTATCTTTTTAAGCATCTTCATATGTCTTTTTTAGAACCATCAAATCCGAAAGAGTTAAAAGATTGGATTGCTAAAGCGAAAGAGATTTCATCAAAAACAAGTCTCTATCAGGGGCTGCTTTTAACTACTTTCTTAGCTGAAGGTGGGGGACGCGTTGAGTGTTTCGATGAAGCTCCAATTGAGGCCGGATTGATTGATATCGATCCTTCAACTTTTGATCTTCAAAAGAATGTTATGGTTCCACCAAATTCGCTTCTTGCTGATGTTAGCATGATTAAAGAGCGTTTCCCTAAGCTACAAAGCGTTCTAAAAGAGATGGCCCTTGACCAAGTTTTTGGAAAATCGAACGCAGATATTGGCTTTATCTCAAGTGGTGTTATTTTTGAAACACTTAAACAATGCTTAGAAGAAGGTGAGTATCTTGATCACTTCTCTTTATATAAAGTTGCCTCTTCATTCCCACTAGTTGATGACTTATTAGTCCCATACTTAAAAGGCCTAAAGAAACTTGTTGTGGTTGAAGAAAAGAGAGGCTTTCTTGAAGGAGAAATTCGCTCTCTTTGTCAGAAGCATGGCCTGACTCTTGATATTGTTGGTAAAGACTTTAAGGACTCTGAAGGCTTTCCTGCATTTGGTGGGCTTAGTTATGAGATCATCAGTGAAAAACTTGAAGCACTGAAAGACTATCTTGAAATTGGCCAATGTAAATCATTGGCATTCGAAGAAAGAAATTTCGGAGAGATTCTTCCAAAAAGACTTCCGACTTTTTGTCCAGGTTGTCCACACCGTGAGACTCTTTCTCTTTTAAAAGATCTTCGTCGTTGGCTTAAGGCCCAAGATATTGACCTTATCACTCACGGTGATGTTGGTTGCTATTCGCTTTCATTCTTACCTCCGTTTGGAGAGATGCATAACTTATCTGCAATGGGGCAAGGTGGTGCTCTTGGAGCTGGGATGGATCTTTTTACAAAGAATCCTTCTGTTGTTCTTATGGGAGACTCAACTTTCTTCCACTCAGGCCTTACTGATATTTCAAATTCAGTTCAAGCTGATCACGATATTACTTATATTCTTTTAGATAATGATAATACGGCCATGACTGGGCACCAGATGACTCCTGCTTCTCAAGTTAACGTAGAGGGAAGTAAGAGGCCAAAGCAAGATATGTTAAATATCGTTCAAAACCTTGGCGTTAAGGTAGCTAAGGAAGTCAATCCATCAGATCGCTACTTTTACCAAAACCTTATGCGCGAATTTGTTGTTCAAAAAGGTGTGAAGGTAATTATTTCTAATAAAGAATGTTCTCTTACTTACCAAGCAAAGGTAAGAGCAAAGGAGAGAACTCAGATTAAACAGAAAGGGTCTTTAACTGAGAAAACTTTCTATCAAATTAATACTTCTGCTTGTGAAGATTGCCGCGTTTGTATTGAAGAGACAGGTTGTCCTGGATTAACTCAAGTGATGGATGCTTACGGAACTAAGATGGCAATTGATCCTACTATTTGTGTGGCCGATAGTTATTGTACAAAAATGAAGGCCTGCCCTAGTTTTGAGAAAGTTGTCGTTAAGGGTTATCACCCGACAATGTATCGAGATAGTGATCTTTCTCACTTAACATACGATCTTAAAGAGTTTGAAACGAAGAAGACATTTGATGCCATTGCTAGTGGAGACACTTGGCGAATGGTTGTAACAGGTGTTGGTGGTTCAGGGATTACTACAATCTCTAAAATTATTGCGAATGCATGTGTTGAAATGGCCGGCCGTAATGATCTTGATTTTAAATTTATGGATCAAAAGGGCCTTGCTCAAAGAAATGGGAATGTAACTGGGCATATGTCAATTTGCCACAAAGATAAGTCAATGGGAGCGGTTACTCCACGTGGTGGATCTGATGTACTCTTAAGCCCTGACCTTTTAGATGGTATAGGGCAACTTGGATTTCTAAAGACTGAAAATGCTGTTGCCATTTTTGATGATTCATATCAAGTGCCTCTTTCAATTCTTCTTGATAAAGGGGAGAGTGAAGAGAGCTTAACAAGAGCAAAGCTTATTGAAAAAGTCAGAAGCAAGGGTGATGATCGAATTATTCTTGTGCCACTTAAGAAGTGGTGTGATCTCTTCTTTGGAAAGGCCGTTTATGCTTCAAGTATGATTCTTGGTTACGCATTCCAATTAGGCCTTGTTCCTTTTGGAGAAGACGATTTACTTGGTGCACTCAAAAAATCAATGAAGCCTGCAGAGGTTGAAAATAATATTGCTTCGTTTAAGCTTGGGCGAGAAATGGCCTCGCTTGGTACTGAAGCCTTTGAAGCTAAGTATAAGAATCTTGTTATCAAAAGTAAGGACCCGCTTGATCTCGCAATCGAGTCTATTAAGGCTTCATTACTTCCATGGCATAATTCTAATTATATTATTAATAAGTTTAGAGAGCATCTTGATCAGGCCATCGTTGATATTAATTGGATGAGTCGTAAGGACTTAATTCAACTAATTCACGATCAGTATATATACAATCGTGGAAAAGAGACGACTGAGTTTATTTCAGGTGCCAGAGCTATTGGAACGATTGTTAACGAGGAGAATCGAGTTCTTGCGACACGAGTTCTTGCTAAGACCTTTATCGTAAAAGATGAAGTTATGGTTGCGCACTTAATGCTTTCACCATTTTTAAAACAAATGGAAGAAGGGATCTATAGCTTCCTTGGAAAGTCATATTCAAAAGAGAGAATTAACCGCCCATCATTTGATATTTTTGGAAAGAAGATAGAATTTGATATTTCACCAAAAGATTGGCAGTTAAAAATTATGAGACACTTTAGATTACTACGCTCATTTCTTCCAGCATGGCACGAGAAGGAAAGAGAGATTGGTGCTAAAGTTAGAAACTTTCTATTTAATGGCATTCAAAAAATTGAGGCAAGAAATAGTCAATATCACGCTCTTAAACTTCTTGATAATATTAAAGGTTACAGGGAAGTTCGCTACAATAATGCACAAAGAGTATTTAAAGAGTTGGAGATCAATTGAAGCAATCAGTTTCAGCAATATTTATCTGTGAGGACCAAGTCCTTATCATGAAGAGACAAAACTACCTAAGAGCTTTTCCTGGCTATTCTTCTTTTCCAGGGGGAAAAGTTGATGAAGAGGATGTTGTCAATGGTGGAGATGACTATCTTCTATTTGCTCTTAAAAGAGAAATTCAAGAAGAGCTTCATATTAATATTGATGAGCTATTAAAGTCTGAACATATTAGCGATGTGAAACAATATGCATTAGCAGTAACACCGGACTTTAATCCACATCGCTTTGAAAATTACTACTTCAAGGTCTTTGTTAAAGATAAGAAGGCCCTCGATGAAATAGCCTTTCACTTTGATGAAGGGGAGATTGCCAATGCAACGTGGATGAATTGCCACGAGGCATTTACTGAATATAAGAAAGGACATCTTTTAGTTGTTCCTCCTATGATTACGATTTTAAAGGATCTTGATCGCGATATTAATTCTGTCGACTTCCTTGATGCTAATTTAAAATATGACGGAGAGAAGCAAGTTCCAATGATTGAGCCTTTATTTGGCCTACGTCAGTACATGCCTCTATCGCATACTTTTCCTCCAGCAAATCGTACAAATTGCTTTGTTATAGGAGATGATAACGGAAAGAAAATTGTTATTGATCCTTCTCCGAAGAATGAAAAAGAATTAGATAAACTTATCTATGGGCTAAAAGAACATCGCTTAAGTGAAATTTTTCTAACACATCACCATCCAGATCATCACGAATTTAGTCGTGAGTTGGCAAAAAAGTTAAGCCTGCCTTTTTCCATGTCTAAGGGAACTTATGAGCATCTCCTTGAAGACTTTGGACAGGACTACTTTGAAGGCCACGATGTAAAATTTTATAAAGACGGTGACATTATCACAACGTCATGTGGCCATGATGTGAAGCTTGTCACAACTGGTGGGCATGCTTTTGGCCAGAGCTCACTTCTTCGTGCTGACGGCTCATGGATGATTGTATCTGATCTTATTCAAACAATTGGAACAGTTACAATTAGTGGCCGAGGCTCAGATATGCGAGAATATTTTCAATCTCTAAATCATGTCATTAATCTTAATCCACAAGTTGTGATGCCTTCACATGGTATCTGCCTTGGGGGAACCAATAAGATTAAGCAAACTCTTGATCATCGAATTGAAAGAGAGAATCAAATCCGTGCTTGCTTGGAAGAAGGCAAGAGTCGTGAAGAGATCTTTCAATCAATATATCCTGATCTTCCTGATAGACTACACAAGTATGCTTATGCGACGATTGACTCTCACTTAAATAAATTGGAAGAGTTTGGGCCAGGACTTTGCTAAAAAGCAAATTTTATTGGCACAATTAATTGCACAGTTTTTGGTGAATAGTAATTTTACAATTGAAAATTATTCTTTGATATCAGCTAGTTAAAGTTGGTCTAAAAATTATCTTGCACCTAATTTATTAAAATTATTCACTCACACCCTTTCTCAAGTGAAAATGATAGAGGGGAGTGGTCAACTTTATTGTCGGTTAAGTAAAGAAATAAAACTTATTAACCGATAAATTAAGAAGATTAATCTATGTGAGGAAGAAATGAAAGTTGTTAAATCATCGATTATCCTATTATTCACGATTAACTCAAGCTTTGCTAATGGACAATCAGGTCTTATTAGTGGAGTGGCTGATCAAAGTGGTGACATGCTTGGCGCTGCGGTTGGTAATGCGGTTGTGAATGCAAGTGGGCAATTCAATGCTGTGGACCCTGTTCAACAAGTCCTTGTTCAACAAGTCTATAACATCGCTGAAACGAATAATGATTTTGAGAAGTCGATTCGTCTTAAGCGTCTACAGCTTAGAGAGCTTGAAGGTGGGGATGGAATTAGAAGTAAATTTCCTCCGATGTTTTACAGTGCAAGCTTCCTTCAAACTGGTCTTATGAGTCGTATTGAAGATCCAATGGACGACTTTAGTTATGATAATCTAATCGAATTGAATTATGACGATGGTGACAAATCACTAAAGGGATTATCGAATTCTCCTTTCATTTTTAAGCAAAAAGTACAATATCCACATAGTTCTGCAGTGGCCGTTGGAGGCAATCCTTGGAATAATACGACTGCTTTTCGCTTTGATGAAGCCTACAGGCCTTGTACTGGTGATGATTCAATTTCTGAGAATCGTCTAGGGACGAATGGTGAGTTCCTTGAGTCATTTATGTTTAAGCTTGATAGCCGTTTTAAAGGCTGTTCTGATGACTATTTAACAATAGATGAAGATCCATTTAGTATAACACCAAAAGTTGACCCTCAAAAATTCTGTAATTGCGCAAATAAGATAACTCATTCTGATGAACAAGAAGAAGAGCTAGGTCAGAAGGATGTTATTGATAACTTCTCTGATAAAATTTATGAAAAAGTTGTCGCTCACAGAGTCAAAGAATTTAAAGACTTCTTAGAGAGCGCAAGAGTTCGTTTTGATGAATTTGACAAGCACAGCTATGTGAATGACCCGTATAGTTGCTCTGGGCAGAATATTGAAAACCTAAGTAATAAGCTTAAGTCTTGTTTTGCAGGAAGGCTTGGTGATGCTATTGATAAGAAACTGGAACTTGATTCTTCGGATGATATGATTGGCCTACACTTTATGACAACGATTCCAGCTCTTGGTAACTCGTCTAGACAGTCTCGCGCTAAGAATCGCTTCGAGCAAATCTTTGAAGACATTGATAAAAATGTTAGTGGACAAAGACAGATGTTCACAACTGATGAAGAAAAGCTAAAAGAATTCGCAAATATTTTTATCTTAGAATATAGCCAGCATAAAAGAGGACCTTTAGGGTTTCCTCGTTCATATGTGGCACGCTTAAATAAGTATATCTATAGTGATCCTGTTATGTATGGAGCTTATCAAGATTTTAGAAAGCAGGAACTTGATGTAACGGATAAAACATTAAGAGCAAAGGCCAATTTAGAAAATAAAAGTTATGGTTGGGGAAGCTCTTTTGTCGATAATATGTATATCTCTCAAGTTCAGGAAGATATGCTAATGTTACAATTTGCAACATCAATTTCCAGTCAAACATTACCACGACTACTTGATGGTTCTTCAAAGGCATCTCTATCTGAAATCTCAAACGCTCTAAATGCTCTTGAAACGAAAAATGATCAAGGCGCTAAAGTGATGGGAGATATGTATAACGTAATTAGAAATCAGCACGAAGATGAATTAAGAGCAACATGTCGTCAAAAAATTGAGGCCCTTGAAAAGGATTGTAACAGTAGTCCTAAAGAGATTATGTCTTCTCTTTCTTTAGAAGAATTCGTTGCGATTAATGATACAAATAGTGAAGACGTTTCTTTGAATTCAAGAAAGTATTGTCTTGCCCTAGATATGGGTGTTACCAATGAGAATGCGGCCAAGCTTGCTAGCTCTGTTGTTTCGGACTCACAAAAAGTCTTAGAGCAAATTAAAGGCTCATATGATCCAACGACTGGCCTTGCGACTAATAAAGTAAAGAGTGACGACGATTCAAAATTAGATGGAGGCCTCGGAGGCTTTGTTGAAAGAGCTAATACTGCTGGTGATATTATTAATAATGGACAAGACTCAGGTGTCGCAAATGATGGAAGTTCAAGCGATTATAATTTTGATGAAGCTGCGCAATTTCTTGAAAGCTACAATAGTTCAAACTCAGCTGTCGCTAATTCAAGCTTCACTAGCTCCAATGTCATCGATAGTAACTCGCTACAGTCGATGATTCAAAATCCGACGACTTCTGTAAAGTCCCTTGAAGATGTAAGATCAAGAGTAGAGGATGAGGCAGAGGCGATTGCTAAAGAGATCGAAGAGAATCAAAGCTCAACTGCAGTTTCAACTGATGAAGCAAGTCAGAGTGCTGAGCTTAAGGCCGAATTAGCTGCGCTGAAGGCACAAATTGCGGAGCTTAACTCTGCTATCACATCAAAGAACGAAAGTAGTGATCCTGCGGATGATCCTGAAAGAGAAAAGAGAATTGCAGCACAAAGAAATAAAGTAATGTCTAATATTGCAGCCAATAGTGGTTTTGGTGGAGGACGTCGTGATGCTTCGGCCTCAGGTTCTCCAAGAGCTGTTCAGCAGGCTTCAGGTGGTTCTAATATACCAACTAACTCAGGTGCAAGTGGTGCAGGAAGTATTTCTTCTGCGGGCTCAGGAGTGAGTGGAATAAACCGTCTTGGGGCAACTGGTGGTCTTGGACTAACATCCGGTTCTTCGTCTTCACGTGCAAACTCTGGAGCTGTGGCCGGAGATAATATTGCAAAAAGTGATCAGCGATTAGTTGCTAAGGCCATTGCTGAAGGAAGTAATAGTGTTGTTCTGGCCGATGGTCGAGTTTACTATATCGGGCATGATGAAGAAGGGAATGTTATCCTTTCAGAAACAGCAGAGGAAGTTCTAGCAAGTGTACCTGGGCCAGAACAAGAAGGTCCTCAATTGCCAACACCAAAGGCCGAAGATGGACCAAAACGTGAAATTGCATCTGAAGGTGAAGAAGCTAAAGCACCAGGTGAAGATAGTATTTACTCTAAATTCTTAGATGCTGCTGAAATTAACGAATAATCAAATTCACATTCTTAATTATAGAAAGGGCCAGCATATGCTGGCCTTTTTTTATTTTTTATCATTTTTTTTTAACTTTTTTTGAAAACAGAAAGTGTTGAAACGACGACTATTATTGGCGTAAGAGTATTTTGTTGATTCGAAGATATTTATTTGATTTTGAACAAATGTACACGTGAATTCAGTGAGTTTGATCACTTGCTATCTAAAGTCTTAAAAAGCTATTTAGAAAATATATTTTTAGCGTCCATAATATATTGAAGAAAGGAAGGGATACAACAAATTTTGGTCACTTAAGAGAATTCTTAATGCCACCGATAGACAAAATGGATCAGGTATCCGGGACGGAAATGAAATTAATTAAAATATTTATTACAACGACATTATTTACTCTACAAAGTACAACTCAAGCTGTTGGTATTTACGGTGCAGGTATAGGCACTGGCTCTGTGGCAGCACCCATCCATCAAAATCTACTCATGTTAAGTGAAGTCGATACAGTCATCGCTGATGCAGGTACCTTTCTTCTTGAACAAGTTGATCAAAACGAAGATACGTTTAATGAAATTAGAAAAAATCGTATTCTTGGGACAAGTGATCCATTTGTCGATATGGAAAAGACCCTAGCAAAGGCAGGTTGTGTTGGAGATCGTAAGAGCTCCTCTCCGGCAGATACTCAAATTGACCAAGTGACAAAAATGGAAATCAGTATGTCGAGATATGGTAATGCATGTCGAGATACTCTCTACAGTGTTGATCTTAATAAAGGTGCTAAAGAGAAAATTGAAGTTAAGCAATACTGTGAATGCGTAAGTAATGTGACAACTTCTGTTACACAAGAGCAGTCATTAATACCTAATTCAGATGAAGCTTATAAGAATAAGTTTCATTCTGCCATCGTTGCGAGTCGAGTTTACAATCTACTTGATCTTATTAGAGACAATGCCGGCAGACTAGAGCGTTACCGTCATAAGCTATCTATTAGAGATAAAAACTTTGATCGATTCACATGTACAAAGAGTGATATTGATAAAATTAGTCAAAAGATTGAGTCTTGTTTTGGCCCTCAGGTTAGAGATGCTATTGATAAGAAGATTGGCTATAATTTAGATAACCTCTTGAAGACAAATGCTGAAGGAGAAGCTAAGAAGCGTCTTAACCAGTTGTTTACGAGGTCTAATTCTGATATCGATGAATACTTCGATGAAAAAATTGCAGCAGAAAATGTGGCCCTTGATGGAAAGGGTGGTAGTAAGAGAAATCAATTCATTGATCTCTTTATCGTTCGTTTCAATGAACAAAGAATTGGTGGAGAAGGATATTCTAAGTATTACAAAGATGACCTTAAGGCCTACGTTTATAATAATAAGATTTTTAGTCGTGAGTTTTATAGCTTTAGAGAAAGAGAGATTGCAAAGACAGATAAACTAAGTCGATCACTTTACTATCAAACAAATGGGAAAGAGGGTCGTCTTGATTATGCCGATCAGATTTTTACTGCTGAGGAAGAGGATCAATTCCTAATTCAATACGTATCATTCTTTGGATCAAAATTTATGAAGTCAATGGTTCGTGATGCTGATGACTTTGAGCAAGTAACGAAGGCATTAAAAGAAATTAAAAATGAGGGTGTTGATACTAAGAGTTTTATTTTTGATTCTCTAATGAATCACTTAACTGATTTGAAAGAAGAAGTCATTAGTGAGTGTGAGAGTCGAATTGAAGAGTTAGAATATACTTGTAACCCTTCAAATTTTGATGATGTAATGAAAAGTGTTTCTGCCGTTGAGTTTACTGAGGCGAATGAGTTATTTGGTGGTAACGATATTGAAACGGCAAACTACTACTGTTCTGCTGTTGATAAGGGAGAAATTTCTCAAACTGTAGCAAGTGGTTACGGAAATTTTACTTCGACTTATGATCCAGCATTAGTTTTTGATGAAGTACGTGGAAGTCACGGACAGCAAATTGCTTCAATTAGAGAGTCTTATGAAAAAGGAGGACTCGCAAATGCTTTTAATAACGGTGCTAAGGCAAGTTCAGGTATTGATAATGTAGCAACAGATTCAGTGGATGATGGAGCTTTTTCAAAAACGGCCGAGTACTTAAATAAGAAGTATACAAATACTCAAGGTGCTGGGATTAATCCAGAGTCGCAAATGACAACAATGGGACAGGCCCAAGTTGCACAGGTACAAACGAATACAATTTCTTCAGCTACAGATACAAAACATGAAAGAGTAGAAAGAGAAATCGAAAATCAAGTTGAGAAAATTGAAAATCAACTTGCTACTAATGTTAACGATGACACTGAAGCACAAGAGCTTAGAAAGCAACTACGAGAACTTAAAGAACAATTAGCTAATGTTGCAAAAAATGCACTTGCTGTTAATGAAGAAAGTTCAAAGAAAAGAGAAAGATCCCCTGCAAGTGAGCAGGTCTTTAACGACGATGCTTCGTATAATGGAGTCCATGCTTCAGGTTATGCAGGGCCAGCAAGTTCTCATTCTCAGGTTAGGGCGCAAGCTTCTGCTGGTGCGAGTGGTGGCCGTGGAGGTGGTGGTGCAAGTATTGGGGCCTCTGCTTCTACAGGCATGGCCGCGGCCGCAAGTGCTCTTGGTCCACAAGAGATGGCATCTGGGCTAAGCTTATCAAGTAGTGCAAGATCTGATGTCCTATCTGTTTCAGATAATCGTATTGGCAAACAAGATCGAAAACTTGTTGCAGATGCTATTTCAAAAGGAAGCAACCGTGTCGTTCTAGCTGACGGACAAACATATTTCATCGGTCACGACGATAATGGTAATGTCATTCTATCTCAGTCAAAGGATGCACTATATGAAGTTGCGATGCTACCTGAATTAGAAGGGCCACAATTAGAGTTTGATCAAATTAAAAAGCTAGATAACGCAGGTCGTTCTATAGCTTCTGAGCCTTCAGAAGTAAGTTCGGAGGAAAGTATCTACTCAAAATTTCTCAATGCAGCAGAAATATCAGAATAATTTCTTAGAATAAACCGATGCGAGGCGCGTTATAACGTGCCTTGCCTTGTCAAAATCCCTGATAAATAGATAAAATTGCTCAGTTTTATTACATAAGTTTGAGGCAATTTCTATGACAATTTCAGGGACGCTACCTATCGTTTCTAAAGTTGATCGCTCTAGTGACGACTTTAGAGAAAATTTCAATTTTCATTTTTCAAATGTAGAAGAATTAAGAAACAAAGTTAAACATGCTCATATGGGTGGAGGGGAGAAGTCTGTTTCTCGTCACCATTCTCGTGGAAAGCTACTTCCACGTGAGCGTATTGATAAGATCCTCGATGCAGGATCTCCATTTATTGAATTATCTTCATTAGCTGCTAATGGTATGTACGGCATGGATATTCCAAGCGCTGGTATCGTAACAGGTATCGGTAAAGTACACGGTGTATGGTGTATGTTTGTTGCAAACGACGCCACTGTTAAGGGTGGAACTTACTTTCCTATGACTGTTAAGAAGCACCTAAGAGCGCAAGAAGTGGCACGAGAAAATCGTCTACCTTGTATTTATCTTGTTGATTCTGGTGGGGCCTTCTTACCAATGCAAGATGAAGTATTCCCAGACAAAGAACACTTTGGAAGAATCTTTTTTAATCAGGCACAAATGTCTGCTCAAGGGATTCCACAAATTGCTGTTGTTCTTGGTTCATGTACTGCTGGGGGAGCGTATGTTCCTGCCATGGCCGACGAATCAATTATCGTAAAAGATAATGGAACGATCTTCTTAGGTGGACCTCCGTTAGTAAAAGCGGCTACGGGTGAAGAGGTTGATGCCCAAACACTAGGTGGAGCAAAAGTTCACACGAGTGAGTCTGGTGTAGCTGATCACTTTGCAGAGGATGAAGAGGATGCGCTAGCGATTACGAGATCAATCGTTGAAAATACAAACTTCGTGCAAAACGAGGACGACTTTAACTTTGAAATGCCAAAGTATGACGCTGAAGATATCTACGGTATCCTTCCTCGTGACACTAAGAAGCCATTTGATATTCGTGAGATCATCGCTTGCCTTGTGGATGGTTCACGCTTTCATGAATTTAAAGAAAAGTATGGGCCAACTCTGGTTTGTGGATTTGCAAAGATTTGTGGTGAGAGAGTAGGAATTGTTGCCAACAACGGAATTCTATTTTCTGAATCTGCAATTAAAGGTTCTCACTTTATTCAGTTATGTGGTCAAAGAAATATTCCATTAGTTTTCCTTCAAAATATTACAGGATTCATGGTTGGTTCAAAATATGAAGCGGAAGGGATTGCAAAGCATGGTGCTAAAATGGTTACGGCCGTTTCAACTGTAAATGTTCCTAAATTTACTATTGTGATTGGTGGATCATTTGGTGCAGGAAACTACGGTATGTGTGGACGTGCTTATTCACCACGTTTCTTATGGATGTGGCCAAATGCTCGTATCTCAGTAATGGGTGGAGAACAGGCCGCTGGAGTACTTGCAACTGTTCGCCAAGATGGGCTTAAGGCCAAAGGTGAAAAGCCAATGAGTACAGAGGAAGAGGCAAAGTTTAAGCAGCCGATCCTAGATAAGTACGAAAATGAAGGAAGTGCATATTACTCAACAGCTAGACTGTGGGATGATGGAGTAATCGAGCCACACAAGACTCGTGACATCTTAGGAGCAGCTCTAAAAGCAAGTAAGCAAGCACCAATTGAAGAAACTAAGTTTGGTGTCTTTAGAATGTAGGAAATAAGAAAGGATTTTTTATGACAGGATTTACAAAAGAAATAAGAACAGGTGAAGAGAGTGGGATTTGTTTTATTACACTTAATCGCCCTGAAGTACATAATGCGTTCAATGATGAAATGATTGCAGCTCTAACGGAAGAATTCTTAGCACTTGAAAACGATGATAGCGTACGCGTTGTGATTCTCACTGGTGCTGGAAAATCATTCTGCGCAGGAGCAGATCTTAATTGGATGAAGAAAATGAAAGATTACTCGATGGAGGAGAATATTGCTGACTCGAAAAAGTTAGCAGGACTATTCCATGCAATTAATAATCTTTCTAAGCCAGTGATAGGTCGAGTAAACGGAGCTGCCCTTGGTGGTGGTGTTGGACTTGTTGCTTGTTGTGACTTTGTTATTGCAAGTGAAAGTGCCAAATTTGGATTAACAGAAGTTAATTTAGGTCTAGTACCAGCTGTTATCTCTCCATTTGTTATGGCAAAGATTGGAGAGTCAAATGCTCGCCACTTATTCCTGACAGGGGAAAAATTTGATGGAAAACGTGCTCTAGAGATTGGCCTAATTCATAAAGTATCACTTGATCGCTACTACGATGCAGATATCGTTAGTATGGCAAAAGAATTAATCAAGGTAGCACCAAATGCACAAAGAGTTGCAAAGAAGCTTATCTTTGGTGTGAAAGAGCGTCTTGGAAATGATGAAGAGATGATGAATTACACTTGTGAAGTTATTGCTAAGCAGAGAATTTCTGATGAAGGTCAGGAAGGAATGACTGCACTACTTGAAAAAAGAAAACCAAACTGGAAATAATATTTATGAAGAAGATTGAAAAAGTATTAATCGCCAATCGCGCCGAGATTGCACTAAGAGTTATTAAAACTTGTCGTAACCTTGGTATGAAAACTGTAACTCTTTACACTTTTGAAGAAAGAAATCTTCCTCAAAGAGAGTTCGCTGATGAGTCTTATTACCTAGAAGGAAAACTTCTTAGTGAAACTTATCTTAATATGGATAAGATTATTCAGATCGCTAAAGAGAGTGGTTGTGATGCAATTCACCCTGGTTATGGATTCCTTTCGGAAAATGCTACTTTTTCTCAAAAAGTAACAGACGCAGGCCTTATCTTTATTGGCCCAACTCCAGAACATATCGTTTTAATGGGTGATAAGAAGGGATCAAAAGACAAGATGATCGAAATCGGTGTCCCTGTTATTCCTGGATATAATGGTGAAAATCAAGAACCAGAGCTTCTAAAGTCTGAAGCTGATAAGATGGGATACCCTGTTCTTATTAAAGCATCTGCCGGTGGAGGTGGTAAAGGAATGAGAGTTGTTAACGACTCAAAAGATTTCCTTGCTGAACTTGAAAGTTGTAAGCGTGAAGCCTTAAGCTCTTTTGGCTCTGATATTGTACTTATTGAAAAATTTATAACAAGCCCTCGCCACATTGAAATTCAGGTGATGAGTGATACTCATGGAAACCACTTTCACTTCTTTGAAAGAGAGTGCTCTATCCAAAGACGTCACCAGAAAATTATTGAAGAAACTCCTTCAATGGCATTGAGTGATGAATTAAGAAAGCGCATGACTGATGCTGCTGTAAAGATCACTACTGCAATTGATTATCATGGTGCTGGTACTGTTGAGTTAATTCTTGATGGAGAGGATTTCTACTTTTTAGAAATGAATACTAGGCTACAAGTAGAGCACCCTGTAACAGAAATGGTTACAGGTTATGATCTTGTTGAACTACAGCTTATGGCCGCCAGTGGTGAGAAATTTGATTTTACTCAAGATGATATTAAGCAAGTAGGACATGCTATTGAATGTCGTATTTATGCTGAAGATCCTGACAATGACTTTATGCCAGCAATTGGCCGTCTTGAGTATATTGGAGACGCTATTGATGGTGTACGTCTCGATACTGGTTATAAGAATGGAAACTCAATCACTGTTAACTTTGACCCTATGATTGCAAAGGTAATCACTTGGGGAGCTGAAAGAAACGAAGCTGTTGGAACTATGATTGCGGGTCTTAACCACCTTCCATTTGAAGGTCTAACGACTAATAATGATTACCTTGTAAGAATCTTAAAACATGAAGCATTCTTAGCAGGAAATACATATACTCACTTTGTAAAAACATATGAAGCGGATCTCGCTCCTGCTGAAGTCTATGCTGAGGAAATCGCTGCGGCACTTGCTCATGACTTCTTAAAGGATGATATTCTTTTTGATTCATTTAGAATGAGTGGAGATGCTGGAGAAAAGAGAGTCTATGAATTTGGTGAAAATACTTTTGAAGCATTCTTCAAGTTCTCTGGAGTAAGTACTTTAGTTGTTCGTTTTGAAGGCTTTACAAGTGCTGTTGATATTGAAGAGGATGCTCTTTGGATTAATGAAGTGCCATTTCATATTTTAACTCAAAAAGACGCCTATATTGTAAATAGTAAGCGTGTTGAAATTAAAAGAAGTGTTGCAAAACGTTCTGGGGCCGCAACTGGTGAGGCCCATGAAATGAGCTCTCCGATGCCTGGAAAGATCCTGAAGGTTCTTGTTGAGGCCGGTCAAGAAGTAAAGATTGGTGACGCTCTTGTTGTTATGGAGGCCATGAAAATGGAACATACAGTTAAGGCATCTCGTGATGGAAAGATTGATGCTATACTTGTTCAAGAAGGCCAAACAATTGATGGTGGAGTTGACCTCGTAGAATTAAACTAACTCGGATTAACTATGACTAAGAAAATTAAGATTGTTGAAGTAGGACCTCGTGATGGATTGCAAAATGAAAAGAATTTTGTGGCCACGGAAGATAAGCTTGAGTTTATCAGGCTTCTTAGTGAAACAGGTTTATCAACGATTGAAGTAACAAGCTTTGTTCGTCCAGATAAAATTCCTCAAATGAAGGATGCTGCGGATCTTTATCCACAGGTGCTAAAGTTTACGCAGGAAAAAGGAATTGCAACACCTTGCTTAGTTCCAAATCTCAAAGGCCTTGAGGTTGCAAAAGATCTTGGGGTAAAAGAAGTTAGTATGTTCACGGCAACATCTAGTACTTTTAACCAGAAGAATATCAATGCAACGATTGAGGAGGCCCATGCCAGACAAGTAGAAGTGGCAAAGGCCGCACTCAATGAAGGCATGAAAGTTAGAGGGTATCTCTCGACTGTCTTTGGCTGCCCATATGAAAAAGATATCGAAGATAAGGCCATTCTCGATGGTATTCAAAGATTATTGGATCTTGGATGCTATGAGATCTCTTTAGGCGATACGATTGGTGTTGCTAACCCGGCCCAGGTTAGACGAATAACGAAACTCATTGCTAGTCATTTTGATTTAAAACAAATGGCCATGCATTTTCACGATACAGAAGGTATGGCGTTAGCAAATATCTATGCCTCTCTTGAAGAAGGTATTGAAGTTTTTGATTCATCTGCGGCAGGTCTTGGCGGTTGTCCATATGCCAAAGGGGCAAGCGGTAACGTTGCAACAGATGATGTTGTTAATCTCTTACATAAACTCGGTTATGAAACTGGTGTGGATATGGATAAACTTCATGACGCTAGTTCATTTATCATTTCTAAAATCGGTCACACAGCACCGTCTAAGTTTTTTCAAGCTTATAAAGGAAGAAAGTAATGTCTATTTACGGCTACGAATTTGAACATTTAAAAATCGAAAAGAAAGATGCGGCCCTATGGGTAAGTCTTGATAATACAAAGATGGCCAACGCTATCACAAATAAAATGATTGCTTCTCTTACTGAAGTTCTAACATTCGCTGATGGTGATCCTGATATTCGTGTAATTGTTTTAAGAGGCGAGGGAGATAACTTCTGTGCTGGTGGCGATATCAAGGCAATGGTTGCTCGCAAGGGAATGTTTGCTGGAGAATCATTTGAATTAAGAAATCGTTATTCAAAAGGAATTCAAAATATTCCAAGAGTCATTGAAAGACTTCAAAAACCAATTATAGCAATGGTTCACGGTGGTGCTATCGGGGCAGGTTGTGATCTTGTGGCAATGTGTGATCTAGCAGTGGCAAGTGATGATGCTAAGTTTGGTGAGACTTTCTGTAAGCTCTCACTTGTTCCAGGTGATGGTGGCCCATACTTCCTTACGAGAAAAGTTGGCTACACTAAGGCAATGGAAATGTACTTAACAGGTCGTATCTATACAGCTAAAGAGGCCATGCAAATGGGACTCGTTAATAATATTGTAACTGGTGAAGACCTTGAGTTAGCGGTTAGTGCATTTGCAAATGAAATTTCGGCCAATGCTCCAGTTGCGGTTCAATTAACAAAAACTGCAATGAAACGTGCTGCACATGACGATCTTGAATCTCACTTAAATCTTATGAGTGCTTATCAAGGGATTGCTCAGCGAACGAATGATCATTTTGAAGGATTATCAGCTCTAAAAGAAAAGAGAAATCCAGACTTCAAAGGAAATTAGTATTAAGCTTATCGTTTTGGCCTTCATGGTTTTAGTTCTCTCGTCTTGCTCTAGTACTCTCTATAGTGGAGAAGGGGAAAGACTATTGCATATTTCAAAACATGCTAACCGAGAGGCCATTACACTAAAAGCTAATCATGAAGTTCAAAATATGTTCTATGGAACTCTTCCAAAACAACACCATGTGAAGTTAGGAAATGATTTCTTTCGACGTCGAAGTGAGTATGTCTCTCGTATCGAAATTCAAGAGCTGGAGTCACCCCTAGATCAATTCATTAAATTTTTAAGCTTCGGACTCTTTTCAAAAAAACAAATTGAAGTAAAGGCCGCAACAGATATTGGAGAGAATGAGTATGAAGTTTACTAAATTTATCATGCTCCCTTTATTGTTATTGATTACTTCTTGCGCTTCAAGTGGCGTAAAGCTTAATAGCCAATTCTGTGCTTCTCGAAATGGAGTGTGGGCAAGTTCTGAAGAGAAGCTTCAATATCAAGTTTCAAAAAATATTTCTGGTTTTGGAATTGAAGAGAGAAGAATTCGCGATATCTTTAGGCAAAGAAGCTATGATTGTCGCATGGTTAGTAAAATGCGAGTCACAATTAAACAGGGATTCTTTGAGGCACTCATTAGCCTTATTCCTGGTTATTCTTCAAATACTGTTATCATTGATTTTAATCTAGAAGATTCATAAGGCCTGAAAAGAAGTCTTTCTTATAGGCATCCACTTCTTCTTGCGACTCAAGGTGCCCAAAATTCTGGCGATCTTGCTTAACAAAGAAGCTCTTAGCTTTATCTGTGCAAAGAAAACGAGAGTGATGGCGCGCAAGCATATTTCCGTAAATCTTTCTCTGCTTACAAACTGTCATAATAAGCTTTTCTTGAGCACGTGTAATTCCAACGTAACAAAGTCTACGCTCCTCCGCGTCACCTTCGCCGTTAACAATTGTTCTCTTGTGAGGAAGAATTTCTTCTTCAACTCCAACCATATAAACTTGCTTAAACTCTAGGCCCTTAGATGAGTGAAGTGTCATCATTGTCACTTCATTCTTTCTCACATCATCATCCTCTTCATCATCTTTTGAGTCTTGAGAGTCCTGTAACATGAGCTTTTCCATGAATTTATTGAGGGTTGCTTGCTCTTTAAAGTTTTCTGTAAAGCGGGCCGCTGACTCAATGAAGAAGTGAATATCGTCCTTTCTTCTAGAGGCCTGTTTAACTTGATCATAACATTTATCAATATATTCAAAATATTTTAAATCTTCAGTAAGGCTTGTTATGGCCTGACTAAGTGGTTGTCTTTCAAAGTATCCCTTTGCTGTTTCGATCAATTGAACAAATGCAGATATTTTTTCAGCTCTTGGTCCTGCAAGCTCTGGTGCACCTTTCATCGCACTAAAAAGATCGATTTGGTGTGCCTCGCTTTCTTCTAAGAATTTTTCTAATGTCTTCATTCCAATCCCACGGTTTGGAACATTTAGAATTCTTCGAAGGGCCATCTGATCGGCCGGGTTTTTAATAACCGAAAGATAGGCCATGATATCTTTTACTTCTTTCTTTTCGTAAAATTTCTGACCACCAATAATTGTATATGGAACTTGTGAAAGTCTTAGCTGTTCTTCAATTGGGGCAGCTTGTGTATTTGAGCGGTAAAGGATTGCGATATCACCAAGGTGTCCACCTTTTGACTGGTGAGAGATAATATCCTCTACAATGATTTCCGCTTCATGATCAGTATCTTCAAGCTCCCAAAGAATTGGTTTGTGATCACTTGGTTTATCTGACCAAAGTGTCTTATCTCTTCGATCTGTATTTTCTTGAATAACAGCGTTAGCAAGTTTTAGAATTGGTGAAACTGAGCGGTAATTTTGCTCTAGCTTAATAATTTTTGCTCGGGAGAAGTCTCTCTCAAATCCAATAATATTTGCAATATCGGCACCTCTAAATGAATAGATGGCCTGGTCGTCATCACCAACTACACATAGGTTATCGTGTGCACATGTTAAGTGACGAATCAGTCTAAATTGAAGTGGGTTTGTATCCTGATACTCATCAACCATGATGTACTTAAAACCATTTGAGTACTCGAGAGCGATCTCAGGGTTTTCATCAAATAGTTTTACTGTAAGGAGAAGAATATCATCGAAATCGATAGCATTATAAAACTTAAGCTTCTCTTGATAGTACTCGTAGAGAAAATTGACTGCGTGATCGTATGGATCCTCACCGTCAAAGAAAGGTGAGTCAGCAAAGTCTTCAGGCGTGATCCCTTCGTTTTTGAGCTTACCAATTTTTGATTGAATAACTTCTTTTTTAAAAGAGCCTTTGTTATCGTGATAAAGTCTAAGTCCTTCACGAATGATGCTCATCTGATCTGTTTGATCATAAATAGAGAAATTCTTATGATAACCAAGATGAGTAATTTCTTTCTTAAGAATTTTTAGACCAAGAGAGTGAAATGTCGCTAGTGTCATTCCTCGAGACTTATTCTTCCCTAGGAGACCGTGGACTCTTTCCTTCATTTCTTTTGCGGCCTTATTTGTAAATGATACGGCCAGGATCTGCTTACCTGGAATATGCAGGTTATCTACCATATGCGCAATACGGTACGTGATAGTACGTGTTTTACCACTTCCAGCACCTGCTAAAATCAGTACTGGGCCTTCGATGGTCTCAGCCGCCGCGCGTTGTTTGTCGTTTAATCCTGCCAATGAAATCATGCCTATAATGTGCCTCCAGAGAGGCGATTAGGCAATCGCTTTATCAATTCTGACTTACTTTTTTAAATGCATTGCATCTTGATAAAACCGAGCTAAAGATTCAGAATTTCATGCATGAACACAACACAACTACGATCGATTTTATTGAATTTAGTAATTCTACTGGGTGCGCTATATACCCAAGCATCTGAGCTTCCCAGTCGAAGTGATATCCATGCATTAATTGGCCACCAGACTTCCGTTAAGTCTCAAGGCTCACGTGGTACATGCACAATGTTTAGTGCAATTGGAATTGTTGAGCACTTACTTATTCGTAAACACGGAGTTCTTCCTGTTGAGCTCGACTTATCAGAGCAGTGGATGGAGTATCTCATCATGAAGGATAAGAATACTGAAGGCTCTACAACATCAAGAAATATGCGCGCCATTCTTGATTGGGGAGTTGTCCATGAGAAGACATGGCCGTACTCTCGTAAGAAGTGGCCTTCACTTGATGAAGACTATCCAGAGATTACAATGGCCAAACAGGCCTGTGGCCACTTAGTTGCGTTACCAAAATACTTAAAGTCATGCCTGCTTGGCCAACGTGATCCACGTTTATTTGAAATGGTCGATTATGATATTGCTCAAATTGATCCGGACTTTATTCCAATTAGAAAAGAGGCAATTTATTTACGAGATACTCTCGTGAATGATCTATATTCAAGAAAGAAGTCTTATTTGTCGAAAGACCTATCTAAAATTAAGAAATGGTTAAGTGATGGAAAGTCAGTTATTCTAGGGACCAAATTATACTATGGTTCGTGGAATTCTAAGAAAACTGAAACATATGAAATTCAAGAGCGAGATAAATCCAAATGGTATGCCGGCATTGTTGGCTATCCTGAAGTAGGAACTCGCGATCGTCGAATTTCTCGAACTAATGGCGGAGGCCATTCGATGATTCTTGTTGGCTATGATGACGATATTGTCGTTAAGACAAGAATGCAGATGGAAGATGGTTCGTGGCAAGAGTTTGAGTACAAAGGTGTTTATTACTTTAAAAACTCTTGGGGTGTTAAAGGCTTTGGAAAAAGATTTAAGTTAGATGGAGTAAGCTATCCAGGTTATGGAATGATTACTCAGAAATATGCACATGATTTTGGAAATTTTTTCTATATAGATTAAGGAGATGGCCATGGCCAAGAAGAAAGTAGCAAAGAAGAAAGTTGCTAAAAAAGCGACAAAAAAAGTAACAAAGAAAAAAGTAGCTAAAAAAGCGACAAAGAAAAAAGTAGCTAAGAAAAAAGTAGCTAAGAAAAAAGTAGCTAAGAAAAAAGTAGCAAAGAAAGCAACTAAGAAAAAAGTAGCTAAGAAAGTAGCAAAGAAAGTAACTAAGAAAAAAGTTACGAAGAAAGTAGCAAAGAAAGCAACGAAGAAAAAAGTTGCTAAGAAAGTAGCAAAGAAAGCAACTAAGAAAAAAGTTGCCAAAAAAGTTACGAAGAAAGTAGCAAAGAAAGCGACTAAGAAAAAAGTTGCTAAGAAAATTACAAAGAAAGCGACTAAGAAAGTAGCACCAAAGAAAGCAGCTAAAAAAGTAAATCCTTCAAAGGACCTTTTTGACTCTCTTTTAGAACTTATTAGAGTTACTTCAACTGTTCTTCCTGACGATATTCAACGAGTTGTTCTTGATGCTCTTCACAGAGAAGAAAAGAATACAACTGCTGAATACGCAATGAATATCATTCAAGCAAATATCAAGATGGCAGAGAAAAAGTCTCAGCCACTTTGCCAAGATACAGGGACAATCGTATTCAAGGTATATCATCCAAGAGACTTTGATCAAGATGCATTCAGAAAGGTATGTGAAAAGGCCGTTCTTGAAGCAACTAAAATCGGTTACCTAAGACAGAACTCAGTTGACTCACTAACTGGTAAGAATGACTGTATGAATGTTGGTGGTGGACACCCTGTTATCAAATTTGAGCAACACAAGTCTAAGAACCTAGAAGTTAAGCTTATGCTTAAAGGTGGGGGATGTGAAAATGTTGGTGCTCAATACTCTCTTCCAAATACAGAGCTAAACGCTGGACGTGACCTTGATGGTGTAAGAAAAGCAATTCTTGATTGTGTTCAAAAAGCCCAAGGTAAGGGATGTGGGCCAGGTGTTCTTGGTGTATGTATCGGTGGTGATAGAGGAACAGGACACGTCGCTGCTAAGGATCAGTTCCTAAGAAAGCTAGATGATACAAACGCAAAAGCTGAACTTGCTGCTCTTGAAGCTGATATTGTTGAAACTGCAAATAAACTTGGTATTGGGCCAATGGGATTTGGTGGTAAGACAACTCTTCTAGGTTGTAAAGTTACTGACCTTAACCGTTTACCAGCATCATTCTTTGTTTCTGTGTCTTACATGTGTTGGGCATTTAGAAGACAGGGGATTGCACTTAAACCTAATAACCAAATTAAAAACTGGCTATACTAAGAGGCGTATATGAAACGTTTAGATTATCCATTTACAAAAGAACAAATTAGAGAACTTAAAGTTGGAGATATGGTTTTAATCTCTGGAAAGATGTTTACGGGACGCGATGCTGTTCACAAACGTCTTCACGAAGGGACAAAGCCACCAGTTGATTTAAATAACCAGATTATCTATCACTGTGGACCTGTTGTCCTTGAAAATGAAGATGGAACATACGAAGTTAAGGCCGCGGGGCCGACAACTTCAATTCGTGAAGAGCCGTATCAGTGGGAAGTCATGCGCGACCACGGTATCCTTGGTGTTATCGGTAAAGGTGGCATGGGACAGAAGACTCTTGACGGTTGTAAAGAGTATGGATGTGTTTACTTCCACGGTATCGGTGGCGCTGCACAGGTTTTAGCTGAAAAGATTAAGTCTGTAGACAATGTTTATTGGCGTGATCTTGGTTCACCTGAAGCAATCTGGGAATTAACTGTTGATGAGTTTCCTGTTGTTGTGACAATGGATGCTCATGGAAATTCTCTGCACTCAAAAGTTGAAGCGGAGAGTGCTGAAATTCTAAAGGGACTAGTTTAGTTTTAACTAAGCAATTTGAGGTTAGAAGAAGTGAATAAGATTTTATATACGCCAAGTAGAGAGCGAATTCAGTCATCAAATATGATGGAGTTTATAAGACAAATTAATAAGTCCCAAGGACTCGATTGTAAGTCTTATCACTCGCTACATAAGTACTCGGTGGATAATCCTAAAAGCTTTTGGAAAGAACTCGTGAAGTTCTTTGACGTTGATTATACTGGTGATTTAGAGCCAGTGTGCACAGATTTAAGCTTTGATACTTATGGATGGTTTCCAAAGGTAAAATTAAACTTCGCAAAGAACCTTCTAAAAAATGGCCGTGACGTATCCATTGCTTTAAATAGCATTAGAGAAAACGGCCAGGCTCAAAAAATTTCATATAAAGACTTAAAAAATACGGTTGCTGGCCTTCAAGAAGTTATCGCACCTCATATTTCAAAGGGTGATGTTCTTGCTGGCTATATGCCAAATATCGCTGAAACAGTCGTTTCAATGTTAGCGACAACATCTCTTGGCGGTGTCTTTACATCAACTTCATGTGACTTTGGTATCGAAGGTGTTATTGATCGTTTTGGGCAATCAAGGCCTAAAATTCTTGTAACAGTTAGTGGTTACGAGTACGGTGGTAAGTACTTTGATTTAACAGATAAGATTAATGCTGTTGTCCAGGCAGTTGACTCTATTGAGAAAGTCATCGTTGTTGACTTCAAAGGTGAGGGGTTTGATGCAAGCTCTATTCATAAGGGAGTTAGCTGGAGTGAAGTTGTAAAACCAGTCGATAAAGAGATCGAATATACAGAGTGTGAATTTGTCGACCCTCTCTATATTATGTACTCGTCTGGAACAACTGGAAAACCTAAGTGTATTGTTCATAGTGTTGGTGGAACACTTGTTAATCATATTAAGGAACTTGGCCTTCACTCAGATCTTAAAGAAGATAAATCAATCTTCTTCTTCACGACTTGTGGGTGGATGATGTGGAACTGGCTTGTTTCTTCTCTTTATTTCGGATCAACAGTTGTGCTCTATGAAGGCTCTCCTGGTTATCCTACTTTTGGCGATTTTGTTTCACTAATTGAAAAAGAACAGCTTAATATTTTTGGGACAAGTCCAAAATTCTTAAAGGCCTTAGAAGATTCAAATATGGATCTTTCTAAGTATGATATGTCATCACTTGAAACAATTCTTTCAACAGGAGCACCGCTGCTACCTGAGCAGTTTGACTATGTATATTCGAAGTTTAAAAAAGACATTCAACTCTCAAGCATCTCTGGTGGAACAGATATTATTGGTTGTTTCTTCTTAGGAAACCCAATTCTTCCTGTCTTTAGAGGTGAGCTTCAGTGTGCGGGCCTTGGTATGGACGTAACCTGCTTTGATTCACAAGGAAAGAAAGTTGAAACAGGTGAAGAAGGTGAGTTAGTTTGTCTTCAAAGTTTCCCTTCGCGCCCAATCTACTTCTTAAACGATGATGATGGTGAGCGTATCAATAAGGCATACTTCTCGGAGTTTAAGGGAGTGTGGCACCACGGTGACTTTATTAAGATCACTGAAGGTGGTGGAGCTATGGTTCTTGGCCGCTCTGATGCTACTCTAAATCCTGGAGGTGTACGAATCGGTACGGCCGAAATTTATCGTCAAACAGAGACGATCGACTTTATTGAAGACTCAGTTTGCGTTGGAAAGAATGTCGATGGCGATGTTGAGGTATGGCTCTTTGTTGTAACTAAAGATGGTCACGAGCTAACTAAAGAAGACTGTAAGTTTATTAAAGCGCGTATTCGCGAAAATACGACGCCAAGACATATGCCAAGACGTGTAATCCAAGTTAAGGGAATTCCATATACTCGCTCTGGAAAGAAGATGGAGATGGCCGTAAGTCGTCTTATCAATGGCCGTGCTCTTGATAATGTTCAGGCCGTGGCAAATCCTGAGACATTAGATTATTTCTCAAATATCTAAGCTCTCTAGGCAATTGATTTTATTTGATATTCATGGGTTTCTTCTTTGGCCATTGGGATAACACCCGATGAGTATAGATAGTTCAAAGAGGGAACATGTCATGCGAAATTTTATCTACCTATTCCTTGCGCTTAATTGTGCTTTTATTCAAGCTAAAAGCACGAATTCTGTTGAATGTTTAGGCGGAAGTTTCGAAACACTTGACCCTGTAAATGTTAAGAATGTTCGAAAACTTGCTTCATCAAAGTCTCAATCGATTGGGCCTATTATCAATTATGATTATAACTATCCAAAGCTACCTAGAAATATAAAAGAGATTCTAAGTCCTGATTTAAGAACTGTTTGTGATTTCTATGCTAAGGCCAATCCTACTGATCCATTTTTTCAAGACATTCGCGATAATATTACTGAAAAATACAAAGATGGCGATGATACAGATTTTTTCTTCAAATACCTTTTAGTTCTTCCTTGCTGGCATTATTCTAAAAATATGTTTGATTACTTTACGTCTGGTAATGATGCTAATGCTAGGGCAGGTATCGGACTCTTGTTTGGTGATATGATGCACCCATTATTTGGTGGAGCTGATCCAAATACTTTTATTCGTATCTGGCGTGAAGGGAAGATGTTTGAAGGGCCAATGTATATTGTCTATGATCATCTTCTAAAAAATTACTCAAAATCTGAGCGCTTTAAAATTGAATATCTACCTATTGTGAAACGACTTAAACACCCTAGGTATATTGCAAAGTTTCCAAAAAAGTCTCTAGAACTGATTAAAAAAGAAGAACCTGATATGCCAATCACGCTACCAATGCCGTAGAGGCAATCTCTATTGCCAAATTTTATTGGGGCCTACTTTATAAGCAATCAAGTGCTTACGGCCTCTCTTTGTTCTTAATTTCTAGTTCATTTATAATAATAGCTGAGGCGTTACCTCTGGTAATGACGTGTTTTCAACTACTTAGTGAATAGGTTCACTCAAGTAAGTTATTGAAATTATGCGAAATTTTGTGAACTAAACCCTAAAGTCAAATATTTTGCTTCCGATTAGTTCACAAAGGATTAGTTTATGAGGAAGTTGATTTTATTTTCTATTTTAGCACTTTCAACGCAGTTAAGTATATTTGCTGCAAGTGGAAAGGACTCTGCAAATGAGGCAACACCCGATTGCTTAGAGAATGCTATTCCAAGTACTCTTGATTCTAAGAACTCGAATAATATTGAACAAATTGTCGAGTTACAAAACGTAAGAAGTCATGGAGCAAATCCTAATTATCCTAAATTTCCTGATAATATCGATGAAATTTTAAAGCCAGATAAACGAACGGTTTGCGATGCCTATGCAGTTCCGAACGAAATCGATCCATCCTATCGTTCAGTTATGAAACATATTGATAAGACTTATAAAGATGGTGATCATAAAGATTTCTTTTTTAGATACGTTTTATCTATGAACTGTTGGCCATTTCGTGAGAACTTCTTCGCCTATATGATTAAAGGTGGAAATGTTGGTCATGCGATGGGAAATATTATGAAGTCTCCATATGGTGGGCTTGATCCAAATGCATTTATTCGAATTGAAAGAGAAGGTCGAGTCTTTGAGGGGCCAATGTATCATGTTTATGAATATTTAGAGAAGAATTATAAAAATAAATCTGAGTCTTCGAATGAATATATAGCTGCAATGAAAAGACTAAAGTCTTCTCGCTATCAATTATATCCAGTTAAATCACTTAATCAGATAAAGAAAGAAGAACCAAATATGCCGATATCGATAAGGTGATATAGACATTGAAAATATTTAGAATTATTTTAATATTCTTATTTTCTCTTAATGCTCACAGTGAGTGTCGAAGCGGAATTGTCGCTATTTTTAAATCAAGCACTATTGAGGAAATTTCACAAAGCATTGGCGGAGTGAAGGCAAAGGTAGGTGAGTCTTGCAAGAACTCAATCGGATTAGAATTAAACTCTGATTCGTATTGTGAATGTATTTCAAAAAATCAAGACACTGACTTTGATGTTAGTCGTAAGATGTTTCGCCAGAAAAATGGGAAAGCTTTAAAAAGTATTATTTTTGATCTTGCTGAAACTATTGCAGTAAATGATAATCCAGATCTTACACTTAATTGTAAACTTCATGACACCTTAGTCAATAATTGTGATGCGCAAATGATTAGTGAAATGTTTCCTGAATATGAGGGAACAAATTTTTCACAAGAAATGTTTGCGGATTACTTAGAAATCTTTAATGTAAATTCAGGTGGTGGAAAGAAAACAATTGATCACTTTCGCTCAAATTCGTGCTCGTCCACTTTTGTTCGAAAGAGCTCAATTGAAGGTAATACAGCAAGTGTTCAGGCAGAACTAGATAAATCGTGTGAACAGTTTACGAACCAAGTTATTGGTCTATGTCAAAATGAATCATTAACAGGTGTTGAATATGATAATTTTGATTTCGATTTACCAACATTAGAAAATGTCGATTCTTTTAATTACTTTTGTAAAATAAAAGATCGTCCAATAAAAGATATCAATACCGATAATAATACATTATCAAATCTATTCTTAGCTTATGAGAAGAAAGACGAAGAAGTGTCTCCTTTATGTAAAGAAGTCTGTATTGATGAAGCACCATACTCTGTTAGAGGCTGCCAAGTTGATACTCAAAAAGCTATTGTAGCTCTTAAAAGATTAATCGCTAGTGAAAATGTTAATAATGAGGAAATAACTTTTTTAAAAGAAATTATTGGAAATCAAGTTTCCAATGATGTTATTGAAGGTAAAATCAATGACGATGATCTAGCGTATTTTAAGAAAAACCTTGATGACGATGATTACAATAATATCGTTCAAATTGTAAAAACGGGAAGAAATCAGGCATCTGTGAATCAACAAGACTCACTAGTTTCTCAGTTCTTTGCAACGGAAAAATCCGAAGCTGTGTCAACAAGTCTTGCCTCTAGCGACAAGACAAGACCTGCTCCTGCTCAATCTACAGCTGCTCCGCAAGAGCAGTCAGTGCAACAAATTCAACAACAAATGATGGATGCCGTGCCTGAGCAACAGGCGGCTATGAATACTTCAACTCAGTCCATGGGACCGAGTCAAAATCGTGCTTTAACTTTTGGACGCCGTGGAAAGTCTAATAATGCTTCAAGGGCAACAAAAGATATCGTTGCTTCTGTTAAGGCGTTAAGAGAAGCGGGGAGCTCTCTTGCAAGTGCTCTAGATGCACAAAAGAAGAGACTTAAAAGAGAAAGAGAAAAGATAGCACGTGAAAATCAAGATAAGTACCAACGTTATGATGCTGAAACTCTTGAGCCAATCCAAAGAGGTAGAAGAGGAAGAGGTTCAAACGGATCTGCTAATTATCCGATCGCAAATGTTGCCAGTACTGGATCTGGTGGTGGATCAAACTTTGCCACAGGTGGCGGTGGGTCTTCTTCAACTGGAAGTTCAACATTTACGCAACCTGAGAAGAAGGCAACAGTAGTTGATATCACGGGGCGTTCGGCACCAAATATTGATTTAAATAATCTTCAAAGTTCTGGAGCAACTTTACCGGCTTCGATTACAAATCACCCAGATGCATCTGAGATTTCAAAAATGTTCAATGGCCTTGCCTATGAGAAAGATGAAAAGGGCAGAAGTATTGCAAGTGAAAAAGGTGAGGTTAAAAAGATTAAGGTTTCTTGGGGTGCTGAGAGTATCGACCTAGGCTCACTTCTTATTAACGCCAAAGACTTAAAGCCTGGTGAAGAATTTATTGTCTACAAAGGTGATATGGATAAGTTTGTAAGGCTTACTCCTGCTTATCGCTTTCAAGCTGGAAAGCGTGTCTTCATCGGTTACCGAGTTGAAAATCGAAATCGCAAAAATGCTGACTTGGCCGCGAGTCTTTATGCCAAGAAATTTTTAATTCTATAATTCTATTCAAATTTATATTATGAAACTTTATGCCCTTAAAATGACTTCAAGGGCCTTTGATTTATTGAACCTCTTCAGAAGGAAGGTCGTCTGATGAACCATCATTTGGCCCAGAAGGCTCTGTAGGTTCTGGCCTAACTGGTGCCTCTGTAAGTCTCTTGTAGATAACAATTAGACGATCTTTTTCAGCATTAAAAAATAGTACTAAGTAGAAATCATCAGATTGTTCTTCTCTAAAAGACTCTAGGTTTCCTGATTGTTTTAGAGAATCAGCTTTAGTTGAAGAGTAGAAGTCTTCAATCTTCTTTGTGTCTTCATATGAGAAACGAGTTGAACCAACGTGATCTGTGGCAAGTGTATCCATGATAACATTGATCTTTTCGTCTTTTAAAAGTAGTTGTAGTCTGCTGTCATCGGCACCAAGAATTGCTTTTTGCAGACCTTCTTTTAGCTCTTTTGAAAAATCAGCGTATGAACATTTATTAGAGATAAATACTAACTCGTTTGCCGGCTTACTCTCTAGGCCTATTAGTTTTTCTTGAGTTAACTCAAGACAAGGCTTTGGTGTAGGTTCTTGACCATGATCCCCAGTATTTGCAAACACTGGTAGAGCAAGTAGTAATGCTAGTATTGTTTTTTTCATTTCCCTAATTCCCTAATATTATTTGTTGATACGGGCATCCTCCCATAGTTGAGCTTATCAGGCAAGCCTTTGTGCGGCGAGTTGTATAATGTACTGGATGTAACTACTTGATTTTCTTAGCGCCAGAATAGCGTAAACGGACTTCGTCACTTAACCATTGGCCAGCAACGTCTTCTGCCATGAAATCATCGCAATAACGGGCCGGATTTCCGCGTGGAAACTTCTTCTTACCATCGTAGAAGCTCAGGCAAGTTTGAGCGTAACTTTCGATATATTCTGGAAAGTTCTTAGCAAACCTCTTGATAATAACCTTCGTTTTTGTGCTGGCCTTACCGTTTCGGCGATGAAAGATCTCTCCTCTTAGAGGGTGATACTTAAGAAGATCGTCCAACACTTTTTTTCTGCTGTCATAATTGGCCGATAATTCTTCCATTTTATTCCAGGCCATATTCATCACAGGCCCAGGGATTGGATTGGTTAAAAGGTAGTTAGTAAGGAAAACAGATTTCGTTTGTTCATCAATTTTATCAAATGCATTGAATGTTAGAAAAATGATTTCGCTATTATAATCACTTGGCCTAAGAAGTGACTCAATGTCGGCCTTGGCAAAACCATTTAGACAATCTGGATTAAAGATATCCTTGGCCTTGTTGATGATTGAGGCCTTAGTGTCTGTGCGAGAAATCTCTTTGACAATAATTTGTAGGAAGGCCTTCTGCCCCTGATCTTCGCGACAGTAGTAGATTGAATCGTTACTTTTTAAAGGTGCCTTGACTAAGTTGTCATACTTGCTCTGGAGTGGTGCTGCTAGCACCTTATAGATATCAAAGTCGATATCAGGATAGCGGGCCGAATGAGAAATATAAGTATCTAAGTCTTTTTGACAGTTTGAACACTTTTGAAAGTAGAGTCTAGCGTATTTAGAGTAGGCAAGAGTGAAAAAGGCATAGGCCTTAAGATTCTTATTCTCAATGTACTTTGTTATTTTTGAGAACTGCGCCTTATTAATCTCATTTTTATTGATAAGATCTTCGACATACGAAGTTGCCATCTCTCGCGTCATCTTCTTCCATTCAAAATCTCTTTGAGAAGGCCTAACATCTAGGAAGTGCTTCATATATTCACGATGAGATTTGTCTTTATAGAGCACACGCAAGTCATCCATCGTATAGGTGATGGCCGATACCTTTACTGCTAGGAGTGATATAAATAGACAAACCATTATGCGCATTTAAATAATGTCCTCAATCACAGAGAAGAGAGTTTCTTTTTTAAAAGGCTTTTTAATGAAGTGAACCTTGTCTCGAAGTTCCTCATTGTCTAGCTCTTCGTCACCGGAGATGATGATATACTTCAATGTACCTGCTTTCGAGCTATTCTCGAATCGACGCACAACTTCTGCGCCACTAATAACTGGCATATTCTTATCGGCAATGACTACCTTGAGGTTGTCGCTAATATTGTCGAAGTAGTGCTCCACGTCAACTTCACCGCTAAGGGCCAATGTCTCATGGCCTTCTTGGCTTAGGGTAAGAGCAAAGAGCTCAGCAATATTCTCATCGTCATCGATAAATAGGATCTCTTCATTCATAAATATATTTTCTCAAATCTTAATTAATATCAAAAGTAATTTTTAGTTATTTATTGCTGTGAGTTAGATGTGTGAATTTTGTTTTTTAAACCTTCACTTTAGTTTATTATACCCGCTGATAATTAAATGACAAAAGAAATCAACTTTTCGTTGAGAAACACACTTTAATTGGAGTTAATGTGAAGTTACCTGTGGTTAAAAGCGCACAATTAAATGATTCATTTCGCTTAGATTACTATGATCATTTTGAATCTCTTTTATTTGATGGTTCGCAAATTAAAGAGTCTATTAAAAAAGATTTACTATTTTGGACGGAGTTTGATTCTTCATTCAAATTTCAAATAGGTCTTGAAGGTGTTCAATTTTTATTAGGAATTGATAAGGACGAAAAAGTACTACGCCTTTGTAATATAAAAATGGCCAATGAGATCTTTCTTCTTGATAACTATGTTGGAGAGGAAAGTGAAGATTATAAGAAATTCAAAGCACACGTAACAAATGTTATGAGTGTGAAGATTGCAGACTTTCCTGGTGTAAGTAATATCATTAGTCATCGCTATGGACTAAAGAAGCTCGATGAAATCGAGGACCAGTCTGTAAGTGAGATGTCTGATACAATCACAAAGAAACTTCTTACATTTCTTAATGATTATAAACCAGTCTTCTTTGAAAAGATCTCTGACTTTGCTCTAGGTCTTACTGCAAATTATGCACTTCTTAGAATTCACTTATTAAAATTCTTAGCAATCTTACCATCTCTTGATCACGATAAAGAGGGAAAGGAAGTTAAGCGTATTTTAAGAGAGTCACTAAGACGTCTTATTCTCGATTCTAAAAAAGCAAAACGATTAGATCTGAAAGGAGATCGTCAACCACTACCACCGCAACTAGTTGTTCTCTTTTACTTTGTTCTTTTAATTGTACGTATTTTTCCTGCTAAGGCACTTGCTAATATCGTGCGTTTTAAAGTTCGCTTTATGGCAAAGAGATTTATTGCTGGTGAAACAATTGAAAGTGCACAAAAGAATTTTGCAGCAATCTTTAATACGGGAAGAGATGTTACTCTAGACCAGCTTGGAGAACTCGTTGTTTCAGAGTCAGAAGCTGATAATTATATGAATGAAGTTCTAAAACTCGTTAATGGTTTTAGCATGCACATTACACCTGGAAGTCGCAATAAGGCGGGGATCTTAAGAGCGCACGTTTCAATTAAAGTTTCGGCCCTTTGTTCTGACTTCAAACCTGAGGCATTTGATTATACTTACAAGTTAGTTGCCCCAAGACTTATTAAAATCCTAAAAACTGCAAAAGAGCAGCAAGTCTTTATCAATATCGATGCTGAACATTACCACTATCGTGATATCGTTTTTGAAATTTATAAGAAGGCCCTTCTTGAAACCGAAGAGCTAAAAGACTATGCCGATACAGGTATTGTTGTACAAGCATATCTACGTGACTGTTACGACCACCTTCAAGATGTTGTCGAGCTGGCAAAAGAGCGTGGCATGATTATGCCTGTTCGTCTTGTTAAGGGAGCCTATTGGGATGCTGAGACTGTTGAGGCCGAGGCCCATGGTCACAATGCTCCTGAATTCTTAAATAAAGAAGAAACAGATATTAACTTCAGACAAATGATCTATGAAATGTATAAAGCATTTCCACATATCAAGCTTTGTATTGCTTCTCATAACTTTGCAGACCATGCATACGCTGAAGCACTAAGAGAAATGAAATTTAGTGACATTGATGAAATTGAGCACCAGTGTCTACATATGACTTATGAGGCCCTATCGACTGCGATGGCAAAGATGGGATGGGCCGTAAGAAATTACGTTCCAATTGGATCTCTAATTGTTGGAATGGCCTATCTTGTTCGTCGTATTATGGAAAACTCTTCTCAAGTTGGAGTCCTAACAATCATGAGAAGTCATAAGAAGAATGCAAAACTTATGGCACCGAATGAGATTTTTGAAAAACACCAAAGCGAAGGGCTTCTAAATTTAGACTCAACATTAACTCAGGTTCACGGACAATTTAGTAACTGTCCTCCACTAAAAACTTATCTTGAAAAAGAGCTTAAGTATTTTAGAAGTGAGTTTGAAAAATTTGAATCAGGAAAGGATTATGCAACAGACTTTTCTCTAGCAGGAGAGTCGGAATCAGTACTTTCTCCGTCTGATGGAAAGAGTGTCGTTGGAAAAATAACTTTTGCAAACCTAGATGATACGCAAAAAGCAATTGCTACAATTGATGAGTCTTTCTATGAAGGTGAGTGGTCAAAGTCTGCATGGCAAGAAAGAGCTGCTGTTATGGCCCGTGCTGCTGAGATCATGTATCTTCGCCGTAATTACTACTCTGCACTTATTATGCATGAGTCTGGTAAGGCAATTGGCGAAGCTCTTGCGGACGTTGATGAAGCAATTGATTTCTTAAACTTCTATATTAGAAAATTAGCAGAAGTAGGTGATAACGAAGAGTACAAGGCCCGTGGCCCATTTGCTATTATTGCACCTTGGAACTTCCCACTTGCTATTCCATGTGGAATGACGGCCTCGGCACTTTTAACAGGATCTACAGTTATCCTAAAACCTGCTGAGCAAACACCTCTCATTACATGCGAACTCGTGAATTTATTCCATGAGGCAGGTGTACCTAAGGATGCTCTAATTCACCTTCCAGGTGTGGGTGAGACTGTTGGGCAAAAGCTTATTGAAGATAAGCGTATCGCTGGTGTGATCTTTACGGGATCAAAACCAGTTGGTGTTCATATTGCTAAAACTTGTGCCAAGAGACTTTATGAGAATCGCAACACAGGCAAGAGCTATCCAGTTCGAGTTATTACTGAAATGGGTGGAAAGAATGCTGTGATCGTCACAAATAATGCTGAGCTTGATGAAACAGTTTCAGGAATTCTTTACTCTGCTTTTGCTCATGCTGGGCAGAAGTGTTCTGCTGCTTCTCGTGTCCTTGTTCATAAAGAAGTAAAGGACAAATTAGTTGCTCGTCTTAAGCAAGCTGCTAATGATATCTATGTTGGGCCTGCTACAGACTTTGCTAGCTTTATCAATCCTCTTGTGAGTCAAGAAGAGAAAGATCGTTTAATTGCTCAGGTTAAAGAAGCTAGTGAAGAAGCGAAGAAGTACGGTGGAGTGGTTCACGTTAATCGTTCAGAAGAAAATCTTCCAGGTTATTGCGTAGGACCTACAATTATTGAACTTCCAAAGTCACGTGCTTTAGAAAAAGATAGTTTTGCATCACGTGAACTCTTTGCTCCTGTTATCCATATCGTTGCTTATGATGATTATGAAGATGCATTAAATATCTTCAATAGTGTTGAGTACGGATTAACTGGTGGAGTCTTCTCTCAATCTCAAGATGATATCGATTTCTTAACGAAAGAGATGTATATCGGAAATAATTATATCAACCGTCCGATCACAGGTGCTCGTGTTGCTATCGAGCCTTTTGGTGGATTTAAAATGTCTGGAACAGGCCCTAAGGCCGGTGGTGCTGACTACCTAAGAAGCCTCTTTGTTCGTAATAGTTCGCAAGAGCTGAATTCTTCGAAATTTGATGATGGAAGTGATTATGAACCAGTTGTATCTCGTAGTTCTTCTTCTGATCACTTTGTAAGACGTGAAAAAATGCTTTCAGCGCTAGATGAGATTATTAGTAACTTTGGCCCATTATTCCCAGGAACTTTCGGAGAGCAGAGACATGCTCTTAAGGAACTTAAGAAGTGGCTTGAGGTTGATTATCTAGAGTTCTTAAATAAGGGGCGTGATAATCGCTATATCCCAGGACAAATCAATTACTCTGTTTTTGATTGCAATAAAGACCGTGCTCTTTATTTAAGCTTAAATGAAGAAATTAATATGCAAACATTCTTTGCGGTACTGATGTCTTTAACAACTGGAACAGGTGTTACAATCCTTTGTTCAAATGCTGAAGCTTATCGTTGGTGGAATTACCTAATTGATATTTTAAAGAAGAATCGTTTCTCTAAGAAGAATATCGATTGCTACCACGTAAGCAAGGAAAAGATGCACACACTTTTAAGTGAGAACTTTGATGTGGTTATCTGTGATGGTGATCTTGAATCAATAAAAGAATTCAATAGTGCAGTTGGTGAGCAGAATGGGCAATTTGTTATGACGTCATTTATTTCACCACTTGAAGACTATATTAGTGGGTCTTACTTTGACCTATTCCATATGTTCTCATGTGAGCGAAGCTACGCTGTTAATATCATGAGGCACGGAGCACCGATGGAGTTAGACTCATAATGAAGTATCGTCACTTAATCTTAGGAGCGGGCAATATGGCCCGCGCTTTAATCCCTGGTTTCATCCAAAACTCGCAAGATTGTGAGTTCTTAGTTTTTACTCCAAGTGGAGATAAAGCAAAAAGCTTTGCTGATGATTTTGGTGCGATTTGGGTTAAGGATCTTGAAGAGTTACGTAATACTCATATTGATTACCTCTGGGCCTGCTTTAAGCCGCAACAGTTAAAACAAGTCGCGCTAGAAATTGATTTTCTTACGCACCCATATTTAACAATTGTTTCACTTCTTGCGGGAAGTGACGCTAAGGCATTAACAGAGTATCTAACAACTGATCAAATTATTCGAATTATGCCAAATACGCCGGCGCAAGTTGGCCTTGGAGTTAATGCTCTTTATAAAACAAAGACTGTTCACCAAGATAAGTGGGGCGCTTTTTGGCAGGCATTTAATACAAGTGGAATTAATACAGTTTTTGAAAATGAAGACGATATTGATACCATCACTCCTTTTTCAGGTTCAGGCCCCGCATACTTCTTTGAAATTGCACGTATCTTAATTGAGGATATGAAAGCACGCGGCATTGATGGTGCCCTTGCACATCAAATGGTTGCAGGTACAATAGAAGGTGCTGGTCGCATGCTATCTCAAAACTCTGATGCTGAAACTCTTCGCAATAATGTCACATCAAAAAATGGTGTAACTTATGAGGCCCTTGAATCTTTTAAAGAATCGGGGATGGAGGAGATGTTTAATCGTGCAATTGAGCGCGCATACCAGAGAACACTTGAATTAAAAGGAAGTAAGTAATGAAGAAAGTTTTAGATAAATTACCAGAAGGTTTAAGAAATACGGCCTTTGTAAGACTTTTTGGCCTAACAAAAGTTCCAATGATTTTTTGGCTTAGGCCAACAGTTGTTGAATTAAGTGATGAAGTAACGGCCATTAAAATCCCACTTTCACGTCGTTCTAAAAACCATTTAAATAGTATGTACTTTGGTGCTCTTGCTTGTGGGGCCGACCTTGCAGGTGGATTTGCAGCAATGAAGAAGACGATGGATAAGGGGAAGAGAGTGTCTCTTGCTTTCAAAGAGTTTCACGCTGAATTCTTAAAAAGAGCAGAAGGTGACACGGTCTTTACTTGTACACAAGGTAAGGAGATTGATGCCTTTGTTGAAAAAGTTTTATCAAGTGATGAGCGTCACAATCTTCCACTGGATATCATTGCAACTTGCCCTGATGTATCTGGGGATGAACCTGTCGCAAAGTTTACGATCACTTTAAGTTTAAAGAGAAAATAAAAGTCTGCTGGAGCCTTAGGCTCCTGAGGCGAACCGCTCGGGCTTGGACCCTCGCTCTCGATTAGTTTTCTCGCTAAAGAGTGGGGAGCTAGCACCGCGAACTATAGTTTGCCATTGGGCAAACAATTTCGCGGATGCTTAAGCTGGATTGTCTGAATCGATAAAGATACACTCTAGCCCGTAAGTTTCTTCAATTAATTTCTTAAGGGCAAGTACACCAAATCTTTCTGTTGCATTGTGGCCACCTGCAAAGAAGTGAATTCCTTCTTCACGAGACTCGTGCCAGTCATGCTCACTCATTTCACCTGTAAGATAAGCATCAAGTCCTTCGCGAACACAGTAGCGCCAGTCTGAATTTGCACCACCTGTGATGATGCCCATTGATGAAATCTCATCATCACTAGGTTCACTATGAATAATTTCGTGATTTAGAACTTTCTTTAATAGTTCTTTTAGTTCTTTTGGTTTTAATGGTTTTTCAAAGCTACCTTGAACACCTGTTGGCATTCCTTTGTAGTCTCCATATGGTTTGAGATCTTTTAGGCCTAACTCTTTGGCAATTCCTGCTGCATTTCCATCTTCAAGATGGGCATCAAGAGGTAAGTGGTAGCCGAATAGATTGATATCATTTTGAATAAGAGGCTTTACTCTCTTTGCGAAGCTTCCTGTAATTGTTCTGACACCGTGGAACTTCCAAAAAAGCCCATGGTGAACAATCATGGCATCTGCGCCAAATTCACAGGCCTTTGCAATAGAGTCTCTTTGTGCTGAAACAGCAAATGCTATTTTTGAAATCTCCGGTCGGCCTTCGATTTGTAAGCCATTTGGGCCGTAGTCGTTATACTCGTAAGTATTAAGGTGTTTTGCTAAGAACTTTCCAAGCTCACTTGCTGAGATTTTTGTCATAAATGATATCCATACCGTTAAAATTATTGTGTTGGTTGGTTATCATTATCCCCTTGGCGGCCAGAGAAATCAACTTTGAACTTCTCAAATCCACGAGTCTTATCCGTATTCTCTGGTTTTGTTACACTTGAGCGGATTTTACTTACTGTGTGGCGTAGTTCCTGATTTTCTGGGACTAGTTTTAGAGCAACCTCGAATTCTTCCATGGCCTTATCAAAATTATTAAGCTGCATATAGGCGCGGCCTGCATTGATATATGGATATTCGCGATTTGTGTACTTAGGTGCTTTTTTTGCAAGCTCATACCATTTGATTGACTCATTGATATGACCTTCATTTAAAAGAAGTGTTCCTAGATCATTATAAGGAGCACCATATTCTGGATCGATTTCAATTGCCTTTAGGCAAAGTGATTTCGCATCTTCAATATTTCCCATTTGTGAAGTTACCCAACCCATAAGAGTTAGAACTTCCGCTGTTTCTTTATGGCCACGGGCCTTATTAAATAACTCCAGTGCTCCGGCCAGGTCTTTTTTAGAAACTAGCACATGGGCATCTGAAATATATTGCTCGTACTTTTCTTCTCTTTTTGCATTCATTCCAAGAATTGGTGCCGTTTTAGAGTGAGCAAGATTTAGGATCTCAAGGGATTCTAGGAAGTATAGTGGAGGAGTGAAGTCTTCTTCGTGCTCCATATCTTCATCATCTTCATCCACTCGTCCACCTTCAATAAGTGTGAATGGACCTTTCTTAATGATTTCTTTTGCAACAACGACTTCTTTCTTTTCCTTAATATCGATTGCTTTTAAAAGCCCCATTCTCGGAGTGGCAACATCAAGTGATGAGCGCTCGATTAAGATTAGGTGAAGTTCTCTTGTGTACTTATATGAAAGGTTGATGAGGCGAGTGATAACGCCAACAACTTCATCATCATTTTTTGGAGCGAGAGCAATAAAGCTTTCGATAAAGTTATTCATGAGCCTTAAGTTTTCACGCCCTTGACGAAAATTATTTTGGTGGAGAAGACTAAGATCACCAAAGTGAGATGGAATTAGTAATTCACTTACTAACTTATCGTATTCAGTACTAAACTCTTCAATAATAAGGCGTGCCTTAGCATCGAAGTGAGTCTCGCTTAATTCACAAACAGCATGTAGAATCCTATCTAGGTAGCTTCTTGATTGTGTGAGTTCGCTTAATAAAATTTCTTGAATAGTATTCATCTTAGTGATTTCTTCCCTTGAATATTCATATTTCGTCCCTGAAATATGCACTCTATGATTCATCTTGTCTACGTTGTGACGCATCAACAAGTCGTTGACATGTTACTTTATACATATACACATTACGTGCCAAAATTCTTAATTGTAACTGTCTGATATTTGATAGGTGAAAATAAGATGGGGCCAAAATATTGGCCCCAGTGTCTATAATTTATCTCTTTTTCGTGTGCTCTAAGTGTTCATTATTCAAGAGCTTTTGTTTCGTACTTAAGAAGGTTTCCAGCATCATTGGCCTTATCATATGCCGTTGAGATTCTTTGGAAGATATTGTCCGATTTTGAACCAATTGCTGACTTACCCTTAAAGTTAAGTGAACTTAGGTTACGGTTTTGGTTCTTCTTAAACATATTGCTAAATGGGTTACCATTATTCTTCTTTTTAACTGAAGCAGTTCCTCGTCCACCGACAAAGCTTGGACCGCGGCCACCAACGTAGCTGATACCTTTTAAACCACTTCCCGCATTTCCAGAAAGGGCCTCCGGTTGACCTGCGCCACCTGCCGATGAGCCTCCGCCACCGCCACCGCCGCCAGGTGAGCTTCCTCCACCTCCGGCACCTTGTGCAAGTTGTCCACCTTCAGATACTGTTGCAACTGGACCAAAATTACCTTTAAGTCCACCACCTGTTTTTGCTTTGTTAACAACAGTTGATGTATCCACACCAGCTGATGTTGGGTCATCAGTACTTGCGGCCGTTGCTGCTACTGCCTGATCTTGTTCTGTATGTTGATAGGCCTGGTTTGTACCAAAGCCACCGACAGAGTAGTCCCCAAATGATGGAACATTAACTGTATTTGCCCAACCTGACTGACATTGTGCATGTGTTGGGTGGGCCTGGCAAAACTCCATATAGACATCTTGGTTTTCAAAGAAGTCCTCTGGAAGTTCCATTGTATCCATTCCTTCAATTTTACCAATGGCATTTGAAATCATCTTTTGTTGCTTTCCAAGTTGGCTTACGGCCATTTGTTCTTTGGCCACATCAACCCCAGCTTCAGCTGCGATTTGGTTACCAGCTCTCTTAGCGCCACCATTCTTTAAGATAGCAAACTTTTTAAAATTGATACGACATAATTGTGCTGGAGAACCAACTGAGCCTCCTCCACCGTCGTTTGTCACATATCCTTGAATACCTAATAATGCTTGTTCAACTGGCTTAGTACATAGTTCACTTGACTCGAAATAAGTTTCACTTGTTGGAATACTTGAAGTCATTGTTAAGATTGTACCAAGTCTTGCAACTTCAATAGTACGACGTGTTTCGGCCATTGATTGTTGCTTTGCTAGCCCATCTTTTTGTGATTTTAGGGCCGTTGTTGTTACGTTTTCTGACGCATCCATATTCATTAGTTTATTTTGTTGTTTATTACTAAAGTCCTGCGCTTGAAATTGTTGAAAAGTTGCATTGGCAGTCTTTCCAAGTTGGGCAGCGTTGTGAGCTAGAACTAGATTTGAACATTCGTCATAGTCGATTGTCTCAAGACCTGAAAGCTTACAAGTGATACGCCCATCAATTGAAGTAAGTTTTTCTGGGTTAGAGTATTGATCTTCAGATTGGCGATCTTCTGCAAAGTTTTCACCAAATGCAGCTGCAACTTGGTTACATGCTGTAACATTCTTAACGGCAGCTGAGATTGCATTACCATCAACTTCATCAGGGTTAGCTGCATAAATGAAAACAGCGACGGCCTTAGTGTAGTCAATAGATGACGAGCTACCATTGCGGTAAACTTCTTGGGCAACATCCTGCCAATTTGCATTACCATTTTTTCCCGAAACTTTAAAAGCACGCTGACACTTTATAGCACCACTACTACCTGTAAAGTCAGGTTCAACATTTTGGAAGCTAAGTTTTGAAACAGATTTTGCACAAGCCTTAAAGGCCTCGATATGTGACTTATTCTCTTTAGTCATCATTTCTTGTAAACAAGCATCCCAGTTTGCATGCTTTGGATCATCCGAACCATTGTCAGATTCTCTCCCTGGATCTTGCGGAGGTTCTGGATCATTGGCCAGTCCATTGGCAAGCTCTCTTTCTTTTTTTAACTCTGCCTGCTTTTGGATACAGAAGCTATCAATCTCGGGCTGTGGTATTTCTTGTCTACCATTTGCTGGCATATCGAATGACAAGCTCTGACCAGTATTTACATCAAGACACTCAATATTCACAGTGTCAGCGTAGCTCATACTAAGCGGTGCAGCCGCGAGAAGAGTTAAGGTAAATGTGTTTAATAAAGTTGTTTTCTTGCTCATAAGTGACTCGAAAGTTAGGTTTTCCTTACTTAAATTATAAGATCTAATCGGTTAATTTCTTTGAAAAGTTGAGTATTTAAGCATGTTTTAGGCATTTGAGGGGTGTTGCACAAGATAAGTCCTTAAAAATATGTTCATTTTTGAGGGCCGGCCATGTAAAATTAAATTTTACGAATGCCCATGATTGTGGCCATTTAAGGGAATTTAATAACTTAGAGGTAGGACATATGACTTCACAAATAGCAAAAAGAGCACTGACGATCGACGATTTTAATATTGAAGAAGCAATCTATGAGTTTCAAGTTCAAGAGACTCATCTTGATACTTTTGGCCATATGAATAATGCAACCTACCTGACGATTTTTGAGCAGGCCCGTTGGGATATGATCACGAAGAATGGTTGGGGTATGGATCGCATTATGCGTGAGAAAAGAGGGCCAGTCGTTTTAGATATAAATATCACTTTTAAATCAGAACTACGCCTAAGACAAATGGTTAAGATTCGCTCAAAAGCCACGAGTTTTGTGAATAGCAAGGTTCTTACTTACGAGCAGGAAATGTTTGATGATAGTGGAAAGGTTTACACTAAATTCAAAATGACTGCAGGTCTATTTGATCTTAAAGAAAGAAAACTAATGGGCCACGATCCTGAATGGCTAAAGGCCGTAGGACTTACTTTAAAAGCTTAAAGAAGTGGTGATAAATTTCTTGTGAGCTTGCTTTAACTTCCTTCAAGTAAGTAAGCTCATTCATCTTCGGATGCTCCAGTAGCTCACAAAATAAATCGTAAGTATATTCTTGATGATACTCAGATGAAACCTTATTGTAGCTTATATGCCATGCTTCTGGCGCAACTCCACCGAGATCCTCAACATATGGCCTATAATAAGAATAGCTACACTTATCTTCAATCTTTGCATTCAACCATTTATTAAATTCAAAAAATGGCCCACCTTCTGAAAACTCTTCTGGTACGAGTTGAATATGATAGCCTTCAGGCCAACTATTGCCATCGACAACATCAAGCTCTGTTCCCCAGTGGTGACGGGAAGTTCCAGGTAGTGCCGACCAGTTGATAATAGCGCTTACAATTTCTGAAGGGGAGAGTTTTGTGTGATCTAGTTCATTTCCCGTGCGATCATAGATAGGGCGTTTGCCGGCGCACTTTTCATTCCAAATTCTTAACTGGTCATCAAATGAGCGAAAGGAGCTTGTGACATAGAAGTCGATTCCTTCTTTTAGCGCATCTTCTTTAAATCTTTTAAAGTCTTCAAATGAATCTTTGTGGAAGTAGCGATTGATACTCTCATCATAAATGAGGTGTTCTTTGGTCATACCGAATAGAACTTCCTTGTCTATCTTCTTACTCATATAAATTCCAATTATTATTCAGAGAATAATTTTTTCAGTCCTGACTGAACGTAACGATGAGAGATCACTTTGAAAATAGAAACCGACTTGTCTTTGATAATATCGTTATCACCATAGTCATATTTCTTTTTAGAGTCACCGTCACCTGCGCCTGCTCCAAAGCTTAAAACTTGTGAGCTTGAGCTGTCATCAAACTTCCAACGATTAGTGTTGTTATTTGTTGTTTTTCTAACTGTTTTCTTTGCCGGTGCTGCAAGTCCCTTCGCCGGAAGTTTTGCTGAAACACTTTCAACTGCATTTTGAAAAGAAGGCTCTGTTGGTCTTAGACGAGCAAAGGCCTCACTTGCACCACTTCCATTAAAGATTGAAACATTGTTATTGTCACCATATTTACCAGCTTGTTTTGCAAGTTCATCACTGATCTTGCTAAGCCCAAGTCCTGTGTTCTTCTTAAATGGATTCTCTAGCTTCTTCTTTATTGCATCCATTGCCTTGGCCGCCATGGCCGCTTGTGCATCAGTTGTTGAAGCATTGTAAGTTCCACCGTTTCCTTGAGTTGCTGCATTTGCCGCTCTAATGGCCTCAGATACATCAAGACCACCTAGAGAGCTTAGAGCAGTAGGGGAAACCGTAATCTTCTTACAAGCATTCTCACCCTTATTATTCTTAAGCTTTCGACAATTACATTCGCGGTCAAACTTCCCATCAACATAGAAACAACCTTGTGGGTTACTAACTTGGCCCGCACGAGATGAATCTGCTGAGGCAATAAACGAACCATTATATTTGTTCCAATAATCCTGACATGTTTTCGACTTCTCACGATTAGGGTTTTTATTCCCCTCGGCCGTATAACAGTAACAAGCTGGATTACTTAAGCTGTCTCTTCCATCTGGACAAAAAGAGGCAACACTTTTTACATACTTTTCTTTTAGAATTTTGATCTGCTCAACATTTGATTTGGCATCTTTATTATTCTTTTTCGCTTGGTTTGAAACTGTTAGTGCCGCAGGTACTGTAACCGCTGAAGCAACAATTACTGTACAAGGGTTATTAGTGATTGAGCGAAAGCCATTTGCCATATCACTGAAGTTCCACTTTGAAGCACCACCAGCTTCACCTGGTGACTGATTCATACAACTTGTTCCAAATGAAGAGAATGTTTCATAAACTGCAACAGCAGCTGCTGCCGTATAACCTAAAGCAAGCGTCTTATACTGCTTGGCCTGCTTTGAAGAGACATCTGCTAGGTATTGCTGTTCTTTCTCAAGCATATCAAATGCTGCAATCTGAGCGTTCTTCATTGTTTCTGGATCTTTTGAGATCTCTTCGTATTCTTCTTTAAATTCTTTTGTTTTCTTCTTTACGTCTTCTTTGTTGATCTTTGTCTGATAGAAGCTATAGGCCGAAACCGCACCCACCAGCATACAAGACTTACAGCTTGAACGGTTCTCATCTTTTGAGACCTCTGCTTTCTTTGCTCCTGCATCTTGTACGTTCCCATCTCCTTTAACTGTATTATCAACTGGCTTTTTTGCCGCATCTTCACCATTAAAGAACTTAGGAACAACGAGGGCCGTAACACCTGTCACAATACCCCAAGCTTCAGCAAAACCTGTAATGAGATTTCCTTTACCCTTGCTCTCAACCTCACTATCAGAAACTCGCCCTGCATTTAATTCATTAATTGTTTTTTGTTGTCTGGCATCTGCTGCTGCTTTCATACAAGCATTACGCTCAGTCTCACTCGACTTAGAATCGCAGTCTTGATATTCATCTCTGTTCTTAATTGAACCCTCTGTATACATACAGCGATTTAAGCTCGCGTTGAAAACCTGTCCTGTCGGGCAGTTTGTTGTCGCAAAGACTTCGAAGTGTCCAAGTGCAAAACTTAAAAATATGAGTGTCAAAATAATGCCTTTCATTTTTACTTTTCCTGCTTTTTTAGGCTATCAATCTAGTTACTTACTTAGTATAACAGCAAAGCCTTAGTTATTAATAGTAGGGCAATTGCTGTTTAATCATTTAAGTTTCTGTTATTACAGGGGTTTGGTTGTGAATTTTAGACGTATTTTGGTGTTATTCTTTGTTTTTGTAAGCCTTAAAACTTTGGCACTGCCACTAAGTGATCTACAAACAGGTGATATTATCCTGTTAGATATGGACTGCTTTAGTTGCGAGCTAATTGAAAATGAAACTGGTGGCCCTTTTTCTCATTCGGGAATCGTTTTGAAGCTAGGTTCACAAGTCTATGTGGCCCAATCTCTTGGAAGTGTTCACCATATTCCACTTCAGGCCTTCCTAGGATACTCTAATAAAGTTCCTCATGTGATTCGCCCAAAACATATTAACTTCTCAAAGAAAAGAAAATTACTTGAAAATTACAAGAGAAAATATCTTGGAATGGATTTTGATCACGACTATGTTTGGGATGATGAAAAGCTCTACTGTTCAGAGTTTATCTATAAACTTTTAAAAAGCGTTTACGCTATTGAGAAGTTTAAGCCGACTCCTATGACATATGATAAGAATCCAAAGGGCTGGGAGATCTACTTTGGTGGGAAACTTCCTCCAAGTGGGAAGTTAGGACTTTCACCTAATGATTTCTTCTTCTCAACAGGATTTGATGGTGACTTCAAGGATATGGGGCCGTTATATTAAATTGTGAATCAATTTAATCAGGCCCATACAGAAAGCGACCACTTTCTCAAATCTCAGACACTTATTGAGCTAGCTCAAAGAGCACTTTCTCTTACGTCTCTTAGCGCTCAAAACCTAAAGGCCTTGGAAGTTGGCTGTGGCCAAGGGCTCCAGTTGGCCGACTTCGATTTCTCTAAGTTATTAGGAATTGATATCTCTGAGGTCGCCGTAAAGAAGGCCAAAAGCAACTTTCCAAATGATGAGTTTAAATGCCTCTCAAGCCTTGAGTTAGGGCAATTACAAGAGAGCTTTGATTTTATTCTCGATGCTCACCAGATTCACTACCTACAATCTCAAGATGAAATTTCTCGCTATATAAATAGTGTCTACGGACAACTAAGTAATGGGGGAGTTTTCTGTTTTGAAGCAATGGTTAAGAGTAAGGAGATGATCCTTTCTGATTTATCTGTTACTGTTTTAGATTACCTTGAGTATGAGCGAATCGTGACAGAGGCCGGACTTCGTATTATTTACTTAATGCTTCCGAGTGGGCGCAAAATCATTGCCGATAAAAAAAGAAGGGCCGCTCTTTCGAGCGACCCGGATGTCTTACTGGTCATTGCTACTAAGGAAGACGTAGCAAATTAGTTACAGATTCCCAAAATATTTCCGACTATTCTTCGTCGTGTGGAGTACGCCCCACTACTGATTTTTTCTCCTTTTGTTGCTTGAGTCTTTCTACATATAGAAAACGAATATCTCTTGCAGTTAGTACATCACCATTTGCTAATTTGATTTGTGCACCATCTTTTAATCCTTCAAGATTTCCAAAAGTTTTTCTGATCTTTGCCACTTTTGTGATGTCGAGAAATTCACCATTGAATGTTTCAATTGCCATGGCGCGATCTAGTTTTTGAATCTGCTCTGGCGTGATTCTCTTCATCGTTCTTGCATGAACTCTTTCCTGGATTGTTATCGATAACATAACTAATCCTAAAGTGATGTAAAGTGCTCTCCTTAATGTACTTTTCATAATGGCCTCTTTTCCGCTAAGTTCGTTCTTCCTGAAGCCTTCAGCTTTAAACATCCTGTTTAAGAGCTTTGTTGCTATAGTAAAAGCATGAACTGTGCCAAAAATTGAACACGTACAATCAGGTACTTAGCTGGTTGTGGGTGGTGTCGTTAGGGAAGGGGGGCGCTTTTTGGCCCTATTTATGAACAACAAAGGCCCCATTTTGGGGCCTTTATGATTATTTGATATGTATTTTAAGATTAGGCTTTAAGACAGTCTTCTGCTTGTTCTGGATTTTCCGTACACTCATCTTTCTTATCGCAGAATTGGCAATCTTCACCGATGAGTTTTCCAAGTCCACCACAAGATCCTTGTAGCTTTCTATTTGATAGAATCACACCAACGGCCATTCCTGTAATTGATAGAGCAAGTACAGCGAAAGTAATAAGGAATAGTTTAATGTTAGCATCCATAATATTCTCCGATAAAAATTATCTGATTAGATTACTCTGTCACCTTATCAAATCCTGGCGTTGATGTCTCTAAATACTTTCCTGATCCATCATCTGAACGGTAGATAAAGAACGCCTTCAACTTATTTTCTTTAGCGAAGGCTATGGCCTTCTTTGCACCCATTGCCATTAAGGCCGTGGCCCAGGCATCTGCATCCATACAAGTGTCAGAGATAACACTAACTGAAGCAAGTTGCGATTCTACAGGTGAACCAGATTTGAAATTTATCGTATGCTGATAGCGCTTGCCACCTTCTTTGAAAAAGTTTCGGTAGTCGCCAGAAGTCGCAAGGGCAACATTCTTGATTTTCACGACCTTTACAACAGGGTTATTATCCTTGTTATTTGGAGACTCAACACCAATACGCCATGGGCGAGTCAGGGATTCACCCATCGTTCGAACCTCGCCGCCAACTTCCACAAGGGCATTCTTAATTCCTCTTGCTTGAAGAAGTTCGATGATTGCGTCAACTCCAAAGCCTTTGGCAGAAGCTGATAGATCAAGATAAACACCATCAATAGTTTTTGTTAAGATGCCATCTTTGAAAATGATTTTCTCAAATCCAACCTTATGCTTGGCCACATCGATATCTTCTTTAGAAGGGATCTTGCGTTTGCCATTAGGCCCAAAGCCCCAAAGGTTTACAAGTGTTCCAATTGTTGGATCAAATGTTCCATCAGTCTTCTTTGCAACGTCTAGTGCGTGCTTTAGCGTTCTTGTAAAGTCTGGGCCAGGGTAGAATTTTTCATTCTTTGCCATTTTATTAAAGAGTGAAATTTCTGAATCCTTAATATAAGTACTCATGGCCTTGTTGACTTCATCTAATCTTATCTCAATATCTTTTTTTACTGTGTCTTCATCGAAGCCGTTAGGAGCCAGATACTTGATATGATATGTCGTACCCATGGTTGGGCCAGTGACACGATAAATTTGCAGTTTTTCACTATTGCAAGAAGTTAAGACTCCTAACAATAGCGTCATTCCAAATATAAAGATTTTGTTAAGTCTCATTAATTAAACGCCTGTTCCTCAAGAATTTTTCTTTCGCTATCAAGGTCTCTCTTGTCGGCCTTTTCTTCGCTAAATTTTTCGCCGTAGCGCGCCTTAAGCTTTGTGATATTTCTCTCCATGACATCTTCAAATTTGATTCCAAGCTCATCTCCAACAATGGCCATATACCAGAAAAGATCTCCTAATTCTTCCGCTAGATTTACGCGGTCAAGCTCCTTACCATAGAATATATGCTTCTTTAGAGCATCGAGGAATTCTCCAGCTTCTGTTGAAAGACCAATTCCTGCGTGAAGTAGTCTCTTAATTCCATCGTCATTTAGGCGAGTATTCATCGCATCAAAATCTCTTGATTCTGTTCTGATTGCATCACTCATATATTTCCTTGAATCCATAATTTCTCCTGTCAAAAGTTGGGTAGTTGATCGAACTTTATCACTTTGATTTTTATCTAGTCAAAGCTTGCCTGTGCAAAAAGAAAACTTCACGAACTGTTAAGATATAAGGTATATTAACGTGCCTAAATTATTAATTTTGTAATAGCCGCAAAGCGGTAAAATGGATTTTAATCAAATGGATAAATTCGACTTTTCAACACTATCAAGTTCAGACATTTCTTACATTGACTCTCTCTACGAACAATACGAATCAAACCCGATGGAAGTAGAAGAAAGTTGGCGCAACTTTTTTCTAGGTTTTGAGTTCGGTGCCGGTAAAGGTAGCACAGGTGCCGGTGGTGAAGTAAGTGATGAGAAGTTACGTAAAGAATTCAACGTATTCAGACTAATTCAATCTTTCAGATCAAGAGGACATCTTCTTTCGGACACAAACCCGATTCGTCCAAGACTTGATCGTCATGCACGTATTTCACTTCAAGATTATGATCTTACAGATGCTGATCTAAACGAAGTATTTACATGTGGTGAGTTTGTTGGCCTTGGAGCAACGACTCTTAAAAATATCATGGACCACATGATGAAGCTTTACTGCGGAAAGATCGGTGTTGAGTATATGCACTCAACTGATACTGAAATGAGACGTTGGTTTAGAGAAGAATTTGAAACAACTTATTTAAATAAGAATTTCAATGTTGATAAGAAAAAAAGAATCCTACACAAACTGAATGAAGCAAATGTTTTTGAAAACTTTCTTCAAACAAAATATACGGGACAAAAAAGATTTTCACTAGAAGGTGGAGAGTCGACGATCCCAGGACTTGATGCTTTCATTAACGAAGGTGCAAGATTAGGGGCCAAAGAATTTATTATCGGTATGGCCCACCGTGGACGCCTTAATATTCTAGCAAATACTCTAGGTAAAACTTATGAGTATATCTTTTCTGAATTTGAAGGGAACTCTCTTGAGCAATTAGCTGGTCAAGGTGATGGTGATGTTAAGTACCACATGGGATTTACTTCGGTAACGAAAACTGAAGACAATAGCGAAGTTTACTTAAAGCTTCTACCAAACCCATCACACTTAGAAACAGTATCTCCTGTAGCAACAGGTTATGCTCGTGCTCAAATTGATATCGCTTATAAAGGTGACGAGAGCAAGATTATTCCAATTGTTATTCACGGTGATGCGGCCGTTGCGGGACAAGGAATTGTTTATGAAACTCTTCAAATGTCTGAGCTTCCAGGTTATCGCACTGGTGGATCTCTTCACTTTGTGATCAATAACCAAATTGGTTTCACAACTGACTTTACAGATGCTCGTTCATCTCACTACTCAACATCAGTTGCAAAGATGCTAAATATTCCAGTTATTCACGTAAATGGTGATTGTCCAGAAGACGTTGTTTACGCTTGTGAGCTTGCTGTTAAGTTTAGACAAAAATTTAAGCGTGATGTTTTTGTTGATATGGTTTGCTACCGTAAGCACGGTCACAATGAAGGTGATGAGCCGAAGTATACTCAACCAGAACTTTATGGGATGATCTCAAAGCATAAGAACCCACGTGAAATGTACATCGAAGAACTTGCTAATCATGGTTCTGTTGATAAGGCCGTGGCCAAAGAGATGCAAGAAGAATACAAGAGTCTTCTTTCTGATCGATTCAATAATGTTAAGCAAAACGTTATTCCTAAAAAGGTTCCAGGGCCACACAGAGAGTGGAAAGATGTTCGCTTCTCGACTCTAGAGGACTTCGCAAGTTCACCAGATACTAGTGTTGATAAGAAGACACTTGAAAATATTATTTCATCAATCACTCAAACTCCTGAAGGTTTCAAAACTTTAAGAAAGGCACAAAAGCTTCTTGATCAAAGAAAGGCGGCTTTTGAAAGTGATCAAATTGACTGGGCACTGGCTGAGTTATTTGCATACGGATCAATTCTTACTGAAGGTAATGATGTACGCTTCTCAGGGGAAGACGTTATTCGTGGGACTTTCTCACACCGTCACGCAAAAGTTTTTGATGAGAAAACAAATGAAGCATATTGTGGTCTAGAGCACCTAACAACTGGTCAAGGTGACTTCTATATCTACAACTCTCTTCTTTCAGAATATGCAGTACTTGCTTTTGAATATGGTTATTCTCAGGCAACTCCACATGCGCTAAATATTTGGGAAGCACAATTTGGTGACTTCACTAACGGTGCTCAAATCGTTATTGATCAATTTATTTCAGCAGCAGAAAGTAAGTGGAGAAGAATGAGTAACTTAGTAATGCTTCTTCCTCATGGTTATGAAGGAGCAGGGCCAGAGCACTCTTCTTGTCGTCCAGAAAGGTTTCTACAGCAATGTGCTGAAGAGAATATGGTTGTTTGTAATATTACAACTCCAGCAAATATGTTCCACGCGCTTAGACGCCAGCTTAAGTGGGAGTTTAGAAAGCCATTAGTTGTTTTCACTCCAAAGTCACTTCTAAGACATCCTCTATGTCAGTCAAAAGTAGAAGAGTTTACAAATGGTAAATTTGAAGAAGTTTTTGACGATGCTTGGGTAAGTCCAAAAGACGTTAAGAAGGTAGTTCTTTGTACAGGTAAGATCTACTACGATCTATTAAAGTACCAACAAGAAAATGACCGCAAAGATGTTGCTGTTGTTCGTCTTGAGCAATTATATCCACTTCCGACAGATAAAATTAAGGCAATCCTTGATAAGTATCCAAATGCAACTCATCGTTGGGTACAGGAAGAGCCTTCAAATATGGGAGCTTGGATGCATCTAAATCGTTGGCGTGATACTTTCAGAGATATTGACTGTGTATCAAGAAAAGCTTCGGCTTCACCGGCGACTGGATACGCTTCAGTACACCTTAAAGAACAAGAAACAATTGTAGAGAAAGCTTTTAGCTAAAAAATAAATAAGGATAAAAAATGGCAATCGTAAAAATTACTATTCCACCAATTGGTGAATCAATTACAGAAGTTGCTCTAGGAGAGTGGCTAGTAGCTGACGGTGACTATGTTAGTGAAGGTGATGAACTAGTTGAAGTTGAATCAGATAAAGCAACACTTCCTCTTCCAGCAGAAGAAAGTGGTGTAATTAGAATTATCGCTGAAGAGGGTGCTGAACTTGAAATTGGTGCAGTAGTTGCGGAACTAGATACTTCTGCAGCGGCTCCAGCTCAAGCATCAAGTGACGAAGCTCCAACTGCAGTTGAAACTCCAAGTACACCAGCAAGCGCTCCAGCAGCAGGTGGAGATAAGAATTATCCATCTCCAGCGGCCGCAAAAATTCTTGCTGAAAAAGGTGTCGCAGCTAGTGCTGTTGCAGGAAGTGGAAAAGATGGAAGAATCACGAAAGCTGATGCGATGAATGCAAGTGCTGCTTCAAAAGCGGCTCCAGCAGCAAAGGCAGCTCCTGCTCCTACAATTGAAACTCAAGTTCCAGTGGGTGGTGCAAGTAGAGCAAAAGAAGAAGTAAAAATGAAGCGTATCCGTAAGACAATCGCTAAGCGTCTTGTGGAAGCAAAGAATACAACGGCAATGCTAACAACTTTTAATGAAGTTGATATGTATAACGTTATGGAGCTTCGTAAGAAGTATAAAGATGCTTTTAAAGATAAGCACGATATCGGACTTGGTTTCATGTCTTTCTTTACAAAAGCATGTACGAAAGCTCTTATGGAAATCAAAGGTGTTAACGCACAAATTGATGGTGAGAATATCATCTATCACGACTATGCAGATGTTGGTATCGCAGTATCGACTCCAAAAGGTCTAGTTGTTCCAGTTATCAGAAATGCAGAAAGCTTAAGTCTTGCTCAAATTGAAAAAGAAGTAAGAAGACTTGCTCTTAAAGGGCGTGATGGAAAGCTTACAGTGGACGAAATGACTGGCGGAACTTTCACAATCACTAACGGTGGTGTTTTTGGTTCAATGCTTTCAACTCCAATTATCAACGTTCCTCAATCAGCGATTTTAGGAATGCACAATATTGTTGAAAGACCAGTTGCTGTTAACGGACAGGTTGTTATTCACCCTGTAATGTACTTAGCACTATCTTATGACCACAGAATCATCGATGGTAAGGAATCAGTAACATTCCTTAAGATGGTTAAAGAGATGTTAGAAGATCCGGCCAGAATGCTACTTGATATTTAAGAGTATCTAATTAGATTTAAAAAGATTAAGGAAATATTATGAGTAAAGAATTTGATGTTGTTGTAATTGGTTCAGGTCCTGGTGGTTATATCAGTGCTGTTCGTTGTTCACAACTTGGAATGAAAGTAGCAATCGTAGAAAAATATAATACACTTGGTGGAACATGCCTAAACGTAGGTTGTATCCCATCAAAAGCATGGCTTGATTCAAGTGAAAAATTTCATGAGGCGACTCACGAGTTTGAAGCACACGGAATCACAACTGGAAAAGTTAAGGCCGACATTAAAAAGATGGCCGAGCGTGTAGCTGGTGTCGTGGCCGATACTTCAGGTGGTATCACATACCTGATGGGAAAGAATAAAGTTGAAACTTTCCACGGCTTTGGATCATTTGTTGACGCTCACACTCTTAAAGTTGAAGGCGAAAAAGAAGAAATTCTTAAAGCAAAGCATTTCATTATTGCAACAGGTTCAAAGCCTGCGACAATTCCAGGAATTGAAATTGATAAAGAAAGAATCATCACATCAACTGAAGCTCTTAAGCTTGAAACCCTTCCAAAGCACTTCATTGTTATTGGTGGTGGTGTTATTGGCCTAGAGCTTGGTTCTGTATTCTTAAGACTTGGTTCAAAAGTTTCTGTTGTTGAGTACGCAGATTCAATCCTTGCAACAATGGATAAAGATTGTGCAAAAGAGATGACTAAGGTTCTTAAGAAACAAGGTATGGAATTCTATACTGGACACGGTGTAACTGAAGTCGTTAGAAAAGGCGCTAAAGTTGTTGTTAAGGCCAAGAACAAAAAGAGTGAAGAAGAGATCAAGCTAGAAGGTGACTACTGTCTAATGGCAGTTGGACGTCGTCCATATACTGACAATCTTGGTCTTGAGAACGCTGGTGTAAATCTTGATGAGCGTGGACGTGTAATCACTGACGATCACTTAAGAACAAACGTTCCACATATTTATGCAATCGGTGACGTTACAACTGGTGCAATGCTTGCTCACAAAGCGGAAGAAGAAGGTGTTGTTGCTGCTGAGATCATCGCTGGTCAAAAGCCACATATCAACTACAACTTAATTCCTGGTGTTGTTTACACATGGCCTGAAGTTGCTTCTGTTGGTGTAACTGAACAAGAACTAAAAGCAAATAAGACTCCTTATAAAGCTGGTAAGTTTCCATTTAAAGCAAGTGGACGTGCCCGTGCTTCAAATGAATCAGCTGGTTTCGTAAAAGTATTAGCTTGTAAAGAAACTGATGAGATTCTAGGGGTTCACATTGTTGGTCCACGTGCTGCAGACTTAATTGCTGAAGCTGTGACTGCAATGGAATTTAGAGCTGCTGCTGAAGATATTGGACGCATTTGTCATGCTCACCCAACTTACTCTGAAGCATTCAAAGAAGCTGCTCTTGATGCTTTTGATAAAAAACCACTGAATATCTAAGCAAATATTTTAAAGGCACCTTAGGGTGCCTTTTTTATTTCACCTGAAGATAATTCAAAACTCCCATCCACAAAAATCTTACGAATAAAGCACCCATCAATTTGTTTACCTTCACGTCGCATGGAAATGATTTCTTGAACGTTAGTATCAAGCTCGCTGCTTTTTATCGTTTTTAAGTTGTCACTAAAATGGATTGTTCGAGGAGGACACTTGAGTTCAAGAGTGATTTTATCTTCTTCGTCAAAGTAGTGCTCTAGGCCTTCTGAATCCGCTAACCAAGGCCTTTGGTCATTGATGATAATAAGGTCATCATCTTTATTATGAAGTGCTTTAAATGCCTTATATAAGCTCGTTTCCTCTTTATGAGAAAAAATGTAGCTATGAGGGTTATGGCGTGGGAAGACAAGTTTAGTTAGTTTCTTTTTTTGAGAGAAACTATGTCCAAGTCGGTTTAAAAGTTCACCATGAGACTCGATGGCGATAAGAGGTGCATCGATCTGTGGGATGATTTCATCAAGTATTTTTCCAACAGGGAAGTAGAGGAAGAAGTAATCAATTTTATCGTTCTTAATCAATTCTTCTTTAAAGATATCGTTAATAAAAATATGCTTCGTATTATTTAATATTTTTAAGGCGTAATCAATTCGCTCTTTGACTGGCTCGATACTAATCACTCTAATATTTGGAAAGAAGTGATTGGCCACAAAGGCCATCTTTGCGTAAGAGGCTCCGATATCACAGATGACGATTTCCTTAGCATGATTTAATTCATTGATTCTGTGTAGAATTTCATAGAAGTCTGAGAGGGAAGTATTAATGGCCTCTTCTTGTAGGCCACAAAGATAGAGTTCATCTGGTGAAGTTTGTTCTTTTTTGTTTAAACCTGCTTCGATTTTTTCAACAACTTGCACCTGAAAGCCAATTAATTTGGCCAATTCTTCTTCTTTTTTTTCTAATTGGTTTTTATTTGATTCTTCCACAATTCAATACCTTATCATGTCTCAAATAGAAGTTTGTAAACAAAAACAGAGTAAACTACTAATATTATTAAATTTTAGTTTAAATCCTACCGATATACTAGATAGAACAGTTGAGGAAATATTGAAAAAACTTTTCATCGCAGACACATTCACGACTTTTAGAGAGATCGATATTAATGATCTCTACGTTGAAGCGCTCTCGGGTGTCGTTTTTTCTAATCAATTTGGTTTTGATGTTAAGAAGTCTCAGTGGCTTGAGTTATCTAAGATGAGTCTGCCTCGAGTTGTTACTGAAGCTTTAAAACCAAGTCCTGATGTATTTGAAAAACCTGTATCTGCACCAGATGGACACAGTATTAAAAAAGAAGAGTTAGAGATTAAGAGTACCCATAATAATGAATTACTAAGTGCAATTTCTAAAATTGTAAAAGATGAAGTTTCAACAATCGGAGATCAACTTCGAGAAGAGTTTGGTCAAAAGATTTCAAACGTCGAAGAAAGGATTGGAGATATCACGCAACTTATTGGTTCATCGGGGAGTGATCGCAGCGACGTTATTATCGGTAAGCTAGAATCAATCTTAGATGAGACTCATCTTATCAGTGACGTTAATCGTAAGATCACAAAAGTTCTATCCACAGCACGTGAGTTGGAGGATGGAAATTCAAGTTCTCAAGAGTACCAATCAAAATTCAATGCACTTAAAATCAAATATAAAAATCTCGCCGTTGAAAATAAGATTGCAAGAAAGAATCTTTCAAAAGTAATTGCAAAGGCAAAGGCCTTAAATGCAAAGCTAGAAGTTGCTGAAAAAGAATTAGAAAATTTCAAAAGTTATACTGATAGTAAAATCGGCATTTCTGCAGTCAATGAAAAAGTGAAGATTGAAGATGTTACGCCACCAAAAGAAAGTACAAATGCTGGCCCTAAGATTAATCTTATTTCACGTGACTCACTTGTCTTAGAAGATGAGGATCGTACTGTTGAGATTGATTTAAGTGAAGAAGCGACTGGAGAGTTTGATATCTCAAGTGGTGGACTTGAAATTGCGACGCGTGCTCAAGTTGATGACCTAGAACTTGATCGACTAAATATTGAAGGACTTAAAAATGGTAAGTCTTTTGAAATCTCAAATAAGAAGTCATGGCAATATGATACGGGGGCCGGGGTAGTTGGGCCTTTACGTTTTGATGAAATGCTAGTTGATTTAGAAAAGAATATTATTACTTCTGAAACACTTGTTAAGAAGAAGGCCGGTGCACCTTGGGTTGCTGCCAAAGATTGCCTTGAGCTTAATACGCAAGCACAATTAGTTTCAGAGGATAAAGAAAATCCAGAAAATAATAAATATCAAATCGAAAGAACTGAGTACCGAGTTGATCTTCAAGAACTTGTCTCATTCTCACTTGTAGGAGTTCAAAAAGACTATAAGGGCTACCTGACAAATCTTTCCCTTAGTGGAGGATTTGTTGAAGTGACGAAATTTGAGAAAGAATTTGACAAAAATACTCGTGGAACGATCTATATCTCTGAGGGCCTATTTGGCCGCGCACTCGCAGTTGATTTCACTATCATGAGAGCATCAAAGAATCGTCCTAGAGGCTTTGGAATGCGCTTTGAGTCTGTTTCGGACTCGATCATGGAAGTTATTGGAGAGCGTATGATTGAAATCCTCAACAATAACGACGACTCTAAGAAAGCTGCTTAATTTACTATTTTGCATCGCGTTTCAAAAAAACGGACTGAATCAGTCTAAGTCCTTGATTAAATAAATGTATCCGTTGATAATTAAGAAAAGGAAATGGTGGTTCGGGCGGGACTTGAACCCGCACGGGGTTGCCCCCACTGGATTTTAAATCCAGATTGTCTACCAATTCCAACACCGAACCGCTATTTGTGTTTAACGATTTTGGACTATAACGTGTATATTTGTCAATTCAAAAAAACTACTAAATTCATTTTTCTTTTACTTGCAATTTTCATTGTAGGTTGTGCAACAAAAAAAATTGTCCTTCCGACTTCTCAAGTTAAGCCGGCTTGGTTCTCTGGAGAAGGTAATTTTAATTATCTTACTTATGAGGGCAGGGTTGTTCCGCATTTATTTTTCGACTTTGCACCACGTATGGATATGCGCACTAAGCTTGTGGATGTTTTTATTACAACGCCCCGTGATAGCGAAGTTCACTTCGAACTTGATTTAGTTAGTGGGCGAATTTTTAAAGAACGTAAATTTTGTAAAGAAAAAGATATTTGGAATGATTACACATCAAACGTATCAACTCCAAATTTTTCTTGGGCCGTTATTCCAAGACTTCTAGGACGCGATGGAAAGCCTCAGCGAGTGGCCGTCTTTGGTGATTTAAAATACCTTGTTGATGGTAGTTTTCCACGTGAAGAAACCATTCAAGTTCAAATCATTGGTGGCTATATTTTAAAGTCTTGTTTAACAGGACTTTGCGACTTAAATGATGACTGGAATTCAGAGGTTATTCTAATTGCAAAGAGTATGCTTGATGAGTCTCTTCAAGAAGTCCAAGGGCTAAATACCTTAAAGAAATATGTGGACTGGAAGTATGCGAAGGCCTTTATTGAAAACTCAATGGGTCGCAATGATGTGGGAAGAAAGCTTAAGGGGGCCTATCGTTTAGAATCTCCAATTCTGCCTAATCGTGCCCTTAAATATGTTATCAACTCAGGCCACTTGTTTTCAAATAGTGAACTGCAAACATTAAAAACGTCATGTCGTAAGGTGTATGATGACGCCCTCGTGATTTTCAGAAAAGAAGAAGGGATCTCTCAACGATTTATTGAATTCTATCGCAATCACCTGGATCGTTTTAGTCTATGTCGAAAGTATGTGCGTCCTTTCAATATTCAAAAAGAAAAGGATAAGCATTGGAAGTTAGAGTATTTGACGGCCTTTGAAAATGCAGTCCAAACAGGTTACTATTTTGACTGTCGTTTAAAGACATGGGTGCGCAATGTGAGAGATAGCAAAGGTAAATTTGTTGTCGATCAAAGAAAATTAATTGGTGGCTGTCGCGACCGAGAAATTGCCGCTTCATTTCCTGCAGCAATCACATTATTATCTAGTGCTGCTAACTCTGGGGCCCCATACTATCGCTATATTGAATACGATAGTGGTGCAGACACATTCAATCAAAAGATATATAATTGGGTGTGGTCAAATGGTAAGAAACAAAGTTGTGCTCCAGATAAAGAAGTTGGCCCAATCTTTCCATACGACGTAAGATTTAATTTAAAGTAATTGGAAAATTAAATAGATGAATATTTTTGATATCACGAACAAAATTCAGGTAAAATCAAAAGCAGAGCTTTCAATGCTTATGCTTTCTCACTTTGATGATCAGCATATAGTTTTCTCTGGCCTGACATGTCTTGATCTCTTAAATGCAGGTGAGCTCAAGGAAAAGTATAATCTTTTAAACGCACGCTTTTTACTTATCTATCAATTTCAAAATTTAAATGATCATAAAAGACACTTCTACGCCCTTTCATTGGGCTATGGACAAACTGCGCTTTCATTTGCTCATTTATTTGAGTCAATGACTTGGTTTGAGGCCGAAGTTAATCGAAATTTTGGTGTTCACTTCTATCGAAAAGAAGATCGTATTCAATATGAGGTTGTTACACCTGCGGGGAAGTATCACTTAGAAAAAGATAACCTTGAAGATTCTTTATGTAAGACGTACCTTTCGCCCCTTAAGGTGACTGGTGAAGAAATCGAAGTTCCGGTTAAAAAGTTTAATAATCCACTTTCAAGTTCGGTTATTCGTTTTAATATCGATGAAAACCGCATTAGTGATAGTTTCTTTGATTTTGACTTTAGTAAGTCTGAGTCTTTAGAAAAGCAAATTGAGGGAAAGAGTCTTGATGAGGCCATCTCTTTGCTATTAAAATCAAATTTACCACTAAAGAATATTACATCTCTGTTAAGCCTTGAGTTAAGTGAATACGTTGGAAACCTAGAGACAAGTAGCTCCGTAAAAATTCACCGTATGTTCATTTATGAAATTCTTTGTGCGCTTGAAAATTTAAAGTGCTTAGAAAAGGTTTTCAACCTTTCGTCTTTTACTGAGTTATATCAAATTTTAAATTATCAATTTGAGACCCTAAGTAATTTAACTAATCTTTCAGAGATTCAAACGAAAGACGAGCTTAGTAGGCTAATTAATTCTGAAGATCGCAAATGGGTTTACGATATTAGAGATCGTATTCATGATTATCAGGACATTATCAATGATATCATTCAGACGATAGAGGGGAATAAGTACTTTTTAAATTTAGAAAGCTACTTTCATTCAAATCTTGGGGCCCTCGATTTTTCACTTAAATCGATGCCTCTGCAAAGCTACGGTTATCACTATAATAGTAAGAAGTATGAACCTTTCTACGAATATAGTGACCTTACAAATACCGAGTTCCTTGCCCTTAATGGATCAACCTACGAACTCCTTTTGATTCGTTTAAAAGAATTAAAGAATACCTATTCAAATATTATTAAAATCTGTGAAGAATATCCTATTATTAGAAAAGGAGTTGAGCTAAAGCCTGACTCGCTTAAAACTGGGATATTCCTTGCGACAACACAAGTATCTTCTGGTGAAGTTTCAATTATTTCATATCTTAAAGAAGATGGTGTGATCGATCGCTTTCACTTGATATCGCCGACAATGGCAAATTTAAAATACTTCTCAAAGAGACTAAAGAAATTCGCTCTTTCACAAATTGCATGTGAATGGAATGCTTTAGGGATTAGTGAAGAGGAAATTGTAAAATGATTCTATCTAAAAATATTTATCAAAGCCGCTGGCGTATTGCGATCTTTTTTAAGAGGGCCGCATTATATTTAAAATTAAAAAGACTTAAGTAGATCTTTAACAGGTATTTTAGTATTCGGAAATTCGATAGGTGTTTGAGTAAATAATTGTCCAATTTCGCTAATAAAGATACTACGATCTAATTCAATAGCTCCAAATGATTTAGTAATAGGTGTAACCATTTGAGTATCAAGAAATGGGATCTGGTTTCTTTTAACTACTGAAAGAATAGCTAGTAGGGCAACTTTTGAAGCATTAGACTCTTTATAGAACATGGACTCACCACTTAGGAAATGTCCCATGCTTACTCCGTAGAGCCCGCCAATAAGTTGGTCCTTCTCGTCTTTAACCTCTACACTATAGGCCAAGTCTTGATGGAATAAATTAAAATAACCTTCAATAATTTCATCGGTAATCCATGTTCCTTCTGAAGATCCAGAGTGAACTTCTTGGCATTGTCTGATGACTTCTAGAAAGCCTTGATTGAATGATATTGTCCAGCCACTCTTTTTGACAAATTTAGCTAGGGAGCGACTTACTTGAATGTCGTCAAATCGAATCACTCCTCTTTGTGGAGGTGAAAACCAAGCAAGGGGGTACTCTTGAGAAATTGGCCAAGGGAAGATTCCACTTTGATAGGCCAATAGGAGAGAGTCATGGTGGAGGTCTCCACCAATTGCTAGTAGCCCTTGCTCATCTGCGATCTCGACTGGGGGAAACTCAATTATTGGCACTAATCATGGCCTCCATCATAAGAGCGCTCATTGCTGCTCCTACTTCAAGTGTTGTACGAGAGCCTTCTTCGCTTAGACCTACTAGTGGAGCAATTTCAACCATATCTGCACCAGTTAGTTTAAAGGCGTTAGTAAACTCTTTAATCATTGTAGCACACTCATGTGGCATTAGTCCCTCTGGTTCAGGTGTTCCTGTTGCACTCGCAACACTTTCATCAAGGGCATCAATATCAAAACTGATATAGATTTCTTCGATTCCTTCTTCCTTAAGTTCTTCAATTGTTTTAAGGGCCAATTCTTTTGCACCAATTTCTTTTACATCTTTTGCCCAATACTGATTTAGGCCAAATTCACTTTCCCAGTGCTCTTTTGATTTACCTGTTGAGCGAATTCCAAATTGATAACAATGCTTAGGAGTTTCAAGATCATCTAATACATGTGTTAGCCATGAACCGAAACAGTAATCAATACCAAGTCTTTCTCTTAAAAGGTCTGTGTGTGCATCAAAGTGGATAAGACCAACTTTCTTACCAAGCGATCTGCGATTATTGATCCAGGCCTTAACTAGTGGAAAGCTTACAGAGTGGTCTCCTCCAATACTAAAGATTTTTAAATCTTTGTTATTTTTGAAAACTTCATCAACGCTGGCCTTTGCAATGCTAAGGGGTGAAACACTTAGCTGCTTTCCCCCATATAGTGCATTTTGAGCACTTTTTATTGTTTCATCATTTAAATACTTATCGTGTAATAGGTGAGGGATTACCCTAATGTCACCTAGGTCAAAACACTGTTTATATACTTCAAGATGTTCTTCAATTAGTGTATTTCTAAGAAATAATGGGCCCCAGTTTGCACCTCTTTGAATTCCTCCTCCGCAGTCAGAGGCAACTCCTAAGATAGCGCAACCGTTTACATCTGCAAGCTTAGAAAGTTCATTCGTCCAAGCTGTTCTGATATCTTGATCTTCTGTTGTGTTATAGAGAACTTTAGTTAGCTTATCTTTTCTTTCCTTGGCCGTATTTACTGTAAATACTCCAAAACCTGGAGGGCATAGATAATCATTTAATAATGTTTCATTTGTTTTAGTCATATATAGTCCTTAATTTTAGATTAAAAAATCACCCTTAACACGAGAGCTTAGGAGTGCTGTTTTATAAAGGTCAAGCTCTTGGTCGTGAAGGTAGTCTCTAACAACACGCTTTTCAAACTTTATAATAGCATCGTTAATTCCCTCATACACTCCCGCAATATGTGAGCTGAGAGTTATATTAGAAAGGTGTTTGAATTCATTAAAGTCAATTGGCTCTTTTTCAAAGACATCAATAATTGCATGGGCATTCTTATTCTTACTTAAGAAGTTTACGAGGGCCTGCTGGTCGATAAGCTTGCCTCTTGCAGCATTCATGATAAGTACATCATCTTTTAAGAGTGTAAATATATCTTCATTGAGAATGTGATGTGATGTCTTATTTAGAGAACAGGCCATGATGATAATATCAGCGTTGGCCAGTTCTTCTTTTAAGTACTTAGTATTTTGTTGCTTATTTTGGTATGGGTCATAGTAGCTAACACTGACATTTAGTGTTTCAAGAGCATTACCTAGTCTTGCGCCAATTGGGCCACGGCCAATAATAAGAGTTTTTTTAGTGTGAAGAAGTTTTCTATTATAACTTCTTGCCTGATCCCATTGCTGGCGCTTTGGAATATTTCCTTGATGATTTAAGAGGGCCTGCAGATAGAATTGGGCCACGGCATTTGCTCTGATCTCATTTCCTAAAACGATAGGGAATTTCGCGTTTTTCACAAATTCAAGTGAGAAATTATCATAGCCAGAATTTGGGTGAATCCATAGAGCTATATTTGCGTGCTTAAGTGAACTTACGATACTTTCGTTATCTGTGTAGCTTGTTGAGATAACAATAACACTTTCACCATCTGGAATCTCAATAGGGGTGTCCACGCACTTGATACCAAGTTGCCCTAGTGACTGCCTTTCTTTAACGCGAAAGGCCTCTCCTTGATAGCTCGAAATTTCTGGTCGATAGAAGTAATAGTTCATACCCTTAATCTAGCAACTTTTTCTTTTCTTTGCTAGAAGGCGCTATAAATTAAGTCTTTCTTGATCGTTTTACACTTTTTATATGTGCGATATCGACCATTTATCGTTGAGCGCTGATCATGATCAACAACTTTAATTAAGCGACATGCTTTGATTTTCTTTTTGAACATATCTCTTGATTCATCGTAGTCAAAATCTAGATTATCTCCCATTTCTTTTTTACTTATACTGAACAGCTCATGCTTTCTGTTGGCCTTAATTGAGGCAACAAATTCAATGCCCGATCCTTTACGATAAGCATTCTCGATAATCTCGTCTGGAGAAATTGTATTTCTTCCTAGGATATAACTTGTTGGCCACCTCTTGTGTCCATAAGCATGGTAGGGAACCTCTGAGCATACAACCTTATCAAGAGTTGTGACATCAAAGTTAAAGTCATACTTCTTACCAAGTTGCTCAAGTGCAACCTTTGTCACCATCTCACGATCCCACTTATTTTCTAGGATTCCCTTTTCACGAATAATTGTGATCTCATCAATCTCTAAAAAGTCTTCAAGAGACACAAGGCGACTACCTGGACGAATGGACTCGACAATTGTTTTGCCTCGGCGAATCTCTTTATGATACTTCTTAATGAATGGAGTATTCCATAGTCCTGCAAGCTTTAGTTTTTCTTCTGTACCAAGGTAGATGGCGATATGACCAAAGTGACCAGGGATAAAGAAGTCTGTTGCTGCAAAAGGTGTTTTTTCTGCAATAATATCCAGTGGCCTTAGTACTGTCTCAAGGTAGTCAAAAGCTCTCTCGTTATCATACATATGACCATGGCGAAAACGTAGTTTACCAACAAGGTTTCCAAATAGTCCTGAGATGAAATTTGTCGTACGATTGAAGATCTCAACAAACCAATCACCAATGCTATAGAACTCAATAACTGGAAGTCTTTTATCAAGTAGGTGTTTTTCGATCTGAAACTTTTCAACAAGAACGACACCTCTTGTTAGATCAGGATTTAACAACTTAAGGTAGTAGTAATGATATTCTAGAAAGTTTCTTAGATCTGATTGTAGTTCTTCATTGAATTTTTTACTCTTTGCAATCTTTGTGAACTGCTTAAGAATCTCAACTTGTTTTTCGTTGTCGAGAACTTTAATGATCTCTTTTGTCACTTCTTTGATCGTTTTATTCTTGTAAAAAATATCGTGAGTCACTAAGTAGAGATTCACGTAATTAAGTTTTGCAAGTAGGTTTGTTACCTTGATTTGGGCAAACTCAAGCTCTGAGTATGAACGGGCATTACTTAAGTCCTTTATCGTATAAAGGCTGGATTTTTCCATGATTAGTGCAGCTGTATTCATGAGGTTACCAATAATTGATAAGTCTGCACCTCGGATTGGTTTTTTATCAACAGATTGTCGATAGATTAATCGACTATAGTTTTCTGTCACACTCACAAGATCATTACTTGCATTGATTAGTTTCTCAAGTTCACGAATATTGTAACCTAGCTTTGATGGATCATAGTTTGTGTCATTTATTCTTTCTTGAATTTCATTTATCTGAGTCATTGTCGAATGAAATAATTTATTGTCTGCTTTACTCTGTGCGTTTGCGTAAAGTACGTTCACAGTTAAGAGGAAAATGGCGATAATTTGTTTCATTGATAAGTCCTAATTTCTGAATTCTTTCGCCACATTATGCCATTTTAGGTACTTAGCGTGTTGTAAATTGTAAAATTTTTAACTTTGTCTATTCTTTAGTGGGTCAAACTATGTTAAAAGGAATGTATATTTAAGCACTTAGAATGAACCGAAGGGAAAAGTATGATATCGATCAAGTCGAAACGCGAAATTGAATTAATGAGAGCTACGTCGAAGTTAGCGGCATCAACTCTTGAGTATATTGAACCATTCGTAAAGCCAGGTGTGAGCACTGAGGAATTAAATACTCTTTGTCATGAATATATTATTAAAAATGGTGCTTATCCATCGCCATTAAATTATCACGGTTTTCCAAAGTCAGTTTGTACTTCACTCAATGAAGTTGTTTGTCATGGAATTCCAAGTACAAAAGATGTTCTTAAAGATGGTGATATTCTAAATATCGACGTCACAACATATTTAAATAAATTCCACGGTGATACTAATAAGACTTTCCTAGTTGGTAATGTTTCTGATGAAGTTAAGAAGCTTGTTGATGTAACTTATCAATGTATGATGGAAGGGATTAAGCAAGTTCGCCCAGGTGGCCATATTGGTGATATCGGTGCTTCAATTATGGAGATCGCACACGATCACGGTTACGGTATCGTTGAAGATTATTGTGGCCACGGTATTGGACGTGAGTTCCATGAGGATCCTCAAGTTGTTCACGTAGGAAAAAGAGGTAAGGGCGCAGAGATGAAGCCTGGTATGACTTTTACAATTGAGCCAATGATCAATCTTGGAACAAAGGACTGTAAAGTTCTTAAAGATGGTTGGACAGTTCTGACAAAAGATAAGAAGTGGTCGGCGCAATTTGAGCACACGATCTTAGTTACAGAAGGTGGCTTTGAGATTCTAACTCTTAGAAGCTATGAGGTTCATCCTTAATAGTGAATACGAGCCTAATTGCACCAGATTTAAAAATTACTAATCCATGCCGAGTTGAGCTTAGATTCTCTAAGCTCAATGAAGTGCGTGAGTACTTTGTTGAAAGTGATGATAGCTCTTTAAAAGAGCTCATTATGAATATTCTTGAACGAGCAAAGAGTTCTAAGTCACAATTATTATTTGAAATTGAAGATGCTCTTGCACAAAATTCAGGCCAGTCTCTAGAGCTTTTTAGCTTATTTAGAGAAGTACTAAATTATTTCTCTCCAAACCAACTAATGGCCATTGATACAGAAAATACGCTGTGTCGTTGCTTTGGTGTGAGTCGCAGTGAAGTTGCTGCACTTATTGAAAGGGGAGCAAGTGATCCTTTAACGATTACAAACCTATCCAAAGCCGCTGGTGGTTGTGGGTCTTGTCTTTCAGATATCATTCCAATGTTTAAAACAAGTCGCGAGGAAAAAGTTATTCCTGCTGTGACTTTCAATGGCTTTAAAAAAGATATGGTGGCAGGCAAAAGGCCATATCAATTCCTATTAGAAGATATTTATCCTTTAGCAGAGAAGCTTGGAGGAATTAGTATCGAGGGACTTATTGGACACCACCTTTATATTATTGGTGACGAAGAGGCCGCGAGTTCTCAAGAGTTTGTTTCTCATATAACGGCGCTGGACTCTGAGTTAAGTATTTTCTTTATTTAGTTTTTTTACACTTCTTTAATATTGCATCAATATTTTCTAGAGAATCATAAATCTTTAGTAGGGATTCTTTTGAACCTTTTAGAGTTGAAAGACTTACTTCTCCTTCAAGATAACGATAGCGAGCATAGAACTCTTTTAGACCTGGAATATTCTGTTCAAGACAGTCTGCGCTACTTGCTTGCACCTGTATTTTTGCAAGATACTCCATTAGAATCTTAATCGATTTCAAACGAAATTCATTATAAGTCGACATGGAATATTGAACACCAATCCCACCGTCTTCTTCTTTAAAATCAAAGATATTTCTTTGGCCTGTTGTCAGGGCCTTTAGAAGTTTCAGAGTCGGTGACTTACTTGGATCAGAACAAAACTTATTGTAATAACCTTTTGAGAATTGAGGGTTACCAACAGAAGAGATCTCATTGATCATAATTTGATTTAAGTGATAGCGTGGCCCCGTATCGTGCCTCTTAGCATAGTAGCTTTCTTCTTGTCCTAGACATAGCAATATCGTCTTTGCCTGGGCCGGAAGAGTGATCATAAAATTAACAATAAAAATTAATAATGGGTATTTCATTCGTTCTAACTGTGTTAAATTATTAGTATCAATTTATTTTACTTTAAGTATGGATGGAAAACTAGGGTAAGTTTTGAAAGAGATGGGATTAATTGACCATTTAGAAGAGTTGCGCTCTGCACTTATTAAGATACTAATCATTATTTTAGTATCTTTTGTGGTTTGTTACGCCTATGGTGACCTCATCCAGGAGATTCTGCTAAGGCCTCTTAGAAATGCTTTAGGTGACTCTGGTGGGGGCAAGGTTGTCTACCTTGGACTTCTTGATAAGGTACTTTCTCAATTTCAGGTAGCATTTTACTCAAGTGTTATTCTTTCTTGTCCTTTATGGTTTTACCAGGTTTGGAAGTTTATTTCTCCTGGACTCTACGATCATGAAAAGAAGGCCGTTAAGCCTTTCCTGATCATTGGTCTCTTTCTTTTTGCCACTGGTGTAAGCTTTGGCTACTTCATTGTCTTTCCCCTTACATTTGAAACACTAATGGGATTTGGGGTACAAAATGTTGAGGCAACAATTGGCCTAAAGGATTATCTGGTTCTTTCAAGCAAGGTCCTCGTTTTTCTAGGGCTTATTTTTCAACTACCAAATGTTCTTCTTATTCTCGGTTTTATGGGAATTGTAACAAAGCAGTCCCTAGCAAAAATGAGACGCTATGTTTACGTTGGTTTTGCGCTGGTCTCTGCGATGCTGACTCCTCCTGATGTGATTACAATGATGGGACTTTGGGTTCCTCTTGTTGCTCTTTTTGAGTTAGGTATCTTGGCCGTTGCGTTAATTGTTCACCCATATCTTTCTCGTCATCACATGAAATAGACGGTATGATTTCTTTATGAAATCACTACTAAAGAAACACGTATTATTAAGTTTAATTTTTGGCGTCTGCCTTTCATGGTTTTTTGCAACTGTCTTCATCGACTTCATTGCAGCTCCTAGTATCTTTCGAAATGTTAGCTCTTTAAAAGAAGCAGGAACTCTAGGTGGGATCATCTTCACTTCATTTAATATCATTGAAATGATCTTTGCTGTGCTACTTATCATCGCTACATTTCTCTATAAGAAAAAAGGTAAGGCATCTGTTGTTATGAAGTTCATCGCTGTAACAACTCTTGTTCTTGCTATCGTGTATACGACTAAGCTTTCTCCTGGGATTCGTGACTCTCAGATTGCAAAATCAAACTATGCTCATACTGATGAAGAGTATCAAGTCTTTGAAGATAAACTAAGAGGTTATCATAAGCTCTATGTTCGCCTCGATAGCTATAAGCTTCTGGCCCTTTTAACAATGTGTGGGGTCTCGCTAACAAGTCTAATGCGTTTAGAAAGCAAAGAAGGTGAGGCGTGATTCTAGTAACTGGTGGCGCTGGTTTTATTGGAAGCGTTCTCGTTGCAAAGCTTAATGAGCTTGGACGTGATGATATTATTATCGTTGATCGCTTTGATCACAATGAGAAGTGGAAGAACTTAAAAGGCGTAAAGTACGCCGAGTATTTTCATGCTGATGAGTTCATCGATATTCAATTAGAGGAAGTCCATAAGCAAATCTCTTGCATCTATCATATGGGGGCCTGTTCATCGACAACTGAAATGGATATGGACTATTTAATGACTAATAATGTTGGTCATTCAAAATTCTATTTTGACTTGGCCTGTGATTTAAATATCCCTTATCTCTATGCTTCTTCTGCTGCTACCTATGGTGATGGTGAGCTTGGCTATGAAGATAAAGAAGAGGATGTTGGAAAACTTCGTCCACTAAATCCTTATGGATATTCAAAACAATTATTTGATGAGTGGGTTCTAAATCAAACTGATCGTCCAAAGCATTGGTTTGGATTAAAATTCTTCAACGTCTATGGGCCTAACGAGTACCACAAAGAAGAAATGCGCTCTCTTGTTCATAAGGCCTTTGAACAAATCAATGAAGTAGGCAAGGTAAAACTCTTTAAGTCTCATAAAGAAGGTTATGAGGATGGAAAGCAGCTTCGCGATTTCGTCTATGTTAAGGATGTGGTCAATGCGATGATTGAATTATCTGAGAAGGAGATGGCCAAGCACTCAGGTATTTACAATATCGGAACTGGACGAGCAGACAGTTTCCTTAATCTAGTTAATCAAACATTCATTGCTATGGGACGAGAGCCTAATGTCGAATTCATCGATATGCCAATGCATCTACGTAATCAATACCAATACTACACGCAAGCAGATATGGATAAGTTTAGAAAGGTTCTTCCAAACTTTGAGTTTCGTATTGTTGATGAGGGTGTTGCCGACTATGTTAAGAATCACCTGATGAAGGGGAATCCATATGTCGAAAAACTCTAAAGAGTCTGGATTTGAAGCAATTCTTGAGGCCATCTCTTTAATGAATAAGGAAGAGAAGGAAACCTTAATTTCAAATATTACGAAAATGGATTTTGATTTAGCGGATAAGTTACGTGCAAGTATGTACCGCTTAAAAGATCTACAATTTATTACACCACAAATGATGAGTGAGTTCTTAAGGGAAGTTAAAACGCAAACCTTAGCTAATGCGTTGAAGCTTGAAAAAGAAGAGGATCGTAATGGGATTCTTGCAAAGCTTCCTAAGAGTATTCGTGAAGATATTCTTTTTTTTATCCAGAAAAAAGTTCCAAAGTCTCAGGCCCTAGAGGCCCATCAGGAAGTTATGCTAATCTATTCAAAGATGATTGATGATGAACGTCTGATTATCTCGCGAGACGATAAGCTTGTATAAAATCTTGTAAACTCAACGAAAATTGAGGACTGGTGCGTTCTGACAGTGCCAATACTGGCCTTAAAAAGTCAGTCTGGCACCAAAATCCCCCCTTGCACCACCTAATTCCATAAAATTTATCCGAATAGCCGACTAAAAAGTTGGCACGGGCATTGCTTTATAAATAGCAGAGAAAGGAATCTCTCTAAAGTTATCAGGAAGAAGACTTTAGGTATGACGTGAAGGACTACTAATTTTTAGATTGAATGGAGATACTATGAACAATGAACAAAAAGAACATTTCAAAAACTTATTCATTAATCTTAAAAATCAGCTGGTCAGTGCAACAGGAAGTGTCGAGCAAGTACTAACTAACCAGACCAGTGGTGACATTATCGACCAAACTTCAAATGAAAGAGATGCTCAACTAAAACTTAAGCTCATGGGAAGAGACAAATTCCTACTGAACAAAGTTAATCGTGCTCTTGAAAAAATCGCAAGCGGTACTTTCGGAGAGTGTGAAGAGTGTGGAGATGAAATCTCAATCAAAAGACTTCATGCAAGACCAATCGCAACTTGTTGCATCTCTTGTAAAGAAGAGCTTGAAAGAGAAGAGAATTCGCGTACATATGAAAAGCGATCTCATACAAATGGAAATGCAATGAGCGCACATAATAAGAACGTAGCTTTTAAGCATGCCGATGGAATGGATGAAAATACAAATGTTGTCTCAATCGAAACTTTCGCAAGAAGCTTTGATGAGAAGAATGCAGCATTTTAAAAGATAACTTTAAGCAAAGGATAGATATAAAAAAGGCCAGTTTAAAACTGGCCTTTTTTTATTTGAAAAATTATTTTGTTAGAACTACATAAAGAAGAATATCTGCTTCTTCATTAGTTAATTCATCTCCAGAAGAAATCTCACCAGCTTCTTCTAGCTCGTATCTAATAAGATCTCTAATTGAATCAAGAGTATCTTGATCTTCTCTTTCAATCGCTCTTTCTACTTCTTCACGATTTAGATTATTAATTGCTCTTGCCGTAACTTGTAGGGAAGAAACACTTGCTGCAAATGAAATTTGAAATCCTAGAGTTGCGACCATCTCAGTATATAAACCAGCTGCATAAACCCAACCAGTTGTGATCATTGAACTAGTGTCTAAGCTATCTCTAGTCGTTTCAATGGCATTGGCCGAGTTAGTAATTGTTAATGCCATTAAAATTGTTAAAGTAAGTTTTTTCATATTGTCCCTCAAATTTATTCTTCAGATTCGTTTGGTATATAAAGTGCTACGTTGATAAGTTGATCAACATCTTCATCAGATAGCTGATCAAGGCTTTCAATTTGTCCGCCCGCTTTTAAATCTTCTCTTACCATCTCTCTTAGAGAGTCGATAATATCGATATCGCGTCTTTCAATAGCACGCTCAATTTCTTCTCTGTTGTAAATTCCTAGAGATTCTTGTGTCATCTGAACTGCCTCAGATGGATTAAATACTGCAAGTGAAGCTAGAAATGTTGCATGAGTTACTGATCCTACTGCTTGGATTGCTAGTCCGATTGGGGCCACTGTGAAAGCTGTCGCAACAGATGTTGATGGCATATCTTCATTCATTAGACTTGGCATTGCTTGCACATTACCTGCAAACGTTACTAAAGCAGCAGCTGTAAGAAGTATTCTCTTCATAAATTCGTCCTCTCTTGATATTTCACCTAGATCTTTTATATGGCGCAAATATAAACGAAAAGACTGTGGAAGGGGTAAGTTTTGAAAATTATATAGAGGTACACGCCACCTTTTCATGATTAAAGCTCTTAACGTCTTAAAATCACGAAAAGGTGGCGCGTACTATTTAATTGATATGATTAGATAATTCGCTAATAAGGTCTTGAGAACGTTTTACGAATACATCTCTTTCTTCTGGCTTAAGCCCTTCGCTAGAGATTCCAGCTAGGTCTTCAACGTGCTGACAAAGCTTCTTTGCTAGGTCTTCATTCTTACCCGTTGAATGGATTTTGAATGCACTTTGAACCAGTGGGTTAGAAGTATTTACTACAAGAGTTTTCTTGATAGGGAATTGGTGATCACCACCCATTGACTGAGTCATTTGAGCAAAACGCTTCATTGACTCATCAACTTTGAAGTATGCAGGTGTTTGAGCGTTGGCCATGCGACCAATTTCAAGGCCTTTGCTTGCCGGTGCTTCACCTTCTTTTTCTTCAAGTTTGATATCGAGGAATTTTGCAAACATCTCTTTAACTTTTATATCGTCTTCAGACGTTGATTCATTTCCTAGAAGGTTTTCAATTTCTGAGTCAACACTTACAAATTTGATTTCAACTTCTTCTTCACCTTTTTTGAATTTCTTCATCTCTGAGTGTTGAATAAAGTGTGGATCAATATGGTTGTCTGTTTCAAGCGCCCAAATTCCAGCTTCTTTAAGTTGAGCTAGAAGTGATTGGTTGGCAGCATCCTTTTCAAAGTATAGGATTTTTCCTGCCATCTTCTCTGTATACTCTGCTGGTACTGATTCAAGGTATTCGTTAAGTGTAACGAATTTTCCTTCGTTCGTTTTGAAGAGGGCGCGCTCGCGCATGATTGCATCAAATTTTTCATCTGATACACAGCCGTATTTTACGAATAGGCCAATATCATTCCAGATGCTCTCATACTTTGCTCTATCTTTCTTGTTAAGAAGCTTAAGTGCTTCTGCAACTTTTTTCACAATATAGTTTGAGATCTTTCTTACGTTTGGATCACCTTGTAGAGAAGAGCGTGAAACATTTAGTGGAATATCATGTGAGTCAATTGCACCTTTTAGAAGTCCTAAGAATTCAGGAATAATATTCTTTACGTTATCAGATACAAATACCTGACGGCAGTAGAGGCGAATATTCTTATCACCAACTGGCTTCATTGGATTGTACTTAGGGAAGAAGAGAATACCATTTAAAGTAAATGGGTGATCAACATTTAGGTGAATCCAAAATAATGGTTCGCCGTCCATTGGAAATAGCTTGCGATAAAGACCTTTGTAATCTTCATCTGTTAATTCTTTTGGATCACGTTTCCAAATTGGGTTAGTGTCATTAATGATAATTGGTGCAACATCCTTACCCTTATCATCACCATCTTGGATCTTCTCATTTACATCGCGAAGAGAAATTTCGTATGGCATGAAATCACAGTGATTAGAAAGAGTTTCATTAAGTTTCCACTTGTTTAGAAATTCTTCTGATTCACCATTTACGTGAAGAGTGATTGTTGTCCCAACTTCTTTCTTATCTGAGTCTGTAAAAGTGTATTCTGTGTCTCCTTCACAAGTCCACTTTGTGGCCTTTGAACCTTCTGTCATTGAAAGTGAGTCAACTTCAACTTTGTCTGCGACCATAAAAGCAGAGTAGAAGCCAAGTCCGAATTTCCCGATGATATCCTTATTTGATTCACCGCCAGCATCTTCCATCTTTTTGATAAACTCTTCTGCTCCAGAGAAGGCAAGTTGAGCGATATACTTTTCAACCTCTTCTTCAGTCATCCCAATCCCGTTATCTGTTACGGTAATTGTCTTTGCTTCTTTATCAACGGTCACTGAGATTTTTCCAGTAGGGTTCTCTGCTCCTGTTTGGCGAGCTAGAGTTGATCTCTTCGTGATAGCATCACTTCCATTGGCAATTAGCTCGCGGATGAAAATATCATGCTCTGAGTAAAGCCATTTCTTAATAATTGGAAAAATGTCACTTGTAGCAACGGAAATCTGTCCTGTGCGATTAGTCATCGATACTCCTTCATATATAATCAAGTAGATAATTGTCTTATGCTTCAAAGATGGGAGCTAAAGTGTCTACGTCAAGGGTGGAGAGTAAAAAATTTACTTAAATTCTTAAAATCATTGAAAAAATTAGGTATAAGATAGGAATTCATAATTTATAGAGAGGAAAGCACATGGAAAACCATGTTCAAGATATACAATTAATTTCAACAGGTGGAACAATCGAGAAGTCGTATAGTGAAAGTGACGGCTCTTTAAAGAATCGCGACTCTTTTATTCGCCAGACTATTATTGACCGCTTAAGGCTTCCATACACTAAGCTGCATATTACAAATATCATCAATAAAGACTCTCTGTACTTTACAGACTATGACCGTCAGGTGCTGCTAAAGACAATTAAGGCACAGTTGGAGAAAAATATTCCACTTATCGTTCTTCACGGAACTGATACCATGGCAAAGTCTGCTAAATTTGTTTACGACGCTCTAGACGGTGCAAAGGACCTTCAGGTGCCGATTATTTTTACTGGGGCGATGAAGCCTATGGGTTTTGTTGATAGCGATGCCTTTCAAAATGTTACAGAAAGTCTATATGCTGCTAAAATAGCAGATGCAGGTATTTATATTTCTTTTCACGGTCAATTATTTAAGGTTCCGGGTGTGAGAAAGAATCATGCGAAACGAACTTTTGAGTATATTGAAGACTAGATCAAAGGGGGATGCAAATGGATATGCATCATGAAGAGGAAACAATTGAAGTAAGTAAGGACTTTTCTTTTATTGATTCAATGTATGAATCAGTAAGTGCAATGAAGGGGAACCTTGCTCACTATCTACCACTATTTTTTCTATCATTTGCGATTAAGGCCTACGGCCTTGCATATTTTAATGCCCAAGATGATATGACAGTTATTACTGTCGCCGCAGTAAATGTCTTTGGGACAATTATTCAGTCAGTCTTTATTTTAAATTTCTTTTTCTTTGCTTTTGAGAAGTTACAATATCGAGTTTCAAAAGTTCTCTGGGATATTCCAACGTATATGTTCTATGGCTTTTTAACATCTCTTTTAATGATATTAGGGGTGGCCTTCTTTATTATTCCATTTTTCTACGTGGCCTACTTCTATAGTTTCGTGGCCATGACGGCGATTCTCTTTGATAAAGAAGGGGAGTCTAATTTTGCCATTACAAAGAAGAAAGTCTCAACACTTGGGGGAACATACCTCTTTTATCTGGTGATGGTCTTCATTATTTCTGGGATCTCTCAGGTCGTTACAAATTATGCTCCTGGAGCAGGAATTACTATTGAATTAATCTACGTAATTTGTCTGTTACTGACTCTTATCCAAGATGTCCTAACAGGGGTTATTGTTTCTTTATTTAGAAAGGCCTAATTCTTTCCACAAACACTCAAAATTGCACATATTTAAGGCAGCTGATTTACGATCTAATTCGTAAATTCAGCTCCTTAGCGCTTCATCGGCATATTTTTCAAGTTCAGGGTTAATATTTACTTAGGGTTAACTTAATTTTCGCTCAATTCGATAAGTGGAGTGAAGATTATTAACTTAAGGCCTAATAAATGATGAAGAATGTCTTAGTCTACCTATTCACACTTTCACTTTTTGTTTCTTGTATGGAGCAGCCTCGCTCTGTGCGCGATATTGTGGATAATCCATCTGAAGGTGTTGGAAGCGGTGATAATGGGAATGGCGGTTCATCAGGAGGGAATAATGCTACAGACGGCGATAATGAAGTCGTAACAAGTATTCCTGAATCGACGGCCGTTGAAATCACACAAATCATTGATCCAAATACAGGGTCTTTTAAAAAGAAAGTATCGATCCCTAAAGACTTTAGAGGAAAGCTTCACTTAACAGGTTTAAATATTTCCTCACTAAAGAATCGTGTTGTTAAAGGACGTTTCTACTTTGGCCGTGAGAGAACTCCAATTGTTCTAGACGGAGTTGTTGGACAAGTTCCAGGATCTGGTATTACTGAGTTTTCAACAATTAACGTTATCACATTTGATTTAGCAGATAAGAAGTTTAACGATATCAGACTTCTTTATGATCTATTTGACTACAATGATTATGACAATGATACGGCCGAAGATATTGAAGGTGATGCAACAAATGCAGGTCTTTACTGTCGTGGCCTTCGTTTAGAAGATGATCCAACTTTTACATCTTCAATTAGTCACCCATACTGTAATCAAGCAGGGGATGTATGTCTTTACTCTTATGCAAAGATTAAAGATCAAACTCTTTGGTATGACGAAATTGTTAATGCAGAAACTGTTTCAAAAACAAATACTCCTGTCTTTGAGCAAATTGATATTGAAGGTAATCTTCTTGCAAATGAATCATTAGAAACAAATCTTTATAAGTGTCTTCCTGATAAGAAAGATTCGGCGATGTTTCAAAGCCTCTTTGGTGTAAATCACCCAGCGGCCGTAGGAACAGCTCTGGCCCTAGGTGGTGGAGCCTATGATTACCGAGGTCCATATCGTATTCACAACGAAGACGAATGGGAAATTAAAGGGGCAGCAGTTTATCAGTCGGGAACGACTCCAAGTGCAATCTTTAAAGCGCCACTAGCTGGTGCGGCAGACTTTACAAATATTGCATCAGGTACTCAGGCATACCTTTTCCCACGTGCAGGTAAGATTAATTATCAAACAACTGGAATTCAATACCTAGGTTCTCAATCACCATTTGCAAACCGTTCGGTTCAAACATTAAATGCGGCCGGTGATACGTACTATATGGATGGTTGTAATATTAGAGCTAAGAATTATAACGCCTCTACGGGGGAGACCGTTTCAAGTTGTAATGTTACTGGAACAATTGAACTGTTTACAATGGAAGATGGTTTTGAAGTTCAGATTGCAGAAACGAAAGAAATTAAATTACAACTTCTAAAGACTGGTCTTGGTGCTAAAGAGGGTTACGACTTCAATTCACTTAAGTCATGTAGTGCAAATCGTGAATGTGGATCAGGAGAGTGTTGTTTTAATAATCGCTGTTTTTCTCGCTCAATTGTAGGGCAGTGTAGTGATGATTTTGATTCATCTGGAAACCTTCCAACTGGAAATAGTTGTGGTTCAGACTTTGACTGTGCTTCACTTTGTTGTGATGGAACGACAAATACATGTCGTGATCATATTAATAATGACTTTGAACAAGTTCTTTGTTCAAAAGTTCCAAACCAGAGTTGTGTCTCGAAAGAGTTCTGTCGTATCGAATACGTTAGACAGTGTTACCTCATTCGCGTCAACGACCCGAATAACGCTCTTTCTTGTGAGAAGAGATGTTACTCTGTTCCAACTTTTGGCGATTGTGTAAATGGTCTTTGTAAGCCACCAATTACACCTCAAGAGCCAGCGACTCCAACGACGCCTGCAGATTGTTCAGGTGAGGATGTTCTGGATTCACCGCCATTTAACTTGAGTGACCTGTAGCGATCGTTTGTATCCTTATACGGTTGCTCAAGCCTGCGGACTTTTCTATAATGCTTAAGAACTATTAAGTAAGAAAAGTGGAGAAATCATGTTTAATAAAGATTGTTTCCTAGATCATATTGCGATCGCAGTTGAGAATCTAGATAATGCCGAAAAAATTTATCGTGACTTAGGTTTAGAATTTAACCACCGAGAAGTGGTTGAAGATCAACAAGTGACGACTTCTTTTGCTCATATTGATGAAAATGCTCATGTTGAATTACTTGAACCTATTAACGGTCAGGGACCAATTGCCAAGTATCTTGAGAAAAAAGGTCCAGGGATTCACCATATGTGTTATCGCGTTCCAGATGTTGCAAAAAAGTCACAAGAGCTTAGGGACTTAGGTTATAATCTTCTCTATGAAGCGCCACGCAAGGGAGCGAATAATTGTTTAGTGAACTTTATTCACCCTAAATCAACTGGTGGAGTTCTCATCGAGATTGCTCAAAAAATGTAAGGAGAAAGAATGCAAAATATTTATCTGCCGCCATTAACAAAGGTAAACAAGTATCTCATCGGGATCATTGTCGCATCCTTTGTCATTAGCGCAGTCTTTGCACAATTTCTAAATATTTCTCTTGTTAATATTTTAGGCCTTAATGTTTCGGCACTTAAGGCCGGCCTGATTTATAAGATGGTAACTTATCCATTTGTGAATACTGGCCTTTTCAATGTCGTCTTCACAGGACTTCTCTTTTGGTTTCTTGGAAGTGATCTTGAGGCACGCTGGGGAGCAAGAAGATACGTTCAGTATATTATCATTGCTGTTCTCGTTAATGCTTTTGCTTACACACTTTTTGCACTCTTTATGGGTGGGGCAACGATTAATTATCCATTCCATGGAATGGCATTCTTATCATCTGCAATGTGTGTGAGTTATGCTTGTATTTATCCGGATCGTATTTTTCAATTCTTTATGATCATTCCGGTTAAGGCCAAGTACTTCTGTTTAATTCTGGCAGGGATGAATGTGTACCAAGGCTTCTTCACTCCAGGTGGAGCACAGGCTTTTGCAAATATTGCTTCAATGATCTTTGGTGCTGTATTTGTCTTAGGTTTTAGGGCCCTTGGAAATTATGTTCGCAACCAAGGCTCTCGCATTGCTCCTAAGCAAGGTGGAAAGAAGGCAAGTAAGAAAAAGAAGAGTCATCTGCGCTTAGTAGATGATGAGGAGCGTCCAAACCCGGATGAGCCTAGGTTTTGGCAGTAAGCTTTTTAAGTCCCTGATATTTTTAGGGGTTTCCAAAGCAAATAACACATGATATAAAGCTACATTATTATAAATATATCAATCGTTAATTTTTTAAATAAGGAAATTCAATGAGACTTTCAAGAGCGTTACAAGAGAAAATTTTAGACCTAAGATTAAGAGATAAGCTTATCGCTGAAGGTAAAGTAACTAAGGCTCAGGTTGAAGAATACCTAAATGGATTAAATGACGAAGAGTCAAATGTTACGACAACTGACGAGTCAACAGCTCCAGGAATGAAGCAATAATTCAGAATAAAATTTTTTATATAAAGGCCGCTTTCTAAGCGGCTTTTTTTTGTCCTTTTTAAATATTTTCAGTCAGAAATTCAAATAAACTAGAGGCCACTGGCCCAAGCTTTCTAGCGTTTAAGTAGGCGAGGTTTAGCTCGTTTACCATATGATCTTTTGTTCCCTTAAAAAGCATCAGTCTTGATTTATTATCAGAGCGCTCAATAACGTGCAGAGGTAAAACAGAGATACCTACACCGGCAAGAGTAAGGCGCAATACCCCTTGAACGTCCATTAACTGGGCCTTTGGTTGTTTGTGGAAGTTCTTATTTAAGTGGTACTTAAACCAACTGGTGATAACGGGTGAGCCTTCAAGGTATGCAATGAAGTCCAGTTCATCGGCCTTTTTTAATTTTGTCGTCTCATTTAACTGGTGCTCGCTTGCGTATTCTTTTGAACAGCAAAGAATAAGCCTTTCACTTGATAAGTTCTTAGTTGCAATCTGTTTTGGAAAGTTGAAACTATCAGTAATAGCAAAGTCTAATCCGCCATTTAAAAGAAGCTGACTTTGTCTTGCAGCGTGGTCGTAGTTAATTTGTAGTGACACTTCAGGGTGTAGCTTTAGCCATTGGGCGATTATAGGCAAGAGCCTGTTATTACCAAACTCAATTGGCATTCCAATATGAAGTGTTCCTTTAAGCGCATTCTTTTTGGCCGAAACTTCCCCGAGGGCCTTTTCTAGATTTTCAAGAATCTGGCGACACTCGCGGTAAAGCCAGTGGGCCTGCTCTGTTGGGAGAACCTTCTTATTGATTCGGTCAAAGAGTGAGATTTGCAGTAGCCCTTCAAGGGATTTGATGTGCTGAGAGACTCCTGGCTGGGTCATGGCAAGGTTTTTTGCGGTCTGAGACATATTCATCGTTTCATAAACTTCGATGAATACACGTAGAGTAGGAATAGAAATATAGTCTATATTCATAATTTCAATACCTTAGCTTGGTTCTATAGGTTCAAGTATAACATATAATTATGGATAATGATTATTATATATAATTTCTACTAATTTATTCTTTGTTCTATAACTCCTTTCACAAGATAAGACTTTGAATTTTTAAAAAATGTTTAGGGAGAAGGATTATGAGTAAATTAGTTTCAATTATTTTTCTTGCAGTATTAGCAATGAATGTAAGTGCAAAAGAAATTATTCTTAATGGTGATCTACTTGATTCTCAATCATTTAGAGGAAGAATCTTCAAAGTTATTATCACTGAGCAAAATGAAGAAATTGAATTAGTTAATGAGTACTTTGAAACTCAAAGCTGTGAAGATGGACAATTTGCTCTTAAGCAAGAAGGACTAGGTAAGTACAAGCTTGAGGCCGTTCTTAACTGTAAGAACTGGGTTGATGAGCCAAGACAACTTAACGTATGTCCAGAAATTTTCGCTCCTGTTTGTGGTGCCATCAGTGGTATCGACGGAGATGCATTTATTAGCTTTCCAAATTCGTGTGAATTATATCGTGCAAAGGCCATTTATGTAAATGAAGGCCGTTGCGAGTAATTTTAAAAATTTCCTTTTTTTAAAATTCCCATGTGTTGTTGTCTTAAGGCCCGCTTCCCTCGCGGGCCTTATAACATTCTGGTTCTAATCTACATATTAATAAACATCCTTCTTAATTTATTCCCATTACTATAGCGCGAATCCTTTGAATGACTCCCTTTGAGTGCAAAGTGTTTTTGATGGTAATTTTGCTTTCGTTTGCGTTTTCCTTTTTTGTATCGACGAGTTTTCTTTCTTAGTTTTTGCTTACGCTCAGCTAAGTCGTACTCAGTAGAAATACTTTCCGTATTTTTTCTTCGTGTATCAAAACGAGCTTCAAATGCAGGAAGCCCTAGTCCTAGATAGAATAGTAGTAAGTAAGATCGCATGGAGACCTCTCAATTTAAAATTGTGTAAATGGAAGAATGAATTTTAAATGTGAGAAGTGTTCACGATAATCACCTCGGGTTAATTGATTGAAATAAAGGAATGGATTTCTAAGTGATTATAGATTCATGATTTCTAAACTATAGCATAGATTTGAGTATCGTGGTTATTGAACAACGAATTTTGAATAAAATACTTCTTTAACAACTTTTTTCTTCGCTAAGTAGTTGATACGCTTTTTAATTCGCCCTTCAAAGATTAGCTTTCCTGAAAGTGAGTTAAGCTCGTCTGGCTCAATTGATGCAGCAACATCAATAATAATATCGTAAATTTGAGGTCTGATTGGATCAAGCAGCTGCGAGTCTTCCTCACTGAAAAGAACGAGGTTTATTTGAACATCGAGAAATCTAAGACGGCGAGTTGCTGAGTCTAGGTTTACAGTAATTTTATCCAAGACGTAAGTTGTCGGGAAGTTGATTTGCTTGAAGTCATCTTTGAGTGCTTGCATTTCTGTCGCACTATTTGGCAGCTCTTTCTTGTAGATAATATTGGTGTAAACGAAGACACCAACTGTGGCCAACGTCGTCAGTAGCAAGAGTGCAATAATAATTTGATCAAGTAATTTTCTTCCTGTCATAATACTATAATATCATAGTTATTTTGGTGATTTAACTCGCTTGTCGCTAGGTAGAAAATACTTTTTTATGAGTGTTATATTCCGAGTGGAGCACTCGGTCTATGCACTCGCTATAAAATTTGTATAAAATACTTTGCCTGTGATTATTTATGGAGGATGAAATGGGTAAATCTAATAAGAATAAACGCAATAAGAAGTATGTAACAAACCGCAAAGAAGTGAAGAGAAGTTCTGCAATGAATACTTGGATTCTTCTGGCAGTGACGGCAATTGGTGCATCTGTCGTTATTTACTTATCATAAGTAATTTTAGTGTTTAACAAAATATTCAGTACTTGATGCGCAGCTAATGCATGCGCATCGCTTCATTTGACCATAAATTTTGTGATTATGGTTCAAGTTTGCTAGCATTTTACCCTTCACACGTGAAAAGAATTTACTTTAAAAGAGGGAATATGTTTAAAACTTTACTCGCAATTGCTGCGGCCATTTCTACTTTCTCAGCTCAGGCCGAAATCTCAACTTACCAGTCACTTCCAAAGGATTACGTAAGTACAATTAATCCAAACTCTTTCATTGAAGACGAAGTTACAACTGGTGGTTTTAATGAGCTAATGAAGTATGTTGTAGCAGCTCCTTCTCAAGAAGATGCTGGTTCATGTCTTTATATGTCACATACTGGTGTTGTTGAATGGTGGTATAACCGACTAAATAACCTAGAGGGTGATAAGAAAATCAATTTTGCAGAACGCTACTATATGTCTTTAAAGACAAATAAGACAAACCAAGAAGAAATTGAAAATTGGAGAACTGATAATATCAGAAGAATTAATAAAAGTTCTGTGATGTTCTCAAATAAAGACTACCGCTTCACAAAAGGAAATTTTAAGAAGGTTGATGGGAAACGTGTTGTAACTGACGCTAAAGATGAAGACGGGTCATATGGAACTCAGTTTAACTGGATTTCTCTAACAGATTCAATTGATAAGAATGCTGTTGAATATAAGCTTCCAAAGTTTAAGAGAGAAGTTCTTCACGTTGATCCAGATAAGGATCAGTGGGCCGTTGCAAAAGCGCCTTCTGATATTGTTGAAAGAATTAAGAAAGCTCTGCATAAAAGAAATGCACCAGTATTAGTTATTTATAATCATAAAGGATTTTGGCACGCTAATTATATCTTTGGTTATAATGACAGCGCTGACACTAAAGGGTGTCCATTTGTTTCTTCTTTTAAACCACATATGGAAGAGAAGCGTGACTACTGGTTAGAAAAAGCTGAGAAAACAAAATCAGATTCTTGGCGTGCTAAGTACTTAGCAAATGCTGAAAAAGTTATGGAAAAAGGAAATGCTGTTCAAAAGCGCTACGAAGAAGTTGGATGTGCTTCAAAAGGTGTTTTCTACGTACGTGACTCAATTTATCCAAATGAGAATATGCCAAAATACGATTACGATCTTGTAAAAGAAGGTGAGGAAGATTTCTTAAACGCACCACTTATTGCAAGAGAATATGCTTGGGTACAAACAACGCTAAATCATGCAATTCAGATCTACCCAGAAGGTATGGAGTAAGTTGAGATTTTTAGTTCTATCTTTACTATTTCTCTTATCATTAAATACTAGTGCTACTTGTAGCACTAGTGACTCTCATGAAATTCACGATGTGGTCTTTATTCACGGGATCGCTAGCAATAAAGGTGCCTTTGGTTATTGGGCCGATTACTTAAAAAAATACCATCCAAGTGAGTGCATAAACTCACACTTCTTTGAATACGATACCGGTAATAATAAATTAAATCTTGAAGATTTCATTCAAAGCTTTGACGCTTTCATGCATGAGCGCTTTAAGGAGAGTCACTCTAGAATATCAATTGTTGCCCACTCTCAAGGTGGCCTCATTACCATGTTTTGGCTTAGAAATATGTATCAGGCCCAAGATCCAATCCACTTTAGAGTGAAGAATATAATGACGATGGCCACGCCGTATTACGGGGCAATAATCGCAAATCTTGGCTACTCTCTGGGAACATTCATCTTGCCGATTCTTGGAAAGAAAGAATTAAAGAATATGAAGATTGGCTCTAAGAAAGTCATCGAGACCATGGAGTATTTCAAGAGTCGCGAATTTTTTGAAATGATTGCAGATAAGAATTATGTGACGATTTCTGCAACCTTGGCCCCGAGTATTTTTGATATTGAAGGGGACTTTGCCGTTGCTCCATCGAGCTCCAATCCGAATTTAGTAAGTGAGGATAAGGTTTCAACTCATTATAATATTGATGGTGTCCACTTACGCTTTCGCCTATTTGGAACTCCGGCCACAACACTTGTTTCAAAAAATTGTCTCATTTCACCATCGCGCTGTGAGAATTCAAGTTTGGCCATTTTTGAAAAAGAATTCCTAGGTAATCAAAAAGTTAAAATTAATTATGCGAAAGATATAAATACATTTGCAGTGTATTTAAGAACTAAGGAGAAGGGGCCGATTTGGGTTCATTCTAAAAATATTCAACGTGGCATGCGCTTTAGCTTCATTCACATAAGAGATGATCTCTACTTCTATAAGGGCTACTTGTCTGATGGAGATACTAGTGGTGAGCTCGTTATTACTCAAGGTCCAAGAACTTCAATCATTGAGATAAGCTCTGGGCAGACGAGTTATCTTACTCATTAACATGAAATTGGAATTCACTATATTGTGAACTAATCAAATCAAATACTTCTTTTAGACGGTAATAATCCTGACCTAATTTATTTTGTGCATCTTTAGTATTTGTCCAATATAAACTTAAGTTTTTATCTGTGTAGGTTTGAATGAACTCGTAGAGCTCATCGATATTATTTGTGTAAAAGCTTGGGAAATCAAATAGGCGGCCACACTCAACTAAGTAGTCATCAAGTGTATCAAGTCCATTGGAGTTTAATTCAATTTCTCTGCGCATTTATTTCTCATTGCTAAAGGAAAATATATTGTTAGAATCAATTTATGACTAAGTTAATGAGTTTATTCGTATCCTGTCAATTGCTGTTTGGCCTAAGCTCTTATGCTTCTCGTCCAAAAGTTGACCTTGCGAATAGATATCTTAAGGCCCGCAAGCAGTATTTATTGGAGTACACAACTTTTGGAGTTGATGAGTGCTTGAAGCTGCACGCCAGTAAAATTATCCCCAAAGAGGACGGCTCTGGCCGTATTGTTATTGGGACGCCACGTTATTTCCAATTACTTAGTTCTTGCTTCAAAAATATCACCAATACTTGTTACGGTGAGAATTGCATTGTGTCACGTTCCATGTCCAAGCGTTTAAAGAATGTTGACCATGTGGATTCCATTTTGAACGCCCTATGATTTCAATTGTTTTTCCCTAAAAAATTCGACTTAGAAAGTGTCATTTCCTATTTAAAAAGCTATAATATCGCTCAACTATGTTATTTTAAAATACGTTTAATTACCCAAAGGAATTTACATGACTGTTCGTGTTCGTTTTGCACCTTCTCCAACTGGCTACCTACACATTGGTGGCGCTCGTACCGCTCTTTATAGCTACCTATTTGCAAAGGCAAATGGTGGTAAGTATATCTTAAGAATTGAAGATACTGACCTTGAAAGATCAAAGCGTGAGTATGAAGAAGCACAGATTGCTGACCTTAAGTGGATGGGAATTGAGCACGATGAAGGCCCTGATAAGGGTGGTGACTTTGGTCCATATCGTCAGTCTGAAAGACTTGAAATTTATAAAGATATTGCTTGGGATTTTGTTAAGCGTGGCCTTGCTTATCCTTGTTTCTTAACAAGTATCGAGTTAGAGCGCTTAACTGAAAAAGCAACAAATGAAAATAAAGACCCACATGCATACCACGGGCAATACCGTGACCTTGATCCAGCTGAAGCACAAAAGAGAATTGATGCTGGAGAAGAGTATGTTATTCGTTTTAAGAACCCTGGAAAAACTTGGGAATTTACAGACCTTGTAAAAGGACACGTTAAATTTCCTGAGAATATGGTAGGGGATTTCGTTATCTTAAGAGCTAACGGAATGCCTGTTTATAACTTCTGCTGTGTTGTTGATGATGCAAAGATGGAAATGACTCATGTTTTCCGTGCAGAAGAACACTTAAATAATACTTGCCGTCAACTTATGATCTACGATGCAATGGGTGTAACTCCTCCAAACTTTGGTCACGTTTCACTTCTTATTGGTCACGATCGTCAAAAGCTTTCAAAGCGTCACGGAGCAACTTCGGTAACTCAATATAAGGACCAAGGTTATCTTCCAGAGGCCCTAGCAAATTACCTATGTCTTCTTGGTTGGTCGCATCCAGATGAGACGGATATTTTTGATGTTAATGAACTTAGTGATAAATTTGGTTACGAGAGATTCTCTAAATCATCAGCAATGTATGATATTGCGAAACTTAACTTCTTTAACGAACAATGGCTTAGAAAGTTAGATGATGTTGAAATTGCAGCTGGCTTTGATCGTTTCATTCCTGAGGGGAGCGACTATCATAAACAAGATGTTGCATGGAAAGTTAAATTTGCAGGACTTATGAAAGAAAAGATTCAGCTGTTTAGCAATATTATTGAGCACCTACCAATCTTCTTTGATGCGGGAGTTGATGCTGATGATCAGTATATAGATGCAATGAGCTGGGAGACGACTCCACAAATTAAGGAATATCTAAAAGCACAACTTGCAGATCAAACGACTAACGTTACTGAAGATCAAGTTGGTGAGTGGATGAACTACTTAAAGAAAGAATTAAAAATTAAAGGTAAGCCACTTTTTATGGGGACACGTGTTTGTCTTACAGGACGAGCGCATGGGCCAGATCTAAAAACTGTCGTGGCACTTACTCCAATTGAAATAATTAAAGAGAGATTAGCGTAATGAACTTTTTTGAAGAATTAGAAGCAAGAGGAATTGTAAATCAGTACTCACATGAAGAATTAAAAGAAATCTTAAACGATAAGAAAATTTCTTTTTATTGTGGTTACGATCCAACGGCAAAATCTCTTCAATTAGGAAATTTATTTGCAGTAGTAACGATGATGCGCCTTCAAAGACAAGGGCATAAGCCTTACGTTCTTGTTGGTGGTGCAACGGGGATGATTGGAGATCCATCAGGTAAGAGTGATGAAAGAAATCTTCAATCTGAAGATCAAGTTTTAAAGAACCTAGAAGGCCAAAAAGCACAGCTTATGAATCTATTAGATTTTGAAGGCGAGAATGCGGCCACTATGGTTAACAATATTGACTGGATTGGAAAATTTTCTTTCCTTGAGTTCTTAAGAGACGTTGGTAAGAGATTCCGTGTTGGTGAAATGCTTGCTAAGGATTCTGTTAAGTCACGCATTAGCTCAGAAGTGGGTATTAGCTATACTGAATTTACATACCAAGTTATTCAGGGTTATGACTTCGCTCACCTGAATAAAGAATATGATGTAAGCCTTCAAATTGGTGGAGCTGATCAATGGGGAAATATGACTGCTGGAATGGACCTTACTCGTAAGATGCATCAAAGACCTGCTTTCTGTATGACTATTCCTCTTCTAACTGATTCAAATGGGAAGAAGTTTGGAAAGTCTGAAGGTGGCGCAATCTACCTTGATGCTACAATGACGTCTCCATATAAGATGTACCAATTCCTACTTAATTCTGATGACTCTTCAGTAATCAAGTATCTTAAAACTTTAACTTTCTTAACTCTAGAAGAAATTGCTGAGTACGAAAAATTAGTTGAAACAGAACCTCACTTAAGAGCAGCGCAAAAGCGTCTTGCGGAAGAGATCGTAACTCTTGTTCACGGTAAAGAAGGTATTGAAGCTGCTCAAAAAGCAACAGACTTTTTCTTTGGAAAGGTAATCGAAAATACAACAGATGCTGAACTTGCGGGTATTTTTGATGACGTTCCATCAGTTGAGCTTGAAAAATCTCAATTAGGTGAAATTAGCTACTTAGATATGTTAGCGGCCACTCCTTTATTTAAATCTAAGGGAGAGGCAAGGAAAATGGTCACTCAAAACGGTGTTGCCATTAATAATATTAAGAATGCAGATATCGAACACATGATAACTACTTCAGATCTGGCAAGTGAGTCTTGCCTAATCCTTAAGAAGGGGAAGAAGAATTATTGTGTGGTAAAATTCGTTTAGAACTTAACTAGACAGTATATGAACACACAGCAACTCATCGATTTATTAAAGCTTGGTAGTTTTGAAGAACAAAACGTTCGAGTTGCTGTATTCGATGAAGAGGCCCGTTTTCTCTTTGTTTCAACGACAATGTTTGGCTTTACTGAAGATTATCTAGGCATGAGTGTCTATGATTATTACAAGGGCCATCTTAGTGAGAGTGAAATTAAGAAGGTGAAAAAGTGCTTCGCAAAGGCCTTAGCTGGTGAAGTCGGCCGTGAGCAGATCATTTTAACAAATCGCTTAAACCGCGAAAGTATTACTTGGGATGTCGATTTTAATCCCTTTGTTGATGATGAGGGAAATAAGCGCGTTCTGTCGCAAATTCGACCTCACGAAGTTAATCTTACAACGAGTTCAACGAATTTCTTTATTCGAGAAATGGTTGAACAAAGCTCTGATATTTTCACTGTCTTTGATAAGGATTATAATTTTGTCTATGTTTCAAAAGCTGACGCTACTTGGAATGATAGGCCTTTAGTAGGCCAAAATATAAAAGACGTTGTGAGTGGTAAGAATCTTAAAAAATTCTATCAACGAGCAGAACGTGCAAAGAAGTCTGTAGGTGAAATTATCACCGATACGGTTTTTATCGAAGTTGAAGATGATGAAGAGTCGGTATTTGAGTGCTCGATGGAGTATCACGACTTTAATCAACTTGGTCACTTCTTTCTTGATCGTACGGCCGATGTGACTGAAAGATTTCGTCGAAATCGTGAAATCGATTCGCAGAAAGCTACGATTGATAAAATGAGTAAGTGGACAGCTCTTGGACAGATGGCCGCTAATATCGCCCATGAGGTAAATAACCCTCTTGCTATTATTGAACTTCAAGTTCAGGCCATAGAGCGTCGAGGTGAGAAGATCTCTTCTGATCAGCTCTTAGAGAAGATTCGTTCAATTGGTGATCAGAAAAATCGTATCGCAAATATTGTGAGCTCCCTTAATATCTACTCTCAAGATGACCGCTCAATGCGTGAGATGACAAGTCTATCTTCGATCATTCACGACTCAATTGCATTATTTAAAACAGGCCTTGTGGATGAGAGTCTACGTATTGTCTTTTCAAATGATGCGGACTCAGACCTCGTTACGATTAATTCGTCGGAAGTTATTCAGGTTCTAATTAACCTATTTAATAACTCTCATGATGCTATTGCAGGACTTAAAGAACAATGGATTGAGATCAATCTTCTTGATGATACAGACCATGTTATTGTTGAGGTTCTCGATAGTGGGCAAGGGATTGAAAAAGAGATTGCTCAGAAAATCTTTAATCGCTTTTATACAACTAAGAGTAAAGAGAAGGGTACAGGTCTCGGTTTAAATATCAGCCGTGAAATTATTATGGACCACGGTGGTACCCTGACTTACGATCCTGACTCAGAGTACACAACCTTTATGATTACATTACCAAAATCTGAGCTTCTTTAATTCGTACTACCTGTATGAATCCCTAGTACTGAACAAGAGGCCTTTGCCATAATCTGATCATCTTCTGTTCCAAATACATGAAACCATCTATGCTTCTTATTTGAATTAAATACAAGTAGGTCATACTCAACTGTCAGAGTCTCTAGGGTATCGACCTTGTCATTATACTTAATAATATGCCCAGTCGTTCGAACAGTCATATCATCACTGATTAAGCGAATATACTTTTCAACTTGAGAAGTTTCTTCAATCGTTAGATCCTTATCGATAAGATAGATAAAGGTAATCTCTGCTTTATGGGACTCTGCAATTTGCTGGGCCGCTTGAATAAGAGTGACATCATTAGAGTTCTGATCAATGAGAACCATAATCTTTCTCATATAACGAACACCATTGTCTCTAAAGATAGCAAGGTGACAATTTAGGTGCGACCTAAGCCATGCTACAGGACTTTGAGTTGTGAACGTATCACGAAGACGTCCTTTCCACTCCATAAAGAGCCAATTGCAATGAAGTCTTTGGCCAATTTCAAAAATAGACTTTGATAAGTCGTGAGTCACGATAGGATCAAAGTTAATCGGTGTGGTCTTTTCAATGGCCATAGCAATTACTCGACGTCTTAGCGATCTAAGCTTTGGGTCTTCATCAGTAAAGTCATTCAGGTCTGTTTGTTCTGGCGCCTCTGTTAAGTGGGCCACTTCAATATGCTCACCACCAGCTAGAGTTGTCCCCATGTCAATTAGCATTTCAGGAGATCTCTCATTACCGACAAGGGCAACGACAACATTGGCATCCTGATCAAGGCTTAGCTTTTCAGAAGCTGCCGGTGCTGGGAATTGTGCCTCATTAACTAGATCCGTTCTCTTTCCTCTTATTCCAAGTACACCTTTTCGACTCACGCGTCCTTTTGCGTAAAAGAGATAGATTAAGATACCTGGGACAGAAATTGAGACAAGGCCAATTACGGCAAGATCCTTCATCATAACAAGTAAGTAGAGCGTTGAAATGATTCCAAAAATTTGAACATATGGATAAAGAGGTGACTTATAAGTTGGCTTATACCATTGAATATGAGTCTCTCTAAGAGCAATAACTGCGATATTCTCAATCATGTAAATTGTTAGAATAAAGGCCGAAGCAAGTTTTGCAATTTTAGCAATATTTAAAAAGTAGATTGCACAGGCGACAACTAGTCCTGAGGCAAGGATACTCCAAACAGGTGTTAAGAATCTACGGTCTAGGTGGCCAAATAGCCTTGGAATCAAGTGATCGCGACTCATGGCAAATGGAAAACGAGATGCCGCAAGAAGCCCAGCGTTTGCCATGGAAGTCATGGTTAGAATGGCCAGAATGGCCATGATCATCCCAAACCCCTTTCCTCCAAACTCATAGGCCAGAGTATAAATAGGTCTTAGATTATTCTTTAACTGCTCAATTGGTAAGTACTTAGCAAGGGCCAGAGTTGTGACACAGTAGAGGAGTGTGACAATCAAAAGAGATAGCAGAATTCCTCTTGGAAGATTCTTCTCTGGTGTTTTGATTTCTTCTGCAATGGCCGCAACCTTTGTTACACCTGCATATGAAATAAAAACGAGACCTGCCGCCAAGAGAATTGAGTCCATATGTGAAAATGAAAATGGAATACCTGTGATAACTTGGGCCGTTGAGAGTGTTCCAATATTTAAAACAGTAAGGCCAATCGTTGAAAGAAGGACAACGGCGATAAGAAGGCCACTGACTTTTCCAACACCGACAATATTTAATATTGTAATAATTGCAGTGAGGATGAGGGCGAAGTTTTTAAGATCAAAGCCTGCACTTATAGCACCAAGGTAGGCACCAAAACCCATCAGGGCAAATGCCGCCTTAAGTAGCAGGGAGATCCAAAGGCCTAGGCCTGCAATTGTTCCGGCCATTGGCCCAAATGTTCTTTCAATATAAATATATGTACCACCTGATGCCGGCATGGCCGTGGCAAGTTCTGATTTTGATAGTGCCGCCGGAAGTACACAGAGTCCGGCCAGTAAATATGAGATCCATACGTATGGACCTGTCACTTCGAATGCTAGTCCTGGCAGAACAAAAATTCCAGATCCAAGCATTGACGCGATACTGATTGAAATAACTGATGAGAGTCCTAAGTTTCTTTCAAGTTTCTTCAAATAAATTCCCTTATTCTAATTTGAGTATTTGGGCATTATCACTCAAAAGATAGGGATTGTTAATAAAAATGGGGATTTGGGCTATAGTTCGGTTAAAATCTCTTCCAGAGTTTTCTTAACTAAATCACGCTTTGAGTCAAGATCTTGATCGACTTCAAAGGCCTTTAGAGAGGCACCGATTTTTAGGAAGTTGTAGCATGAGAAGCTGCCGGCCATTTTGTGAAGGACTTGGCGCAGCTCATTTTCTTGCATTGTCGCAACTTTTGGCAGGAGGTAGTTAATTTCTGTTTTCTTAGATGCCTTAAACTTGGGAAGTAGTTTTTGAATATGTGAATTGAGACTCTTTTCCATGATATCACCTTGTGGGATATTTGAGGGAGCATTAGGCTCCCTCAGTAGTGTCGAGTACTATTTTTTAACTGTTTTTTTGGCGGCCTTTCTAGGAGCTGCTTTTTTGGCCGGGGCCTTCTTTGCGGCCACTTTCTTAGTTGTTTTTTTGGTCGCTTTTTTTGTTGCTTTTTTTGCCACCTTTTTTGGGGCGGCTTTTTTAGCAGGCGCCTTCTTTGCTGCCGCTTTCTTTTTTACTACTTTCTTAGCAGTCTTGGCCTTCTTCTTAATTGTCGCCTCGGCCTCTTTTACTTTCTTTGTTGCTGTTTTCTTGGCCTTTTTCATTTCATCTTTAAGATACTTATCAAGTGTCTTTTGAAGCTTTTGCACATCTTTGATGTGTCCATCTAGATACTTCTTAGCGGCCTTAACTTCTTTTTGAATTGTTGAATCAACAAATTTTTCAACTTTCTTTTTTTCTTTTTGTAGCGTTAGAACAACTTTCTTTACATCTTTATCCATCACGTTGCGAGCTTCTTTCTCAACTTGACCGATAAAGTTCATCACGTTCTTTTCTACTTCTTTTACAGATTTATTAGCAATAACATTATCAACCATTGCTTTTACATCATCGAAAGAATTAACTACTTTTTCAAATGTCTTATTCATCTTTTCTTACTCCCTAAATCAATAGACTAGTCTAAATTAAAATCAACCTTCTTACATATCGGCACACGTCTTCCAAAACCAAAGCTTTTATCTTTAAGTTTTAAAATAGGACAGAACTGCTGCCTTTTGTATTCACTATTTAATATCAGTTTAATGACTCTTTCAACTTCAGTTTTGTTTAACCCAAGCTTAAGAAGGTCTTCCATGTCGTAGCGATAAGAAAGATATGATTCTAATATCATATCGAGGGTGTCGTACGGAGGTAAAGAATCTTCATCTTTTTGCTCGGCCCTAAGCTCTGCACTCGGTGGCCTCTCAATAACAGCAGCTGGAATTATATTGTTGAAGTTCTTATTGATATGCCTTGATAGGGCAAAAACCTCACTCTTATAGAGATCCCCAAGAATGCTAAGTGCCCCAACTGAGTCACCATATAGAGTCGAGTAGCCAACAGCAAGTTCAGACTTGTTAGATGTGTTGATGACCATCGCTCCGGTTTGGTTTGAGCGTGCATAAAGTAAGGCGCCTCTTAGGCGTGATTGTATATTTTCATCGGCCAGTCCTGATAGAGGGTCTAGCGAGTCTTGAAATAGGTTTTGCACTGATGAGTGGAGAAACTTAATTGGTACATTATGAAGCTTTATTCCAAGGTTCTTACAGAGCTCTTCGCTGATCTCCCAGCTTAGGCCAGCAGAGAATTTTGAAGGCATATAAATGGCCTCAACTTCTTGTCCAGGTCGCAAGAATAACTTAACCAGTGTTAGGACAAGTGCTGAGTCGATTCCACCAGAAAGGGCCACAAGGAATTTGTTCATCCCACACTTTCTGGCATAGTCTTGTAGACCTAAATTAATGGCACCTAAAATAGCATCGAGTTTTTCTTCACTCAGTGGCCTAAGCCTTGCTCCATTAGGAGTCTTTTCAATATGAGGGCCAAAAAGGGATTCCCAAGAGTGTTTCCCCTGAGGTGCTGCTCCTAGATCTTTCATTTTGACTGCTGGGCCAACTTCAACTTCCATTTTATCCGCTACAAATGACTTGGCCTTGGCAATTACTGTTTGGCCATTGACGACAAAGCTTGCACCATCAAAAATGATTTCATCTTCTGCACCAACTTTATTGACGTAGTAAAAAGGGATATCAAATACCTTTGAGATTTCGCTGGCCCTTTTAAGACGCTTATCTTCTTTATCGATATTCCACGGCGACGCACTTAGATTGATGACTCCATTTAGGCTTTCACCTTGGGCCTTGTCCATAAGAAGTTGGAGTGGGTCAATTGCGTATTGCTTTGAATGCCACATATCCTCACAAATAAGAAGACCAAATTTATAGTCCCCAAGAGTCCAAATTGTGGCAGAATCTCCTGGTGTATAGTATTTCGTTTCATCAAAAATATCATAGGCCGGCAGAAGGCACTTCTTATAAATATCCTTTAGATTAGCATCTTTAGTGACTTCATAAATGACGTTGTAGATATTTGAAGGAATTTCATTATTTTCTTCAAAGTCATAACGAACCCCACCGATTAACAAGGCCGTGTGCTCTTCAAAATCTGTCTTGGAAAATAACTCTTTTAGAGCACCTAGCAATTCGTGATATTCGCGAATAAATGTTTTTTGTAGAACTAAATCCTGTAGGGGATATCCTGTTAAAAATGACTCTGGAAAGATGTGAATCTTATTTTGAAAGCCTTGAGATTGAACAAGATTCTCTATGTATTTGTAAACTTGTGTAAAGTTGCCAATGGTGTGATCAGTTTGATGAATGACTATTTGCATTGCGTCGTCTCTATGTTAATAATATACGTTAAATACTGGTAATTAATGGACTTTATAGCATGTTTGCATATATAAGGTCTATATCATCATTTAAGTATATTAAAGAGGTTGAAATTGTCTAATTCGCAAAAAGTAATTGTTATTGGTGCTGGAATGGCCGGTAGTGAAGCCGCCAATTTTTTAGCAAATCATGGTGTTGAAGTTATTCTTGTAGAAAATAAAACGATCCAGAAAAACCCAGCACAGAAAATCGATGCATTCGCAGAATTAGTATGCACGAACTCACTTAAGTCGATGAATCCAGCTTCTGGGCATGGACTTCTTAAATATGAGATGGACGCTCTTGGCTCTATCATTCTTGACTCTGCAAGAAAGCATGCGGTTCCAGCTGGGGATGCACTTGCGGTAGATCGTGATGGCTTTTCAGGAGAAGTAACTGATCGTCTTCATAAAAATGAAAAGATCACAATTGTTGCACAAGATGCATCAGATCCTCAGGCGCTAATGGCCGAGTATCAAGCAGATGCTTGTATTATCGCTTCTGGCCCTCTAACGACAGAAGGCCTATCAAATTGGATCGTTAAGAATATTTCAAATGACGACTTCTATTTCTACGATGCAATTGCACCAGTAGTGGATGGAGACAGTCTTGATTACTCAAAGCTATATTATAAGGATCGCCACAAGCCAGTAAGTGAAGAGGAAGGTGAGGAAGCGGATTATCTAAATGCTCCAATGAATCAGGAGCAATATGAAGCTTTTATCGCAGAGCTTGTTAAGGCAGAGAAAGTACCGGCACAAAATTTTGAAGATTATAAATTCTTCGAGTCATGCCTACCTGTTGATATTATGGCAGAGCGTGGTGTTGATACGGCCCGTTTCTCATGTATGAAGCCTATTGGACTGGAATTACCTGATGGCTCTCTTCCATATGCCTGTGTTCAGCTAAGACGTGAAAATCTACTCGGTTCGGCCTTTAATATGGTTGGATTCCAGACTCGTCTAAAATACCCTGAGCAAACACGTGTCTTTAAGATGATTCCTGGTTTTGAAAATGCAAGTTTTCTTCACCTAGGTTCTGTTCATAGAAACTCATTTATTAACTCAAGAACACTGCTAGATTTTGATCTAAGTGTTAAGAAATTTCCTAATATTTACTTTGCTGGTCAGATTACTGGAGTTGAAGGTTATACTGAGTCAGCTTCCATGGGACAGTATGTAGCGCTTCAACTTCTTAAGAAGTTAAGAGGTGAGGAAGTTAAACAATTTCCTGTGGAGACAGGACTAGGTGCCCTTGTTAACTATATTATGACAGTGCCTAAGCCAACTCCATCAAATATTAACTTCGGACTTCTTCCTCCGGTTACTCTTACTAAAGAACAAAGACGTGATCGTAAGAATCGTAAAAAAGTCAAAAAGCAACTTGCTTCTGATCGTGCGAAACTTGTCTTTGATGAATTCATGAGTGGGTACTTTACGAAGTGAAAGGTTTAAGCTTTATTCTCATTGCTTGCTTTATTTGGGCGCTGGATACGCTTATTCGCTATCCTCTGCTTTATAAGTACAATAGCAGTGAGATCATTGTTTTTGGTGAGCACTTATTTCTTACCATTCTCTTTCTTCCAACTCTCTATATTGCAAGAAAGAAAATCTTAAAGATGAAGCCATTTGAAATGCTTTGCTTCTTTATGATTGGCGCAATGGGCTCGGCCATTGCTACTTTAACTTTCACAAAATCATTTGCGCTCCTAAATCCATCACTGGTTATTCTCTTACAAAAGCTTCAACCATTTATTGCCATAAGTCTTGCTTACCTTATTTTAAAAGAGCGTATCACGAAGCGCTTTCTCTTGTGGGCAGCTGTTTCATTATTTGGGGCAATATTAATTAGCTACCAGGATATTAATAGCGCTATTAATTTGATTAAGACTGGACAAGTGAGCTTTGATCGCTCGTCTTTATATGGGCTTTGCCTAGCTCTCATTTCTGTCATGAGTTGGGGGAGTGCGACAGTATTTGGAAAGTACCTAATGAAGAAGAATTGGGTTGAAAAAGAAGTGATGTCACTGCGCTTTGCAGTCGGCCTTCTTGCTATTATTCCTTTTATGATTGGAACAGGCACAGGACTTAATTTTCCAATTGAGTTATGGGGAAAGGTTAGTATCTTGGCCCTCATTTCTGGAATTTTTGGAATGTACTTCTATTATAAGGGGCTAGGACTAGTCTCTGCTAAGGTTTGTACTATTGCTGAAATGTCTTTTCCATTCTTTGCAGTCATAATCAATTGGGTTGCCCTTGATCAGAAGCTTAGCGTTGTTCAGCTATTGGGTGGGGCATTTTTACTGCTCGGATCAACGATGCTACAATTAGCAAATAGAAAACACGAATTAAACGTTCAAGTGAATTAATTTTATTAGGGAGACTAGGTGGGCCATTTACCAATGGATCTAACAGATAAGATTTTTTTGATTGCAGGAGCAGCAGGTTTTGTTCCTTCAACTGTTGCCCAGCTTTATCTTGATAAAGGTGCGACAGTCTATGGCCTTGATAATTTTATAACAGGTTCAAATTCTAATATTGAACTTCTCTCTAAATATGAAAACTTCCACTTTATTAAGTGTGATATTGTTCAGGGACTGCCTGATTTTGAAGAGGTGAAGTTTGACTTCATCCTCTCTCTTGCGTCATCTGCTTCTCCGGTTGATTTTGAAATCATCCCACTTGAGATCATGATGGCCAATTCAGTTGGAACTCATAATCTTCTCGAGCTTGCAAAAGATCATGGAGCAAGATTTCTAGAGGCTTCAACTTCGGAAATCTACGGTGATCCCGAGATTCACCCACAAGTTGAAGATTACGTTGGACATGTTAATCCAATTGGCCCAAGAAGTTGCTATGATGAATCAAAGCGCTTTGCTGAGGCCCTGACAATGACTTATTTTAGAAAGTACAATGTCGATACACGTATTGTTCGTATCTTTAATACTTATGGACCTCGTATGCGTCCTGATGATGGCCGTGTTATTCCTAATTTTATCAATCAAGCATTGGATGGAGAGGATATCACAATTTATGGTGATGGAGGCCAGACTCGCTCATTTTGCTATGTAACTGATCTTGCAAACGCAATTGATCACGTTCTAATGCTAGGTGATGAGATGCCTTATAATATTGGAAACCCAGATGAGTATTCAATTAAGGAGACGGGAGAATTAATTGTTTCGACTCTCGAGTCATCATCAAAATTATCATACCAGGAACTGCCAAAAGATGATCCAAGACGTAGAAGACCCGACATTAGTCGTGTTATGAAATTAGGGTACTCGCCAAAAATTTCATTTGAGCAAGGGATTAAAGAAACTGCTAATTATTTTAAAAATATAAAAAATAGGTAATGAGAATATTATGTTAAAAGTTGTTGTCAGCTGCGATGCTGTTATTGAAAGAGATTATTATATTGAGTGTTTAGAAACAATACTTGGTGTTATTGGTGATAACGTTGAGCTTTATACTCTTGTCCATAGACAAGGTCAGGTTCTAGGGCCAGTTGAACAAAGAAAAATTCATTCAACATTTCTAAACCGCTTTGTAAAATCTTGGGAAGACTTAGTTGATAAATCTCACTTAGTACACGGTGCCGCTAGAGGTTTATTTATTCCATGTAGTGTTGATCTTGTGGTTAATCTTTCTCGTGGTTTTTCTCAAGAAATCAAGATGTGTGATGATACTTATCTCTTCACTTACTTTGTCGAAGATATTAATTCGATTAAGAAGAAGTCCTCTTTTAAGGAATTCTTTTTCAAAGCATTTACTCGTACGAAACAGCGAAAATATTTAAAAAGAGCAAATACACTTTGGTCAAATGAAGAAGCAATTTTAGAAGAGTTTCCAAGTGCAACTCAGGTAACGCCAGCAATTGCTTTAAAGGATTACAAGATTCTTCCTGAAGGAATGTTTAAGCGTGATTACTTCTTAATTAACTGTGAGCCACTTACAAGCTCTGAAGTTTATAAGATCATCGATATTTATGGTGATAAGAAATTCAAATTCATCGGAAAGCATGATCACTTAGGGCAATATGCGACTAAGCATCCTGAGCTTTTCTTTGGTGATCGCTGCTCAGGTGAGCTCGCTCCACTTTTAGCTGGAACGAAGTATCTAATTGATACGACAGATAAGTTTCCACATTTTTCACTTAAGGCCTTAAGTTGTGGAAGGCCAGTTCTTACAAATGGAAATAAGTTTTTACCATTTGGTGTAGGAGTGCATGAGCTACCTGCGGACTACCTTGCACTAAGATATCCTGTACAAGTTGGAATTCCTGACGAAGATCCTAAGAAGCGTCATGGGGTTTCTGCTAATTATGAGATGGTTAAATTTAAACATATCTTCTTAAAAGAATTTAATAAGATTAGTGAAGTTATTGAAGAAAAGAAAGCTTCACAACAGATTCAAAGAGATGATAGCTGCTGCGAAGCTTAGTTTATTACTCTAGTGTCTTTTTTAATTTTATAACATTGTAACGATTTGAAATAATCTTCCACAGGGACAGCTTTGAGTCCTTGTGGATTGTTCCTTTATCATCAATGATTTCTTCGTCATTTAATTGCTCAACTGCATCCTCATTCACTGTTGGATCAAAATTAGATAGCGCCATAACTCCATCTTCACTGTCGAGTAAACTTTCAAAACCATTAAGTTGACTCTTAAGCTTGTTTAAGTAGTCTTTTGAAGCTGGGTCATATGCAACAGCAAGACCTTCTCCTGTTCCTTTTTCTAAGTCTTGTGAATTCTTAGCGATATCTCTGGCCGCATTACGTCCACCAGCTCTTCGATAATTAAGGGCCATCTGAACAGGGGATACATGACCAGCTAGCGTATCTGCTAGATACTTAGAATTTCCTGCTGGATTAAGGATCGCATTGATTGCCTTCTTGGCCTTGGCACTAGTCTTATCAGATTTTGCGAGTGTTTTAAGAACACGATTGGCCGCTTTGTTAATTTTAGCAGCATTTTTATCAAGTGCTTCGTTTACATACTTTGAGTTACCTGTGGCCTTTGTCTTATTATAGCCACCTTGTACTTCACTAAGTCCGATAGCGTTGGCAAAGTTTTCACCTGTTGTGCCAAGTTTCCCCATCTTTATATCCATCTTAGGAATTGTTTTAAGCTTTTCTGTCTTCACTTCATCCACGTCGAATGTTGTATCATTATTACTCATTCCTAATCCCTGTGAACCAGGAGTGGCCATACCACTGGCAACAGAAGTTTTTTGGCTCGAGGCCGGATTGTATTGATTATTGTAGCGGGCCAAGAGTTTTCTAAGAACGACTTCTGTTTTTTCTCGGGCACTCTTTGCGCTCTTGTGGGCCTTCTTAGCAGAAGAAAGGGCCTGGCTTTCAAGTGCCAGTGCCACTGCACCAAGACCTAAAACCCAATATGTACACGGGTTTGAAGCAGGACAGCCAAAGATTGTCAGGGCCGCACAAATGGCCGCAATAGCAGTAGAGATTGTAATCATCATCATAATTCTCTTATGATGCTTCATCTTATCCTGTGCTGCCTTTTCCATATCTTTTAAAAGTTGAACTTCAGTTTCAAGAGCAACTCTTTGAGTTTGGTGATTCCATGCTTTTTCATCTTGTTCATCAAGTTTTGCTAAGGCATCTTTATAACCTTTAAACTTCTTCTTGTAGCCATCACCCATGGCCGACATAAGAGCAACTGCGAGTATGATCGCCCCTGAGAGCATTGTTCCGATTCCATCTGTCTGGCACATTCCACCGAATAAAAGAACACAGCCTTGTCCTACTTGAGCAGCAGCTGCCAGATAACTCATCGTATCTGAAGCACCTTTTGGACCGCTTGTCTTATGGTTAGTAAAGAGCTTTGCATCGGCCTTTAAATCTTCCTGACACTTTTTATCAATCCCACAATTTTGATATTCCATATTGTAGTTCTTATTGTCGTTGGCATTAACACATTGTTCGAGGTGACAATTATAAACATTTCCACCCTCACACTTTTGATTTGTTCCATCGTGATAACAGTAGTTGGGATCTGATTGTTTTTGTACTTCTGTGCGGCCGTCATCTTCTTCTGATTGTGTGGAGTCTGCAGTCTTTTCTTGCTGCGTTTCAGATTGGACTTGTTCCTGCTGGGCCTGTGTATTCACATCCGTTTGCTCTTGGGCGTAGGCCATAGGAGTCAAAAGCATTGACCATGAAATAAGAGTTATTAATAACTTCTTGATAATTACAAATTGTCCGCTTGCCATTTTCATAGCGTTCTCCTCACCTTATAAGAGTATTTTATCGAAAATGTGTCCATCTCCTTAGTATTATATAAGATTTGTTGCAATTTTAGATACTTAGGCATCTTTTACGCCTTTTTGACCGTGTCTTTTTCGTGGCGTTTGCTTTCAATTTTTTCTCAATATTTAAAATTGTCCTAAGATTAGGCTTTATGTTTAGAAAGTATGCAATGCTCTGATATAAGTTGTTAAAAACGCATAAAATAGTTTGGCCTCTATGTTGCTCTAATATTTACAAATAGGAACATGGGGGAAGAAGTGAAGAGGATTTCATCTTTATTATTTATTATGGCGTTATCAACTCAAGCATTTGGAATGTCATTAGAAGAGTATAATACTCAAGTTGAGAAGATTAATTCGACAATTAAAGATGAGCAAATGCGCCTTCTTGTTAAACAAGAGCTGGCAAAAGAGATTGCGAAATCTCTTTCAACGCAAAAAGCAGAAGTTAAAGAAGTAGAAGACGCCCCTGTTGAAAAAGTCGAACAAGAAAGTCCGAAGACAATACAAAATACCCAAGCAGTTCTAGTTCCTGAGTTTGTCGAGGAAAAAGACGATTTTAAATTTCAACTTGGAATCAGTGCCATCGCATCAACATTGGACTTTTATGGAACTTCATTAAATCTAATAGGTAATGAGCTTTCAATTAGTGGTGTTAAGAAAATAGATAATCACAAATTCCGCCTGGGCCTTGGGATTCGCTCACTAAAGGCCGATACAATCACATTAGAAAATGGTGTTGAATATGAAATCTTAAATAAGATTGATTATTCTGGTGCGGGAGTAAATCTCTCTTACACTTATATGGTGACTAGTGGCTTTGGAGTAGGAGCTTACACGGCCTTCAATTATGGAGAGACAGATCTTTGTGAGGTTGATCACTGTTATAATCTTGATACAACAATTAGTGATATTGGGGCCCGATTTGATTTTAACTTAGCGGCCTGGAATCCTTACTTAACAATTGGTTATTCACTTTATAAAATTGATGGGTATAAGTTTGATGCTGCTACAGCATACTTAGGATTATTAAATTTTGAATTCTAATTTTTAGGAGAGTAATGAGTCAATTTGATCTATTTGGAACAGGTGAGAATGAAAATGAAGAAGTCGTCTTCAATTTAAAAGATGGCACGGTGATTTATTATCCAAACTTCTTTGCTAAGACTAAGATTGAATTTAATGATTTGAAGAACTCCCTTAGATGGCAAGAAGGTGAAATTACTCTCTATGGTAAAACTCACGCGATTCCAAGACTACATGCTTGGTATAGTGATGAGAAAGAATATAGCTATTCTGGGGTTAAATTACCTCGCAATAATTGGAGCGATAATTTATTCATTCTAAAAGAAGAAATTGAAAAAATAACAAAACATCAATTTAATGGATGTCTTTGTAATCTATACCGTGATGGAAAAGACTATGCGGCCTGGCATAGTGACGATGAGGCAAGTCTTGGGAGAAATCCTGTGATTGCTTCTGCTTCATTTGGAGAGTCTCGTAAATTTGTTTTAAAGCATCGCTTTGATAAATCCGTTGAAAAGGTTGAGATTCTTCTTGAAGATAAGAGTCTCTTAATTATGAAAGGCGCTCTTCAACACAATTGGAAGCATCAATTAAATAAGACGGCCAAACAGGTTGATGAGAGAATCAACTTAACTTTTCGTTATATTATCGACTAGCTTTCCCAGCTCTTCGAGCTCCAGTCATATAATTGGTAAGGAGTGTAGCGAGACTTATATTTCATAAACTCATTCTCTTCAATCCAGTAGCCAAGATAGTAATAATCGAGTCCCATATTCTTTGCATGCATAATTTCAGCAAGTGCTCCAAGATGCCCTAGACTCATTTTTTCAAATTGGGGATCATAGCAGAAATAAACACTACTTAAAGCATTTTGGGATTGCTCTAAAATTCCAAAAGCGATCAATTTATTATCAAAGAAAACCTCACTTAGTAGTTGGGTTCCAGTGAAGCGATAGAATGTTTCTTTAAAGAGCAACTCGTTATCAATAATCGTTGCATCAATACTGTCGACAAAGCGGTTTTGCCCATGTAGGCGATAAATCTCAAAATGCTTTTGTCTGTATAAAAGCGGTGAGAACTTTACTTGCAAACCTTTATTGTGATTTCTTTTTAAAAACTTTGATTGGTTCTTTGTAAGCTTGAATTTTTTAAGATCAACTCGAATGGGAATGCACTTTTGGCAATTGGGACAAAGTGGCCTAAAGATGAATTGGCCAAATTTTCTCCAACCACGCTCAAGCAAAAAATCTAATTCAGTATCATTTAATTCAGAACTAAAGAAGAACTCGTGCTGTTCCATTTCCTCTTTTAAATATGGACACTGATCAAGATCGCTAATTCGAGGGCTTAGAATCATTTTCATTTGATTATAATAGCATTAATTGGGTTTGTGTTGAAAGGCTTCTTGTTGTTTTATAAGCTCTTTTAATGGCGCAAGAAATTGATCCTTTTGACTCTCTTGAATATCACCTAAGGCAAGGAGAGTTGCTGTGATGGCCTCTAGAGTTGATAGGTGTGTCTCACCGCAAGACTTGCGAATACTTTGATATATTGTCTTTTGATCATCTAATTCCAAGTGAAAGCAAGGCAGATCACTAAGCTGGGGCCATGTGTGATAGATCTTTCTGGCCTTCTTCCAAGTCCCATCTAAAGCAATAAAATTTTTGCTCTCTAATAAGTGAATGTTTTCAGCATTTAAGGCAATGGATTTTTCGTTTTTAAAAAGTAGAAATGGCCTTAGTCCCTTAATTTCTTGCATCAACTTCTCGTTGATATTTTCACTCGTCACAAGTTCAATATCTGGCGCAACCAGCTTTGCCAGTCTGGCCGTGTTAAAGGGATGAAGTGCTTCTTTTTGGTCTTGTAAAATGATCAGTCTATTTTCTAAAGGTACTTGTTCAATTGTGTGGCATAGACACTGGCCTTGTGGACGTAGGCAATTGGGGCAATGGTTTCGTTTGGCCATAATTAGATATTTAATTCTTTATTGTACTTGTCCATTAGAATTGGTTTTCGGTAGTACATAATGAAGTAGATAATTGGATAAATAAGTAAATCAAATGCAAAGTTTTCAGTTTTATATTTGATATTATCTGTGATCTTTGTTTGGCCATTTCCAATATCGCGAATATGATAAGTATGAATCCACATTGTGAATGGAAATGGGGTTTCAATGGCCTCTGTTCGAATGATAATTCCATCAGAAGTTTCTTTCTTCTGAGTCACTTCGATAACCCAAGACTGGTAGTGGCCACAGATTGATGTAATTAGGTGAGTTTGATCAGATACAGAGTTACCGTCGAAGCGAGGCACTTCTAAATTGATAAAAGGAGGTGTCGCCTCCTGCATTGTATCGGCATTGAAATTATTCAATATTTCTTCGACACTTGCATTAACAATGGTATTGATTACTAAACTCTTCATTCCATAGAATTATACATCTGATACTTACTTAACTCAACAACCAGTCTCTAATGTTTAAAAATAATAGAAAAACTTAACACAAAGTTAATTTTCACTTTGTTCGAAAATCTAAAACTATCTTAAGTTGATATGAAATGATTCATATGGCCAAATAGAATATAGTTGACCACTCAACCATGATGGCAAGGAGAAATCTATGAATTTAAAGGAAAGGTTAAAGCTCGAAGAGAAAGAGGCCAGGGATCTAGTAAAGGCCTATTGGCATTTTTCAAAAGTCAAACCTAAGAAGAAGGAAGCTGTTAGTGAGGAGGATGAAGAAAAGCTGGGAAAGCAGGTGGGCCTAATGCTGAACGAGTAGGTGTTGTACGTGATCTCATGGAGAGACGTAAGCAGAAAGAGGCCTTAAAGAAGAAGCAAGAAGAACTTAAAAAGAAAGCTGAAAAAGAACTCAAAGAGTTTCAAAAAGAGTTAGAAAAGAAAGCCGGTAACGAATAGTTATCTTAGAGCTTTTGTCACACAGTTAGTAAGTCTCTTGTCTCCAGGGTTAAACTCTTGGAGGCAATTTTCGTAGATCTTAGTCGATAATTCGTCACAATTATCCATTCTCTCTTTTATACAGTGGAATGAAATTAGTTGCTCAATTTCGATTCGTTGCTCATTAGGATCAACAGGAATTACCGGTGAAACCTTTCTAGGTTTAGGAGAAACTTTTTTCTTTCTTGTTTCAACAGTAATCTTCTTATTCTTGTGGTAGCGACGCTCTTGAACTTGAGAGCGCTTCTTTGTGATCTCATTCCACTTTGCCGCTCTAAGCTTCTTATAGTAGAGAAGTTGTCTCTCTCTTTGAGTTAGGGGCTTCACTGGTGCTTGCTTTGTTGCACATGAGGCAATCAAGCTGGCTGATATGAGTAGAATGGTAAGCTTAAAAATCTTTAATAGCATCAACTAGAGTTTCGTCGTCAATAAATGGGTTGCGACTATTTTGAATTTCATAAATTCGGTTATTGATTCTTACCTCAAATGCATCAACAGGATCATCTTTATGCCATTTTCTCAAATAGAATTCCTGAGCTTCATCGATTGGAAGATTATAGCGAGTAGAGAAGTAGAAAAGTGCTCTTGCGATATTTCCTCTAATCTCTTCAGGTGGTTCAAATGATGTTGTTGTTTCATTTGCATAATCGACTTCACCAATATGCGAAACCTGACAATTAGAATTCACAACTCTTCCATTAACTTCACCAAATGGGTGATTACTGCGTGATGAATTAGCTCTTGAGTTTGCAGGAAATAAGTGATGAAGATCGTTCTTTTGAGTGTTGCGGCCCTCTCTCGGATTAAAGCGAGATTGAGGCCAACTGTGTTCACAATTCATGACTTGATGATTTGGGATTTGCATTTTCCCAACACCATCTCTTTCATCAACTTCTTGGTTACAGTAAATATCTTTTACGTAATATCCTTGAGAAGAAGTTTGAAGGTAAACATCTCCAAATAAATACTTTCTAGCTTCCTTGTAATTTCTTGGAACTCTTTGAGTAAAACAATTTTGTCTACCCTTGCAATCTTTAGCAAGTAAGTCGTTTTTATTTGGTGTTCTAATATGAGCAGATACTAAGATCTCTCTAAGCTTTGCTTTAATTTTTTTAGAAGAATTTATCGTTGTGTTTGAGATGAACTGGGCCGTATCCTCTGGGTAGTAAGAGTATTTCGTCAGTTGGGTTGAGTTGTAACCAGCAGACGCGCTGAAACTCATTTGAATGTAGATAAGCACCATAAGGTGACTAAGCTTAGTCATTTTAATTCCTTCCTTGGAATGATTATACTTTAACAAGAAAACATATCTTGGCCAATAAAAAAACGGAGCAAGAAATGGCCCATAAAAATCACATCGGGGCAATTTAAGAAAAATAAAATTGTAAGTGTCCTCTCTATCGCATATGCGAATCTTGTGTTAAATTGAAAAGATATCAATCACCAATTCAGATGTAAGAAAATTTATGAAAAGGAAATACTATGGGTGTTTTGGCAAGTAAAATTATTGGTGTGGGTTCTTACGTACCACCACAAGTTTTTAAAAACTCAGATATCGAAGAAATGATGAATACTTCTAATGAATGGATCGTTCAGCGCACAGGAATTGAGCAACGTCATTGGGTTGATTCAAAGACTTCAACTTCAGATCTTGCTCTTAAGGCGAGTGAAGAGGCCATCGCAAATGCTGGCATTAATAAAGAAGATATCGACATGATTATCTTAGCAACTCTCTCTCCTGACTTTGACTTTCCAGGTACAGGTTGTTTCTTACAAGAGAAGCTTGGGCTTTCAGAAATCCCAGCAATCGATATTCGTCAACAGTGTTCTGGTTTTCTTTATGCCATGACTGTTGCTGATAAATTTATTGTTAGTGGTTCAAATAAGAATATTCTTGTTGTTGGTGCTGAAGTGCACTCAAAAGGATTAGATCAAACTCCTGATGGACGTAATGTTTCTGTTCTCTTTGGTGATGGTGCTGGTGCTATCGTTATGAGTGCAACAGAAGTTAATGATAAGAAGACTGAGCCGTGCTTTATCGACGCTTCTCTTCATAGTGAAGGGAAGTATGCTAAAGAGCTTTGGCTTCCAGCTGCGGGGACTGGTTTTGATTCGACTGAGAGACTTTCACAGGCCATGCTTGATGAAAAACTTCACTACCCACAAATGAATGGGAAGACTGTTTTTGTTCACGCTGTAAAAAGAATGACTGAAGCACTTTCAAAGCTTATGGCCAAAAATGGTGTAACAGTTGACGACGTTGATGTTTTCTTATTCCACCAAGCAAACTTAAGAATCAATTCTAAAGTTGCAGAGGTGATGGGAATTCCTGAAGAGAAAGTTTTCAATACAATTCAAAAATATGGAAATACAACTGCTGCGACAATTCCTCTAGGAATGCACGATGCGATGAAAGAAGGCGTTCTAAAGCCTGGTATGCTTGTGGCAAGTGCTGCATTCGGTGCTGGCTTTACTTGGGCCGCTTCTCTCTACCGCGTGTAAGGGTGCCATGCACCTTTGGTTTCGCAACTGCTAAAAAGCCTCCGTACTGGAGGCTTTTTTATTTCTTACTTTTTAATTCTTTCATATGGTCAATGAATGCACGAAGGGTCGGGGACATATGCTTTCTGTGAGGATAGTAGAGGTAGTAGCCAGAGCTTGTAGCAATATACTTTTCTAAAAGTAGAACAAGCTTTCCTTTATCGATATAATCTTGAACATTGCCACGCTCTGTATAGATAATCCCTACATCTGAAAGTGCGGCCTCGCGAATATTTTCAGAATTATTTAAAATAATATTTCCATTTATTTTAACACTAAATTCTTTCTTCTTTTCTTCAAACTCCCAGCGCTCATAAATATTATTTCCACTTCCAAAACGGTGGCGAACACAATTATGTTCCAGAAGATCTTTAGGGTGCTTCGGAGTTCCATTTTCCTTTAAGTACTTTGGAGAGGCGACGGCAACAAACTCAACTGGTCCGAATAACTTAAGAGCAATTAGGTCTTTCGCTAAAATATCATCAATGCGAATTCCTGCATCAAAACCTTCATCGAATATATCTGTGGCCTGATCATCAGAGAAGATATCAATTGTGACATCAGGATATTTTTTTAAAAAGCTTCTTATATGCTTAGAAATATAATAGGGATAAAAAACTCCAGGCATATTTAATTTAAGAGTTCCAGTTGTGGACTTGCCGAAGCTCTTTGCATTCTCTTGGGCCGTTATAATCTGCTCCATTGCAGGTCCCGCTTGATCAAGAAATATTCTGCCGGCCTGGGATAAGCTTACACTTCTTGTTGTTCGAGTTAGAAGTGTCACCCCCATTTTCTCTTCAAGACTTGATATCATTTTACTAATTGCAGGTGGAGAAACTTGGAGTTCTTCTGCGGCCGCACTAAAGCTTCTCTTTTCAGCAACGACTTTTAGAGCAATAAGCCCGTCAAATTGGTCCTTATTCATTAGTAACCCTTAGTTAATGATTCTTTAAATATTGTGCCATTTATCGAAATAATTTTCTAGCCTAAAATCCATTTATAAACAAAAGGAGCTTGATGATGGAAATCTTCAATATAAAGAATGTATCGAAGTTTATGGTTATTGGTAGCTTGGCATTTTTTACGGCCTGCTCAAATCAAAAAATAAAGAAAGGAGTTAGAATGAATTTAGTAAAAGAATGGGATAAGACTTTTAAGAAAAGTGAACTTGTCGAACATAAGAAAGTGGTCTTTAAGAATCGCTACAATATTGAACTTGTTGGAGATCTCTATATTCCAAAGAATACTAAAATACAAAAGCTACCAGCGCTAGCTGTTAGTGGGCCATTTGGTGCTGTCAAAGAACAGTCCTCAGGGCTTTATGCGCAAGAGATGGCAGAGAAAGGTTTTGTCACGCTTGCATTTGATCCTTCATACACTGGGGAGAGTGGTGGTTGGCCACGCAACTTAGCATCAGCAGAAATTAATACAGAAGACTTTAGCGCAGCTGTTGATTTTCTTGGTACGCGAGAATTCGTCGATCGTGAAAAAATAGGTGTGATTGGAATTTGTGGCTTTGGTGGTTTTGGATTAAGTGCTGCGGCCGTTGATAAGAGAATTAAAGCGGTTGTAACGACAAGTATGTATGATATGTCGGCGGCCATGGCAAATGGTGTTGGAAATACTTTAACAAAAGAGACACGCACACAAGCACTCGAGGCCCTAAGCAATCAACGATATGCCGACGTTGATAAAGACGCACCAAGTGTTGGGCCACGTAATCTGCCGGAGACTCTTTCTGAAGATGACAATATCGTTATAAAAAGATTTTTTGATTACTATCGTACTGATCGTGGCTTCCACGAAAGATCGATTAACTCGACAACTGGTTGGTCAGCAACTTCGCCGCTATCATTTATGAATTTTCCACTACTGACTTATGTGAATGAGATCTCTCCTCGTCCAATTCTCATTATTGCAGGAGAAGAAGCACACTCTCTTTATTTCAGTAAGGATGCGTATGCGGCAGCGGCCGACCCTAAAGAGCTTATGGTTATGCCTGGTGTGAACCACGTTGATCTTTATGACAAAAAAGATATTATCCCGTTTGAAAAAATCACAAAATTCTTTCAGGATAATTTAAAATAGTCTCCAGACTTCTTGACCTCAACCTAGGTTGAGGTCTTATTATGACGTATGCTTAAACGTATATTATCAAGGAGAAGTTAAAATGGAACATAAGTTACCTGAATTACCATGGCCAAAAGATGCTCTAGCACCTCATATTTCGGCCGAAACAATTGATTTTCACTACGGTAAACATCACAACGCATATGTTACAAAACTAAATGCGGCCATCCCTGGAACTGAATTTGAAAATATGTCACTTGAAGAAATCATTATGAATTCAAAAGGTGGTTTATTTAATAATGCAGCTCAAGTTTGGAATCATTCATTCTACTGGAATTGTCTTGCGCCAAATGCTGGTGGAGAAGCAAGTGGTGCCGTTGCAGAAGCGATTAATGCAAAATGGGGTTCATTTGATAAATTTAAAGAAGAATTTTCTAACACTGCTGCAACCAATTTTGGCTCTGGTTGGACATGGTTAGTAAAGAACAAGAGTGGAGAGTTAGAGATCGTTAATACAGATGATGCTCAAACTCCTATGACTTCAGGTCTAAAAGCTCTTCTTACAATTGATGTATGGGAACATGCTTATTATGTGGACTACAGAAATGCAAGGCCATCATATATTGATGCGTTCTGGAATCTCGTTAATTGGGATTTTGTAAATTCTAATCTTTAATTAAAATGAAGGCCCTTATAAAAGGGCCTTTTTATTTGGAAGTTATGGTAGGTATGCGCCACCACAAACCGGTTGGTATGTGCCATTTATGTGTGAACTTTTCTCACTCGCTAGAAAAGCAACAGTGTTTGCAACATCTTCTGGCTGAGCATTTCTTTGTGTCGGCGTTAAAGAAGCTAGATAGTCTTTAAAGTCACTTGGCGCATCTTTTGTCGCTTCAGTCTCAACAAAACCTGGAGCTACAATATTAGATGTAATCTTATGAGGCCCAAGCTCTTGTGCTAGATATTTGCTAAAGCTATCAAGTGCTCCTTTTGCTGAACCATGTGCAATGAATGAAGGCATAGGTGATTCAGAGAGAGTACTTGAAATAAAGATTAAGCGTCCAAAACGATTCTTCTTCATTTGTGCTGCTGCAATTTTTGCTGTGATATAAGAAGCACGCATTTCATCATTAAGTTTTTGAGCAAATTCATCCCAGCTTTGTTCAAGAAATGGCTTTGCTGTAAAGTTCATATTTGCATTTGATACAAGAATTGAAACCGGTCCATGATCCTTTTCAATTTTATCAAACATGGCCTGTATTTGAGCTTCGTCACGTACGTCAGCTTGAATTGGGTAAGCTTCGCCACCTTTAGAAATAATTTCATTGGCAAGCTCTTGTGCGATCTTCTCGCTATTAACATAATTAATAAAGACTCTGTGTCCATCAGCTGCTAGAGCTCTTACTGTCGCTGCTCCAATCCCGCGAGCTCCACCTGTTACTAGTGCATTCTTCATTCAATCTCCTTTCATTTCATATTGACGTTAAATTGTGATAGTATTCTAAAACCTCAAGTTAACTTGAGGTCAATAGGAGATTTTATG
>NZ_JBEBMT010000001.1:911519-977029 GCF_043196705.1 Halobacteriovorax sp. HFRX-2_2
CTTTCATTTCATATTGACGTTAAATTGTGATAGTATTCTAAAACCTCAAGTTAACTTGAGGTCAATAGGAGATTTTATGGCCGAGTTAAATGAATATTTATCCGTTGGTGAACTCAGTAAAAGAAGTGGAGTTTCTATTTCTGCGATCCACTTTTATGAGTCAAAGAACTTACTAAGATGCCATCGTAATAAAGGTAACCAAAGGCGCTTCCATCGTCGTGAACTTCGTATTCTTAGTTATCTAAAGGTCGCTCAACGTATTGGTCTTAGCCTAGAAGAAATCAGAGAAGCATTTAAAAGCATTGAGAATAAAGAGAATCTCACAGCTAGTGATTGGAAGAAGCTTGGGCGTAGTTGGCAAAAGGTTTTAGATGAACGTCTTCAGTTAATTGAAAGAACAAAGTCACAGCTTGGATATTGTATTGGTTGTGGTTGTTTGTCTTTAAAAGATTGTCCTTTACGTAACCCTGATGATGAACTTGGTCAGGAAGGTACTGGCCCACGTCTTCTAATGAAAGATTAGTAAGTGATAGTTAATGATTCATAAACTATAGTGTCATTTATCGAAACAATGATTTATCCCATAATTGATTTAAATAATAATTCAATGTGGAGATCAATTATTCGTGTTAAATCAAAATAAAAATTCATGGGGGGCAGTATGGGCAATGACTCTTGGGATCTCAAGTGTCATGATTGCAGAATTCCTACCCGTCGGCCTCTTAACTCCAATGGCAAAGGATCTTGCTGTAAGCGAAGGCTTTGCTGGGCAAACCATAACGATTACTTCAATATTTGCTGTTTTAACGAGTTTAACGATATCTTATGCGACTAGAAAGGTTGGCCGTAAAAACTTGCTGATAAGCTTATCTGCACTAGTTGCAATTTCATCTGCTATCGTCTCTCTTTCTCCTAATCTTGTGATACTTCTTTTTGGTAGGGGACTTCTAGGGATTTCTTTGGGAGGGATTTGGTCAATGGCCGCGGCCCTTGCTACACGTCTTGTTACCAAGGATAATCTTCCTAAGGCCCTTTCGATCATTTTTGGAGGCGCTTCATTTTCAACGATGCTTGCCGCTCCCCTTGGAAGCTTTCTTGGGCAATACATGCACTGGCGTACAATCTTTCTCATTGATTCGTTAATAGCAATTACCTCAATGATTTGGCTTTTCTATAGTATGCCAATTCTAGCAGCAAATTCTAAGGTTAAGTTCAAAACAATTTTTAAAACTCTATCAAGGCCTTCGGTCAAAGTCGGTTTACTTGCTGTTGCTTTAACTTTTTGTGGACGATTTGCAACGATCACATATATGAGGCCTTATCTTGAAAATACGATAGGTCTTAATGTAAAGGGGATATCGTTAGTCTTCTTTCTCTTTGATGCTGCCTATTTTATGGGAACCTTTATAGCAGCTGAAATAGTAAAAAGAAGCTTAGTTTTTGCACTAAGTGCTTTCCCATTCTTACTTGCATTGGCATCTCTTGCCCTGGCCTTTAATGAAACAAGTGCTATCGAGGCCGGAGTTTTAATATTCTTATTAGGGATCTCCTTTGCACCAATTCCTGTCGGTTGGTCGACATGGGGGACAAAGATTGCACCCGATGATACGGAATCAATCGGTGGTCTTTATGTTGCCTCAGTGCAAACAGCAGCGGGAATAGGTGCTTTTGCAGGAGGAATTCTTTACGATAAAAGTGGTTCATTTGCAGTCTTTTCAATGAGTAGTTTGTTCTGGTTTGTCTCTGCAATACTTACTTTCTTATTTGTAAAAACTGTTTTTAATAAAAAAGAAGATGAAGTTGTTGAAAATGTCATCGCATAATAATCTTGGAGGTTAGTCATGAAAAATGGATTTGTTTTAACTTTAATTCTCTCTCTTGGGCTTATGAGCTGTTCAGGTATTACAAATGCCAATGGTGAAGCTCAAGGCGAAAAGAAACTTATGGAAATCACACCGACTAATAAGACCATTAAGTTTGATAGTAGCTCTCCTGTCTTTACTGGTAATGTACTTCTTAGACCTCTTTTTGAAACTCATGACACTTCAGACTTAACTGGTGGTGAGGTGACTTTTTCAAAAAATGCTAGATCAGCTTGGCATACACACCCAAAAGGACAACTTCTTGTTGTCACAAAGGGACAAGGTGTTGTTCAGCAGTGGGGAGAAAAAGCGCGAGTCATGAAGGCCGGTGATATTGTATGGACTCCAGCAGGAGTAAAGCATTGGCATGGAGCAGATCATAAAAATACTGTCACTCACTTAGCGTTACAAGAAAAGAAGAATGGTAAAAATGTCATTTGGATGGAAAAAGTTAGTGATAAGCAATACAAGGATGGGCTTAGGAGCATTAGGAGTAAGAAGTAAAGTGAAGATACGAATCAAAGTGGATGACCTTGAATTTGAAGGCATTCTTGAAAACACTAAAATTCTCGATCTACTACCTCTTGAAGTTGAGGTTGAGGACTATGCTTCTAATGAGAAGATCTTCTATCTCCCAAAGAAGCTTTCTGTGGAAGGTGAGCCTGCTGGGTATGAGCCTCGTGTTGGGGATATCTGTTACTATGCTCCATGGGGGAATATTGCGATATTCTATAAAGATTTTTCTTACTCTACTGGCCTCATAAAGCTGGGGGAGATTACTGACAATGTCGATAAGATTAAGAATATTAAAAACTCAAAACTTAAAATTGAAATTATAGAATAAAAAAAGCCTCCGGACTGGAGGCTTTTCTGTTTCATAATTTCAGTTAGTTATTTTATATTTCTAGTTTTTCGCTAAGGCCTGTGATTTTGTTCACAATTTTACTTATTTATACCGATATTTATTCATAATAATATTGTGAGGAAGCTAGATGGATAAAGAACTACTAGAAGTATGGAAGTTAGTCTTAAGTCTTATACATATGGATGGCGTTATCTCTTCATCAGAAGAGAAGTGGTTTAAGAAAAAAATAGATGAATTAAACTCTCATAAGCTTTTAAATGCGACCGAGGAAGATATTGAAGTTTTAAGACAAAGCTTTAGTCAGCCTATTGGTAACTATATTGAGGCGCTTGATTTAATTAAAACTCCGGCCAGAAAGTCTTTTGTTTTACACATGGTTCGTACAATTGGACATTTAGATAATAATTTTTGTGATAATGAGAAAAAGGTATTTAAGGATATTGAGAGTATTATCTTGGGTGATTTAAATCTTAAGGATATTGAATCTCAGAATCAAAAGATGGAGTTAGATAGTTATGAGTTTAATAACTATTATCAAATTGATGAAAGAGATTCTTTCATAACTATTTTGGCAAAAGTTGTAGCTAAATATCTATGATATTTAATTTTTTCGAAAGCTTCATTGAATTAATAAAACAATTCACACCTGAGTTTTTACATCATGATCTACTTATACTTTTGATAATAAATCTGTTTATCTCTATCTTTGTAAATTATGCAATTAAGCTAATTTCAAAATACTCAAACAAAATAACTGATAAAAAAGAGAGGGATAAGAATACTCTTCTTATTGCTTATCTTTTATGCTGCTTTATATTTAGCTTCTTATTACTTGATACACAGAAGGGAATATACACTATTCTGATGATTTATTTGGCTTTAGCTCTCTTGTTTATCTTTATTTATATAGTTTCCCGACAGTATGAGAAGTGGGGCATACCAACTGAGTTTGATGGTGATTTAAGGCTTGTTAAGGAGCCACGATTTAAAGATTTCACGATTCTTGCGTGTCCAAATTGTAAGACAAGAACTATCTCTTGGATACATGCGATTAAAGAGCCTCAAACTTGTGGTGTGTGTGAGAAGAAGTATAAGGGGATGGTTCCTGTTAGACTTGATAGAGCTTTATTGATTGTTGCATTTTTGTTACTTGGCCTAGGAATATATCTTTTCACTGTACCTTGTTTGTCTAAAGTTATTTCAGCTTTAATTATGTGTAGTGGTTTTGTTGCACATATGATTTATCGAATTATTCCTAAGGGGCTAGAGGAAGTTAAAGAAGACATAGATGTAATTAATAAGTTTGAATAAGCATATATCAGAGGTTTTGTTCTCGTTGTATTGATGATTCGTACTGTTTTGTATGCCTCGTAACAAAGCAATTAGGGGATTTATTTAAGATTCTTTTTATTACTGATTATGTAAGACTCTATATAAGTTAGCTTTTCATTGAGTGTTCTTGTAGTATCAGTAGTTTACTGAAACTTCCTTTGCATGACCTGAATTTTGTAAATTTTCTTATAAATCATCGCTTTTGTACCGAGAAATATATTAACTTTATTTTAGAAATTAAGGGGGAAGTTATGGAAGATAGTTTTAAACTAGCATTGAAAAATATTGCAAGATATGGGGATACAGATATTTTTCCTTATCCTGTAGAGAAAAAAATATTTTACGACTTTGAATCAGATTGTGTAAATATTTTAAAAGATATGCAAGATAAATTTAGTGTAGAATTGAATGATTGTCCCCCTTTGAATAAGAGTTTGCTCTGCCCGGTAGGGTATACTGGTTTTCGTTGGGCAACTCAAATTGATCCATTTTGGAACGCTTATTTCTTATCTCTTGTGTTAAAAATTTCAGATGAAATCGAAAATGAAAGGATTCCTAAGACAGAAAACTATGTTTTTTCATATAGATACTTCCCTGACACTGAATCGCATAAGCTATTTGATGAAAAATATAACTGGAAAGCCTTTCAAGAGGAGTCTTTGAAGCTTTGTGAAGAGTATAAGTTCGTTTTAATTTGTGATATCTCTGATTTTTATTCTAGAATTTATCATCACAGACTAGAGAATGCCTTGCAAAAGTTAAACTTAAAATGTGATACGGTTAGCAGAATTATGAAACTTCTGTCTAAGTTTTCAAACAGTAAATCGTATGGTCTTCCTGTTGGCGGAAATGCTTCTAGAATATTGTCTGAGTTAGTATTAAATAGTACTGATAAACTTTTAAAAACTGAAGGGGTTAGGTTTTGTCGTTTCGCAGATGATTATCATATTTTTACAAATAACAAAGAAGAAGCTTATAAGTGCTTAAGACTTTTATCAGAGCTTCTCTTGGAAAATGAAGGATTATCACTTCAGAAAACCAAAACAAGGGTGATGCAGTGTGAAGAGTTTTTATTAAATTCAGAAATATATGGCAAACTTAATGCATCGAATGATCATAAAAATCAGTTCTTACGTTTGAATTTAAGATACGATCCTTATTCTGAAACTGCAGATGAGGATTATAATGAACTTAAAGAGCAGATTGGAAAGTTTGATATACTCGGAATATTAAAAAAAGAATTGCATTCAAAAACGAGAGTACATAGGCACCTTGTTTCAAGATTATTAAAGGCAATTAGGCATTTAGATGTAACGTCAAAGAAGGACGCAGTATTTACACTTCTGGAGAATTTAAAATTACTTGCTCCTGTTTTTTCACAGGTTATGATGACTATTTATGATATATGTCCAGAGTTACATGAAGATGATCGACGAGCGGTTTTTGATATATTGATTAGTGAAATCAAAAATGAGAACTACTTATTTCAAATTGATTTAAATCTACATTACGTTACTTTGATTCTGGGGCAAGATCGACGTGATGAGAATGAGCAAATTTTAAATAATATTTTTAAGAAAACTAATTCAGAGTTAATAAAAAGAGATGTTATATTAATTATGACGAAGTGGAGATATACAGCTTGGATTAGTAACTTGAGAACAAGATTTGGCTCTATGAGTAAATGGGAGAAAAATAGTTTCTTGATTGCATCATACATTCTTGGGGATGAAGGGAAGCATTGGAGAAATCATAATAAAAAAAGTTTTGATTCATTTAGTGTTGTGTATTTGAATTGGGCGAATTCTAAACTAGGTAATGGTGACTTCAGGGGGATTATATGATATCTGAAAGGCAGCTTGCTAATAACTATAACTCATTTTGGGAAAACATTGCTCCCATGCTCACTAGTTACATTTTGAAAATTAATAAAAGTGAATTAAAGCGCTTTTCATCCCCCGTTACATCAGCAATCAGTTCTGGTGATCGTGGACTAATTAATGAAACGGCTTTTATTGTTTGTACTCTTGGTGAATTTAATACAGATAATTATGAAAAGGCTTTAAGCCTAGCTCATGACAAAATAAAAAAATTGGAAAAAGGTGACTTATCAAAAAATATTTCAATACATGAAGTAAAGGATTTATTTTACTCTTTCCGCCGTTTTGTTAAACTTTTTTCTATAGAAGATTCTGGTATTGAGTATTATCCTAAGTTTAAAGGTTGTGGTTTTCTAAATGGCTGTGAAGGTGATTTAGCTATGTCTGATACTCTTTTTGAATCTAAATGTGGTGATAGGAATTTTAAAGGCGCAGATTTAAAGCAGGTTTTAGCTTATGCTGCTCTTAGGTACTTTGAATTGGGTAAAACTTATTCCCAGATAGGTTTAGTTAACGCAAGAAGAGGCACATGTTTCTTTGATGATATTGACTCAATATGCTTTTCAATATCAGGCCTAAGTGCCATCGATTTGTTTGAGGCCCTAAGGGTTTTTCTCGAAGGGCAACAAGTGTCAAAGTAGTATATGCACTTTTATTGAAAGTCGAAAAAATCAAGGTTTCTATTCTTTACGCATGTAAAAAATGAAAACCTTGATTTACAACTTAAAATTGAAATTATAGAATAAAAAAAGCCTCCGGACTGGAGGCTTTGTATTTTGCTATTTATTGGCAGTAGTTGTAATCGCGGAAGTAGCGAGCGCAGAAGTTTTGTGGGAAGCGACAGTCATCCATATTGCTTGACCAGTAGCTTGCACTTTGGCAGTACTTTGTGTCTTGTTTTTCAACATTAACAATGAACTTTCCAGTAGCAACTTCGCGTCCATTTTTTTCTAGCTTGTACTCGATTTCATTTTCACCGTAGTAGTTAAGTAGTGGCCTTTGAAGTAGAGTGTAGATCCAAAGATTGAACTTCTTAGAACTTTCACCTTTTTCAGCATCAAATGAAGATGACTTCGATTTTTTGCGTCCCTTGTGGTCCTTGTAGTATAGAGTTACTTCGTCTGCATCAACTCTTTCACCTTCGTCTAGAACAAAGCGTGAAAACTCAGATGGGCTTAAGTAATTTGCACTACAATTTACGTAGCGAATTTGGTGCTGATTTCTGTCATTACATGTTAAGCGGATACTCCCTTCAACAGGGTTGGAAGCTAGATCATTTCCAATTTGAAGTCCTGCACCGAAAGCAGGCAGAAGCATTAGTAAACTAATTAGTACTTTCATTATAAACTCCTTTTTATAATCCTATTAATGATATTAAGGAGTTTTAGTTTATGCAATTTTATCTAGCTTAAAGATAGAACTTGTAAGTTTATGAGTTAAAGCTCACGCGCTTTAAGTTTAGCGTAATTGTAGATTAATTCACGCCAGTTTTGCATAAGCGCAGGGGCCGTAAGCTTAACAAGTTTTGGATCGCTTGGAATATAGTCGTAAAGAAAGTATTCCATGGCAAATTGAATTGTCTGCATACCGATATATAACTCAGTAAAGAAGTCGATATCACCCTTTTGATAGTAGGCGATTAATTCGGCCACGTCTTGGTGGTATTCACATGAGCCGCATCCGCTACACATTCCGTAGTTTTCAACAAAGGCCAGGTGCTGCTGAGTTTGAGTTGCAATAACTTGCTCCCTCTCATCTGAGTCTGCACTAAAGCTCTCAACTAATTCAAGTGCACGTTCCGGATACTGATTGATGGCCATGAAAATGCGCTCATAGAATGTAGCGTATAGGGAAGTAAAAATTGAATCTTCAATTAGATAGTAGAAGAAGTCTTCTGTGGATTTTGTTCCAGCTTTTAAGTTTTCATAACTAGCAAGGGCCATCTTAAGAGGTGCATCTTCAAACTCTTCTAATTCAAAGAAGATTTTTGCAAGCTCTTGTTTGCCAAGATCGAATTCACTCTTGTGCTTAAATTTTGAAAACATGAACGCCTCCACATAAGTTCTTGTTCTAGATTTTATCAAATTAAATTAAATCAAGAACTTATGTGGAGTGAGTGGCAGAAAGTACCAGTCTTATGGGCAAGGTATAGTAAATACCTTGTGTATTTCTTCGATGCGATTAAGAGTGTCGCTATCAAGAGTCACTTCACTTGTGGCAAGGTTCTCTCTTAATTGCTCCATCGTCGTTGCACCGATGATATTTGATGTATTAAACTCACGCTTGTTCACAAAGGCAAGAGCAAGAGTTGCAGGTGAAAGCCCTACATCGTTAGCAAGTTCGACATAAGCTCTGATCGCGTTTTGTGCATGCTCTGAAGAGTAGCGTGTGAAGTACTCACCGTATTCAGTTAGGCGAGAATTTGCAGGTTTCTTTCCATCTAGATACTTTCCAGAGAGCGCGCCAAAAGCAAGTGGTGAATAAGCAAGTAGTCCGACTTTCTCACGAATTGCCATTTCTGCAAGGCCAACTTCAAATGAACGATTAAGTAGAGAGTATGGATTTTGAATTGAAACTGGGCGTGCAATATTTGTTTCTTTGGCCGCTTCAAGGTATTTCATAACTCCCCATGGTGATTCATTTGATAATCCCCAGTGAAGAATCTTACCTTCTTTAATAAGCTCATCCATGGCCTCCACTCTTTCATTGAAGCTTACTTCAATCTCAGGTGTGATATGCTCGTAATTTAGACGGCCAAAGAAATTTGTCACACGTGATGGCCAGTGAATTTGGTAGAGGTCTAAGTATTCAGTGTTAAGTCTTTTTAGAGAAGCTTCACAAGCTGTCTTAATATCGCTTTTTGAAAAGGCGATCTTTCTAATGTCACTATTTCTAATGTAGCTATCCATTGATCCAGGGCCTGCAACTTTAGAAGCAAGAATAAACTTGTCTCTGTGAGTTTGCATCTTATCCCATTTTCCAATGAATTGTTCTGTCTTTGTGTATGTACTTTGTTGACCAGGAACTGGATACATTTCAGCTGTATCAATAAAGTTAACTCCATAGTCGAGCGCTAGATCAAGTTGCTCATGGGCCTCTTCAATTGTATTTTGTTCACCCCATGTCATTGTCCCAAGACAAATTTCACTGACTTTAATATCTGTATTTCCTAATTGATTAAATTTCATAAACCCTCATTTATATTTGGTTTTATTATTGCTGCTTAACCATTTCTTCTAATGGAAGCTGTGTTTGTTTCTTGATGTAATTTACTAGAGTAAAAATAATAATCACTGTCACAATTAAAGTTGGTACAGAGATCACTGGGAAGCTAAGAGCAGTCATTCTTCCTAAGCTCTCATTAAACTCAACTGTTCCAGGGGCGCCTTTAAGGACGATGACCGCTAGAACATAATTTAAAAATGCTGACAGAAAGAATGTTGAAGAGAAGTAGAATCCTGCAATGTGAATCTTTTGTTTGAAGTCGTCGTGTAAACCTCTTGCTTCAAAAGCCAGGTGGATTTTTTCCATATCAAAAATTTGCTCAAATAGAGTTCTTATCAGTGGCTTCTTTGTGAATTGAGAAGCAAGTACAAAAAGACCAATTACAAGTGGAACAGCAGTTTCTTTGACAATCATCCATGTGCGATCTAGTTCTAAAAGACCAATTCCGCCTGTTAGCAGAACGCTCACAAGACCAATAGCCGCAATCCAGTTAAACTTTCTTTTAGAGATAAAGTCCCATGCACCATAGAGGAGTGGAAAAGCAAGGGCAATGATAAGAGCATTAACTTGTCCTAGTTTTTCAGGCCCTGAGAACTTCGTTAGTATTACTGACGGAATCACAACATTACAAAGAATGTTGATGAACGGGTTTTCATTTTTTTCGTTTTTACTTTTTTGAATATTCGTTTCAGTCGAATCTGACATTTAAAATCCTTTTATAATTTGCTCTTCATAATACCTAAATCAATAAAGTAGGAAAAGGCTTAAAAGACCAATGTGAAAACTCGGGTATTGTAACAACTTCTTACAACCTGAAATCTGAACTTGTCTTAAGAAAATTTAAATGAAATCATTTTTTTTACCCGAATTACTTTTGATCACGGATGAACATAAGGATAAATCATGAAAAAACTATTTCTTGCACTAGGTATGACGTGCGCACTGAGCGCTTCAGCTCAAAATTACAATGGTTACATTGTTAAATTAAAGCCAGGTTACGAATCTTTTGTTAACACAAATATGGCCGATGCTCAGGTTAGAAAACTTAGCTTTGGTACATTTGCTGTTGTTAAGCAAAAATTCGAAGGTCTTGTACAAGACCCAGCGGTTGAGTATGTTGAGAAAAACTGGATTATTAACTTAAATGAATTCTCTGCACCTCAACAAGATGACTCTTCACTAACTGAAAATCGCGATGAGCAATTTTCTAAGCAGTGGGGACTTTTAAATGATGGAAGCAACTCTGGTGGTTGGTTCTCAAGAGGAAAAGCTGGTGAAGACATCAATGCAACTGCTGCATGGAATGTTGAAACAGGTAATCGCGACCTAGTTGTAGCTGTTATTGATACAGGTGTTGACTACACTCACACTGATCTTAAAGCTAACACTTGGAAGAATGAAGGTGAAATCGCAGGTAACGGAATTGATGATGATGGAAACGGATTCATTGATGATGTATACGGATATGACTTCGCAAATAAAGATGGTGACCCAATGGATGGCCACTCTCACGGAACTCACTGTGCTGGTGTAATTGGTGCTCGTCACAATGGAACTGGTATTATGGGTGTAATGGCAAATGTTAAAATTATGTCGATTAAATTCCTAAGTGATAGTGGTTCAGGTGAAACAATTGATGCAATCTCTTCAATTGACTATGCTGTTGCTAATGGAGCAAAAATTCTTTCAAACTCTTGGGGTGGAGGAGAGTACTCTGAAGCACTTAAGGAGTCGATCGAAAACGCACGTGATAAAGGTGTTCTTTTCGTAGCTGCTGCAGGTAACTCGAGAATGGATAATGATTCTAGGCCAACGTATCCAGCAAATTATGATGTTGCTAACGTGATCACTGTTGGTGCAATGGATGGAAAAGGTAACCGTTCATCATTTTCTAACTATGGACAAGAAACAGTTCACGTATTTGCTCCAGGATCAAATATTCTTTCAACTGTTCCAAATAACCGTTATAAGAAAATGTCTGGGACTTCAATGGCCACGCCAATGGTTTCAGGAGTTCTAGGGCTTCTACTTTCAAAAGAAGATGGACTATCTTTTTCTGAAATTAAAGAAAGAATCTATTCTACTTCTGTACCTAATCCAGGACTTATCACAAAAGCTAAGTCTGGACGTATTGAAGCTTACCGCCTACTTAACAATATCCAAAACTAGTGATATATAAAGAAGGGAGTTGCTATAAGAGCGACTCCCTTTTTTATTTATGAAAATCAAACTACCAGAATTTCTCATTCGAAAATTAAAGATGACTCCTTATCATAAGCTAGGTGGCGCCGAGGGCGTTCAAGAACTTGTTAATAACTTCTACGAAATCATGGATACTGATCCTAAGGCCTCAAAGTGTCGTGCCATTCACGCAAGCTCACTTGAGAGTGCTAATAAGAAGCTCTTTATGTTCTTATCGGGCTGGCTAGGTGGCCCAAGTTTATATATTGAAAAGTATGGCCATCCTCGTATGAGAAAGCGTCATTTTCCATTTAAGATTGGTTTCGCTGAAAGAGATGAGTGGCTCTATTGTATGAGAAAGGCCATGGATAAGAAGCAGCTAAAGCCTGAGTTTGATAAAGAACTCTGGGGCGCTTTCGAAAGATTCGCTGAGCATATGAGAAACCAAGACTTTTAGCTCTTTGATTTCGATTCCGCAAAAAACTTCGTAATTTAATTCATTTAAAAGTTCAAGACAGCGTTCAAAGTGAGTTCTAAACGCACTTTCTTGCTTCATCTCTAGCTTTAATAGTCCTGCTGCAATTTTGATAATGGCCTTAAATAAAATGGCAAAGTCATCCGTGCGGTTATGTTCATTCCACAATGACTCTAGGTAGGCATGGGCCTCCCAGAAATAGCCTTCATTAACTAAGTCTATGGCAAATAAATAATCTTCATTATTTTTAAAAGCTTCACTGGAACCTAGGCGAGCTGTTTCGGGCTCGCCGCTTTCTTCCATATGGCCACCAGGTTTTAAGGGGTGAGGATTCACTCCTGGACGAAACCTATATGGTGGTAGTGCTCGAGTGGAATATCTTATGAAAGTCTCCAATCGAAATCAAAGAGAAGCTTTCCTTCATCAATATGAACTTGAGAAACAATCTTTGACCAAATTTTTTCATTTGGATCCCACTGAAATCTTGCTCGTGCAACCTTATGCTTGATAGCGTTGAATTTTTCAACTTCTTGACGGTTCTTCCAATTTGGTGCCTTAAGTTCTGCAACAATACGTACTTTAGGTGCACTCGCTAATTTTGCCATACGTGCATAGTCGTAGTGAGATGCAATCTTAAGCATTGCAAGAACATCAGTAACCGCTCTATGTGGAAACGGGTTAATAAAGCCATGTGAGTGCTCGAGAAGAGCCATCGACTTGTGAGTGATTCTTCTTGGGTACTCAACATCTTCCTGAGTATCAATCCAAACTTTATTTGGCATCTCGATACCATATCTTTTAAACATGGCCGTTAGCATCGGCTTGTCATATTTTGCGCCATTGTGGGCCATCATATAGTCGGCCTTCTTCATAAGTAGGGCAACTCTTTCAAGGGCCATCTTGATTTCATCTCCACGGCGGCCCCACTCAGCAAGTAATTGTTCGTCAATGCCTGTAAGCTCAATAACTTCTTCTGTAAGTTTTAAGCGATCTTTTTCATCGATAAGTTCAGAGAAGACTCTAACTGGAGAGTTGATACGTGTGTCCCAAAGAACCGCTCCAATTTCTGTAACGCGGTCAACTTCAAGGTTTACACCTTTTTGCGTTAAATTTTCGTTAATACCTTCTAAATCAACTCCAAGAATGAGCATTTGACGTCCTTTTGTTGGTCTTGCTGTGTGCCATAAGATTAATTGACAATATTCTGACTTATTTAGGACAATTATTAACGATACGTTTAATATTGTAAATGCTGGGATTACTTAGATTTAATGAAACCTTATATTGTACTTATATTCACGGCGTTAATTGTGGCCTTCTTTTCTGGAAGTTTTGTTTTAAAAACTTTCGCACCTCGTTTTGCTAGTCAGTATCAAATTGACGAAATTAACGAGTTAAAAGTTAAGATGCAGACCACGATTACTCCTTACGCCATCGTCAACTTCTCATCACTATATTATTCCGATGAGCAGTTCCAGCTTCTTAATCCATCTCTTGCAATTGAAGAATTTGATGCATCTCTTCTTTCAAGTTCAAAGGGTTGTTCAAATATTGAAATTCTTCAGTCTCAATTAACGGGAACACGCAAGAAGGGAGTATGGGAACAAATTCGTTGTGGCAGAATCAGAAATATCCCAAATTGGTTTGTGAAATCACCTCCCTATATTCACGAGTCGGGAGTAAGTTACGCTTATCTCTTATTTCAATATCAATTGGCCACAGGTCAGGCCTCTCAGACGTCTTGGGTAAGACGTAGACTTTCATACTTTCATGTTTCAGAGCTTGCTCAACTTCAACGTGAGATTGGGCCACTTGGTGGGATCTATGGACTTCTAGCAAGTCTTTCACAAGAAACTCTTCAGGATATTATTAATGAAGAGGGGACAATCCTTGCTAAGAACTTCTTACTTGCTAGGATTAAATACCCAAGACAGTACAATGTCTTAGAATATCGTTTCTATGCCAATGACTCCATTGAAAGATTCTTAGACCAGACACCCTATCAAATCACAAGAGCACGTGCTGGAAAGTGGTGTGTTTATAATGATGGCCCAATTTGTTGGAGACAGAACACAAGGCATCTCCTACAGACTGTTTCGACATCAACCCTGACTTCATTTACTGGGATTATTGTTATCTTCTTTATCATTCTTTGGCTGCTCTTTAGTAAAATTAAGGATGATAAGATTGAAGAAAGTCGAAAGAAGATGGCCCTTCAGGTTCTAACTCACGAGTTTAGAACTCCTGTTGCATCTCTCCTTCTTATCGTCGAAAAAATGAATCGCTCTTTGGGGTCTTTACCGGAAGACCAGCAAGAAGATGTTCTTCGTATTGCGGGTGAGGTTTACCGCCTACAGCGTTTGACGGAGAAGTCAAAGCACTACCTTCAGGGTTCAAATGCTTCAGGCATGTTAACCTTCAGTTATGAAAAGTTAGATCATTTAGAAGATCTTATTTATGATACAATCATTCCTATTAAGGAAACTTACGATAAGGAAATTGAAATCTCTATTGAAGTCAATGATACGATCTTTGTTGATTATTACTGGTTTCAAATTTTAATAAAGAACCTTGTTGAGAACTCTTTTATTCACGGTGCAGAAAAACACTATTTGAAGATTTATGAGAAGGATAAATTCTTTGTTATTGAAGTAGGTGATGGTGGTGAGATCACAAAGGATCTCGATACACTGACAAGTGAATTCGTAAAAGGTTCAAAGAGTTCTGGTACTGGTTTAGGTTTAAATATTATTAAAAATATTGTTGATGAATGGGGCGGAAAAATTGAGTTGGTAAAGAAGCCGACGAAATTTATTATTACGCTACCTAAAAGGAAGTAAGTATGGATAAGATTCTATTAGTTGAAGATGATGTTTCACTGGGAAAAGGAATTCTTGATTTTCTTAAAATGGAAGGGTTTGATACAACTTGGGCACAGACTCTTGAAGAGGCAAGAAAAATTGATCTAAAAGGATTTAATCTTATTATCCAAGATTGGATGCTTCCTGATGGGCAAGGGATCGACTTTCTTAAAGAGATCCGTGCAAATAATAATAACACGCCAATGATTATTCTAACGGCCAAGACTGACCTTATTGATAAGGTCGTAGGGCTTGAGTCTGGTGCGAATGATTATATGACTAAGCCTTTTGAGTCACGCGAGCTACTTGCTCGTATCCGTGTTCAGCTTCGTATTGGTGATCAAGGTGCCATGGCCAAGGATATTGACACAAAGGGTGTGCTAACTCTTGGAAAGCTTAAGATTGATAATGATACCAGAGAAGTAACTTGGGACGGAAATTTAGTCGAACTAACTAAAATGGAGTTTGATTTCTTAAAGCTACTTGTTGAAAATCCAAACCGTGCTCTTTCACGTGATGAAATTTTAAATAAGGTATGGGGATATGAATGCTATCCATCAACTCGTACAGTCGATACACACGTTCTTCAATTACGTCAGAAGTTTAATGAAAATTTAATTGAAACAGTTCGTGGAATTGGTTACAAACTCCGCCCGCAATTTGCTCAGTAAAATTTAAAAACGTCGAATAACCGATAAATAGGGTCTTTATAAAGGCCCTTTTTTTATATTCTTTTCAAAGATTTGACATAACTCTAACGTAGAGTGAATAAAGCTTGGCCATAATATTACGAAAGGTTTGTTAATAAAAATAACTACTAGGGGCCATTTATGTCTAAGCGATTAACTATTCCACTTCTTTTTGCCTTTGTTGCCTTGTTCTTAGCATCATGCCAGTCAAAGCAATCAGCAAGTGATCTTCAAAAAACATTGGAAGATAATCCTGAAATCTTAACTGAAGTGATGAAAAAGAACCCACAGCTATTTATGGAGACACTTCAGAAGATGGCCTCTCAAATGAGAGAGAAGGCCCTTGAAGATCGAAATAAGAAAGAGCAAGAAATCTTAGAAGCTGCTTTTAAAAATCCAATTGAAGTTGAAAAGCATAGCGAAGACTTAATTATTGGTAATCCAAACGCAAAGGTTATTATTTATGAATACTCTGACTTTCAGTGTCCATTCTGTTATCGCGCACTAGAGACAGTTAAGCAGGTCCTTGATGATTATAAAGATGATGTAGCTTTTGTTTATCGTCACCTTCCTATTGATTCAATTCACCCTAATGCTAGGCTTGCGGCCAAGTACTATGAGGCCATTCGAATTGAGTATGGACAAAAGGCATTTGATTTCCATGAGACAATTTTGAGGAATCAAAACAAGGTTCGCCATGGTGAGAAATATTTGATTAGTCTTGTTAAAGAGATGAAATTAGATGTTGGTAAAATTAAAGAACTTGTAAGTTCTAAACGTGTTGAAAATAAAATTGCTGCGGACGTAGCAAGTGCAAATAAACTGGGCTTTAGTGGCACTCCTGGTTTTGTCGTGGCCGGTGTTCCAGTTAAGGGCGCATACCCATATTCTCATTTTAAAATGATCTTAGACCGTCGCTTGAATGGAAACTCTAAGGATCCAGCAAGTGAAATGGCAAAGATCAAATAATTAAAGGTCCGTTAGCAAATTAATAAGTTCAGGGTAATCGATAAATGGATTACGGTTGCCCTGATACTTTTCTACTTCATCATTCCTAAACTTTTCAAACTCAGATACTGGATCTAACTTATCCCATGCTCTTAGGAACTCTTCTTCGCGATCATTGATTGGTAGCTCATATGTGACAGCAAAGTAGAATAGGCCACGGGCAATATCGCCCTTAACTTCATTTGGTGGCTCAAATAAAGGCATTGTTGGATACTTCTTATTCTTTCCAAATTTTGATTCCCCACAGTCTTGAAGTTTATTCTCATCAACTTCACCGTAGTGATATGAGGCCCTCATGCTATTTACAAAAGAGTCCGTTGGAAAGAGGTGGTGCATATCTGCAACCATATCATCATATTCATTCTTTCCGTGTTCAACTGAGTCTCCATATTCAAAGAAGCGTGACTTAGGCCACGTATGCTCAGTATTAATGATATTTCCATCAGGAAGATTTTCTTGATCTAAGTTAATGTCAACATTCGTTTCGTACTCATTGCCACAGTAGAGATCTTTTAGAAACTTATTCTCAGAACCGCTCTTATTATAAGCGTAGATATTATTAAAAAGATAAAGCCTTGCTTCTTTGTAGTAGAGCGTGCGCTTTCCTTTTTTCATCAGGGCAGATAAGCGTTTTCTGAATTCTGCTTGGTTAAACTGAGGTTTAGTGTCACCATGTGCCTTGAGGTCAAGGGGCTGGGCCACTGTTAGTGATGTTGCTAAAATTATTAGAGTTGTACGTAACATACTTTGCTTTTACGGTAATTTATGAACAGATGGTAGGAGATTGTAGAATTTACTTGAAATATAGTCCCAATAAAAAAACAGGACCTCAGTGAGGTCCTGCCAATTTAAATATCAAGCTCGTTATTTTAGCTACTTAGGGGACGACTAAGCAGCGTTATTGTACTCTTCGTAATCGTTATCACTATCCATATTTTCTTCATCTACACTTTGTCTAAGGCTTGTTAAAAGCTTCTCTAATTGAAGTCTTTCACCAACCCCAAGCTCGACAAATTGTACCCCCATTCCTTCTGGGTAGCGTCCGACAGCATTCGATTTTCTAACGACCTTGGCCTTTAGTTCTAAATCTGTTCCGATATTGAAAGTAAAAGTGTCTCCACAGTTGAAGATATCTTTTTGTGTTGGTGTATTATATGAAATATAAGCACCTGTTCTTGAGATATCAAAAGTTTCACCAAGGTTAATTGGAATATCTGTTGATGACACTTTTGTTGGAAGTGGTGCTTGGTAACGAATTGCTGTTTTCCACCACTGAGCTGCAGGTGAGTTAATAACATTCGTTTCATGACTCAGAATAAAGTATGAAGTCATAAGGATATAGGCAAAAGTTGATAGAATAACTGAAGCCGCTTCAAAGTCATTTCCATAAACTAGGACAATCGAATTATTTAAACAAACAAAGCCAATCGATAATGGGAAGCTCCACTTGATGTCATCTTGTGCTGTAAAAGAAAAGTAAGCATTAAGAAAACAAGAGGCCATAACCATGAAGTTAAAGACTGTCATTTTCGACCAGATGGCACCAATATCAGTTGCACCATGACCATAGAGGAACATGACCTGAATTGGAATACTAACTGCAATTGCAATAAACACAAATGCATAGATATTAAAGATTAATGGCTTGATCTTCATTGATGACTCCTTGAGTGTCATTTTGTGTAAAGTGATAACAGTAACTATTTACGCGATTAATATAATTCTTTGCTTCTTGAAGGCGATCAGAATTACGCCAGTCTGTTTCTAGTTTTATTAATTGAGACTTCACTCTAAATGGCCCAGAGTTGTAGCTGGCAAGAATTAAGTCGGTATAGAGTTGGCTTTTTTCAAAAGTCTTAAGATTTTTTATTTTTGGATATGACTTTTGAACAAGGTCGATATTGCCACGCCAATACTTCTTTAGGTATTCAATATACTCAAGTCCACCGATAACCGATTTTTTACGATTCAGTCGCCAATCATTATTTTGGTTAATCTTTCCAGATCTAACCATAAACTTAACTAGTCCATACGGAAGTTTTTCAATTCTTTTGTCAACTTTCCACGTGTCGTACTTCTTAATAACGTGCTGGCTTGCTGCATCTGTAACTTGCGTCAGTCCAATGGCCTTTGCTGAGCTTACCGAGCGATAATTAAAGCCTGACTCTTGGGCAATAATACCTAGTAGCATGGAAGGGTTAGTATGTACTTTAGAAGCTTCTCTTTTTACAAGATCAATAAAGCTTGTCTTAACATTAAATGGGTCAGTTGTTGTAATCGTTGTTTTATTATTGGCCGTTGTAAATTGTTTACATGAAGGTTCTTCATAACGATATAGTGAACGAATTTCTCCACGGTACTGATAGCCAATTTTAATATCAGTCTCAAGTCTTGCAGGTAGACTTAGTCGGTTGATCTTGTAAATAATATTTTGGTCGTCTTCATAGATAACTTTATTATTATTCTTAAAACTTGAAGTAATATTTCTACCGTTCCAAAAGATCACAATATTTTCAGGATTAAGTTTTCCTCGAGTTGAATTGATCTTAATATAGAGATCATAAATAGTGTGACGATTTTGTTTCTTTGGAAAAAACTCGATACCTATTGTACTCGTTCCAACATTATCGAAGTTTAGATGGTTGTCTAAGATATTAGTAAAGGCCTCAAGATTTTCGAAACTATCTCCATCATTAATAATTGAAAGAGTGTCACTTCCGAATGGGTTCATTGGCCCTGCACATGAGGTAAATAGGAGAGTCGCTCCAAAAAAGAGTGCCGAGAAACTTGCTCTTAACAAGACTCTGACAATGTGCTGACGAAATGTTGGTTTAAGTGCCATGTTCATTGACACTATTATGACAATTTTGGATAAGTCGCTGAAGTCGCTGGTTAACTAAATTAATAAAATCAGAGGCTTAGGTGAAAATCACTATAAAATCTATAGTTAGCAAAATCCGTAAATTTCGCCAACTTTAGAAGCCATAGAAAAAACCGTTATTGGCATCTGTTAAATTCTTTAAAAACTTATATAAATCCGACGACTTACTAAAGTTCTTTGCCCCAACCCCAATGGCATTAATTTGTACTTTTCGAAGGCGATTCTTATCAGTGATATCCCTAACAATATCATCGATATTATCCGGTGAAGTTGTTCGCCCTGACTTTGTCGGGGAGCCATCACTTAGGAGAACGATATCAGTTACTTGTGGATATTGGTCAATGACATACTTAAGGGCGGCCCTTGTTGGTGTGGCCCCATAAGGCCTTAAACTTGCCAAGAACTCATAGACTTCTTCTTTTATTTTTAGATCCCTAAGGTCTTGTAAAACACCCCAGAGGGCATATTGTGAACTGCGATTCTTGCCTGGAAAATAGATAATATCGACATAGTAATCCTTACCCATTGAGGCAATAAGCATCTTAAGTCCTGCCTTTACTTGGCCGATGCGATCATCTGTCCCCATTGAGCCCGAGACATCAATGAGGAAGGCCACGCGTTTGCCTTTAAAGTTAAATCCTACATCAGCACTCTTGGCAACAGGAGCAGGTGTCGGTTTTGGCTTAGGCCTTGGTTCTGGTTTCGCCTTAGGTGGAGTAATTTGAGCAGTAAGCTCCTGGATGACTTTCTTTTGATCTTGGGCAAGCTTCTCACATTGAGACAAGGCCTGTGAATTATCAACACAAACTTCTTTTGGCTTTTCAGCAACTGGAGTTTCATTCTTTGGAACAACAATAAAGAGGATGATAACCGCTCCAAGTGCTCCTGAAAGTAGATCGAGAAATGAAATATTAAAAACGTCTATGGACTTTCTTTGGCGCATTCTTTGCTTTCCTACATCTCAATCTTATTAACAAGGTTTTCAATAACATATTCTTTTGTCTTCATATGAAATTGATCTGTTGCTTTTTGTAGGTCGTGAAAGAGCCACATAAGAATGATACTTAGAATAAGTGCAACAAGTGTTGTATCAAAGGCAACACCAAGAGTTGATGTAATTAGCTGCATGTCTTTAGAGTTCGCAAGCATTAAGGCGCTTGAAATACCAAGTACGGTACCAATGAATCCTAGAGAGGGAATGGCCCATAAGAGATAGCGAATATTGGACTGTTCAGTTTCTGAGTTATCTCTGTGTAGGTCTGTGATGATATTAATAACCTCAAGAACTTCTGAAACATTTTTCGTTGAACGAAATTTCGCACAAGAGTTCTTAATGAGTTGAGTAAGCAGAGTCTTTGAATACTTCTTCTCAAAGTCTTTCACTTTTTGACCAATCTGAATAACATCGTCAGACATGAGCAGGTGCTTTTCATCTGTAGGCAGCAGATTGGCCTTAAAGTAGGATTTCTCTGCTTTTATTTGTGCCTTTAATGCTTTTATTTCGGAGATTGACCAGAAGAAGGCCAAGTACGTTAGCCACTGAATGTAGCCACCTTTGATGAAATTTCCGCCTAAGAGAATTAGCAATCTTGAAACCATTCCATCTTGTAGGAAAATACCAGACAGATACACTCCGTTTAATACTGCCACAATAACACTGCTGACAACAACAGCTTGTCCAATGAGTTGCAATTCTTTCTTTTCTAGCATTGAATGACCTTTTACTCTAAAATTATAGGTATATTTTATAATTATTATAACTGACTTTAAAAGGATATAAATGGTGGGAAAAAATAGTGAAAATGAACCAGTAGGAGAACTATGTGTTCGTACGCTAACGATGCCTTGTGATACAAATCACAATGGTGATATCTTTGGAGGTTGGGTTCTTTCGCAAATGGATATCGCCGGTGCAATCTATTCTGGAAAACGCTGTAATGGCCGTACGGCAACAATTGCAATTGAAGCAATGAAATTCATCCAACCTGTTGGGGTCGGGGATATTCTCTGTTGTTACTGCTCAACTGTAAGAGAAGGAAATACATCTCTTGCTGTCAAGGTTGAAGCTTGGGTTATTCGTAAGTTTGAAACTGAGCGTGTAAGAGTAACAGATGGAATCTTTACTTACGTGGCCATTGATGAGCAAAAGCGCCCACGTAGTATCAACTCTAAAACAATTCTCGATAAATAAGGATTTATATATGAGCGTAATTAACGTTGAAAATGTCTCTAAGAGTTATAGAGACCAAAAGGCATTATCTGACTTTTCATTGACTGTTGAGCATGGTGATGTTGTTGCTCTTTTAGGGCCAAATGGAGCCGGTAAGACTACTTTTGTAAAGTGTATGCTAAACCTTATTAGTGCTGATAGTGGAAAGATCTCGATTTATGATATCGATTCTAATGATCCAATGTCACGATCACGCCTTGTGTACCTACCAGAAAAGTTCACTTTTTATAATTACTTTACTGTTGAGGAAACTCTAAAGTTCTTTGCTGAATTTCATCAAGTCGAGAAGTCTCAAGTAAAAGAGAGAATTAAGGAGGCCCTAGGTAAGCTTTCAATAGGAGAGTTGGGTAAGAAGAAACTTAGTGAGCTGTCAAAAGGACAAATGCAACGAGTTGGTCTTTGTATCGCAATTGTCGCAGACAAAGATCTCATCATTTTAGATGAGCCATTTTCTGGTCTAGATCCAATTGGGATTAAAGATGTGAAGGATATTTGTCTTGAGCTTTCAAGCAAAGGGAAAACAATCTTAATCAACTCTCACATTCTTTCTGAGGTGGAGAAGTTTGCAAAGAAAGTTATTATTTTAAATCACGGTAAAGTTCAGGCCCAAGGCCTAATTGATGATGTTCGTGATGGGATGTCTTTAGAGGATCGTTTCTATACTCTAGTTAAAGGGACAAAAGAAGAAAGTGAGGAAGCTCATGTTTAATTTTACGCTAATTAAAAATACAATTGAAAAAGAAGTTAGAAATAAATCAGTCATCTTCTTATTTGCTATGACTGTTGTCGTAATGTATCTAGGTGGTGTTTTAAGTAATACTCTACAAGTTGAAATCCAAGAGTCGGGTTTTAGTACTTATCTCGCAACAGCAAGTATGACGGTTGTGATATGGATTATCAGTCTTAGTGCAAAGCTTGTTGCGGCCCTGATTTCGGCAAATATCTTTCGTAGTGATTTAGAGAGTGGTGTTATTTCTCAAATCTTAGCGCTACCAATCAATCGTTCTTCATACGTGATTAATCGTATGCTAGGTGGGGCACTTTTAAGTTTTCTTTACTTAGTATTCATTCTTATTATCGGTATTATTATCTTAATCTCGAATGATCTTGTTCCTAAGGGAGTGGACTTTTCAATGATTAAGATGACCGCTTCACTTATTCCACACTTCTTACAAATCTTAATTATCATGTTTGTTAGCTGCTTCTTTAGCTTATTCTTTAATAAGATTGGAACACTACTTTTAACATGTTTCTATGTTATCGCCTCGGTTGGTGTCTACACTTATATTCAGGCAGGAAATCCTGCACTATCAGGGCTTAACCTTTCTTCTATTTTTGGATTTATCTTTTATTGGCTATTGCCAAGAATTGGAGAAATTTCAGGTCTTGCGGATATGTTATCTTTAGGGGCCGAGTTAAATATCGATATCGTTAAGAGTTTTGTCTTTGGCCTTGTTCATCTTGTGGCAACTATGGCGATATGGGGATTTATTTTTAACTCTATCTTTAAGAGAAGATCGTTTTAATGAGAAAATTGCTAATTATCCATTCTGATGAGCGTATCCAATCTAGTGTGAGAGAGTACTTAACAAATGAGTACTCTTTTGAGATTGAATGCCTCGAGAACTCATCTCTAATAAAGAGTGCGGATGATTTAACAAGCTTCGATGGAATTATTTGCGAAAATAAATATATCGATAGTGAGGGGAGGAATATCCCCGGTGGTCAAAATTTTGTTAATTTCATGATCGATCACACGATTAAAAAGCCTGTTGTTATCTTAGGGGAGATGGAGATTGATTATGGTAATTTTACTTCTCTACCATCAAGATTCTCTCTTAGAGACATTAGCCTTCAACTTATCAAGAGCTTAAATATTACAGATGAAGAATTAAGACATTTGAAGATGCCCGACTTTGTTAGTGTTGAAATTACTAATTTCTATCAGCTTTCAAACCCATGTTGTGATATTTATATAAAAATGACTAAGGCCGGTGAGGAGCATTTTGTAAAGCGTATCTATGCTAACGATATTCTTGATAAGGATATTGTTAGGCGCTATGAGCAAAATAACCTAACTCATTTCTTTGTCCAAAAAGTAGACTTTGAAAAGCTTATGGGACAAATTCTTTCTCAGTCTTTAACTAAGGTCGTTAAGGCCTTCAAAGAAGATAAGAAGGTGATGGAAGTAAGTAGTGATACTTTTGAGATCTCTCAAAACCTTCTCAATGAAATAGGAATCACTCCACAAACTGTGAAGCTTGCTAAGACCTCAATTGTTGCTATGACAAAGACGGTAAATAGCTCAAAGAAGCTCTCGACACTACTTCGCTCTCTCTTAGAAAATGAAACAACATACGCATTCAAAAGAAATTATCTAGCGAGTTTATTCTTCTACCAGATTATTCCAAATCTTGGATGGGGAAGAGGTGAACAACTTAAGCAAACGATGGATAAGGTTTGTTATATTTGCTTTTTTCACGATATTGTCTTACGTGAAGAGAAGCTTCTTAAAATTCACTCTCTCGACGATATGGAGCAAGTGGACTTAAGTGAATCAGAAAGGAAGCTTGTTTTAGAACACGCCAATATGACTACTACTTTACTTCAAGAAATATCAGGGATTCCAACAGGGATTGATGTTATCGTTCGCCAGCACCACGGATCACTAAATGGCGTGGGATTTCCTGACGTGTACACGTCAAATCTCTCACCATTGGCGATTTGCTTTATCGTTATTGAAAAGTATGTTGTGGAAATACTCAAGTGTATTGAGGGACGTGAAAAACTAAAATTAAATACGATACTATCAGAGCTAGAAGAGTTCTTTCACTTAAGTAGTTATCGTAAAATAATCTTCGAACTAAAAAGCCTTATAGGTTAAAAGGCAAATTAATAAAAAGGAAATCTAATGGAACAAAGAAAAGTTTGTATTATCACGGGATCACGTATTCCATTTGCAAGATCTGGTACAAAATATCAGGGTGTCTCTAACAAGGAACTAATGACTGCTGCTTTAAAAGGTTTAGTCGACAAGATGAATCTTAAGGGACAAGAAGTCGGTGAGGTTGTTCTTGGTGCTGTTAGTAAGCATGCCTATGACTTCTCTCTTGCGCGTGAGTGTACAATTGAATCTGGACTGTCTTTTCACACTCCAGCTACAGATATTCAAAAAGCTTGTGGGCTTTCTCTTGAGGCCTCAAATATTATTGCCATGAAAATTGCAACAGGACAAATTGAGTGTGGTATCGCTGGCGGTGTTGATACAAATAGTGATATCCCAGTTGAATTCTCTAAGAAGTTCTCAGATGCCATGAGCCGCGCAAATTACGCTCGCACAACAGGTGATCGCATAAAGGCATTACTAAGTATTCGTCCGGCCGATCTAAAACCATCTTTCCCTGCGGTTAAGGAGCCTCGTACAGGACTTTCAATGGGACAAAGTTGTGAGCTTATGGCCCAACGTTGGAATATTGCTCGTCAGGATCAAGACCAACTAGCATGGGAGTCTCATCAAAATGCTGAGCGTGCATATAACGAAGGTTTCTATAGTGACCTTGTTGTACCATTTAAAGGCCTTGAGCGTGATGGCATTCTAAGAGCTAATACAACTGTTGAAAAGATGGGATCTCTTAGAACAGCTTTTGAAAAATCAGATAAAGCTACTTTAACAGCTGCTAACTCAACACCACTTACAGATGGCGCTTCTTGTGTTTTCCTATGTTCAGAAGAATATGCAAAAGAACATAACTTAGAAGTTTCAGCATACTTCACAACTTGCCAGTCGGCAGCAGTTGACTTTATCGAGGAAGAAGGGCTTTTAATGGCACCTGTTTATGCTGTACCAAAGCTTCTTAAACGTGCAGGTCTAACTCTTCAAGACTTTGATTTCTACGAAATTCACGAAGCTTTTGCTGCTCAAGTTCTTTGTACTCTTAAAGCTTGGGAAGATGAGGAATTCTGTAAAACTAAGCTCGGGCTAGACGGTGCGCTTGGATCAATTGATCGCTCAAAGCTAAATGTTAAAGGTGGCTCACTTGCTCTTGGACACCCATTTGGTGCTACTGGTGCAAGAATAGTCGCAGGCCTTGCTAAAATGCTTCAAGAAAAAGGCGGCGGACGCGGACTAATCTCTATCTGTACAGCAGGTGGGATGGGCGTTGTTGCTATCGTTGAAAGATAAAAATGAATATAAAAAGGCACCCAATGGGTGCCTTCTTTATTTGTACTTATTTGTTTGAATTATTTTTCAGTACAAGTTTCGTAACAAAGGTTTCTTTGAGCTTCGTCTTGAACAAGAGCACACTCATCAAAACACCATGGCATCGACTTGTTACCTGATTGGTACATGTAGCTATCAATACAGTAGTCACGTACTGAATTGAAACATGTGTAGAAATCTTCTTTGTTTGTTAACTCTTTACAAGTTTCTTGAGCTTCCATTGCACAAATTTTGATTTGGTTTGCGCTTGCGTTTACAGAAATAAAAAGAGTAGCAGCTAGTAATAATTTTTTCATATTTTTTCCCTCTAACGATTAAAGATCATAAACACATGAAGCGTTATTTCCTGTGATCTTCGCAAGTTCACTAAGGGCCGCTTCATATTGATATGAATTTAGTTTTCCATTTTCTTTTAAAGTATATTTTGATTTGTTATTTCCCAGATCTTTTTCAGCTAGAACCTTGAAATAGTCCGAGTAGATAATATTCTCAAGATCAACTAGGACATGATCCGAAATACGGGCCCAGTTGACGATGAGATTATATTGATGAAGCTTAGTATAGCCAGTGGCATAGTAAGCGTTTTCACAAATTTCTCTAATATTACTTGAAGCTTGTGCGTTAGATGTAACTGCAAAAAGCATCGCTAGTGTTAAAATCACTGATTTCATATATCTCTCCAATAGCATTGAGTGCCCACTTATAGCCAAGGGGATACGAAAATTAAAGTGATTTTATGAAATATGTAATTTCTGCACGCTAGATTTGAAGCATGGATTCCACAAAGTGGCGTACGCCTTGCGTTGCTACCTCTGCAATGGTTTCATCGAAAAGTTCAGCGTTATTTGTCGGGTGCGGATTGATCTCTAGACAGTGAGCACCGGCGCTCTTAGCAATCGCCACAAAGTTGGCCGCAGGGTAGACAAGCCCAGAAGTGCCAATTGAAATAAAGAGATCACACTTTAGGAGGGCATCTTGAATTTCGTCGAGATAGAGCGGAACTTCGCCAAACCACACGATATGTGGCCTTAGATTGCCCTTCGTATGACAACACTGGCAGCGATCTTCAACTGTAAGGTCATCTTTCCATTCATAGATTTTCTTCGTTTTCTTACAACGAACTTTTAAAAGCTGGCCATGCATGTGGAAGATATTTTTTGAGCCAGACCTCTCATGGAGGTTATCAACATTTTGAGTGATAATGGTTGTCTTAAATTTACCTGACTTTTCTAAATCGGCCAAGGCCTGGTGGGCATCATTAGGGTGAACTTCACCTGATTGTAGCTGTCGTCTTCTTTGATTATAGAATTCGTGGACTAAATTTGGGTTATTGTTGAAGGCCAAGGGAGAGGCCACTTCGTAAATATCGTGATTTTCCCAAAGCCCATTTTGGTCGCGAAAAGTCTTTAATCCCGACTCCTTAGAGATGCCGGCACCAGTTAGTATACAAATGTTTTTTATACCTGCAAGGAGTGCTTGGTCTTTTAAAAACTTCATGGAATTATGGTAACATACTCTAGGTGAATACATAAAGTGAGGATTTTAGTGGACCCATTATCACAGGCGGTACTTGGATCAATGGCTGCTCTAGGAGCGACCAAGGTTAAGTCAAAGATACAAAGAAAGAAGGAAGAACCAAAAGAGGCTAAAGGAGCTAAAGAAGCGCCTAGTTTAAAGACGATAGCTCTTTGGGGTGCCCTTGCGGGAATGGCCGCGGATCTCGATATTCTCATTCGCTCATCAACTGATCCACTATTTCACGTTCAATTTCACAGACACTTTACTCATTCACTCTTTTTTATTCCCATTGGTGCCTTGATTGTTAGTTTATTTCTTAAACTATTTAGGGTTCCTGTTAAAAGAAGTTATCTTTATACATTTTGTGCCTATGCCACCCATGGCCTCCTGGATTCATTTACAAATTATGGAACACAACTTTTTTGGCCCCTTTCTTCCACAAGGGTTGCTCTAAATACTGTTGCCGTTATTGATCCTCTTTGTACAATTCCACTAGTTATTCTTGTTCTTACTTGTCTACGTACGAAGAATTTGAAATTTAATACTGCGGCCATCATCTATGTTATTGCTTTCATGTCTCTTGGCTTTTATCAAAGAGAGCGCGTGACAAACTTTCTAACAACAAAGGGGCTTATTAATGAGCAGACCCAAAGAAAGATGATCAAGCCTACGATCTTTAATAATGTGGTCTGGCGTGGAATTGTTGTCGACCAAGATCAGGCAAAGTTCTATGCCGTTAAAAGTATTCCTTTTGGTAAGATTAAACTCTATCCAAAAAGTGAGAGTGCATCCATTGTTAAAGAAAAAGAAATTAAGAATCTTTTAAAACATTATAAGTCAGATAAGTTCCCTTATGACTATGAGAGATTTAGAAGTTTTACAAGTGGCTATCTTCACTGGGGAGAAGGCAATACAATTGTGGACTCTCGCTATAGTATTCTTCCTTACTCGTCAGAGTCTATGTGGGATATTGAATTTCACAAAGGTGAAGGGCACGTAACCTTTAATACTTCCCGTGCTGTGGACATCAATTCACGTAAAGAATTTTTAAAGCTCTTATTTGATTTCTAGTAGGTAAGATTCTAGGGCCTTTAAATTCTCTGGTGTAATTTCATGAGAATTAATCTCAAAGCTTTCGTATCGAGCATCAGCTATTTTCTTTCTTAGCTCTAAAAAGCTATTGTGAGAATTTTCAAATTCGACAACAGGATCACCTTCGTTATGAATTGAAAGGTGCTTAAAGTTTAAGTTCTCGCCAAGCTTATCGACTCTTGTATTTGCATTTATGGCAATAGAGGCATGGATCCCTGGAAGGTAACTTGCCATAATTGGTGCAAGATAGCCTCCTTGAGAATAACCAACGATAGTGACATCTTTAAACTCAATATTTCTTTCTTTTAATAAATTTCCGAGGGCCTCAATCGGTGTACTCATATCGATATAATACTTCTGTCTTGTGTGATCATAGAAGTACCAGCTATAGCGATAGGTAATTTGATTTGGCCTAATCTTAGGAATTGGAAAAACACCATTTGGGATGAGTATACGAAAGCTTTCGCTAATTTGTGGTGATAATTTATCAACGATATTTTCTTTGATTTGTTCGTTATTTTGAGCAAAGCCGTGGAGGACTAAAAGTGTCTTCTGTGCTTTAGGGTTACCCATTTCAAAGTAATCAATTGGGAGATTTGTACCAACAATTGTGCGACTAGTATTATTTTCCATATGTTCTATAATAGATGGGGCGAGGGGAATTTTAAAGTGAATTCTAAAACCGATAAGAACCTACAAAATGACGATATGGATTTGGCCAAAGAAATTATCTTGGAGAATATATCGTTCTTTGAGTGGATGAATATGGAGAATCTCCTCATTTCAATCAAAAGTGAGGATCTCAGTCTTCTTGATGAAGTGAATATGGAAGTACTGGAGTCCTACCTAAACGAATTTATCAAAGAAGGACTCGTGGAAATAAAGCACGAGGCCAAGAACGAAGCTTTTTACCGTCGTGTTCAAATTAAGAAAAAGAAATTTTTGAAATTCTTTTAGTGTCTCATTATAGAAAGATTGCCATGAATACCCAAAGGGCCCCTGCTGTTGATAGAGGAATCGTTAGGTTGTCATCAATTTTAAAATCCATAAAGTCCACGGCCGTTACAACAAGAGAGCTACAAATTGTGACAAGAGCAATTCTTATATTAAACTCGTAAACACTTAGAAGAACCATCAGGTGAATCGCAACTGTTGCAATTAAAAAAGCTAGAGTTCCCTCAAGGGAGCGGTTATCTTTTAACTTTGTCTTTCCAAAGCGAATTCCAATGATAGCACTTAAAGGGTCACAAACTGCAAGTGTGAAAACAGCAACAAGTGTAATGGTTTTTGGAAATGTTAGGATTGTTAGAAGGAGGCCCATTAGATATGGCATCGAGGCCGACTCTTTAAGTTGTTCCTCTGCACGTAAAAGGTAGCGACTACCTAATTTCATTAATCGATTTTCTGGGTAATTAATTCTAATTTGTTCAAGAATATAGAAAACGCATGTAGCAATACCAAGAATATGGACGGCCTGGGCGTGAGTTAGAAAATGCTTATAGATCATCCCCGCAATGAGGCCCATCGAGAAGTGAAATATCCTACGTGGCATATGTAGGTCTTTTCTTGTCTTCGTAATTTCTTCTTTTGTTTCGTTTTCTTCTTGTGAAACTTGTTCAGTTATATCTTTATTCGATGCTTCCACATCGTTATTTTCATTATTTGAAATCGTCGTATCCATATAGGCATCTTAACTCAGGTTGTTAATCCTGACAAAACTATTTTTTTAGTCCCGAGAGGCTGTTCGAGATAAAATCTTTGGTGATTTTAAAAATTGAACGGCGATCCTGTCCATAGCTAAATTGTCCGTCGTTTAGAGACTCCAGGGAGACCTCTCCGCTGCGTTTAAGCGCTTCTTTAAGGATAAGCGGACCTGCTATTTCAAAGATGAAAATACTGGAGATTATGGTTTGAAAGATAATGTCGCTCGTAACATGGGGAATTTTTTGAATGGCCATGGCAATGGCAATTGCTGTCCCAGCATGAGAGTAGAGGCAATGTCCTAACATATTGTAATCATTAGTTGTTACCCGCCTGGCGAAGATACGGTGGGCAAAGAAGACAGAAAAAGTACGTATGACAATGTACATGATCACAAAGAGGGCATTTTCAGAAATTAGACCTGCAATATTTATATGTGTACCAGCGTAGACGAAGAAGATTGCATAGAGTGAACTTCCAATATCTCTTACTGTTGTGTGAATGAGCCTCCCTTTTGAAGAGGCCTGAGTTACCGTAAATCCAAGAACTAGTGAAATTAAGAGAACATTTAAGTTTAAAAAATAGGCCAGAGTTTGAGAAAAGAGAATCATTGTAAGAATTGAAAAGAGGAAGTTACCAATCTTATTTTCAAAATTCTCAAGCCATGTCAAAAGCAGTCCAAGAGCAACTCCAATTGCAATGGAGCCAATAACTTCCTTGGCCATGGAAAGAATCGACTGATAGGAAGAAACAGACGATGGCCAAAGTCCCGTTGCCTGAAAGATTGATGTAAAGAATAAACTACCAACAATAGTTAAACCTGTTACTACTGCAAGGTGGATCATGATGGCATCAGTTATCGGGCCATGAGTATTATATTCTTTCATAACAAGAACCGTCGTAGGCGGTGCTGCTTCAATACTTATAATTCCAAGCATGACGGCAATAATAAATACATTGGCCGCGGAGAGTCCGGTAAATATCAGCAGGCAAGTAGCAAAGAGGATGCTACTGATAAGAAACATCAGAAAGACTTTAAAATGCGTTTCTTTGATGAGCTCGTTACTTAATCGCCGCAAAAGATACTTATTAAATTCCCCACCAATATTAAAGAGAATAAGCCCTAAGGCCAGGTCTGAAAGATAATTCGTTTTTTCTAGAAATTCGTGAGTGATGATACCCGTGACATAGGGACCTAGGATAATCCCAAGCATAATGAAGCCACTGACTTTGGGGATACCGATAAATTTAGTAAAACGTGCTACCACAAGACAAAGCAGAAGGCACAGGCCTAGAATTGGAATAACGGCCTGGGTATCTGTTAAATCGATGAAGTTGAACACATCTAACCTCGCTCTTTGGCTTTGTTGAAATTTAACGCACACAGGCGCTAGATTAAACTTAAGAGGTATAAAGATGCGTTAATAAGATTAAGTTTTTTACAACTAATGATGTAAATGGCTACAATAGGAGTATCAATTATTTAACGAGGTTGTTCATTTGAAGAAGAAAATCTATTTCACACTTTTTATTCTCGCTATCATTGCAGGTCTTCTAGGTTGGGGAATCTTAAATTACCCTAAATCTGATGGGACTCGCTCTGGAAAATTAGTGCGAATTACAAAGAAAGGTGTCTTCTTTAAAACATACGAGGGAACACTTGATCTCGGTAGTGGAGATCGACTGACGTGGGGATTTTCAGTTCATGATAAGGCACTAGGCGAGCAGTTAGTTGCTCAGGCCGGAAAGAACGTAAAACTTGAATATAAAGAGCTCTTCTTTAAATTCTTCTACGAGACGAATAATGTCGTTGATGGTTGGTCGATTGTTGAAAGTGCTGAGGATAATGTCTTTCTATGCCGCTTAGTTCGTATCCTACAAGAAAACTCTTCTGTTGTTGAGTACCTAAGACCTCGAATTCAAGAGCAGGATAGTGAGCTGCTACAGCGCATGCGTGACTGTAAATAAGTGTGCCATGCTCCTTTGGTTTCGCACTTGCTAAGAACTGCCTTGATTATTTCGTATTTAGCAGATGCGAAACCAAAGGTGCATGGCACCTAGGCTTGGCAGTTTGAAAATCTTCGATGCTAAATCAGGCCGATGGCCATAACTTGAGATCTCAATAGATTAGGTTTACAAATAGCTAATATTACTAGCATTTGTGAACAGTATCTTTAGCTAGTTATGCTAAATACTAAAAATTGTTAAGAAAATTTACTTTATGTCGATAAACTTGTTTGAGTAACGAAAATTATTTAACAGGTTTGATATCGATGCACGTTTTTCTCTTTCTAATAGCAATAGCTTTTAGCTCCTGTTCGAAGATTAAGTACTCTATCGTTGGTGGTGGAGGTATTACAATTCCAACAGTCTCTCTCTTAGACTCAGACTCTAGCAGTGAGGAGTTTAGTAATGACTTAACTGTTGGTATTAGTGTCGCAAATACAGATGGTGCGACAAAATATTGTATTTCTGAAACTCAAACAACTCAACCTACAGACACAGCAACTTGTAATGGCAGCGCTTGGACGGCGACTCCTCCTGCTACTTATACATTCACTCCTGGTGAAGGGAGTCGTGATCTCTATGTTTGGACGGCAGATAGTGCTGATCATATTTCCGAAGATCCAATTGTTGGAACTATTGAAGTTGATACCGTTGCACCAACAACGGCCATTACAACATCTCCTGCCACTGTCATTGATGAATCAAATCAAACAAGTTTTACTCTTAGTGGAACGTGTAGTGAAGACGGTGGTGAGGTTCAATTAACAAATGCAGCAAATGCGACGACAACTTGTTCAGGGGGAGCATGGAGTGTTGATGTTGATACAGCAGCAATTCCTAATGGTGCCCTCGACTTTGATGTTGTCTATACTGATAGCGCAGGAAATTCTTCGCCCCAAGAAACGATTTCTCTGACAAAGAACGTTTCGATGCCTGATCCAACACTTACAATGTCATCTAGTGACTCAAATGATTTAACAGTTGGACTTAGTGTTGGAAATGATACTTATGCGACGATGTGGTGTTTATCTGAAACTCAGGCCACAAAGCCGGCCGATACTTCGACATGTGCTGGTGGAAGTTGGGTGACGACTGAGCCAACTGATTTTACTTTTTCAGCAGGTGCAGATGGATCAAGAACTGTTTATATTTGGACGGCCACAACTGGTGACTATATCAGTGATAATCCAATTAGCGCTACGATCAATTATGATACTTCAGTTCCAAGTGTGACTATTACAAATACAGCTGGTGAAGTCTTTGGCCCAAGTGCTACTTTATCAGGAACCTGTACAGAAGATGGTAGCGTGACTCTAAGTGGAAATGTCGTGACGAAGTCAACAGCATGTACTGGAGGGAATTGGAGTGATACCTTTGACTTTAGCTCCCAGGCAGATGGAGCAGTAACCGTAAGTGCGACAGTTTCCGATAATGCCGGAAATACATCTAGTCCAGAATCTAAAAACTTCTCAAAAACTTCTAGCTACTTACACTCTCTAAATATTGATGCAATTAATAGTTACGATATTGACCTCAGTTACGCAGTAATCAACACAACAAATCTTCAAACATATAAATATCAAATAGCAACAGGAACAACGGCGCCAAGTGATTGTAGCGCAGGTGTTGACTTTGGAAATACTAATCTTTCGCAATCCATCTCATCACTTGATCCTTCAACACAATATAGCCTAACAGTTTGTTATATCGATACTTCAAGTAATACGATTGGACAACAAAGTACGACGTTTACAACTGCGGCCATCGCTTCTTCTGGAACGAGCTTAACGTGTTCAGGTGGAGGAGATGTTAATACAACTTGCTATGTAAATGATCTTCAAACCATGGCCGATGCAACAGTCATTTATATTCCTGGTAATCTTGTGATTCAAAGTGGTGGTGATATCTCTTCAAATGCTGTTGAGAAAATTATTATGCAAGTTGATGGGAGTACTACGATTGAATCGGGTGGAAAAATTTCTGCAAACCTTACTCTTTTAAGTACGACGACTCTTGATATTCAAGCAGGTGCAAGTATTGATGTCTCAAGCAAAGGTTATGCTGGTGGTGCCAGTGGCGCTGCTAATGGAAGTGGACCTTCTGGAGGTTTTGGACACTCTAACACAAGTGCTGACCCAGGTGGAGCAGGACACGCAGGGCCTGGTGGTGATGGCCGCTCAAGTGGAGGGACAACTGTCTATGGTTCAAGAACTGAGCCTGTTGACTTTGGTTCTGGTGGTGGTGCTGGTGATGCTCAGGCCGGTGGAGCCGGTGGTGGTGTCGCTAAAATTATTGCGACTAATTTAAATATTGATGGAAGCATTCTTGCCCAAGGTGGTGCTGGTGTTAACAGTTGTTGTGATCAAGGAGCTGGTGGTTCTGGTGGATCGCTATGGGTTATTTCTCAAAATACTATTACTGGTGGTGGTAGTATTTCTGTTAATGGTGGCTCTGCTGGTGGAATTAATGGTTCACAAGGGACGGGAGCTGGAGCAGCTGGACGAATTGCAATTTATCAAAACTCTGGGGTTTATACATTTAATGGAACCATTAGTATTTCTGGGGGAAGTGTCGGTACTCGCGCATCAGATGGAAGCTTCTATTTAGGTCTTGCAAGCAATGACCAACTTTGTGATAGTGGAAATTTTTCTTCAACATGTATTATTAATACTTCTAAAGTTATCGGTGGTGACATAATTCTCACTAGCGGAAACTTAACAATTGATACAACAGGAAACGTAAGCGTTAAGGGCCTTGACTCTGACTTTACTTTTAATAATGCTGCCGGCGATTTCACAATGGCCACTGGTAGTGTTTTATCAATGGATGCAATGACGGCCATTAGTAATATTGTTGCTAATAATTTTAATATGGCCGGGACACTAAACGCTAATATTTCAGACTCAACTATTTCAAATGCAACGATCTCTGGTGCCATTAATGTAAATAATAAGGGGTACTTCGGAGGCCGTGCCATGGGCAATGGTGGTGGACCAGCTGGTGGTATTGGGACTGATGATAATGGTGGTGGCGGTGGTCACGCAACAGATGGTTTCAATGGTAATGCTGGGACGGCCGGAGCTCCTGCATACGGTTCAATTAGTTCTCCTGTTGATTTTGGTTCAGGTGGAGGTGCTGGTGGTTCACGTATTGGTGGAAGCGGTGGTGGTGCCGTTAAGTTAAGTGTGACAAATACTTTAGATATTTCAGGAACAATCTCTGCTAATGGTGGCAATGGCCAAGAAAGTAGTGATATCTCTGGTGGTGGTGCTGGTGGTTCAATTTGGCTTTCTGCAGATAACTTAATTTTAGCTGCGACACTAACGGCAACTGGTGGAAGTTCTGGTCATACCAACTCCGCTGCCAATGGTGCTGGAGGACGAATTTCAATTATTGCAAATCAGGCAACTGTTAATGCAAATGTTAGCCACCTTGCTGGACGTGGAGTTGCTGAGGGAACGGCCTATGTAAATATCCCAAATATTTATCCAAGTTGTAGTGGTGGTGGAGATATTCTAACAACGTGTTATATCAATGATACTCAAACACTCATGGCCAATGTAACTTATACGATCTTAGGAAATTTAACTCTTCAAAGTGGTGCTCTTGTTCAAACTCCTGATGCTACAAGTATTGAGCTTAATATTGGTAGTAATCTTGTGATTGAATCTGGTGGAACACTTGCGGCCAATATAACAGAACTTAATGCTACAAATATTGATATCCAGTCGGGTGGTGCAATTAATCTTAATGGCCGAGGTTTCACTGGAGGCCGTGATGGTGGGCAAGATGGAAAAGGTCCTTCTCCAGGTCTGGGTAATGGAAGTGACGAGTCGGGTGGTGCTGGACACGCATCTACTGGCGCTAATGGAGAAGGTGGATCAACTACAGGTGGTAGCGTTACTTATGGTGTTGCGAGCGCTCCTATTGAATATGGATCAAGTGCTGGTTCTTCAAATGGGCGTGATGGTGGAGATGGTGGAGGTGCCATTAAAATCATTACAGATGACTTAATTGTTAATGGTTCCTTAACTGCTAATGGTACTGATGGGGCATCTAGTTCTATTTATGCAGCTGGTGGAGGAGCTGGTGGATCAATTTGGCTACAGATTAACAACTCATTTTCTGGTACAGGGTTAATTACAGCAAAAGGTGGTGCAGGTAAGACATATACCTACGGAGCAGGAAGTGGTTCTGGGGGCCGTATTGCCATTGAGTTTAATGGCTCTTCTTATGACTTCTCTGGAAATGTTTTAACGACAGGTGGCCTTGGAAAGAAAAGGGCCGGCGATGGAACGTTTTATTTAGCTCTAGCAAATCCTTCAGCGATTTGTGATAGTGGTGACCTCGTTTCAACTTGCTTTATTAATCAAAGTAAAACAATTGGTGCAAATTATACAATCAATGCAAATAACGTAGAAATTGCAGATAGTGTCTCACTATCTGTTGATGGTCTAAACCCTGGTGTTACACTTGATCTAACTGGTAACTTAACTCTTAAGCCAAACTCTAGTATCACATATCCTGCTAATGCTCGTGGTATTGAAATCCTTGCTGATGGAAATATTTCGTTAGAAACAAATGCAACGATTCTAGCTAATCTCACAAATCTAGAAGCGCAGACCCTGGAACTCCAAGCAGGTTCAAGTCTCAATGCAAAAGGACTTGGCTATCTTGGGGCCGGTCTTGGCCGTCAAGATGGTTTTGGGATCTCTCCTGGACTTTCAAATAATACAGATGAAGCTGGTGGTGGAGCTCACGCTTCTGCTGGTGGTAACGGAGAAGGCGCAGCAACGCTAGGTGGACAAACTCCATATGGTAGTGCAACCAATCCTGTTGACTATGGTTCAGGTGGTGGAGCTTCTAAGAATGTTTCTGGTGGTAATGGTGGAGGGGCCATTAAGATTGTGGCCAACGATATTATTGTAAATGGTAATATCCTGGCACAAGGAAATGACGGAGCGACCACTTCTATTTATGCTTCAGGTGGTGGTGCCGGAGGTTCTGTTTGGATTCAAGCGGCCAACTCTATTATTGGAACTGGAAATATTCTTGTTTCTGGTGGCGAAGGTAAATTATATTACTACGGAAGTGGTAGTGGTTCTGGTGGAAGGCTTTCAATTGAACTTGCAGGTAGTAATTATAACTTAACAGGTGTTGTTAATACTAATGGTGGCACTAGTAGTAAGCACGGTGGCCCTGGAACATTTCACTTAGGACTTTCAACTAATGATGCCATTTGTGATAGTGGTAATTTCGCAACTACTTGTACAATTGCTGCAACTAAACCATTAGGAAATAATATTGTTCTCACTGGTGCGGATCTTATTCTATCTCCAAGTGCAGGGCTTGCAATTCAAGGCCATAATGGAAATTTCTCGATTGATTTAACAGGAAGCCTAAGCCTTCAAGCTGGCTCAAGTATTTCTTATACAGAATATCTTAAATCGATTTCAATTGCGGCCGATACGGCCATCACAATTGAGAATGGATCATCAATTAATGCGAACCTATCTCTTCTTGAAACATCTGCTTTTGATCTTCAATCTGGTGGCCTAATTAGTGCAGTTGGACTTGGGTACTACGGTTCTAGAAATCGCCTTGAAGAAGGTTTTGGGCCTTCTCCTGGACTCACAAATAGTAATGATGAAGCTGGGGGCGGGGCGCACGGTGGAAATGGTGGAAATGGTGAAAACGCAACATCGACTGCTGGTGGAAATAGTCCATATGGTAGCTTAACTGCTCCTGTCACTTTTGGTTCAGGTGGTGGTTCATCTGGAAATTACCGAGGTGGTAATGGTGGTGGTGCCATCAAAATTATTGCTGATACTGTTAATGTTGATGGTGAGATTAAGGCCGACGCCAATGCTGGTTTAGGTGCAAGTATTTACGCTGCTGGTGGTGGTGCTGGTGGTTCCATTTGGATTACTGCTAATACAAGTTTTACTGGTACAGGTAATATTCAGGCCAAAGGCGGTAACTCTGGTGGACGTGGTGCTGGTTCAGGATCAGGCGGTCGCTTATCAATTGATATCACAACTTCAACTAATACATTTTCTGGATTTTTTGACTATGGGCCTGGTACTTCAACTCATCCAGGAGATTCTGGAACTCTATATTTTGCTTACTCAACATTAGACCAATTCTGTGATGTTGGAACAAGTGGAACGACTTGTGAAATTAACAATGCTAAGTGGCTACCGAGTGATCTCTTTGCTGGTAACTTAACTTTAAATAATGATATTTATCTCTATGATAGCGCTACAAATATTAACGTTACTGGTGATCTACTAGTGAAATCTGGTGCAACGATTCAGTCCCAAAATCGTGATAAGTACACTTTCGATATATCTGGAAATGCAACGATTGAAGCCGGTGCCACGATGAAGGTTAACCTTGCGGACTTTATTGCAACAAATCTCGATCTTGCTGGAACAGTTGATGTTTCGCAAAGAGGTTATACGAGTACGTCCGGACCAGGTGGAGGGAAAGACTCTAGTGGTGGGAATAATCATGGCGGTGCTGCTAGTTATGGAAGTATTGGTGGCCAAGGTTATAGTGCCAATACTTGGGGAAATCTGTATGGAGATGAAACTGCACCAACTGATTTCGGTTCAGGTGGTGGACGTCATGCTCATGCTGCCGGAGGTGACGGTGGTGGTGCCGTTAAGTTTTCTATTTCAAACTTAACAAATTTCACGGGAGCAATTTTAGCTAATGGTGGAAATGGTACTTATATATCAGGAAACTATGGTTCAGGTGGTTCAGGTGGTTCAATTTGGATCAATACTGGTTCAATTACTGGAAATGGATCAATGGCCGCTCAAGGTGGTTCTGCAACTGGATCTTCAAGTGGACATGGTGGTGCGGGCCGAATTGCTATCACGATGACAGACATTAGTGGTGTCTATCAATATGGTGGAACAATTGATATGAAAAATAACGATCGTGGAGTTGATGAAGGTTCATTCTATGTATCATTAATGGATCAGGACTCAATTTGTACAACAGGTGACTTTGCCTCAACTTGTACCGTTAGTAACGACCTAACACTAGGTGGTGTGCAAAGCTTTACAGGTGCCGGAAACTTTATTCTTGATACAGCTATGACTCTTAGAGTTTATGGAAATAATACTGATGTAGGTTTTGATGTTAGTGGGAATTTCTCAACAGCAACTTCTAGTTTAATTTCTGCAAGTAAAGATATTACTCAAATCCATTCAGGTGGTGTTGTCACTTTTGATGGAGCTGTTGAAGCTGGGCTTCCTGATGTCTATGCAATCGGAGACATTAATGTGAATGCATCTATTTCTTCTCTTGGTAAAGGGGAGCTTCCTGGCCGAATTGGTCATAATGGATATGGAGTGGCAGGTGGACTTGCCTGTTCAAGTGGAAATAATCCGGCCGGAGCGGGAGGACACGCTGGGGCCGGTGGAAATGGTTATTGTACTAATAGTGGAATTACATATGGTAGTGCAACTGAGCCAAATACTCCGGGTTCTGGTGGTGCAAGTGATGACTCGGGTGATTACAGTGGTGGTGCTGGTGGTGGTGTCATCTGGTTAGTTTCAGACGCTAATGTTAATATTTCCGCAGCAGTCGATTCAAATGGTGTTAACGGAAACCTCTCTGGTGCAACAGGTGGCTCTGGTGCTGGTGGTTCGGTTTATGTAAAGGGCCTAACTTGTGATGGTAGTGGTAATATATCAACAATTGGTGGATCAAATACGACAGGTTATCGCGGATCAGGTGGCGGTGGTGGCCGTATTCACGTAAATTGTGGAACGAATAATTGGCTTGGACTTGCTGATGCCTCTGGTGGCCTTGGTGCCGATGCCAGTCGTGATGGTGGAGTTGGTAGCGTCGACTATACAGTTATTCCGTAAGCGTAAGCATCGCACCCTCTTACCAAGACCAGTACTTAACTGTTAAAGCAACGAGTAGGCAAGGAAAGAGGATGATCACAGTGAAGAGCAAAAAGTTAAATGCATAGAACTCTGGATCTTGAAAAAATTTAGTTATCATTTTCTTTAGTGACATGTTGGCGCTCCTGGCGCTGGACTCCACATCATATACACGCGGTAGACGATTGTAGCAGTTCCAATAATTAAAAATAGGTAAGGGACACCAGCTTGAATTCTACTTGGGAATTTTATCTTTCTAATGGCACTTGGCCCAAATAATAGTCCCGGAAGTGTTCCTAGCCAAAAGAAGAATACAAAGAGTGCTGCTAGTGCAGGTGAGGCCGCACTTATCGCTAGTGCTAACATCGCCCATAAAAGCCCACATGGAAGAAGAACACTGATACTCCCAATTGAAAAATTAAAGAGGTGAGGTTTATTTCCAACTTTCTTTGAAATTTTTGGCCAAAGCTTGGCATTCAAGTTGTGTAATTTTTGTGAAACAGTTTGAGCAAATTTGAAATTTGAGAATTTAAAAAGCCTTTTAAGTCCCATCCAAATTAAGATCAAACCAATACTCAAACCTGAAAAAAGCATAAGATATGGGTTTGATTTGATATCTAAGATTGTAAAGCCAAGCACCGGGATAACCAGTGCTGTGGCCATGTAGCCCAGAAGTCTTCCTACTTGGTAGGACATGTTTTGACTAAAGGACTTAGAGACGGCCATGGTAATTCCGCCACACATTCCCACGCAGTGGAAATTAGCAACAAGCCCCATTGTAAGACCTGCGCTTATGATAACGTATGGAGAGATTCCCTGTAGACTACTTAACTGGTCCAACGAGTACCGCCTCTTTAATGATCTCTTCATTTGTGTCGAGATCTTTTATGATGAAATTAAATTTTAAGCTTCCGTTAGTTAGTACTTCATTGTTAAAGACGATGAAGACAATTTTTCTTTCGTGATTCGATTTGAAAACGAAAGGGTTTCTTGGCATTTTTAACTCGTAAGAGCCTTCTTTAATACCTTGGACTGCAATTTCGATATTTCTTTCGACAATATCACCACTTTGTTCAATAACGATATGAAAGTGGTTTCTTGTTGTCGTCGGAGAACTTACCGTAAATGGTGTTCCTGGCCCTCTTAGAACTGTCGTTGTGATCCCTTGTGATAAAGAAAGACTATAAACAAATCCGATGATTAGACCTATAAGAACAACAAGGTAGCCGATATTTCTAATTGAAAAAATATGGCGGCCCTTTCCTTCAATATTACTTTGAGTGTCGTAACGAATGAGCCCTTTTGGTCGATTCGTTTTTAACATGATGTCGTCACAAGCATCGATACAATTTGTACAAGCGATACATTCTAGTTGGACACCACGTCTGATATCAATTCCTGTTGGACAGGCCTTAACACAAGCATAGCAATTGATACAATCACCATGCTCTTCAGGTTTCATTCCTGGTTGACGTCTTGGCTCTCCACGTCTTTCATCGTAAAGAATTGCCAGTGAATTCTCATCCATAATTACAGACTGCATTCTTCCGTAAGGACAAGCGATAATACAAAACTGCTCTCTAAACCAACCGAAGTCTAAAAGGACAATTGTTGTAATAATAAGCATGATTGTGAATAGAGTGAAATTCTCTGCTGGGTTTTGAAAGCTAACAGAGAGTAGGTGATGTGTTCCTACAAAGTACCCCAAAAATGTATGTGAGATATGTAGAGAGACGGCAAGGAAAGCAATCCACTTAAGTGATTTCTTAATAACTTTCTCTTTCGTCCACGGTCCTTCAGCTAATTTCTTTCTCACTCTTGGCTTCCCTTCAATAAGGGCCTCAAGCTTGAGGAAAATAGAGGAGATAAATACTGTTTGAGGACATGCCCAACCACACCAAACGCGCCCAAAAATACTTGTGATAAACCCGATAAAAAATAGAAAACCGAGTATCACAAATATTAAAATAGGCGCATTGTGGGCATAGAATTTGTATGTAAAGAATGAAAACTCTCTGGCCGGGATATTAAGGAGAATCATTTGTTCTCCTTGAATATATATCCACGGCAAGACGAGATAGACAAAAATTAGAAACCAATAGAATATCTCACGCCTGGTTTTCCAGATACCTTTTACTTCTTCTGGAAACAGGAAGACGCGGTGTCCACTGTCATCAGTTGTACCTAGTCTCGATTCGTGTAATTCAAATTGTGATTTCTTTGCCATTTCTTTCTCTTTTAGTTCTTATTCGCTAAGTAGCTCACCTTGTGGCTCTTTAGCTTTTGCAGGAGTTGTTCCTTGCAGTGCTATTACATGGTCAGTAACGGCCATGATGTCTTCCTTACTTAGGATGTCTCCCCAAGCAGGCATCCCCATATCTTCATTACCATGAACAACAAACTTATAGATTTGTTCTGGATCAAGTTTAGTAATATTAATCCAGTGTTTATCTGTTAAGTTTGGACCGATATCCCCACCACCATCGTCAAGGTGGCAAGCTGCACAGTTTTCAATAAAGACAGTATTTCCAAGTTCTTTTGCAGCAGGTGTTGCTACATAGCTATCGTATGCTTGGATATCAAAGTTTGCAGTATTTGCTGCTTCAGCATCGATGATCTTTTGCATTTGCGCCATATCCATTTTGTATGTATCCAAAAGAGTTGGCCCGTCCATTAGGACGTAATACATAAAGTATGGGATAGAGAAGATAAATGAAAGTGCCCAAACACCTGTCCACCAGCTAGGTAGAGGGTGGTTAAGCTCTTGAATACCATCGTATTCATGATCCATAACAAGATCTTTCTCATCTTCAAGTACGATATTTTCTTGCTTCGATTTGTTATTTTCGTTAGTCATTGTTGCTTCCTTTGTTTTCATTAACGACTGCCTCGCCGTCAGAAAGTGCATTGTTGGCAACTTCTTCATAAAGCTCTTTTGAGCCCGGTCTCATTGACCAGAAGAAGGCGCCCAAGAAGATGGCCGCGAAAATGAATAGCGACACTGCTGGCATCCATTCCCACGGCATATTTTGCATTACTTCAGATTTCATCTCTATTCCTCTGACTTCGATTCTTTTGTATCGACCCCAAGTCTTTGTAGATACGCAATTAGTGCGATGATTTCCTTATCTTGCATTTTCATTGGAACACCAAACTCATTTAAACCTTTAGTGATTTGAGTTGCTTGCTCCATTGCAAGATCAATTGCATTTGTTACTTCATCTTCGCTATATGGAGTACCTAGGGCAACCATAACGTCCATTTTCTTCGGAAGCATTTTGAAGTTAACTTTCTTCTTAGTTAGCCAATCATAATTAGGCATGATTGATCCAGCAGTTACTTCACGTGGATTGATCATGTGACGGTAGTGCCACATATCATTGTATTTTCCACCAACGCGAGCAAGGTCTGGTCCAATACGACGTGATCCCCATTGGAATGGCCTATCGTATACAGATTCCGCAGCAGTTGAAGGGTTTCCGTAACGTAGTTTCTCAGCAACTGTTGGACGAATTTGTTGAGAGTGACATACGTAACATCCTTCTTTAACGAAGATATCTCGTCCCATAAGCTCTAGTGGAGTGTATGGTTTAACTCTTGGGTCTACTTCGACAAATTTATTTGAAAGCATTGAAGGGATAATTTCAATTGCTCCACCAACAACGATTGCAATTAAAGTTAGAACAGTAAAAGTTACAGGAAGCCCCTCAAGCTTTCTGTGAGTTTCAGCATTCGCATCTTCAGGGTGAGCTGAAATAGGTGCCGCTTTAAACACTTCTTGTGATTCTTCTTTGTCTTTGTTTGCATACTTAGCTTTCTTATAAGTCATCCATAGGTTGAAGATCATTAAGAAGAAACCAAGTAAAACAAATACACCACCAAATGCACGTACCCAGTACATTGGAATAACTTTAATAACTGTTTCAATGAAGTTAGGGTAAACAAGTTTTCCTGTAGCATCTACTGCACGCCACATTAGACCTTGAGTAATACCAGCAACCCACATTGACATCATATAAAGTAGAAGACCGATTGTTGCTAACCAGAATTGTGCGTTTGCAATTTTCTTAGAGTATAGCTCTGTCTTCCATAGTTTTTCGACACAGTAATAAAGGACACCAACAATTAGCATGTAGTTCCAACCGATTGTACCAGCGTGTACGTGACCTACAACCCAGTCAGTGAAGTGACCAATATAGTTTACCGATTTAATTGAAAGTAGTGGACCTTCAAAAGTTGCCATACCGTAGAAAGTTACAGCAGTAGCAAAGTACTTTAAGATTGGTTCAGTTCTAACTCTATCCCAAACACCTCTTAGTGTTAGAAGAAAGTTGATCATCCCACCCCAAGAAGGCATCCATAGGATAATTGAAAAAGTCATACCAAGTGTCTGTACCCAATCTGGAACAGATGAGTATAGAAGGTGGTGAGGACCTGCCCAAATATAAATAAATACTAAAGACCAGTAGTGGATAATCGAAAGTCTATATGAATAGATTGGACGATTAGCTGTTTTTGGTAAGAAGTAGTAGATGATACCTAAGAACGGAGTTGTTAGGAAGAAGGCAACAGCGTTGTGCCCATACCACCATTGAACAATCGCATCTTGAACACCAGCGTAAACAGGATAAGACTTTAAAAAGCTAACTGGTACAGAAAGAGAGTTAAAGATGTGAAGAACAGCAATTGTTACAATTGTTGCAATGTAGAACCAAAGGGCCACATACATATGACGTTCACGTCTCTTAATTAGCGTACCAATGAAGTTTACTGCAAAGACAACCCAAATAACTGCAATGGCAATATCAATTGGCCATTCTAGTTCGGCATACTCTTTCCCTGTTGTAATACCTAGTGGTAGTGTTAGTGCTGCTGAAACAATAATCAGCTGCCATCCCCAAAAGTGTACCCAAGATAAGAAATCTGAAAAGATTCTCGCCTTACATAACCTTTGAGTTGAATAATAAACCCCAAGAAACATCCCGTTTCCAACAAATGCAAAAATTGCAGCATTTGTGTGAAGTGGTCTTAGACGGCCAAAAGTTGTCCATTCTATACCTAGGTTAAGTTTCCAATAGGCCAATTGAAAAGCGATGAAAACACCCATAAATAGTGCAATCGCCCCCCAGAAAACTGTCGCCATTAGAAAAGCTTTCGATATCTTATCGTTATACGAGAACTCTTCTAGATTGGCATTCGTACTCATGCTCATAATCATTCTTCCTTTTTTTGGTTGTGAACAATATTATTATTCTCTTCTTCAAATAAAACTCTAATGGATGGCGTATCCAAGTCATCATATTGACCTGACTTAGTTGCCCAAATAAAAATCAATAGGAATCCTACTGCTAAGAATATTGCAATTGGTAATAGAACGATAATGACTTCCATCAGCTTTTTCCTTTATTTTTTAACATTCTCTTATCAAATCCAATTAATGGCAATGTACTTGAGAGAAGAACTGTTAAAGAACTGATAGGCATTAAGATCGCAGCATGCAGAGGAGTAATGATATGCATAAGCGCTAATGTAATTCCTACAATATTATATGTAACTGCAAACATAATATTTCGGCGTAAAGTACCTTTCACATTACGTGCAACTTTAAATAAGACTTTTATTAAATTTAGATCTTCTTGTGGCAGATAGATATCGCAGCTTCTAAGGGCAATATCGGCCTGTGCACCAATAGCAATGGACACGTTAGACTTAATCATGGCCAAGGCATCATTGTCGCCATCACCAACAAAGACAACGTTTTCTAGCTTGTCAGCAAGCTCTAGCTTCTGTTCTGGGCTTTGTTCGATATAGAGGCTAGTCTCATTAATTCCGGCTTCACTTGCGATCTTTTTGGCCATCTCTGAGGCATCACCTGTTGAGAGGTGAATATCGATACTTCGTTGTTGTAAGAAGCTAACGAGATCCTTTGATTCAGGTCTGATACTATCTTCGATCTTGAAAGTTGCAATGACTTCGCTATTTGCATAAAGTGCAATCTCGCCGTCAAGAAGGCCTTTTCCGATAAAGTAAGTTATTTCATCAATTTGTGCCTGAACACCTTTTCCAGTGACAACTTCAGCAACAATATCTGCATACTTTAAAAGACTCTCGTTCGATATTTTTTGTTTTGAGTATTTTTTTAAAGCAAAGGCGATAGGGTGTTGGGCCGCTCGTTCAAGTGTGAATGTTAAGGCAAGAACCTCTTCATCACTCATTTGTGAGTGATTCGAAAATGAGCTAACCGCAAATTTCCCCTTTGTCAGAGTTCCTGTCTTATCAAAGATGATATTCTTGGCATTATTTAACTCTTCAAGGCTCAATTCGTTTTTAACGTAGATTCCGTATGACTTAAGTTTATTAATTCGAGTTGCAACTACGATTGGTGTGGCCATGGCAAAAGCACATGGGCAGCCAACAATTAAAATTGCTAGGATGACTTCAAATGATCTTGAGAGGTCTCCTGTCACTAGGCCTTGAGTAAGGGCCACGATACTTAGAAGGATAATTCCAATTGTAAAATAGCGTGAGATCTTTTGTGCCCAAACATTGGCAGGATTTTTTACAATTGTATTATTTTCAATAGCAGAAAGATTCTTTCCTAGTTTTGTTTGTGTTCCAATGGCACTAATTTCAAGTGCTAGGTCATTGCTTAGGCTTACTGCTCCTGCTGCAATGAAGTCACCTTTATTGACTACTAATGGGCGGCTTTCCCCAGTGTTGATTGAGTTAAGAATAAGGGCCTTCTCACTAGCAAGCCTTCCGTCATAGATAATTCTTTCATCTTCTTCAAAGACAACGTGATCTCCAACTTCTACCTCGTTAGAAAAAACATGCTTAATTGCACTGCCAATAATCTTCTTCACACCTGTGTTTAGAAAGAGTGAAGAGATCCCCTTTGTTGACATGGACTTTTGAGTCAGCATTTTTACAAAGTAGCGAGAAAGTAGAATTAGAAAGATAAGTGTTGTGATTGAATCAAAGTAAACTGGGCCCGACTCTCTAAAGAAATTTATTGCTGAAAGTAAGAATCCAAAGACAATGGCCATGGCCAGTGGAATATCAACATTTGTGCTTCTTAGTCTAATTGCGCTAACACTATTCACTAGAATAGGCTTTGCACTATAGAGAATGACCGGAAGACAAAATGCAAAACTGATTCCATCAAATAACTTAACGTAATCACCAGTTGCTCCAGCATAGTTGGATACCGCATAGATCATGATATTACTCATGGCAGAAGCAGCGACTCCAATTTGCAGAATATCGCGACGATCACTTAATTTCTTTTCCTGATCTTTTTCAATATTAAATGGGTGAGGAGTGTAGCCAAGTTGCGCAAGTGTCGCAGCAAGCTTTGCAATCGAATATGGCCTCTTTGTATCAATTGTGAAGCTACCTAAGTTGTTTCCAATATTGACCTGGGCCTCGATGACCGAGTGTTCTAATTTTGAAATTCTTTCAATAAGCCAGATACAGGCAAAGCAGTGGACACCCTCTAATAGGAAGTGAACCTTAAGCTTATCTTCTTCAATTGTGACGTATTCACGAATGAAGGCTTCGCTATCCATATATTCAAACTTACTTTTCGAGTTACTAGGACGCTCTTTTAAGCTATTTGCTTGAGAGCCTTGCTCATTTTGATAACGGTAAAAGTCTTCAAGGTTATTACTAAGAAGCAGAGAGTGGACACTCATACACCCGTAGCAACAAAACTTTTCCAATTTGCCATCTCTTTCATTAGTGATGAGCTCACCAGGGGCAATTTCTTCAGAGCAGTGAAGGCACACTTCTGCCTCGCAAGACTGACTCTTGCTTGTGATACTTTGGATATCCATCTCTCTATTCTTGTTAGTTATCTTTTTTTTATAAACTTAAAATAGTAAAACTTTAATAAACGCCTTCAGCTCTTTTCTCTAGTTCTACAGCGTCCTTGATGATGATTAACTTACCATTCTGATCAATTAGCCCATCCTTTCTGTATTCAGAAATAATGCGAATGAGTGTTTCATTGGCCGTACCGATCATCGTGGCCATTTCTTCTCTTGTTAGCTTAAGTTCGATTTGAACTTCGCCGTTGATAAGAGTGTTACCGTGAGTCTTGGCAAGGTCGAGGAGAAGTCTAGCAATTCTCTCGCGAACATTCTTTTGGTGAAAAGCACTTGAGCGCTCTTCAGCAATTCCCATGTCGCGACTTAATTTATTAATTAGTTCAAGAGCGATTGCCGGTTTATCATTAATTAATTTTAATAAGCTTGGTTTATCAATAAAGCATACAGAAACATTATCAATGGCCGTTGCCGTTCCATTGAAGTCTTGAGCAGTAAATAGTGATCTGTGACCGATAACATCTCCATGTTGAGCAATTCTTACAATTGTCTCTTTTCCATCAGAGCCTGTCTTTGTCAGCTTAATATTACCTGACTGAACACAGTAGATTCCCGCAGGGCGATTTCCCTGAGAAAATAGCTTTTCACCACGTTTAAATTTTAGAGAAGAAGCTGTAAGTGACACTTTAGCGGCTTCATCATTTGATAACCCACAGAAGATTCCTAACTCTCTTGATGGGCAATCTACACACTGTCTCTTTTCCATAATCTATACCTTTTCTTGGTTAAATCCATCTTATCACTTCATATATCTAAATTAAATAAGTTATAGGGGAAATAATATGACGAATATCATGTTTTCGTGTTAGAAGTGCTTTTTCTTCTTAATATTTTTAGTTATTTACTGTTGTGCAGTACAAACTTTAGATTTAGGTTAACAACTTATGTTAAATAGCTTAAATTAAAGGCTTATTTGATATAATGGCGGATATATGAGCGACAAAAAACACGAAGATAAATTACCAGCAACAGATGTAATCTCTTTAATTCTTAAGGAATCTAAGGCCTACACTTCGATGGAGCTAGTAAATAGCTATATCTCTAAGGGAGAGAGCCTTGAGAAACTTCCTGTTCAGCCTCTTTATGTATCCGTTAAGGCCCTGCCAATCGAAGTAAAGTCTCATGCTCTTAAATTACTTTCTAAAGAGCAAAGAGAAACCTTCTACGATATAGACCTTTGGTCAAAAGATGAACTCGATGTCAATGAATTCACATCTTGGGTGAGCACTGTTGCCAAGTGCCCAGATGAAGAAATTCGCTATGAATTCGTCAAGTCAGATCAGTTCATTCTTTTCCTTAAAGGACGCTTCAATGTTTGGACCTTTGATGTTGAAGATCCTCTATATCCTGATGATCACGACAATTACTTCTTAACAGAAGATAATCTTCTTCTTTTTGAATTTGATGAAGATTGCGATATTGTTGATGAGGTTCGCCAACTCATCAAGGACCTCTACACTGAAGTTGGTGTTGAAGCCGCTTACCAGCACCTCTTTAAAATGATCTCTGAAGATTATATGATCTATAACGAGAATCAGTACCAAGATAAGAAAGAAAGGCTTAGAGACTACGGTTTCGTTGATTATTTTGAGGCCCTGCAAGTGGTTAATCCATTTCCTTCAATTGGCCATATCGACCTCTTTATCAATAAGAAGCAGCCTCTAACTGGAAATATTACAACTAAGGGAAAGATGCAAACTCTGCATCAGAACTCGATTATTGCCTTTGAAAAGAATGCTGGAAGTATCCATGATGAGCTCAATAAAGTGGAAGATGAGAAGCGCTTTAGCTACTTACATTTCAACTTTATTCGTATGCTCAATGCAAGTATGGAATACTACGGTGTTTTAAAAGATGGCCCTGTTGCCATGACTCGTATTGGTAATCAAAACCGCGAGCTTATTCTTCTTGGAATGTCTTATATTAAAGATATTCGAAACTTTGGTGACGAAAGCATTTTCGAGTACTTTGACTTCACTGATATCTATAAGATCGGAAACTCACTAATTCGTATCTTACAAAAGGATGTAAAGAAGGCCTTAAGAAATCATCTTTTTGAGGACTCGGAAGAGAACTTCTTAGGTGCTTCATTCGATCTATTTCTAGATGACTTCTTTAGCGACCTTGTGAAGTATCGTGACAATGATAATAAAATTGTTGTGGTAAATAATGTTGAGGTTTGGAAGAAGTTACAAAGTAAGTGCAAGCTTCTTATAGAGCTAATGCCTTTCATTAAGACATTAAAAGAAACTTATCTGTCTCTTAAAGATGACGGCATGCTTTCTGATAATTTCTATCTAAATTACGATATTAACTCAATTGACTTTGAGGCCATTATTCTTTCAACTCTTATCAACTATAGCCTTGATAAATTTGACAAGGATGACTCACGCAAGATGGGTGTTTCAATTGAAGAGTTTAGAGAGTTCTCTAAGAAGTCTAATTTAAGCTCTGGTATTTTCAAGAATGATTATATTACGCAAAAGGTGGCCGGCTTTGCTCAAACTTTTGGTCTTGATCAGATTGAGAATATTAATGAGTATATCCTGAAAATATTACACGACCATTTATCGGGTTATGAATTCGCTGATCTTCGCGATGATGAATTCAAACACGTTGGTGGGCCTATTATTTTTAATACGTTAAGCTAGGCTAATTCTCGATATTAGCTTTGGCTAATGTTTGAAGTCGTGTGTTTCTTACATAGTTGTAAAATTTTCTCTCCCATTAGCATGTGATTAATGGCAATATGCCTTATCAAATTGAGAGGGAGATGAATATGAAATCATTGATGAAATTACTTCTTTTAACCGTTGTTACCACGACTTCACTTATGGCAGCACAGGTTAAACTTGTTCACATTACAAATGATGAAGATAAGAGCTTCTATCATCTAGGTGTAAATGTTGATGAGGAAATCGGAGAGGTTACATCAGTCTATAAGAAGGAGTTCTCTGATAAGGGGAAAATCATCGGAACTGACACTTATTCACTAGAGCAAGTGATGAAAGGTGTTGTCTTAGTTAGAAGAAGCGATCGTGATGTTGTTAGGATTACTGTTAGTAACCTAAATCCATCAGACGGTGGTGATATTGAAATTGATACTCTTTATAGTGGTGTTAATGATAGTCGAAAAAAGTATTCGGCATCAGTTGAAAGAGTTGGAGAAGACTGGCTTTTTAACTTTGAAAATAGAAAGACTAAGAATCTTCACTTCATCTCAAATAAAGTATTCCTAATTGGTGTTGTTGGAATCAAGGACATCAAAAGAAAATAAGAAAAAAGGCGAACATTGTTCGCCTTTTTTATTTCGTTTCTAAAATCTTAATAAATTCTTTTAAAAATGCAGGCCTATTCTTATAGCTTAAAGTGGTCATATAGATATTCATATTCTTAAGTCCACTAACAGGCTCTGTAACAAAATTATCGTGCTTAGAAAGCGTGTGATCAGGCACAACTGCAATTCCAACACCGTGCTTTACAAGGGCCTTGATACTCTCAAGTGAGTCCACAACAATCTTCTTAGGCGGTGCCTTTGTCGAGAGCTTATGAAGATGGTCTAGTTCACTAAAAACAATCCACGTATGTTCGTGAAGCTTTCTCTTGTTAATTGTTTCATTTGAAATAATGACGAACTTCTCTTCAAAAAGTTTTAAAGAAGAAGTGAGGTCTGATTGAAAATTATCAGTCGAAAAAATGATATCGTAAATACCATCTTCGATTCCACGTCTTAGGGCCGGACTGTCGGCCACGTGAATGAAGATATCTCTCTTATAATTCTTTGCATACTTTGCAAGAATGGGATTAAACCAATTAACTAGAAGCCCATCGAGAATCCCAATATGTACTGGGCGCTCCTGAGTGGTTTCAAAAATATTTCCTAGGCTATCTTCAAATTGGTCAATCGATTTAAGCAGCTGCTTGGCCTTCTTCGTAAGAATTACCTTCTTACTCGAACGAATGATAAGTTCCTCATTCATGGACTCTTCAAGGAGTTTAACTTGTCTTGAAACCGCTGATTGTGCAATCTTTAGTTCTGCGGCAGCTTTTGAAAAGCTTAAGTATTTTGCAGTAAGTGTAAACGCCCTGAGGTAACGATAGTCCATTTTTTATTGAACCTCGGCCTTTGGAGGAATCTTTGTTTTGTCTTTTCGCCAAAACTTTCCTTGGAATTCTTCTTGCTGTTTATTTGTCACAATAAAGCCTTCTTCATCATTGATATAATTAAATTGATAATCAATGAGAGTTTCACCTAGATAGAAAGCTGTAAATGGGTCGATAATAACTTCAATATCCATGCTTGGAACAGGGATTAGAAAGTCATCGTCATTTAAGTTGTGAAATCCAATTGAGTACTTGAATCCCTCACATCCTTTACCGCTAATAAGAATTCTTAAGTATTTCCCCTGTAGAGTGAAATCATTTTCAAGCATAAGATTAAGTTGATCTTGTGCTATCTGCGTGAAAGTCAGTTGCGGGAGAATAATTTGCGAGCGGTCGATGTTATAATGCCCAGACTGCTGTACGTTGTCAGATCGATTTTCCATTATGATTTTCCATTAAATTGTGTTGTTAGAGGGCTTTTAGCAAGTAAACGAATCCTTTTCAAGAGGTTTTTCTTGAAATAAATTGGTGGTATAACAAAGCTTATAAAAGGAGCGTTAAATGCTTAAATATATAATCGATATTCCAAACCCTCAGACTCACTTAGTTAATATTTCTTTAGACGCTATGCTTGATAAAAAGGCGAACGAGGTGCGTTTTTACATGCCATCTTGGTCTCCTGGCTCATATTTAATGAGAGAGTACGCTCGAAATATCAAAGAAATCAAAGTCGAGGACTCAAAGGGAAATCGTCTTTTTCATGAACAGGTTTCAAAGAATGAGTGGAGAGTTGATCTTGCTCACCCAAGTTTTCAATCTGCTTCATTTAGTGAAGATGGAAAAATTAGAATTGCCTATACGATCTATTGTCATGAGCTAACTGTTCGTACTTCCCATGTTGATAACACTCATGCTTTCTTACATGGGCCGAGTGTCTTTATCGGTATTGAAGGGGAGACTGGAAGCTCACAAGTTGAAATTAAAATTAATCCTCTGTGGTCAAAGGTGACGACGGCACTAAAAGATATCTCTGAAAAAAGAGACCACTTTATTTATGAAGCGGCCGACTTTGATGAACTACTGGATACGCCAATTGAAATTGGCTGCCATGAAACTTATGGTTTCATGCACCAAGATAAGGAGCACCATATTGCTTTTTATGGTGATTTTGCTCATGCACAAGCGTCACATAAAGTGATGGATAAACTTAATGACGATATCAAGACAATCGTTGAAGAGACGGCAAAGATCGTCGGTGACGAGCTTCCATATGATCATTACTATTTCATCACTCACTTAAGTCCAAGTGGCTTTGGTGGACTTGAGCACTTAGATTCAACAGTTCTGCAATTTTGTCCGTACCACTTGGCCAAAGAGAAAGGCTACAAAGAGTATATGGAGCTTGTTGCTCACGAGTACTTCCACCTTTGGAATGTTAAAAGAATCCGTCCTATTGAGCTAGGGCCATTTGATTATAAGAACGAAAATTATACTCGTATGCACTGGCTAACGGAAGGAATGACAAGCTTTGTTGACCAGTTAATTACTTATCGCAGTGGTTTTTATTCGCTTAAAGAATATCTTGAGTGCATGAAGAAGAATATCAATAACTACTTGGGAACTCCTGGCCGCGGTTACCATTCTCTTGAAGACTCATCATTCAATGCATGGATTAAACTTTACCGTGCAGGAGAAAATTTTAAGAACTCATCTGTGAGTTATTATCTAAAGGGTGGACTTGTTTTCTTTATTCTAAATACACTTATGAAGAATGAAGGCAAGGGGATCAACGATCTTGTTCGTGCACTTTGGGCCGACTACAAAGAAAGGCCGGCCGTTGGCTTAACTAAAGAAGGCTTCTTTGAAATTCTAGAAGGGCTTGTTTCTAAAAATGTAAGTGATGAGTTTAGACTCTTTGTTGAAGGTGTGGAAGAGATTGATTTTGAAGATTATCTAAAGCGTATGGGTGCAAGTGTTGAGTGGACAACGCCTAAATTAGATATTGGCGCAAATATCGCTGAAGAAGGTGGTAAGCTTATCATCAAGTCTATTCGCCAAGATAGCTGTGGGTATAAGGCCGGCCTTAATGCTGGAGATGAACTTATTGCCATTAATTCCCTTAGACTTGATAAGAAGGCCTATGACTCCATTGCAGAGATGTATAAGGAAAATGATCAGATTGATTTCTTAATCGCTCGCACAGGAAAGCTTATGACTTTGAGAGTGACACTTGGAAATGGCCTAAAAGAGATAAAAGAAATCAAGATTGAAGATGAAAAGAAATTAGAAAGTTTCTTAAAATAAAAAATTAATACTCTGTCAGGGCAAGCTTAAATGGCCTGCCCTGATATTCTTCTTCGATAATCTCATAAATAAGCTTACTGTCATTTGGCCCTTGTAAAATACCTTGTTCGATAATTTCAAAGTCAGTTAGGACGAGAATCTTTTCTTTTTCATCATCGTGAAATGGTGAGTAGGCCTTAAATGCCGCTTCTTTTATACACCAGATCTCAAGTGGAGTATGGTGCTTTAGTTCTCTTTCATGAGAGACAAAGTATTTGAATGTACCCTCTCGCATCTTACGATCAGACCACTCAATATCGATACCGACAGATTTTACTTCAGGGTTTGTGCATAGCGCACAGGCTGCAAGCTCTTTGGTGTGGCTAATTGAAACGAGCTTACTCTTATCACTTTCTAAATGTAAGTGGTTGATAATAGATAAATCTTTAAGGCCTGTTAGTGAAGATAAGCAGAAGCGACTTAGTCTGAAGTCGTTGCGCTTGTCGGCCATAAAGCCCTCTGGAAGCTCGCTTTGGCCTAGGTATAAAAATGTACTACGCATGAATTTTTTATTGCTCATCAGCATTTCTTTTGCCATTATGCTCTAATATTAAGTCAATTAAATTAGCCTAAACTTTTGGAGTTAGCAATGTTACCACCGGATGCATATGAAGCAATCGTAAAAATGATCTTTGTTTTAATGGCAGGATGTGTACTTTGTATGTCCAAAATTAAAGCAGCTGAAATCGATCATAATCAGGTATTTGAAACTCAAATCATCTCACTACAAAAATAAATTTTCATTGGACACAAATCCTCTTTAGTCCTTATAATATAGGTAGTTATCCATCTATACTGCCACGGAGAGGAAGTAAATGAGTGTCCCAAATAATCTAATTGAAGGTTTAAATTTTCTACGTCCCAGAGATAAATCAGGTAAGCATCAAAAAGTAACAGATTACTACGGTGAGAATACGTTTGATATTCAAACGGCCGAGGAAATACCTGATTCAATTAAGGAAGAAATTAACGAGGCAATTCACTCAAACTCTCATATCTCTAAGGCCCAGGCAGAGATCGTTGCTAAGGCCGTAACAAAGTGGGCCCTAGATAAAGGTGCAACTCACTTTTGTCACTGGTTTCAACCACTAACTGGCTCGACTGCTGAAAAGCACGATGCTTTCTTAGACTTCGATTACTCAACAGGAAGACCTATTGAGAAATTATCTGCAAGTCAGTTAATTCAAGGTGAGCCCGATGCTTCATCTTTTCCAAATGGTGGATCACGCTCGACGTTTGAGGCCCGCGGTTATACTGCATGGGACTTAACTTCACCAATGTTCTTAATTGGAACGGGAGAGTCAAAAACTCTTTGTATTCCAACGGCCTTTGTTTCATACCATGGTGAGGCCCTCGATATTAAAACTCCACTTCTTCGTTCAGTTTCTACTCTTGGAGAAAGTGCAAAGAAGTTCTTTCATTTAACGGGGGAGACGAATGTTGATCGCGTGATTGTAACGTGTGGAGCTGAACAAGAATATTTTCTCGTTGATAAGAGTTATTATAATTTAAGAGAAGATTTGGTTATGACTGGACGTACGCTTTTTGGTGCGCCTTCAACTAAGAACCAACAATTAGATGACCACTACTTTGGTGCAATCAATGAGCGCGTTTTAGCATTTATGGAAGAGCTTGATTATGAGCTTCATAAATTAGGGATTCCTGCTAAAACTCGTCACAATGAAGTTGCTCCTGGACAATTTGAGCTTGCGCAAATCTTTAGAGATGCAAATGTTTCGGCCGATAATAACCACATGGTTATGGCCACGATTGAAAACGTTGCTATTCGTCACGGTTTTGTTGCTCTCTTGCATGAGAAACCATTTGCTGGGATTAATGGTTCAGGTAAACACCTAAACTGGTCTCTTGCAAGTGATAGTGGAATCAACCTTCTTGATCCAGGAAGTGAGCCACATCAAAACTATCGTTTCTTGGCCTTCACCTCTGTTGTTATCGCAGCAGTACATCGCCATGCTAAACTTTTAAGGGCCTCAATTGCTTCTCATAGTAATGACCATCGTCTTGGCGCAAATGAAGCACCACCTTCGATCATTTCAGTTTTTACAGGTTCAACAATTGAAAGAATCTTTAAGGCCATCAAAGAAGGTGAAGAATTTTCTCCAGAGTCACAAACTATTCTCGATCTTGGAGCAGGAGCTCTTGCTAAGCTTCCAAAAGATAATACAGATAGAAATAGAACCTCTCCATTTGCCTTTACTGGAAATAAATTTGAATTCCGTGCATGTGGTTCAGATCAATCCATTGGTTTCCCATTAACGATTCTTAATGGTGCAGTAGCGGCCGTTTTAGAAGAGGCCAACAATCTACTTGAAGCTAAAATTCGTGATGGTGTCTCAGTTGATCAGGCCCTACTTGATATTTGCCATACTTTCATTAATGAATCTTGGGATGTTATCTTCAACGGTGATGGTTATTCACAAGCTTGGCTTGAAGAAGCACAAAAGAGAGGACTTCCAAATCTTAAGACAACAGCTGATAGCTTAAATGTTCTTGTGGATAGGGAAGAGACAGCATTTTTAACGAAGCATGGAATTTACCGTGAATCAGAGCTGGATACTCGCTACAATGTTCTTCTTGAAACTTATATTACAAAGCGCACGATTGAATTTAGTACGCTATCTAATATGGTGAACCAATTAGTTATTCCGGCCGCACTAAATTATAAGGCGAAATTAACTTCATCTATTGCAGCATCTAAGGCCATTAAAATTGAGGCAACAGTAGAGACTGAAATTTTAAAAGATCTTCAATTCTCTCTAGAAGCAGTTTTCGAGCAAAATAGAAATTTAAAAAATGCTCTTGCTGGACTAAGTGAAGTCCATGATGAAGAGAAGGTTGCTCACTCTTTTGCATACGATTTAATGCCAATTAGTGAAATGATTGCTGACCACTGTGGACGTCTTGAAAGTATTATTCCTGATGACCTGTGGCCTGTACCAACTTATTTTGAAATGTTATTTTTAATTTAAATAAATAAGAAGGCCGTCATGATGACGGCCTTTTTTTATAATTTACCCTGTTCGTTTAATTCTTCTAATTTATCTCGTCCACCAATTCTTTCACCATTGATAAAGATTTGTGGAACCTTTGTTTGCCCAGTAATGGCAAATAGAGATTGATTAGATGTATGTTGGCCTAGAATAATTTCATTATACTTATGGCCTTTCTCTGTTAGAAGCTCCTTTGCTCGGTGACAGTGAGGACAACCTGGGCGTGTGATAATTGCAATGGCCTCCGGTTTTTTTGCTTCTGGGTTTAGGTAATTAAGCATTGTATCCGCATCTGAAACTTCAAATGGGTCACCTGGTTTATCTGGCTCAATAAATGACTTTTCAACAACTCCATCATTAACGACCATCGAATAGCGCCAAGTTCTTGCACCAAATCCAATATCTGATTTATCAACTAATAGGCCAATTCCTTTTGAGAAGTCACCATTTCCGTCTGGAAGAACACCAACTTCTTCAGCGTGTTGATCTTGGATCCAAGCGTCCATAACAAATGCATCGTTTACCGATAGGACATAGATTGCATCAACACCTTCTTTCTTAATCGCGCCAGCAAGTTCATTGTAGCGTGGAAGGTGAGTCGATGAACATGTTGGTGTATAGGCACCAGGTAGTGAGAAGACTACAACACGTTTACCTTTAAATACTTCATCATATGTTAGATCTACTAATCCTCCATCTTTAAAAACTTTAAATGATGTCTTAGGGACTTGCTTTCCATCAATACTTTCAAATGCCATTATAATTCTCCTTGATTTTGTTTAGTTAGCTTAAGTTGACCATTTTAATTAGTCACCTCATTTGTCTTGTATTTATTATCGTCGGCCGGGCCTAATAAATCCATTAAATTAAGATTAACTTAAGATAAGTAAAATCTATCAAAAATTCTGGGTAACTATCCAAAACTTGATAAATGACAATAAATAATAAGAAATTCTTGCATCGTGTCGAATAATGAACGTAGAATCCCTTTTAGGCTAAAAGAATCTGTATTGCACGTTCGTTCCCGTTTCTTTTCCGCTAGTGAGCCTTGGGTATTGGGTGATCACTAAAGGGGGACGTGGTGAACTTAATAAGTAATACAGAGGAAAGAGTGAAGAAAACACTTATTCTCTTAATTTTTACATTTCTATTTCAAGCAAGAGCAACGAATGTCTTCGCTCAAGAGGATGTCGTTGAACCTGTTACATTTTCTAATTTCACAGTAGACAACCATAGGTTAGAATCTGAGTTTTCAGATACTGACCTTGCCGATATTTCTCCGATCTATCGTCAAATCTATGATAATTACCAGGCCAATTATCAGGCAATCGGTGATCGTCTAAGTCATGATGCCAATGGTTTCTTTGGTGGTGTTAACCTTGTTGGTTGGCGACACGCTGGTGACTTTCATGGGTTTAAGGTTCTCTTTAACCGTAGTGCGGCCCCATCTTTATTTGATGAAGATCGCTATCTTGTAAATGATGAAATGGTTATTGAGATCTCTGCTCGAAATTTCCTCGGTGCACTTCAAGCGAAGGGTGTCATTAATATTTCTCCATCAGTGCTTAAGTCCTATAGTAATCTTTCACTAAAGAGAACAATGAGGTTTAACCACTTTGCTGATAATGTGGAGGATGCACTTCAGACAAAATTTGATCGTCTCTTCTTTATGTACAAATATCTTAGGCCAGAAAATTTCTCTAAGCTTGGAGATTATGATTTTATCAAGAAAGAAGATGCTCTAACATTTGCTGCTGGTGCTGCTGCGACAGCTTCATATAGTGGAATTGGTGTTGCTGCTGGTGCACTGGCCAAGTATGAAAGAAAATCAACTGTGGAAATCCAACGTCTAGGGCCAGCTGATAATGCTAAGGCCAATGAGATTATTCGCTTAAGTGCAGAGGATTCAAAATTAATTTCTGCCGGTGCGAATGTGACATTAATGGCTGACTTCCTAAATCTTATCAGATTAACTTTATTTCGTTATGACTTTAATTATAGCTTTGAGAAGTCATATAAGGCCTATATGTCTTTATATGTGGATGACCTTAGAAATAGTGATAAGTTAAATGAGCTTAAAGGTGTTGTGCGTTTTGGGAAGTTTAATTACTCAACACTTGCAGACAATATTACTTCTTATGAGAATCGTAAGAAGGAGCTTAAAGAGTCAAAGTATCTAGCTTTCATTATTGGGGGTGTAAAGAACTCACAAACTGAATCAACAGAAGTTGTTAAGGATGGGCGAGTTTATAAATTCTTCTCTCATCGTTATGAAAGATTATCGTATACACAAAATATCTTTTCAAAACTTCTTGGGGCCGTTTTAGGTAAGCTTATTGGTTATGACCAATTGGTTTCTAATGATCGCGTTGAATCAAAGAAAGTTAATATCAACTATCAGTCTGAAGAAGAGCTTATTCATGCTAGACGTGACTTTGATATTTTTAGCACTAATGTCTTCACTATGACTTTTGATCAGCAAAGCAAAGTTAATAAAGACTATAGCTGGGCGGTATCAAAGACCGAAGATAAGATGAAGGATCTTGTCAGAGCACGTACAAATAGTTATGGAAATTTTGCAACGATGTTTGATCATTATCAAGTTCGTGCTCCAGCTGAGTTTACTTCGACGATCACTATGGACAATGCAAATATTGCCAACTTCTTAAATCGTAACTCTGATGAGATCTACGGGGTATTTAAAGAGGCCTGTGGTGGTAAGTCTAAAAACTTCTTTGTCAGACTTCGATCTCTCTTTAGTAGTTGTCGTCACAAGCTTTATAAGTCTTATGCAAATTTCTTAAAAGAATGGTCAACAGGCAATTATACTTCTGAGATTAAAAAGAAGTGTGAGAAGAAATATCGTTGGAAGTATATCTTTAGGCCATCAAAGAGAAGGTCAATGATTGCTGCATGTATGGAAATTGGCTCAAAACAACTATTTGCAAAGTATAAGCATGAGCTACCTCTATGGCGCTTTAAAGATATTGCTTATAACGTGAACAACCAGATTAAAAATGATTACCTACTGACACGTCTTTTTGGATCTCATCCAAATAAGGGAAGTGTTAGTGCAAATCTTAATGGGGATATTCCTTACCAAAATTTTTACTCTGAAGGGGCCAATAAGGAAAATATCTTTACGCAGTTTCAAATTAAAGAAAATCTTAGATCACCGGCATCACTATAGTTATACAGATATCGAGACGCCCTTTTGAAAGGGCGTCTTATATTTTTGGCAGATTTCTGGATTATTTTCAAAGTATAAATTAGCTCTATTTATTAGAATTTTATTAAGAATTTGGTTGTTGTATCCCATCACAACTATTCATGTTAATATTTCTTCCATGAACGCATTTTATCTATTCTTCTACCATCCAAAGCTTAAGGACCTTCTCTTAGAGGAAATTAAGCTAAAGCATCCAGAGCTTCATTTAAGCTTTTCTAATAAAGAATTTGTAAGCATGAAAGGCCCTAAAGATTATGAAGCACAGCTTGTCAGTCGACCTGTTGTTTTTGCTCGCAGGCAGGCCACATTCATTGATAAATACATTCAAGCACCCATTGAAGGTGAGTATGCTGCTGTTGGAGAAAACCAATTCTGGCATTTTGAAACGATTAAGACACCAATAGATACATTCTCATTAGAGGAGAGTGATATCTGTGAAGAGGAAGTTCCAGCGAGGGCCTATCATAAGGCCTGTCAGGCCTTTAGACTGTTTGATGAGGTGATAACTGCCAATGATCAAGTTGTTGAAATAGGAAGTGCTCCAGGTGGGATTTCATACTACGTTCTTGAAAAAGGTGCAAAACTTGTTTCTGTTGATCCCGCTCTGATGTCACCACTTATCGAATCAAAATTTGGAGAGCAATTTTCACATATCAAAAAGAGTGTCTTTGATGTCACGAGGGCCCAATTACCAAAGCACTGTGATTGGCTCATTTCAGACTTAAACCTAAATGGTGACCTCAACACAAATCAATCTCGTCGTATTATGGATTTTTATGAGAATATTAAGGGTGCTTTCTTAACGATTAAGACACCTGTTATCAATGATCTTAAAAAAGTTGATGAATGGATCAAGGTATTTACTGATGATAAGAAGTATGAAGTATCTGTTTGTCATCTTCCTTCACACCGTAGAGAAATTGGAATGTTTATAAGGCCACGTAAGTAACGTGGCCTTGGTATTTTATTTATTCAGCGTTTAAAACTTCAATTGCTTTTTCAATCCAACCTGACATGTAGTTAGTTAAGTCTTTCTTAGTCTCAACATAATTTACATCTGCTTGAACTGGAACGTTTTCAGAATTTAACTCATAGGCAGAGTCAATTCCTAAAAGGTCACCAAATTGATGTCCCTCAACACCATAACCAAATAGCATATTTGGAATCTGTGTCGAGAATACGTTGTAGCGGTCCTTAAATTGCGTGTTATACACGTCATTTGAGCGGTAGCCTGCACCTGTCCCATTTGCATGTGTTCCGATTAATTTCGCTCTTTTTGAGCCTTGTAATAGGATACTCGTAATATCACATGCTGAAATACAATTTGGTGAGACTAGGGCAACGATCTTTCCATCAAATCCACCAACTTGTGGGTCTGCCGTAATATCATAGTTTTGAGTTGCACGTGAAAGTGTTCTACCTTCGGCCGCTGCTTCAAAGAATGCATCTGATTGCATTGTCCAGTCACTTCCACCAATGTCTTTAAAGATTTCTTCAACACCATAGTACTCGATAAGTTGTCTCATATAACGAGTTACTGCCGAGGCCCAAGTTGCATTAGGGTATGATTGACCTTGCTCTGTTAGCATTGCCAGAAGTTGAGCAGGGTAACCACCGTTTCCACCACCATTATTTCTAATATCTAAAATTAGATTTAGGTTCTGTGCTTTAAAGAATTTAATATTCTTTCTTAACGCTTCGATGAAAGAAAGCTGCTCACCTTTATAGTATACTGTTGATACTGAAAAAGAGTTAACTTGCATATAAGCATAAGCTTTTGCATCTTTTAAGATTAGAGCAGAGCGAACGATTGGGCTTCCCCCACCATTTGCCGATGTCCAGTTCTCTAGCTCAATTGCACCAGTTGGTAGGCCTTCTGGTAGAGTTTCTACTTTAAGGCTTGTATCCTTTACGAACGTTCTCTTTTGGTTATCCCATTTAAAGCGAAGCTCTTTAAGTTTTAAGAAGCCTTTTTGTTCAAGGTAGAATGAAATATCTTTCTTTCTAACGATGCTAGTATTTCCTGAGTAATAAAGAGGTAGGCGTGTTTTATAAACAGTCTGTGTCTTTTCACTTTTAAACTCAATATCAAAGTATGGTTTTGTAGGGAATAAGAAGTAGCGCTCAATTAGCATGGCCGCTGCACGTGATCTTGCAAACGCTGGGCTTGAAGCATCGATATATGGCATTAGGGCCTCGATAGCGTCACTAACTTTCACACCATCAACACTAATTAGCTCATCACCTAATTCAATCATTTTAAGATTGTAATTTTGTGTTTCAATAACTGACTTCTCAATTACTTTGGCATATTTTGAAGCGATAATAACTTTTCCGCTGTCTGCAACTAACTTCGTATTGAAACCTGAAACAATCCAAGGTGCTGCAATATGAGTGTTAAGTCCAAAGTGTGTATCTTGAAAGCTCGCAATTAGTTTTCTTGCACGATCGTAGAATTCCATATTGCTTCTAGCTTGAGAAATGGCGTCGTCGACATCTGCAATTGATTGCTCTGCTTCAATTGCTTCTTTAAAGATCATATCTCCGTCAACACCGATACGCTTCTTCTTCACTTCCCATAGGGCGTATTCAGCTTTTGTTTGCTTGTATAGGTCAGTAATAATCTCAACTCGATCGATTTGATCGATATACCAGAAATTCTTGCCAGAAAATGCTGATTTGTTGATTTGCATTCCATAGCTTGAAACGGCCATGAAACTTAATAGTAGTAGGGACATTATTGTCTTCATTGGGCTCCTTTTGTGAATGGAGAAAAATAGCAATGAGGCCTGCGCAAGTCATGGTACTTGGCATTAATTATTGAAATTATTCATCGATGGACATATTCGCAAGGTGGCACAATGGCACTAATAATTGTTGTAAATATTATTCTTTTGACGGAATTTCCCAAAAATGTTGTTAGAAATTGAATAAGATTCTATTAGGCCCTTTCTAAGGGTGCAATTTTATAGGTATTATTAGTGCGCAGGATGAAATTGGGGAAATTTTAATAATCGTTTGAGATTTTACTGATGCTTAAGCTTATTTCTAAGATGTCCCCAGCAAAACTCTAACAGGAGAGAGTAATGATTAGACAATTAGCTGTATTGCCAGGTGTTATTGTTGGGACGGGGCGTCGTGTTAAGCGTATTTACCGCTCGGAGCTTAGATGCATTAACGAACTTGACGAATTACAAGAGTTTCAACAACTCGCGTACCAAAGGATTGGTGTTAAGTTTCCTTTAGACTTTCTTGCTAGAAATAAGACATTTGCTCTGTTTAATAAACACGGGCTAATGTGTGGTGGTTTTACTTTCGCACTAGGGAGTGACTCTCGTGTTGTTAAAAGTTTACCTGATGAAGCCTTAGCAAAATTACAAAAAGACGTTCCTGATTTTGAAAATGATTTATTTGAAGCAACAGCGCTTTGGATGTCACGTTACCAACGTTGTCGACTTCTAGGAGTTTACTTCTGGCTAATGATGTATATTGAAGCATCACGTATGGGACGTAACTTTTATATTTATGCATACTCAAGTGCCAAGCCAAAACTTGGTGAGATCTATAATACAATACGCCCGTTTAGACTTTATAAAGGCTACACTAAAATGCTACCTGGTATGAGTGAGCCTGATGATGAAGTGATTGAGTATGGAACAATGATGAATGTACACCTTTCTTTTGGTCGCATTGTTATGTTCCTTTTAAAGAGACTACTAAAAGCTCGCTCAATCAAGAAAGTTAAATCTTATAGCTAGTCTCGCTAGCAAGGAGCGTTTGTATGATGACCTTGGAAGAGGTCGTTGCCCCTTACTCACACATAAGGCTGGCGACTAGAGAAGATAACGAAGGGATCTTAAATTTTTACAAAGATATTCATATGGAAACTGGAGATGAGGCATTGTCATTTGATCGTGGCAATGACTTCTTCAAGTTTTATGAGAGAAAGGGCAATCACTTTTGGACTTTCTTATTTCTAAATGAAGACTTAAGTATCTGTGGTGTTGGAACAATTGTAAGACACCTGCGCTACATTGACGGTGATTATCGTCCAGTGGCCTACTTTTGTGACCTTCGAGTCTCACCTCAAGGTGGACGTCGAGCAAAGGTTCAATGGAGAAAGTGCTTTGCCGATGTTATCTCGGCCCTGCCTAAGCTTTCAGATGATCTTCGCTGTGAGATGGCCTATACTGCCATTCTCTCAGACAATGAAAAGGCCATTGCTTCTTTAACAAAAGGTGGCCGTGGTTATAACTATCGTTATATCAATAATTATCATGTCTATTCCGTTGTGATTCCTGCTGTTTTTAATCCAACGTTTTATGATGTTAGAGAAATTCCTTTTTCTGATTTTAAAAAGTTTTATATCCAAGAGGCCCATGACCTCGATTTGATGGAAGAAATAGATGATACTGAAGGCAATGCTTACTATGGTGTTTTTGACGGTGGTAAACTCTTATCAATTTTTATGATTTCAAATCGTGACCTAGGTCGCTCATATAAATTATATAACTTAAAATTTGCAAAGAAGTTTTTAACTAATATTGTTGAAATGATGGGAAGACCAAAGGTCGATAACGGAATTCTAAAAACATTAGAGATCCAATATCTTTGTTTTCAGTCACAAATGAGTAATGACACAAAAAAGGATATTATTTCAGCAGTTATAAAATATCTAAAGGACTCTAAAATATTAAATCAATATCATATTTGTAATCTCTATACGGGGCAGGATGCAATTCAGTTCTCTCCATTAATTGATGGGGTCGTCGTGGAGAATACAGGACATATGTTTGAAATTCACAGTGATGAGAACCAAGGACTGTGGCCTAAGAGATCATTTCGTTTTGAAGGAAGTCTTCTGTGATCTGGCCCTTTAATATCATATCAAAGCGTTACTTCAGTCGTGACTGGGTCGGTGTTTGGTATGAGTTATTAAAGGAAAGGGGAGAAAACGATCAATGTGTTATTGGCCGGGCAAAGTGGCATGAGGGAAGTCTCTTG
>NZ_JBEBMT010000001.1:977118-987234 GCF_043196705.1 Halobacteriovorax sp. HFRX-2_2
AGTCTCTTGTCTCCTGAATACTTTGAGTACTCTCATTCTTTGATGGACGGAAGTGCTTCCATTCCATATTACCTTACCCAACTAGGCGCTAAAAGAGATCCGATCTATTCCAATTACAAGAAGAAGATCTCATTTTGGAAACATGTGAAACTTGCTTTGAAATCGACGGATATTTCACCAGCTAAGGCCCCGCAGTGGAAAGAACGTAATGATATTAGACCTAAAGATAATTATGAATTTGAAATAGGGGTACTTAATCATGATGAGACAAAGGCCTTTAATAATTTTCTAAAGGAAAATAAGCTTTCTCAAAATGTTGTGCTCTTAGAACTTATTAATCTTCATGTTTTTTCTCTGATCAAAGATGAATGTCAAAATGAGCGCTACTCTTGGCTACTTCCTATTAATATTAGAGGAATCGTTAATAAGTCTAACCCTTATGAGAATCACACCTCTTTTGTTCAATTACGCCTTAATGCAAATTCTGACTATAAAGAAATAAGAAATAGCTTTTCTGAAAAAGTTAAAACTCTCAATCATATTGGACTCTGGTGGGTTCACCACATCGGTGTTTTATTTGGCAGAAATTATATGGCCAAACTTTCTCGAAATTCTGCAACAAAGAATTTCTGGCTCGGGACATTTTCTAATATCGGTGCTTGGAATGTTGAAGATGAAAGTTATAAGTCTCTTGGGAAAGATGAGGTGTGGTTTGCCACAACTCCAGGTTCAAAGAACTTCCCCGTTGGTATTGTTGCCATGGAATTTAATGGACAACTAAGTCTTAGTATGAAAATTCATCCTTATATTGCAAAGGATAATAGAGGAGTGGCCAAGGCACTCCTCGATAAGATTATTGATGATATTAAATTTAATTACAGTTAAGAACTTGAACGGCCGGTGTTGAGCCTTGAAGCTCACTGGCAACATTGGCCGGAAGACAGTAAACGTGAGCATTCCACTTTAGACCTTCTAGGAAGTAGTCAACGCGACCTAGCTCATTATCATTATCAGTATTTTGCATAAATCGCTTAACATTCCCAACTCCTGCAGCATCTGCATCAGCAAGTGTTTCTTCTGGAAGTCCATATTGTCCATGAGCTAGACCAAAACCAACATAACCATCAGCACACATACTTTGCTGACATGCTACGATAGCAAGCTTTTCACGATCTTTCATATGCCCAGTCAGAGGTTCAAAGTCTGAATCTGGAAGATTTTGAAGTTCACTTGAAACATAACGATTCGTATATGCAGAAACGTTAGCATAATTTTTTAGCTGACACTTATTGTTTTGCGGGTTGATATAACCAGTACAACAAAGGTTCGCATCATCTCCGGCCTGCATTTGTGTTCCTGCCGGCATACAACAAGCAAACTCATCACTTTCAAATACTGGCTTGAATTCATTTGCTTTTGATAGTGGCTCATAGTCGGCAGTGTCTGCAAGCATAAATCCATCAATTCCATATTCCGCAGTTGCCGTGTCATCACGATAGATTGGTTTGCTACACTTATTATCACCCATATCAACAACACCTGAGATATGGTCTTTGATAACGATATTAGGAATACCTGTTAGCTCATAATACCCCAGCCACTTTGTGATATCTTCTCCAATTGCATCTGGTATATCCACAAGTGAACAGCTTGATGTATTTTGAGCTTGAGTGGCACTACAATTTTGTTTTGACTGATCAGCGTAGTTGTAACATTTAAAGTCTTCTAGTGAGTCTTGACCGTGAGCTTGCATTTTACTTGGCCCCCACTCATGTCCACCACCATTCACTTCTTTGTTAAAGCTTCGAACCCAGTTCTCGCTACAGCACATTTTCTTCCCATAAGTTGAAAGGGCCTTAAACTGAGAGTAGGCACTTGCCTCAGGTATCCCGGCATCCTTAGTTGCCATTGTCATTGTGTTGATACCATCAGTTTGTCTTTCATACTCTGTCAGAACATTTCCTGAGAAGCGTGTTGCAGTCTTTGCGCCAATTTCCGCACCGGGTACTCTTGTTAAATCAACACCGTCACTATTAGTGATCGTTGAATCATTTGAAATAGGTCTTCCAAAGATATCAAGAGTAGGGACTTTAAATGTATTTCCCATCTCTGTACAACAGCGATTATTTCTTATGTCATAGTCATCATCGCCAACACGTGCTGGTTGTGAACAAACCTGTTCTGTTTGCCAGAAAGATAGCTCATACTGACTTGTTGCCGTAATAAGATCATCGATTGAGACACCCTTTGTATTATCTGTCACAAATTTAGAGGCCGAGCAATCAAGGTCTGTAAAACATGTTGAACCTGGAGCTCTAAGGCATGCATTTACTGGAAGAGCTTGTGAGTCAACATATGGTGCATCTTCATCTTCAAGGTCTTTTAGAAGTTCATTATTTGTAAGTCCTTCAAAAATTTCTAAGAAGTATGTGCTTAGGTTTTGAGATCTTGATAGGAGTTGTAAATCTGATGTTCTTGTTGTGACATCATTAATTCGATCAAAGGCAATATAGTCACCAGTCGTATCAAAAGTAGGGCAACTTAGGAATGTATTAAGGTTTACATTATTTTGTAGGTCTGTAACAGTATTTCCCATATTACCAATGAAATCTGGAACAAGAACTGATTCACGATCCATCGAAACTACTACATCTTCTAAGTTTGCATCACGCCCTGGTAGGCAGAGGCCCTGAACATTATTTAGCAGTAAGTTCTTCTTTGCATTTGAATTAGGAGGTTCATTACCAATATAGCTAAATGGACGGCCAAGGGCCGGTGCTTCTAGTCCCACTGTTGAGACAAGATCCTCATCCGTATCAACCTGTCCATTTTGGAATGCTAGAGAAGTTGCTTTACGTGAAATTCTATTATTAAACTTATCATTATTGGCACCTTCAAGTGGCTGACAGTGATTGTTAAATGAACAACCATGTAGTCTCTTTGAACCAACTGTCGTGTAAGACTGAGAAGAGTTATTTACAGTGTTGTATTCTGGTAAACAAGCTGCTCCACGTCCTCGATAGACACATCTCTTTACGCCACCTGAAAAAGTTCCTGTTAGAGAAAGAAGGCGGTCAATATCGCTTTCTTGTGGGATCTCGTTTCCATTTACATCAAAATTTGGAAAAGGTGATGAGAGTGTCGAAATATTCTCACAAGCATAATCCCAACCTAGTGCAGAAACACATTCATTATCTGTGCTACAAGAGTGAATTTGCTGGCAAGTTGCTCCATCTGTTGCAAAATCCGTTGTAGGAATATTTGAACTTCCGTTAATAACTGAATCTTGTACTGTAACTGAATAACTATTCTCAACTGTTTGATCAGAGAATTTTGCATTAATGGCCAGAAAGAGCTTATTACTTGATGCCTTGATTCTTCTTTTTGAACCAACTGCAAACCATTTAACACCATCAAATGATCCAATTACAGATCCGTAGTTGAATCCATACCAGTCGCGATCATAGCCATTAGCAACCATAAAGTGCTGGGCCTTCATACGATTAAGTCTCTGATCCTGTTGGTCTTCGTAAGGTTGGTGAGTCCAAGCAAGCATCGTCGCAGGCACAAAGCAGGCACGTCCAAAGAGGAAGTCATCAGAACGATACTTTGTTGTCTTCTTTCTTGATGAAGTCGTTAGGTCAGGTTGGTAACCAGCTGGGCCATTTGTGAACTCGTTTGATAGATACTTTAGGCTTGAAGCGTAGTAATCATTTCCACAAGATGAACAACTTGAATAATTTCCACCTGAAACGAAGATATCATACGTTGTCCCTTCATTAACTGAAATCTCTTTCGCAGCTTTGGCCCCTGTACTTGTCAGATCAAAGCTTCCGTAGATTTCATTAAAGCCAACGTAATCATTTAAATTATTAGGTTTTGACTTATCTCCACTCGTATAAGCAAACGCTGTTCCTTCTTGAGCAAGATTTGGTTCAAGAATTACATCTGTTAATGTTAAGTCTTTCTTAGAGACACCATTACTATCAAAGTACCTCTGTGGAGCGGTTTTGGCCGAAAGGTAAAATGATTGCTGTAGGGGAGCTTCTGGTTGATTAGAAACTAAGTAACATTGGTAATTAACAACCACATCATTTGTGTCCCTAACTTCTTCAAGCGCACATTGTGTTAGTGAACACTTACAATATGTAGCGATCTCCTGTTGTGCAGCTTCCTTAGATGTCAGGATTGTTGGATATGTTGTTAAGTTAACATAGAAGATTATCTTAACTGTTTGTGAGTCTTGAACAATGTAGTTATTTCCAAAGACAACTTCATTAATTGCTCCAACAGAAAGAGTCCATGAAGTATTTTGTGTTCTTGTCACTTCATCGACTTCAACGACTAATTTATTGCTTAGGTTGGCATAATAAGGAATTTGAAAGCGTTGTGTTCCAGGGTAGTGGTCAGTGGCCATACCTTCATTTTGTCCTTGCTTATAGACTTTATAACATTGGGCCTGGAAATTATTGATACGCTTACATGAAACATCTGTATAGGCATCAATCTCAAGGTTTTTGTACTTATTCGTTTCACTATATGGAGTCGTAATTTTTAGCTTTGTCGTATCTGTTAAGTTGTCATTTTCTCCGGAGATGCTTACAGTTCCTGGAACAATAGCTGCACCTTCTTTATAGATAACACCATTTTGATAGCGCACTTCATGGATTGAGTTAGCAAAAGGTTTTGTTCCTTTATATGTAGTCGCAAAATTTGTGTCATCAATATTCGTTTCGTAGTTTTCCTCTAGGTCTGTACGAGCACCTTCATAGATTGTTGTACAAATACCGCGTTCTCCATCAAATGGAGTCGTACACTGAAAAAGTTGTTTCAAACGATTAAAGCGAATCGCTGCTTCTTCATCAGGAGTGTATTCATCATCAGGATCTGTTCCTGGAACTGAACCTGTTGTACAAATATTATAGTAATTAGGATAGTTGTAGATTGCTGATGGATTCAGATCAATCTCATTTAAGATTGTGCTAGGGATATTTTCTGTCTTGGCAGACAAGTCTTGAACACATTGTCCGTTTAGACAGCAGTAGTCACTTCCATTACTTGTACATTGTGAGTCTTGTGAACAAAGATTTCCATTATCTGGAGTTCCGATATAAGTGAAGAACAACTTAAATGAAATACTATTTCCAAGTGCTGTTGTAAGGTCATCTCCTGCATTTGTTGTTAGAAGCAGAGAACCTGATGTTGTTGTGATATTTGAGCATGTTGGACAAATATCATCGATATCGTATTTTACTTTTGTTGAATTTAGGGCCTTAGCGACGATAAAAGATTGAACATCAAGGTTATCACAATAGCTTTGTGTGATAGATTTATCAATTGTGCGATAAGTGAATCTTAAGAAATATTCTTTTGAATTTTCTGAGACATTGATCGTGTACTGTGGAAATCCTACCGCAACAAGTGGAGTACCACTTTCAATACTAGGGAAGTTGACAACTGCACAGTATGTTTTATTGAGATTCTCTTTCACGTAATTGTGAATCCCACGACCTCTTAATGTAAGCTTGTCATCAAAGTAATTATCCATTTCAAATACAGAATCATAAACATTTCCTGCATATTGAATATAGGCCCTTGAGTCTTCGAAGCTTGGATCGTTGATCTCTGATTCCACACCATCGTTGTCACTGCTAGATGTAGAGCGATTATTAGCTGCCTGAGGTACGCATGAACTTGCCATCATAAGCAATAGCGTAAACGTCAGAATGAATTTAAACTGTTCCGTGTATTTCTTCATTTACTATCCCAAATAGTTATCGTCTCAATCACGTAACTACTTAAGATTAATATAAAGTAAGGTTAAAATATGCCGCAGTAAAAACGAAGTAAAATGAGTTATTAGGTGGTTACGAGATAAACTGGCCCAAATGATTCCGATCATTTGACTCAGATATTGGGCAACGGCCAATATTATTTACGTTGGCCACAATATTTGCCACTTTTGGTGTTCAACTTGCAAGTTGGTTTTTGGCCCAAGAAATGCTCTCTTGCCCTGTTAAGCACGTGTAAATATTTAAGTTACTCAGATAATTCAAGGCCCTAGGGCCCATTGCCTTTAATAAACTCTAGAAATCGCTATCCTATGATCTGTTCGAGGGTAGGATTATGAAAAGAGAAGAAAGAAAAGACGACGGGTCAATCTGGAGTTCATACTCAGATATGTTTACAACCGTTGCAGTTGTATTCCTAGTAATGTTCGTTTTTGCCATGATTAAAGTTGGTGTTAAATCACTTCAGCAAGCGCAGGAGAAGAAGAAGCACGAGCAACAACTTGAAGGAATGGTGTCCAAAGAGCAAAAAATCAAAGAAATGAAGGCCAAGAATGAGATTGAGCAATCAATCACTGAGGTTACTGATTATAAGAACGTGATTAACCAGAAAATGGTCGAGCTTTCTAAGTTTGTTGAGAAACTTGAAAAGAATAAGAAGATCATGGAAGAGATGGTTGAGAACCAAACAAAGAAAGAATCAATTGTTGAAAAAGTTGGACAACAACTTGATAAAGAAAAGTATAAGTCTAAAAAGATCTCTCGTGAAAATACAGAATTAAAGAAAGAAATCAACGAAAAAGCTAAAGAGATGAAGAAGCGTCTTGAAGAGATTCGTAAGAATCAAGATGACCTACGTTCTAAAGAGGCCCAGCTTGATAAGCTTTCACGTATGATGGAGAGACAAAAGAAAGAAGAACAAGAACTTCAAAAGAAAATTCAACAAATCGTAAAAGAGATGAAGCAAAAATCTCAAGAGAACGATAAACTTTCTAAGAATCTTGAACAAACAAAAGAGAAGATTAAAGAGCAAGAACAAGAGCAGAAGAGAATTAAAACTGTTCTTGAATTCAAAGAAAAATCACTAATAGATCTTGAAGAACAAATTAAAGAACGTGACTCTATGCTTGCTAAGGCACAGGATAAGAATAATATTCTTTATTCTAAAGTTGGTGAACTTGATAAGAAAAAGAAACAAGTTGAAGAGCAGAAGAAAAAAATTCAAGAAACTCTTTCAAGTGTTGAACAAGTAAAAACTCAGCAAGAAAAGAAACTTAAAGAGCTAGAGCAGGAAATTACGAAACAAACACAAGATATCAAAAAGATTACTCAGGTTAAAACTAAGCTTGAGACAAAGCTAGAAGTAGAACAAAAGAAAGTTCAGGAGCAACAGGCCGAAAACAAGCTTGTTAATAATGAAATTGTAAAGGTTAGATCAAAACTTGCTAACACTCTTCAAAAAGTAACTGAAGACACAAAGAAAATTCAAGAGCTTCAACAAGTAAAGCGTAAGAATGAAGAAGTTATCGCCAAGGCAAATCGTGAGATTAAAGGGCGTATTATTGCTCAAGAAAAGCTTGAAAAAGAGATTGTTGAACAGAAAAAGGCCCAAGAGCAAGAAGTTCAAAAACTTAATCAAGATCACACACTTAAAGTTGATAATCTAAATAAGAAATATGCCAATATCATCTCAACAAAAGAGCATGAGATTAAGACGCTAAATGCCGATCATCAAAATAAGGTGGCCGACCTAACAAAAACTTATGAAAAACAAAAACAGCAACAAAAAGCTGGATATGAAAAACAAGTTGCAGACATGAATAAGAAGTTTCAGTCGGAACTTGATACAAAAGATAAGCAACTTGCTGGGCAAAAGAAAGATTCACAAGAAACAATTGCTCGTCTTAACTCAGATCACCAAAAGAAAGTATCTGATCTAACGAAAACTTATGAAAAGCAGCAACAAAATACGAAAATGGGTTATGAGACTCAAATCGCTGATCTTAATAAGAAGTATCAAGGTGAACTTGATGTTAAGGAAAAACAACTAGCTGGTCAGAAAAAGCAGTCACAAGAGACAATTGCCAAACTTAATACTGATCATGCAAAGAAGGTTGATGACTTAACTAAATCTTATGAAAAGAAACAAAAAGACACGCAAATGGGTTATGAAACTCAGATTGCAAATCTTAGTAAGAAGCACCAGTCGGAGCTTACATCTAAGCAACAACAATTAGACGGCCAAATTAAGCAGTCTAAGGATACGATTGCAAAACTTAATGCTGATCACGCCAAAAAAGTGGATACGATCACTAAGTCTTACGAGAAGAAACAACAAGACACGAAAATGGGTTATGAGACTCAAATAGCCAATCTTAATAAGAAGTTTCAGTCTGAGCTTACTTCAAAGGACCAACAACTTGCTGGTCAGAAAAAGCAGTCTCAAGAAACAATCGCTAAGATGAATGCAGATCACGCAAAGAAAGTTGCGGATCTAACAAAGTCATATGAGAAAAAAGAAAAAGATACGAAGATGGGTTATGAGACTCAAATCGCTAATCTTAATAAGAAGCACCAGTCTGAGCTTGATACAAAGGAAGCTCAACTAGCAGGTACTATTAAAAAGTCACAAGAAACAATTGCAAAGCTTAACTCTGATCACGCTAAGAAAGTTGATGACTTAACAAAGTCTCATCAAAAACAGCAACAAAATACAAAAATGGGTTATGAGTCGAAAATTGCAAATCTTAATAAGAAACACCAAGCAGAGCTTGATACGAAAGAAGCTCAACTAGCAGGTACTATTAAGAAGTCACAAGAAACTATTGCAAAGCTTAACTCTGACCACGCTAAGAAGATTACTGATCTAGAAAAAATGCATAAGAAATCAGAAGCAAAGCAAAAAGCAGGCTATGAATCAAAAATTGCTGACTTAAATAAGAAGTACCAATCAGAACTTGATACAAAAGAAAAGCAGTTAGCTGGTGTAAAAAAAGATGCACAGTCGCAAATTGCAAAATTAAACTCTGATCACAAACGTGAGCTTACAGATTTAACAAAGCAGTATGAAAAGAATAAGGCCGATCAAAAAATGGCCTATGATAACCAAATTAAAGATCTAAAGGGGAAACATGCTCAGGCCATGGATTCTCTTACTGCACAAAAAGATTCTCAAATTAAAAAATTAAATGCTGATGTTACCGCTCGTGATGGAAAAATCGCAGGTCTAAATGATGATGTGAAAGGGCTTAAGTCTAATCTTGCACGTTCACAACAAAGTAATCAAGGCCTTAAAGGTGATATCAAAAACCTTCAATCAAAACTTGCCCAGGGTGACGCTAAGAATAAAGGTCTTGCAGGTGAAGTTGATCGTCTTAAGGCGATGGTTGGAAAACTTGAAGGTGATAAAAAGTCTCTTATGGCACAAAACGGTGGACTTAAAGATGCTCTTGGGCAAGCTGAAGGAAAGCTTAAAGGAATGTCAGAAGAAAATGGTGGACTTAAGAAAGCTCTAGGACAGGCGCAAGGAAAGCTTGCTGGTATGTCTGAAGAAAATGGCGGCCTTAAGAAGGCGCTTGGCGAGGCCAAGGGAAAACTTAAAGGAATGTCAGAAGAGAATGGTGGACTTAAGAAAGCACTTGGCCAGGCCCAAGGAAAGCTTGCTGGTATGTCTGAAGAAAATGGAGGGCTTAAGAAAGCTCTAGGTCAGGCAAAAGGTAAGATGAAAGGCATGGGTGAAGAAATCGGTGGACTTAAGAAGGCGCTTGGACAAGCTAAAGGCAAGATGGCCGGTATGGGGAAAGAGATCGGTGGGCTAAAAGAAGCTCTTGGACAGGCCAAAGGCAAGATGGCCGGTATGGGGAAAGAGATCGGTGGACTTAAAGACGCTCTTGGAAAAGCTAAGGGTGAGCTAGCTGGTCTTGGTAAAGAAAATGGTGGACTTAAAGAAGCTCTAGGGCAAGCAAAAGGTAAGCTTGCTGGTATGGGTAAAGAAATAGGCGGTCTAAAAGAGGCCCTTGGACAGGCCAAAGGTAAGATGGCCGGAATGGGTAAAGAGATCGGTGGACTTAAAGATGCTCTAGGAAAAGCAAAGGGTGAACTTGCTGGTCTTGGTAAAGAGAACGGTGGACTTAAAGAAGCACTTGGACAGGCCAAAGGTAAACTTGCCGGAATGGGTAAAGAGATCGGTGGACTTAAAGATGCTCTAGGAAAAGCTAAAGGTGAGCTAGCTGGTCTTGGTAAAGAAAATGGTGGACTTAAAGAAGCCCTTGGACAGGCCAAAGGTAAACTTGCCGGAATGGGCAAAGAAATCGGTGGACTAAAAGAT
>NZ_JBEBMT010000001.1:987332-1025030 GCF_043196705.1 Halobacteriovorax sp. HFRX-2_2
TGGTGGACTTAAAGAAGCCCTTGGACAGGCCAAAGGTAAACTTGCCGGAATGGGCAAAGAAATCGGTGGACTAAAAGATGCTCTTGGAAAAGCAAAGGGTGAGCTTGCTGGTCTTGGTAAAGAGAACGGTGGACTTAAAGAAGCTCTTGGAAAGGCCAAAGGTAAACTTGCCGGAATGGGCAAAGAAATCGGTGGACTAAAAGACGCTCTTGGAAAAGCAAAGGGTGAGCTTGCTGGTCTTGGTAAAGAGAACGGTGGACTTAAAGAAGCTCTTGGTAAGGCACAAGGTAAACTTGCTGGTCTTGGAAAAGAGAACGGTGGACTTAAAGAGGCCCTTGGTAAAGCAAAAGGTGAGCTTGCTGGACTTAATAACGAAAATAATGACTTAAAAGGGAAGGTTGCAGGACTTGGTAAAGAGGTAAGTGACCTACAAAATGCCCTTGCTAATAAGAATGATGAGAATGGTAATCTTGGCCGTAAAATCGCATCTCTTGGTGAAGACCTAAATGCTTGTGAGACAGGATCAAGTGCCTTGAATCAGAAAGTTACAGAACTTGGTAATGGACTAGATGGTGCGAATAAGAAGCTTAACTCTTGTCTTGCTGAAGTTAATGATAAGAAAGATTTCATGAAACAAGTTAAGAAGATTGCGAAAAAAGTTGAAGATCAGAAGAAGAACTTACGTGCAAATATTGCGAGAAACCTTGCTGACAAATTTAGAAGTAATAATATCGATGCAGCGGTTGATCCAAAAACAGGTAACGTAACACTTCTAATGGATAAGAACTTACTATTTGAAACAGGTTCTTCAAGACTAAGTAGACACGCTAAGAAGAAGCTTAAGTCGCTTATTCCATTGTACTCTGAAGTTTTATTTGCTGATGATACAGTAAGAGAGCAACTTGATAGCTTCAATGTTGAAGGTCACGCCTCTCCACTATTTGGTGGTAAGGCACTTGATCCAATGATGGCAGAAGCCTATTCGTATAACTATAACTTAAACCTATCGTCACGTCGTGCCCTAGCTATTTCAAATTATATTTATAGCGATGGTATGAATTATCCATATAAGTTCTATATGAGAAATGTGACGAAGTCGATTGGTTATGGTTTCTCAAGACCGATTCCTCTTGAGACAGTAATCGAGAGACAACGTGAATCGATTGCAGCTGAACTAATTGAACCAAAAGGGTTTATTGTTGAAGAAAGAAAGCCTGCTAGTTTTGCAGTACCACTTGCAAACGAAGACATGAAGTGTGGTGACTATAGTTGTTCACAGTCACAACGTGTTGAGCTGAGCTTTACATTAAAAGATGATCCAAAAGCGATGGAGAGGTTACTGCAACTGTCTCCAAAAGTGAAATAGAATACCAATAGTCGAGGATTGGTAGACCTAACAAAGAGGTACGTATGATTGAGATTGTTTTAGGGTTTTTCGGTACATATCTTATCGAATTTATGATGGGGCTTTTAGTATGCGCCCTTGTATTCCGCTACTTAGCATATCGTCACAGTAAGGATGATGATGCTTACTACTCTCGTTTTACACGTGAGTTAGATGCGGCCATCGATGATGACAAGCAAAAGAATATACCAATCGATGATATCGATTCTTATATGTCTAATCTTTTAGGACGTGTAAATGCGGCCCTACCAGATAATGCTCTTCGTTTCAGCAATAATGCCAATATTCAAAATCGTCATTATGACGGTAAAGAGGTCATGCAACAGCAACAAAGAGAGATCGATAAAGAAATCGATAACTCAGAGGGCTCAAGTATTTCTCTGAATCAGTATATCGGTTCTAAACATGGTCTTATTGCTTCAATTCACGGGGAGAGTTCGGTATTTAAATCAACTGTTCCTCCAAACTATACAGAGCTTACTGATCGTATCATGAGTGATGATAGAAACTGGACTAAACTTTATGGACATATTCCTATCGATGGTGCGTCTCGTATGATCGATATTCTTCCAAACCTATTTATTGTATTTGGGGTTTTCGGAACGTTCATTGGTATTGCCATGGCCCTTCCAGAGATTGCGGCCATTGACTTTAATAATATTGAAAAATCTTCAGATAACCTGACTCGTTTCGTTATCAACGTTGCCTTCTCGATGAAGACATCGATTGCGGGGATTTTCTTCTCTCTAATTTTAACTTTCCTAAACACTCTTTTCCCTCTGCCGGAAAAGCGTTACAAAATTTTTAAGAAAGTTGAAACTTCTATGCAAAACCTTTGGTATCACCTTCAACGAGGTAATGCTAAGGAGCAGAGTACAATGCAAGGTGTACTTAAAGTTCTTCAAAGTATCGAAAGATTCATGCGTGAAGATGCTCCAATTAAAAAGGTGGACCCTGATAAGAAGAATGTTGCTTAATTAAGTAATTACTTAAAGCTGACTTTAAATCTGGAGAAGAGAGATGAGTGTTTTATCAATCGTTAAAGGTTGTCCGCTATTTTTTGACCTTTACGACAATGAAATTATGACTATATGTGAGCGCTGTAAGGTGCTCACGCTAAAGCCTGGTGACTATGTTTTCAAACACGGTGACATTGGTGAGGAATTATTTCTCATCCTTAACGGCTCTGCCAAAGTTTTCAATGCTAGTGATAAAGAAATCGCTCGTTGTAAGAAAGGAGATCTCTTTGGAGAGATGGTACTTCTAAAAGAGAACGTTCGCTACGGAACCGTTCAATCAGATAATTATACAGATGTTCTCGTCATGAACTACTCGGACATATTCGGCCTGTACAAAACCAATCCTCGAATCTTTTCACTCTTGATACTCAATCTATCAAGGTTACTGGCCGGACGTTTACAGGGCGCAGGTAAACGAATTTCAACCCTAATCATGGAAATGGAAGAAATTAAGAAAGCTGCCTAAAGCTAGCGCTGAGATGGGGGGAGGGGCAGTTCACTGAGCTGCCCCCCTTTTTGGTACGCGCCACCTTTTCGAGATTTTAATCACTTAGTCTCCAATTTCTTCTATACTTAAGCCTAAATTTTCTATCTCGTTGCTTTTCATTAGTATTCATTATGGAATGAAGTCTTTTGTATTAGTAATCTTAATTCTTGTGAGTTTTCTGAGGAAGATTTCTCTTTTTTATTAGATAACTTTCTAGAATCTCGAAAAGGTGGCGCGTACCATGTTTCGTAATCGAATTAAAAAATAAAATGATGTCGTTTTTATTTATTTGTCATGTCAGATACGACAGAACGTCTGAATGCCTAGACCTAAATTAATTAGACAAAATGAGTTTCCTTATCACGTAACTTCTCGAACTAATAATAAAGTTCCTTTTCCTCTACCAATGTATCATGTTTGGGATTTAGCTAAGCAGGCATTAGCTTATGCTCGGAAAAATGTTAATGTTGAAATAAATTGTTTCGTTTTAATGAATAATCATTATCACTTACTCATTACAACTCCTAATGAGAATCTTGATAGATTTATGATGTATTTTAATCTCAAACTCTCAAAACTAATCAGTCAAAATGCTAGAGTAATAAATCATAAATTCAGTAATCGCTATAAGTGGACAATTGTGTCCAATCAGGACTATTTACAAAATGTATATCGTTATATTTATCAAAATCCTCTAAGAGTAAATATTGTAGAAAGATGCATTGATTATCCATATAGTTCTCTACACTTCACAAGCTTTGAAGCTCGCTTGTTAAACTATAGGCCACATTTTAAGTATGCAGATGAGGTGTCTTTTTATGAACGAAGATTTTCAAGTAACTTAACTAATATAATTAGCACTTCTTTAAAAAGGAGTGTTTTTAAAATTCCTCTTAGTGTAAGTACTCATGATCGCAAGATGTTGAAATCCTGAAAAGGTGGCGCGTACCTTAAAGGTCGCGTACCTTCGCAAGAAGTAAGATCAAGCCTTGTTGGCAGAATTTATTTTTCAAACGCATACGATCTCCGCGAAACTCGTATCTTTGTGCCGATACACCTTCACTTGTGGCAACACCGATGCAAACAGTACCAACTGGTTTGCCAGGAGTCGCACCACCTGGACCCGCAATTCCAGTATAAGAAATGGCAATATCAACACCTAGGGCCTTGCGAGAACCAGCGGCCATCTCAGTTGCTGTTTCAATGCTAACGGCGCCATGGTTCTTGAGTGTTTCTTCTTTGACGTGAATAATATTTTCTTTCACGGAGTTGGCATAACTGACGACTCCGCCAAGAAAGACTGAAGATGAGCCTGAGACATTTGTTATTGTTGAGCTGGCAAGTCCGCCTGTACAGCTTTCTGCAAAGCCAATTGTCAGCTCTTTTGCCTTTGCTTCTTCAACAATGACTTCTTCGATTGAGCGAAGGCCATATGTCCAAATATTATTTTTAATTTCTGTGGCCTCAATAATGTCACGGATCTTTTGTCGTGAGTCTTCATTTTGATGCTCTGGTTTTAGATTAATTGTAATGTCCACACCTGAGATAATTGGGAGGGAGCTTACCTTGCCAAATTGTTCGAGGTCTTCCCAAAGGTTAGGGCAAAGTTTAAAGAAGATTGTTTCTTCTGGGATACTGTGAGTACGGCAAACAAAGAGTTCATGAGAGCTTTCTGCTCGGTCCTTAAGCATAGGAACAATGCTATCTCGAATCATGGTTTGGCATTCGCGTGGTACACCTGGGGTACAAAAGATTTCACAGCTTCCAAGTTTTGCATGAATTCCTGGAGCGAGTCCTGAAGGATTATAAATGGGAGAGGTGTCTTTTGGGAGTAAGTGGTAATTACTTGATTCACGTGAAAATGTTCTGCCAAAAGCTTCATATTGTCTTATGGCGACCTTTTCTGCCTCGAGGTTCTCAACAAGTTCAACTCCTAGTGCATTTGCAACAATGGATTTTGTTAAGTCATCTTTTGTTGGCCCTAGCCCTCCTGTAATGATAAGAAAGTCATTTTCAGTGGCCTGTTTTTTAATTTCCTGAGTTACTTGATCAAATTTGTCTCCTAGGACTGTGCACTTTTTGAAGTCAAATCCAAGGGGAGCGATCTCTTTTGCAAGTATTTGCAAGTTAAGATCATTAATTTTTGCATTTAGCAGCTCGTCACCAATGATTATTTGGGAAATTTTGGCCATGTTAATCCTTTAATTTGGGCAAGATAGGTTATAATATACGCTGATTATTTTATCACATAACTTTATCATATAGAGAAAGAAAGAGTACGAATGAGTAAAATTACGAATTTTAAATTAGACTACGATCAAGACCTAGAGTTTTACCTAAATAAGAACTTTCCAGGTTTTGCTGATTATCGAATCCATAATAAGGCCCTTGATGCTCGTGGTGCAAATCGCGGAAAGAAGCCTATCTATAATTATAAAGTAGAAATTATTTATCCAGGAGAAGAGTTTTCGGCCTACCGTGAACAATTTAATTTTCTTGATAATTTTTCGCAAACACCAATTATTATTGGTGCAGGCCCTGCGGGTCTATTTTGCGCTCTACGCTTAGCTGAGTATGGAATCAAGTCAGTGATTATTGAAAGGGGAGATCGTGCTCATAATCGTATGAAGCATATCGCTCGCTTTTGGCGCTATAATGAATTTGATGATGATAATAACGTATGCTTTGGTGAAGGTGGCGCTGGACTGTTTTCTGATGGAAAGTTGATTACGCGTATTAAGTCACCTTACGTTCAATACGTAATGAATCGTTTTGTTGACTTTGGTGCACCTCCTGAGACGGCCTACGTTTCTAACCCACACTTAGGTTCGAATAAGATTCGAGGACTGATTAAAAAAATCACGGATCACTTAAAAGACAAAGGTTGTGAGATTCACTATAACGTAAAAGTTGATGAAGTTCTTTTTGAAGAAGATAAGAAAGTCGCAGGTGTAAAGCTTAGTGACGGAAGAATTCTGGAGAGTAATAATGTTGTTCTAGCAACAGGGCACTCGGCAAAAGAAATTTACTATCATTTGAAAGATAAAGAAGTTGCTATGGAAGCAAAAGACTTTGCTGTAGGTGTGCGTATTGAGCACCGTCGTACGCAAGTCGACTTCCTTCAGTATGGGCGTTTTGTACAAGAAAATCTTGGTGCCGCACGCTACAAGCTTACTTATCATAATAAAAATGTTGATAAAGGAACATACTCATTCTGTATGTGTCCTGGTGGTTACGTTCTCTCATCTGGAACAGATGCGGATGGTATTGTTGTAAACGGAATGAGTAACTTTGCTAGAAACTCACCGTGGTCGAACTCGGCACTTGTTGTCTCTGTAAACGCAGGGAAAGACTTTGGCCTTGATGATGTTTTAAATGGCCACTACTTTCAACGCGATATTGAAAAGAAGGCCTATGAGGCTTCTGTTGCAAATGCTACAGGAAAAGAGATTCCTTCTCAAAGAGTTCAAGACTTTCTTGATGGACGAGTTTCAAAAGACCTTCCAAAGACATCTTGTCCTTCAGGGATTTTCTCTCATAACTTAACAACGATCTTACCTGAATTTATTGCACAAGGTTTACGTGAAGGTTTAGAGTCTTTTGATAAGAAAATGAAGGGCTTTGTTAATAATGATGCTCTTTTATTAGCGCCTGAAACTCGTACTTCTGCACCTGTGACAATTAAAAGAAGTCGCGCAACATTTGAGTCTGATTCTCACAAAGGCCTATATCCTTGTGGAGAAGGTGCGGGCTATGCAGGTGGAATTACATCTGCTGCTGTTGATGGTGTTAAAGTTGCCATGGCCATGATTCGTAAAGAAAAAAATATCTAAAGAAAATACTCTGCAACTGCAAATAATCCATTTTGAATAACTAAGAAGTGAACAGAATGATTAGTTGGGTTGTAGAGAATTTTTCTCTGTGATGAATAACAACTAACCTGTGCATCCCAACTTAATTCAGTCTCGATATCATCTGTAAAATTATACTGCCAAAGCTTATTACTTGAACAATAGTAATAATACTCTTTCGAATTATGGCGTACGTGAGTGAAGCCGTTAGTCGTTCTTGGTAGCATTGTGTAATCAACAATATTTCCATCGCCGCCTTTTACCATAACTCGCGCAGAGCTTGTTTGTTTAAACATCCAACCCAGTGTTGAGTCGTAGTGTGCATTAACCATTCCGCCATAAGTTGGTACACGAGTTGTTGCTAAAGGTGTTCCAGCACTATAGAAACTTCCTCTTTCTGTATCAGGCATCCCCGCAAAGTGTGACTGACGGTAGCTATCGCTCATATCATATAGTTTAATAAATGCATCTGAAGTCGTTGAACCGTTATAACGTGACTTGTGAAGCATCAGCTCGCCATTTGCCACCCCAAGGATTTGCTCGTTATACCAGTCAAATTTAATATCTGTTCCGACGAGTCCATCGGATGCAGCATCAAAGTACCAAGTGGCACCACTTCCAATAACACGTGTATTCGTTAATGTTGTTCTGCTGTAGCGATTTACACCTGAACCAACATCATCAAAAATATCTCCTGTCGTTCGATCAACGGAAAAGCTATAGGATCTCGCTGAGTAACCACCAACAATAGTTTCGATGGTTCCACCAATTGTAAATTCTCTGTATGTTCCTGAAACGTAATCTCCGACAACGATTGTGTTGTCTAGGCCGTTATCTTTACCCCAATCAATTTGCCAAGAGGCCGAGATACGAGCAGATAGTGCACTTTCTCCATCTCCTGAAGAAGAGAATTGTCCAGCTAGAGTTACGACATTACCACTATCATCTAATGTTCTAATAAGGCCGTGGTCATTAAAATAGATTTTACCTTGTTGGTTTACAAAATAACCTTGAAGATCAATAGGGCATGACGTTGCCGCAGTCCCATCTGCACATGGCGTACTTGAAGTCGAGTCTGTACCTAGAACTCTTGTGTACGTATTAGTGACATGGTCATAGTGCATAAGGTTTCTGCCGTGATTATAATCAAAGTAGATCTTACCATCTAATCCTGTTTTATATATTGAACGATAACCTGTGTAGATATCATAAGGAGCTATAGCATTGTAAGTTGTTGTCGGTGTTCCTGATGCATAGTCTAGTCTAGCGACACGGTAATGAGTATTTCCTGTGACAGGCTTATGAACTGATACATGCATATGCTCAAGCGTTGAGTTAACCGCATTATAGGCGATGGCCATATTTGTAACACTTCTTCCAGACCAACTATAAGTGTCTTCATTGTAGATACCGACACCATCGATTTGAATACGATTGACTATATTCTCGCTTGCATCAAAGTGAAACCAATTGCGATCAGTATTACTTGAAGTACTTCTAAAGTAGAGGTCGCCGTTTGGTAGAGGTATAAGCGTACCTTGAAAGCGGTGAAAGCTTGCAATGTCGATTGCACTTGGTGCGAAACTTGTTCCTGGATTAGAGTTAGAACCTCCACCGACTAGAGTCGATATTTGCCAAGGAGTCGTATTCATATCAATACGTCTAATACTTCCCTTATCAACAATAAGAAGCCCATTGTTGTAGTCAAGAGTAATGGCATTTGCAAAGCCAATTGTGGCATTCTCAATTGATCCGCCATCTCCACTTGGTGTACCTGTTGTTGGTAGTAATTCTTTAATAATTCCTGTGGCAGGATCTACCCATAAGAGACCAGCATCTAGGTCACGATAGAATATATCTCCACGATCAGTAACTACCGTTGAGAATAGGTCAATTTCATATGTTGAATTTCCATCTTTGAAAATAACTGAACGTCCACTTCCGCCAACTCCTTTTTCAGTACTTCCTGCAATAATTCTAAAGTTAGATTCATTAAGAGGTGCCGAAGTCATAAAGGTTTCACTTCCGTCGCTATCAAGTGCCACAACTCTGATCTTATAAACAGCATTAGTAGGTGATAGTGCTGTTAGTTTGATACAGCCTGTTTCTTGGGCCGAAATCGTACAACCGCTTCCTTGAATATTGGCAACACTATCCATTAGAAGCTCATATTTCTCTTCTGTTCCATCCATATAAGAATAGTAAATACTAATTGGATTGGTTGCTAGTCCCTCATTATCAATGGCCTTCCATTTAACGTAGATATCACTGTTTTGAGGTGCCTGAAGTTGTGCAAGCGTGGCCGGTGAGCTTGGTGTATTTGTATTCGTAGCACTAATATTAAAAATTTCAGGAGGTGTTCCTGGCATATAATTAATCGATTCTTTATCAACACCAGCTACTTGAGTATTTGTCGAAATATTCCCAGCAGCATCGGCTGCCCACGCATAAACACTATAGCTATTAGTGACAAAACCAATTCTTACATAGAGATTGTCCGCACTCGTGATTGTTAAATTCTTCGTTCTTTTTGCCTCAGGAAGTGTTGTGAAGCATTCATCATTAATACTTGAAGGCGCTGTTGTATCATCATACTTGAGACAAATATATGTAATATCTGAAGCAGAGTCCGCTGCAGTCAGATCAACTTGAACATTATTATTTCCAGTTGTTGTTGCACCACCATTTAATGAAATTGAAGAAATTGTCGGTGCTGTTCCATCAATGACAAAAGTCTTCTGCACCGTCGTGCTATGTCCTGCTGCATCTGTAAAGCTTACTTCAAAGACGGCATTATTAACTTCACTTCCTAGTGTGATATCAGTCGAGTAGCTCTTTGAAATATTCTCACTTGTAACAGCTGCTATTGCCGTTAGATTTTGCCAAGAGCTTCCATCAAAGAATCTTAAAGCGAAATCATTTGCACCAGCATCAATATGTTTCTCTGTTAGTGTCCACGAAAATGTCTTTGTTGTGCTTTGCCCATATGATGTAAATGTATCGTGAGCAAGTTGTGGCGCTGTCGAGTCGATCCAGAATGTATTCGATTCAACTGTGTTAGTATTTCCAGCAAGGTCACTAAGTGAGACCCTTACTTTTGCGTCTTCAATATCTAGTGCTGGAACTGTCCATGCTTGTGTAAAAGTCGTATTTGATAATGGGCCAACACTTGCATTTAGTGATGAAGTGATATTTACCCAAGCACTCCCATTCCAATAGTCAATTGTATGTGTTTGAGTAGCTGAAATATTATCTTCCGTAATATCCCATGAAAGGGTAATGCCATTTGATCCTGCTTGATTAGCAACTGTGGCAATCGAGATTGTAGGGGCTATCGTATCATAGTAAACAGAGATATCTGTTGATGTTAGCGATACGTTACCATTTACATCCTTAGACCATGCCTTAAGAGTATGGAGTCCTTGATTTGTATTGGCCAAGGTATATGTAATGGCCGATGCTGTTGTTGAACAAGACTGCCATGAGCTATCTGCAGGAGTAGGTTGAGTTCCTTCATTAATTAGGACAAAGCTTATGTCACTACATGAACTAACTGTAAGATTAGTATTCGTTGAATTCGTATAAAGAGCAGAGCTAAGTGCAATAGTCGGTGGTGCTGAAGGAGTCTTGTCTGCTACTGTAATTGTGACAGTCGCTGAACTAAGGGCATCTGTAGTTGTGTCATTGGCAATAAATGAGAATGTATCAACACCATTGAAGTTTATATTTGAAGTATAAGTACAAGTAAGATCTGTGCCGTAACTTCCTGTTGTAATACAATTTGTAAGAGACCCGTTTGTTGGCATCGATGTTATTTTATAAGCTAAGCTATCTCCATCAACATCCGTTGCATTTGAAAGAGTAATACTTAGTGGAGTGTTGTCATCTGTTGAGAAACTTTGATCCAATGCCATCTCTGGAGCATCATTAATTGCTGTCACATCTATTGTTACAGTTGCTGTATTCGAGTCTAAGCTTGCATCACTAGCTTTATAAGTGAATGTATCTTGGCCATTGAAATTGGCATTTGGCGTATAAGTACAGGCCCTTGAATTTCCCTCGTCACAGACAAGAGTACCGCTAGCAGTTGTCGAAACGATAGTGTAAGTCAGAGCATCGTTTTCAATATCTGAAGCTGCATTTAAGTCAAAGCTTACTGAATTATCTTCTGTTGTTAAAACACTTTGTGTTGCCGTTAAGACAGGAGCGTCGTTTACAGCGCCAATATTAATTGTAACAGTTGCCTGTGTAGGAGAGTCCGCTAACGTGTCATTAGCTCGATATGTAAATGAATCAGTCCCGTTAAAATTTAAATTCGGTGTGTATTCACAAGTAACGTCAGTTGAGTAGCTTCCACTTGTAATACAATTTGATAGTGTCCCATTCGTAGGAGCTGTAATAAGCTTGTACTGAAGTGTTTGTGCCGGTACATCAATATCAGTCGCACTATTAAGTGTGAAACTTACAAGAGTGTCTTCATTTGTTGATTCACTTTGGTCACTACCAATTAGAGGCGCATCGTTTTCTGATGAGATTGTGATTGTTGCTGTTGCAGTATTTGAATCAAGATTTCCATCATTAACTTTATATGTAAAAGTATCAACTCCGTTGAAGTTTGCTGAAGGCATATACTGACAATCTCTTGAAGTACCCCCCGTACAAGTTAAAACACCATTAGAAGTCGTTGATACGATAATATAGTCTAGAGTATCGGCTTCAATATCACTTCCTGTATTTAGCGTGAAAGCAAGAAGTGTATCTTCTGCTGTTGTTAGTGTCTGAGTTGAAGAAAGTATCGGAGCATCATTTACGGCCGTTGTATTTATTGTAACTGTTGCCTGGCCAATTGAGTCGTATTGGCCATCGTTAACAATATAGGTAAATGTGTCTGAACCGTTATGGTCTGCATTAGGTGTGTAAGTACAACTTAGATCCGAAGTATAACCATCTGTTGTAAAACAATTTGATAACGTTCCATTTAAAGGTGGCGTGATTAACTTATAGCTTAATTCAGCACTAGTGTTGTCTATGTCTGATGAATCAGTAAGAGTGAAGTTTAAAACATTGTCTTCTGTTGCAACAAAAGTCTCATTTGCTGCGATTGTTGGCCTATCATTCACGTTTGCAACATTAATATTAACGATCGCAATATTTGAATCCAGCTCTGAGTCGTTTGCCTTATATGTAAAGCTATCGCTACCTGTGAAGTTGAGGTTAGGTGTATACGTACAAGCTGTTGTGCCAGCGCTACAAGTCAGAGTTCCATTCGTCGGTTGTGTTTCAATTGAATAAGTTAATGAGAATGAATCTGGGTCTACTCCTTGTGTTAAACTAAAATCTAAATTTGAGTCTTCCGTAGCACTAATTGTTTGTGGAGTGGCCAAAGTAGGAGCGTCATTCACTTGATTAATATCGATTTCATAGCTTTTTTCGTGGAAAGGAAAATTTGTATCGACACGATCATTCCCACTTTGCTTCTTTCCGACCTTAAGTGTGATTGTTGCCTTTGGAAGAGTATTAGATGGAGGAGTGTAGTTCCAAGCATTGCCTGTTCCTGTTGAGACACCATCAACAAACCATTCATAGGCAACTTGGTAAGTTGAGTCCCAGTGATCTGCAAGTGCAGAATACGAAGCCGAAACCCCTTCATCCATAAAGGTTGCTGTTAGAATTGTTTTAATCTTAGGCTTGGAGCTTTTTAGGACTTCAAGGTTTTCACCATCTGTTAACTCGTTAAAAGTGTTTTGTATTTCGTTATCACTTTCAATTTGTGTATAGGCATCTTCAAGATTAGTCAGATTTTCATCAAGAGTTTTTGATAGGGCCTCTTCTGCTTCCTCTAATTTCTTTGTGAAGCTTGCATCTGTTGAGTAATCAATACTAGTTGAGGGTAGTTGGGCAAGTATTGTTGAAGCTGCTGTAATATTTTGGTTCTTATAGAAACTTGTGACGATTTTTTCTAGTTCGATATCGCAACCTAGAAGCTTGATCTTGTAGCGTGCTGGTGCTGTTAGGTCTAAATCAAGCTCATTAATATTAAATTCAAATTGAGTGGACGTTGCAATCGTCTCTAAATCAATTGGATTGTCTTCGAGAATAGACATCGTAACCGTATCAAAGATTGCAACTTTTGGATCAGGACAAGTCGTCGCTGCATACGCGCTGAACTGGCGTGAGAAAAAATTTGTATGCGTGATCACTCCGTTAAGTGGGGGAACTAAACCCTGTAGCCTTGGTGTCGGAGGAATATATGGATCAGACGATGAAGATGAAGATGAGCTCTTTGAGCTTGAACTTGATGATGTATTTGACTCTTCCTGTGATTGTACTGTTGGTTGGTAATAAAAGCTTGTTCCAGATGATCCGGATGATCCTGACGCTCCCGCTATTTTCTTATCTTTACTCTTGTTGCTTTCTGTTGGATAGTAGCTAGAAGAGGCCATATCTCGAGTATTTGAATAAGCAGGATTTGCGTTACTTGTTTCTGTATAACTACTTCCACCGGAGCTAATTTCTCCTGTCGAAACAACTGAATCATTCTGGTAATTATTATTAAGATAGGCCGGCGACGAGTTGACACTTTCTCCCAAATCTTTAGTTGGAGTCGTCTTCTTTGCAATGAATCTTTTCTTTACTGGTCTTGTTGGATTTACTGAATTGGAAGCTGGTTTACGTTTTTGATTGTTTTCGTTACCGACTACAATTTGATTTGTTGAGTTTGTGGTGTTTGAAGCAACTAGACTACCGTCATTCGAATTTCTACTCGTCAATAGTAGGGCCATCGTGAGTATGACGAGGGCCGATATTGCCTTTAATTTCAAACTTGTTCCTATCCTGTTTACGTACCACTAATAATCGTCAAGTTCATATCGGTAAATTCACATACTTTTTAAGTACTTTTTGATAGTAACAGATTTCTATTATATTAAAGAATTCAGTAGTTTAGGTGGGGAACTTGGCCATTTCCTATAAGAAATAGCCATTCTTCTTTGGCAGTTGCTAACTATTTAAGATAACAGCTCAAAAAGCTCTTCAATCTTTTCATTGAGAACACTCTTTTTTTGATTAAGTCCTGCGATCAATTGATTCTTTTCATCGTCCATATTTGAGTAATCAAAACGAGATAGAAGTTCGTCAATTTTTGCAATTTGTTCTTCAATATCCATGATTTCAGCTTCAACTTTATCGGTATCTACTTTTGGTTTTATCTCGACTTTAACTTCTTCAATAACTTGAGGGCCAACGTCTTCTTGTTGTTGGTTTTCTAGATTTTTTTCAATCTCACGGGCCTCAAGGTATGGACGAACAAAAGTAAACCCACTTGAGAACTTTGTGACGGATTGATTTTCAATTAACCAGACACGATTTGTGATATTTTCTAAGAATGATCTGTCGTGAGAGATGATAATAACAGTTCCTTGGAACTCAGAAAGTTTCTGTTCTAAAATCTCAATCGACTCAATATCAAGGTCATTTGTTGGCTCATCAAAGATCCAAATATCAGCTTCATTCTTTAAGTTAAGTGCAAGTTGAAGTCGATTTAGCTCTCCTCCTGAAAAGCTAGATAGAGGACGATAGAGCTCGCCGCGATCAAAGAGGAAATTTTGAAAATAACTAGCGACGTGAATTGAGCGGCCATTTTTAAAATGAATAAAGTCTTCACCTTCACCTAGAAGATCATATGGTGACTTTGATAAATCAAACTCATCTCTCTTTTGTGAAAAAAGACAAACCTTCAAGTCATCTGCTCTTTTGATTGTACCACTGATATTAGTTAAGCGATCTGCGACTAGTTTCATTAGAGTTGATTTACCAACTCCGTTTTCACCCAAGACACCAATCTTGTCTCCTTTAAAAACTGAAAGGTTTAGCCCTTTAAATAGCGGAGCTTTATTTTCAAAACCAAAAGAAACGTCTTTGAATTGGACAAGTTGTTTTGTTTTTCGATTACTATCATTCATGGCCAGATCAAGTTGACTGCGTGCCTGATCCTTTAACTTTAGGACAGCTTTTGATAAGTCGTTAAAGTTTTCGACACGCTTTTTGGAGCGAGTTCCACGGGCCTTAATCCCTTGGCGCATCCAGGCCGTTTCACGCCTAAGCGAATTCTTTAGTTTTGTTAAAGAGTTTAATCTGAGTTCTTCCTGGGCAGCTGTAAACTCGAGGTACTCGGCGTATGTTCCTTTAAAAGGAGATACAATACCCGCATGAATGTGAAAGATTTTCGTCGTAACTTTTGAAAGTAAGTATCTATCGTGGGAGATGATAACGTGAGTCTTATTAGACTTCATGATCTCATCTTCAAATTGTTCAATTGTTTCAAAGTCTAAGTGGTTTGTTGGCTCATCCCATAGGATAAGGTTTTGCTTTGCCGTTAATCCAAGACTTAATTGAATCTTTTTCTGTTCTCCACCTGAGAGACCTTTTACCTTAACATGAAGATCAGTTAGGCCAAAGGCCTTGATGTAACTTTCGTAATTATTTTTGAGCTCCCAGTAATTTCTGTGCTCAAGCTCTTCCATGATTTCATTTTGTTTCTCAAGTCCCTTATCTGTTGATAAGTCTAGAGTTAGTAAATCATCATTGAGTTTTTTTAAATCACGATATTGAAAATAAAAATATTCAGCAATCGTGATGTCGTCATTAGGTATTGTGAAATTTTGATCGACTTTGAAAACATTAAACTCGAGAGTCGGGCCTTGTGCCTTCGTGGCCTTTTCAAATGTAAATGGGGGAGTTGAGGAGTCTGGTGCTAATTCTTCGTTAATAATTTTTAGTAGCGAAGATTTTCCCATTCCATTTAGGCCAATGAGACCAATTTTGTCCCCGTGCTCAATATAGAATTGTGCGTTATTGAAAATGACTTTCTGCCCAAAGGCAAGATTGATGTTTTTTAAGTTACAAAGGATCGACATGTGTCAAATCTAACCTATTTTTAGTCATTTGGCCCAAAAAATTCTCGTCCATTTTCTAGCCGAAGTGGAGCCTCTTAGGTATGATAATGCCTTTAATAACACACACTTTCACTTATTTCGGGGTAAATATTATGAAGAATTTATTTAAAATAGCATTGGCCGCTATCGCAATGTTCAATGCACAAGCAAATTACGAATTATTAGCAAGTAGTGGTGAATTAAAACTTAATCTTCCTGATCAAACATTTTGGATCAGTACATCTCTTAGATTAGAAAATTCAGGAAAAGTTTGTTTCTCTCTTAGTGGAGCAGACAACGGAATTTCTAAATACGGAATACTTTGTGGGAACCAAGGTGATAATGTGAAGCTTTTTGCTGGAAACGGTGATGAGGCCATTAGTGAGTTCTATCTTTTCAATGATGGAGCGACTGGACAAGATCACGTTGTTTTCGCACCTAATAATGGTTACGAACACACTGGTATTTATACGATTAATCTTGAGACTGGTAAGCGCTTAGAGCATGAAAACTTTGAAGGGATGTTTACTGGTGTTTCTGGTGTGGCCATGAATAGTGAAGACACTTTAATTTACCGTCACTCTTTTGGAACAAGCAAAGCAAAGGTTGTGATCAAGAATCTTGATGGACAAAAAGATGTTTTCACAAGTTTTACAAAAGAGATGGGATATATCTTCTCTCCAGTAACGGCCGGTAATTATGTTCTAACAAAAGTGAGAATGGGCAAGTCTACTGCTGAGTCTCAACCAGATCGTCTCTACCTTTACAATATTAAAAAGGGGAGTCGTCAAATTGTTATGCAGGATAGAGATGGACAACCGTCTTCAAAAATTAAAGCGATCCAAAATCAATACACTGTTAATAAAAAAGGTGACATTGCTGTTTGGGCACAAACAAGTGATGGTGTGAAACTCTTTGCTTCAAGTAATGGGATTGTTAGGCCAATTTTAACTTTAGGAGAAGAGATTTCTAAATTTGATGGTTTTGCTCCTTCAATGAATGCAAATGGGGACATCATTATTCGCGGTTATGATAAGGCCGGTGTAGCGGCAATCTTTACATATATTAATGGACAGTGGTCAAAGCTTATTGGAGAAGGAGACGCTCTTTCGATCAATGGTGTAGACTATGAAGTTGTAGACGCAACTACATCTCCATTTGTTCATGCTCCACGTATCAATGATAACGGTACTGTTGCATTCATTGTTTATGTAATTAATCCAAAAACACAAAAATTATCAACAATGGTATTAAAAAAATAATTTGATTTAAAAAGAAAAGTTAAAAATGACATTACTGAAAAAGAAAGACCCAATTACTAAATTTTATGACGTTATTATCGTAGGCTCAGGGCTTGCAGGTATGACGGCAGCTAACAAACTGGCCAAAGATGGAAGAAGCGTCCTTCTTCTTGAGGCCCATAATAAATTAGGTGGCTTCGCTACATGGTTTAGACGTCCAACAAATGAAGGTGAAAGACATATTTTTGATATCTCTCTTCACGGCTTTCCTGTTGGGATGATTAAAACTTGTCGTCGATATTGGTCAAAAGATATCGCTGACTGCATTGAGCGTGTTGATAAGATTCGTTTTATTAATCCTCAGTTTGAGATTGATACAGATTTCACCAAAGAAGACTATATTAATATCATGGTGGAGAAATTTAATCTTGAACGTGAATACGTTGTGGGGTTCTTCAATGAACTTCGTGCCATGAATTTCTATGATGATGAGGCCATGACTAATGGCCAATTATTTGAAAAATACTTTCCAGGCCGAAATGATGTGGTTCGCTTCTTACTTGAACCAATCGCTTATGCTAATGGTTCAACTCTAGAAGATGAGGCCATTACATTCGGAATTGTTTTTTCTAACTTCATGAATAAAGGTGCTTATATCTTTAGAGGTGGAACGGATAAGCTTATTGGGATGATGAAAGATGAACTACTTGCCAATGGAGTGGATATTAAACTTCATGCAAAAGTAGATGAAATCTTAGTTGAAGATAATGTCGCAAAAGGTGTGCGTATTGGAGAAGAAAGGGTTTTATCAAAATCAGTACTTTCTAACTCTGCCCTTTATAATACGATCTTTAAGATGACTCCTAATGCGAATTATTCTGAAAAATTTGCTAAAGAAGCAAAGGCCGTAAGAGTAAATTCTTCTTCATGTCAGGTTTTTATGGGCCTTAAAGAAGGAGAGTCGATTCCAAATATCGGTGAGCTAATCTTTTACTCAAGCTCAGATAAATTTGATACAGACCTTCTTCTATCACCAAAAGCATACTCTCAGACATTCTCAATCTACTATCCTGATATGAGAAAGCATATGAAGCAAAAATATGCAGTTGTTTCAAGTATCAATGCACGCTATGAAGATTGGATGCACTTAAGTGATGAAGAGTATAAAGAGCGCAAAGAGTATCTTGCACAAAATGCTCTTAATACGATGGAGAAGCTTGTTCCTGGTTTCAAGGACAAGGTTGAGCATGTGAATGTTTCTTCTCCTCGTACTGTAGAGAAGTATACACATCACCACTTCGGGTCTTCATTTGGAACAAAGTTTGAAGGACTTGCTGTTTCTAAAGATCTTCCAAATGAAGTAAAGGGCCTATTTCATGCCGGCTCTGTTGGGATTATCATGTCTGGTTGGCTTGGGGCCGCAAACTACGGTGTTATCGTAGGGCATGACTTAAATACTTACTTAGATAAATCTAGCGAAAATTAAAAAAATAAAAGGAATAAATATGTTTGATTTTAAAGATCAGGTTGCAATTGTTACTGGTGGTACTCGCGGGATTGGACGTGGAATCACTGAAGCTTTCTTAAAGAGTGGAGCACGCGTTGTTGCTACTTATGCTGGAAATCATGATGCGGCCAATGCGTTTAAGGCGCAATTAGGCGAGTTGGGAGAAAATCTCTTTCTTGAGGCCTTTGATGTATCAAATGCTTCTGAAGTTGAAGCTTTTTGGAATCGTATGAATGAGCAGTTTGAGCAGATTCATATTCTTGTGAACAACTCAGGTATCAGAAAGGATAATTTATCTCCTATTATGCCAGATGAAGATTGGGCACGTGTTCTTGATATCAACTTAACTGGTACATTTTTAATGACAAAGAGAGCAGTGAATCACTTTCTTTCAAAGAGATATGGCCGAATCATTAATATGAGCTCTGTTGGTGGAAGCCTAGGCCTTCCGGGACAAGCAAATTATGCTGCTTCTAAAGCAGGTCAAATTGCTATGAGTAAATCAATTTCTAAAGAAGTTGGTAAGAAAGGAATTACGATTAATAATGTATGCCCTGGCTTCATTGAAACAGAACTAATTGCTGATCTTCCTGCTGAGCAAGTTAAGGAATACAAGAAGCAAGTTCCTCTAAAGAGATTTGGAAAGGTTTCTGAAGTTGCTCATGCTGTTCAATTCCTAGCATCTAAAGAAGCGGCCTATATTACAGGTGCATCACTTGAAGTAACTGGTGGACTGTAATGAGCGAACTAAATGTTAAAGATCTCATTCCACAGCGCGAGCCTTTTTTATTTGTTGATAAAATTGTTGAGCGTGAGGGAAATAAAATTGTAACTAGCTATCAAGTTACTGGTGATGAGGACTTTTTTAAAGGTCACTTTCCTGGTAACCCAATTATGCCTGGTGTTCTTCTGCAAGAAGCACTTTTTCAATCTGGCGCGTGTCTGATGGCCGCTGGTGCTGATGGTGGACTAGGTGTCGTTGCAAAAGTATCAAATGCAAAATTCAAAAATATGGTTCGTCCTGGTGATGAGCTAGTGATGGAAGTTGAACTTACTGAACAAATCTCTAATGCTTTCTACTTCAAAGGGAAAACAAAGGTTGCAGGTAAGGCCGTTCTTTCAATCGAATTTACATGTGCAAAAGTATAAAGGTATAAAGTGAGTTTTTTAAATTTTGAAAATAAGTTATTTCTAATCACTGGTGTTGCAAATAAGAAAAGTGTTGCTTACTTCAGTGCAAAAACAATCATCGACAATGGTGGTAAGTGTATATTCACTGTTCAAAGTGAAGATCACCAGGCCAAACTTTCAAAGCTCTTTCCAGAGTCAAAGAGCTACCTTGTTGATGTAACCAGTGCCGATCAAATTAAGGCACTTGCCGTTAATTTGAAAAATGATGAAGTAAAATTGGATGGAATGCTTCATTCAATTGCCTTTGCAAACCTAGCTAATCCAAAACCTTTTCATGAGACTTCTTGGGAAGACTTTGCACAAGCGACTCAGATTTCTTCTTTCTCTCTAGTGCAGCTTTCAAATGAATTATCATCTCTTTTTAATCAAGATGCATCAGTTGTGACGATTTCAATTTCTGATACAAAGGCAACTTCTTATGGTTATATGGGCCCTATTAAGTCAATGCTTGAAACGACTTGTTCTTACTTGGCAAAAAGCTTCAGTGAGTTCTCACGCGTGCGTTTTAATAGTGTTTGTTCAGGGCCATTAAAGACTTCGGCCTCTGCTGGAATTCCTGGTTATATTGATAACTATATCTTTGCTGAAAAGCTTACGATGAGAAAGGAAGCACTTAAAACACAAGAAGTGGCCAATACGGTAGCGTTCTTATTATCTAATGCTTCTAGTGGTGTTAATGCTGCGGGGATTTTAGTGGACTGCGGAATGCGTTCTAACCACTTTGATCAAGCGGTTGTTTCCGGTAAATAAGTCCATACAATCCATTTAATTTTTTTAAGCTATAATAGGGGAATGAAGTTTTTATTCCCCTTTTTTATTTCAATCGGCCTCTTTGCTAACCCTACCTACAACTCTTATTGTAAGAAAGTCAGCTTTGAAAAAGATGAGGCGATATACAACGAAATTGCAAAGCTTAAGGTCGATCTTGCCAACTCAAAGCCTATTGCCGCTGTTGCAGACGAGGCACTTGGAAGCTTAATTGCTAAGAAAAGCCCTGTTGTGACGAGTTGGATTAAGCGTCGAAAACTTGATGTTAACGATCCCGTCAATGTGGCCAAGCAGTGGCGACTCTACTATATCGAAAATATCGTTCTTTCTTCTGGGACATTTAAAGACCGTCCGAAAGTTATTCAGGACTTACTTGATAAAGAGTTAAGTGAGATTTTTTCTGAGCTTTATACAAAGAAGAAGATTGCCTTATTAGAAAATAGTTTAAAATTGGCCAAGAAAAGTGCCCTTTCTGTTTTAAAGATTCAGCTTGGTAAGTCTAAGGCATATAATGAAATCGAAAATAAGGTTAAGGCCATAAAAGTTTTCATACCAATGAAAGTTAAAGGAACTAAGGTGGCCGAGGCACCCCGTGACTTTTTAGAATGGGGCCTTGCTTATGATCCTAAGACTAATGAAATTAATATCGGACTTGAAGGGTTAAATTTTGCTTTTGCCAAGTATCGTGCAACTCTAGTAAGTCTAATGGCACACGAGATTGCTCACTCTTTTGATAGCTGTCGTTACTCTGGTTATTATAAGAGCAAGAATCCTTTTGAATCCATTCAAAAATGTTTAAGGAATTCAACTAGTGCGGGTGCCAAGTATAGAGATGATTCACAACTAAAGTTCTTAGTTCAAAATAAAGTACTAACTAAAGAAGTTGGAGATAACCTCTTAGCAAACCCTACATGTAATCGTTCGCTCTATCCACTTCCTGGAAAGCAAAGAGATCAACTCGATGAAGTCTTTGCTGACTGGTTTAGTGCTGAAGTCGTCGCACACAGTGGCATTGCTGTTGATAATTTACGAAGTGAGCTTTGTTTAGATAAAGAGCTAAGAAAGGGCTCTTCTTACGTCTCAAATGAGAGAAGATTAACTTCAATATATTTAACTCAGCCAACGATCGCTAAGAAGTTAAAAGTAGTCGAAAATGAATATCGACACTGTTCACACTAGGGCTTTTGAAGGTATTTTTCGAAAACCTGTATTCGCTGTAGGATCTTATTTGATAAGTCCAATAGTGATTGATCGATATTTTGTTGAAGATTTCTAAAGTCGGCCTGCATCTTCTTTACATCATCAGCATGTTTTAATTCCAGCTTATTTAGGCGATCTTCGATAACCTTGAGCCCGTCCATATTAGTTTCTTTATTCTTTAGCTCTTCAAGTTGGGCCTTTAGAGTCTTAAGCTCTTTGCCCATTTTGTCATCCATACCTGTTTCGACGCGACTTATTTCTTCTCTGATTTTCTTGACGTAATTTTCAAGAGCATCAATCCTAAATATTTTTGCGTTACCTGGACCTGAGTCAAACTCTGCAAGCTCGGCGTGGATTGGTGATGTGACAGAAAATATTAACAATAAAAGAATATGAAATCTCATTTTTAAATCATATAATATTTTGCAATGACTATGCACTATAAAATTTGGTTGAATTACTTACGCCGCAAAAAATCAGCTTACTTCTTAGGGATTATATCAATAGTAGTTTGTAATATTTGTCAGGTATTTTACTCTCGTGCCATGGGAGATGTCGTTGACTTCTTTACGAATAAAACGATGCCTTCTTGGACAATTGACTATTTCATTACTGGTGATGATTTAAGGCATAAATTCTTCTATATATTCTCAGTAGTTTTATTTTCTAGGGTTATGCTCTACTTTGGCCGTGTTGGTTGGCGTATCTTTTTAGGAAGACAAACTCATCATGCTGGTGGCTTTTTAAAAGACGACATCTGGCAAAATGCCCAATACTTTTCGATGGACACTCTCGTTAATAAATATCCTAAGGGGATTCTTATGAGTGCCGCCAATAGTGATGTTGGACAGGCCCGTTTTGTTTTTGGCTTCACACTTGTTGGTGCTGCGGATGTACTCTTTTTAGGTTTATTTACTGTTATTTCTCTTTTTATGATTAATGTGCATATTACGATTATTTCTGTACTGGCATTATTAATCGTTCCAATTCTCGTTCGCTATATTTCAACAATTGAAATGGAGCGCTACGATGTGGCCCAAGATTATCTTTCATATTTTAATGATGAAACTTCAAAGGCCATCTCAACAGTCAGGCTTCAAAAACTCGGAAATACGGCCTTTTTCTGGTACAAGCGCTTATTTGCTGGTGCTCAGAAGTATCGTAAAATGCGTCTAGATGCCAATAACACGTCAATGCTCTATATTCCTTCTTCAGGACTAGCATCATTTGCAACCTATATTATTCTATTTACTTACGGTTTTAGCATTCTTATGAAGGGTGAAATTACAGTTGGGGAGTTTGTTGCTATCCAAGGCCTTGTTCTCCTTTTACAAGATCCACTTATGGAACTTGGATATATTATTTCAGACTGGAGAAAGTCTTTTACTTCTCTAAGACGTCTGGCCGAAATCTATACTCATTTAAAAGAAGAGTACTTACTAGATAAGAAAGTGGAACATGAGCTAACTGGTGATACGGTTTTTAATCTCAAGAACTTAAGTTTTAAATATGATGAAGGAAACGATATTCTTTCAAATATTAATCTCGAAGTGAAGCGTGGTATGCGTATCGGTATTATCGGTCAGATTGGTACTGGAAAAACGACTCTCTTAAATATTCTAAGTGGACTAGAACGAGATATTCGCGGAGAAGTAACGTTCTTCGGGCGTCCTTTTAATGAGTATGGCCATAAATTTTTAAGGTCCCATATTACCATGGTTCACCAAAAGTCATTTCTCTTTGCAGACTCTATTCGAAATAATATCTTAATGGATCAAGATTTTGATGATGAAGTTCTATGGCAAGTTTTAGAAATAGCAGGCCTTAAGAGCGATATTGAAGGCTTTGATGATGGCCTTGATACACAACTTGGAGAGTGGGGTGTTAACCTATCTGGTGGACAAAAACAGAGACTTACTCTTGCTCGTGCTCTTGTGAGAAAACCAGAGATCTTACTCTTAGATGACTGTTTATCAGCAGTTGATACTGTTACTGAAGAAACAATTTTATCAAATATTAATAAATACCTGCCAGAGTCAACTCTTGTTTGGGTTGCCCATAGAGAATCAACTCTCAAGTATTGCGAGAAGGTGATTAATTTAGATCGTATTGAAGCAGGGGCCAAGTAATGAGTGATGCAAAACAATTTCTAGCACAAGATGATCAAGAGGAATCGAAGCATAAGGAGCAAGGGCATTCGGCCTTAAAAACAACGGCCTTTTTATTTAAGTTTGCCAAAGGGTATCGTCTAAAAATTTTAGTGTCGATTCTCATGCTTATAACATTCACTGTTTTTTCGATGCTATCTGGTCATGCTCTTGGGGTATTAGTTGGTGAAGGGCTTGCCAAGTCAAATTGGGAACTCGCCAAGAAATGGGCCATCTATGTATTGGCTCTTGAGTTGGGTGGTGTACTTATTCACTACGTGGGCCGTCGTTACTTAATTGTGCAAACGAGTTATGTCATCTTAAAGATTAGAGATCGTCTTTTTCAAAAACTATCCCACTTACCATTAAAGTTCTTCGATTCATGGCCTCAGGGACGTATTGTTACGCGTATGACTCACGATGTGGAAGGAATTGAGAAATTCTTTACAAGCTCTCTTGGACGCCTGGCCATTTCTGTTCTAATGATTATCTCATCGGCAACAGCAATGCTTATAACAGATTTTAAAATTGGACTAATGGTTATCTCTGGGATGATTCCTGCGGTCATCTTTCTAATTGTTACTCGTGATAAAATCGGATCTCTTAATAGGGCCATTAGTAAGTACTCATCAAATATTAACTCTAAACTTTCGGAGTATATTGATGGAATCCATGTGATTCGCTCTTTTGGAGTAGAAGATTGGTCTTATGATAACTTTAAGTCAGCAGTTAATGAACAACAGGTTGTACAATTAAGTGCAAATTCATACTACGCCCTAACTATGCCAATGTTGTCTTTCCTATGTGGGCTTCCACTTCTCATCCTCGTTTGGTTTGGGGGGAATGCGTACTTAGATGGCACACTTACTCTTGCTCTATTCATTGCGCTGATGCGCTATTGTGAGAGGTTTTTCTGGCCCGTGCTTTCTCTTTTTAGAGAAATGGCCAATATCATAACGGCCTTTACAAGTGTTAATCGTGTCGCAAACTTCATAGAGGTTGAAACAGAAAGAGAAGTCTTTGATCAATATGATAATAGACATCATAAGATCAATGGTGAAATTGAGTTTAAGAACGTTATCATGGGCTATAATGAAATCAGTACGGCCTTAAATGATATTTCATTTAAAATTCACAAGGGTGAAAAAATTGGGATTGTCGGCCCAACTGGTTCAGGGAAAACGACGGCGGTTGCTGTTCTTTCTCGTCTTTATGATTATCAAAAAGGTGAGGTCTTAATCGATGGCCAAAACCTTAAAGAGTTAGATATTGATCACTACCGTGATCAGATTGGAATTGTTTCACAAGATGTTATTATCTTCGATGGAACACTCAGAGAAAATCTCTCTGTAAATCCTGATTTAACAGATAAAGATATTCTTTCAATTTGTGATAAGACTGGAATGAGTAAGGTAATGAGCTATTCAAAGCTTACCTTAGGCAGTGTCTTAAAAGATGGTGGATCAAACCTATCTGCGGGGGAGAAACAAGTGATCTCTCTTACACGCGTATGTTTACAAAATCCTAATATTCTCATCTTGGACGAGGCCACAGCACATGTTGATCCATATTTTGAAAAGATTCTTCATGACGGAATTCATAATGTGATGGAAGGAAAGACATCATTCTTCATTGCTCACAGACTCGATACAATTAAAGAGTGTGATAGAATTCTAGTTTTTAAAGATGGTAGGCTGGCCGAATTCGATACTCCAGATAATCTAATGCTTCAAAAGGGGATCTTCTATAACCTCACACAAGCGACTAATTCTAATAATGGCCTCTAATTTTACTTAGGGCCATTATAAAGCTATGATCTAAATACTTTAAGAGGCTCATGCTTTGCAACCATGATCGTTTTAGTTAAACACCATGGAGGCGAGATGAGTATATCTGAATTAATGTTCTTAAATTTACTAGAAGGTAAGAAAGGTGACACGACTGAGTTTTCACCTATACAACTTGCATCTCTCTACACAAACTCTGCTTTCTTAGTGACAGTTATGGACTTTCTTAAAGATGAGCTTTGGTTGCAAAAACAAGAAGATAAGAAAAATGGGCAAGTGACTTCTTATAAGAATTTCATAACGCCACTTTTTGATGATGAATTAGAGGCCGTCTCATTCCTTAGTGAATTCCTTGTTGAAAGTGGGCCAAGTAAATTAAAAGATATAAAGAAGCGCTCTAAAAATATTGAAGCTAAGATCTTAGAATCAATCATTGATAAAGCTGGATCAGATCAGAAAGAATTTCTTATTCACTCTTTAAATACAATGAGTGATTTCTTTATCAAAGAAGAAAAAGATCAAGAGGGGCGTAATCAGGAGATGGGCCACCAAGGGCCAAATCTTTATCGAACTTTTGATAATCTGGATGATATTTTCGATCTCAATTATAAACTGGATCAAGAAATGGAATATGACCATGAAACAAAAGAGCGACTCTATCAAAGGGCCGGCATTGGTGTTCAATCAGGTTATTCCACGATATTACTGGCACTTGATCAAATTGACGCCGCTAAGGGCAGCTCTATTGTAGATCTTGGCTCTGGTTATGGACGCGTAGGCCTAGTTTGCTCTCTTATGAGGCCAGATCTTGACTTTGTCGGATATGAATATGTTCCTCACCGTGTTGAAGTTTCTAATAATGCTTGTGAGGAGTTAGGCTTAGAAGATAATTTAGTTTTTAAAGTTCAAGACCTTTCACTTAAGTCTTTTTCAATTCCTATTGCTGATATTTACTATCTTTATGATCCATTCTCTAAAGAAACATATGGATATATTTTAGAGCAAATCCTAGAGATAAGTCGTCATAAAGAAGTGACTATTGTGACAAAGGGAAATGCGAATATTTGGCTAAGTAGCATGGCCGAGGAAAATGGCTGGCCCTCACCGACTGTTGTCGATGAAGGTAACCTTTGTATCTTTAAAACTAATTAATCTAGTTCCAGAAAGCTGGATTGATCAGAAGCCCGTGGGCCATATTTACTTTGATAGGCTTAACTTCATCAACCTTAAGTGTTTGCATGAAGCCTAGAACAAGGGCCATATTTGTCACATCAGTTGATGCATACTTACTATTAATTTCTTTGTCAGTAAGCTTTGCTCTTTCAAGAAGCTTTGCTAGTAGTGTTGATTGGTTGTAGACGCGATTTGCTTTTTTAAATTGTCCACCAATACTGAAGTAGTGAACACCACCAACGCCGTAAACTTGATAATCTTTTAAATTTCCAAATTCGCTAAGTTGGTCTTTTGCCGTAATTCTTGCAAGGTCCATCGCCTTAAGGGCACGTTCTTCTTTTAGTGGATTTGGTGTCTTCGTTCCTTTTGGATAAAACTCTTTAAGTACAAGGTTTTTAAAAGTAACTGATGCTACTTTTAAAAGCGCAACTTGTGTCTTTTCACCTTTTGCATCAACTGGCTTAGTTATTTGCATACTTCCACCACCGATATCCCAAATTGCAATAGGTGGTTTTTGAGAAACATTCATTGACTTAAGTTTTGAAAGTGCTGCCGAATATGCAAACTTGGCCTCTTGCTCTTGAGAGATAATTTCAAGGTCAACTCCCGTTTGCTCTTTTAATAGATCAGCTACGTCACCACCATTATCTGCCGTACGAAATGCAGATGTGGCCACAGCTCTAATATCATTTGCACCTTCGTTCTTTGCTAGGTATTTGAATTCGTCAAAAACATCTCTAAGACGATTTTGCATTTCTTCATTAAATTCATTGTCATCTGAAGCTTGTAATTGATCTTTAAGAGGAACAGCTCTTTGCGCCTCAAAAAGAATTCCCTCAACCATACCGCGACATGTATCAACCAGTCCGACAACTAACTTAGTCGAACCTGAGCCTAGATCGATGGCCGCTCTCTTTGTGTGACAACTTGTTGTTTCAAGTTTTACTGACTCTGTATGACTTGCACAAGAAAGGCTTAGTAGAAGTAAAAATAATGTCGAGATTCTAGCGATAGACAAATGCTCCTCCTCGGACATCATCAATTATTGACTTAACTTTTGTTTTCTTTTTTACCTTACCGTCTACTGCTGTTTTTAGGTAGGCATTGTGCATTTTCTTAATTGCGCTACCAATGGCCTTCCCCATAAGTGGTGGAACGGCATTACCAATTTGTCTCCACTGAGCAGAGATTGGCCCACAGAATTCAAAGTGATTTGGAAAACTTTGAATCTTTGCTGCTTCTCTTTGAGTAAGGTAGCGATGCTCTGTAGGGTGGTAGTAGCTATGACGGTGAGTCATGATTGTCGGAGATACACTCTTTGAATCAAGTCTCTGATACTTTGTTTGTCTAAAGCGACCTTCTCGCATTGTCTTCCAGTCGACGCCTAGTTTTAAAGATGGCGTAAGGTACATCTTCTCATCTTTTTCGTAACGAATCCCTTTTCCTTCTGGAATACGCTTAATACGTTTTAGATCTAGTTTAGACTTAATTTTTGCACTATCAAGATCGTGATTTAAAATTTCACCTTTCTTTGTTTCAATATCACTTAGGGCCTCACCAACAGTTACTGGTGGACGAAAAGTTTTTGCAATAATTGTATCGTGTGTAATTTTTGGAAATTCAACTTTCTCATTAATACGGCTACCAATGAAAATTGTACGGCGTCTCTTTTCTGGTACACCATAATTTTGTGAGCTCATGACCTTTACATCAAGGTTGTATCCTAGAGAGTTGAATTTCTTAAAGATTGCCTTAAGTGTGGCCTCATTCTTCTTAGCAAGAAGACCTGTTACGTTTTCAATAACGACAAACTCAGGGTTTGTAAGCTTAACGACTCTTACGAACTCAAGGAATAACTTATTTCTGATATCATCAGGGTTTCCTGGGCCTACTGTTGAAAAACCTTGGCATGGAGGGCCTCCAACAACTAGGTTAACTTCAGTATCACCAAGAACTTCTTTAATTTTCTTATTCGTAAGCTTTGAGATATCACCACAATATGGGAAAGCTTTTTTGTGATTAAGTGCAAATGTATCCATCGCATGCTTGTTAAAGTCAATTCCCATGACACATTCAAAGCCTGCCATCTCAAGTCCACAAGAGAATCCCCCTGCGCCTGAAAAGATATCAATAAATTTTAGCTTCTTGCTTCTTTTACTATTACCCTTACTCGTTTTCATAATCTGTGTTGTGTCCTCGTGTGTTATTGCGTCGTGAATGAATATTATCTGATTTTGCGTTGAGTTATGTCAATGAATATATGAGGCTTTTAGTGGGATAAAGTTATCGATAAAATTAAATTTACCCTGTTTAAATTTTCAAAATCACTTATAATTTAATTATGCAATTCGCTAAGAAAGAAATGAAGAAAGAGAGGATTATCGTCGGTATGGATGGCGGTATTGACTCGGCCGTTACTGCACTGCTTTTAAAGAAGCAGGGACACGAATGTATTGGCGTAAATATCTCATTTTTTGAGCGTATAACAAGTGAAGACGAATCACTAGTGGAGCAATTTAAAGCGAAATTAACTCCTGAAGGGCAACTACCTGAAGAACTTCGTGGTGATGAAGAACAACTTGAAGCCTATAGGCATTTTGAAAAGATCACGTGGCTAAAAAAAATAAATAATATTTTTGCACCATGGGCCAGTGAATCAGAAGAGAAAATTCGCGATATTTGTCGCTTAATCGGCATTCCTTTCTACGTGACAAGTGCTTCTAGCGCTTTTGAGGAAAGAGTTATTTCAAAATTACTTGAAAGTCGTGTTGCAGGTGTCTGGGCCAACCCAACAATTGATAAGGCAACGCTTGTTCTGGAAACCCTCTATTCAAAGCTTGCTGTTTTAAAGGCCACAAAGATTGCAACGGGCCATTACTGTAAGGTTATCCCTGTTCAAAACCGCTTTGTTTTAAGTGCACCAAATGATCCGATTAAAAACGACTGTCACTTATTGATTCAAGCGAATGATGAAATAATGTCACATCTAATTCTACCCTTGGCCGATTTAAAAACTTCTGAAGTTGATAAAATCGGACAGCTTGTTGATTCTAAAACGATTAGTCGGGCCGAACATGATAAGAAGGCGAGCCTAAGGGCCCAGGCCTATGCAAGCGAAGAAATCATAGAATTAACTGATCGCTATATTGCACCAGGCTTTATCAAGGAAAATACAATCTATCTTCATGACGATGACAGTGTTGTCGGTGAGCATAAAGGCCAGCACCAATATTATTTGGGGCAAATGCAGTATAAGACTTTCGATAACAAACCGAAGGTTCCTGATAGCAAAATTGTGTCAATTAATATGTCTCGCGGTTTTATCTACGTCGCAAAGGCAAAAGAATTAACATTTGAGCGAATTGTTGGAAATCACTTTGTTAATTACGAAGTTGTGGACACTTCAAAGCCGGTAGAGTGCTACTGTCGTATTAGTTCAACAGGTGATGCTTATAAGGGAAATCTTTATCTTTTAAATAATGGCAATATCTATTTCGATCTTGATGACAAGGCCTCTGGGATCCACTTTAGAGGTGATCATTTCGTCTTCCTAACAAAGAATGGGCCGAGTGCTAAAGTCATTGGCCATGCCAAAATTTTTCAAACAGGGCAATTCATCGAAGGTGAATTCTACCGTCTACCACTAAATAAGAAACAAAAAGAAGAAAACGAAGAAGCACAATCTCGTCCAAAGAAAAGAGAACTAGGGTTTTAAATGAAGTATTTAATTATCGCATTATCAATGTCACTTTCTGTGACAGCTAAAGAATTTAAAAATTTTAAAGACACATATAAACTTTCTAAAAGTAAGAGATCGCCAAAGAAGTTACGCTCTCTTTATTATGCTGTTTCAAAGAATTCTGAAAAAGATATTGGGGCGCTTATCAATAGCTTTGTTAAGGAAACTAGGCCTAATCGTTTTGTGGGGACAAGTGGACACAAAACAGCACAGGATTATATTGTTAGCTATATCGAAAGTAATGTACGAAAAAATAATACTTCTCTTAAAACGGTTAAATTCGTTCCAGATATTGAATATGCAAAAGAACTTTTTAGGAAGGACTTGGCCGCATCAAAAGATAAATTGAGTGCTGCCAATTTAAAGAAGTGGCAAAGGCTTACTAATGAGAGGATTCAACAAGTCGATGGACTCAAGTCCACAAATGGTTACAATATCGTCTGGGAAAAGAAGGGGATAAAGAATCCAAATGAAGTCATCGTTGTCGGTGCTCATTACGATACCGCAGCTTACGACTTAAAGAATTTTAAGGTCGTCAATAAAGGACGCCAACCTGGTGCAGACAATAATGCCTCAGGGGTTGTTGCCGCCTTAAGCTTAATTAATATCCTTGCAGAACTTGATCTTGAAAAAACTGTTCGCGTGGTCTTTTTTGACTACGGTGAAAATGGTTTCTTAGGTTCATATGATTATGTAAAGAACCTTAATCTAGAAAAAGGAATTCGCGTCTACTCTTATGTTGAACTCGTTATGCTTGGTTACGATACAATGACTCAAGATAAGGAGCAAAAGCTTGGAAATATGAAGCTCTATTATTCTCCTGCAAGCTCTGGCCTTCATAAGGCCGAAAAATCTATCGCACAACGATTTTACGCGAAGTCATCAGAGGGAACATTTCGAGTGGAATTCAAGGTAAGTCCTTATGATTTTGTCTATGGCGATAATACATCATTTCAAAAGTTTAATATCCCAAGTGTTGTCTTTACTCAGAATTGGGAGAGTGATTCAAATGCAGCTCGCATCCACACTCCTGCGGACCATGTGAACTCACTCAATATTAAGACTTTACATCACGCCACCAATAATATTGCCATGTCCATTGCTTCATGGGCACTAGACCTCTAGTACGTAAATGTGCTAAATAAGGCTCATGGAAAATGTAGGTAACGGAAAAACAGTCATTGTCGGAATGAGCGGAGGAGTGGATTCTTCTGTGTGTGCTGCTCTATTAAAAGAGCAGGGCTATAACGTCATTGGCATGTTCATGAAAAATTGGGAAGAACAAGACGAAAACGGAAATTGTAAGGCATCTCTTGAATTTGAAGATGTTGTGGCCGTATGTGAAAAGCTTGATATCCCATACTATTCTGTGGACTTTGTTAAAGAGTACCGTGATAACGTCTTTGCAAATTTCCTTGAAGAATACGAACAAGGTTTTACTCCTAATCCAGACATTCTTTGTAATCGTGAAATCAAATTTAAGGTCTTCTTTAATAAGGCCATGGAACTTGGTGCAGATTATCTTGCAACAGGACACTACTGCCAGACAAAGAAAATTGATGGAAAATCAAAGCTTATCAAAGGCCTTGATAATAATAAGGATCAAACTTACTTCCTCTATACAATCAAATCAAAAGTTCTTGATAAAGTTCTCTTTCCTGTCGGTGCCATTGAAAAGCCGCAAGTAAGAGAGATTGCAAAGAAGTATGATCTAATTACTCACGATAAGAAGGACTCAACTGGAATCTGTTTTATTGGTGAGAGAAATTTCAAAAACTTCCTATCAAATTATATTCATATCAAAGAAGGGGATTTCGAACTTCTTGATGGAACCAAAGTTGGCCGCCATAGCGGTAGTGCCTTCTATACGATTGGCCAAAGAAAGGGCCTAGGCCTTGGAGGCCCAGGTGAGCCTTGGTTTGTTGTTGGTAAAGACACTGAACGAAATGTTGTTATCGTTGAACGTGGTGAAAAGCATGGCGCTTTATACGCTGACTACCTAACGGCGACTGATCTTTCATGGGTTGATGAAGAATTTTGGCCTGAAGCTGGGATGAAGCTAAAGGCCAAGATTCGCTATCGTCAAAAAGATCAAGAGTGTACAATCACTGAAGTTTCTGAAGACTTTGTAAGAGTTGACTTTGATACTCCTCAGCGTGCTATTGCAAAACGCCAATCGATTGTCTTCTATACTAATATAGAAGGTGAGGAAGTGTGTCTTGGCGGTGGAATGATTAAAGAAGCTGGGCCAACTTATTATGAACAAGGTATTGAGCTGCCAGACTCAGATCTCTAAGACAATTTCATAACTTCGCTTTATTGCTTTTAAGAAACTAAGATATTTATCTTCTTTGTTCACCTTTCTATCCTCAAGCATTTGCGCCACATGAGAACGTACGCTCGACTGGAAGCATATAGGAAGCTTTCCGTTTTGCATGAGAATATAATCAGCGCATAGCCTTGAAGTTCGGCCATTTCCATTATCAAAGAAATGAAGACTTACGATCCATTGATACAGGTGAAAGGCCTTCTCATAAAAGCACATATCGACATCACTTAAGAGTTTATCTATAATGAGCACTTTTGCTTCCTCTAGATATTGTGGCCTTATGAACTCAATACCACCCCCGTAGATAGGAGTTTCTCTGATTTTCGAATTCTTAGCATTGTAGATGGAGTTAATTTTCGTGATGATCTCAAAGCTAAGCTTCTTTTCATCTTGTATACATTCGCTGATGTAACGATTGGCCTCATCCCATCTTGCTAAGCTATCATCAATTGCTCTTGAAGCAGTGTTAGAAGAGAGCAGGCGAGATTTAGCAAGCTTGGCCCAATTAGGACTCGTCGATGCTATTAAACGAATCTCTAATTGCTCGATCTCACGAATTACTTCTTTAAAAATATCCCCTTGAGATTGATCAAGGGGAGTTAACAAATATTCTAGAACTTCTTTTGAATTCACAAATTTCTTTCTATTTCTTAGTTTGAATGAAGAAAACATTTTCATAATCATCTTGTGAAAATACATACTTAAGATTCTTAATGAGAAGAACTTTCTCATCTCCGATATTCTCAAGAATCATTTCTGTATTGGCGTAATCACTTTGGCAATTAAGTGATGAATCACAGTTATATAGCTTGAACCTTTTACTTGTTAAACGATCAACACGGAATTCACTTTCAGAACTCACAATATATCCATCTTCAAATACTTTATGAAGAACCAAGAAATACTCCATTTTTAATTCATTATCAGTATGAGTCATCGTTTCATCACTATTGTCTCTAATCTCGATTGCCCATTTGAATTTACGATAGTGTTTAGTGGCATCATTTAGTTCATCATTATATGTCCAATAGTGGCCATCGAAAGACCTATTAGACTCAAATGATAAATTGGCCAGGGTTTCATAACTTGAAAGCATTTGTGTTCTGACTTCAGTAATCTCTTTTGCTTGTAGGTTTGCTACAGGGTTCATCATAATTAATGACGTTAATAGGATCTCTTTTTTCATTTTGCACCTCACATACTTGATTGATGAGGCTTATATATGATGTTTTTATTTATATTAGAAATAGTATTATGGAATAGTTCTTATACTAATTTGATATATATCGATTACCACAGGCTCGGGTCATTAAGATCGTCTAATTTACTCTTTTTCTTCTTTAAGTGTTCTTTTTGTTCAAAGAAGCTGCAATCCGAACCACTTGATTGGCGAACGAGGATGTAAGGCATATTTGTGGATTTCATATTAAATTTACGACATCCGCGAGGAGCATCCTTGTCCCAAGTACTAAAATAATATTTGCATTGCATACAGTTGATTCTTTTCACTCCAATATTGTACCACGCTCATGATATCTCGCAAGTTAGGAACTAAACAAAATGTGACTAAGTGTTTGATATTGCGAGAAAAATTTGTCTAATGAACAGCTTGCCTGACCAAATAATTGACGTTCAATTTTTGTAACCTTCCAAATTTACATGGGTTATCCCAAAAAATCTTGGCCTAGGTTATGCTTTATAAATAGCGACGACAATTGAACGCTATAAAAGCTTATTATGAGGAATTGAAATTAATGAAACAAATTGAATCAAACACAAAATCAGAAAACGATGTTCTAGTGATGTTTCCAGCATCAAAGCATTTTCCTGTAGAAGATCGTACTGCTAAGGCACCGACACCTCTAAATAAGCTTATTGAAGAATTTGAAGAACAGGTGGCCTTAGAACAAGAAAAAGAAAAAAGACCAGTTATGAATATCCCTTCTAAAGAGGGAATCGAATCAATCAAAACTCGCCGCTCATGTAATACGGCCATCGAAATTCGCCTTGCGGCCCTTGAAGAAATTGAGCAAAGACTTAAGTTCTATCTTGATGATATTGGGACTGCTAAAAGAAAAGTCTGATACCTATTATGTAACCCATATTCTAGATAAGTTTTTAAGGTTTCTTATCATTATTGGAGTATCACTTCTTTTTTTCTTTGGTATTTAAGTCGTTTATAGTTATACCGCTTGGACCCAGTACGAGGCCTTTATTGGCAATTGCCTCTTTTGCCTTTTCACATAGATCATCGGGGATCTCTATATTATTTTTTTTAGCAAGTTTCTTCACCCCTTGAATAAGTTTCGGGAGGTTTTCTGAAGGGACTTTGCCATCCTTTGGGCAATTGTGGTGTTCATTTAGCATATCTTCTATAAGGTCCTCTATCGTCTTCTCTTTTTTATTCATCGTAATCTCCTTTACGTGTTCAAATTTAATAGCTAATTCTCATTTAAATAAGAACTTTATTTGAACACTACATGTCCACGCCCAGCCGCACCTATTTGCATAATCTCATGTGTTGTAAAGCCTCTAGCATCAACGATATAAATAATGGCTCCTCCTGTTCTTGCTGCGTTTACTATTTGCATTAATTCATGTGTTGTTCTACCTCTTGCCAGCATTTCGAAGCTTGCACCAGACGATGCTATTTGCATAAGCTCATGTGTAGTTCTTCCTGTACAAATCATTCATTATCCCTATTTGATTTTAAAATTCATAAAGTGAATCCAAGATATATTTGTTACCTAATGTTTAATACTTTAGTAGCGTACGAAAAATGTATTTGCAGATGTCGTTATATGATTTCCTGTAGATACTAGGTTAAAGTGTCCTCTACATAATGGAATTATGTAAGATGTGTTACCTCTGTTGTCCCTTAGTAGTGTACCTATTAAATTATGAGTTAACTGACAATTCATAAAAGAGCATATTGGATGCTTTTTGCAGTGGGTTAGCCAGAAGTTCATCCAAGATTTTTGATTTGACGATGTTGCTATTGCACTGAAGTCAAACTTTGCACCAATTTTAATTGGAGAAGTCCTAAGGATTAAGCGATTCATTTATGGCATCCTTTGCATGTATTAAATTCATCTTTGATTTCATTTATAACGTCTATAATATCTTCTGTTTCTGCGCATTTTTCTGCAGACCATAGCTTAGAGAATTGTTCTTCTATTTTAACAATAATCTCATCGTTAGGTACTGGAAGATTTTCAAACTTGTGCTTTAGTAAAGAGAGAGCGTAGCCTAATCCTGATTTTACTTCATTTATATAGCTATCTTGAAAACAAGATGTGTCACCTATCTTTGCTGGATCTCCTGATCTAGCTGAATCGAAAATATCTCTGATTATATCCTCAAACTCTTTTTCATAGTCTTTATTGTGATTGGTCATATTCACTCCTGTGTTTCACATAATTATATGTCAGAGTATGTCGAAACCTTAGAAGCTTTGTTAAAAATTACAATTGTCGAATTTTTGATATTAATCATAATTCATATATATTAAAGGTAGTTTATCTACCTTGCCGAAATATAAGAGTTCTATTCACGGTTGATTGTTAGGGCACTATGGTAATAAGTTATGAAAATTTTTATTTGTGCAAAATGAGTCGTCTTTTCTGATTGTACGGTATCTTACTGTAGTGCCAATTAATTATGTTTTTATAGTAGAGTCGCTTAGTTAAGCCTAGTAGCAATATGTTTGGTATTTGTGATCTATTTTATGTAGAAAATTGCAGTACACGTTACTTGGCCGACTCTCGGCTCCTGCCTCGTAACTCACTCCGTGGTATGCACTGGACTTGTTCTTTGTCAGCTCCTGGTGACTCGAATTTGTTTGGCATCAATTTGCCATCGTGGCAATTGACGCCTCCAAAACCATCAAGCTACGCTTGCTTTCAACTAAGCAAGTTATGTATTAAAAAATTATATTTGGAATTTGTTTTGAAAATGGTGCCTAGAGCTGGACTGAACACGAGTAAATATCTACATAATTATTAATCATCACTAATAACTCTAAAGGACTGTCTATCAGACGTTCTTAGAGTTTTTATCTGAATCTATAGATAGCCTATTACATTTAACTTTCTTCTGATTTAGGTAATCTTCCTGTAAATATCCATGTAAGCCAATATTTGAGTCCAAAATATAAAACAGTAAATAATATTGATATACATACGTAGACAAATGAATTTTGGTAGTGAGATTTTGTAGTTAGAATATTTTCATCATCGTAGTTTATCTCCTCTAGGAACTTTTTAAACATTTCTGTTCTATGCTGGTAGTCTCTATCTAAGTTGCATCTTTTTGGCAGAAAATATGCTCCCTTAGAGAGTTCCTCTAGGCAAACTATTTCACTTACGACTTGACTCTTGAAGGCAGGGGGGGCGTTTTTAAGTGTAGTATCTCTGTTCTCTATTATATACTTCTTATGTATTTGAAAATATTTATCAGCTAAGTTTACTTTTGATCTGTAAGAAATGTAATCTCTAACGAAAATTACAACAAAAATCAAAAGTACAATAGATGCTATAACTAAGCATGACTTCTCAATACGTATAAATATATTCTTCAAACTTCCTCCCTAACTGTAAAACTTATCGGTGAAAACAAAAAAACTATTTAAAGTGAAATATGCTTCTAAATTTCAATAGGTTTGGCTTGCTTCCTTAATCAATTCTAAGTTTTTTATTTCTCGCGAAGATTACAATTATATAGAAAGATCGTTATAAATATCTCTGTCTAATGTGTAATTTATATAGCGCTCTCTAGTTCAAATGTATCCTCTAGAGAGTTACTCTCTGAGAATTCATACTGAATTAGGTTTTTTAGCTCGTACTTCGTACTATTTTTAATTGGCGTTAAAACTTCTAGCATAGCAATGTTTTCATGTATTGATAAAACTTTAAGTCTTGAT
>NZ_JBEBMT010000001.1:1025127-1068683 GCF_043196705.1 Halobacteriovorax sp. HFRX-2_2
CCCCCTTCTATGTTAATGTTTTCTGTATGGCCGATTTGATCTGTGTCGACTTCTGTTTGAAATCCTCTTTTGGAAATTACTATATCTTTCTCTTTAAGCTTTCTAGTCATTACTTGACCTCCTTTAAAGGTGCATATGACGAGCATTATGCCCGACTTCTTTTGTTTAATTTAATCGCTCTTGCTTATGTTTTCAATATACAAGTAGACATGGTTTATTACATAAAAGTTCCGTCTTCTAATTTTTACATTAATGTTTCCGATATGTGACCTCGTGGAGAGAGGTATTATGACAAATGAAATAACAGATAGTTTAAGTGAAAGGTTTAAGCATCCTGTAATAGGTGTGTTTTCTACATTTTTTATGCTTTTAAATTACGAATTGATTTTTATATTTTTGTATGGAGATAATCTTGTTGCTAGAGTTGAAGCTGTGACGATGTATATAAATAGTGGTGCAATGACTGTTGTGATGCCTATAGCCTATACTTTAATTTATGTTGTATCTAGGTTTTGTATAGATATTCTTATGAGTGCCCTTGATAGAATAAGAGATAATATTAGTCTTAATCTTAGTGATTGGACTTTAAACTTAGTCGACCATGAAGGGTTAATGATTCAAATGAAAAAGAAAGACGATAAAATTTCAAGAGACAGTAAGGTAATTAGGGAAACAGTTGCAATATTTGATGAATATAATAGCACGGTAAAGCGAGTTGTTGATAAATTTTCCCCTGAGAAAATCAAAGACATTAAACTAACTCTAGAGAAAGAAGATTTTTCAATTGAAGGCGTAACAAATGGGATAAAAGACTTCAATGAAATGCTTTCTGCTGTTGATAGTTTAAAAAAGCTAACTAGTAAATACGAAAAAGGATCTACATTTGTAGACAGTATAATTAAAGCTGTTTGATCTGTGTTTTCTAGCTCTTGGAAATATCAGAGAGAGAGTAGTTATCTTATTTTGTGTTTTGTTGATTGAGCTTTAATATTGCTGTTTCAAATGCAGTACTAAAGTTTTCTATGATGCTATATGTAATGTCTAAAGAATGAGTGTTAATTCCGTATTTATTTGGGTTTTATTTTATGTATAGAATTTGTTTTGGAAATGGTGCCTAGAACTGGACTTGAACCAGCAAGCCTTGCGGCACACGGCCCTCAACCGTGCGTGTTTACCAATTTCACCACCTAGGCACATTGAAATCACTTGAATTCTTTAGATATATTAATCACTTAGAATTTAATTGGCAACGAAAAATCTTGCTTGATATTGACCCGCTGTGGCATTGTGCCTTAATCTTATGATATGAGAGTTTTTCTTCTATTTGTGCTGTTTGCACTATCATCTACCGCATCTGCGCGAGAGTACACGAAACCCGTTGATTACGCTGAGTATACAGTGGTTATCGAGGCCCCTATTGATGTGGTGTGGAACTATAATTCTAAAAATGAAAATGCCCGCCAGTGGTCGACTTATTTCTACAAAATTGTATCTTGCCCCATTTCTGAGTGTCCTTGGAATGCAAATTTAAAGGATAGTGATATTGGTTTTACTCGTCGCTGTTATCGACGAGAGAGCGAGAAGGGGACTTTCTGGGATGAAACGACCACCAAAGTCACGAAAGCTCAAGGAGAGTACTATAAGCAAATTAGGGCCTATAACTTCAATGAGTTTATGGACTTTATGAACTACGATGAAAAGGGAGAGTTTCTTGTGGAGCAATTCTATAAGAAGCTTGATGAAAATAAGACGTCTCTAACGTTTCGCTCTGGCTACATAGACCGTCTTGAGCTTGAGAGTCCGCCCTCTAAATTTGAATACTTTTTTTGGAACCAGATCTTTAATTTTATAACAAAGAGAAGTGTTACCAATACCTTTAAGTGGAACTTGATTAATATAAAGGCGCATATTGAGCAGGGAGAAAATTATAAGAGAATTCACCCGTATAGCTCAAATGATGCTGACTTCTATTAGTCTTTTAGGTGAAAGCGGTAAAACTTATTAAGGTTTTCGTAGATCGTAGGCCTTGAGCTCGCAAGTTCTGGTGCTCTTTCAAAGTACATCAGAGAGAGCTTGGAAAAATCACCATTCATCTCTTTTAAGGCAAGCTTTCCAAAATCAATTTCAAATTGCTTCTCATTGAACTTCAACCATTTCTCAAATGGCCACGCACTATCGATGGACTTTATGCCTGGGTAGAAATTTGTCTTTCTTTTAAAGATTGGTAGGCAGGCGTAGTATGAAGTCAGAATACGTTGCTCTTCTTCGATTGATTCGTGCCACTTTTTCTCACTGTAGAAAACTAAGATAGAATTTAATATTTTATCTTTTTCTGAGTTCGTGAGCTCATTAAATAGAGAGGTTTGCGATGTAAGGAAGTCTCTCCAAAATAATCGATTTTGCTCGTATTTCTTTTTCAAAAGATTTCTTCGTATTTTATGAGAATAGTGCTTATAGAAAAAATAACCAAATAGGAGAATAAAGAATATAAGAACTGGGGCGATAATCATGATGTCAGCATAACATAAAAAAGCGGCCAATTGAATTGACCGCTAGTTATTAGATAACAATTAGATTACTTTAAATACTTCATCGAAGCTAAAGCGGACTTTTTCAAGATCCTTGTACTTGTCCTCATCTGACCTGTAACCAAGTGCCACTGTTCCAAGAGTTTTGTACTTTGTACCTTCAAGACCTAAGATTTTGTCGTACTCTTCAGGAACAATCCCTTCGATAGCGCAAGTATCAATTCCTTGAATCGCTGCTGTCATTAGAAGCTGTCCCATGGCAATATAAGTTTGGCGTTGTGACCACTCTGGAATCGTTTTTGAGCGAGGCCCATCAATAAGGGCACCTTTCATGACGTCAAAGTAACCCTGTAGACTTTCACGTTCAACATTTCTTTGCTGAGCAATTGATTGGACAAATTTTTCAACATATTCCTCGTCTAGCTCTGTTAGGTAAGCAAGTACAACATAGTGAGAAGCATCAGTTACTTGAGATTGTCCCCAAGAATGCTCTCTTAATTTTTCGCGTGTTTCCTGATCGTTTACTAAAATAAACTTCCAAGGTTGTAGGCCAAATGAGCTGGCCGCAAGCCTTAAAGATTCATTTAATACATGTAAATCCTCATCTGAAATTTTCTTTGTTTTATCAAAAATCTTTGTAGCATAACGCCAATTAAGTGCTTTTATAATTTCTTCATTCTTCATGTGTGCTCCACTGGTTATATATCTTATCCGCTTCAGCTTTAAGTTTTTGGATCTCTTTTAGATCAACATTATTTGAACATAGAAGCTTCTGCGGGATTGTTTTTGCTTTTTTCTTTAATTTCTTCCCACTTGTCGTGGTTGTAATGTAGACAATTCTTTCATCCTCAAGACAACGTTTCTTCTCAACCATTCCTTTTTCAATAAGGCGCTTAATTAATGGAGTTAAAGTCCCGTTATCAAGGGAAAGCTTTTCACCTAGTTGAGACATATTCATCTTGTCATTTTCCCATAAGGCAAGCATGACAAGGTATTGTGGGTAGGTGAGGTTAATCTCTTCAAGATATGGCCTATACTGACTTGTAATTAACTTACTCAGTCTGTAGAGACTAAAACATACTTGATTGTCGATTAATAGAATGTCTTCACTCATTACTTGAAACTCTTTTCAATATCTTTCTCTAAGCTTTCAGGCTTATCAATTGGGGCATATCTTTTTATTGGATGGCCTTCACTATCAACGAGAAATTTTGTGAAATTCCACTTGATTTTCTTACTGCCCAATAGTCCTGGTAACTCGTCTTTAAGATATTGGTAAAGTGGGTGAGTGTTGTCTCCATTAACATCAATTTTTTCAAAAAGTGGAAACGAAGTTTTAAATGTTAAGTCGCAAAATGACTGAATATCTTCTGAGCTTCCTGGCTCTTGTTTTCCAAATTGGTTACATGGGAAGGCCAAGATCTCTAGCTTACCTTGGTACTTATCATAGAGCTTTTGTAGTCCTTCATATTGAGGTGTAAAGCCACATTTACTTGCTGTATTTACAATAAGGAGACTCTTTCCTTTAAATTCAGATAGAGATCTTTCATTTCCTCTAATATCAACTGCTTTATAATCATAGATGCTCATACATAATCTCCTGGGGATTAGTTTATATGAGTATTATATATTACAAAATTATATTGTGTACAATATAATTGTAAAAAATAAGATACTGAAGTAAATTCAATATCTTATTTGTACTTACGATCAAATAGAGGAGGTCTGGCATGTCTTTCCATGTATTCATTCACTCTATATTCATCTTGATCTTGCGAAGCAGGTGTACGCTCCATTTTCTTTTCTTCCATTTTCTCTTCACGTGACTGATTACGTTCTTGACTTGCGCGCTGCTCTTCTTCACCGTGAATCAGCCTCTGAACAGATGGGTCGTTCTCATCTATAATGGCCGTATAGCGCTCACCATAAACCTCCATGCTGAATGCAAGGAGAGTCAGTGTAATTAAGATATATGTGAGGACTTTCATTTTAAACCTCTTTCCTCTCTATCAAAATACTCTTATTCGTATATGAGAAAGTGAGTATCAGTTAATGAGACACCTTTCTTACGTTCTTTTGAAGCAGGCATACGATCTCTGTCATGCTTCATTTTTGCTTTCTTATCTTTTTTCATCATTTGATGAGTTTCTGACTTCTCAGACATTTTCTTCTGCTTATCTTTACGTGCAAACGCTGGCGTAGTCAGTAGGACAACAATTAAAGTCATGGGAATTAGTTTCATATCTTACCTCTTTTTTTTGTGTTATAGCTCTATTAGCTCTTTGGTTTGATTATGAAACTGTACTTTGGATTTTTTATGTAATTATTGTGGATATTGATTGATAGTTTTTTACTTGTAAGGTCTCTTATATTTTTCGTCACTATCTTGAATATGACCATTTTCATCTTCAGTTGGAATGCTTGCGGGGAATCGACTTTGTTCAATTTCTTTCGGAATAATTGGGCCCATTCCATCGTCATCAATTTTGAAGAGCTTTGCTTGAGTATCGTCAATAGGCGTTGGTGAATGGATTTCATTATCCACAATGATATAAGAAAAACTATTTGAGGCCATGAGTGTACAGATCAATACAATTAAAGAGAATGCTTTCATTGGCCTTGTTACCTTTATTTGATTAAAATAGCGAAAATAGTTTTACTAATTTTAACTATCGGAATTTTATTTATATACTTTATTTAATAAATACTTTTCCGTGTAAATGTAATGGGTTACACATTGTCTAAATCAATTACTGAATTCATTCATCAGAAACGACTTTCTTCAATGCAGTCATTCTTTGATGTGGGCATTAAACGCTTTTCTCGCATCACCCTTGCTGAGCTTAGAAGGGCCATGGAGCTTATTGAAGGTGAGTATAAGAAGCTCGTGAGCTGCTCAACTCAAAAACTCCTGAACCAGACCTGTTTAGTGTGGGGCCAACCGCAATCTCATTGTACGATCCATCTTCACTCAGGTGGTTATGTGACAGGGCATGAGTATACAAGTGCCCAATTCTGCCAAGCACTCTTTAGTGAACATAATGAGTCTTCGTATATCATCTGCCCAGATTATCCATTATCTCCAGAGTCGAGTATTCCTGAGATTACAAGTTGGTGCCTAGCTCTTTTAAATGATCTTCATCTAAAAGGAGTGACGTCTTTTACGCTAACAGGTGTCTCTGCTGGTGCAAACCTTGCGACTCTACTTAGCTTGGCCAATAACAACTTGGGTGATAAGAGTTTTAAAATTACAGACCTTCATCTTTTAACAGGCCATTATCAAAGTGACTTTGAGACAACTTCGGCCAATAAGTATGAAAGTGGGGAAGAGAGTGGATTATCGAAATCCATGCTCTTAAAACTTTTGGATTATGCAATTTCAAATAGAGAAGTTCATATGCAGGACCCTGCGATCTTTCCACTTTATAGTGATGAACTTGAATCATTACCAAAGACTTATATCTATGCCGCTAAGTATGATGTTCTCTATGATGACAGTTTAATGTTCTATGAGAAGCTACTTAGAGAAGGAGTGGATGTGACATTCAAAGAATTTTCACATGGCTTCCATGCATGGTCCAATCATGTTCTTGAAAACGATGCACTTCTAAGCTACGCGAAGGAATATATCTTTAATGAGATTAAAGATTCGTAGATTCCTGTTAGTCTAATCTCTTCCAAATAAGCTCTATGGATATGGCCACTAAATTGGCCAATATCCTCAAGTATGAAACTCTCAAATGTCGCGTAAATAGGCGTATTTAGAAGATTTCATGAGTGACGATAAAATCTAACTTGAGAGGGGTTTTATGAAGGCTCAATGGGGTTTCTATAGACGTAATTTAGCAATAGGAGAGTTATATTCTCTAAAGGGCCTTCTTAAATTAATTACTCTATTTTCATTATTTTTTTTCATCTCCCTTACAATTTTAATCCTAATTATCTTATTTGATTATATTCCCTATATTCCAAATATAAGCTTCATCCTTGTGGCATCTTTATTGATTTATCAACTTCGATTCTCTAATAAACCTGAGGAGCTATTCGGAGAATTACTCTTTCCAAGTAAGGCCTTAAAGAAATGGTTCGAAAGAAGTTTTATGATCTGCTGCTTATCTCTTATCATTTCTTTCTTTTGTCTTTCGATGCTTAGGTATATCCGCTATTCATCTGCAAATACGCAACAGTTGTTGTCATACTTTCATATGGCCAAACCTGTATATGCTTTTGTTTTTATCAAGAATCGGCCTGATGATTTTTTAGCCTACTATGATAAAGGTATGCCTTTAGATCGCGATTTTAGATGGCTCAATGACGATATCCTTATTAAGGCAATGGTTGTTAATAACAGACACGAATTATTAGCAAAATTCTTATCTAACAAGAAAGGCCTCAATATCTCCTCGGCCCAATAATGAATTCTTATATCTTGTGTGAGTAAGTTTAATTAGTTAAAATTTATCCATGGCACGTATAAAATTATCGACACCTCAAAGAGAAGCAGATTTTAAAACAAAAATCGAGCTAACAATTAACTTCGTCAATTATGGAAATCATATGGGAAATGATGCTGTGGCAACACTTTGTCATGAAGGCCGTCTGCGTTTTCTAAAGTCCCTTGGCCATGATGAACTAAATTGTTTTGGGAAGTCTCTCATTCAAGCTGACGCTGCTTACATGTACCGCGGAGAAGCTTTTCACGGAGACATTTTAGAAGCTGAAATGTTTGTCGAAGATATTAGTGAATACGGCTATGACCTTCTATATAAGTTCACTTGTGGTGATCGTCTTATTGCTTACGCTAAAAATGGACTAGTCTTCTTTGACTATGAAGAGCGAAAGCTTGCCAAGGCGCCTCAGGCCTTTCTTGACCACTTTAAGAAATAGACTGCCTATAATTTGAGGAAGTCTATTCACGCTAATTAGTTGATTTTTGTATCTGCTTGAACCACCTGTACAATTATTATTTATAATTGAATGGAGGGGATATGGGCGCTAATTCAAATAGTCCATTAGTTGAGCTTAAGAATTTGGATTATACTTTCCCTGATGGCGAAGTTATTTTTAAGAATGTTTCCTTAAAAGTTGGCGCCGGTGAATTTGTCGTTTTACTTGGAAAGAATGGTTCAGGTAAAAGTACTCTTATCAATCTTGTTCTAGGTGTATATAATCCGCTAAATGGTCATGTTAATGTTTTTGATATGGCCCCAACGCATAATCGTTCAAAGATCTTTAAGAAAATGTTCTTTAACTCACATGATTTTGATTTTGATGAAAACTCTCGTGTTGGTTTCATTTTAGATAATTACCAAATTCTTTATCCTGATTATGATATCGAAAAAGAAAAAAGTCTCCTCGCTGATTTTGAGCTCGATCGAGATAAGTGTATCCATGAGCTTTCTACTGGAATGAAGGTTCGTGTTCAAATCATTGCGGCCATCGCATCTGGTACACCTCTTATCCTAATTGATGAGATAACTGCCGTTCTTGATCGAAAGGCACGTAAGTTGTTAGGTGAGCTTTTATCAAAAGAGTGTGCATCTGGGCGAAGTGTTGTGATGGCAACAAATATACCTGAAGATACGACATTAAACAGTAACAGAGTTCTTACAATTAGGTCTCATGGGATTGTCGATTATGAAGCAGCATAGTGTTCTTGGAAATCTTATTGTTAATAATATCAAAGAGAATAAGAATGTCTTTTTTCTTAAAACTCTATTCTTTCTTCTTTGTCTATTTTTATCTTGGATTGTTTATTCAAAATTTGAACTAAATATTCTACCAATTACTGCATTTTCAGTTATTTTTATTTCGATTGTTTTAAATAAGAGTCGCTCTCAGACCATTAGATCGCCTTATAAATTGACCGGGAGTCTATATAATTTAACTCTTCCAATTAGTCTGTTTCACAAAATGTTGCTTCAAGCTTTTGGATTTTTCTTCTCTTATTTTTATAGCATCATAGCAGGTCTTTACATGGCCGATTTTCTTTTATTAAATTCTTCTCAAAACGATATGAATGATGAAAAGGTTATATTATCTACTATGCTTTTATTCATTTTTTTTGCTAATTCATTTAATGTAAGAACTTTTGCCTTTCAAGAGCGACATCAATTTAATCGACTTTTTAGAAATCCTCTTATTTCTTTAACTAATATTCCTTTTTTAGTTCTAAATTTTATATTTATTAATATTTCGATACTTCTCTTAGGTGTTTTTATTTCTAAAGATAGAGCTGTTTGGGTTTTTCCACTTTTTCTAGGATTTTTTATCATTTATACTTTTGTAAGAGTTTATAAAGATGATAGGCCATATAATGAGCATAAGAAGTTTCGCTTATTACAAACAAGTTTAAAGAAGCAATTGATCCTTAACTTAAAGCTCTCATCAAGTCTTGCGATAGGTACTGTTTTACTTTTCTATTTTGTCTCAAGCTTTAATCACATAAATTATAAATCATATATCGTTTATACTGGATTTGGATTTATTAAAGAAGCTAAGTTCATAACACTTTTAAAAGATAAAGATTCGAGTAAGTTTATTAAATATTATGATAGTGGAATGCCTGATGATAAGCAGTACCAATGGCTGAAGGAAAAGGTCATTTTTGAATTTGCGACAAGGTTTGATCGAAAGGATATTATCCTTCATCTTCTTCCTAGTAAGGTTTCTGAATATGATAGTTATATCTGTCAATTAAATGAAGACAAGAAATGTCACCCAGGAAGTTTATTAAACTTTATGGTGGTTATGAATAGCCAGAAATTTCTAACTTATCTCTTAAATAATAATGCGTATAAAATCGAAGATCATACTCTTAGTCATAATCTTTTATTCGCCGCAAAGGAATGTAAGGGAAGGTCTATTGCATCTATTCTAGATTCAGACTTAATAAAAAATGATAAGGATAAGAGTGAGCTTTTTAATACATTAGGAGAGTCAAGTGAGCCTGAGTGTAAGAAAGCGATGAGGGATATAATTAGTAGAGCATATCTTAAAAAATAAAAAAGGCCTCAAACGAGGCCTTTTCTTTTATTTGAATTAATCGATTTTTTGAATTTGATGAATATATTCTCTGTACTCTTGAATATTGTCATTTTGAGCTTGGATATTATCTAGCTCTGGAAGATCAACGTTATCGAAGATATTTTTAACTTTCTTATCGATCTCGTGCTTAACACCAATTGATAGAAGGAAGTCATAACACTTAAGTGCTTCTTCGATCTTCTTATTCGCTTCATGCATCGTTGCTGCATTTGACGTTTCAAAAGTAGAAGGAAGTTCTAGCTTTCCTAGTTTTCCACCTGATACAACGTGAAGAAGTCCTGGCCAAAATGAAGCTTCATCGGCATCCATTGAATCATTGATTGCAAGTGCAAGGATGATGTCAATACGTGCTTTTAATAGAGCAATTGAGATTTCACGGTTGTGACCTGCAACGATATATTCCTCTGACTTACTTAGAGTTGCACCTTGAGAGTCTTTGATAAGTGCATCTTTCATAAGTGTGTACATCGACATTTCTGCAAAACCATTATTTTTTGCATTGAATGTTTGACGGTGGTGAACCTTGTGAAGGGCCGCAGCTACAGCATAGAAAGATTGCTCATAGTTACGTTTTTTAAGTGACCACTTTCCTGTATGGATAGGAGTCATCTTACCTTTCTTCATTGCTTTTTTAACGTTGAATTCACCCTTAATATCTGTTTCATAAACAGAGGCCATATTCTTATAAAATTCTTCAACTGCATCATAGAAAAGCATGTCACGAATTTCTAAGTTATCGTAAGGCTTAATTCCCGTATAAAGGTTGTACTCGAATGCCATAAAGAATTTTGCAGCATTTGTAAGCTTTTGACCCATTTCGATATTATCATTAAGGATAAGTGCGAAAGCATCACGTCTTTCAACTGAAGACTGTGCCGAACGAAGCTGTGAGTATAGCTGTGATGTTGTATCACTCATACCGTCAGTCGTCTCACCAAGTTTATCCATTTTTTGTGGCATTTTGATGGCCTCTTTAACTTCCTTACAACCTGTAAACAGAGTAAGTAGCATTAGAGGAATTAAGATCTTTTTCATGACTCTCTCCCAAATTTCCTATGTAAAAGTAGGTCTTTGTATGATGTGAGTCACTAAAATGAAAGTGTTTATCTTGACGTGTGAAAGAAGTAGCGTGTCTAACTAGCTGAATTAACACTCTGTGACGTTAACAGCGAGTCCTCCACGACTTGTTTCCTTGTACTTCGTCTGCATATCGGCGCCAGTTTCTTTCATGGTTTTGATAACCTTATCAAGACTCACGTAGTGACTTCCGTCTCCACGCATGGCCATTCTGGCAGCATTAATTGCTTTAACTGCACCCATGGCATTTCTCTCGATACAAGGAATTTGCACAAGGCCTCCAATAGGGTCACAAGTCAGTCCTAGGTTGTGCTCCATAGCGATTTCTGCTGCGTTTTCGATCTGCTCGTTTGTTCCGCCTAGAACTTGTGCAAGACCTGCTGCGGCCATTGAACAAGCAACGCCAACTTCACCCTGGCATCCAACTTCAGCACCTGAAATCGATGCGTTCTTTTTATAAAGAATACCAACACAGCCTGCGACTAAAAGGAAGTCCACGACTTTTTCAATTGAGGCATCCTTAACAAATTTAAGATAGTATTTAATAACTGCTGGAATAATTCCGGCCGCTCCATTTGTTGGGGCCGTCACAACTTTTCCACCAGAGGCATTTTCTTCATTTACTGAAATCGCAAAGAGATTTACCCAGTCCATAATCGTTAGAGGATCAAGATTCTTTTCGCAATCTTTCTTTAAGAGCGCTTCATGTAATTTCTTTGCGCGTTTATTTACTTTTAGGCCACCTGGAAGTTGTCCTTCAGCCTTAAGGCCCCTATTGATACAATTATCCATTGCCTGCCATATCTCTAGCAGCCCTTTGTTAATCTCTTCTTCACTTCGCCATGTTGTTTCGTTTGTCTTTATTAGCTCACAAATCGAAATCTCATTCTTGTTTGCAGTCTCTAGTAATTCATCACCACAAGTGAATGGATACTTAACCTTGCTAGTGTGCTGAGAAAAAATATCGCCGTCATTATTTTCACCTTCAGCAACAATAAAGCCACCACCGATTGAATAATAGATTTTTTTGAATAGCTCTTTTCCATCTTTATCAATCGCTTGAAAGCACATTCCATTTGAATGGAAGTCTAGCGTTTGCTTGCGGTGAAATAAGATATGTTCTCGTGGAATATATGAGATTGTTTTCGCGTTTTCTTTGCCCTCAAAGAATGTAAGTTCTTCTTTATCGTGGGCAAGATCTAGGATGCGATCAATTTGATCAGGGCAGATATCTTCAGGTGTATAACCACTAAGTCCTAGGATGACGGCCTTGTCTGTACCGTGACCTTTTCCTGTTAAGGCAAGAGATCCATAGAGTGCAGTTGAGACAACTTGTGTCTCATTGTAGAGGCCCATTGAGATGAGCTTATCCATAAATTCTTTAGCGGCCCTCATAGGCCCTACCGTATGGGAACTACTTGGCCCAATACCGATTGAGTAGATATCAAATACACTTAAATTCATGAGGAATTTATATCAGATGATTATGATTTGAGCTAGCCTAGTTCCACTTATCTTCAAGATATGTATGAATTGTGTTCACTGTTGCTGCATCTGGGGGATCGTTAAAGAGCATTAGTTCCATGACGTCACCATTAAAATAGCCGCCATTTCCACTTAGGTTGCCAGTGTGAGTGTAGCTATCACTAAGGTATGAACCAAGGGAGATGGCCCCTGAGTGTGCGTATAAAAGGGAAGTTGATGTTGTTGATCCAATTGAACTTCCGTTGACATAGCAAGTAAGGTCACCGTCAGGCCCGGCCGCACCAGCATAGTTGGTGTAATCAAATACCCATGTAACGTGGTAAATGGTATTTGTTGCTATTGGCGCGCTGACAGAAGTGAAGGCCTGGCTGCCATCACCGTCATCGTTAATATTCCAAAATCCACAGTAGAGATTTCCACTTTGAATATAGATATTCATCCCACGACTGGCCCCGCCTTCTTCGTAGATAATTTGTAGGCTTGTAATATCGGCCGAAGTCTCAATAGACGCTGTGATATTTCTTTGATCAGTAGTGGCCGTATTTAATTCCGCATGATTTGCAACAGTCAGGTACTGGTTTGATCCATTAAAGACAACATGATTATCAACTCCGTCAAAAGTTGGAGCAGCGCCATTTTGATAGAAGTGATGAGTGTTGGCACTTGCAGATGTATCAAGCCAGTCTTCAACTGAACCATTGAAGGCACCATTTGAAGCATCAAGCCCGCCGCTATCTAAGATTGAACTAAGATCACTTGCATCTAAGCGCGCTACCATATTTGGTAACGATGTGGCCGGATTAAAAACTTGGAATGCTGCTGAGTTTTGAATTATTTCAAAACCGGCCTCATCGACCGCCTTTAAAGTTATATAATAATTTGTTGCTTCAGTAAGAGTGAAGCTTGCACCATTTACGCCATCTTGAATTTTATAGGATGTGACATTTCCAATATCGATCCAAGTTTGTACATCAGTTGCACCAGCAGTTGTTCCAATTGCAATCTCGTAGTGATCAAGAACGCAATTATCTGTCGCTGCTCCCCATGTTGTCGTTGTTGATGACCCTGCTGTAGCATCATCTGCAGAAATATCTGGCACACCTAAACCTGTTGGAGCGCTGTTGTCCCAGTAGAAACTTGTGCTTGTTAGTGTTGTTGAAATTTGCGCTGTCGCACTTACTGCGCGCACAGAAGGGTAGTAAGCTTGGCATTGTGTTAAACCTACCAGCGCCGTGTGAGTGTAATTTGTGACAACTCCAATATCCGTCCATGTCGTATGCTCTGTACCACCTGCAGAAGTACCGAGTGCGTATTCAATATGATCTAAACTTGCTGGATTGGTCCAAGAAATGACCGGTGAATTTTGAGGTAGAGCACCTGTAATGACAGCTTGTGCTGTTGAGATAGCAGTAGGTGCCGCCTGACCAACAGGAGCTGCTTGAATTCCCGATGCACCCTCTGCGCCTCCTGAACAAGAGGTAAGAGTAAGGCCAAGGAATGTTAATATTATTGCGCACTTAACAACATTCATTCTCGTTAAATTATAGAATGAATGAGTTTGAATTTATTTAGGAAATAATTTACCTAGTTTAAGTTGCTGAAATTATTTACCACGAGAGTCTGGGTAGATGCAACGATCCCCACAATTCTCTTCGATATCCTGCCACTTGGGATTTTGTTCAAGTTCATACTTGTACTTATAGATTTCTTCAGAGGAAGGCTGGCGAATTTTTCGATCATCAGGAATAGCTGCTTCTTCATAGGGATTAGTTGTTCCAAAGCTATCCATTCGATATGCACCGCTCTGATTTTTTGATTTTTGTGCATAAACGCCAGAAGCGAAAAACAATATAATCAATATCCTTAGGACTTTCATACGATCTATCATGATCAAAAATCATGAATCTTTGATGAAAGATTATGAAAAGAAATTCTTATTTGGCTTCTAGGGCCTGATAAAGCTTTAATGAAATCCAGGCGTCAGTTGCAGCATAGCGAATCTGGGCATCGGTTAGTTTGTTATTTTCCCAATTTGTAAGCTTTGCTTTCTTTGAAATCTTCTTCTCTAAAAGAATTCCTGTAAGGGATTGCAGGCCAAGAGTGATATAGCCTTGGGCCTTGGCGAGATCCTGAACATCAACAACACCTTTGGCATTGATATGGTATTGCTTTTTAAGATCACGACAATCATCTTTAACGGCAACACCTGTCTTAATAAGCTTCTCGTCCTCTAAGTAATCTACTAAGTAGTCTGGGCATTGGATCTTATTCAAACGAAAAAGGAAGCACTCATCTTCAAATGAAACTTGAATAAGGCTTATTCGGAAATTATCGGTCTTTTTAAAAGAAGGCCTCGATTCAGTATCAAGGCCCGTGCAATTGTATTTTTGATTTAATTCTTGAAATCTTTTTGAAATATCTTGGGCCTTTTGTTCTGTATCAATTAGATGAATCTGGCCCGTGTAATCAATCATCTCGAAAGAGTTGATTTCTTCTTTAGTGATTCTAGCTTTAATATTCGTCTTCGTATTCTTCTTCGTATTCTTCAATGACTTCTTCCACTTCTTCTTCGCTCTTAGCGCCTTCTTCAAAGATATAAGGCCCTAAAGCTTCTTTTAATTTGTAATCAGTGTAAGCAGAGACAACTTTTGTAACAGTTTCACCAGTGCCTCCAAGCGGAGACGATTGACGTTCACACTTTCCACCTTGCTTCTTACATACGTTTACTTTATAGCAACCTTTGTCAAAATCAAAGGCATAATCGATTTCACCAGCAACTAAAATTCCAATTACCTCATCTTTCTTATTTAAAACAGGAGATCCTGAGTTACCTGCAAATGTATCGAGGTCAGTGATGATCTCTTTGCTGTAAATTGGGTTTGAGATAACCTTGGCACCATCTGCAACCTTAAGAGGAAGTCCAGTAGGGTAGCCGGCCACATAAATATCTGTACCTTTTGCTGTTGCATTTGTTGACATGTTTAGAGTTAGAGGCTTTTTATCTGTCGCTTCACGCTCAAGTTCAACGACCGCGTAGTCTAGGGAACCTGTGTAAGATGCCGCTACAACGCGCTTACAGCTATAGACGTCACTCTTTTTAATTTCTAATTGTCCATCTTTGTTTACTGATGTTGAGTTATAATTGAATACCCATTTATTATCTCTACACTTTGATGTCACTTGGTCAGAAACTTCTGTTCCACCAGAGATCATACAGTGTCCGGCCGTCATAAGAAGATTCTTTCCAATTAAGAATCCACTACAACTTGCAATCGTAGGCTGGTCTCTAAATCTCATGTCACCACATGTAGGGTAACCTCTATGATATTTTAAAGTAGGAAATCTTAGAAGCTTTGTGTCAGCAACTTTTCCTTTTTCATCTTTTAAAAAAGCGTAACTTGGAACCATTGCCGCAACACTATCAACTAGAAAACCTTTATTTGATTCGTGCACATCAACTCTATTATCGTTTCCATAAATAACTTTATTAATGGCCATCGAATTTGTTGAAATTAACGCTGAAAATAATGCGATTTTTGTAAGATTTAACTTCAAATTTCCCTCTCTTTTGCTTTTTGTAAGTTTTTGCAGTTTTCTTTACATTTGAATATAAGAAAGTTGTGATTTGAAAAACTTACATGATGACGATTACCTAATTTCACGCTACTATCGGGACCTATGAATCAATTAAATAATGTGGATTTACAGCTATCGTCGTACGACTACGACTTGCCTAAAGAGCAGATTGCGGAGCGCCCAATTGAAGGACGTCATCACTCAAGATTATTAGTTTATAACTGTGAAACTGATACAATCTCACATCATAAATTTAATGAACTGATTAATTTTCTCCCAAGTGAGACAACTTTGGTTCTTAATCAGAGCAAGGTATTTCCTTGTCGTCTAAAAGGTCACAAAGAAAGTGGTGGAAATGCAGAGGTTTTCTTTTTAACAGTTGAGCCTAATGAGGCCGGATATTACCGCGCCCTTGTTAAGGCCCGTGGAAAAAAGAAGGCCGGTGATAAATATATCTTCGCTAATGGACTGACAATTTCAATTGTCGACAATATTGAAGGTGAGTTCTTAATTGCGCCATCTATTGTTGGAAATGATCTAATTGATTACTTAAATGCAAATGCACTCGTTCCAATTCCTCCTTATATTCGCGGGGGAGAGTCGGATGATCAAGATAAGAAAGATTATCAAACGGTTTTTGCAAATGAGCTTGGAAGTGTTGCTGCTCCAACAGCAGGGCTTCACTTTTCGGATGAACTATTAGAGCAGATCAAGGGACAAGGACATGACATTGCGAAGGTAACTTTACATGTCGGGCTTGGAACTTTTGCGCCAGTCAAGGTTGATAATCTTGAAGATCATAAAATGCACTCTGAAAATTACTTTGTTGATAAAGTAAATTTCGAAAAAATAAAAAATGCAAAAAAGCGTTTTGCTGTTGGGACAACGAGTTTAAGAACTCTTGAAACGATTTGGCAAAATGGAGTGGATGACTATACTCCAGGAGAGATGAAGGATACTTCAATCTTCTTGCACCCTGGTGTTGATGTGAAGAGTATTGATGGTTTAGTGACAAATTTTCACTTACCAAAATCAACGCTACTTATGCTTGTGAGTGCGCTAATTGGCCGTGAGAAAACATTAGAGATTTATAATATTGCAGTTAAAGAGGGATATCGTTTCTTTTCATATGGTGATGCGATGTTAATTTTAAGGTAAGAGAATATGATTAAAGTTGAAGGATATAGCGGTAAGGCCCGCGCAACAACAATTACAACTGAGCATGGTGAAATTAAAACACCTATCTTTATGCCAGTTGGAACTCGTGCATCTGTTAAGTGTATGTGGCAAGAAGATCTTTATGAGATGAATGCTCAAATTATTCTTGGAAATACTTATCACTTATACCTAAGACCTGGGCATGAGCTTATTGAAAAAGTTGGTGGAGGACTTCATGGGTTTATGAATTGGGATCGTCCAATTCTAACTGACTCTGGTGGCTTCCAAGTATTTTCTCTTTCAGACATTAATAAAATTACTGAAGAAGGTGTAACTTTCTCTTCACATATTGATGGTTCAAAACACTTAATCTCTCCTGAAAAAAGTATGGAGATTCAAAAGGGCCTAGGCTCTGATATTGTTATGGCATTTGATGAGTGTCCAAAACTTCCTGCAACAAAAGAAACTCTTCGCGAGAGTATGGAGTTGACACTTAGATGGGCCAAACGTTGTATCGACTATAAGCTTCGCGATTATCAAAAACTATTTGGTATTGTTCAAGGTGGACTTCATAAAGATCTTCGTACGGAATGTATGCAGCGTTTAGAAGAAATGGACTTTCCAGGACTTGCTCTTGGTGGACTTTCTGTTGGTGAGAAGAATGAAGAGATGGTTGATTTCCTAAATGACTTTGTTCACACAATGCCAGATCAAAAACCAAGATACCTAATGGGTGTTGGAAAGCCTCTTGATATTCTCAATGGAATTCGTGCCGGTATTGATATGTTTGACTGCGTTCTTCCAACAAGAAATGCACGTAACGGACAATTTTTAACACACGATGGGCCACTTAATATTAAGAATCTTCGCTTTAGAGAAGACACTCTTCCGCCTGATCCAAGTTGTGATTGTAAAGTTTGTAAAACGTATTCACGTTCTTATATTAGACACCTCTATACAACTGGAGAGTTTCTTTCTGGTAACTTGATCACTTATCACAATCTTTATTTCATGATTAAGATGACTCAGGATGCACGCGAAGCGATTCTAGCGGATAGGTTTGACGATTATTACAAAGAATTTTATAACAGATACACTTCACGAAAATGGGCCTCAGGCCAATAAATTAAAATAAAAGTTAGGAGAAACAAATGTTACAACTTTTTATATCTAATGCTTATGCTCAAGGTGGTGCTGCGGCTCCAGCTAATTCAGCGATGAACTTTGTTCCAATTATTGCTGTTGTTGCTATTTTTTATTTCCTTGTTTTCAGACCACAAAAGAAACAAATGGAAGAAGAAAAGAAAATGCTTGATACACTTGAAAAAGGTAACCGTGTTTACACAAAGTCTGGTATTTTTGGTACAATTGTTGGGATGACTGAAAAAGTTGTGGACCTTGAAATTGCTGAAGGTACACGTATTAAAATCTTACGTTCACAACTTGGTGGACTTGAAGAAAGTATCCTTTCTAATAAAAAAGAGGCGTAATTATGTTTGGTGGCTTTGGTGCTGGTGAATTACTTATTGTTTTAGTTTTTGCTCTGATTTTTATCGGACCTAAAAAATTACCTGAACTGGCAAAAGGTTTAGGAAAAGGACTTCGCGAGTTTCAAAAGGCCAAAGATGATTTAATGGATCACGTCAATGATGCTGCAGAGACCAATTCTCACAAAGAGGAATCTGTGGCATCACAAATCACAGAGTCACCGGAAGCTAGCATTGCAGCGCAAGGTGATGCCGAAATTAAGAATTCTAATAATTCTGAAGAAGAAAAAGACCAAGCAATTAAGTCGGAAAAAACGAAGCAATCGTAAGTTTTTGAAATTAATATTCTCTTAATATTGTTTTTAAGTAGTTAATCTCATATAATTTTTGTAGTTTATTTAACTCTATTATTCGAGAAAACCAAAAGAAACCCAAGGATTAGGAGAATCTAATGAGAAGAGGCTGGTGGTATCGCTTCGTATTTCTACTTATCGTAGCGATCATTTCAGGTATTTCGATTGTACCTACTGCATTTAATTTTAAAGAAACTGACAATTTTCCAGTTAAGTCTAAGATCAACTTAGGACTAGACCTTCAAGGTGGTCTGTACATGATCTTAGGAATTGACTTCAAAAAGGTCTACAAAGACGAGGTTAAAGGATACGCGCGCCGTTTAGAATTTAGCTTCAAGGACAAAACTGGTAACGGTTTTGAAATTGGTGACCTAGACTCATCTGATGAGCTAGATCCACGCCAAGAAATTATCCTAGGTTCAACTACTGATGTTGAGACTTTAAAGGATATTATTCATGACCAATACAATGGTTTTCTAAGAGTAACTAAAGATACTGGTAGTACAATCTCTGTTGCTCTAACTAAGAAAGTTAAGACTGATATCGAAGATCAATCTGTAAAAAGATCGATCGAAGTTATTCGTAACCGTATTGATGAATTTGGTGTAACTGAGCCAGAGATTATCTCTCAAGGTAAGGACCGCATCGTTGTTCAGCTTCCAGGTGTTAAGGATATCGAAAGAGCAAAAGAGCTAATCGGTAAAACAGCTAAGCTAGAATTCAAAATGGTAAACTCTGAAATTGCTCCAATCACAATTCAAGGTTGGGTATCAAAAGCAAAAGAGCAAGGCGTTGAGTATAAGAAAGGTGAGAGGTTTTCTGATTACGTTTCAAAGGTAAATGAAATCGTAGCTTCTGATCTTCCAAAGGGTCATATTCTTGCATTTGAAAGAGTAACTAATGCAAAAGGTGATATCCTTCAATTAGTTCCATACTTAATTGAATCAATTGCTCGTCTGACAGGTGAAGACCTTGAGGATGCTAGAGTTCAATTCAATCCACAAAATAATAACAACCCAGAAGTAGGACTTAACTTTAAGTCTCGTGGTGCAAAGATCTTCGCTGAAGTTACTGGTGAAAATGTTGGACGTTTAATGGCCATTACACTAGATGGTAACGTTTACTCAGCTCCACGTATCAACGGTAAGATTGCTGGAGGACGCGCGACGATTTCTCTAGGTGGAAAAAGTTATAATGAGCAACTTAAAGAAGCAAAAGACTTAGCTCTTGTTCTTCGTGCCGGTGCTCTTCCTGTACAACTTGATTTCCTTGAGCAAAGAACAGTTGGTCCATCACTTGGTGCTGACTCAATTGATAAAGCTAGGTTTGCTGCAATCATTGGTTGTATTCTAGTATTTGGTTTCATTCTTGTTTACTATAGAATTTCTGGTGTATTCGCCGTTACAACTCTAGCTCTTAACGTTCTAATTGTTTTAGCTATGCTTGTTGGACTTGGTGCAACTCTAACTCTTCCTGGTATTGCAGGGATCGCTCTTACTGTTGGTATGGCAATTGATGCCAATATCATTATTTACGAGCGTATTCGAGAGGAAATACGAAATAATGTCGGCTTTTATAAAGCTGTTGAAAACGGATTCAACTCTGCTTTCTGGACAATTATTGATGCAAACATCACGACTGCTCTTGCTGGTATCTGTCTTCTGAACTTTGGTACAGGTCCAATTAGAGGTTTCGCTGTTACATTATTAATTGGTATTTTTGCAACTGTTTACACTTCTTACTTTGTTTCAAAGCTATTCTTTGAATTCTATATGAATAAAGTAGAAGGGCAGGACTTAAGCATTTAAGGATTGGAGTTTAAGATGTTTGAAATTATAAAAAGTAATACAAAATTCAATTTTGTTAATAAATTCGGGATTGCAGGTCTTATCTCTGCGATTCTAGTTATTGCTTCACTTGTTCTTATCGGTACTAAAATGAAATACGGGGTAGACTTCCGTGGTGGTGCTGAGATTCAAGTTAAGTTCCAAAAAACTGAAAACCTAGATGAGCTTCGTCGTGAAATGAAGTCAGCTGGTTTCACTGGGGTAACGATCCAAACAATCGGTGAGCCTCAAATGAATGAATACCTTCTTAAAGTTAGTGCAAACGAAGGTAACTTAAATGAAGTTACTGAAAAGGTTTCAAAAACACTAACGACTAAGTATGCACAAGATGGTGTTGAGATCAGAAAAGTTGATATCGTTGGTCCTAAGGCCGGAGCTGAGCTTAGAAAATCTGGTTTCCTAGCAATGCTTTGGGCACTACTTGCAATTATGATCTACGTTGGTCTACGTTTCGATTTCAAATACTCGCCAGGTGCAATTGTTGCTCTTTTCCACGATGTAACAATCATTCTAGGTGTATTTGCTCTAACTGGAACAGAGTTTACTCTACAGACTGTTGCTGCAATCCTTGCCGTTATCGGTTACTCAGTTAACGATACCGTTATCGTTTATGACCGTGTACGTGAGCATGAAGCAAAGTTTGTTGGACGTGATATCAAAGATCACATCAATAATGCAATTAACGAAACACTTTCAAGAACAATCCTTACTTCTGGTACGACACTTTTCGTATCAGCAACAATGTTCTTCGTAGGTGGTCTTGCAATCCGTGATTTCTTTATGGCAATCACTCTTGGTGTTGTTGTTGGTACTTACTCATCTAACTTCGTTGCAGCACCAGTTGTACTTCTATTTGATAGATTTAGAGGGGAGCAGGCGAAAACTGCAGATGCAAACGCTTAATTCAAAATTAAATTTTATTAAATACTTAATTGCCCTGTGTGTACTTCTTAGTACACATGGGGTTTTTGCGTATGGTGATGAAGATTACGATAGTCGTGATAAGACTACTTCTTCTCAAGATATCGAAAACCTTCAAGAGTCAATTGAGACTCTTAACCAAGAAATCAAAAATAATGGTGGCCAGGCCGTTAATGTCGTAAATATGCCAACACAAGGTCTCGGTCTAAAAAATGGTAAGGCCGACCCTGAGATGATGAGACGTGCAATTAAGATGATTAATGCACAATTTAAAAATGTCCCTGACGCTCAAGTTGCCCAAATGATTCGCGAAAATGCCACGCAAAACCCAATCATGCAATTCTTTGTTAATAGCGATAAGCTTGTAAACTTTGCTGTTGGGATTGTAAAAGATGATAAGGCCTTACTCTACTTATTCGAGTTAACACAGGATAAGGATGTTTTAAAGCTTGCTCTAGGAGTTGTTATATTCCTATTTATTCTTAGCTTTTTTCTTAAGCGTGCATTTATTAAGAAAGACGAGTTCTTTGTTTTTCGCTACGTAAAGTCGCTAATCTTCTTTGTTTTTTCAACGGGCCTAAAAGCAGGTGTTCTTTATTTTATCTATAAAGACTACTTAGATCCAAGCGTTGATGTTTTCATTAAAAGAGTTCTCTAGCTTTAGTTACCACTCGTTACAGGAATACAACCCATCTTACGATCAAGAGGCTTGATTGTTGTAGGAATTGATGTTGTGTAACCACTGCTTGCAAGCTCACTTGAGTGCATCACTTGATAAAGCTTCTGGTACCCTCGTTTTTGTACATATGGCGCATCTTCGTCCGCTGGCCAATAGAAGTATGTTGGTTGCGATTGTGTATCGCTCGTTGGTTTGTAGTGGATTCCATCATTTGTTAAATGAAACCAGATCTTCTTTAGCTGACCTTCTCTAATAAACATAACATCAGCAGGCTTAATCTCTTGCTTATTTCCATCACCAAGATCAATTACTTCACGTGGACCTTTGGCAAAGTATAGGCCTTCTGTTGGAGTTCCAATAATCTCACCAAGGGCCTTGAATTCAATATTAGATGAGTTGTACTCAGTGTAGCCTGGACAAATTGCGCGCCCACTATTGTCAGTAAAGAATGGAATCATAGCAAGCCCTGATTGAATTAGCCCTGATTCAGCTCCTGAACAGGCCTCTGGGAAGCCTCCGTCCTCAACGCTAACATTCGGTGCCACACAAGTTTCAAGAGGTGCAAAGTACGATTTTGTCCCGCTTACGTTGGCCCCCATTTCAATCATTCGATCTTTAATAAGGAAATCAACCTTGCGATTTTCACCATCTGCAATAAAGCGCACATCATTTACATCCCATAAAGAGAAGTGATCTGGCACTAGTTCTAGACGTGGAAATTGTGGAGCATCATCATTTTGCCCTGTCTTAATATAGTCGTGACAAAAGATAGTATCTGAAACACCCGGCGGAAGATAAGGAGTCGGGTAGTCAACAGGCATGTAGAAGTGCTTTCTCACAGTATCAAGATAGATCTGATCGCTTGGATCGTAATTTGAGCTTGTGGCCGTCGCACGAATCATACAAGTGTATTGTGAGATAAGCTTGATCTTAAGGTTACCTTCGTACTCGTCATCATCACCTGGCTCAAATAACTTAAACTGCTCGTAATCACTTTTTGCATTCTCAACACCACTTCCAGTTTCTTCAATATGGAAAGTATAAGCTTCGCCAAAATTTACTGTTGTGGCCTCAAGGTTTGCTTCAAAAATATTTGTTCCCTGATATGTTTTAAGGTCGGCCGTATAGCGGCGTCCATCGATATCTGTGGCAACTAACTGACAAGATGGTGGGTTTTGAGCACCGTTATCAATCGAGTTATTACAAAAACCAAAAAGATTTTGTAGGTTAGCGTCGTCTTTAATTTTTGGCCCAACAGTTACCGTTCCATATAGGGTAGCGACAGTGGCCGTCTTCTCTTGGCAAGTTGCTGCACAAGAGGCACCACTTGTTACCGAGGCAACTTTTTGATTCTTACAAATACAAAAATCGTCATCAATAAAAACAGAGTCACTTGGACGGGCAATTACTTCTGGTGCTGTGATACAAACACCAGCAGAGGCCTCAATATTTTCACGAGTAAAGTCATCAAGACTTTCGTCGGCCAGGATTTCTTCTAATTGTGCTTCGTCTGCAACGACTTCTCCTTCACCACATGAACTTGCACATACATTTCCTTCGTTTAGAAGAAAGAATAGATCTTCACAAGTATCGATATTATTGATGTCGTCAAAGAATCCATCTGGACGCGCAACCTGTGGAACACAGGAAGATGTGATAAATAAGAATACAATTAAATATATTACCTTCATTGGCCTATTTCCTTAATTTTCTACTTACTTAATCGCCAGTTTTCGTTGACTTCTTTAATTTTAGGTTAATTTCTTACATTTCATTGAAATTGTGTGAAAATAAACGTAATTTTAAGTAGTTATACTATTGGGAAATAAAATCTAGTGTATAATGATAGTAAAGTTTTTGTGGCACAATAAATATTCCTAATGTTTTTAGCGACTTGGACGATAAGTGAAGTAACTAAAAATCATAGGATTGAGTTTGTGCTCGAAAGAGTTCTCATATCGAGAGGAGATTAAAATGACAAAAGCAGATTTAATTGCAGCAATCGAAAAGCAAGCAAATGTAACGCACAAGCAGGCCGAGACTGTTGTTAATATTTGTTTTGATGACATGATCAATGCTTTATTCAATGATGAAAGAATCGAAATCAGAGGTTTCGGATCTTTCGCAAACCGTAATTATAAAGCGTACGAAGGTCGTAACCCAAAGACTGGTAAGGTAGTAAAAGTACCACCAAAAAAGGTTCCATTTTTCAAAGTTGGTAAAGAACTAAGAGAAATGGTTGATGAGGGTAAAGACAAGTACGTTATCCGCGAAGCTTAACGGCCACGCATCCTGTTTTTTTAATACTTAAGTATAGGCCTGCCGCATTAGTGGCAGGTCAATATTTTTAAGCATTTAAATTGACTTATTAAAAAATATCCATATTATAGGAAATCTAAAATCATTCTGCGGACGGGTGCTAGAGTGGTCTAATAGGGCAGTTTGCAAAACTGTTTTTCACCGGTTCAAATCCGGTCTCGTCCTCCAAATTCAAAAAGAAAAACCCAGGCTTGTCCTGGGTTTTCTTTTTTAACCTGAAGATAAGCTCGATTTAAACATGTATTCTCCCGGTTTGGGAGGCGTTAAATACCACGATGGTATTTAATGCCGAACTATCCAGCGACGACCAGGATGGGAGGAGTCGGGCAAATCCGGTCTGTCCTTTTATATCCTAGACATCTTGCTTCTGACCCGAATAAAAGCTATAATCAGGTCATATCTGACCCGAATAAAGTATTTAATCAGGTCAGAAATGAGGTAACTATGGAAAATTACATTTGGCAGCATTCGAATTGGCCTAACTTCAATTGGGATGTGAATACGATTACTCCATATCTTCAAAATGCAAGACAGACTCAGCAACAACTTCTTTCTGCTGTCGGTTCAATTAACTTAAATAATCTAGGGGAAATCCTAGCTTCAGAAGTTATTGAGACATCCTCAATTGAAGGAGAAGTTTTAGATCCTAATGATGTTAGATCAAGTGTGGCCAAAAGACTTGGACTCACACGTGCAGGTCTTCCGGCTCCTTCAAGACATACTGAAGGTATCGTTGAAATGCTTATGGAAGCAACAACTAATTTCAGATCACCTCTTACTAAAAATAGGCTCTTTGAATGGCATAAACTTTTGTTTTTAAATGCACGAAATAATATATCAAATGAAGAGATAGGAAAATATAGGATTAGTAAGAATCCTATGCGTGTAATATCAGGTCGCATGGGTAGTGAAGTCATACATTATGAGGCACCTCCTTCAGCTCAAGTTAATAAAGAAGTTCAGAAGTTTTTAAACTGGTTTAGCAGTGAAGAGAGTCTCTCTCTTGATGGTTATATAAGAGCAGCGATTGCTCACTTCTGGTTTGTTACGATTCACCCTTTTGAAGATGGTAATGGCCGTATTTCTAGATGCATAACTGATATGGCCATCGCTCAGGATGAACAATCTCAAAATCGTTATTACAGCTTGTCTTCTCAAATAAGATTAGATCGTAAAAAGTACTATGAAATTTTAGAAGAAACACAACGAGGTGATGGCGATTTAACAAATTGGTTAATATGGTTTCTTGAGACGATTACCAAAAGTATAAATACTTCGCTTTCAAATATTAATAAATCACTTTCAATTTCAAAGTTCTATGATGTGATTAATAATATAAGCTTGAATGAGAGACAGCTTAAGGTGATGAGGAAATTACTCGAAAATCTTCCTGATGATTTTCAAGGCGGACTTACGAATAAGAAGTATGTCGCAATGGCAAAAACGAGTCCAGAAAGTGCAAAGAGAGACTTAAAAGATTTACTGGAAAAAGGACTAATTCTAAAAAATGATGGAGCTGGTCGCTCGACAAGTTATCGTCTCAATCGGGAAATTATAAAATGAAAAAACTAAAAAATAAGAATTGCACGCCCTTCTAAAAGCTTATCACTTATAAAAGAGTTCTATGTGAATGCTCTTAGAATGGAAGTTTTAGGAGGCTTTAGTGATCATGATTCTTTCGATGGAATGATGTTTGGTTATCCTGAAGAAAACTATCATATAGAATATACAGTGGATAATAACTCACCAATTACACCGACTCCAACGAATGAAGATCTTTTGGTATTCTATTATCCAGACGAAAATGAATACTTAGAAAAACTAAATCATATAAAAAGCATAGGATACGAAAGGAAAAACATTTGTCGATCCAGATGGTTATCGTGTTGTCATTCAGAATGCTCCTTGGAAAGAATAAATCATCTAATCGTAATTTTGCAGTAGTTAGAAGCTTAGTATTCATTTCAGTTAGTTGTACTTCATAACTTGATTTATTCATAAGTTCCTGAATATATTTATTTCTATGTCATAATATGACGATGAGTACACGTATGAAACTATATCTATTTCTTATATTCTTGTGTGCTTCGCTTAGAGCAAGTGACCTTAAGTCAAATCATAAAGATATTGATGCCGTTAAACTAAGTGACTTCCAACTTGTTAATATCGTGTGTAATGAAGAAGACACGATTGATGTTGTTACATGTGAGTATATTGGTGACGGCTATTTTGATGGTGCAACTGCCATTTGGAAGATAAACAAAAAAAGAGTCAAGAGGCCTAGCTTTGATGTCAGCACCTTAAAAGAGAAAAATGTTGTAGAGCTATTCAAGCAAACAGGTGATAAAGTAATTTTAAGCAAAACTTATGTTTTCTATAAAAAACATGTTGGTTTAAATCTTAAAAATGGTTTTAAAGAAATTCCAAATATAGTTTACTTTAATAACCAGTCATTTCAAGAAAGCATAGAGCTAAAATATCCGCTTGATACCTCAAAAGCTAAGATAGAAGTATACCTAGAAGAAAAAATACTAGGTGATGCTGGTTTTAGCATTCAAAGTAATCAGATTAATTTAAAGCTAAATCATCTTTATGATAAAGCTAATGTGAAGCTTGTTTACCGCGAAGGAGATTATAAGTCCGAGCTTTATATGACTTATATAAGGGGAGATGGAGTAGTCAAACTGCCAAAAAAGTTTGAAGGAAAGAATGCCTACATTAGCTTTGTTGAAGAAGAAATTGAACGATGGAAAACTGTTTCTCAGAAAATTAGTGATGGTGAGCTTCGAAACTTATTTGATGGAACCTATTTTATATTTATCGATGGTGAGGATCAGCAAGGGAAGTTTGTACAGATCAAAAATGGCAAAGCTGTTGATTTGCATAAGCTAACATTTAAGAATAATGATTACAGCGAAACGTTGAAGTATTACACCTTGGATTCGGCTCCTGCTATCCAAGGAGGTTCTTTTACTTATAAGTCGGGTACTAAGGTCATCTATGAAAAAATAAATTCTGGTGACTCTCGTGGTATATCAATACCGTTAGAGCTTAATCAGACGATAGAGAAAACATTGCTCTTCGTTGTTGTGAAATCAAATAAAGAAGTGAAGGTCCATCCATATGACTTAAGTAAGATATATGCTGATGCTTCTGATACTGGACTCGAAGTAAATACTATCGTTGAAAAAGGTAGTGATGTGTTTATTTCTTATTGGTATTTTAAAAATTAGTAATTGATTATTTTCTTATTTTTCATCTTAGAGAGTAGGAGTAAGTAAGTGTTATAAGTAATCGTTCCATGTGCTTTTTCTTTACGCATGGTTAACGAAAAGACACCTGGAACCAGATGTTCAGTGAATTTACTGAGTTCTTATATCGATGTTTCAATTAACCTGCTAAGTAGTATAGAGGTATATGAGAGTGAAGCTTTACATTAAATTATTTTTTATTACAGGGATTCCGTTTGGAATTATTATGGGGATGGTTTCAATTATTAGTGAGCGTCTTTCAATTGAGGCCGGTATATATCTTGGCGTTGAGACTGGACTTTTTTATGGATTCTTTATGTCACTGATACTGGGGACGAGACATCGCAGCCAAATTAAGAAACTTGGATTGAATGTAAATGCTCACGTCAGTCCTATACAAACTGAAACTTTATGCATTGAAGAAGAGTATGAAATTGCTTTCGAAAAAGCTCTTAGATCATTAATGCGAATGAAGGCCAATATAATATCTTCTGAAAAATACAAGGGAGAGATTGTGGCAAAGACACCAATGAGTTGGAGTGGTTTTGGTGAAGATATGGCAGTACACTTATCTAAAGAAGATGAATCCTTAACTAGAGTTTCTGTCACAAGTCGTCCTGTCTTAAAGACCACTATGATTGACTACGGAAAAGGAAGAAAGAATATTGTCACCTTCTTTGAGTACTTAAAAGTATAGCTAGTACTCATTTGGACGAAAATACTTAATCAGAATTGAGACTTATGAGAATTAAAACGAAGTGGCCATTCTATTTGCTAATTCCGCCAGCTCTATTTGTTGTTATCTATTTAGCGATGACAGTGGCAGGTTTCTATATTGGTCATCAAAGAGATGTTCAAGGTGAAGCCGTTCATCGTATTTATATTGTGGAGGGAGCAATACACACTGGCATACTACTTCCTATGCATCTAATAAGTCCGCAGTTGAGGTCATTTATAGTAGAGGAAGGATTGAATTTTAATTATGTTGAATTTGGGTGGGGGGATCGTGAATTCTTTTTGAATGTGCCAGAAATGAAAGATCTTACGCTTCCTATTTTTACAACGTCTTTATTTCTCCCTAGCTCATCTGTCATGCACGTGACTCAATATCAAAATTTACCGAAGAATGCTTATAAACTATCTGATGTTAAAGTCTCGCCAATGCAATTGAATATTATATTAAATTTTATAGAAGATTCTTTTAAGTTAGAAAAATCACGTCCTATAAAAATTCAAGTAAAGGGATACTATAATTCTACCCAAGTTAAGGATAGCTTTTATGAAGCTAATGGAAGCTACCATATGTTTAATACTTGTAATATGTGGACGGCCAGAGTTCTCTTTGAGGCGGGGATTAAGACATCCGTATTTACTCCGTTTAAATACTCAGTTTCAAGGTTTATTAATAAAGATTAAGATCTTCTTATTCATAATGTGACCTATGTCATATTCGAGTACTATTGTATAAAGAGATAATATCGATATAAGAACATAAGGAGGTTCCATGAGTAAGCTAATGATTTGTGTTGATATAACTGATGAGTCTATCAATGCCTATAAGAATCAATTAAAAGATTTCGACTGGAATCGTTGGGATGAGGTTCATCTCGTGCACGGATTTGAAACTCAGGTCTATGCAGATACTTTCTACTTCGCTTCTTACCCGCTTGAAGGGCAAATGGGAGATATCGAAAAATCAGTTTCAGATCTCTTATTGGGGCTTTCTAATGAAATCGTCGCGGAAGACTATAAGGGAAAGGTATTTGGAAAATGTCTCTTTGCTAGTTCTGCAAAGGTTGCTCTAAAAGAGTATGCCGAAGAAAATAAAATTGATGAAATGATCATTGAAACAAGAGGTAAGCATGGAATAGCTGCGCTATTTTCAAGTTCGTTTGCCGAGTATATGGTGGGCCATGCCCCTTGTCGTCTTATGATCTTACGTGAAGTTAAATAAGAGGTGATTGTGAGGAATTTGGTATTACTTTTTACGCTATTTCTAGCTTACTCTTCATGCTCAAGCGTTAACACTGAATCTCGCCAGCATTTTGAGAATAAGAGCATGAGGCATGGAGTTGTTCCAGTGGCCGAGAGTGAAGATAAGACTCCTGTGACACGTATTTATAGTGCCGAATCAGTTCTTAGAGGCAGGCGTATTTATATGAATAAGTGTTCTCAGTGTCACGGTGAAAATGGTAGGGGTGTTGATAAGGTTGATCTTCAAGAATTATCTAAAGAAATCCCTAATTTTAATTTCTACCTACTGGTTTCTAGTTATAAACAGAAGATGCCTGGATGGAAGAATGTTTTAACTGAAAATGAAATTAAAGACCTTGAGAATTATATTTATTCGCTTGCTAAGAAATAAGAAAGGCCCCTGTTTAAATAGGGGCCAATATATTAGTTTAATTATCTATTTGAGTGACCTTGGTGTCTAGGACGATAACCTAGAGCCTTAAATTCTTCTTTTAGTACCTTTTTGAGTTCCTTCTTATCGATTACTTGTCCAAAAGTCGTATAATCAAAGTAAGTGTAACGGTATAAAAACCATTCTTTGTATTCTTTTGTTAAAACTGAATCAACACCATCAATTGTTAGAAGATCCATCCAATTAAGCTTAACTCCTACCTCGACACTTTTTCTTTCAAGTTCTCTAAGTCCTGCTTCCGATATTTTGTGAACTCTATCACGAAAACCTTGCTCATTACAAAGACTTCCATCTTCATCCATCTTAGTAAGAATAGACATTAAGTCTTCATTTGAAACATGCTTATAGGCCGGAAGATAATTCTTAATTAACCATAGGTCTCTTGTGTTACCTGAAAGTACACTGTAGAGACGCTTACTTAATTTAAGTTGGCGCTTGTGATCAATTCCTGAGATTCCATTCTTATCTTTATTTCCATTTTCCATCACAAGAACGAATCCTGCAAAAATTGGTGCAAGAATTGGTAAACCAGCACCTAGTGAGACTCCAATAATCGCTCCCGGGATATAGGCAGCAAAACCACAATAAATAAGATTCTCTTTTAAATTCTTCTGCTTTGAGAAACATTCTTTAATCATCTCTCCAGGGATTTTTGATGGAAGATAGCTTGTTGATTTAGTTCTAATTTGAATATCTCTTGCTAGTTCATTTTTACAGTTGAAGGCAAAAGTTTGAGTTGCCAGTAGTAGCGATAAAGTAAGTGCTAATTTTTTCATTTCTCATCTCCATTTTTATTTGTTTATTTTGTTTTTTGTTATGGAGGCAAGGTAATGGATATCAGAATTTATCTCATTTACATGAGGTGACGTTTTTGAAAATCGTGAATTTATTTCTTACTTAATGGTGATGATAAGAGCTAAGTTAATGAAAACACATTGCTTTCAATTAACTTATTCAACACGATGGCGCTTTCTCTTCTTGTTTCTGTCTGTCATTTCAAAATCAAGCTGTATCCATTTAGTAATTGTATCGAATAGGCTGATTGTCTCTTTTACATCCAGATTATTTTGGAAGTGAAAAGGATACTTTTTCTCTAATGAAACTTCATTTTCTAGGGTCATTTTTGAATCATTTAAATATTGCCATGTAAGGTACTCTAGAATCTCTGCATCTCCATCAAAATAGATATGCTCCCATGTCGTCTTTATTTCTTGATTAGCAACTTGAGCAATGTCCAGATCAGATAGAGTAAGGCCTGCTTTGTTAAAATAGAACTCTAGCTTTTTGTCTTTGAGCCAGTATTTCTTGGATTGGATTATTGAAAAGAGCTTTTTAAGCTCTTCTTGTGTTAGGGCCTTTTTTAGATCATTAAAAAGAGAAAGGGCATGATGTCTGGCAAATACTTGTCCAAGGCGCATATTTGGCCTGTGGTCGGCCTGCGAGTGTTCTCTGTGGTCAAAGTATTCTTTCGTGGCAACTCTGAATGGGAATGGAGCACCTTCGCGTTTAATCTTTCTTCTTATTGCCTCGCCGCGAGATTCTGAACTCTTTAAAAAGTTACTCACATATTTACGATCTCTAATATCCATTAAGTCATTTCGTTGGCCAATAAAACCGTTCCATGTCGGATATTCTCCCCATAGTGGCTTTGGGCGCTGTCCGTGACACTCTAGACACTTCGCTTGATTGATAAGCCATTTCTTATTCTCTAGATCAAGGACGAGAAGCTCATAGCGAAGCTCTTCTTGATTCCAAGCGATGGCCTCAATTGAATCTTCTTCGTGTTGATCTGCTTCAAATGTTGAAAAGGTAATAACAAATGAATTTTTCTCATTCCAAATCACAGGCCTTAGCTTATTTGGTGCTGCTGGTAGAAGCGCCCCTGACTTATAGGCCAATGTCATATTTTGATAGTCTTCCTCCGGGATACTTTCAATAACTTGTGTAAGTGTTTGAAAGTCATTTGATTTGACCCAGTTGAGGAAGGCATCTTTGTCGAGGACCGTGGCCCTCGACATTGATGTGATAAATATCGTTAGAATGATATATTTAAGCATTGTGATTACTATCTTCTGTCGTTATAAGAATCGTAATCAAAGTTTTCAAAAAGTACGTCAATTTCTTCTGGTGTCCCGTAGCGAACTTCTGATTCGATGCTACAACGAGTAACATAAGTTGTTTCTTTATTGTAAATTGATGAGATTTTAAGTGTTCCTCTAAGGTCATAGCTCTCCCAATCTGGGTTGTAGAGGTGAGCATCTAAGCTTGAAGCAATTAGACTCAGTGTCGAAGAATTGTCGACCGACTGATGACTTAGTTCTAGAAGATATCCTGTTTTTGTTAGATTAGTTAATGGATCGACAAAGTTCTTACTTTCGAATTTGTAGTCAATTTTTTCAAGTGCTTTACCATCAATTGAAATTTCGTTAAATAGAGCTTCTCCAGATACATCTGAGTACACTTTTTTAACGACAAGTTTTTTGTTGAAATTACCGTAGTGACAAGAAGTTATCGTTTCGACAACTGTGTTAATGTCTTCGCCATAGTAATCATCGTATCCGTCATAAGATGCGAATGATGTGTTAGATGTAAATACAAGTGAAATAAGTAGAAGTAGGGAATTCTTCATTTGGTTCTCCAAGAAAAAAGTTTTGCTTGGAGAATTATTTAGTACGGATTTCTAAGCAGTCTGTCAAAGTAAAGTTGTGTAACTCAATTGTGTTTTTTTCTAATTTTATTTAATTACAATTGCTTATGTGTTCTTATTCATTTGTTGACGAGTATTTTATATTCGTTAGGAAATTCCTTTCCCTTAAGTCCATCTGTCAGTCCATAAATTATTAGAGACGAAAAAATAAACCCAGTTAGAATGATCACTTTAGATTGACTCGCCTTCGTTAAGCCTAGAATCACCCTCGTTTTTGAGTAATGTATCGTAGCAAGGTGGACAAAAAAACACATTATGGCAAAAAAATAATATGGAACAAAAAATAAAGAGTGTGGGTATGTATTTAGACCGGCCATGGCAAAGTATATATTGGTGTCAAGTTTCAGAAAATGGCGACCAATTAATATTGCACTAATGTGGATAACGAAAAATAGTGCAAGATATATTCCTGATATTATTTGTAACTTATCCCATATGTTTAAAATCTTTTTGTTCTTTGTGTAGACAAGAATAAGGCCTGTCATGATTTGACCAATAATCATTATGATAAGTGACACTTCTATTATGGGATTATAATAGATGCCTCTTATTGAATTCATAAATGCGATATGATGGTCTATTCCTACCAAGGAGACGAGGTGATTTATCAGATGTAAAACGATAAAGAGAAAAATAATTGAACCCGAATAATAATGAAATTTCTTAATCATATTTAATCCTTGATGAATCACTGTACCATTGGGTATAGTGACTCATCAAGGAAAGTTTTATGGTTAATAAAAATTCTAATTACAAGGCCACTCAATCCGATTGGATAGGTATTGGCGTGAGGATATTGGCCCAGAGTGGTTACCTCGCTTTAAATATTTCTGATCTTTGTAAAGAGATTGGCGCTTCAAAAGGGAGTTTTTATTGGTACTTTAAATCTAAAAGAGATTATGAGTTGGCGCTATATTTTGAGTTTGAAAGGCTATTAAATAGCTACTATTCTGAGTTGTCAGAAGTTAGTAATGGAAAAGTTAGCGATTTTTTTCATGAGATTTATAGTCAAGTTCCTCCCTTGTTAATTAGACTTGAGCTAGCAATAAGAGATTGGGCAAGAAATGATGATGAAGTTTTTAAATATTGTAAAAAACTAGATATTAAGCGTTTGGCTTGGATTGAAAGCATATTACGTAAGTATCGTATCACAAATGAAAAGGACAAGGCGGTCAAAATCTTTGCAACTACTATTGGGATGTCTCTTTTACCCGAGTTCATTGGAAAGAATTATAAATCACTATATAAATCTGCAATCGAGGATATCATCAAATAGTCTTATAAATTAATGTAATAAGCTACTTTTCTACAAAGCTCTCAGCTTTGTAGATCCCCATAAAGCTAATTCCTGTTGTAAAAGATTTAACGACTCCTTTATCTAAGAAGATAGTTGTTGGTGTAACCTGAATACCTAAGTCGTAGCCCAAATCATTATCTTCTACAAAAGTAAAAGGGTATGGGTTTTTCCTTAGAAACTTTTTTATCTGGGCAGTGCTTTCAAAGGGATTGACGGCATAGATTGAGCCTTTGGATATTTTTCCACTTTCAACTGACTTCTTTAATCGTAGCATTTCAATTTTACAAGGAGTACATGTTGTCATCCAAAAGAATGTAACTACCTTCTTGTCTGGTGGGAATTGTATGCTCTTAGGGTTAGCTTCAATTGTTTTGACAGGTCTTTTTGAAATATTCTTTTCTTTTAGTCTGAAGCTATTTGCGATACTAGGGCCTTGCTTAAAGGCAAATAGAGTTAATGCAATTATGAGTGCTAAATTTTGTAAAGAGAGATATTTTTTCATATGCTATTAATTTTATCATTAGACGGCTGAAGCGCAAAATAGTCATCCAGTATCGTAAAGATAAAAACTTTAGTAAGTCAGTGAAGAATCACTAGTTAATCCTCATATAGTGCTAACAAAAATTCCTCCTAATAATCTTTTGTTTGATATTTCAAATTCATGTGATTTATTTTACAGCACTTAATTCTTAAACTATCATTTATACGATTGTTTTTTTTAAGGTCGTTGAATTGTTGATAAACACTAATATTTTTAAGAAGAAGTTATTCCTGGCATCTGTTTTGGCCTTTATACTTCTTAGTATTAGTTGTGCTTATTACTTCTCTAGTAAGAATCGCAAGGCCGTCGTTGAGTTAAATCAACGCATTGATCTCTTTGTGTCTGTTGTTGGAAATTTTGGTTATAACGGTTTAATTCATAATTTTAAAAATTATGTCGTTAGATATGATGAGAGCTACTATAAAAAGGCCGTCTCAAAGTTCAATGAGATTGAAATCGCATACAATCGCTCCAAAGAATATAACCTATCACAAGAGGAATTAAACTCTCTTGATAATCTATTTTCAACGGCCAAGGAATATCGAGATAATTTAGAGATATTAAAAAACCTTGATGCTTCTCTTACGGCCGAACAAAGAGATAATTTAGTAAGAGTTGATGATACCCAGGCAGACCTTGCAGCTAAAGAAGTTATTAGAATATTAGAGAATAAAGAAGCTCAATTAAATGAAATTTCTAAGAATATTTCCCGCTTTGGTGTTATTGCAATTGTTCTGCTTATTTTGGCGATGGCGGCCATGTACTATTTTGATTTATTAGTTCTTGATCGTACAAATAAAAAGCTCTCCCAAACAAATGAAGAGCTTCTGCAATTTTCTTATCGTACATCACATGACTTAAGGTCTCCATTAACAACAATTAGCATTTTATGTGACTTGATCATTAGAAATATCGAAACAAAGCGATTTAATGAAGATGAGATAAAAATAAAAGTCGAAAAGATTAGAAGTCGAGTCATGCATTTGGCCGAGCTCATTTCAAGCCTTTTAGATTTAGCAAGATTAGATGTCTCTACCCATAAAGATGAAGAACTTGATTTTGAAACAATGATTTCAGATATTGTTATTTCAAATGAGTACTTAATTGAGAAAAATAATATCAAATTCTCTACCGATGTTGATCTCTCACGTGGACACTCTTCTCAGAGAGTAAGGGTCTTTCAGATCTTAAGTAATATTATAGTTAATGCTGTTAAATACTATGATGTTAATAAGAGTGCGCCATTTGTTAATGTTGAAATGCATGATGACTATAATAATCTCTACATAAAGGTTGCTGACAATGGGGTAGGGATTCCATGCAATGATAAGTCTGAAGTTTATGAGCAATTTGTGCGCTTTAATGAAGACAAGTCAATTGGTACTGGAATTGGAATGTACATCGTTAAAAAGTCTGTGGATTACTTAGGTGGAACAATTGACTTTACTACTTCAAATGAAGGCACAACTTTTAAAATTGTTATTCCTACTACTGTTGTTAATTCTAATCATGATTTAGTGACAAAAGATACGTCAAATAATCTGCTACATTAGTTTCTAGATTGATATTGAATAGATTCCATCTGGTGAAATAGTTATTTCGCCATCTATCTTCTTTTTAAATCGGTAAAGAAGTGATTTAAAGCTTGTTTCTGCCTTGAGATAGTCGCAATCCTCTCCATAGATCATTAAAATAAGCTCTTGTCTGTTAAATCTTGCTTCTTCTAGAGCATTAAAAAGTATACTTTCTTTCTTACTAAGTTTTCCCTTTATTTTTGACGGGCCCTGGTTAGGTTTTTTCTGAATTAACTCTGAAACGAAATTATAAAAGGGGTCCTTCATTGAAGAATTCACATCTGCTTCTATTATTTTCGAGTAGTCCTCACGATAAAGTTTCTCTGAAAGAAGATAGAAAAGCGTACGATTTAATAAATTATTCTTCTCACCTTTTAATAGGTCATGAGTAGTCTTTAGTTGCTCTTGTGACAGACTCTCTATATCAATGTGTTCTAATAGATCCTTATCTACTTCTTTTAAAAGGGCCTTTATCACTTGATTGACTCCTTACTGGCAAACTCTATCTTTTCATTATTAGATAGGGTATATGTTTGCGCCTCTTGATCAAATTGAATTAATCCATCATCTTTTTTATTAATTCTTGAAATTAGTGTTGTTAAGCGATTCTTTGCATCGATTTCATCTATACTTGGATACAATTCATCAATAAGTTCGCTAAAGTGATAAGGCCTATGTGCAAGGAGGAGGATAAGTTGATCGCTTATCTCTCCTAATAGATTCACTGCTGTCGTCCTGTTTAGTCTGATTCTCCAGGCCGTTGTTAGAGAGTCATTATTTATTTTATTCTTACCATTGAGGTAGAGGTTTTCAATTGCTTTAGTCGATTCTTTTATTTCTTTAAATTCATAACGATGAAGCTCTTCAAGCGTCTTCATTGCATTAAATTTCTGGTTAAGACAGAATTGAGTCTCACAAAGGTGAGTCAGGGCCTGAGCATATTGAAGTGTATTATTTTGATCCTCAAGAAGCTTAAGAGCTTTTTCGAGGTAGCGAAAAGCGCTTCGTTGTGCACCTACTTTATGAAATTCATCTGCAATATTAACACAGATATTTGCAGCACTTGTGAACGACCCTCTCTTTATCAGTATATCAAGAGCTTCAATATAATTTGAAAGTAGTCGCTTTCGTATATCGATATTTCCTTCTGCTGTAATGGTATTCATTTGTGCATTTAGGGCCTTCTTTTGTGCTCCAATTTTCATATATGAATGATGGGCCATGAGAAAATTATCTTTGACTGCTAAATGATCCTCTTTTTGAGCAGCGATAAGTGCCATTGCAAAAAAGAGGTCACCTAGATAAGGTGAGTCTCTAAAGTTATTGATGCTCTTAATTTGATATGATCTGTTCTCTAATATTGCGATGCGGGCCTTCAAGAATACATCGAAGAACGAATCCTTTGTAAGTGTATCTTGCATACGCTTAAGCTTTGCTAAGTCATTAAGGTAGTATGCCATCATGATCTGAATATAGTTGAAGTCTTCACTCTGGTATTCAACTTCAAAGAAAAGCTTTGTTAACTGGCCGATGTCGGCGTCAATCAAATGTGAAGGCTTTATCAAGTTTCTCATTAGTCCCAAGTATTTATAAGTGGAATGCTTCCTTTTGTACTATCTGTTTTTTTCAGACTATAGAATACTCTGGCCTTAGAGTCTCTATGTATAGCATCAGCAAGTCTTTGGTTTCTACTACGTCTTGAAATACTTAACATATCTGTGAAGAATAATTCCTTTATATCTGCAATGATCGAATACTGATCATCGAGCCTTATTTCTAACCTTGGACTAAAGTCTTGGAGCGCATTATTAATTTTAACAGTCTTTCGAAATTTCTTCTTATGATATTTCCCCTTAAAAGTAAGTAGAATCGTATCTTTTTTAATTTTAAGAGATGATCTTATTGAGAAGGTCTCTTCCGTGTTTTCAGCTTTGTTGCTATTCTTGCTACTTTTTAATCTTTTCTTTAAGAGAGAAACCGTGTCGATAGAGTCATTCTTATCTATTTCTTCACATTGGTTAATTTCGCTATAAGAGAGACCTTCCCAATTTGCAAAAATATAATCATGAGCTTCCTTGTCTGATTGCCCCTGACATTTGAAGCCGATAACAAGCTTTTTGTTGATTGCAATTCCTGTTGGGATATTTATTCTTTCTCTAAAATTTATAGAGCTTGTCGCAATTGGGCCTCCTCCATTTCCATATCCGTTTCCACCTCTGATGATGGTTTGATCTTTGCTGTCATTCTTGAAGCTTTTTATGACTTCAATTGTCTTAAGATTGAGTTTGTTATCATTATCTATCTTTATTTCTTTCTTCGTTAGGTATAGGTCATAGAGTTCCTTAATTTGAGAATCTGTTAAGTCCCCATTTGCCTTACCATGTGAATTTGGTATTTCTTCGATGAGGTTTTGTGACGATTTTTGTCGATAAGTTGATTGATAGTCTTTTGAGTACTTAAATCGAACATTATCTAAGTGGCCACGCTTACCTTGAATATAGTTATTAAGACACTCTTTGATATTTGAATGAGAAGAAAAAATTGATTTTTGCATGATACGATCATAGGAAGTTGCAATACCAACGATTTCATATTTACTTTGATTTAAATCATTATTTTGTAATAGAGGAGAACCACTCATACCTGGAACGATACTTGATGGAGTTATAATCGAATGACTGATGAATGATTGACGACTCTTTTCATGATCCTTTTCTTTTGAGTCTAAGTTAATTGTACACTTATTGTGAGAGATCAAATCCATAATTGAGTTCATTGTACCAATTTGATTGTGATGATTTTGCTTGTAAGGAACTGGTTCTGTCGTTATGGCCTTAATTGCTTCAGAAATGGGAACAAATAGTGCGTTACCTTTATAAGGCTCAGGAGAGCTTGGATAAAAATTACAAGAAAGGTCGTACATATTACCAATTTGTACATATGAAAGTGTTTCACCAGTCTTTAAATTTTCAAACAGTGGCCTATTATTATAATTTGTTGATTTCTTTTCTCCAAAAGTAAACTCGTCTTTAATTAGACTCCTTGGAGAGTTATTCATTCCATGAGTATAAAGACTATTATTCTTTGAGTTATAAATACCAAAGGTCTCTTGTATTGTATTGTTGACTTCTATGATGGCAATATCATGGTTGGCACAAGAGAGGGTTTTATTTTCTTCAATAGGGTGTAGCTCCCCACGGTAGATGAAAAACTTATTATCACCATCTACTAAGTGAGAATTTGTGATGATGAACTTTTGGCCTTCACTTTGTACCGTAAAACCAGTTCCTGCAATAGGCATGTCACTATCGATATAGTGTGAGCCAATAACAACAAGAGATTCCTTATCTTGGATGTGATGCCTTTTATAGTATTCGTAGATCGATAAATTATCGACATCTTTACCAAGTAAGATTTCAGTATAGGGGTCTGCTTGTGTAACAAGTGATAGGCCCATCAATGTCGTTAATATTGCTCTATATATACTTCTAGACATAGCTATATAGAGAGCAAAGTATATGCCATTATTTCCCTTTGAAATTGAGTTAGTTACTAGTTGAATTGTTTAAATAACAATCCCCTTGTCTAGACTTTAGTCAGTTTTTAGAAGAAATAACGTTAAATATGCATGATTTATTGGCACTTTATTTGCTTAGTTAAATATATGATGAAATCTCTAAGAAACTTAACGATTATAAGTACGCTATTTCTATGCTCAAGCACAACCTCTGTTGTGGCCAATGATTTATACGGCGTTGAGGCCGGAGTGAAAACAAATCTTGGTAATTGGTATAAAGACGCAAGTCTAGATGAAGGCCCTGTTACTCTTACTTTTAGGGCCGATAGTAATGGGGAGTTAGAGCTCTCCGAATTGGACTGGATGCAGTTTGAGAAAAGATATCAAAGAGAAGAGTTTGGTGGAGTTGAGATTGCTCTAAGGGCCTTAGGGGCGAGGTATGAGAAACTTCATCAATCGATCGGTCAACATGGCAGTATTCAATATGCTCACTTAGTTATCAGAAAAGCTTTTGTTCTCGATGATGGCGCAACGATTATTCTCTCTGGTGTTGCTAAGGCCAGTGATACATGGAGTATTCATCAGTTTAACGAAGAAGATGAGCGCAACCTGGGACGCTCTTATAAGCGAATGTATAATCAAGACTCAATTAACTTAGATATAGAAGCAACAGGGGAGATCCACTTTAAAATAGGAGATGGGCGTGCTAGGGCCTATGGCTACTATAAGCAAGGTGATGAAAGAAGCTTTAAAACAGAAGATAAGAAATTTAGTTATACCTATCAAAGAAATGAATATGGTGCCGGTATTGAGTACAGGCCAAGTGAGAAATCAAAGCATACCTTTGGATTTAAAGTTAAGCGCAATGAATTTGATGAAAATTATGGAAAGGGAAATCGCCAAGTTGATGAGACTCAATTCATGTTAACTTACCAATACCATTTTGATATGGAGGAATTCTTCTTTGGGAAGTCGTATGAAGTTGATACGAAGAAAGGTGATCAAGAATATGATGAATATGTAGAAGAAGAATTAGATCTTCCAGAATTTTACTAATTTAAAATAGGCCATATATGAAGAAAGTATTATTATCAGTTTTATTATTTAGCTCTTATGTTTTTGGGGAAAACCTAAATATCAATCATGCTCACTTAAATGAAATCGTAGGGGATAGCGATGCTGTCTTTAAGCCAATTGATATTAAAGAGCTTGAACTAGATGAAGAGTCATTACTGGATGGTATTCGAAAACGATTTGTTATTTCTTATTCACAGCTCAATCGATCTGAAATGGACACCTCGTATAATGTTTCGCGAGATGGTGAATCCGTCTATGACGTTTATGATGAAGACTTTAATCATTACCTTGAAGAGAACTTAAAATTTAAAGAAGGCCATAAAGTCACAATTGAATACTTAGTTACACAAAATTTTAGTATTGAATTAGCTGATACTTACCGCCGCTATAATATGTCTGGTCGACATGTTGGCGTAACAGAAGGTGGCCTTTTAGAAGATGACCGCTATGATGTCTATGAAGCAAAGAATGTAACAATATTAAATGATATTCAGCTTGGGATGAAATATGCGATTCGTTTAGTTGATACACCTAGCTTTCGTTTTGAAATAAGCCCTGGGGCCAGTGTCGGACTTGTGCACGTCTATTCAGATACGAAGACATATTATAATGGTGAAAAATACGAAGAGAACCACTTTAATGATATTGGTGGTTACTCTTATGGTGTCTCACTTGAGGCCAAGGCCGTCTTCTGGGATAATTTCTTTCTTCAAATAGGTGTTGAGCAAAGAGATTATGTCCTCGCTCCGATGTCACATGAAAGTGGCGTTTCCCAACAAATTGATCAAAGTGGATATAATTTCTATATTGGGGCCGGAATTAGATTCTAGTGACATTTTCATTGATAAAAAAAGGGATCCTATGGATCCCTTCTATATTCTACTTTCTAAGGTCACTTAAACGACATTTATATGATTTGAAAACTAATCTTGATTTTTCTTCACAAGTTACATTGTAGAAGTGAGTTCCACAAGTTTTTCTATCCGAAGAACAAGTCGCTTCATTGATATCATATAAGGCATCAAAAATATCTTGGGCCTCATTTCCTTTTACTGTTTTTACAAGAATATCACCATTTGAAAATGCACCAACTGTACACTTCGTTCTTTTGAATATGTCCGTACATAGGATTTGGTCAAGCTCGATAAGACACTTTTTCCCACTACAATCAGGTGTTACAGTTAACTCAAGAGAAAGAAATAAGTTCTTTGCAAGATCTTTTTCAACCTTGAAGTCGCCAGCATTGGCCATTAGTGCGACGAGTGTTATAACTAAATACTTCATCTATTCCTCGCTTTCTTCTAGATTGTGATAAACAGTAACAACATCGTCATCTTCTTCAAGTAGATCAATTAACCTTTCAAATTGCTTTAATGTGTCTTCATCATCAATTGCTTTGTGATTAAGTGGAACTCTCTCAAGCCTTGCTTCTTCAGGTGTGATTCCAATCTCTTGAAGTTTCTTTTGGATATCTCCGAATGACTCTACTGGTGCAATAATCTCAAATACACCATCTTCAAGTGTAATATCTTCTGCTCCAGCATCGATTACTTCGAGTTCAAATTCATCGTGGTCAGATACATTTTCTTCATTAACTAAGAAATTTGCTTCTCTTTTGAAAACGAACTCTAGTGATCCAGTTTGCCCAAGTGATCCTTGAACTTTATTGAAGTAACTTCTTACACTTGCTACTGTTCTTGTATTATTATCTGTTGAAGCTTCAACGAATACGGCAACGCCACCAGGGCCATAGCCTTCATAATTAATATCTGTATAACCGACACCATCTCCACCTTGACCTTTTTTGATCGCACGGTCGATATTGTCTTTTGGAACGTTAAACTTCTTACAACGATCAATCGCAACCTTTAGAAGAAAGTTTGTTTCTGGATCGCCACTTCCACTTTTAGAAGCTAAGAATACATCTTTTAGTGCTCTCGTGAATACTTGTCCACGGGCCTTGTCTGCTGCGCCTTTTTTGGCCGCAATTTTTGCTGATTTTCTTCCCATAAATCTCTCTTACGTTAAATTATTACTCTATAGTTTTAGTCAAATCATCATAATTCGTCTAGTTTTAGGCCTGTTTATTTAAGCTAAGTATCTGAAATATGTATAAGTAATAGTCAGCAATGAAGTATATTCAAAATATGACACTCTGTGTTTTTTAGGTGTTAATCTGTGCTCAAAGGAAGAATATTATGGGTAAATACTTTGCATTAACACTTATCAATTTGAATCTCTTTGCTTCGTTTGGGGGCCTAGGAGGCATGGGGGGATTTGGCCCTGATATCGATCATAATCCTACATATCGCCATCGTTCTCAAAATCAAAAGCAAGAGGTTACAAAGTGTACCATCAGTCGTGGAGACCGTAATTTCGACTTAAATAAAACAAATTACCAACTAGATGATTTGTTCGCATTAGTGTCGACGACTAGTAAGGGCAAGGATGTTATCAATAAGATCAAGCCTCTTTTTGAAAGAGGTGAGCTAAAGATCAAAAATCTCTCGCAATTTGAAAGGCAACGTCGAGGACTATCTCAAAGAACTTCAGCACTCTTTGATTTCACAATGGAGACTCCAACAATTTACATTGGCCTTGAAGATGAGCTGGGCCTTGTAGCGCACTTCTTTGTTCATGAAGCAACTCATGCTCTAGACGAGTTAATTCCACAAGAATACGAAGTTGAT
>NZ_JBEBMT010000001.1:1068781-1088838 GCF_043196705.1 Halobacteriovorax sp. HFRX-2_2
GGGCCTTGTAGCGCACTTCTTTGTTCATGAAGCAACTCATGCTCTAGACGAGTTAATTCCACAAGAATACGAAGTTGATATGATTTATTATAATACATTTAAAGACTTTCAACGATTATTTGGCCTTGATTTAGAACCAATGAAAGAGCTTACACCTTATGAGACTTCTAAAATGTATGAAATCTATGAATTAAAAGAAAGAAACCGCGCCCAACACGCATATCGTGCTGAGCGCTTCGCTTTTGATCAACAGGGCATATTCACGAATCAAGCTTTAGAAGCTAATGATTGTTACGAAGAATATATTTCGCAACATCGAGAGAGAAATAAGCTTAAACTCTATCGTCATACTCCTGATGATCATATTTTCAATGCCTATGGCATTAACAAGGACTATCTTTAAAACTCATAGCTTGCACTAATGCCATAGCTACGTGGTGCCTCTTTTTGTGTATAGAGGTCGTCTTGCCACGCTGGAGGCATATTGGCGAAATAGTAACCACGAAGTGAGTATGTTTCATCAAAGATATTCTTGCACCAAATTGAGATATCTAAAGACTTATAACGATAACCAACTTTCGTATCAACTAATTGATAGGCCGTTGACTTTAAGTCGTGAGAGTTTGAAAAATAAAAATCAGCAGATGCATAGAAATTGATATCCCAATACATACCGTTCTTGTACTTGTAATTTAAATTAATGTTTGCTTGGTAATTTGGAGCATGAGGCATCTGTCTACCATCGAGATCTCTAGTTCCGATATTATAATCACCATACCTTGTTCCTAGAAGGCCTAGTCCAGAGCTAACACTTAGGCCATAGGTCTTAGTCAGGGCCGCTTCAATTTCTGCTCCGTAATTGAAACCACTTGCTGCATTATCTGTATAGAAAGTAAATGAGCTCGGATCCATTGGATCATCTTGAAACGATGTTTTAACTTGTGCATTGTTTCGGTACATGAAAAAGAGAGAACTACTTAGTGAAATCCCTTTTTCTTTTAAATGATATTTTTGACCAAGTTCAAATGAGTAAAGATCCTCAGGTCTAAACTCTTTACGTGTATCAGGGACTGCTGACTGTGTATTGATTCCACCAGGCTTATATCCCTTAGATAATTTTAAGTAGGCAAGATCTCCAAGTAAACCTTTCTTAGATAGTGTAATATTTAGGCCATACATTAAATCTTCTGGCGAAAGTTTTGTTTCTATTCCACTTTCTTGCGCTTCAAATTCGACATTGCGATATTCGATACGGCCACCATAATTTATTTCAACTGCTTCACTTAGGTCTTTCGTTTGTTCGGCATAGATTGAGACTAGTTTAGTGTCGACTTCTCCAGCGATACTTTTTCTAACCGCTGAATCTTCATATCCTATTTCTTTAAAATCTTCATTTGATGACTTTAGATAAACACCGATAGTACTTCTTTTTGATGAGATTCGTTGATCAAGAGTAAAGTCTACGCGCTTTCTTGGGAATTCAATATTGTAGTCGTAGTCGGCATTCCAGCCAGGGATTGTATTCCAGTAAGGGTTATTACCCCAGTCTTCATCATAGCTATAGTATGAGTTATTTTTAAAGTGGGTAAGAATTGTTGTGCTTGTTAAGTTTGCACTAAGATCCTTTTCGTATTTTAGGTACTGGCCAAGAGTTTCACTCTTATCCTTTCCTGGTTTGTCTGAACGAGTTGTGTGGCCATTATCTTGCACAAAAGCATCATAACCGTTGTCCTTGTCAAAGTAGTGAAGTCCAAAAGTAAGTGTTGAATCGATAAAATCTTTAACTAGGCGTGCTCGAATATTTAATTCATCTTGGCCATTTGTATCGTTGCGTTTGAGGTATTCATTTTCCATGAAGCCATCACTGTCTCTCTTTGATAGACTTAGTGTCAGCCCTGTTGAAGGATTAAGCATACCTGAGTAGCTAATGCTCTCTTCCCATGTATTAAATGATTCATATGAAAGGTATGTTTTAAACTTTGATTCCTGCGTCGGGTCTTGAGACTTTAGATGAATCATTCCCGCCATTGCACTTGGCCCAAAACGTGTGGCCTGAGGCCCTTTGTAAACTTCTAATTGCTTAATACCATTTAGATTTGTTGTTCCTGAAACACCAGTATAGTCGATTTCATCAACCATCAGTCCTACTGAGTAGTTTGATATTCCTTCGTAGGCCGACCTCTCGCCAATTCCTCTAATTTGAAAGAAGTTAGAACGTGAGCTTCCATTTGCCATATTAAGGTTAGGAACGGACTTAAATGATTCACTCAAATCTGTGGATTGTTCTTGTGAAAAGTCTTTGGCCGTCTTTAGAGATGTACTATTGGCGTCGCTATAATACTCTTTCTTTTCAAAGAGGCCGTAAATATAAATAGCATCGTCACTATTGGCCGAAGTTGTTTGTGCAAATGTTAGTTGGGAAATAAATACTAATATCAGTATTTTCATCTGAGTCTCCTTACGCCAGCATTACCTGGATCAAGTTAAAAGGTTTGACGGCCAAATCCGCTATTCTCAGCCACATTATGGTGTAGCTCCCTTGGGTAAATTTTCGTATTAATTACATTAATATAATTAAAAGGGCAAATAAAAAGGCCAGCTTAGCTGACCTTCATATTTTTAAACTAGAATTTAACTTTGTAGTTTTTAACTTTTACAACGCCTTTTTTCATTTTCGCTGCAATGACAAGCTTAACATCTGTTGCACCCTCACATTCGTAACGAAGGTAAACATTAAATAGAGTTGCAGATGCCTTTTGGGGTTGAGGGATACATGCAGCAAGATAGTCATCTTCAACTGTCTCAACGATGGCCTTTACTTCATCACTTGCCATAAGTTCTTCAACCGTTTCTGCAAATACACGTTGAGACTCTTCAATTGCATCAAAGTCAGGCATGCTCATACCTGGAGGTAGTCCAATAGAGATACCAGCTTGTGCGTTAAGAGTTAGTAGACATACTAGAGCTAGAAGTACTTTTTTCATATATTCCTCACTTTTATTTATATTTCTAAATTGATTTACTAGATCCCATTTTGCTCAAGATAAAGCAAGTGAAGCTGTTATTGTTTGAAATAATTTCTTACTTAAATTCAGTAATGATATCAAATACTTCGACGTAGTCAGTTGATTGGATATCATCTGAAATTGATAGGTTAAAATGAGTCTGTATTGAAAAGTTAATGGCCGAGCAATAACTCTTTGCTGTGTTATTCTTAATTTTAAGATAGGGAAGGCGTGATGTGAGGGGAAAAGGGACTTCTTCACATTCTAAAGAGAATGAATCTCCACCACTTTCACTAGGTGCCGCGACAATAAGTGAGTCGATAATTGAGTCACATGTTGGAAAGTAGATAGGGGTAATACTTCGAGGGGCCATGCTTATTAGGGCCTCATCATTTGCACCAAAGACACCTTCAAGTTCGAGATTCCAGATTTTAGGAACAGGTGAGAATAAGTCTTCTTCAGAAATTGTATAATTGAAATGTGTTTGATCTTTTAACTGGAGATAGCGTCCTACAGGAACTCCACCTGAACCATCTCCTAGTACCCACTCAAAGTCGTCAATATTAGTATATGCTGGGAGTTTTATTCTTATCTGACTTACTGTCGTAGACTTTTTTGTGAATGTATGACGATATGTTTGCCAGTACCAACGATCTCCATCTACAGCATCATTGATAAGTTGATTTCTTATTCGTTGAAGATGCCTAATTCCGTTGGAAGTAATTGCCTTTATTTCAAATTCGTCACTCGTTTTAGTCTTAAAGCTAATTTCAAGCGTCATACCTGTCTGTACGCTGATATCTTCAATATCGTAGTAGTAATTTGAAGTGGATGATGAGGCACATGAATAGTTGCCATCATAAACTTGCCACGGATCGAGAACAAGTCCATCAGGGCCACTATCTGTATAACTCTCACATCCAAAAGAGCCACCCATATTACAAGTCGCAGAGACACTAATAGCAATAAGAAGTGTGAATGTGAGAGTTATGCTTTTAATCATTAAGGTGCTTCGTTCCCATCAACACCAGTGAAAGCAACGTTGATCACTGCTGAGAAATCGCTTGAAGTTGCCTCGTCACCTGCTTCAAGAGAAATAATCCCTCTTACTGTAAGTGCTGAGTTATCTACTAGAGCTGAAAGAACTTTTGCGTTTGCTACACCTGGATTAGCGGCCGATGAGTTATATACTTCAGACGCTACGTCAGTGATATCTTTCTTTGTGTCTACCATAATATCACCTGTTGCAAGAGTTGCACTTCCTGCTCCAAGAGTTTGTTGTCCGTAAGATCCTAGACCAGCTGAAATGAAGATCATTTTTTCAAGTGCTACTGATACATCATTCGCAGATGAAGTTAATGACTTAGAGATCTTTAGGTAGTCATTTTTGAAAAGTAGCATCTTTGATTTGATTTCAAATTTCACATACCTTACATTCGATTCACCATCTAAGTTTCCAAGAGCTAGTGATGCATCTTGCGTATGTGTTCCAAAACTTGTTGATTCAAGAGTCGCATCACAGTCGTTAAAAGATACATCTTGTCCGCAGTCAACTAGTGCAATTGATACACTATTAACTTTTGGTGAGAATCCACCTGAAAGTGTGATTGATCCATTTGCTGTTGAGTCTGCTGCAAAAGTGCTGAAGCTAAGAGCTGTCGCAAGAGTTGCAAGTTTAATTAATTTCATGTCTTCTCCTTAAGTAAATTAATTAGTTTGAATCATTACTGATTTTAATCCTAATGGTATATTTTTATGATTTTGCCAATTTTCGTAGTCAATGCCATAGAGAGGAATGGCCGTAAGATTTAACACCTCAGGGAATTCCTGACCTGGGAATTGTTCTGCAAATTGCTTCTTTAGTCCTCTAATATGTGACTTTAAACTTATTTCCGAAAGAATTGTCTTTCCTCCTGGAAGTAAGTGGTTTCTAATATTTGCTTTGAAAAGATAGAGCTGGTCTTCATCCACAACCCCGCGTGATTCAAAGCCAGTCATTGGGTCTGTGTAGATCAGATTCATTGTAAAGAAAGTGTATGCATTACCTTTATTGGCAACTGCATAAGCAAGTTTCTTCTTCTTTTTATCAAATTTTAAAAATCTTAACTGTGGTGATACTTGTGTCTGTATCGTTGAATAGTAAATTTCTCCAACGATAAAAGACGTTGATCCATTTAGGTAATCAATTTTGTAGCCGGCCTGAAAGCTTCCTATGTTTTGAGCTGCTGGAATATTAATTTGAAGGCCGTAGTGTCTTGTTTCTCCAGGGGCCAGGCTTTGCTCAATGGCAAAGCTTTCATTTCCTCTCTCATCAAGAAGAGACATAAAGGGTGCCAGTGAGAATTTTATATCCTGTCCAATTTTGTAAGGGAGGTAACTATAGCTTCCGTCTCTTGATTGGATAAGTTCTGTCTTAATGATTGTGAACTGACATGTCTCATCACTCACATTTTTAACAACAATTTCACGCTTCTTATCTCCACCTTCAAGGTAGTGCTTGATTGCTGGGTGAGATTTCTTGCCATTGTCGTCTTTTTGTAGAACGAGACAAGCTGAAGTCGTAAGATTTGCACAAAGTAGAATGAGTGTTAAAAAGTATTTCATCATTATGACCTTTTATGACCTTCTAATTATTGTAAAAGAGGTTTCTAACTCTTTTGATTTGTAGTTTTTTACCGTTTTCATTTTCTAATTCAATGTCAATCGTGATCTCATTTTTTTGACTTATCAATGAGATCAGATCTTTAAGGTCAAGATTGATATCCCACAGGCCGGAATATACCTCTTGCGTTTCGATATCAACTTGATAACCATCAAGTTTTACCGAAATATTTGAGAGAATATTATATTCAGTTTCTGCCGAATCGAGAGTTAGAAGTGCGCTAAATTTAGGTGCACTAATAATGCTATTGTCAAACTCTGTAATGATTAAGTCTTGGATTGGAAGTGTATCCACATCAATTAGCTCAAAACCAAATGTCACGGTTTGCATATTGTCTCTAGGAAGATCAAGAGTAACTTCCTTTTGAATATCTTTGTAAATAGAAGAGTTTGCTACTGCACTCAATTTATACTGTCCATTACGAAGACGTGAATAATTAATTGTATTTAAAGACTTACCACTAATAGGGATGATTTCATTATTTTCATCGATTAGCTGATAAGTAATATCTCCTATAAGTGTATCGAAATCTTTATCATAACGTCCATTCTTATTGATATCATTGTAAGAGAATGTATTAATTGTTGAGATTTCTTTAAGTGCAAAATCAACGTACACTGTTTGATTCTTAAGAACTTTTGTTCCTTTATAATACTCTGACGACTCAAGTGATTTGGCCGTAACTTGTCGCTCTATAAGGGAGATATGATCAATATCTGGCTTAAGCTCATTAATTAGATACTTTCCATCTTTATCTGTTGTTGCACTTCCTGTAACGCTATAAATACTTAAGCCCTCAACACCTTTTTCAAAATCTTCGCAAGTTCCATTTAAGTTGCGATCGATGCAGATGCGACCAGCAATACTTCCAGTACGTTTTCCACCAAAGGCGTCTTCAACTTTTCTTGGAGTTTTTGCTCCAAAACGGTATTGAAAACGAATTCCGATTTGATAGTCAATATCATCATATTGGTGATTATCTTCTGCTCTTGTATAGATCTCAAAAGAGTAGTTACTATCTGTTCCTGTACGGATACCAGCTTCAATATAATCGAGATCAGTTTTAGTCTGAGTAACATAATCTCTTCTTTGGCCTTCATCGTGTCCAATTCTTACGTAGGCATTTCCATTAAAGTGATTATTGTCGATATTATAATCGATTCCAATATTTGTGCGCGTGCGATATGAGTCATCACCATACGATTCATATTCAACGTGTGATCTAATCGTAAACTTCGGCGCTTTATAGCTTAAGTCAACTGAGACAAATGGCTCATTTGTATAGTCCTGAATGTTGCTATCAGTATAATTCTTGCTAGCAACACCTGCTCGCATCGCCGCGTATAATTGTTTGTTTTGGTAAGCAAAGGTAATGAACTTTCTCTGCTCTTTCACTGTTGAGCTAGTATGGTCTTGGTAGTTAACACTTGCAGAAAGGCCACCACCCATTGGAAAGCTCACTCTTACATGATTTGAACTACGATGTTGTCTATTTTGCTCATTTGTTGCAAAAGTATCTCGATCTAACTCGTCATTGCGACTAAGCTCAATTAGCACTCCGTCAAAGTCATAAGAAAGGGAAGCGTTATTATAAATGACTTCTTGAAAGCGATCCTTTCGATAACCTGATGAAATAGCAATTGGAAGGTTCTTTCTCACCATATAACGAACGGCCGTACGGTAGTCTTGAATGACTCCACGTTGTGGATCATCTGAAATTGTAAGAGATGGTGCAAATGAAAGTTTATCATTTGGGTTAAAATTTCCACGATACCCAATTGATCCAGATGTTTCACCTGAATCCGAGTTTTGATTAATGACTACAAATGTACGCTGTCCTGGTCTTGGGTCATATTGAACCATGGCCGCAGTGTTAAATTCATCATTTTCGTCAACACCCACAAGTGTTCCAACTTTTAAGTTTGGAAGAATATCTCTTGTATAAGCGACACCATCACGGGCCTCGTTACCAACATTTGTATCCACGTCAAGATCGACGTTATTCCCAGCACTAAAGCGCCAGCTGTCACCATCAAAGTGGAAAGTCCCACGTGCATCCTGTGCTTGTCCGTTAACCATATTGGCCTGCACGTAGCTTGATAAAGAAACGTAGTCTGATAGGGCGCCATTTGAGTTTAGAACAACAGAGCTAAGGTTAGAGTCTCTTCCTTCGACACTCATATAATCATTTGTGATGGTAAGTGTTGTATCAAGGTAATTTCCTTGACGGTCTTGATTATTAGCAGAGCTAACAAATTTAACCTGAAACTTCTTTTGAAATTTTGTGATTCCACCAACTTTTGCATTAACTTCGAATGCTGCATATGTCGAAGTACTATTTTTAAAATTAACTCTAACTGGAAGAAGCTTCACCTCATTAGCTGCAATAGTAATAGGGGAGCTATTAACGCTTACACTTACTTCTGGTGTTAGGTTTCTAATTGAAAAATGATAAACTTCGCTTGCATTACCTGTATTTTTAACCTTTAAATTAAGCGTGTGGTTTTTCTTATTTGTTTCAATATTTTGATCGGCATCAAAGAAATCAAGGTCTCGCTTCTTTGCCACAACAAAGCTTATGCTATTTTCAATCTTTTCTTGAGTTTCTATATTTGTGAAAATAATCTTTAACTCATGAATTGTCCCCGCATCAACGAAGCTAGGAGTATATGTATAGAAAGTTAGGTAAGTCAGATCACCTGCAATCAGCTCGACAGTTTCAGGGCCCTCGGCGCGCCACTGTTGATTGCTTTCAATCGAAATTTTATAAGTTGTGTTTGTTGGTGACTTAATCGGCAGAACCTGAATGGCAACCTCTCCAGGTTGGACACTCTTGTCTGGAAGCATACTAATATCAAGTTCACTACCAAATGCTAGTAAATTGATGAGAAATAGAAATAGGGGCAGGACAAATTTTATCTTCTTCATAATGCTCACATCTTAGCTTGAATAAGATGAAAATATTCATTGTTGAGCATTATTTATAACGATGTATACGCTTTGTACATGAGTAATATCAGTGTCTTGGGTGAACAAAAGTTAGGTAATCTAAACTTGTTTAGAGGAAGTATTCCGCGACTCCATAAAGCCCATTTTGTTCAAATGGAAAAATGATTGAGTCATTTGTCGGGTTGTAATCGAATTGTACTCCGCGACATGAAAGTTGTGGCATGGTCCAGCTCAGGGCACCTAAATCAGTATCTGTATCAATATTGTGGCCATAGAGACGACTGCCATAACAGTAGTAAAGGTATTGAGTTCCACCGCGTCTCGTGTAGACAAAACCATCGTCAATATTTCTTGCTGTGTAGGCAATCTGCTCGACGTTTCCGTCTTTTATAGCAATAACTCTTCGTTGAGCACCACGATACATTTTGGCCGTAACATACTTAGCATCGACACTATCGTAGAAGATATTTCTATAGTTATCCCAGTATTCATATTCACATGTGCTTCCTGAAGTAGGTGCTGTTCTAAGCTCTGTACAACCTTCGTTTACATCATTGTATCCTAGAACACCCCAGATATGCTCTTGTCTATAACTGTCAGCAGAGTCGTAGGCCTTAAGCATAAAGTCTTCGTATCTAAGATCAGTTGTATTATATTTCATTCTACTTAAGAATAACTTCCCATTTGCAAACCCAATAGGTAGTGCTCTGTTATTGGTACCGGCAACGTCAATATCACTTCCGATTTTACCGTCTGATGTTGGATCATAGTAGCTTGTACCACTAGTGTTGCTGAAGACATCTTCCCACATTCCTGTTGAGCGATTTAGCATGGCAAAACGGCCATAGTGCCATTCCACACGGTCCATATAGATATTTCCAGTTGCGCGGTCAACAACTGTCCAGTATGGGTTTCTTACTGGCTGTGTGTCCGCAGCAGCAGCTGTCGAAGCAGTTGCAACGGTACCATTACCAGCTAAAATATTAATATTTCCTTCAATGGTAAATTCTTTGAGATAGTAAGATGAGGTGTCATTTACAACGACCTTACCGTTATCAAGTCTTGTGACACGGCTAATATTACTAAAGCGCGCATTAACGGCATTGACATTGTCACCGTAAGATTGGCTTTGACCAAAAATCGTAACAACTTTACCTTCTTCATCAAGAGTTCTAATTCTACCACGGTCGTTAAAATATATTTTTCCATTCTTATCGACAAAGACAGAGTAGATATCCATATTACAGGCCGTCGCTAATGTCCCATCTGCACATTCACCAAGTGTTCCAGAACCTAGGATTCTTGTATAAGTTCCATCAAAGTTATTTCGATTCATATAACTTCTTGCAACAGTTACATAAGAGTTACCATCCATTCCTGTGTAGTTATAATAATGATACCAACGGTAGCTATTATCAAATGGTGTAATGGACTGACCAGTTGTTGGATCAAAGTAAACTCTGGCATAAGTGTAGTCAGAAGTTGATCCATACATATCACAACCTGGAAAACTCTTATGGTGATAGGCCGTTCCTGTGATTCCTTGAATTTGAGATGTTGCCTGATTGAATTTAATTCCAGTATAACCAACACGGCACTTAGAAAGGTCTTGAGTTGACTGCCAACCGTTACCTGTACCACCTAGGTAGAATGATTCAACCTGTCCTGTCGCTGCTCTATAGATTCTAACTTTAAAGCTTCCATCTGTTTCAATACTTTCAGATCTTTCTGCATTAAACCAAAGGTCGCCATTAGGAAGTGGAGTGAAAAGAACAGCATTGGTTCTATAATCAGAACTTGATAAACTTCTCATCTGAAGATCAAGTGGGTTTGCTACTGTGTCAGCAGTACTTGAACCACCACCAATAATCGTTTCAATTGTTGGGTTTTCTAAATTTAAGTCAACTCTTCTAATTCTATTATAATCGAGAATTAAAAGACGCCCTTGGTAATCAAGAGTGATCTTCATTGGGTAACGGAGAGTTGCACTCTCTGCTGGCCCACCATCACCAGTTGATGTTCCTGTTTTTGCAATAAAGAGTTTCTGCTTACCATCAGCTGGATCAACTGTAATAATCCCTCTTTTATAGTCGGCAAAATAAATATTACCATCATCAGTGAAAACAAGAGTGTGAATATCTGAAGAGTCTCCAACACGTTTGTTAAAGAATAGGGCAGATCTTGCATCACCACCAAGACCAGCTTCCGTATTACCTGCAATAATCTTAATACGATCAGCATTTATTGGCGTCGAAGTTAGCTGAGTACTAATCCCAGATAGGTTCGTTACTTTTACCCTAATTTTGTAAGCTGTAGCTAGTGGTGAACCACCAGTCCATTTAAAACAACCTTCGTTAGCTGCTAGAGAAATCCCTGGACAACCATGATTTGTATGAGGAGCAATCCCTTGTGCGCCTGCAATGGCCGTAAACGTTTGCTCGTCTTGCGTATAGTAAATATTGATGGCCGTTGCAGGAAGGCCAATTGAATCATCTACTTTCCAACGAATATATAAGTCAGTCCCTGTTGGAACAGCTGAGTCTGCTCTTGTTGGAGGAATTGAAGATGTATCATTATTTGCGGCCGCAACGTCCCAAATCGTAGGTGGAGAAGCCTTGTCATAAACAATTTGATCATAGTCTGTGTCTAGGACTTGCGTATTTGTTGAAATATTTCCAGCTTCATCTTTTACCCATGCATAGACATCATAAAGTGCCGGCTCCCAACCTAGTAAGTAAGAGTAGTCAGCCACTGTAATATTTTGTGCCGGAGTGATTCCAATAGATGTCGAGTTAACTGCAATCCAACATGCATCATCAATGGCCGGCTGAACTGTCGTATTCGATTGAAGACAAATATGTGTCAGGTAAACATTCGCATTTTGTGAACTTGCCGTCAGTGAGTATGGAATAAAGTTTGTTGGTGAAGGGTCTGCAAGCCCTGCTGAAATTGTGTTAACGACTGGAAGTCCTGTCTCTCGGTACCAGTACCCTGAAACTGTCGACGTATTTGATGCTCCATTCGTTTGTGCGAAATTATAAGTATTATTAACGTCTGATGCTGTCGTGGCCGTTGTCCAAGACCATACGCCAGAAGAACAAGTTGTTGTTGTCGTTTGTGCACCAGTAATATTAATCGTTAGGCCGTCTTCACATGTTCCTGTAAACGTTGCAGTCGTACCATTATTCTTGATTGAACTTAGATCGATAGCAAGTGCAGGGAAGTTGGAGTCTCTTGTCCATGTATAAGTTAGGGCAGAAGTATTTCCCGCAGAATCTGCTTGAGTAAATGTAAATGCCCTTGTCGCGTCAGTTGTATAATTTCCTGAAGTCCAAGTCCAAGAAGATGCAGAACATGTAATACTGTCTGATTCGGTTCCAGATATTGTAATAACATTTGTTCCTTCACATGTTCCTGAAATTGTGAAGCTGTCTCTTAGTAGAGTTTCAGATTGATTTTCTCCAATTTCTATTTGGATCGGAGCTGTCGCATTAAATGCCGGAGGTGTTGCATCACGCTGCCAAGAAAGTGAAAGGGCAGGAGAAGACGTATTCCCAGCAGCATCTGTTTGTACTAAGTTGTAAACAAATGTCCCGTCTGTTGTTTTTGGTGAAGGAGTCCAGCTCCATGTTCCAGATGAACAGTTAAATGAAGTAGTCTCATCACCTGTTACATAAATTGTATATGTTCCTTCACAAGTACCAGACCAAGCGTTTGGAGTATTAGCATTTGTGAAATCAGGAGAGATACCTGCTGTTTTTGTAAGAATTGGAGCAACTTCGTCGCGAATAAATGTTCTTGTAACCGAAGTTGAATTACCTGCGGCATCAACTTGATTAATCGTAATATCTTTTGCTCCATCGTTGTCTGAGAAGTTAACTGTTTGAGAGAATGTTCCCCCTGAACAAGCAATAGAGAATGCCGCTTGAATATCACCAGAGATATTAATATTTAACCCACTTTCACAGTTACCATTAATCGTTGTACTTGAAAGGTGATATGAGTTATCGGCCGGTGATGTATAGCTTAGGGCCGGAGCAATTGAGTCAATCTCAAACGCACTCGATTCTACTGTTGCTGAATTTCCTGCTAGATCTGTGAATGAAACTCTAAACTTAGCATTAGTCGTATTAATTGATGGCACAGTCCATGCTCTTGAGAAGGCCTGTGAACTAATTGGCCCATTTGTCGCCGCAGTCGTTCCTACAGAAGACCAGCTACTTCCATTATAGAAGTCCACTTGGAAGTTTTGAGCTGATGATGTACTTGCATCAGTTGCACTCCAGGCAAGATTGATATTATTTCCACCCTTTTGAATCGCTGGTGTTGTCAGTGATAGACTTGGATTAATTGTATCGTAATAGACATTGATATCACTTGAAGTTGTTGAGATATTTCCATGTGGGTCTTTTGACCATGCCTTAAGTGTGTGTAGGCCCTGAGTGGCACTTGCAAGTGTATAAGTTGTTGCACTTGCTACCGTTGAACACGCTACCCATGCATCACCGGCCGCTGGCTGGCCACCTTCATTAATAATTACTGAAGTGATATCGCTACAGCTACTCACTGTCATAGTGTTAGCAGTTGAGCTTGTGTAAGTTGCCGATGTAAGCGCAATAGTAGGAGGAGCTGAAGGAGTTTTATCAGTTACTGTGATTGTTACAGTCTCAACAGAAGCAGCATCAACAGTTCCATCATTTGCGATAAAAGTGAAAGTTTCTGTTCCATGGAAGTTAACATTACTTGTATAAGTACAAGTTAAATCAGTTCCATAGCTACCTGTTGTAATACAATTTGAAAGTGTCCCATTAGATGGTGCTGTGACAACCTTATAAGTTAGTGCATCACCGTCAACATCACTTGCATTACTAAGAGTAATTGCTAGGGCCGTATTGTCATCAGTTGAATATGTCTGATCTGCTGCCATAACAGGAGCATCATTAATCGAGTTTACAATAATTGTAACTGTCGCAACAGTTGAGTCTGCCACACCGTCATTTACTCGGTAAGTAAATGTTGTTGTTCCATTAAAATTTGCGACAGGAGTATAAGTACAAGAACGAGATGTACCACCTGAACAACTTAATGAACCTGTCGCAGGATCAGTAAGCTTAACATAGTATAGAGTGTCACCATCAATATCAGCACCAGAATTTAAGCTGAAATTTAGAGGTGTATCTTCATTTGTTGAAACAGTTTGAGTCGCTGCCAGAGTTGGAGCATCGTTTACTGCATTAATTGTAATATTAACAGTTGAGCTTGCCGCTGAATCTAGCAGCCCATCGTTTGCAAGGTATGTGAATGAATCTGTCCCATTGAAATTTGCACCTGGCGTATAAGTACAAGTGATATCTGTCCCATATGATCCAGTTGTAATACAATCAGATAGAGTTCCATTAGTAGGTAGGCTTACGACCTTGTAACTAATTGTTTGTGCCGGTACATCGACATCGGTAGCGCCATTAAGAGTGATGCTAAGTGGAGTGTCCTCATTCGTTACTTCGTTTTGATCGGCCACCATAACAGGGGCATCATTAATTGCATTTACTGTAATGCTTACTGTAACTGTATTTGAGTCCAGTGCCCCATCATTTGCTTTATAAGTGAATGAGTCACTTCCTTCAAAATTCAGGTTTGGTGTATAAGTACACGCCGTAGAAGTTCCACCTGTACATGATAAAGTACCATTTGTAGGGTTTGAAACAACGATATAAGAAAGCGTATCATTTTCAATATCACTTGCTGCCGTTAGATTGAAATTATGTGCAGTATCTTCGTTAGTTGAAAATGACCAGTCTCCCGCTAGAGTAGGTGCATCGTTTACACTATTTACTGTTAGAGAAACCGTTGCATTTGTAACGGCAACACCAACACTATCAGTTGCAGTATAAGTAAATGAGTCACTTCCATAGTAGTTCGCATTTGGCGTATAAGTACATGAGATATCTGTCCCATAGCTTCCCGTTGTAATACAATTAGAAAGCGTACCATTTGATGGCGCTGTGATGACCTTGTAGCTTAAAGTTTGTGCCGGTAAGTCTACATCTGTCGCACCATTAAGAGTGAAGTTTACTGCAGTATCTTCATTAGTCGAATGAGCTTGATCTGCTGCCATAACAGGAACGTCATTAACTGCGTTAACAGTAATTGTTACTGTTGCAGTATTTGAGTCAAGGGCCCCGTCATTTACTTTGTAAGTAAAAGATGTCGAACCATTAAAGTTTAAGTCTGGTGTAAATGTACACGCTGTCGATGTTCCACCTGTACAGCTTAGGTTTCCATTTGTTGGAGTTGAAACAATAACATAAGACAGAGTATCAGCTTCAATATCTGATCCGGCCGTTAAGTTAAAGTTTAAAACTGTATCTTCGTTTGTTGATACACTTTGCGTGGCCGCAAGAGTTGGAGCGTCGTTAACGGGAGTGATTGTAATTGATACTGTTGAATCAGTTGCTGAATCAGTTAGCGTATCATTTGCTCTGTATGTGAACGAGTCACTTCCATTAAAATTCATCCCAGGTGTATAGTCACATGTAATATCTGTTGAATAAGTAGATGTATTAATACAATTAGATAGCGTACCATTTGTAGGAGCTGTAATTAACTTGTATTGGATAGTTTGTGCCGGAATATCAACGTCTGTAGCACCAGAAAGAGTGAAGCTTAACGTATTATCTTCTGCAATTGTCTCTGCCTGATTTCCTGCCATTACTGGAGCATCATTTTCTGAAGTAATATTAACTGTAACTGTTGCTGTTGTTGAGTCTAATTGGCCATCATTTACTTTATAGGTAAATGAAGTTGAACCATTATCGTTTAGATCAGGAGTATAAGTACAATCTCTTGAAGTTCCACCCGTACAAGTTAAAGATCCTTTAGTAGGGGTTGTCACAATTAAGTATGAAAGACTGTCACCCTCTGTATCTGCTCCAGCATTTAGTGTGAAGTTCAGAACTGTATCTTCATTCGTACTAACTGTTTGAGTTAGAGCAAGAGTCGGAGCATCATTAACTGCGTTAATTGTAAGAGTCACTGTCGCAAAACTTACTGCATCAGTAACTGTGTCATTAGCAATATATGTAAATGAGTCTGATCCGTTATAGTTAGCACTTGGCGTATAAGTACAGTCTCTATCGTTAATATATGAGCCCGTTGTAATACAATTTGTAAGAGTCCCATTAGTAGGGCCAGAAACTAATTTGTATGAAATTGTTTGAGCAGGAATATCCACGTCAGTTGCAGTGTTTAATGTAAAATTAAGAGCAGTATCTTCATCTGTTGATTCAGATTGATCAGCACCCATTACAGGAGCATCATTTACTGTGTTTACTGTGATTGTCACAGTTGCTGATGTTGAATTTAGTTCACCGTCATCAACTTGGTAAGTAAATGTATCACTTCCAAAGAAGTCTAGATTTGGCGTATAAGTACAAGCTGTTGAAGTCCCTTGAGTACATGAAAGGACACCATTAGATGTCGTTGAAAGTATAGTGTAGTTTAGAGTCGTCCCTTCGATATCACTACCAGCATTAAGATTAAAACTTAGTGGCGTATCTTCATTTGTTGACTCTGCTTGAGTAGCTGCAAGTGTAGGAGCATCGTTAACTGGAGTAATGGTTAGAGATACAGTTGCTACACTTGCAGAATCGAGAGATCCATCATTTGCTATATAACTAAAGCTGTCACTTCCATGGAAATTTGTATTTGGTGTATAGTCACATGTTAAATCATTTCCATATGCACCTGTTGTAATACAATTTGAAAGTGTACCATTATTTGTTGAACTTACGATCTTATAAGTAAGAGATGCTTGTGCATTATCCACATCAGTTGCCTGATTAAGAGTGATTGCAAGTGTATTATCTTCCGCAATCGTAAGACTTTGATCCGCTCCAATAACTGGCCTATCGTTTACATTTGAAATATTTAAAGTAACTGTCGCTTCTGTTGAGTCTAGCTCTCCATCATTTACTTTATATGTGAAAGTATCAACACCTACAAAATCAGCATTTGGCGTATATGTACAATCATTAGTTGATCCTACACAAGTCAATGTTCCGTTTGTTGGTAGTGAAGTTGTAATATAAGAAAGACTTGGAGAGTCCACATCATTACCAGTTGTCAGAAAGAAGTTGTGTACAGTATCTTCTGTAACATTAACACTTTGAGATGCAACGAGAGTAGGTGCATCGTTAATTTGTTCTATATCAAGTGTATAGGTAAATTCGTGATGTACTAAGTCTGTGTTAACATTTGCATCGCCATCATTCTTTTTCCCAATTCTAACAATAATCTCTGCACTTGCAGCAGTATCTGCTGGTGGAGTGTAAGTCCATGTACTTGCATTTGAAACAGTCGCTCCATTAAGTATCCATTGGTATGCAACTGGATAAGATGAATCCCAGTGAACTGCACTTGTTTCAAAATCACTTGAAATCCCTTCTTTTAATGAAGTCGGTGTTTCAAGAGACTTTAGTTTTGGGGCTGCGTCTTTTAAAATTGCCGCTGTTTCACCATGAGTTAACTCACTAAAGATATTGCTGGCATCAGTATTATTTTCTAGCTCAGTATAAATGAGATCATAATCAATCGTTTGGTTATCAACACTTGCTTGGATTAATGCTTCAGTTTGATCCAGATAATTTGCAAGCTCTTGTGTCGGCGTGTAGTCAATATCTGTATTTGTGATCTTAGCAAGTAGAGTTGAAACAGGAGTAATATCTTGCGGCTTAAAATAACTAGTTACAACTTTTTCTAGCTCGTCGCTACATCCCGAAACCTTAACCTTGTAACGAGCTGGTGCTGTTAGATCTAGTGCTAATTTCTTTGCATCAAATTTAAAATATGTTGAAGTATTAATCCCTTCAAATGTAATCGGGTTATCTTCAAGTACTGTCATCGTCACAAGATCAAAGAGTTCGACTTTAGGGTCTGTACATGTTGTTGCCGCATAGGCATTGCTAATAAAGAGACTCTTATTATTTGTCTGAGTAATTAGTCCTGATAGAGGAGGAATACGACCTTCAATAGCAGGTACTACAATGACTGTATTATTTGAACCAGAATTTTGTTGGCCACTTGAAGATTCATCTTCAGGATTTGTTTCATCAGCTTGTGGTGGTGTTGGAAGAGAGTAAGTAATGACTTTCTTATTTTCTTTCTTGGCCTCTACTTTCTTATCGTCTGCTTTTGCAGGAGTTCTTTCAAAAGAGTTATTTGAATAATATGGCCTAGAATAATCTGAGTCGTTTAAGAAGACTTGTGTTGAATTCTTCTTCTTTTTATTAACAGCAAGTTTTGAGACTTGAAAGTCTCCTTTCTTATTACTTGGCTCTACTACTTCATCATTATCATCTTGCGCTAGCGAAGATGGCCCTCTTTTGCTAATAGTTGATGTCGTAGAGTTTAGTCTTGCTTTAACCTTAGGCTTAACAAGTTCGTATTCAATTCCAATCTCTTTCGCCAATTCACTATAACTAGCAGTCTTCGTTGCATTACCATCTGCAAAGAAGATATAGCTAAAGCTGAATAGTGATGCCAGAGCGAGTCCGACGTAGAGTATTGGTTTTTTCAAAGTCCCTCACAAATCATTGATAGTTAGTTGTTTGTGAACAAATTTTATTCTTAAATATTTTCGACTTAATATAATATTTCTTTAGTATTAAAGCATTTAATGAACAAATCACTAAATTCAGTCACTTATATCGGCTTTTTGGAGGAATTATTTAATTTGGTGGCAATTTTTTGTGGAGGTTCAATTTTTTTAGACGAGATATCAGTAGTTTATAAAGTTAATTATTTAAACTAAATACTTTTACATTTGAAAAATTAAAGGATTTCTTAAGGTTGTTATGGGATATTTATTTAGTCGATTAAAAAGGCCCAACTTGAAGCTGGGCCTAGATATTTTTTAAATTTATTTGCTATGATTACTCAGCTGCAAAGTAGCCAATATAATCAATCGAGCATGTGTCTGGGTTAACTGCAACAGCTGCATTAAACCAACCAGAGTGCTCTGAACCGATTGCTGAGTAAATAAGCTTGTCTTCATTGAATTGTGCTAGCTTATTTCCTCTTTCATTTAGAAGCTCTGTTCCCTCAGTTAGATACATTAGGTATTTAACTTCTAGTGGTCGATCTGCTCTAATTTTTCTTTCTAGTTGCTTATTTACAACATTGTCACAAGCGATTGCATTTGAGCTAATTGCTAAACATGAGATAAATGATAAAAGAGTCATTGCTAATTTCATAAGATGGCCTTTGTGTGGGTTAAAGTTGGCCGCATCCTATCTAAGCAACGTGATATAGACAAGCTTGAGCTGCCTTAAATGTAAAATTTGCTATGAATTTAACAAGATCTTAATAATTCTCACTCGAATATTTTAGAAGCTTTTGTTCGTCCACAATTTCGATACTTCTGCCACTCTTAGTGATTAAACCTGCAGACTCGAGTTCACTTAAGATTCTTGTGACACTCTCAAAAGTTGATACTGCAAAGTCTGCTATCTCCTTACGAGTCCAATTATGCTCTGGATGCTTAAGCTTTAAATAGACTAGGGCCTCAACGATTCTTGCCTTGGCCGACTTATCTGCCATTCCAGCAAGTCTTCTTTCAGCATTTCCAAGTTCCCTCGCTAGAATCTTCGTCATATTCTTAAGTAGGGCCGGGCTTTCAAGACAAATATTGTCACATTGCTTACGATCAATGAGCATTAACTTTGACTTTGTCAGACTAATTGAATTGGCGTGATAAGGTGTTTCTAAAAAGTATGAACGATGGCCGAAGATTTCACCTGGCCCATAGACTCTTAAAAAGCTCTCCTTACCATTTTCGCTATTGTAATAAAGGCCAATAATTCCTTCTTCTACAATATAGAGATATTGAGGGGACTCTGACTCTCTGTAAATGACTTCGCCTTTTTGATACTGACGAAAAATAGGCTGTTCAATATTATTTAAGATTTCCTTAATCATGTTTTTCCAAATTTGATGGGCATCAATGTTAATTTATAATCATTATATATAATTAATTTAAGTTTGTAAGTCCTCGAAGTATATCAAGGGACTGTTTTCAATAAAAAGGTGAGTATATGACGAACTTTACATGGCCACTCGTTGGCGGGATATTAATTGGAGTATCCGCTGCTTTTCTGCTCTATTTTAATGGGCGAGTTGCGGGAATCTCAGGTATATTTTTTAATTTTCACAAAAAGAATGACGGCGGTTATTGGCGTGTCTTCTTCGTGCTAGGTCTCTTGGCCGGAGGACTTGTTGTTAAATTGGTGGACCCAAGCTTTTTCAATTATGCCCTCAACCTAACATATACTAAGGCCATTGTGGCCGGTCTATTTGTCGGTGCCGGAACACAACTTGGCTCAGGTTGTACTAGTGGACACGGTGTATGTGGACTTTCACGTTTCTCAAAACGATCACTGGCCGCA
>NZ_JBEBMT010000002.1:0-35567 GCF_043196705.1 Halobacteriovorax sp. HFRX-2_2
GCCCGCTTGCGCCGAAGGTAGTGCCAGGGTAACTTGGTGTGAGACTAGGAAGATGCACCTTCTATATAAAAAGCCAGATCTTATGATCTGGCTTTTTTTGTTTGTGGCCATAAAATTTCTATTTTAATACTCTATTTGTTTTTCTCTTGCTTCTAGAAGGGTTTTCGGCCTTTTCTTTTGCCTTTACTTACATTTCATATACAATAGAAGTATGAAGAAAAATATCCTTAAAACTCAACTAGTTATCCTATTTATCTTAACATTATTCTCTTTTATCTCTTTTTATTTTGGAAATGATTTACCGGATAATTACTTTACGATTACATCTGATAACTCGGGTAATATTTTAAGTTATTATTTCTTCTCAATGGTTAAGTTTGGTTCTTACTTCAGTGGGCCTTGGATTTTGATTCCATTTTTTGTTTTTTCGCTTTGTCATACTTTTATTTACGACAAGCGTGAGTATATGGTTGATGTCTTAAACTTTTTTCCTCTAGTCTTCTTTTCTGGGGCCGTATCATTTTTCTTTTTTCAAGATGCACTAGGAATTGGCCTACAATATATTTTAAAGAATGCTTTCACATCTCTTTGGTTAGGCATTTATACAAGTGTAGCTTTTGGCCTATTTTTGTTTGGAACATTTAGAGGCGGGTTTAAGGAAAGTATTGTTAAGGCTTTTAATTTTACTAAGGCCGTACCAACTAAAGCTATACAAGCAAAGCAAGCGCTTGCTGCTCCATTTGAGAAGAAAAAGCCTGTTGCTCAGATTGAACACGATAATAGCCTTCGTAAAAGAATGGATAGTATCCTTAAAGATGATAAGAAAGAAGAGGAAGATAAGAAAGAGAGTTCATTATTTGCCTCACTTAATAAAATTAAGCCTCAGAATATTTTAAAAGCAAAGACTACTGTTGAAGAAAGGGCAGTAGTTGAAGAAGATAAAGACGAAGAAATTGAAGAGGCCGTAATTAAACCACAGATTACACGTCCTGCTTTTGATGAATCAAATACAGTCGTTCGTAGTACACAAGAAAGCATTGAAGCTTCTAAAGCCAATGATGAGAGTAGCGATCAATCTGAAGAAGGCGCAGAAAGAGGGCCACAAGTTAAAAAGATTCTTGTTACCGCTCCTCTTAATCGTATGGCCGATACATCTACGGATAATCAATATTTTAATATTGTTGATACAGCTACTGAAGCTACAATTGAAAAGGTTTCAAATGAACCTGATAAAGCATACTTTGAACAAATTATTACTCTCTTAGAATCAAAACTTACAGAATTTAAGATTGAGGGTGAAATTGTAAACGTATTAAAAGGTCCAGTCGTTGATACTTTCGAATTTAGACCTGGAGCTGGTGTTAAGGTTTCTAAGATTGCAGGTCTTGCTGATGACTTATCTTTAGCGCTTTATGGTGCTCCAATTCGTGTTGTTCCTGCAATGATGGGAAAAGATACTGTTGGTGTTGAAGTTCCAAGAAATCCACGTGATATTATATATTTAGATGAAGTATTGAGCTCTAAAGAGTTTCAGAATGCTAAGTACTCACTTCCAATTGCTATGGGGAAGAATGCTTTTGGTGAATCTTTTGTTATTGATTTAGCGACGTGTCCACACATGCTTGTTGCTGGTGCAACTGGTGCTGGTAAGTCGGTATTTATTAACTCACTTCTAGTTTCACTACTTGTTAAGAAGTCACCAAAGAAAATGAAATTAATTCTTATTGACCCTAAGCAACTTGAGATGGCCCTTTATGCAAAACTTCCACACCTACTAATGCCTGTTGTAACTGATGCAAAAACTGCATCAATTGCACTTCTTTGGGCCTGTCAGGAAATGGATCGTCGTTATGGAATTCTTGCTGACTTTGGTGTTCGTAATATTTCTGGTTTCAATGAGAAGCTTAAGAGAGCGACTCCTGAAATGCTTGCTAAGATTCACCACCATTATGAAGACACAACAGCTGAAGACTACGAACTTCCATATATTGTAATCATTGTCGATGAGTTTGCTGACCTTGTTCTTACTAAGGCCGGAAAAGAAATCGAAAATAATATTGCACGTATTGCTGCTAAGGCACGTGCTGCCGGTATCCACCTTGTTCTTGCAACACAAAGACCTTCTGTTGATGTTATTACAGGTGTTATTAAGTCAAACTTCCCAACACGTGTTGCCTTTAGGGTATCTTCACGTACCGACTCGAGTACGATTCTTGATAAAATCGGTGCTGAAAGACTACTTGGTAAAGGGGATATGCTTTATAAACATGGTATTAACACACAACGTGTTCACTCTTCATATGTTGATGAAGTAGAAATCGAGGCCCTAACTCAGAAATTAGAGGCCCTAGAGTCAGGTTTTGATGAGAAAGCAATGGAATTTCTTGAGAATGGTGGAGAAGTAGAAACAGATGAATACTCATATGGTTCACATATCACGCCAGCAGCTTCATCAAATTCAGGTGATGCTCTTTATGATGAAGCCGTAAAAGTTGTCATGGAATCTCGCTCAGCGTCAGCGTCTATGCTACAGAGAAGATTAAGAATTGGTTACAACAGAGCAGCAAATCTTATTGAGGAGCTTGAAAAACGTGGTGTCGTAGGTCCTGCTCAGGGTGCTAAGCCGCGTCGCGTTCTCGTTGATGGAAACTCACCAACTCTATAATTAAAAGGCCCTTTCTTTCGGTAAGTTAGGGCCAATAATTCCTCTAAAAATATTACAAAAAAATATTGAATCCGCAGTGTCATCGTGTTAAAAATGCACCATCGCAATATCGCGAAATAAACAGCTACTCGAAGGGTTGGTCCATTCGGTTCGAGTTAGTGTATTTAACCAACTGCGGAGTTCGTATGTCAGAATTAAACATTAATGATCTTTTAAAAGCAGGTGCACACTTTGGTCACCAGACTCACAAGTGGAATCCAAAAATGAAGCCATATGTATTTGGTGAAAGAAACGGGATCTATATTGTTGACCTTGCTAAAACTATTCCTTTAGCAAAAAAAGCTTATGACTTCCTAAAGAAGACTTCTTCTGAAGGTAAGCCAATTCTTTTCGTAGCTACAAAAAGACAAGCTTCTGAAACTGTTAAGACTGCTGCTAAGTCATGTGGTGCATATTATGTAACTAACAGATGGCTAGGTGGGATGCTTACAAACTACAAAACAATCAACCTTTCAATCGATAAACTAAGAAAAGTTGAAAAAATGAAAGAAACAGGTGACTTCGAGTTACTAACTAAGAAAGAAAGAATCAAAGTTGGTAAAGAAGTTGAAAAGCTAGAGAAAAACCTTGGTGGTATCAAGGATATGAGAAAGCTTCCAGGTGCAATCGTAGTTGTTGATCCAAACAATGAAAGAATTGCTGTAAAAGAAGCTAACAAGCTAGGTATTCCTGTTGTTGCAATTGTTGATACTAACTGTGACCCAGAAGGTGTTGACTACGTTGTTCCAGGTAACGACGATGCAATCAAGTCGATCACTCTTTTCTCTGATTACTTCGCAGGTGCTATCGCAGGTAGTGCAAGCAAAGCTAAAGCAGCTGGTAACCAAGTTACTGATAAAGCTCTAGAAGAAGAAATTCTATCTAAGTATGAGAAGGACATCGATTTAGCTGGTGAAGAAGAATAATTAATAATTAATTAGCGAGGTAAAAAATGGCTATTACGGCAAGTGCTGTTAAAGAATTAAGAGAAAAAACTGGTGCAGGTATGATGGACTGTAAGAAAGCTCTTACAGAAACTAATGGTGACCTAGAGGCAGCAGTAGATTTCCTAAGAACTAAAGGTCTAGCAAAAGCTGCTAAGAAAGCAAGCCGTGTTGCTGCTGAAGGTACAGTTGTATCTGTAGTAGAAGGTAACAAGGGTGTTATTCTTGAAGTTAACTGTGAAACTGACTTTGTTGCTAAAGGTGACGATTTCCAAGGTTTCGCAAGTAATGTTGCTGCTTGGACTCTTTCAAATAAGCCAGCTTCTATTGAAGAACTTAAAGATGCTAAGAATGCTGAAACAACTGAACTTACTATGAAATGTGGTGAGAAAATCGACCTAAGAAGATTTGCTGCAGTTGAAACAACAGGTGTTCTTGGTTCATATAACCACGGTGGAAAAATTGGTGTTCTAGTTGAGCTAGGGACTGATAAGACTGATGCTCCAGAAATTGCGGAACTTGCAAAAGATATCGCAATGCACGTTGCAGCGGCTAACCCATCTTTCTTAACTTCAGATGATATTGATGAAGATTACAAAAAGAGAGAAGAAGAAGTTTACCGTGCACAACTTAAAGAAGAAGGTAAACCTGAAAACATGATCGATCAGATCGTTAAAGGTAAACTTGGAAAACTTGCTAAAGAAGTATGTCTTGTTGAGCAAGTATTCATTAAGAACCCAGACTTTACTATCAAGAAGCTTGTTGCTGACGTAGCTGGTAAAGTTGGTGGTGATATTACTGTTAAAGCTTTCCACAAAATCAACCTTGGTGAAGGGATTGAGAAGAAAGAAGACAACTTAGCTGAAGAAGTTGCTAAGATGACTCAACAGTAAAATTAATTACTAAATATAAGAAAGGGCTTTTTTAAGCCCTTTTTTTTTGCAATTTGATTGTAGTGTTATTGGGGACATATGAAATATAAAAGAATTCTATTAAAACTTTCTGGTGAGGCCTTAGCTGGTGAAGCTGGTTATGGTGTAACTCACGATGTTCTTAACCAAATTTCTGAAGAGGTTAAAGAACTGGTAGCAATGGGTGTAGAAGTTGCTATCGTTGTTGGTGGTGGAAATATCCACCGTGGTGTAGCGGGAGCGACAAGAGGTATGGATCGTACTTCTTCAGACCATATGGGAATGTTGGCGACTGTCATAAATGCACTTGCGATGCAAGATTCACTTGAGCAAAAAGGTGTATTTACGAGAGTAATGTCGGCTATTAATATGCAAGAGGTATGTGAGCCATATATTAGACGTCGTGCTGAGAGACACCTTGAAAAGAAGCGTGTTGTTATCTTCGCAGCAGGTACAGGAAACCCTTACTTTACGACAGATACGGCAGCTGCCCTAAGAGCAAATGAAATTGACGCACAGGTAATTTTTAAAGCGACAAAAGTTGACGGAATCTATGATAAAGATCCTATGAAATATGATGACGCAGTCAAGTTTGATCAATTAAAATATATCGACGTATTAAATAAGGGAATCAAGGTTATGGATTCTGCTGCTATCTCACTTTGTATGGATAATGAGATGGAAATTGTGGTATTTAATATGTTTGAAAAAGGTAATATTGCTAAGGCCGTAGCAGGCGAGAGCATTGGAACTAAAGTACTTAAATAATTTATAAGAGGTATATTATGATTAATGAAATTAAATCATCATTAGAAACTGGTATGTCAAAGTCAATTGATTCTCTAAAGCATCAATTAACAAAAATCAGAACTGGTCGTGCATCAGCTTCTGTATTAGATGGTGTTACTGTAGACTACTATGGTTCACCAACTCCTGTTAACCAAGTTGGACAGGTTTCAACTCCAGAAGCGAGACTTCTTCAAATTCAACCATTTGATAAAACTCTTATCAGTGAAATTGAAAAATCAATCATCAATGCAAACTTAGGACTTAACCCATCAAATGACGGTAACCTAATTAGAATTGCATTCCCTGCACTTACTGAGCAAACAAGAAAAGAGCAGGTAAAAGAAATTAAAAAGATTGGTGAAGATAGCAAAATCGCAATTCGTAACGCTCGTCGTGACGGAAATGAACTTGTGAAAAAAGCTGAAAAAGCTAAAGAGATTTCTGAAGATGATTCAAAGAAGTTTCAAACTGAAATTCAGACTGTAACAGATAAGTATACAAAACAAGTAGACGAGATCATTGCAGCAAAAGAGAAAGAGCTTCTAACTCTTTAATCTTTACTTGAATAAATGATGAACTTTCAAACGTCTAAATTAAAACATGTTGCAATTATAATGGATGGCAATGGGCGCTGGGCACAGAACCGCGCTCATCGTCGTGTATGGGGACATGTGCGTGGAAGTTCTGTTGTTAGTGATGTTGTTGAAAAAGCTGACGACATGGGAATTAAGGCCCTGACTCTTTATGCATTCTCTACTGAGAACTGGGGCCGCCCACCTTCTGAAATTAGAACTCTCTTTCTTCTTTTAAAGAAATTTCTTATCAAAGAGAGAACGAGGGTTTTAAAAAATAATATTAAGTTTAATATTATTGGTGATATTTCAAAACTTCCAAAAGATACAATTGAAATTATTAATCGACTAAAAGACGAGTCGAAAGATAATACTGGTTTAAAGCTTACTTTTGCATTTGGTTATGGTGGACGCGCTGAAATTATTAGTGCTGTAAACAAACTAATTGCTGAAGATATTGAAGTTACTGAGGAGAATATTTCTCAGGCCCTTCACGCCCCTGAGTTAGGTGATGTTGACCTAATGATTAGAACTGGGGGAGATCAAAGAATCTCAAACTTTCTATTATGGCAAATTGCATACGGTGAATTATATTTCACTGAAACGATGTGGCCAAATTTCACATGTAAAGAATTTGAAAATATTATTTATGAAGTCGAAAAACGCGAAAGACGTTTTGGACAAGTTTGTGAAACTGAATCACTGGCCGCTTCAAAAAATAAGATTAGAAAGAATATTAGATTAATAAATTAAACGGAATTAAAATGACAAATACTCAAAAAAGAGTCCTATCTGCCATTGTAATGATAGGTATCGTCGCATTAGCATATTCTATTGGCGTTGTAGGTATTGAAGCACTCCTTATCGTTGTTAGTGCTGCCTGCTTTTATGAATTCGCGAAGAATTTTCTCTCTCTCAAAGTAACAGGTATTTTCACACTCATTAACTTTGTTCTTTTACTTGGAATTCAGTTTTGGGCAATGAATAATAATCATGTATTTGATGGACTTCTTATTCCTTCAATTGGTTGTTTATTAAATCTTGTTCTAATAGGTTATTTGTTCATTTCTCCAATGGAGTCGATGAATTTTGTTAATCTTTTAAAGCGAGTAACAATTTTAAGTATGGTGATATTTTTGATTCCATTTCTTAATCTTCATTCACTTCTTAATCATGCTAATTGGCAAGCTCTTGTAATTATTCTACTTGTATTTAACTTCGGTATGGATACTGGGGCTTGGTTCTTTGGAAAGAATTTTGGAAAGACTAAATTATGGGCCACTGTAAGTCCTAATAAGACTGTTGAAGGTTTAATTGGCGGGGCCGCAACATCTGGTCTATTGGGAACTTTAGTATGGTATTATTTAATAGGTGATTTTGCGGTAAAATATATACTGATCTTTTTTATTTTAGGTATTTTAAGTCAAGTCGGTGACTTGATTCAGTCTAAGTTGAAAAGACAAATAGGTGTAAAGGATAGCTCGAACTTAATTCCTGGGCATGGTGGGGTTTACGATCGAATCGATAGTCTTCTCTTTGTTATACCGTTTTACACACTATTGTTGAGTTATAAGATTTTATAAGGGTTAGTATGTTAGAGAAAATTGTTATATTTATTTTATTTTTAGGTCCACTCGTATTTTTTCATGAGCTAGGGCATTTCCTATTTGCAAGACTCTTTGGTGTAAGAGTTGAGGTTTTTTCAATTGGTTTTGGTCCAAAACTATTTAGATGGAAAAAAGGTGACACAGAATACGCCATCTCTTTAATTCCACTTGGTGGATATGTGAAGATGTTTGGAGATGATCCATTCAACAAAGATGGTATTTCTGAAGAAGAAAAGAAATTTTCTTTTATCCATAAGAAAAAGTGGCAAAGATTTTGGATTGTTTTTGGAGGTCCTCTTGCTAACTTTATTCTTGCCTTCTTTATCTTCTTTGCACTTTTCTTAACAGGTGAAAAAGTTCCAGAAATAAAAATTGGTAGTGTTGCCAAAGAAACACGCTTTTATAAGCTAGGCTTTAGAAGTGGAGATATTGTTAATAAAGTTAATGAGCACCTGGTAACTTCTCCAAGTGATATCGTTTTGGAGAGTGATGGCCACATTAAGTCTTTAACTGTTGAGCGTCTAGGTCGAAAAGAAGTTGTGAAGGTTGATATGAAGCCTGAGCAATTCTTTGAAGAAATGGTAAAGTATCCACCTTTCTTACTACTGCCAATTGTTAAATCTGCAGATGGAAATCTATTCATTGTTTCTAAAGGTAATAAACCAAATACTGACTATAGTTTAGAAGAGCTTGCCATTGAGGCAGGACATCTCGATCTTTTTCCTGTTAAGTCTATTGATAGTGAAACGAGTCAGCCGATATTTGATAAGGAAGCTAAGGCCGTTGCTCATCTCGATGTAACGAATGGTCTTAAACACGCTCTTTTTACAAATAACTACTTTCCTATGGATCTAGTTGTTAAGAGTGTTCAGATGAAGTCTCCTGCGGATAAAGCAGGACTGTTGGCCGGTGATATTATTACTTCAGTTAATGGAAAAGAAGTTAATTCATTTGATGAGCTTAGAGGTGAAATCCAAGAAAACGAAGGTCAGGCTTCACTGAAAGTTATTAGAAAGGGTGAGAGTAAAGAGTTTAATATTACTCCTGACGTTAGAACTGAAAATGGTAAAACAGTTAAGTTAATTGGGGTTTACAGCCATGGTATTTATGCCGCTGGTAAGTATGTCACAACTGAGCCAATGAATTTTTTCAAAGCAATTCCAAGAAGTTTATATCGTACATGGGATGGAGTTGTTAAAACATTTGAAGGCTTTAAAAAACTAATTACAGCGGAAGTTTCATTAAAGAATATTGGTGGGCCACTTACGATTGGAAAAGTTGCTTCCGATTCTTTCAATACTTCAATTTCATATTTCTTCCAGTTGATGGCGTTAATTTCTATCAACCTTGGTGTTATTAACTTATTCCCAATTCCTGTATTAGATGGTGGGCATATTGTTTTTCTAATTTTAGAAGCAATTAACGGTGGGCCACTATCAAGAAGAAAGTTAGAGATTGCCCAGCAATTTGGTCTTTCTATTCTATTACTACTAATGATTGGGGCGTTGTTTAACGATTTTACGCGATTCTTCTAATGATTTACTTATTTATTGATACATCACATCTTCTACACTTTGGAATTTTAGACGAAAACTTCTCTTGGATTGAAGATGTTGTTGTTGAAACAAAGAAGACTTCTGAAGTTCTTCATGAAAATATACACGCTTTACTTTCAAAGCATGGCCTTGATGTGAGTAATATTAAAGGTCTTATCTCAATTGCTGGCCCAGGTTCTTACACTGGCATGAGAGTAGGAGAAGGCCTTGCTCAAGTTTTTGAGTTAGATGATATTGAAGTTTTCTCATTTTATAGCTCTGATATTCCAAGTATTCTTGGACAAGACTCGACTCACTGGATGTTTCCGGCATTTAAGAAAGAGTATTATATTCGTACAAATGATGAGGAGAAGCTCCTAACACAAGCTGAATTTGAAGCATTTTGCTCGGGTATTGTGGATAAGTCACAATTATATACTCATGGAGCAAATGAGCTTTCAGAGCATTGTGAAGGGGATACTCGAGAGGTGCTACGTAAGAACCCCGCACCGGTTTTTAGTAAGGTTGTAAGTGAAAGAATGAGACAGAGGCCTTATTATTTCCGTCCGCTTCACGTCGAATTTAAAAAGTCTTAGTATGACATGTCAGTTGAATATTGATAAATTATTAAAGTGAAAATATTTTATCTATCTAAGTCCACAATCAACTTTATTATAGTAGTAGCATTTCTATTATTACTATTATTCGGCTTTTATTTATTTTCAATCTACTTTGTTATCGTAGGTATATTTCTATTCCTATTTAGAAGGAAGTTGAGTTCATTCAAAGAAGATCAAGTAACAACTCGTGGATCGATTTATGCTCCTGTAACAGGGAAAGTTGTTGGTATTAATAAAATATCGAATAACGTTTCTGAGCTATCAATTAGAATGGGACTATTGAGCGGATATGGGATATATTTACCAATTTCGGCGAGAGTAAATAACGTTATTTTTAATGACAAGGACTTTGGAACAAAAGTTACTTTAGAAGACTCTAACGATAGAAAGATTAGACTATTTTTTATAAATTCATTTTTTAAACGTGACCCAGAACTAATTGTATTACCAGGGGACCTTGGAAGAAGACAAGTTGATATTGGTTTCTATCCATTAGGTGCTACTGTAAAAATGCAAGTCGAAAACTCTGAACTCCTTGTGGCCATGAATGAAAAGGTTAGGGGCGGGGAAACAATCGTAGGTCGCTATATAGAAGAATAAGAAGGAAATTCAAATGACAAGATATGACGGACAACCACATAAACTAACTTTTTTCTTACCGAATGTTTTTACAGCGTTAAATATGGGGTGTGGATTTGCTTCAATTATCATGGCCATGAAGGGTATGTTTTATCCTGCATGTATGATTCTACTACTGGGTGCAATTTTTGATAGTGTTGATGGAAGAGTTGCACGTTTGACAGGGACACAGTCTCAATTTGGTGAACAATTTGACTCTATTAGTGATGTTATCTCTTTTGGAATGGCCCCAGCTTTAATTGTCTACTTTAAGTTCTTTCAGGGCCTAGGAAGACCTGGGATGGTTATTTCATTCTTGTACTTACTATGTGGTGCTCTAAGACTTGCAAGATTTAATGCGAATATTAATAAAGTTCCATCTAATTACTTCCAGGGCCTACCAATTCCTGGTGGAGCGTTGGCAATTATTGGCTTTATTATGGTGACACTGGAGTTTAACTTTGGTGACTATCAGAGTTACTATGCGGCCGCATATGTGATTTTCTATTCCCTACTAATGATCTCAAATATTCCGTTTAATTCTTTTAAAAACTCGGATTATGTAAGAAAAAATCGCCGCAAGGTTCTTGCAATGATTCTTCTCATTCTAGTATTAATCCTTATTTACGAGCAACTGATGATTTTTGTGCTGATTACGGCCTATGTTGTTGGATGTTTAGTGTATAATATTTTTAGTAAGGATACTAAAGTTGAACTGTTCGACTGGGAAGATAAAGATGAAGAAAGCGAATCTTAAAAACCTCTTAATTTGTACGCTATTAATTTCAAGTACAAATGTTTTTTCTATAGACTTTAATCAGCCTCTGCCTGGAGAGTTAGATTCAAATGATTCTCCGTATGAAAATGATCAAGGTTCTAGTGATGAGGAAGATAAGAATTCGATTCCAGATATCTTTGGTTCAACGCCTCAGCAATATACAGATGAAGAACTTAAAAATGCTGTAATGAGTTCACAAGATAAGGAGTGGTTGAAAACGGCCACTGATGAAGATTCAATCTTAAGAGATCCAAGTCCAAATTCATATGTTGAGTATAAGACTGAAGATTTATTAAAAAATACGTATCAGAAAGCAGATACTCAAATTGGTTTTACTTATATCTACGATACTTATGATTATTCAGATAGTACGGGAACTTTTGAATCAACATTTCAAAACGATAATTCTGAAGCTGACTCGATTCAAGCAGGTTATCTTACGTTCAATTATAGAAGTTATTTTCAAAGAAATATTGTCTCGACATTCTTTCAGGGAAATCTTGGTGTTTCATTTAACTCAGGAAAAGGAAAGTTTGGGAACGGAACAATTTCACGAACAACATTTAATCTATGGTTATTTCCAATTGATTTAAACCTTGGTGCGAAGTTAAACCTTGGAAAGAAAGTTTCGATTACTGCTCAAGGTGGGCCAGTAATCGCTCCTATTTGGCAAAATAGAGATGATCGTGAACAAGGTGATGACGATAAGGATATTCGCCAAGTAGGTTACGGTTATAATGCTTCAGCTTCGATTGATTTTTCGATTTATAATATCTTTCCAAATTTTGGAATGGACCTAAAGAAGTTCAGTGACATTAGCGAAATGAGCATTAGTCTCATGGCCAAGACAATGGATATTTCAGGATTTAAAAGAGATGACTTTAGCGTAAGCGGAATGTCTTTTGGTATAGGCTTTAACTTTGAGTATCTATAAAGTTACTTTTTCGTACGATGGAACGAATTACTTTGGATGGCAGAAGCAAATAGGCCAGCAAAGTATTCAGGGTGAAATTGAAAAAGTTTTAAAACAATTATCTAAATCTGAAGAGATACAAGTTGTAGGTTGCGGAAGAACTGATACAGGTGTTCATGCAATTTTTCAGGTCACTCGAATAACTCTTCCCATTGATATTAATCCAAAAGCACTTATGCGTGCACTTAATAGTCAATTACCAGATGCAATAAAGGTTGTGGACTCCGAATATGCTCCTGATGATTTTCAACCGGTTTTTAATGCAAAGAGCAAAACTTATCGTTACGTATTCTCAGAAAAAAAACAGCCTAATCCATTCTTGAGAAACTATGTGACTTACCTGGGCAAGGATTTCGATTTGGCCAAGCTAAATGAAGCATGTCAGCTATTTATCGGCGAGCATGACTTTGAGGGGTTTTCTACCAAAGGAACACCTGTTAAGTCGACAATTCGAAAAATAACAAGCTGCAATGTCTTTGAGAGTGAGATGAGTTATGGGCCAGGGCTTAAAGAAAATGTCTTTATCATGGAAATTACTGGTAGTGGCTTCTTGAAGCAGATGGTTCGCTTAATTGTTTCGAGTATCTGGTCGTGTGCTCAAGGAAAGATTTCAAGAGAAGTTATTGTGGGGCAATTGACCAATCCAGGTGCTGAAAAGGTTGCTCCGACTGCACCACCGCAGGGCCTATTTTTGGTTAAGGTTGAGTATTAGGCCAATTGAAACCCCTTATATTCATTGACTTTTTGCCATATTCTAGCTAATTTCGGCTATTCATAATGTTAATATTGTCGCATAGCGAAGTGAGGATTTATTCATGACTTATAAAGTAGAACAAGTTAATGACTGCACAAAAAAATTATCTTTTTCATTCGATAACCTAGATCTATCTGAGCAAATTACTGTTGCTCTTAAAGAGAAACAAAAATCAGTTTCAATCAAAGGTTTCAGAAAAGGTAAAGCGCCAATCGCTATGGTTGAAAAACTATACCGTCCACAAGTTGAAGGTGATGCTCTAAATCGTTTCGTTCAAAAGGAACTTTTTGAAGCAATCAATAAAGAAGATCTTAAAGTAGTTGGTTACCCTAACTTTGAAAATATGGATTACAAAGATGGAAAGTCTGTATCATTTGATGCTGTTGTTGAAATCTTCCCAACTGTAGAACTTAAAGATTTCTCAAAACTATCTTTCACAAAAGATACAGTTGAAGTAACTGAAGATGATGTTGAAAAAGTACGTAAGAACTACCTTGCTCCAAGAGCTGAAATGGTTGAAGCTGCTGAAGGTACAGCACTTGCTAACGGACTATTCGCTGTTATGAACTTCGAAGGTGAAAAAGCTGATGGTGAAAAGCCTGAAAATATGAAAGGTGAAGAATACCTATTAGAAATCGGTTCTGGTCAATTTATCCCAGGATTCGAAGAGCAAATGATTGGTATGAAAGCAGGTGAGAAGAAGACTCTAGAAGTTACTTTCCCATCTGAGTATCACGTAGAAGAACTTAAAGAAGCAAAAGTTAAGTTCCACGTTGAACTTCTTGAAATCAAAGAAAGAAAGCTTCCAGACTTTACTGATGAAGTAGCAAAAGAGCTAGGTTTTGAATCAGTAGAAGATTTCAAAGCGAAAACTCAAGAGAACCTAACTAAGCAAAACGAAAGACAAGCAGCTGAAAAGTTAAATCAAGAAATTCTTGAAAAACTAATCTCTGAAAATAGCTTTGATGTTCCATCAACTATGATTGCTCAACAAAAAGAGCACCTAAAGAACGATCTTGCAAACAACCTTAAGCAACAAGGTTTCACTGAAGATATGCTAGGTGAGTACTTTGAGAAGTGGGCAGGTGACTTAGACGAAAAAGCTCTTTTCCAAGTTAAGTCAGGACTAATTCTAGACCACCTTGCAAATAAGTACGAAGTTGAATCAACTGATGCAGACTTTGATGCAAAAATCGAAGAAAGCGCAAGCCTTTCTGGCCTAACTGCTGACCAAGTAAAAGAATTCTACACAAAAGATGAGCGTATGAAAGCAAACCTTATGTATGCAATCCGTGAAGAAAAAACTTTTGCAAAACTTCACTCAGAATTAAAAATTAAATAATACTAAGGGCCCGCTTTCTGCGGGCCTTTTTTTTCTTCTTTAAATTATCTTAAACTCCAATATAATTTAATAAATTAATTATTGGAGAGTTTATGAGATATCTTAGTTTCTTATTAGTACTAGTTACATTCGTAAGTTGCGCTCAGCTTGATTACAATATTCCTACTGCTCGTATGGATAGTCCTGAAACAACGGGTGGGTTAGGTAAGGTCGATGTCGCAGTAGGTGTTGCAAGCGGCTATGATGTCGATCTTGCTGAAGGCTATGACTTTATTATTAGTGGTACGACAACAGAGGAGTCTGTTAGTGGGCCTGAGCCTCTTTTAACATTTAAAGGTGATCTAGGGCTACTTCCAAGACTTGATATTGGACTTCAAACATATCCGGATACTTCTGACCTTTTAAAAATTAAGTATCAATTTATTGGTGGCGACAGAAGGACAGTCGGTCTCAAGATGTCTCTTCAGGGAGAGTTCGGCTTTGGCTATCACGAAGATGGCTCACTGAATACTGATTCGACTGTATATACAACAGATCTAAAAGCTAAGTCCCTAGGAGCTTCGCTTAATGTTGGTTATCGTGTAAGTCCTGCGATTCTATTCTATTTAAATACTGTTTTTATGGAATATAAAGTTGATGGTGTTCTTAAAGATGGTGCAACTGTATCTTATGATGGACAACAATCTCCTGAAGTTATTTTAGTGCTTCCTGGTGTGAGGTTTGATTTTGATGGGGCATATATTCAGATGGAGACAGGTTATTCATTTTTGAATTCTTCTTATGATGATAAGAACTCTGATGATTTCACTTATGGGCTAAGTTTAGGTTATATGTTTTAGATAAAGAAAAAGCCGCTTGAAGCGGCTTTTTTATTTTTAAATTTCATTCATTTCGTAAATTACTTCAAATCTTTTGCCTGTAAAGTCTGTCTTTACAATATTCTCTCCTTCGCAGAAGAGGTTGGATGCCGTTGCTTTGTATTTCTTCTTTGTATTTGCATCAATTGCATTTAGGGCCAGATCTACTTTACGACATTCTTTATTTCCAACTATTACTTTTGATACACTTTCAATATCCATGTAGCTTGAGCAATAGTAATCAAGATGAGGAGCATCTTTTGCAGAAGTTGTGCTATTAAATCTAATACTATCTAGATTCGTAATCCCTCTCATAAGAGTACGCCCAAACTTACTAATATCTTCATTTTTGTTATGGAATTGTTGATAGTCACCTTCGATAACATTTGAATAAAAATTTCCAGTCGCATATCCAGATTTGATAAAGTCTTTGTCACTTCTAATCTGTTCTTTTTTTGCTTCCCTTAACATTTCAAAACATTTATTAAAGCTTAGTTTTTCAGCTTCTCTCACTGAGGAACTTCCACTGCCACTTAGGATTGAAGAAAGTCCATTTCTTAAGTTGTTAGACTGAGAAGGTGAAAGGTTTAAATTTGCCGTTAGGTTATCAAATAGATCTGCTTGGGCCGTTGCACCTGTTAGGATCATAGCTGTTATCAGTAGTCTTTTCATAAATATTCCTCTTCTTTATTAATGTGTGTTCGAGGAAATATTAGCGAAAAATGGCCGTGAGATGGGCAAAAATGGAAAATTTACTAGGGGTGTATAGATAGTATTCAAGCCCCTAAGGGCCTGAAATTATTGATTATTTTTGAATTTGTGCCTTCATGAGACGCTCGATTTGAACCCTGTGATCACAGACAATCCAGTCATTTCCTGCGCCTCTTCCAATTGGGGCATATTTATCTTGATCGATTCTACCGCTATCAAGCAGTTCGTCTTCCACGTGAACTCGAACAACTTCACCTGTCACAAAAGTACCTGTTCCAGGAACATCACCATAGCTTAATGTATCTCTAAGCTTACACTCAAAGTGGATTGGTGACTCTTTCATTCTCTTTGGTGTAACAATTTCAGAATCTAATTCTGTAAGTTTAGCAAAGTCGAATTCTGATTCTCCATGAGGAAGCTCTGTTGAGCAGAGGTTAACTTTTTCGTAGTTGTGTTGAGTTACAAAGTTTACGACGAATTCTTTTTGACGAAGAATATTTTTAAGAGTGTCTTTTTGTTCCCCATCGCTTGAACGAATCATTGGAGTGAAGCCGATGATCATTGGGTTTGCACTTACCACAGTAAAAAATGAGAAAGGTGCAATATTACTTGTACCATCTTCATTAACAGTTGAAACAACTGCGATTGGTCTAGGAATAACTGATCCGATTAATAGTTTATAATTGTCTTTAAAATCTTGTTTTGTTGTATCAAAAATTGCCATAATTACATCCAGCTTTTCCAGTAGTCTTTGTTTTCATTTTCTTCAAACCATTTAGTTGGTTTTAAAGGATAGCGAGTATCAACCATGACAGCGTACTCATCCGTGTATAATTTGTCTTCACCTGCTTCAAAGGCTTTTGGGTGTGGCCCATGGTGAACACCTTGAGGGTGAAAAGTTAAAGCTCCTGCATCGATATTATCACGAGAGAAGAAATTCCCTTGGTGATAGAAAAGAACCTCATCAAAATCAATATTTGAATGGTAGAAAGGAACTTTTAAAACCTTGTGCTTCTTATCCTCAAGAGGTCTTTCAACAAAAGAACAAACAACGAAGTTTCTTGCTACAAAAGTTGTGTGTCCTGATGGTGGAATATGATAACGGTGGCTCATGATTGGACAGATATCATAAATTGAAATCTTCCATGGATAGACAGAGCCTTTCCAGCCTTTAGCTGTTAGAGGATTAAATGGATAGGTGATTGTTGTGATTTCTCCAAGTCTTTTTACTCTTACATCATACTGTTGCCAGTCTTGATCACTGCCAAGAGCTGCTTCAGGTGTGAACTTTACTGTTTGATCATAAAGAGCATTAGGCCCAAGAAGCCCACGTGAAGGTTCTTCAAATTCAGAGTTCGATTCGACTTGAAAGAACTTTGCAGCTTGTGAAATCTTCACTGTATAAGTTGTTCCACGAGGTATCAGGATGTAGTCACCTTTTACAAATGGTACATGGCCATAGATTGTTTCAAAAGTACCACTACCTTCATGAACAAAATAGAGCTCATCAAAGTCAGCATTTCTTAAAAAATAATCTAGTGACTTTGTTAATGTACCAAGACTAAGCTCACAATCATTATTCGTTAAGATTGTACGGAAGTCATCTTGCAGGTCTTTATGACTAAAAAGAGATGGAAGGTTCTTTGGTTTTAAATCTCCCGAAATATTAGTCCAGTTAACCGGTGGCTGTGTATGATAAAGCTGACTAACACGACCGAAGAAACCATTGCGTCCATGTTCTTCTTCGTATAGACCTTCTGGGATATCAACGTGAGCTTGCTTTGTATAAACACCACTTGCTTTAAAGCTTTCCATTTTATTATCCGTTGCCATTATTTAGTCCCTCTTTTTGGTCCTATTTTATTAGTTAGTTTTCCAATACCTTCTACCTCAAGAGTGATTTCGTCTCCAGGCTTTAACCATCTATCAATCTCAAGACCACAGCCTGTGCCAACAGTTCCTGAACCAAAAAGGTCTCCAGATAAGACCCATTCATCTTGAGAGACGTGAGCAATCATTTGGGCCCAGCTATAGTGAGAGTCTCCAGAGAATCCTTCTGACCACTTTTCACCATTTACTGTTGCCGTCATTTTTAGATTTGGCTCCTTAAAATCGAATTCATCAAAAGTTGTAATAACTGGTCCAATCACTGAACAAAAATCTTTCCCTTTTGCAGGGCCTAGACGGACGGCCATTTCTTTCTTTTGAATATCGCGAGCAGAAATATCATTTAGGATTGTAAATCCAAAGATATGATCTTTTGCATCTTCTTCGCGGATATTAATTCCATCTTTTGCAATAACCATTCCTAGCTCTAGCTCGTAGTCGAGAATATTTGTGTAGTGTGGCCATAGAACTTCTTGGTTATGTCCAATGAATCCATGAGTTGGCCCTTTGTAGTAAGCCGGGATTTCATACCAAGCTTCCGGAATTGGCTCATTTCTTTTTTTGAAACCAGCAGCGACATGTTTTTCATGTGCGTAGAAGTCGCGGTAGTTTGGGATTTTATCAATTGGTGCTTTTAGATTAATCTCATCAGATTTAAATGCGATTGGTGTACCATCTCTAAGAGTAAGGTCACCAACTTTTTCTAAAAATAGGTAAAGGCCATAACATTCACCTAGGAAGTCGATAGGATCATCTTTCGTTTGTAAAATTTCTAAAAGAGATGGAGGGCAAGTATGGTTTGCTCTTTGCCAAAAGTTAAAATAACCTTCTCTTTCATAATCACATGCCCAAACATTATTAGGGTCAATTACGAGTCCATTATCTAATAGGATACCTAGACGAGGCTCTGGGCGATGAGTTCCATGATTTACATATTGGCAAATTTTCATGCAAGTTCCTTTCTAAATCTTTTGTTATATGCTGGTAGGATGCGATCGAAAGCTTCATAGAAGTGATACATTTCATCCTTCGTTCCAATACTGATACGAACAAATTCTGGCATCTCGTTAGCAACAAGTTTTCTAATAATGACACCTTCATTAAGAAGCTCTTCAAACATGAAGTCACTTGCTTCACTACTACCTGTTTTAATTGTAACGAAATTTGTCACTGATTTTATTGGAGCAAAATGTCTCGCTGTTAAATACTCCATAAGCTCATCATAGCGCTTACGATTATTTCTAAGTGTGCGCTCAAGGTGTGGCCTATCTTCAAGAGCACCTACAGCTCCTAGTTGTCCAATTAGATTTGGTTCAAAAGGTAGCTTTACTCTTGTAAGGTAGCCGATTAATTCAGGGTGACCAAAGCCATAGCCGACACGGATTCCTGAAAGCCCATAGGCCTTAGAGAATGTTCTAAGTGTAAGAACATTGTCATAGCGGTAATTCATCGAATCTGGGTAATCATCAAACTCTTGAGCAAATTCAAAATAAGCTTCATCTAGAATGACAAGAACATGAGGAGGTACGAACTTCATAAGGTAATCGAACTCTTCTTTTGTAATATAAGTTCCTGTTGGATTATTAGGATTCGCAATATAAATGATCTTAGTTTTATCAGAGATATTTTCTGCAAGTGCTTTTACATCGAAACGGTAGTCTTCTGTTAGTGGAACTTTATTAAGTTTTGCTCCAACACTTCTGGCAAGAATATAGAAGCCAATGAAAGTATTGTCACAAGTTAGAACTTCATCATCTGGCTTAAGGAAGGCGCGAGCAATATAGGCCATGATTCCTTCTGAACCATTTCCAAGAATAATATTATCTAGTTGTAGGTCATACATCTTTGCTAGTTTTGATTTTAGCGCATAGGCATGCATATCTGGATAGCGGTGGAGATCCCAAAGTCCACGAGTCATTTCACGAATAGCATATGGAGATGGCCCAAGTGGGTTTTCATTCGAAGCTAGTTTAGAAACTCTTGTTAGTCCCTTTTCTCTAACGACTTCATCGATTGGTTTACCTGCTTGGTAAACTTGTAGATTTTTTAAGTACTCTGGTACGAGATCTTTATGATGCATCACTCTTCCTGTTTCATATTTTAGTTAATTTAAATTTGAGAAATTCTATCGTTTTTAAGGCCGATTGAATAGTTTTGGTCATTGCATCATGTCTATGAGAATGAGATGAATTAGACTTACACTATTATGAATGATTATCACTTTGGACAATTTACTACTGAGCATCTTGAACTCATCCAAGAGGGGCTTAACTTATTTAATACAGGTCATTACTGGATGTGTCATGAGGTCGTTGAGGACCTTTGGATGGATGCCATAGGAGACAATGCGCGTTATGTGTATTGGGTTGTGATTCAACTGGCAACTGCTCTTTACCACCATGAAGATGACAATCTTAATGGAGCGAGTGGGATGGTCAATAAGGCCAAAGGTAAAATTGACTTCATTGAAAAAAATCATGTGGAGTCGGATATAATGGATAGATACTTAGACTGGCAGAATTTGAAAAGTATTGTGAAGTCCATTCCGGCGAAACCGACTTTAAGAGACTTTTCAAAATTGAAAACTTTTAAATTCCCAGTTCAAAATTAATGGAGTCAAAATGATAGGAAAACTTCCATATTTCTTTTTTCGTTCAATGAATATTCTTAAATCAGATAAGAAAATTATCTTAATCGCTCTTTGTCCGGTTTTAATTGGTTTTATTCTTTATTACTCATTAGGGCACTATGCCTTTAGTGAAGTCTCAACATGGGGACATGGTTATATCAACGAAAAGTATCCAGATCAGGGGTGGGTTAGCACTGTCTTTTCTGGAGTTTTAATTATTCTTCTAGGAGTCATTATCAACTGGACATTTTTTATTGTGGTCTCAGTTATTGCCTCTCCTTTTAATGATATGCTCAGTTCACGAGTTGAGATGATTTATAAATTACAAAAAGAAACAAGTGATACTCTTGCCCAGACATTAAAGAGGCTACCAAGTATCCTCATGAATGAACTTAAAAAGATTGGTGTGATTGTTGTTTTATCAATTATCAATATTGGTATTGGGTTTTTCTTCCCGCCTATTACATTTGTTCTAGGTGGACTAATTCTTGCGATTTCATTTATTGATTATTCTTGGTCAAGAAATAACCTAACCTTTTCAGAGTGTGTAGGGGATGTAAAATCAGGCTTTCTTCCTTATTTACTAGGGGGAGTTGGTTTTATGATTCTTATTTCAATACCTTTACTAAATCTATTCTTTCTTCCACTTGCTGTTGTTTTCTTTACAGTAATTTATTGTGAATTAAGAGTTAAGGAGAGGAATCCAAGTGAAGAAGTTCCTACTCAGGGTTAAAGGTGATGAAGCTGAAATCGCTTCAATCCTACCTGTAGTAAATGCCATTCTTAAAGAGCATGAGGACAATCAGGTTGCAATTGTTTATACCGATGCAACTCGAATTGATGACTTTTGGTTACCTGAAAGATGTTGGGCCTATTCGATTTCAAAGAAAGAAACGGAGTCAATGTTTGCGGCACATAAGTTTGCAGCAAACCTACACGAAGTTTTTAATACTGATTACTATATTGATTATGTGAATGATATGTACTCGGCAGTTCTTGGGTTAGCTTTTAGAGCAAATGTGAAGATCGGTTTACAAGGTGGACCAAAAAGTTTCTTTTATCAAGTATCTTTACCAGAGTATAGTGGAGAGTACTTAGATGAAAAGAAAGTTAGTGCTTTAAAGGCAGTGGAAGGGAACTTCAAAGATGCGAATATTGACCATGCCTTCACTCATAAGAAAATCTCAAATATATTTATCAATTATCCACATAAGTATGATGTTGAATTTGTAGAAAGGATGAACTTTCTAGCGGAATGTTTACCGACTTTGAAACTTCATGGTTATATTCCAAGTGAAGCAGTAGAGAGTTATGATGGGGTAAAGGTAAGTAAAAGAATTAGTTTATTTAGTGAATCTTCAAATATTCTCCGTCGTCGTATTGATGAGTTTGATGTTGTTATAACAAAGTCGCTAGCAACCGCACAAATGGGCCGTAACCGTGGCCAGGTAGTCTTCTTAGTAGGTGATGAAGAGCTGACTATTCCTGAATGGAAGCATATGCCTGAGACAATTGGTCGTCTTTGTTTTAGTGGAGCAACGCTTTTAGCATACGGAATTAGCGAGTTAATTCAGCTAAAAACTTTTCCGGATTTAGAAGACTATATAGTTAATTATCAGTCACTTAGACTCGTTCCATAGCTCTAGAAAAGACTTGTTTGCGAGGCCGGCATAATATTGCTAAAATATTTCTATGGTGGCCGCAAAAGATCTCACATTTGCACCTTTTGAAATCGTTCCTGTGGAAGTGGACGATATCAAGTCATTGGCCAGGATCTATGTTGATTGCTTTTGGGAAAATTACAAAGGCATTCTCTCTAAAGATTATCTCTACTCATTAAAGTATTCAGATGTACAACAAGGATGGGAAAGAAAAATTCCCCGCAGGCCCACCGAAGGTGGAACTCTCGTCTTTCACGCACCAGATGGTGATGTAGTTGGCTTTATCGATTATGGGCCAGCTCGTGAACATGAGCACGGTATACCTGGTGAAATCTACGATTTTTATATTTTAAAAAAGTATCAGAAGTCCGGTATGGGACAAAAGCTATTTGAAGCTGCAATAAAAGACTTTAAAAATCGAGGATATGATTGTTTTTATCTTTGTACTTTTAAGGATAATCCTTCAAAAGGGTTCTTTATTAAAAATGAAGGAAAGGTTTTAAAGGAATCTCCCTTCGAATTTAATGGGGAGATCTATCAAGAAGAATATTTTTATTTTGAGATATAAAAAAGGCCCTTGTTGAAAGGGCCTTACTTTTTTTATGATTTGAATTGTTCGATTTGTTCTTTAAGTGAGTTTAGTTTTTCTTCAAAGTCACTTGCTTTTTGTCTTACTTCAACAACAACTTCTTCAGGCGCGTTTGCCATGAATTTTTCGTTATTAAGTTTTTTTCCAATCTTATCAAACTCTTTTTGAGTTTTATCAAAGTCTTTCTCTAGGCGCTTAATTTGTGCATCAAGATCAATCACGCCATCAAGTTTTAAGAAGATATCAGTGTGAGTCGTTGCCTTCATGATACACTTCTTAGGGTTCTCACTAGACTTTGCTGCAATTGCTACATCTTTTGCACGAGCTAGATCTTGCATACCTGCCATATTATCCGCAAAGTAAGAAGATGCTTCTTCATCGTCAGTTAGAAGAACTACCTCAACTTCATCCTTAGGTTTGATATTTACTGATTGTCTTAGGAAGCGAATTCCTGAAACAACCTCAATAAATTTATTCATCTTAACTTGCTCACTTGGGTAGTTAAGAGCAGCATCGTACTCAGGGTAGTCTGCTGAGATTAATAGGTCTTCACTATCTTCTTTTAAGTAACCCCAAAGCTCTTCTGTGATGAAAGGAGTTATTGGGTGGAGAAGGGCCGTGATTTTTCTAAAACAATATTTAAGAACTGTTGCTCTTTGTATTTTAGATGCTTCGTCTTCACCGTTAAGAGTATTCTTTGAAAGTTCGATAAACCAAGAACAGAACTTATCGTAAACAAAAGAGTAAACTTCAGAACAAGCATCATCGTAGCGGAAAGCATCGAGGGACTCATTGACAACTTTTGTTGCATCGTTAAGCTCCGATAGAATCCATTTCTCTTGATCATCAAGGTTAGTTGGAAGTTCTTTTTGAGCAAGGTCTAAGAATGGAGAGATGAAACGGAAAGCGTTCCAAATCTTATTAATGAAGTTTCTGTAACCAGCAATTCTTTCTGGGTCGAGGTTGATGGCACGGTTGTAACCTGAACCAGCAGCAAGAGTGAAGCGGAAAGCATCTGCTCCGTATTGCTCAACCATCTCAAGTGGATCAATTCCGTTACCTAGAGATTTACTCATCTTGCGACCTAGCTTATCTCTAACGATTGCGTGGATATAAACCTTATCGAATGGAACTTGGTTCGAAAACTTAGTTCCCATCATCATCATTCTAGCAACCCAGAAGAAGATAATATCAAAACCAGTGATTAAAACTGAAGTTGGATAGAACTTATCAAAACCGCGCTCTTCCATTCTTTGCTCATTTGGCCAACCAAGTGTCGACATTGGCCATAGACCTGAAGAGAACCATGTATCAAGAACGTCTGGATCTTGTGTGTAATCTTTTGCACTACACTTTGGACATGATTCAGGCTCAAGAGCTTCATCGGCCCATTGGTGTTCACATGAAGTACATGTGAATACTGGAATTCTGTGTCCCCATAAAAGTTGACGAGAAACACACCAGTTCTTTGGCTCGCGAAGCCAAGCGAAGTAAGTATTCTCCCATCCTTTTGGATAGAAACGAGTTGTATCATCTTCCACTTTTGCAACAGCTTCAGCTGCCATATCGTGAACATTTACAAACCATTGCTTTGAGATCATTGGTTCAATAACAACACCTGATCTCTCACCGTGACCAACTTGGTGCACGTGCTTTTCTTCTTTAACGAATAGTTCAAGCTCTTTAAGCTTTTCAATAACACCCTTACGAGCTTTCTTACAAGGTAGGCCTTGCCACTCAAGACCGTGCTCATTTAGAGTTCCATCTAGATTAAGGATATTGATGATTTCAAGATTATGTCTCTTTCCAATTTCAAAGTCATTGAAGTCGTGACCTGGAGTAACTTTTAGGCAACCAGTTCCTTTTTCAATATCAACGTGTTCGTCACCAACAATTGGAACTTCACGGTTACAAAGTGGAACGATTGCTTTCTTACCAATTAGGTGAGCAAATCTTTCATCGTTTGGATTAACTGCAACGGCCGTATCACCAAGAAGTGTCTCAGGTCTAGTTGTTGCAACTTCTAATTTAATATCACTATCTTTAACAGAGTAGAGGATATGGTAGAAGGCACCATTAACTTCTTTGTGATCAACTTCTGCATCTGAGATTGCCGATTGAAGTTTTGGGTCCCAGTTAACAATATAGTCCGATTGGTAAATTAGACCTTCATTATAAAGAGTTACGAAAGCGCGTCGAACGGCCTCGTTTGCTTCAGGGTCCATCGTGAACATTGAGTAATCCCAATCACAACTTGCACCCATTACTCTTTGTTGGTTAGCGATAACACCACCATATTGCTCTTTCCACTCCCAGATCTTCTTTAGAAAATCTTCACGAGAGTAGTCGTGCTTAGTTTTCTTTTCTTCATTCCAGATTAGCTCTTCAACTTTTGATTGAGTTGCAATACCTGCGTGATCCATTCCTGGAAGGAATAAGGTTTCATAACCTTTCATTCTTTTAAAACGAATAAGGGCATCTTGAGTTGTGATATCAAGTGCGTGACCTGCGTGAAGAATTCCTGTGACGTTTGGAGGTGGCATGATGACGCAAAAAGACTCACCAGTCTTTCCTGCTTTAGGAGTAAAATACTTTTCATTTTCCCATTTCTGGTACCACTTCTTTTCTACATCATTAGAGCTATATGTTTTAGGTAGCTCATCGAAATTTTTTGTCACAATTTCTTCCTTTTTTCGATTTAACTAATTGAAATTATATATCATAGGATACACGTTATTTCTTTTAAAAATAGATGGGTAAATAGTTGAAATCCCCAAAAAGTACACGCCACCTTTAACGTTACTCCCAGTTTTCGACGGGCTCTGGCAGCTCTTGAGGGGCCTTGTAATCAGGGTCTTTGTCGGGCGCGTTATTAAAGAGAAGCTTATCAACTTGTCTTCTGGCCTTGATCAGATCAATGTCATTTATCGAGATATAAGAGATATCATTATCTTTTTTGTAAGTTGCGGCCGTAATGCTTAAATTACGATTTAGCGAGTTGAGAATTTCTAGGTTTGTCTTTAATAGTGTTGCATTACGAACAGAGCTTGGCTTTCTTAGCGTATCAATCCAATATTGTAGATAGCTGATTCGGTTCATGAAGGCCTTTAACTCTGGTGAAACTTTTAAATCTCTATTCTTAATATAGGCGTTGTACTCTCTTAAATTTCTATTTGTTAATAACTCACCAATATCTTTTAAAATCTTCGCAGATATTGTTTTTGAAAACGGAAGATTAACTTCGATGGATTTAATATTCTGATCAAGCTCGTTGTAGAGTGCTTGAGAAATATTTACGTGTTCATACTGCTTATTTAACTTTGTATTTAAAATGGAATTTAGAATCATTAGCTCGATAAAATCATTATCAAGTGGTGAGGTCAGATTCTTACTAAGGCCTATAATATATTCTTGGTTTATCTTACTATTGAGATAAAGCTCTGTTACTAAATTCTTAAGCATCGGACTAAGGCTTGGTGAAAACTTTAGCTCTTGTTGTGTTGGTTCAGATGCAAAAATTTTGAATGTGATAAGTAATATGATTAGTAATCTCATAGTTTTGACTTAATCTCTTTATTGATACTAAATTTCCCTTCTTTATTCTTTAACAAGTAGATCTTGTCCTTATAAGGAACTAAGATTGATTTATTATGAAGAACAATATTTGAAATATAGTTCAAATCAGTTCTTTGGTAGAGCTTCTTATCTTCTAGGTTGAAAGAGACAATCTCTCTTTGATTAAAGAGATTAGAGTTCTCACTTTTTAACGTCAGAATAAAAAATAACTCATTATTTAAAATATTTAAATTAAAGGCCGGTCCAGATTGCATGTTAATGAGTGGAGTTCTTTTCGTAAAATCAACTCTTCCTTTTTCTAACTCTGTTAAATCCATATATGGATTTTGACCACCAGATGACTCAAGGATAAATACTTTCTTGTCGGAACTGGCGAGGCTGACAACCTTATTCGCCTTATCAAACTGATGAAGAAGATATTTCTTCTTAGAACGATTATTAAAGATATTAAGATTGATTTTGAATTCTTGACTCTTATCTGTGTAATAGATGAGACTATCATCAAAAATTTCTACTTCACTCTGGTGAAGTATGTCTTTTGTTACTAGTGGAATTGAGAAGCGATCGAGATTGTTCTTTATATTTACGACCTCAAGAAATAGCTTACTTTCGTCTTCTTTTGTGTAAGAGATATAATTACTTTTATGATGGAATTTGGGATAGCTACCTTTTCCAACGAAGTCTAATTGATTCTTTTTGATATGATAAAAATATATTTCTGATTCAGAGATGTATGAAAAGTCTTTGTAGTGTCCACCTTTAACGCTAATTATATAGAGATCATCAGATGCCTTGATGACATCAAATTCGCTATCAGTCTTCTTTTCTAAAACAGTGTTGGCGCGATTCTTTGCTGAGTAGGCTATTGCATTCTTTCCTTTTAAGTAGAAAGTAATCCCATTTAAATCGTCATATTTTAGATTGTGAACATTTTGTCTCGTGGATAATTCAAGTAGTGCTGACTTTGAAAGCACGCTTGTCGCAAGAAGTGATGAAATAATGATTTTTGTAAATTTAGTAAAGGCCATATAACTCCCAATTCTTCAAAGGGCTCAATGTTGAGTACCTGGAAAGAGCTGTAAAGGCATTCGCCCACAATACGGAGCGAGGGGAATTAATATCATCCATGGCACTTCTAAAGCTTAAATAAGTATTGTTATTAATCTCTTTGTATCCATCAATAATAAATGGCATTGGTGTACAAATTCCAATCTTTCTTAGTTGGTAATGAGAAGGGTAGATATCCTCTGCACATCCTTGGCCGTGAATAATTCCATTCTTTTTGTTATCTAAAAAGAATTTTAAAGAAGTAAGTGAATTAATTTCTTGTTCTTTAATATTCAAAACAGAAAGAATTCTGCTGTGAATATCAGCATCAGAAGAGTTGTACTTTGTCTTGAAGTAGTCAAAGGCAAGAGAGCCCTCACTCCAGATCTCAAGTGCCTTACGGTTATCAATCATCACATTGTATTTACAGCTCTCAGATCGACAGGCCAGCTCTTGAGGAACTATCCAGCACCCTGCCTTATATTTCAATCGAAGTGGATTGAATTGTTTTTTAGAAACTTGTTCACACTTGATTCGAGTTGAGACAATTTTAGTTTGGAATAGCGCATTTGCTACAACCATATTTAAAGCATTGTAATTCTCTTTTGAATTTCCAGGAATAAAAGGTAAGCACTTTTTCCCATTGTTAGAATTATAACAAATACGAAGTGGCCACTTATCTTCTTCATCTGACTCTAGGTATAGGCCATAGATCTTCTCATAAGATGGGAATACGCAATCTTTGCTCTTAATATCATTAGTTGCAAAATGCTTAATCACTCGTGAACCGTTTACGATAGCATAATTACCAATATTTCTTGGGCAGTCATTGAAGTTGTTCTTTAGTCTTGAGATTTTTAATGTTTCAGAAATCTCATGACAGCTAGGCATAGGGTAAAGTACCGACCCTGTTGCTGGCCCCTGAGTCATACAACGATTTGGTTCTTTTCGTAAAAGTGAAATACATTTTAGATAATCTAGGTCCTTCAAATTATCTTCTTCAGAACTCTTTGCTAAAATATTACGACAGCGGACTTCAATGTAATCAGGAGACTTTTGTTTATTTATAATTAGTGACCAAAAATCTTGCTTAGAATAGTTTTTACAAAATAACTCTTCACGACTTAAGTTACTGCAAAAGTTCTTAAAGTATAAAATGTCTCTGTCGCTAATCTCGTCAGTATAGGTCTTAGATTGTCGTCTTAGGGAGTTGATATAGCTTCGCTCTGAAATACTAAGGGAATTATCTCTTAGCTTTTGTGAGAGATTGTTTGCTAACTCAATTGTGTAGGGGGCACTACAGATATGATCAAGATTGATATTGCTCTTTAAATCCTTATATTGATCAAGACACTGAGTTTGATTCCTCGGAAATTTAGGAGTTAGTTTTTTGAATGTATCTTTTAAGAGTCCTTTTTCAAATAGGCGAGACTGCTTAAATGAGAGTCGACAATTGCTCTTATAATAATGCGCTAAGAAAGCATCAATTGGAACGAGGGCCGTTGAAGTCGAGCTTCCTGATGTAATCGTTGTTTCAACATTTAAAAGAGGTCGATTATTGATTCGAATAAGTCGATTTTTTAGCAGGGTATATATTGAGCACTTATTCACATGAAATAATTCAGTATAGTCTTGTTCACTATAAAGAATGATTGCATTTAATTGCCTCTTTGATAACTCAATGCTTTCTTCATCTTTAAAATTTTGTCTAAAAGTTACCTTGTCACTTGGTGGATTGAGGATTTTCTCATTAACTTCATTTTGAAAAGCATTTAACTTTTCTTCAAATGTTTCTAATAGACTGGTTTGATTTTCTTGAGTAGTTTGGGCGAGTATTTGATTTTGAAAAAAGCTAGGCCCAGCTAGAACTGAGCCTAGTATAATTGATTTAATCGATAGTTTTTGCAAGGATTGAAGCAACGTCTTCAATCTCAAGGTTTTCTGTACCTGTTTTTTCGCTAATTCCACCCTTAAAGTTTATCATACAGAAAGAGCAGGCCGTAGCTAATTTATCAACTTTCTTTTCACCTACATGCTCAAGGCGTCCAGCAGCTAAATCAGTACCAGCTTCAACTTCGTACCACATATTTCCACCGCCCATTCCGCAGCATAGGGCAGTATCTTCTTTCTTATCCATTTCTTTGATCTCAACACCAGCTGCCTGAAGAATTTCTCTAGGAGCATTGTATTCACCGTGGTGACGACCTAGGTAACATGGATCGTGGAAAGTAAGATTTTCTTCGACTTTCTTTTCTGGCTTTAATTTTCCAGAACGTAGTAGGTCAGCAAGAAGTTCAGTGTGGTGAACTGTTGTAAAGTCACCATCATCAAATTTAGCATATTCCTTACCAATTGTATGAAGACAGTGTGGACAGTGTGTTACAACTTTATCAAAGTCGTATTGTCTCATATTAGCAATATTCTCAATCGCAATTTCAAAGAATGAGTACTCATCTCCAAAACGTCTGATTGGGTCACCATTACATTTTTCAGTTTTCCCCATAACAGCAAATGAAACACCTGCTTTCTTTAGAAGCTTAACCGTATCTTGAACAACTTTCTGGTTAGAAGCATCGTATGAACCGGCACAACCAACGTAGTAAAGGTAATCAACTTTCTTGCCTGCTTCAATTACTGGAACATCAAGGCCGTCTGCCCATTTGAAACGATCATCTTGAGAGATACCCCAAGGGTTTCCGTTAATTTGAACTTTTTGAACTGCTGTTGCTGCATCCGCTGGAATTTCACCAAGAGTAAGAGTCTTGTATCTCTTAGCACCCATAATGATATCAACGTGCTCAATATTTGCAGGACACTCTTCCATACAAGCACCACATGTCGTACATGAGTCCAGCTCGATTGAAGAGTAAGTTGTATTTTCCCAGAAGTCTGCATCAGTTTCACCCTTGGCCGCTGTTTCAAAAGCAAGGTCACGAGCTTTTGTAATGATCTTCTTAGGATCTAGAGGTCTCTCCGCAAGATTTGCAGGACATACTTGTGTACAACGTCCACACTCAACACATGCAAGAAGGTCTAGTTTGTTCTTAAGAGTAAGCTCTGAGATTTTACCAAGTCCAAAAGTTTCAGCTGTCTCATCTTCAAAATTCATTGGCTCAAGAACAGCACCACGTCTTGGTGGAGTAACTAGTGCAGCAAACGGAAGTACGAAGATATGTGAGAATTTTGTTGTTCCACATGCAGCAACAAATAACATTGTATTTGCCATGTGAACCATCCACATTCCACGGTAAGTGTATGCCCAAGTTTGTTCTGAAAGTGGGATTGCTGAAAAGATTGTCGCAAGGAACCAACCAACTGGAGACCATGTTGCTTCACCAACAGGCATTCCAGTTCCCATAATTCTAACACCTTCAATTAGGTATCCAAGAACAACAAGACAGATTAGCATAGCGTACATAAATAATTCTTGCTTTGGTCTCGTTGCTTGTAGGTAATCAGGCTTATCAATATATCTTCTTTTGTATGCAAGTCCGATACCTGCAAGAACCATAAGTCCTGCCATATCAGCTAGGAAAGAGATAACGATATAAACAGGTCCTTTATAAATTTTAAAAGGAGTATCTGCGTGAATGGCAACTAGGTCCGTGGCAATCCAAAGGATAACAAATCCCCAAAAGATTAGGCCGTGAAAAATTGCAACATTTCTAAAACGTGGAACTTTACCTGTTAGAAGCATTGTCTTAAAGAATGCTCCCCAGTTTAGTTTCTCTGGTAGAAGGTCTTTTAGGCCTTTGATGGCATCAACACCTTTCTTTCCAGTGATAAATTGAATTTTTTGATACAGGCCTTTGAACATAACAAAGACTGCTGCAAAAAATAGGATGTACATGACAACCTTAAACGAGAATGGAATATTCCAAAATATTTCTCGCGTGGCAGCATCAAGAGTTTGATTCATTTCTTCCCTCGCTTACTTTTTAAACGTGAATATTAATTTTAATAATTTCAATCTTATATATATGATAATATATCATAAGAATCCCTATTTAATGAGTCGGAAATTATGATGTACGATAAAAAAAACTTAATATTTTTATTACTTCTCGGAATATTTTTTTCATGTTCAAGAGTTAATACGATTAACTTAAAGAAACATTCGTTTAATAACTATCCACAAAATCTAATTTTTATTCAAATACCCGGTTTAAGCGAAGAGCACATGGGTTATTTGCATTTTAAAAACCTAAATTATACGGCCAAGACTGAGTTAGAAAATTTCGCGTGCTTTGGAAAAATGTGGTCATATAATATGATGACAATTACTCCAAGTGTTGAGGATCAATTACTGGCCCAAGTTAATGGTTACGGTTTGGCTAACCAAACATGTGATAAATACCAAAGAAAGAGCCTTTGGGATGTGTTTGTTAATTCTGGATATAGTAACTCGGTCATCTACCGAGGGAAGGCGCCGAACTTAGGAAAGATAAATAAGTGTAATGCAAACTTTTATCAAAATACTCGTTTATTCATTTCTGGAGCAAAAACTGTAAATGAAGCAAAGTCTTTTCACTTTCAAAAGTCAGGAGATTATAAGGTTGGTGAAATTTACAAAGACCAGTCTTGTCGCGGTAATAAGTGTTTCTCAAATACGATGAATCTCTTTGAACATATCTTTGATTCAATGAGTGATTCAAATCGTCGCTTTGTAAATATTGTTGATTACGATCTTTATGAAATTTTAAAAAGACAGGACGCAAAAGAATTTGCGAAATATATGTCATACCTAAATAACTTCTTAGTTCAGGTAAGAAAGAAGGTTAGTGCAACAAATGACTACTTGATTGTTGTAAGCTCAGTATCTCCAAAAGCTATTGATTGGCGCAGGGTAAATAAGAAGTGGAAGTCGATTCCAATTGCTTCAAATAAGAAATCACAACTGATGTCTCCTGTTTGGGCCGATGGTGCACTTGCTGAAAATTTTTGTGGGATCTATCTTGAGTCGGATTTAAACGGCCGCTTCTTCTGGAGATCAGAAGAAACGACTCTTCCGTTTTAGTGTAGATTTAAAATACTAGATACTTCTTCTTTTGTGATCAGGTATGCTGTTTTACAGTAATCACACTTCGTTTCAATTGAAGCATCATTATGAAATACATCAGCAAAACCACTCGAGCGTACAACTCCTGCTACTCCTGTGACCATGCGGTCTCTTGAGCAGTTACATTTAAATTTAATTTCTGTTGATTTCAGGAAATCAAAATCGAGTGCTTCAAAAACTTTTTGAATTTCATTATCTTCATTTAGAGCTTGTTTGAAAATATTATCGAAGTTCTCTTTGTTTTGCTTGATATAATCTTTTAAGCTTACAGACTCAACGACCTCTTCTTTATCAACATTTACTTCAGGAAGTTTTGTGACAAGCATAACCTGGTCACTGTCATCACTGATAATAACTTGAGATTTCATCTGATAAGATTTATCAAAGAAGTCATTCATAAGTTCTTTGATAGAGCGATTATCAACATTGATAATACTCGAATATGGAGTCTTGCTATATGGGAATTGTTTTGCTGTTCTAAGCTTGCCACTAATTTTTTCTGGCACGGCCGGAAGATCTTCTGGAAGAATTAGCGTTCTAAAAAAACCGGCCTGATTCATCTCTAGTTTAAAGCGAAAGTAAGGATTTTCTGAATCAATGAAGATTCCCATATTTTCTTGAGGCTTTAAAAAATTAATTATAGGAAGAATTGAAAGAGTACAATCTCTAAAGAATCCAAAACCCTGATTGTTGACACTGTGAATAAGTGCTAGATCATGGATAACTTTTTGACCTTCTAGAAAAGAAATTGCGAAGGTTTTCTCTTTATTAATGAAGTTGAATAGACGGCTTTCTTTAATCACAGTAAAATTCTCCTTGTAGGCGCTTTTGTATATATCGTTTTTTGCTTAAAGTGTCATTTAAAAAGGGTAATGTTACGTGTTAAACCTCTATTTATATAAAAATCATTTTGATGAGTTATTTGTAGAAAATGAAAATATTGCTAACTGGCAAATTATTTGTCCTTCGCCACAGCGTTCAGACTTGTATCGCGATTATCTTATTCGTAAAGGACATGGAAAGAATAGTGAAACCATCACAGTTGCTAAGTTTCTATCGGATCATATTAGTTTAACTGATGAACAAACTAAACTCTCAAAGTCTGAACTCATGGTTGACCTTTGGACATTTTGGAAATCTGCCGTCAATGATGATTATGAGAAGTTTCACTTTTGTTTTGAGCTATTCACCGAAGTTCGCTCATTTGACTTAAGTGGCGCTCTAATCGAAGAGTTGAGTCAGCTGGCCACTCTTGAAAAGGATTGTATTTCAGGTTTAATGAGATTTCATACATACCTTGAAACATTTCATATTGTTGATGAACAAAAGTCTTATCAATTAGTGAGTGAAAGCTTTAGGCCGCAAGAGGATGTGGGTTATATATTTATTGGTTTTGACCACCTTAATGCAAATCAGATTGATATGTTAAAAGGGATGGGGAAAGTGGCCAATGTTTTTGTCCCATTTGAGAAATCTGTTTTTAATCAATGTGATAATAAAATCTTTTGGCCGAATTGGATTGAGCTTGAACAAACAAAAGAGGCAGAAGAGTTAGAAGGGATAACTTGTGACTATATTTCAATCCCTTCCGGAAGAAGTGCTGAATATTTAAGTGATTTAATCTCAGGTGAAAAACAAATTTTAAGTTTTTCTAATGGTTTAGACTTAACTCAAGTGAACTCAATACTTCTTGCGCAAAAAAGGTTTAAAACTGACTTTGCACTATTCTTTACTAGTGTTGATCAACTTACTTCAAAAGTTCAAGAACAGCTTAATCTAAACAAAGGTCATCTAAGGGCAGAGGAACTAATTACTTTCCTAGATAAGCTTGCTCTTTCTCATATGAATGAAAAGGGCTTTATGCTCTTTAAAACGATTCTAGCTTTCAAGAAAGAAGTGATTAGCTTTAGCGAGAAGGCGACAGTAAATGAAAATATTTATAACGCTGACTTGAAGCTTTTAAAAGAAGTTCTAGGCTTAAATCTTCCAAGAACATCTGTCGTTAATATTTCAATGACTGATACCGGTACAATCGGAACAAGGGATAATTTATTAACTTTTGAGAATGCTGATCAACAATACCTTTATATTTCTAAAGATGACTTAGGTGCCTTAAGTTCTTCTCAAAGATTTTCAAATGACGTTCTTGTTATTTTTAGTGCGTTTGGCCCACTACAAAGTAAGAATCTTGATATTGTAATTTTAAGAAATCAGCTTAGGCGATTTATTAACAGTGGTGGAAATCTAATATTAGAAGAAGGCTTAACTCATGGGAGCTCGATAGCAGAAAACTTATTTGAGGGTGTTGAATTAATCCCGGAACACATGGACGGAAGTGAAAGAAAGAGTTTTGAAACGATTTATGGCCAAAAAGCTACTATCCCTGAAAAACTATCACCATCTTTTATTCAGACATATATTGATTGTCCAAAAAAGTGGCATCTAAAGTACGCACAACGTGTTGATCTCGATGTCTCTTCTTCAGCTTTTATTGATCGTCGCTACATTGGGACAATTAATCACAGTGTTATCGAGTCATATCTAGAACTACATAGTCATTATGATCGAGGAATACTTAAAGAGCTAATTTCTAATACCTTTAAACGATTTATTGATGAGAAGTCACTACTTCCCGAAAAAATTGATATTGAAAGCTTAAAGCTCTCTGTTGAATCTTACTGCAGTGGGATTATTTATAAACTACTAGAAATTAAAAATGAGACAAATGTAGAGTTCTTCTTTGAAAGAGATATCTCAAAAGTAAACGAAAGTTATAAGGGATCCATCGACTTAGTGATTAAAGATGGAAGTGATTATTATATTTATGACTTCAAGACATCTGGCGGAGCGGTTCCATCAAAAACAGATATTAATGAATTCAGAAAGATTCAGCTTCTTACCTATTTTGAAGCATGGGGAGTAGAACACCATTTAAAAGGTGGAGGTTACCTCTGTCTGGAAAATTTAAAGGATTCAATATTTGTAGGTGAAGAAAAGTTTTTTAATGAGTTTCATTCAAGAACAAATAGAATAGAGAATTATAAGAAAGAAGAGTTCAACGAGTTTATGAGTGAAACAATGGTTTCAATGAGAGGGGCGGAGTCATGGCCGGCAACTCCTCAAAACTCTAGTATATGTACCTTCTGTGTTGCAAATCCAATTTGCGCAAAAGGTGGAGATAAGTAATGGCCATTCAATTAAATTCAGAACAAGAAAAAGCAGTCATGCATAATGGTGGTGTACTTCTTAATGCTGGAGCAGGATCGGGAAAGACTAGAGTTATTATTGAACACTTAGCTTACTTAATTGAGAAGAAATATGATGCTCTTTTTGAAGCAGGTAATACTGATATTCTAGGTCAACTTAAGTCATACCTTTCTAAAATAGTGGTGATGACGTTTACA
>NZ_JBEBMT010000002.1:35662-195107 GCF_043196705.1 Halobacteriovorax sp. HFRX-2_2
CGCTCTTTTTGAAGCAGGTAATACTGATATTCTAGGTCAACTTAAGTCATACCTTTCTAAAATAGTGGTGATGACGTTTACAAAAGAAGCGGCCGGAGAGTTACAGTCTCGTATGTTTGATCGTTTTTCAAATGTAGACGATATCACAAAGAAGAAAATAATTGATGAAGCACTAGAGTCTCTTGGAATTTCAACTATTCACAGTTTTTGTTTAAAGTTAATTAAACGTGGTTATATTTTTGGTGCACCTGCAAATCTTGATATTGTTGATCGTTTCAAAATTAATGTGAAAATTGAAGAACTAACCAAACAATGGTTCGCTCGTAACTTGAAAGAACAAAAGATTGAGATTTTCTTAAAGAATATCGATGCCCTAATCAGTTCGATGCAATTTGTTTTCGCTAGTCCTGAGTTAAGGTATGAATGGTCTAGTATCGATGTGAATGATGTCTCGTTCAATGAGAGTGAGTATTTCGATAATATATTAGGTTTACTTGGTTGTAACGAAGTCTTCAGTAATCACTATTCAAGCGATACATACTCTGATGAACATAGCAAGAAAGCTTGGTGGAAACACCTTAGTGCGTCTGAATCTTTTTTCTTGTCTAAAAATTATAGCTGGGAAAATATAAAACGTTTTTGTGAAATCTATAAGTCTAACAAACCTCGAAAATCGAAGGGAATACCTTTAGAGGTTGGAGAGCTTATTGATCAATGTAACTCTCTATTGAAGTTCTATGATAAGGAATCTGAAAACTACGATGCTTTCTTTGAAAATAAAGAAATATATCGTGAGTGGCTAACTCTATATAAAGAGTTATTTAATTATATTGAAGAGCATTATTATAATTATCCTGGTATTGATTTTTCGGATATTGAATACTTAACACTTAAGTCATTAGAAGAGAGCGAAGAGTCACGTAGGCTATGCCAAGAAAACTTTGATTATATTATTGTCGACGAGTATCAGGATACCTCTCCAGGCCAGTATCAAATTATTAAACATGTTATTGGTGAAAATTTTAATCGCTTAATGTGTGTTGGAGATAGAAAGCAGGCCATCTATGGATTTAGAGGTGGGGAAATTGCTGTTTTTAATCAAACTGAAAAAGTTATTCCTCAAAATCTTTATATGTCTAATAACTATCGATCTGAAGAAGCTGTTGTAAATTTTAATAACCAGTTCTTTGAAACGATTTTTGGCCTAGGGGAAAAGTATCAAGGTCATGATCAGTATAGTGTAAAAGTGGATTATCAAAACTTTCCAGATGTAAAAGAAGCAGGGCTTGGAACTGTAAAAGGTCACAAGGTAAATTTAGAGCTTGAATTAGAAAAGAAGTCTTCCACTGTATATGACAATATTGAAGCTGCAGCAATTTGTGAGCTAATTAAACAAAAGCAGAGTGAGAATCCTAGTGAAGAGATATGTATTTTGTATCGTACTCTTGCCCCCTCAAAGCAGCTGATCTCTAATCTTATGTCGGCTTCAATCCCATTTGTGGCCCAAGTTAAAATTCCATATGGTGAAGATCCTCTTGTTATTATTTTTAAGGCCTTTGTGAATTTCTTAATTGAAGGTGTTAAAGAAGGTGCTGACGAAAAGAGGCTTCAGGCAATAGCTCGATACTATAATTTTATTATTGAAGGTGTTTGTAGCCACTACTATGAATCATACAAAAGTGTAGATGTATCAAATTTAATAAAGATGAAAGATACTTATCTCAATAGTAATATTGAATATGCATTTTGGTCATTTGTTTTTGACCTAGGTCTATCAAGCTCTGCTTACAAGAATAACTCCGAAAAAATAAATGGAATTATTGGAGGAGCAAAGGGTGATATTGATCAAATATATAAAATTCTTAAATCTCTAGAGAAGGACTCTTACAGTGCGAGCTTTTCTTATCTTTCTCAACCGAAAGTGAGAATTATGACGACACACGCTTCTAAGGGATTAGAATTCGATACGATCATCTTAGGTGGTATTCACACAAATGGACGTACTGTTGTGGATAAATCAAAGTTTGGTGCACTACCTGGAGCATTGTCTTGGAGTGCTGATATCAATAGTAAAAAGTTGAATTCATCACCTAATCTGATTTTAGAGAAGTTAATAAAGAAGCAAAAAGAGTTCTCTGAATCGAAAAGACTCTTCTACGTTGCCTGTACAAGGGCCGTCGAAAATATTGAATATTTCGATATTAGTATTAATGGTGATGATGTTAAGCATTCGGATAATAGTTGGATTGTCCCACTTAGAAATTATCAAATGAAGGCAGTTTCTCTTGATAGCTTTGAGTTAGAATATAAAGTTGCTGAAGCAACGCGACCACCAATTTACTTTATGGATCCTTTAGGAGTTAAGAATATTGAAAACAAAGTGGATATCGGTCTAATTTCTGAGCTTTCAGTTACTAAATTATCAGAACTAGCTCTTTGCTCTAGAAAATTCTACTTAAATCAGGTTTTAAAATTAGAGGATGATCTCAAAGAGTTTGCAAAAGAAAAAGAAATTGAGCTACCACATATTCAAGGTATTTCAGATGTTGATCGTGGAAACCGACTTCACTTTCTTGTGGAAAATTTAATTAAAGGACGAGATTTAAAATTCAATAATACTGATGAGGTTGAAATTGTCGGTTGGGTAGGTGATGAGATTAAAAAATCATCCCACGATAAAATTTTAAGTGAACACCAAATTAAATTCTCTTTCTTTGGCCAGATGATCACTGGAATTATTGACGGACTCCTTTATCAAAATGGTCAGGTAATAGAAATTTGGGACTTTAAGTCAGGTTTAATTGATGATGATAAGTTACGATCATACTTCTTCCAATTAAAGACATATGCGCTTGGTCTGGTATTAGTTGGTGAGCAAGTTACTGAAAAAATTAAGTTAAAGGTTCTCGCTCTCGATCAAAAACGTGTGATCGAGGAAGAAGTTTCAGTGGCCGGCCTTGAAGCTGACTTATTTGCGACATGGCGAAACCTTACTGACTTAGTCGGAAAAAGGATTCCACACTGTTCATCATGCACGTATGGAAATTTATGCCACCAATAAGCGACTTAAATTGTAGTTAACATCTTATGTTAAAATAATCTCTGTAAATCCAACTATTTGAAAGGCAGGACGCTAAAATGATTAGGATGATCTTTGTATTATTTTTAACTTTTATGACGATTAAAACTTTCGCAGCAGAAAGTGATCTCTACAATTTTTCATGGCTAGATAAAGATAAAGAAATTTACGTACTTCAAAATCGTAAGTTCAAAAAACAGCAACGCTTCTTTGTGAGTGGGGGCTTTGGTAAGACCCTTTCTGGTGCATTCGTTGACTCAACTTCAATGCAGTTAAGAGCTGGTTATTTTTATAGTGAAGAACTTGGTGCCGAATTTATCTATTCTTCAAATTCAGGTGAAGAAAATGATACGGCCGCTTCAGTTAGAAATAGTAACGGTGGAGGAAGTGGTTCCATTCCATTTAGAAGAATTGTAAATGACTATATTGGTGTTATGGCAACTTGGGCACCTTTCTATTCTAAAATTAATACATTCAACACTATTTTATATGTCGATTGGATCTTTGGTCTAGGTTTCGCAAAACTTAACGAAACAAATAACGGTCCAGAGGTTAGGGCCGGATCTCCAAACCCTGGTCTAACGATTGACGAGTCTCACACAGGACTAATGTGGGATGTTTCAACTAAATTCTATATTAATCAATCTTGGAGTATTAGAGCAGATATAAACGGAATCCTATATCAAGCAGCACCTGCGAGGGAATCTGGTTCAGAGAGTGATCAACTATATTCAAATATTGATCTTACTTTCGCTGTTCAGTTTGACTTATAAAGGAAGCTATTGTGTTTAAGAAAGCGCTTATAACATTTCTAATATTGGGTCAGGCTTACGCTCTTGAGTCAATATGGACTGATTTAACGAAATCAAAGAATCGTATTACTCGTTATCCAAATATCATTAAGCAATTAATTGATAAAGAGATGTATCACACAGCAGTACCTTATGTGAAAGAGTACTTGGTTACATACAAAGGAAGAACGAATAAGAATTTCGAATATCTTTTTGAGCAAGTTGTATCAAAGGTAGGGGATAGACAGTTTATTCTGTTACCGGAGAGCTATCTTAAGAATATTGATTCCCCAACACTAAAGTACTTACTTGCAAAAAAACAACTTAAGAGAAGAAAGTATAAAGAAGCATTACAAACATTAAATGGAACAATCCCATCGGCCCACCCGGTTAAACCATTTGCCTTACACCTTGAAGGTGTAGCGTTTACGATGCTAAGAAGTTTTAAAGCAGCAGTTGGTGCATTTGAAAATTGTATTGATCAATCTACAAGTAGTAATGATGAAGTTCGTGCAAGGCAACTACAAATTAATCAAGACTACTGCTTGGCCGGTATCGCTCGAGTAAAGTATGAGCAAAGAAATCTAGAAGCTTCAGAACTTGCCTTTATTGATATTGATAAAAGATCATATATATGGCCTGAGTTACTAATTGAAGAGGCTTGGAATAGTTATTACAAAGGAGACTATAACAGGACTCTTGGTAAGCTTGTAACATACAAAGCTCCTGTTCTTAGTTACGTTGTAAATCCTGAGATTAATGTTTTAAAAGCGCTTAGTTATTATAAATTATGTCTTTATGATGATATGTCCAATATCATTGATGATCATTACAAAGAATTTGATAAGTCTAAGCAAGTTATTGATAAGATGCTTGCTAAGAAACACTCACTTGAGTGGTACTTCAAATTTATCAATAGTTATGTTGATGGAAAGAAGTATTACGATTCATTAACGAATAAACTTCTTGAGAACGTAAGAAAAGATCCAGCATTCATCCAGCTTTATAAGAGTTATAAAGATGGACTGAGAGAAATTAAATCAATTAAAAAAGTTAGAAATAGAAGACTGAGAAAGATTCTTGCAATCAACCTAAAAGATTCACTGTTTTTACAGCAGAAGCTTATCGGGTCATATGTAAAGAAGGTTTTTAAGTTAACTTCTGCTCAGTTAGAAAAATCATTTGTTGGTTTGAGTTACTTAAGACTCGAAGCTTTAAATGCAAGAAAAGCGCGTTTATATAGTGGAATTACAGATACGGGTGCAAGGGGTGACATTAAGTACCTTAAGAGAAACTCAAAACAATACTTTTGGTCATTCAATGGTGAGTTTTGGGCCGATGAATTAGGTGATTATGTATTTGCTCTTCGATCGGAGTGTCAGAAATGATTAAGGTTTTATTATTTGCAACTCTAATAAGTTTTAATTCTTTTGGTATCAAACTTAATACCAAAAGAGATCGTATTGTTTCAGTAATCGATATGGAGCTTAAAGAGCTTGTACGTATGAAACGATATTCAAAAAATGATACAATGCTCGATTTACGTATGGCCGAGCTAAACTTAGAAAAAGGGCGTATCATTCGTGAACAAGAGAATGAAAACTTCTTCAATTTAGACATTAAGGATAAGAAGCGTATTGATCGCAAGAAGTTCTTTGCTGAATCTAGCTCATACTATAATCGTGCGCAACAAATTGGTCTTGCAATCTTAAAAAAGAGACCAAATGCAAAGGCCCGCTCACATATCTACTATATCCTTGCCTATAATGAACTTGAAAATGTTCAAATGGATCGCGCAAAGTCATTATTTGTTAAGTCCGTTAAATCGGCGCCAAAGAATGACCTAATTGGTGTAAAGTCTCGTCTTGCACTAGGTGATATCTACTATCGAGAAGGGGACTTTAATAAGTCTAAGAGATACTACGATACTGTCATCTATAAAATTAAAGATGATAAATGGTATACAAAGTACTTATACAACCTAGCTTGGTCAAACTTCAGAGTTGGAAAGAAGAATACTGCGATTAAGCAGATGAAAGAAGTTCACAGCCTATCTAAGAGTCCAAAGTATATTGATAAGAAAGATATGGCCGGACGTGATGTCGGTTATTTCTATGCTGATAAAGGCGACACAAAAAGAGCTCTTCAGTTTTACCAGAATGAGAAAGGCACACCTGAGAAAAACTTCTATGATATGGGAATGTTTCTTCTTGATAAACAAAAGTACTCACAAGCCGCTGGCATGTTTAAGTCTGCCTTTAATGGAAAGAATGAAGAATATAAGGCGAAGTCTTTAGTTCAACTTCTACAAATTTACGATAAGTATAATAATAACAAGAACTTTCTTGTTTTCGCTCGAACAATTACTAAAACAAAACTGAATCCCGAACAAAGAAAAGAAGCACTTTTTTATGTAACAAAGAGGGCAGCTCATCTTCAAAAAGAATTAGGGATGTCACATAATAAAAAACGTCCAAAAGTTATGAGGTTTAAAGGGCGTATTGCAGCAGAACTCTACTTCATTTCTCAGGAAGTTGACCCTAGCTTAAGTGAGAGAGCTCTCTTCTACGCAGGTGAGTCTTACTATGCAGCAGCTGAGTATAAGCAAGCACTCTTTATGTATGACAAGGTTATTTCTTCGGATAAGACGGATAATGTATACTTTAAACGCTCTCTGGCAGGTATGATTGTCGTACTAAATGATAAGAAAACATCTGCATCAATTAGATCAAAGTACTTTGAAAAAGTTTTTTCAACATATATTAAGCATGAGGACTCAAAGGTAAAAAAGAATAAGGCCGTTGAAAAACTATTCTCTTATTATGTCGATGAACAAAAAGACGCGAAGAAGGCGCAGAACTTATTCTTTGTTTATGCCAAGGAAAATCCAAGAGCAATTTCAAAGAATGAGGCAATGATTGGCCGAATTGTTGATCTACATAAGTCTCAAAAGAATAAATCAGAGCTTATGGGCTTTGTTGGTGAATTAAAGTCAACAGGGATCCCTCTTAGAAGAGGCTTTATTACTCATTTAAATAAAATTATTCTTGTTGCTCAATTCTCAGATATTCAAAAGGCGAACCAAAAGGGTGATAAGGTAACGGCATTAAAAGGTTACTTGTTTATCTATAAAGATAAAGAGAGTACTGCTGAGGCCAAAAGAAATGCTGCTTATAATATTGCGGTTTTATTCTATGAATCAGGTAATGTGGATCTTATGTCTAAATGGTTAGATCGTGCAATTGATGAAATGCTTGTTTCTGAAATTACGAAGTTCTACGAATCATTTAATAGCATTATTAGTGAATTGTTTTTAAGACAAAGAGTTGATGCTGGTATGGGCCTAACTCAGAAGTTATTATCGAAAACATGTTCGATTAGAGATAAGAATAAAGAAGGCCTGCTTAAGAACTATATCGTCATGGGACTTGCTACTCGAAAAGATAGTGCTGCTGTTAGCTTTGTTGATGAACAATCTAAGTGTCGATTCAAGAATTCAACTTTGTTAGCATCATATGAGCAAATCTTTGATTACTATATTGATTTTAAATTACTTAGTAAGGCCGATACGATATATCGCCAACGTTTAAGTGCTTATACAAAGAGTCTATACAAAAAGTCGGAGTATGTAGGGAAACTTTCGAAGCTTTCGAGATCGCAGAAGAATAACTCACGTTATGCAGGAGAGCTAAGCTATATCTACCGTAAGGTGAAAAAGAAGAAGAGTCTAGCAATTGAAACAATTGATGAAGTCGCACTGATGGAAGTTGATAAGTTAGAAAATGAAGTTAATAACTTTAATTCTATCTCACTTAGTTTTCCAGAAAGTAAGTTTAACAACACGATGAAGTTAAAGTTTAATCGCTTAGATCGTATTCAAGGACAGGTCGCAGAAATCGTAGCAATGGGTTCTGGTGAGGCAATGGTTAAGAGTTACTCTCTTTTAATTAACTCTTTTGATCAATTCTCATCTGATGTAGGTACTTTCTCACCTACAGGTAAGTCTGCTGAATATGTGAAGTCTTTTAAGGCAAGTATGGCCAATGTTTCAGCAAACCTCGCAACCAAGTCACGTCAGTTAAAAAGAGAATTAGATAACCTAATTAATAAGAACGACGTTCTAACGCAAAATTTTGGGACGTTGTCTCGACAAGGCCTGGGTCTTCCAACGATGACAGGGCCTGTCTTAATGGATAAGAGGGGGAATCGTTAATGAAGTATTTAGCTATTCTTTCAATGCTACTAATGGTTTCTTGTGCTTCTTCGAAGAAGGGGACAACTCAGCAACTAGAAGATGGTGAGCAGATCGAAAACCTAACAAATGCTGATTTTAAACCAAAGAGTCAGATTCGCTATAATGCAGAAGCTGATTATCATTTAATTAATGACTTAGTTGATGATGTTCTAGAAGATGAGTCTCTGGACAAGGTTAAGTTAGATAAACTAGAAGAAATCGATTCTAAGAAAACGGGACTAGTTGGTCTTTGCTATATGGGAAATACGAAAGAAGGACTAGCTCAACTTGATCAAATGTATGAGAAGTACAAGGCCAATCCATCGTATTGGAATCAACAAGGTATCTGTTCTTATAAGTCTGGCAATAAGAGACTTGCAAAAGTGTACTTTAATAAAGCGGTTGCTTTAGACGATAAGTATATTCCAGCAATTAATAATATTGGTGTCGTCTATGTAGACGAAGATAAGGATGCGAAGGCCATTGCTGCCTTTAAGCAAGTTCTGATTCTAAAAAAGAATAATAAGACGGCAATGTTTAATCTGGCCAATATCTACATTAGATATGGACTGTATTCAAAGTCGATTTCACTACTTAAGCGTCTATATTCAGTGAATAAGAATGATCGTGATGTTATTAACTCATTAGTATATTCATATTTATTTGATGCTAAACCAAAGTATGCTTATACAATTCTTAAGGAAATGAATTCGGATTATATTGATATTCCAAGTCTTAAAATTGCTCTTTACTACTCTTTGAAGCAATTAAAGAGTGAACATGCAATTACAATACAAAGTGATTTAGATAGTACTGATATGAATGCTAAGGATAAGGCCTTCTATCAACAAGTTAGGAAGATGTAATGATGAAAGTATTAATGTCTGCCATTTTATTACTATTTGCTACTCATGCTTATGGACAGAAGTCTGTTAAGGAAAAAGTAGTTTATAAATATAAGAAGTTTGAACAATTTAATCTTGAAGAGATTAGTGTTGATGGAGAACTTGGAGCGCCAGGCGAGATCACTGTGTCGAGTCGCTACCTTCGTCAATTTAAAAATAAATTACCTTCAAAACCAAATTTTCATCTTGAAATGATGAAAGGTTTGGATCGTATACGCTAGGGAGTAGAAGTGGATCAAGGAAGATCATTTTATTTAAAAGGTAAAAAAGATATTCGTCTACCTCAGAAGAATCGTATTATTTTAGGAGCAAGTGACTCTTGTGATGTGCGTATGAGAGGTGCTGGGATTGATGATATTCATTGTCTAATTGAATTTGCTGACAAGGTATCAATCTATAGTATGTCTTCTTCAAAACCAGTATTAGTTAATGGTGAAGAAATTGTTACAACTGAACTTAAGGGTGGGGAGTCTATTACAATTGGTAATTACTCATTCACTTTTGATTCAACTGCTCAACTCCCACCACAGCAACTAATTCATCCACAAGAGGTTGTGAAGAATTTACCAAAGCAACCTAAGTTTAATGATGAGAGAATAAAAAAAGATGAAGAGTATCAAGTAAATTATCCTCTAAGTATTGATGATAATGTGAAATTCTCTGAGTATATATTTGAAGAACCAGATGAGATTTATCCTATCTTTAAATATAGTATTGATAAAGAAGCAGCTGAAGTCATTATTCTATTTAATGGGAAAATCGTTTCATTAGATTATATTCCTCACAAAGATGGGAAGTTCTATTTAGTTGGTTCAAATGCTCGTGGGAATGATATCGAATTCCCATACCTAGGTAAGAAAGATAAAGTTGAACTTCTCGATATTAGAAAGAATGATGTTGCAGTTGGAACTATTCCTGGATTTGAACATCGTACATTCTTAAATAATAAAAACGCTAAAAGCTCACTTCGTCGTGATGATATCCATATTTTTGAAAAGGATAACTTAAAGGTTTTCATTAGAGGAACTGAAGCTCCTCCAATCGTTAAAACGGCTCCGATCTTTAGACGTGATAAAGAATTAAGAAAATATCTTATTTTCTGTCTTCTTTTCTTTATCGTTTTTGCAGCTGGAATGCTGAATTTTAAAGTTGATAAAGAAATCGAAAAAGAGAAGGTTCCTGAAAGAATCGCAAAAATTCTTTATCGACCAAAACAGCTTCGTGTCACTAAGAAGAAGAATGTTGTTAAAAATGAAGTTAAAAAGAAAGTTGAAAAGAAAGCACCAATTAAGCAGGCCGTCTCTAATGTTGAGAAGCCAAAGAAGGTGACAAAGAGCAAGGGTGATCCAAGACAAAAGTCTACGTCCACTCCTAAAAAAGGGAAGGCAAGACAAGGGAAGCCAAATGATAAACAAGTTGTTAGGCAAAAGAAAAAGAAAGCATCTAAGCCTGCACGTACAACAAATAAGAAAACAACAGTGAAGAAATTGGCGACAAATAGAAAAAGTCGCGGGAAAGTTGATGTCTACAAATCAACATCTTTTACATCTTCAATGAACTCTCTTATGGCCAAAGGTGGTGCTCTAAATTCTTTTAAAGCAGGCTCTGGTGCAAGTGAAAGTTTTGCAGATGATAACTCTGCATTATCAACTGGAGATTCTGCACAAGTTCAAAAAGCAGATGTTAAGGCAGAAGTTGGATCACTAAGTAGTAAGACGAGTGGAAAACTTTCATCATCGTTTGGAACAGATGGACTTGTTCAGAAGAAACAAGTTTATATTGCAGGTGTACCATATCGTGAGGTAATTTTAGGTTCTATGGATCGAAATGATATCATGAGAATTCTTATGGAAAACGTTCCACAGTTTAGATACTGTTACCAAAAAGAACTTGATGTACAACAAAAAGGTATCTCGGGAGTTCTTGGAATGGAATTTGTTATCGGTGCCTCAGGTAACGTGACAAAAGCAAGTGTTGCCAAAGCTGACCGCGGTGTTCCGCCAAGTGTTAAAAATTGTGTTGTAAATCACTTAAAAACGATTCAATTCCCACGACCAAAAGGTGGGGCCGAAGTTGGTGTTCACGTACCACTTAACTTAAATTCAAGCGCTTACTAAATTCATCAAAAAATGCTAACGCCCCTTGTTGTAAAATAAGGGGCATATTTTCAATAATTTAATGAATCCATTGTCATTATCACGAGTAAATGTTCAATCATTGTGTTGTGAATGCTACTATCTGATGGGAAAACATACCGAAAAAACACGAGGTTTCTAATGAAGATAGTTAAACTTTTATTAATGTTATTAACACTTTCTGTATTTGCTAATGATAAAGGCCTAGAGATTGCTAGGAAAATGGATCAAGCGAATAAGGGTTATATTGGTGACACGTCAACGATGGAGCTTGTCCTAGTTGATTCAAGTGGTGTTGAAATTATCCGCGAAATGCTAGGGGCATCAGGGGAATTTGATGGTGTTGATAAGAGCTTAATGGAGTTTAAAAAACCATTAGATGTTAAGGGAACTAAGCTACTTACTTGGACATGGAAAAATGAAAAAGATGATGACCAATGGCTTTATCTTCCGTCTTTAAAGAGAGTTAAGAAAATCAATTCACGCTCAAAGGGGAGCTCATTCATGGGTTCTGAATTCTCGTTTGAGGATATCGGTGGTCAAACAATTGAAAAATACAATTATAAATATCTAAAAGATGACAAGGTTGCAGGACAAAAAGTTTGGGTACTTGAAAGAGTTGCAAAGGCAAAGAGTTCTTACTCTAAGGTAGTTCTTTATGTTTCTCAAAAGTACTTAGCACCAGTTAAGTCAGAGTATTACAACAAAAGAAATGAACATATAAAAACTTCTACAATGGATGACTTCAAATCTTACACTGTTGGTAAGAGAAAGATGTGGCGTGCTAATAAAATTCTTATGCTAAATCTTAACAATAAGAAGCAGTCGATTTTTAAGTGGAAGAATAGAGTTATTGGTAAGGCCGTTAATGAGAATGATCTTACTAAGAGGAAGTTAAAGTAAATTGAAAACACTAATATACGGATTAATCACAGGTGCACTTACTCTATCAAGTCTTAGCTCTCTAGCTGATGGTAGAGGAGAGGTTTCATTAAACTTTAGAGGTTATGTTGATGATGCTCAAACTCTTTTAGGAGAGGATCAACCAAATGAACTGGCCTTTGTTAAAGTTGCTCTAGAAGATAGAGGTGACTGGAGCGGATGGGAGTATAATCTTTCTCTTATCGGCCGTGCTGATGAGAAGTACCAAGACAATAGCTATGTTGACTTCAATGAGTTTAATATTGGCCGTAGTTTTGGGAATTGGCAGGCATCAGTTGGTCAGCATATGTTTATGTGGTCACGTCTTGAAGCATATCATGTTGTGGATGTTATCAATTCTCGTATCAACGACGGTAATATTGAGAGATTTGAAAAACTTGGTGAAACTTCTGTTGTTCTAAGTCACTACACAAGTATTGGGACGATGAAGTTTATCTATATGCCATATTTTAAAGAAGGTTTCTATCCTGATTCTAAAATGAGAATCTTTGATGGCCTTAGTCCTCAAAAACAAAATGTTGTTAAAGGTAATAAGATAACGGACTCAGACGAAGATAATCAATTTGATCAATTCGCAGTTTACTATGCTCATCAGTTTGGTGATCTAGACTTAACTGTCTTTGCAATGGATCATATCGATCGTACTAGACCTATCTTTGCAGCTGCATCAGTACCGGATCTCTTAGCAGGAAATATCAATGCGTATTATCTTGATGTTGCTGATTATGGTACTGCTGCTACTTATTTTTGGGGTGAGCAAACATTTAAATTTGAATACCTTTATTCAGACTTTAACGTAAATGATTCAGTGTCAATTATTGATTATACTGGTGGGCAAAGAGAGATCTTTAATTATCAACTAGCTTCTATTGGTCATGAGTATACTTATAATTACGATAATAACTGGAGTTCAGGGTTCTATACTGAATACCAACGTGTTCTAGGTGTTGGTAAGGATAAGAGAAGCCAAGCTCAAATCTTTCAAAATGATCTTTTTATTGGTCATCGCCTAGCTCTAAACGACGCGTACTCTAATGAGTTTATGCTAGGTCTTTATATTGACCTTGAAAGAGCAGGGGAGACTCTATACTACTTAAGTTATGAGCGTCGCCTAAACAATGCTTGGAAGATGAAGTTAAATTTCCGTGGAGTGACTATCGGAGATGATGCAAAAGCTGATAATCGCGGACTGTACGTCCTTGATGGGGATGATGAGTTTGGCGTTACATTAACGAGATTTTTCTAGTTTGAATAAAAAAGGCTCCGAATGGAGCTTTTTTTATTCTACTCTTGTCCTAAAACAACGAATTTATACTGTTGAAACCCTGCCTCAGCAGCAGTGTGCATAAGCTTCTTAACATAGTTATACTTCAACGACTTATCAATGACGAGATTCACAATACCCGAGAACTTTTTCGCATTAGGTGTCATTTTTGCAAGATCATCAATTTCTTTCTTCTTAGCAACGAGCTCATTATAAAGTGGAACAATAAGCTTCCCACCTTGAGAGTAGAGTTGTCCTTTGAAAGTCTCAGTATTAAGGACTTCTTTATCATCAACCCAAACGATCTTTGTCGAAACCTGGACAACAACACCTTGCTCATTGATAGACTTTGAAGCAGAGTGTGGGATTGTAATATCTTTTGGAATATTAAGAATTACACCTGTTGTATCATAGCTTCGAATTAGGAATACAAGAAGAATAACAAGAATGTCGAGAAGGGAAGTGATATCAATATCAAATGGTTCCTTCTTTCTTCTAATTCCTCTATTTCTAATTGAACGATTTCTCATAATAAACCTGATTCTTTATTTCTACGACTGCGTATCGCCAAAAATAATATTGTTAAATAGCTCAAGAACTTTTACGTCCTGTCCATCTCTCTTTGTCCAAACTTCTGGGTCTGTTTTCTTGATATCGCGAACAGCATCCATAATCTTAATTAATTCTTCGTAAGAGATATTTGCATTAGGGATAAAGATAACTTCTTTTTCATCCACATATCTCTTCTTAAGATCAATTAACTTTTCTCTTAGTTTGAATAGATCGTACTCACCATCAGCTGTTTTACCGGCCGTGAAAATACGTCTCTCATTTGGTCCAGAGTGAAGAGTGATATTACTCGTGTTAATCTTTAGAGTTAGGTCTAATCTTTCTTTTTGCTTCTTTGGTGGAGTTGAGTTTGAAATGATAGGAACATCAGAACCAATCTCATAAATTCTCACAAAGTTTGCAGACATTAAAAGAAAGAAGATAAAGATGAAGACCGAATCTAAAATTGGAATTAGATTCAGTCTCTCAACTTTCTTATTCTTATATTTTCGACTCGGCTTTCTATACATAATTACTTACTTTCTTCTGTATTTAAGATGTCCATTAACTTAACTGAATACTCATCGATCTCATTGATGATCTTCTCTGACTTTGAACTTAGGAAAGCGTGAATGATCATAATTGTGATAGCAACTAGTAGACCTAGGAATGTCGTGTTCATCGCTTGTGAAATACCTTTTGCAAGAAGCTCTGCTTTTTGCGTAGGGTCTGCAGCAGCAACGGCCGCAAATGAAGCGATTAGACCTTGGATCGTTCCCAGTAGTCCAAATAGTGTTGAGATATTTGCAATTAGCTGTAGGTAGTTAAGTCTTAGTTCTACTTTTGGAATGACTTCTAAAGCTGTTGCATCGATTGCATTTTGAATTTGCTCTGGTTTAGCAGAAGCTCTTTCAAGTCCACTTCTTAATACCTTTGGTAGGGCAGCGCTTGATCCTGAACATACACGTGAGGCACCCTCAACATCATTTGCCATAATATAGCGACGAAGTTCATTCATAAATGAAGCTCCATCAACATCAAATTTAAAGCTTAGTTTAAAGAATCTTTCTAATCCAATAGCTAGACCTACTGCCCAGATAAAGAGAATGATCCACATGAAGATTCCACCGTTTTGAAAAAAAGCAGCGATCGTGTTTACCGATGATACAGCTGTGCCTTCCATTTATAGCTCCTTAAAATTATGTACTAACTTAAGAATATTTTAACTCATATTCGCGTCAAGCACTTGATTTTAAAGACTTGGAATAAACTGCCGATTCTTTCTCGTAATTCTTTAGTAATTTTGAGGGAAAACTTGGCGCTCAATTCCCTCTATGAACGTATGAATAATTTTAATATGCATTTCTTGAATTCGATCAGAAAGATCAGCTTCAATAACGATAGGGAAGTCCACAAGATCCTTCATTTTTCCACCGCCTTTTCCAAGAAGACCGACAACTTTCATCCCTTTTTCATGAGCTGATTTTACGGCCTCAAGACAATTTGGTGAATTACCTGAAGTTGAGATGGCAAGAAGGACATCTCCTTTGTGTCCATGGGCCTCAACATATTTTGAAAAGATATATTCAAAACCATAGTCGTTGGCCACACATGTGATATGAGAAGAGTCGGCGATAGCAATAGCTGGCATTGCTGGGCGATCTTTACGAAAACGTCCTGTTAGTTCTTCTGCGAAGTGCATAGCATCGCACATTGAACCACCATTTCCACAACTAATAACACGTCCTCCACCTTTTATGGCCGTAACCATTTCATTAATCGCTTTCTCCATAGTGGCGAAGTTTTCTTCGTTAGCGATAAATTTTGTTAGAGTTTCTTGTGCGTGATTAAATGCGTGGGAAATAAAATTAGACATAAATTCCTTCTCAAAAAAGAAAAGCCTCTATCGTAGAGGCTTTTATTACATAAGTTCTTCTAAAGACTTCTTAATTTCTTCTTTTGTTTGAACACCAACTAGAGTCTTCGTTGCTTGACCGTCTTTAAAGAAGATCATTGTTGGGATCCCTCTAATTCCGTATTGTTGAGCAAGTTCTCCGTTGTCATCAACGTTCACTTTTAAGATTGTTGCAGTTTCACCAATTTCTGATGCTACTTCGTCAAGTACTGGTCCAAGTGTTTTACAAGGTCCACACCACTCTGCCCAGAAGTCTACTAGAACTGGCTTCGCGCTTTTTAGTACATCAGATTCAAAATTTGTTACGTCAGTTTTACCAACAGTACTCATATAATTATCCTCCAGAGCGTATGTGCTCTATTTAGTCTCAGTCTAAAGTTATATATTAAAATCCTATTTTTGGCTATTAATCAAAGTCTATTGACTGATAGAGAAGTTAAGCATTTCTTTAGTTAATATCTATTGTTTGGACTAGGTGCAAAAAATGCCTTGTTTTCTAATAAAATTCATAGGATAAGATAGTTATATGGATAGAAAGTACCTTTTAAAGTCGGCCATTAAGGTTGCACGTTATTCACGCATACTCGCTAAGGCAATTGACCTTTTTATTGTCGTCGTCTTGTCTCTATTCTTATATCCAATTGGTATTCTTCTTTCGATCGTCTATCTAACTTTTGCTGACTCAATTCAAAATGGACAGTCTGTTGGTAAGAAGTTTATCGGCTTTAGAGTAATTTCTTTAGTTGATGGAACACCTTGTTCACTTAAGCAAAGCTTTATTAGAAATCTCCCTTTTATCATTCCATTAGTATTTGCCATCATTCCTGTAGCTGGTTGGTTTATGGCCGTCATTGTAGGAATTCCAATTGTGGGGATAGAGCTATATCTCCTTTATAAGCTTGATTCGGGGCATCGCTTAGGTGATGTTATGGCCGACACTACTGTTATGGCAAATGACGATACAATGCTTGCAATTAAGAAGCGTAAAACAAATTGGTTTGAAGACCAGGGGACTCAGGCTTAGGCAAAAACAGTATTGATAATCTCTTCTAAATTAGATTTATCAATTTCATTGAAGCTTGCAAGTGAATCGCTATCAACATCAAGAACTGCAATTAATTTTTTATTTTCAAAAACCGGAATAACAATCTCTGACTGACTCTTTGGGTCACAAGTGATGTGGTTGGCAATTGCATGAACATCTTCAACGATTTGTGTTTCAAGAAGTTGAGCAGCAGTTCCACAAACCCCCTTACCAAAAGGGATGCGAAGACAGCCAAGAGTTCCTTGGTATGGGCCAACGACAAGCTCTTGTTCTTTATTTGGGTCAACCATGTAGAACCCGCACCAGTAATAATGGGAAAATGCCTGTTTCAAAACACAAGAGATTGTGGCCATTTTTGCAATTGTGCTACTTTCGCCTTCACAAATAGCAAAGATATCTCGCTTTACTCTAGTATAAATTTCGATCTTTTGTGCATTGTCCATAATCGATTCTCCACATTAATCATTAACAGATTCAACATAATTGGCTAGATTTATAGCATAAATTGGAGATTATATGTCAAAGAAAAGATTAATCGTCGTCGACGTCAGTAACTTTATATTCCGTGCATTTTTTGCAATTCGTTCAATGAATGCGCCAGACGGAACACCTGTTAACGCCACTTATGGTGTGCTTTCAATGCTATTGAAAATTATGGCCAATTATAGGCCAACTCATATGCTTCTTGCTCGCGATACTTCGGGCGGATCTTTTAGAAATGAACTTTATGATCAGTATAAGGCCAATCGTTCTGAGCCACCTGAAGAACTTGTCCCTCAGTTTGCACTCATTAAAGAACTTATCGACAAGATGGGTCTTCTCAATGTTGCAAATGAAACATATGAGGCCGACGATATTATTGGCTCAACTGTTGTTCAATGGAAAAATGACTTTGATGAAATCCTAATTGCCTCAGGTGATAAGGACCTTATGCAATTTGTTGGTGACAATATTAAGATGCTCGATACGATGAAGGATGTTACTTACGACGAAAAAGGTGTCTTTGAAAAGATGGGTGTACGCCCAGATCAAATCGTTGATTACTTATCAATGGTGGGAGACACTTCGGATAATATTCCAGGAATGCGTGGTATTGGTGCAAAGGGAGCTGCAAAGTTACTTGCGGAGCATGGAACTCTTGAGAAGTGTTTTGAAGTTTCAGATACATTTAAAGGTAAGAAATTAACAACTGCTTTCACTGAACATGTTGAGGATGCAAAGCTCTCAAAAGAACTAATTAAAATTGTTACAGATATTGATTTAGAATGTAAGGCAGAAGATTCTGAGATTAAGTTCTATCCTTCAGAGGAGCTTCTAACTTTTCTAAAAGACCTTGGTATGAATTCAATGATTAAGAGAATGGAAGATCTTAAATACCAACTTTCTATTGCTAATGGTGAGGAAGGGGAAGGTGAAGAGCTAGCATCTCCATTTGAGCATAAGGTTACGACTCTTGAGGAATTTAAGACGATTATTAAAGATCAAATGGCCCTTGCAGTCCAAACAGAGTTTGATAGTGAAGATATTCATGCTCGTAATCTTGTAGGCTTAAGTATTTCATTTGATAATAATTCTTACTTTGTCGAAGTTAATGATTCTAATGAAAAAGAGTTACTAGAGTTAATCTGGGGTAATGAGTCGATAGAAGTGTATAGTGAACACTCAAAGCGTGACTACTCTCACTTACTTCGACGTGGACTAGAGTTTAAGGCCAAGAATTTTGATGTTACTTTGGCCCACTATAATGTAAGCCCAAGTACGAGACATAATCTTGAAGTTATCGCATCTAATGTAAATGTAAAGGTAACGACTCTTGATAAAAAGACTCCTTTTATTACCTCACTTGAAACGAGTGAAGATAAGGCATCTTATTCGGGCCTAAGATCAATTGCAGTCTTTAGGCTTGCAAATCATTTAAAAGAAGAGCTTAAGGAAAAAGAACTCGTTAGTGTTTATGAAGATATCGACAATAAGCTTATTCCAATCTTAGCTGAAATGGAGTTTGAAGGTGTGCACTTAAATAAAGAATACCTTTATGAAATGGCAAAAGATCTACAAGAGTCTTTAGATAAAATTCAAAAGAAAGTTGATTCATATTCAATGAATGACACAATTAACTTGAATTCTCCAAAACAAGTAGGGGAGTTCTTATTTAATGAGTTATCATTCCCTGTTGTTAAGAAAACGAAAACAGGTTACTCAACGGATTCTTCTGTACTAGAAGAGCTTGATTCAAAAAATATTAATGAGGTCCCAGGTTTAATTCTTCAGTATCGTGAATTAGGAAAGATTCTTTCGACATATGTAAAGGCCCTTCCTGAAATCGTAAATCCTAAAACAGGCAAGGTTCATACAAGCTTTAATCAGCACGTTGCTCAAACTGGTCGACTTTCAAGTGTGAATCCGAACCTACAAAATATTCCAATTCGTTCTGAAACAGGACGACTTGTGAGAAAGGCATTTATAGCGACACCTGGTAACTTACTTTTAGCTGCCGATTATTCTCAAGTAGAACTTAGAATCCTTGCTCACTACAGTGAAGATCCAACAATGATTAAGGCATTCAATGAAGACAAGGACATTCACGCACAAACGGCAAGTGAAATTAATGGCATTGCTCTTGAGGAAGTTACAAGTGATGAGCGTTCAAAGGCAAAGGCCGTAAACTTTGGTCTTATGTATGGACAGTCTTCATTCGGTTTAGCTTCGGCCCTTAAAATCTCTAGAAAAGATGCTAAGGCCTATATTGAAAAATACTTTGAGAGATTTTCAAAGATCAAAGGCTTCTTAGATGGACTTAAGGAAGATGCTGAGAAAACAGGTTATTCAATTACAATGTATGGAAGAAAGAGGTTCCTTCCAGATATTCATTCTAATAATCGCACAGTCAAAGCAAATGCTGAGCGTATGGCAATTAACTCGCCAATTCAAGGGACTGCAGCTGATATCATCAAGTGTGCAATGATTAATATCGATGCAGAAATGAAGAAGCGTGGACTAAAGTCTAAAATGATTCTTCAGGTACACGATGAGCTTATCTTTGATGTTCTTGAGTCAGAGCTTGATGAAGTGAAGACTCTTGTCAAAGAAGGCATGGAAAACGTCGTCGAATTAAAAGTTCCACTAAAAGTCGATCCTGCATTTGGTGTTAACTGGTACGATCTAAAATAATTGTGCAGTATATATTTCCTCTCCGCAGTAAATAAGCTCTGGAGAGGAAAATGTATCAGCATATCCTCTTTTAAAAAAAATAATTGCATCGTGCTTATTCGGGCACAAATCTTTATAAAGTAATTTCTTAATTTCCATCGAGCGACTTGAGACAAGATCATAGGGAGAGTTGTAGTTGATTGAGATAAAATCTGCTGTGTAAAGGTAAGTGATAAATTCATCAAGAGTTATCAACTCATTTGGATGAAGATAGGTTGTTATATTATTGAAGATAAATGTAGAGTTAACTGAATCAGAAAAACATTCATCACAAATAGCTTCTTCAATAACGTCTGAGCTTTGGCCATCAAGACAGCCAATATTAGAACACTCTAGGTGTAGCTCTTTTGTAAAATCTGGTGTCCAAATAATATTAACACTTAATGCATAAGTACTAATAATTGGTAAGAAAAATAATAGTATTATTGCTCGCATGATGAAAATAACCTCGCAAAATTTTGCTCCACCCTAACAGTTAAATCATTTTTACATTCTCTGACTTTAAATTTGTAACCATTTACAACTCTCTTTGAGGCGAATATTGTTAAGTTTTTCTCAAGAACTGCCTCTATAGCTAGTTTCTCATCTTGATTACTTAAACAGTGGTTTCCATTTAAAAGAGTCGAACGGCACCTCTTAGGAATCTCACCAAAGCGTTGATAAGTCGTTTTAAGTTTTTCTAAGTCTAGCTCCCATCTTCTAGGGATATTATCAAAATCAGTTAGGCCCTTGTATAAGCTATATAAAGCTCTTGCTACATAGAAGAAGGGTCCAAGTTTTGAATTAAAATAAGTAAGTGTATTTGAAATACCTTCAAAGTTGATTCGACATGCAGCACATGCCGCTCTACGTGTTGGGTCTTGTGAAGACACGTCTGAGCCACTATTGGCAATGACGTCACCACCGCTACGATCAAAGCAAGCACCAACAGAGATGCCTCTGAAATGATATAAATTCGTTGGACTCTTAGTACTACCTGTAATTGAAAGGGCACAAGGAACTCCAATTAATGGCCCAAATTCAGTAATTAGTTCAACGTTAACTTTTGATTTTTCATAGTCTTTATTAAATTCAATTTGGCCATCTTTAATCATCTTATTAAAAGAAGTGACGTAGCCAGGTGTTAAGCTCACTCTTGTATATAGAACACCTGGTGTGAAGAAACTCATCAGTCCCTGGCCAATATCTGACACAAATTGAGTCATGACTTGCTTTGTCTTAAAGTAAGGATCATATACCTTGCAAGAGACACGATCTGCGTATGGGTTAAATAAGTCTGCCGAAGCTTGTGAGAACTTCGCCTTCCAGAAGAGATCACCATAGTAGCTAGCACGAGAAGTTTCAATAATATTGATAATAGATTTTCTTAAGCAATGACTTATTGAGCGACAAATAACGTCTCCATTCTCATACGTTATAAAATCTTGTGAGAGAGCATCACTCTCGTAGTGCTTTTCTGGAAATGTTTCAAAAGTTTTTGCTGCTCTGGTCTTATCGATATACCACTGATGAAAACCTTCGTATTCGATATCAAATTCATCATTCCAAATATTCTTTTGATCTAGACTCTTACAGTAGGCACGAGTTTCATCCATTAGGGATTTATAATAATCGATAACATCATCATAAGGCTTCTTTGAAAAAATAAGGTCAAGGTTATCGATGAGATCTGTTCCTTTAAGGCCTTCAATATGTTTCTTTGTGAAACTAAAGATATCATCCGAGATAACAGAAGCTTCTGCACATAAGTAATAAAGATCATTTTTGATCGTATTACCATCTAGATTTCTAAAATAAAATGCGAGCTGTTCTTTAACTTCTTCTGGCCTAAGGCGATTTCTCACGAGGGAGAAAAAAGTTAATGAATCAATAAGTTTATTTTTAACGTAGTTCTTTGTTTGAGTCTGATTCTTGAATATATGCTCTATCCACTTATCAGCATCGTTATACGAGGCGATATCGAGAATATCTTGATTGACACTGGCAAATGGATCTTTAAGAAGGTCATTTTGAACCCCCTCTGAAATAGGCGCTAAGATGTCGAGTTCTAGAGCATCCTTTTCAAAATTCTTGCGAGAGAATTCTCTAAATGAGTTTTCTGCGAGTCTCTTATTATTACAAGTAGGAATGATATCGCTCTTACATCCACTCGGAGAAAAGAGAATATAATCTTGGGTATTCGAATTTCTAATGATTTGTTCGTACTTAGAGTTTTCAACTTTCAAATTCCTCATTGCCCAAGCGAAATAGAGTTTCATTGAGTTCCAATAATCAAATCCAACTTCTTTTTCCCAATATCTTTCTTTGATTCCCTCGATATCAAACTGGTAACCAGACACTTGTAGGTTATCAATCTGGTCGATATCTTCTAAGCGACAATCAGATACTCTTTCATCTAAATCTAATAACTCTTGTGCGATACGGTTAAGGTCTTGAACTGATGGTTTTTGGCCGAAAAGATTTGCTTGTAGTGGACCAAATTTTTTTATCCTAATGCACTTAAACGTTTCATTTCCTTTGACATATTTTTTCTGAATATAATTACTGTCTTCAAAGCTATCATATAGTCGATGCTTTAACTTATGAGAGTTTGTCCAGAGGGCATCCATGTAATTATTGAGTTTTGGACACTCTAGCTTGCCATAACACTCTTTTAAGATCTTTTGATACTTGACGGGAATATTGTTTTCACTATCTAGGTAGGGGAGAAGTGGGAGTTCTTGATGAATTAGCTTTTGATGAATTTCATAAAGAAGTCGAGTTACTTTATTTCGATAATCCCTAATTAATTCTTTAATCACTTTTGTTTTGTCCTGACCTGTTCGATTTGCTAAGCGATATGCTGCTTTGGCCGGAATCGTATTATTTAAGAAAACAAACATTGATGTTGTTGGTTTCTTTGAATCGATTGCACAGGATGCACGGTTATTTAAGTCGATTGTTGTTAGTGGCGTAATCAAGTCATTTAGTTCTTGATGTTGCCAATCATGCCATTTGATTTTCGCATGGGCGGTAAAAGTAATTAAAAATAGAAATAAAAAACCTCTCATCATAGAGAGGTTTTATAACTTTGAATTTTCCTTAACAATTAAAGAAAAGCTTAATTTTTTTAGCTTCCATTATTTGCTGTACAGCCACTTGCTCTTCCTATGATCGTCGTATAGAAAAGGATCATTGCTTCGTCAGCAGGAGTGAAACCACGGCGTGTATTACCATCTGTGTCAAGTAGACCATACATATAACGATTAATAGCAATGTAAACAGATTTAGGTACTTTAATACGTTGAGTACACTTACCGTTGTAGTATCTAACGTTAACTCCCCAGTATTCTCCGCTGATCTCTCCACCGTATCCTCCAGTGTAGATATTTACACCACTTCCAGCTTGTTGATTCATTCCTTCGCCAATATTAAATCCAACTTCAAAACCGGCAAATTTATTCTCCGTAGAGAAGAGGGTACATTCTCCCTTACGGCAAGAAACTTTAATGTCTTCTTCAATTCTTAGTAGGATTTCTTCATTTGAAAATTTTTCAAACTCAAATTGATCCTCTCCGCCTCCAAACATGTTGTCGACATCATTTGCATACACAGAAGCTGTCATAATTAATAATACTAATAGTAATCTTTTCATCCTTGTTCTCCTCAATTCCATGCTGTTAAAAGTCTATGTCACCAATATCACCGTTATCATCCCAGTCATCATCGTCGTCATTAGGATCTGTACCTGGTTTCATACATGTCGAAAATGGTGGTTCATAAGCTTCGATTAATTTGTTCCCTTGTACGTTTGATAATTTGTTGTATGTCAAATACTCCACTTTAAATTTATTTTCATTCTTCGATACTTTGAATTGTACCTTTAATGTAAGTTGGTGATCTTTAGTTTTTATACATTTTTCATTATGGCAGTATCTCTGTATATATGGTGGCCATAAGAAGTCTTTAAATACTCGACTGATTGAATTAACACTATTCTTCACAGCTATATGCGTATTACCTGTAAATCTTAAATAGTCGAATACAGGAAATTCTGGAAGTGATTGAAGAAGTTCGATACTATTGAATTCGTTTAGTGATCTAAGTGCTCCAGCTTCTCTATCAATTTGAGGAATCGTTTTATTATTTAATTTTAGTCTACTCGTTATACTATTTTTAAACATGAGGTAGTAAAACTCTTGATCTTCTAGATTGATTTCTAACTCATATACTGCATCATCTTTGAAAGTTGACTTTGGTAGTAGATGTCCTGCTCCATTAAGTAAGCCGGACCAATTACTTGGTGTAATTCCACCATCATACCAAAGGCTAATAAACTCTCTTTCACCATCTTTTTTTACTTCGCTTAATAGGTACTCACCAACAACTGGTTGAGTATAACTACATGGTGATGAGCATAGGCCATTAACGCATGTTTTTTGACATGTGTTGTTTATGAAAACACTTGAATCTAGCTTTATTGATTCATTCCCATGTCCACTTACCTTAATTTTACCCATTTCTATATTGTTAACATGCCACTCAATTGGCCACTTCGGATCATTTTCGAGTACCGTTTTCTCACTCTTAATGATTCCTTCAGCAGTCGCAGTAAATCTTAGCTTGTAGTCTTCTACGAATCTTAGTTTTGGTGAACTACCACTATCATCTCCAGAAGTATAGAAGTCTAAAGTTGCAAGAACATCTTGTAGTTCGATTTTTCGTTCTCGGTAAAATTCTTCTTTTAGACACTCGTCTTTTACTGAGAAATCTAACACGAATTTCGAGTCATCATGAGGCTTTGCAAAACAAAAATAGCCTTCAAAAATTGCCGTTTGGTTATTGATTTTATTTACTATACATCCATTCTGCTTGAGAGAGATGTTTAAACCTTTTTTTGAATGATCTGTTATTCTAAGCTCAGTACATTTGCTTATTAATTCTCGTCTGTTTAGTAAACGTTTGTGTAAGAAATCAACGCTAACAGATAGGTTGTCATTGTATTTGTCTTCAATTCGACAATACTTTGTGTTTTTACTATTTATCGTGTTCATGTCATTAATACTGAAAGTTTGAACACTATCATCGAACATATTATTTTCAACACCTAAGCTTATCATAAGATATTCATCGTTTGCTACCGTTGTTGCACAGTCAGTTATATCAAACTTAATACCATCCTTAAGTTCGCTCCCCTTTTCATTGTAAATAAACTTTGAACTTTGAAATGGAGAGAAGGTGATATTTAACTCTTTATTAAGGGAGTTGACTTTACAAGCAAAGGCCATTGAAAATAATGTATGAATAATTGTTATGATAAGTATTTTCATTTCCCCACCCCATAGATTTTTTGAAAAAGAGGGCAAGGGGTTAGCCTTGCCCAGTGTACTTTTAATTAATTCTTAGATTAGTAAGATAAGTGTGTAGATGTGATAGCTGTATCAGTACAGATGTTTGCACCGTGAAGCTTCCATCTTCTTACTGTATCAATTGGATCTCTACCACGAGTTTTTTCTTTGAAAGTATATCTAACCATACAACCTTTTAGGTCGCTTTTGTTGAAGATATCAGTAAAGTCTGCAATATCATTTACAGAAAGATCTTTCTTAGCAAAACCTAGAGAGTAGTGACCACCGTAACCTTTATCAACACAGAAGATTTCTGATTTAACTTTTAGGTTAGCAAGTTCTTGGTAAGTTTGGTTTGCCCATACATCACCATAACGTGGGAACTTGTCACCAGTGTAGTCATATGGACTCTTAAGGTCTGTAACAGTTACTTTTCTTTCAAACTTGTATTTTGGCTTCTTGTGACCAAAGTCGATCTGAGTTGCTCTGTAACAGATGTCAACGAAGTACTCTGCACCATATCTTTCTGAAGATAGGTTAACCGTAAGTTCTTTGATTCTATGATCGAATTGCTTAACGTGTGGTAGAAGTGTTGCATAGTTACCAGTGTGATTGTTTGCAACAGCTTTCTTGTACCATGAGTAACCTTGTGGATCACCGTGATCCTTCCATTTTGTGATTTTTGCTTTCATGAAATCAATTGTTGCTTCATGATCCCCATTTTGTTCACCTGTACAGACACAGTCACAGCCTTCACCTGTTTGAGGGTCACACGAACCGTTGTAAGACTCTGGCTGAGCATCAAGTCCTGCAAAAAGATTGTCTAGCCCATCTCCATCTCCGACTAGAGGCTCTGCTACACCATAGCCACCACCGCGTTTCGGCGTACATGACTCATAGGTATTTGGGTTATAACAAACTTGTCCTCTTGGCTCTTTGTGCTTAATACCGGCATTACACGGATAAATTGATGAGCCTGATGAATATACATCAAAATTAAATTGTACTCGAGCCGCTTGCGTCGAGAAAGCTCCCATTAAAAGAGCCGAAGCTAGTAGTAATTTTTTCATTACCCTCTCCTTTTTAGTTAGGTTGTTAGACAAAAAATATTGATGAATAAATTTGTAGCAACCGAATTTTTGAAAGTCGAGAGGGGTCAAGGGGGGAAGGCCTGAATTTGTACTTAATTAACCGGCTTTTAAGAAAAGGTTAACTGTTGGCTTCGTTTTCTTTTGATTCTGTTATCTGATAACCGAATTGTTTTACGATATCTTTTGGTGTGAGAATACCAATGATTCTTTTTTCGTCAAGTCTCGAGACGACCGGTAGGCGGGAGATTTGGAATCTTTTTAATCTGTGAAGAGCAATATATAAACTTTGATCTGGATAGATTTTTATAATTTTTTTCTCGCAGAATTGTTCAATCCTTATGTCGCCATTTCCTTTTGCAAGTTGAACTCTAAGTTCTGACGTTGACATCATTCCAAGTAATCTTCCATTTTTTAAAACAGGAAAACCTTGAAGATCTGGATTGTATTTTTGAATGTCTTTTAATGTTTCACTAACTGTTAAAGTAGCACCGTATGTAACGATATCTTTTATCATTGCATCTTCAACATGAAGTTGATCAAGCACTTCTAAATCATCACGTGTTGGTAAGTGAATTCCATCTTGTGCAGAAATTTGTTCGTAGATTGATTCATTCTCTGTTGGTTTAGAAGAGAGCATATAGGCGATGATATTTGCAATCATCAGTGGCAGAATAATATTGTAGTCTCTCGTTAACTCAAACACGATTAGGATAGAAGTAAATGGAGCACGAATAACTGTTACAAAGAATGCTCCCATTCCAACAAGTGCATACGCACCCGTATTCGTCGTAATTTCTGGAAAGAAAACACTTGCAAGGGAACCAATTAAACTTCCTAGTGTTGCTCCCATTAAAAGTGTTGGCATGAAAAGACCACCAGAAATTCCGGCCGAGTAACATAGAGATGTTGCTAGGAATTTTAAACAGAACATTAGGAATAAAACTTTCGGGTCGAGAATAAGTGAAAGTAATGTGTCTTCTAAAGTTCCGTGTCCACTTCCAATAACACTTGAGTGAACTTGAGTCATCAATGCAATGATTAGAAAAACAATCATCATATAAGTTAGCTTGTGACTCTTCATATGTTTTCGATTGAATTCTCTAAAGGCCAAAACAGACTTCATCCAAAGTGGTCCAATGAAAGCGCAACTTATTCCTATGAGTAAATAGAAAAGAAGTTCACGATGATCGTGCATCTTATAATAAAGTTGCTCAAACATGTGATGCTGTCCTGTAAGCATTTGCCCTGTAATTGATGCCACTACTGATGAGATTACAATCGAACCAAGAACTTTGGCATTAAGATCACCAACGACTTCTTCTAATGTAAAAACAACTGCTGAAATAGGAGTTGCAAATGCAGCCGCAATTCCGCCCGCTGCTCCAACTGCAACAAGGGCCTTTACTCGCTTCTTTGAAATATGAAATGAATAACCAAGCCAAGAGGCGACACCTGAGGCAATGGTAACGGTTGGCCCTTCTCTTCCAAGAGAGACACCTGAGCCAAGTGCAAGCAGCGTTGTCACAGCTTTAGCAAAAGTATCTTTTAAACTAATTCTTCCGTGATCAACAACAAGGGCCGCGCGAACTTTTGGGATACCTGATCCTTCAGAGAAAGGAAATTTACGAGTTGTTAGCCAACCAGATATAAAGAGAGCAGCTCCTCCAAGAAGGACTGATTGCCATGTAAATGTTGTATCTGTTTGAAGGATTTGTTGAATCCAGTGAACACCTTTTTGTAGACCGACGGCGATAAGAGCTGATGTAACACCTGTAATTAGCGTAAGGACAAAAAATGTTCTTTCCTCTGCGGCTTCATTTTGCAGGAATTTACCTAAAAGTTTTTCATTAAACTTTAGTTTCATATGCTAATTATCGGAGCGACTCCTTATAAAGATAAGTTAACTGGCTAATTTTTTTGGAATATCTCACAGTTTTAAGCTTCCGTGAAGGATAATTTTGCTTTGCGCTAAGATAAATGTGAAAAAATATGATTTTTTCGCTTTGGCAGACCTTGACATGTATCCGTTCACTACCACCTTGTGTATAAATAATTAGTAATTAAATAAAAAATGTATTTAACTGGAGGATTTATGCAAGTTAAACCATTACAAGATAGAGTTCTAATCAAAAGAATTGAAAATGAAACAAAGACAGCTGGTGGAATTTATATTCCAGATAACAACTCTGAAAAGCCAAGTGAAGGTGAAGTTATTGCAGTTGGGCCAGGATATCGTCTAGATAATGGATCAGTTGCTGAACTGGCAGTGAAAGAAGGTGACAAGGTTCTTTTTGGTAAGTACGCCGGAAGCGAAGTTAAGCTTGATGGTGTTGAATACATTATTATGAAAGAATCAGATATTTTAGGAATTTTAGTTTAATCAAATTGATTAATAGATAGGAGATAAAAATGGCAAAAGAATTAAAGTACTCAGAAGAAGCAAGAGGACTAATCTTAGAAGGTGTAAATCAACTAGCGAATGCTGTTAGAGTTACTCTAGGGCCTAAAGGTAGAAACGTAGTTATCCAAAAATCATTTGGTGCTCCACACATCACTAAAGATGGTGTTTCTGTTGCAAAAGAAATTGAACTAGAAAATAACTTCCAAAATATGGGCGCTCAAATGGTTAAAGAAGTTGCTCAAAAAACAAACGAAGATGCAGGTGACGGTACGACAACTGCAACAGTTCTTGCTCAAGCAATTTATACTGAAGGTGCTAAGCTTGTAACTGCAGGTCACAACCCAATGGATCTTAAAAGAGGGATTGATACAGCTGTAGAAAAGATCGTTTCTGAACTAAGAACTGTAGCTAAAGAAATCAAGACTAATGAAGAGATCGAGCAAGTTGGAACAATTTCAGCTAATAATGATAAAGAGATCGGAACTCTACTTGCTGAAGCAATGGATAAAGTTGGAAAAGATGGTGTTATCACTATTGAAGAGTCAAAGACTGCAGAAACAACTCTAGATGTTGTTGAAGGGATGCAATTTGACCGTGGTTACCTTTCTCCATACTTTGTAACTAATTCAGAAAAAATGGAAGTTTCATTTGATAATGCAAATATCCTAATTACTGATAAGAAAGTTTCTAATATGAAAGAGCTTCTTCCAATCCTTGAAAAAGCTGTTCAAACTTCAAGACCACTTCTAATCATCGCTGAAGATGTAGAAGGTGAGGCGATCACTACTCTTGTTGTTAACAAGCTAAGAGGAACATTAAACGTTGCTGCTGTTAAGGCTCCAGGTTTTGGTGATAGAAGAAAAGAAATGCTAAAAGATATCGCAGCACTTACTGGTGGTACTGTGATTTCTGAAGAGCTTGGAATGAGCCTTGAGACTGCTGCTCTTGAGCACCTAGGTTCTGCTAAGAAAATCTCTATTGATAAAGAAAATACAACGATCGTTGATGGTGCAGGTGATGAAACAGCTGTTGAAGCACGTGTATCTCAAATCAAAGCACAAATTGCGGAAACAACTTCAGACTACGATAGAGAAAAATTACAAGAAAGACTTGCTAAGCTTTCTGGTGGTGTAGCTGTTGTTAACGTTGGTGCTCCAACTGAAACAGAAATGAAAGAAAAGAAAGATCGTGTTGAAGATGCACTAAACGCAACAAGAGCCGCTGTTGAAGAAGGTATTGTTGTTGGTGGTGGATCTGCTCTTGTAAAAGCAGCTCAAGTTCTAGCTGATCTAAAAGCAAATAGAGAAGAAGAAATGCACGGAATTAAAATCGTTCAAAGAGCTGTAGAAGCTCCACTAAGACAAATTGCAACTAATGCAGGCCTTGAAGGTTCTGTTGTTGTTAACGAAGTGAAGAAGAACGAAGATGCAAAATACGGATTTAACGCTCGTGACGAAAGATACGAAGATCTAATCGCTGCAGGTATCATTGACCCTGTTAAAGTTACTCGTTCAGCTCTTCAAAATGCTGCTTCAGTTGCAGGTCTTATGCTGACAACTGAAACAATGATTGCTGATATTCCTAAGGAAGACGGTCCAGCGATGCCTCCAATGGGTGGCGGAATGGGCGGAATGCCTGGCATGATGTAGCCTTTTGAGCAAAGCTCAAAAGTCTAATCAGCCAGGCAGTATGCCTGGGAAGCGACCGCGAAATTGACTGGCTAAGGCCAGTCTATTGTTCGCGGCGCTAGGCCTCATTGCAAAAGAAATTAAACTATTTCAACAAGCCGGGTTCAAGCCCGGCTTTGTTGTCTCTAGGCCAATGGGAAAGCCACCGCAAAAAAGAAGCGACACTTTAGCGGAGCTAAAGTTAGCAGCAGACTTTCTCACATGACCGAAGTGAAAGTTAGCAACAGACTCTCTTATGGAAAAAGCCAACTCTTCAAGGCGCCAATTTCCAAACCCTCTCCGTCTTACTCTTATAATTTTCAATCCCTTACACCGCTTATCTTAAGTAAATAAAGTATTTTAATCGAATTCCGATATAATATTTATTACGAAAGAGTTCACTTTAAGGGGAAAGTTCATGGAGTATTCAAGTATCAAAGCACTTGTTGTTGATGATCTCGATTATATTAGAAACTCAGTAAGAACCATTTTAAATGATATCGGTGTTGAGAATATTCATGAAGCAGTTGATGGTGCTTCAGCTTTGAGCAAAGTTGTTGAGGCACATGAAAACGGCTCTCCTTATCAAATTGTATTCTGTGATGTTCATATGCCAAATTCCGATGGCCTAGACTTTTTATTTCAATTAAGAGCGGATGAGAGATTGGTAGATCTACCTGTTGTCATGGTTAGTTCAGAGAACTCTGTTTCTATCATTAAAAGAACAATCGAATTGGGTGCAAATAATTATTTATTAAAACCTTTTTCTGCAAATGTCCTAGAAGATAAAATGAAGTCGGTTCTAAATATAGAAGCGGCCCTTTAGGCCGCTTGTGATATGAGTAATTTCTACTGTTCTTGTTTTCTCAATTCATAGCTAATGTCACTAAAGTTGCGATTTACACAGCTTATGAAAGAGTAGCTTACACCTCTTCCAATATTCATACAGTGACTTAGAAACATTCCAAGCTCACTTTCAATCCTTCTGAAATTATTATTTACACAACTTTCAAATGAGAAGCTCAGGTCATCTCCAAAATTATTGCAGTATTGGAGAAATAGGTTCGGAAGTTCAAATTCGGCTCGCCTAAAATTTGAGTTGATACAACTTGTGAATGAGTAGCTTACTTTGTCTCCAAAATTTGAGCAATGTGACGGGAAGTATGCCTCCTGTTCACTTGATGCACTTACATTGAAAATAGTAAAAACTAAAAATACAATCGATACTAAAGTTGATTTCATAATTCCTCCCTACAGTTATATGAATAATATTATTTTATGCAGTTTTATGAAGGATGTGCAACCAAAGTGTCTAACGCAATTAGCCTTATACTTTTTAGAGACAACTCGTTATAATTTTTTAAGTTAATAAAGTGAGGAAATATGTTTAATAAAACGCAAGAAGTTGAGGAGCAGAAACCTGCTTTTCTTTCAGGTCAATGGTTTAAAGACGAAGCACTATCATGGATTAAAATTATTTTAATCGTTTTTGGTTTTAGATCGACTTTTATTGACCACTACCACATTCCAACAGGATCACTACTTCCAACAAATGCGATTGGTGACTCGATTGTTGTAAATAAGATGTCTTATGGATTTAAGGTTCCATTTACTGAATTTTTTAATCCGATCTACATCGGTGGACAATCTCTTCCTGAGCGTGGTGATATTGTTGTTTTCGAATATCCAATAAATCCTTCAATTCTTTTTGTTAAAAGAACAATTGGTCTACCTGGGGATACAATTGAAGTTTATGAAAATGAACTGTTCATTAATGGTAAAAAGGTTGAGAAGACAGCAGTCGAAGCTGAAGAAGATAAAGAGCTAAGAAGTCTATATGATAAAGAGCCTTCACTTAACCCTGAAGATATGAAATTTTATCATCAAACAATTGGTGAGAAGAAGTTCACTGTAGGTGAGAACCCAACATTCTTTAGACACCTAAATCAAGAAAAGGTAACTGTTCCTGATGGACACGTTTTCGTTATGGGTGATAACAGAGATTATTCAAGTGATTCTCGTGTTTGGGGATTTGTCCCAATGAAGAATATTCGCGGTAAGGCATTCATGGTTTGGATGTCGATGGTGTACCCTTGGTCAGATAAACCATTCCACTTTAGACCAAGTCGAATCGGTACATCTCTTTAAATTTTCCTGACAATAAATTTGCTATGGGGCCACAAAGGAAAGTACTCAGGTACTAGTTCCTTTTTGGTCCTATGCTAAGTGGCTGTTTTTGTAGGACCACTGATCTTTCTATAGTGCGGCCTGTGGGGCATTTTGCACACTTCAATTGTAAAGTTTTTGTAAGTTATTGAATCTATTATTTGCCAGTTTTGGCACGCTACCTGCTTATATATAAGTATCCAGAGGCCAGGGGGCCTCCCCAGGATTAGGACGATTTTGGGATTTAGCAATAGGACGTTGCTATGGAAACTGAGAGTTACACTTATGAATGTAAGGTCGCTTTCAGGAAAAAATGGGCCTAGAGGAAAGGGCAACAGAATTGTAAAAAGCAAGAAGCTTAATCAAAACCACCTCTAGGCCCCTTTTAAAAATTTGTTGTTTATTTAGAGTGTCCACGGAAGGACACGAAGAAAACATGGAAGTTTATAGATAAGCTTTGGAGACATCCCTCTCTCCCTATGATTTGACCCAAAGCTTATAGAGGCCGAGAGTAACGTGTGTGGTTTTAAGAAAGGAGTACTCTCGGCCTTTCTACATTCTAGGGAATTATTTTCCTCCATCTCTTTCACCTTTAACTAACACTTGCAATGAACCGATGGGATCATTGTGAGAAAATCAAACTATGTCATCTATTTACAATTTGAACGAGCACTAGGAGAAGAGTTTCTCTATATGTCTCGCGTGTTTTCAGAATTTGGAATGAAGCTTGTACCAATGAAGCTTGATGATTTTAAGTCCATAAGAATGAAGGAACATCAATTTGTAATTTGTTGCGTTCGTGATATTCGAGCACTGATCAATTATCAAAAGTTATTAAAAAGATATATGAACTTCATGCTTAGGCAGGGAAGTATCACTTTATTTGAATATAGCTCATTTGCTATTACTCACGACGATGCCATCCTAAAAACTAAGAAGGTCTTTCAAGAAAGACTTCCTGTCAGTATGTTTCGTATGGCCGATCGTGCAGGACAAGAGATGTTCAGCAAACTTGTGACAAACTCTTCTCGCTGGCCAGGTGGGAAAAGAGCAAAATTACCTGAGTATTAAAAGGGATTGAGAGAGAATGAGAGTTTCAAAGGAAGTAAGTCGTTTACTTATTATTCTAAGGCAAGATGCTGCCAGACTTGCTGATAAAATCATTCACCGCGAAAGAGAGTATCTGCAAATCTTATCGATGAAGCGCACCCGTGAACATTTCAATGCAATTTTTAGATCAAATTTTAAAACCATAACAGTTGCACAGCTTATGCTTCTATCTGAAGAGCTGATTGTTAATCTTGAAGATTTCTATAATACCGTGGATGATCTCCATTGGTACCTTGCGCATACAGAAGATATGCCCGCAACTATTGAAGATAAAGTCCATGCTATGGTAAAAATGGTGAAAAACAAGTATGAACAATTAAATCTTTATCTAAATGCGGAGCTTGAGACTCATGAAGAAAGCGCTAGTGCTTAAATTCATCATTATATTATCTTGTCTATTTCAGGATGCTTTCGCACGCCAGAGTATTTCTGGTTCTCGCTATGAATTACTGACTGGTCAAAGGGTCCAAGAAAAAGCCTCAAATATGTGGGATAAGAAATTTGCCCAACATGACTATATCTATGGAAAGTCCCCAGCTCACTTTCTAGCAAAAAACTATCAGCAGATCCCTAGAGGTGCGACTGTTTTAGATATAGGAATGGGTGAGGGGAGAAACGCTGTCTTCCTTGCTTCAAAAGGTTATAAAGTAACAGGCGTCGATATTAGCTCAGTTGCTATCGATAAATCCCTAAGACTTGCGAGACAAGCAGGTGTTCGTATTAAGACAATTCACAAATCAGTTGATGATTTAAAAATTGCAAATAACTCACTCGATGCAATTATTTGCTTCTATTATGTTGATAGAGAAGTTTCTGAAAAATTGAAGAAGTGGCTTAGACCTGGTGGAGTTATTATTTATGAAGGCTACACGACAGATCACAAGAAGAAATTCAAAGAGCAGAGCGTAGATTCTTATTTCTTAAAACCAGCAGAACTATTAAGTATGTTCAGTGATTTCAAAATCCTTAAATATGAAGAGCCACGTCACAATGCCGAGCTAACTCAATCAATCATCGCTCAAAAGCCCGAATAAAAGGCATCTCTTTCCCGCAACTATCTAAAATAATTTAATATGGCACAATGGAAAGAGTGAAGTACTTCATCTTAGTTGCTACATTCTTGAGTGGAATTGTTTGTTATGCAAATATTCTCGAATTCAATAAAGACCTAGGTTATTTTTCCGGCAGGGTTTCACATATTGAAGGGAGTGCGAGACTTGTTCGCTTTAAGGTTGATTTTGATAATATCAAATACATTAATAAATTAGATGAAGTCGACCTATGGGGACTTCATCAAGAATCCTCAAAATGTAAGGCCATTGTTATGGGCCGTACGAGTCATTATTTACTACTACGCATTTCAAGATATGATGAGTGCAATCGTAAGTCAGCTTTTTCAACTGGAAGATACTATAACTTTTATTCACAGGATCTCGTTAATAATGTTGCAATGGGTAATGAGTTAATAGAAATTCTTGCTAAGAAAAAATTGGCCCTTGAGTCAAAAATTAGCCGCAATAAACAAGATATTACGACCTATACGCAAAGAGTCGAAACTATCAATGCACGATACGATTTGTTGCGTCAGAAACTTGAGAAGGAGTGGCGTGATGAGCTGCGTCGACTCGAAGATGACCATCAACAGCTCGTTCGTAACACCGAAGGCATTCAAACTCGTTTAAATGAAGTTGATTATAAATTACAGCAGTATCGCATCGAGTCTAAAAATCTCAAAGAAGACCGATGGTCTTTAGATCCAAGGAATTACATCACAAAATAATTATCTCTTTTGTAAATAATTTTAGCATCTAGACAGACGAACGCGTACGTCCTAATGTGCATTCTAGCCATTTGGTGTAAAATTTTATATTGTGACTCGCTAAATATAAAAAGGATAAGTTTATGAAAAAAGGAATCTTTTTACTTCTTTTAAGTACACTTCTATTGTCTGTAGTAGGGTGTAATAAAAGCGGTGGAGCTAAAAAATCAAACAACACTTTTTACTACAATCTAAGTGGTACTCCAACAACTCTGAACCCGTTATCATCAACTGATGCATACTCATCAAATGTTCATAGTTATGTACTTGAAGGTCTTTTAACTAAAGACATTGAAACAAATGAGTGGCAACCAGGTCTTGCTGAATCATGGTCAATTGAGAACGATGGTTATGATTTTGTTTTCAAAATTAGAGAAGGTGTTAAGTGGCATGATGGAAAGCCTTTCACTGTAGAAGATGTAAAGTTTTCTTTTGATGCGGTAACTCATCCAGAGAATAAGTACAAGACTGCTCACATGAAGTCTTACTTCGCAAACTTTAAAGAAGCAGTTGTTGAAGGTCCAAGAACAATTCGTTTTAAGGCCAGCAAAAAATACTTTGGGAACCTAATGTCAATTGCTAGTGGTGGATACCTTGCAATCGTTCCAAAGCACATCTATGAAAACCCAACAAAAGAGCAAGAAAAAGAACTTAATAAGACTCTTATTGGTACAGGTCCTTATATCTTTAAAGAGCTTAGAAGAGGTAAAGGTATCTCTTTAGTTCAAAATAAAGATTGGTGGGGATATAAAACTGATCTTCATAAAAACGAATACTCATATGGTGAGATCTTCATGAGATTTATCAATGAGTCTTCTGTTGCTATCCAAAGACTTGAAAAAGGTGACTTAGACTTCAATTCTCTTTCACCTGAAGAGTATGAGCAAAAAACAAATGGCCCAAGATGGGGTAAAGATGTTTTAAAAGTTAAAACAGAAAATAAGTCAGTAAAAGGTTACGGATTTGTTGGTTGGAACTTTAAGAGCCCAATCTTTAAATCAAAAGAAGTTCGTAAAGCAATGAACTACCTAATGAACCGTGAAGAAATGAATAAGAAATTCCGTTTTGGATATTCTGTTCTAGCAACTGGTCCACTATACGTTCAATCTGAATATGCAAATAAAGACGTTAAAGCGATTCCTTTTAATGTTACAGAAGCAATTAAGATCCTAAAGAACGATGGTTGGAAAGATTCTGATGGTGATGCTGTTCTTGATAAAATGATTGATGGAAAGAAGACGAAACTTGCTTTCACAATCTTAAACCCTTCAAAAACTTTCTCTAAATACCTAACGATGTATCAGCAAGATGCAAAGAAAGCTGGTGTTGCGATTGAAGTTAAGTATATCGAGTGGAACTCATTCATTAAAGCTCTTGATGAAAGAAACTTTGATGCTGTTACTCTTGCATGGTCTGGTGGATCACTAGATTGGGATCCAAAGCAAATCTGGCACTCAGATTCAGCTGCTAATAATGGATCTAACTTTATTTCTTATTCAAATAAAGAAGTTGATAAGCTAATTGATCAAGCGCAACTTACTCTTGATAAAGAAGCAAGAAAGACAATGCTTAAAAAAGTATACAAGCTAATTGCTGAAGACTACCCATATATTTTCCTATTTAATGACCGTTACACTTTCTACGGACATACTAAGCGTATGCAAAAAGAGAAAGATACTTATACTTACGGCGTTGGATACGGAAGTAAGTGGTCGATTAAACCAGCTAAGTAAGTAGGAGAGACGACTTGTTTAATTATATCCTAAGAAGATTAATGATTATGGTCCCGACGTTGCTCGGGGTCAGTATCCTTATGTTTGTTATGGTTAACCTGGCACCAGGTTCTCCAATTGAACAAAAGCTTCAACAAATGAGATTTGGTGGAGTTGGTCAAACAACAACTGATACAAGCTCTAACAATGGGGCAGTATCTCAAGAAGTTGTTGAGGCACTTAAGAAACAATATGGTTTTGATAAACCACTTCACATTCGTTATGTGATTTGGCTAAAGAATCTTGCAACACTTGATTTTGGAGAGTCATTTACATATGAAGAGCCAGTAATTGATGTTGTTATGAGTAAGCTACCTGTATCAATTCAATTTGGTTTAGTGTCCTTTATAATGTCCTATCTGATATGTATCCCTCTCGGGGTCATTAAGGCCGTTAAGGCAGGAACTAAATTTGATGCAGCATCATCGTTTATTCTATCTGCACTTTATTCAATTCCACCATTTATGCTAGGTATCTTACTTCTTGTTTACTTTGCTGGTGGGACATTTGTGGATTGGTTTCCGATTGGTGACCTCGTTTCAGATTATTACGATGACCTTGGTTTATTTGGAAAGATCACAGATAGAGTTTGGCACTTTGTCCTTCCGCTTATTGCATATATGGTAGGGCAGTTTACAGTTCTAACTCTTCTTATGAGAAACTCTATGCTAGATGTTATCTCTCAAGATTATGTTCGTACTGCAAGAGCGAAAGGTTTATCAGATAAGATGGTTTACTATAAGCACGCTCTTAGAAATGCCTTGATTCCAATTGTAACTGGATTTGGACATTTCTTATCTCTATTCTTTGCTGGATCTCTTCTTATTGAAAGGATCTTTAACCTAGATGGTATTGGTCTACTTGGTTACCAATCACTACTAGAAAGAGATTATAACGTAATTATGGGACTGTTCTTTATTCAAACTGTCCTAATGTTCTTAGGTAACTTAATCAGTGATATTCTTTACACTGTTGTTGATCCAAGGATTGATTTCTCATGATTGAAAGATTTATTGAAAACGAACTTACACTTAAAAGATGGAGACGCTTTAAAAAGAGAAAATCTGCTGTTGTTGCAGTAGTTCTACTTTTCGTTTCTGTACTTTTAACTTTATCGGCACCAATAATTGCTAATAGCAAGCCGGTTTATATGACTTACCAAGGAAAGTCTTACTTTCCAGTATTCAAGGACTACCATCCTAAAGAGTTTGGAATCACTAACGTTTACGTTACCAATTATCGAACTCTAGAAATGGATAGTGTTGTCTGGCCTCTAGTTCAATGGGATCCATTTGAATCTAATAGAGACGTATATGAGTATCCTGCACCTCCTAGTGATGAAAATATCATGGGTACAGATGATAGAGGGCGTGATGTATTTACTCGTCTTCTATATGGATACAAGTATTCGATTGCTTACGCATTTCTAGTATGGCTACTGTCTACTATTATGGGAGTCTTTTTTGGTGGTATCATGGGATACTTTGGTGGGAAAGTGGATTTCTTCGGACAGCGTGTTGTTGAAATCTTTAGTACTGTACCAGTATTCTTATTACTACTTACGATGATTTCTATCTTTAAGCCGACTTTAACGCTTCTAATTTTCATCTCTTCTATCTTTGGATGGATGGGTGTTAGTTATTACGCTCGTGGTGAGTTCTTAAAGAATAGAAAACAAGAATTCGTAGAAGCTGCACGTGGTATGGGAGCATCAACTTCTCGTATTATCATTAAGCATATTCTTCCAAACTCTCTTGGTCCGATTATTACTTTCGCACCTTTCTCTATTGCGGCAGGGATCTCTGGTCTTGCTTCTCTAGATTACCTTGGGTTTGGTCTTGCAGTTCCAACACCTTCTTGGGGAGAGCTTTTAAATCAGGCCCACCAGAACTTTAGAATTGCATGGTGGCTAGCTGTTTATCCATCAGCAGCACTATTCTCAAGTTTATTCTTACTCGTACTTGTTGGAGACGGGGTAAGAGATGCACTTGATCCAAAAATGAAATAATGAGGTTGGCGTGAGAATATTCATCTTAATATTCTCCGCCATTCTTTTCTTTAATTCTCACGCAAAAAATTATCGAGTTCTTTCAACACTACCAAGCTTTACTGAATCGATGTATTACCTTGATGCTGGTGGCTTACTTGTTGGTGTTTCTAACTATTGTAATTATCCAGAAGAGGCAAAGAAGCTTCCTCGCTATGGATCTTCCTTTGAAATCAATCTAGAGAAAGTCGTAAGTGATAAAGTCACTTCTGTGCTCTTAGCAGAGGTTCAGGGAGTACGAGTCAAAAAGAACTTAGAAAAGCTTGGTGTTGATGTCATCACTACTCCTTATAAGAGACTGGGTGATGCAGTTGAAATGCTTAAGATTTTTAATAAGAAGTTTAAACTTAATAAAGACCAAAAGATTCAAGACTTTGCTAATAAGTTAAAGGCCCTTCTAAAACCTATTTCAAAAGGAAAAAGGGTTTTGATGGTCATCGATGAAAAATTCAAAGATGGTAAGTTGCATGAAGTAAGGGCCATTGGGACAGATAATTATTATCATGAGATATTAACAAAGTTAGGTGCTGAAAATATCGTAGCTGAATCCGGTTACCCGCTTAGAAGTCTCGAAAGCTTACTGACTTCAAAATTTGATTTAATTCTTCGTATTTCAGATCGAAAAGTTAAAGCTGAAGTAGATTGGAAGAATTCTTTATTTAAAGATAAAATCTATCTATATGAAAAAGATTATGCAGTTGTTCTAGGTCCTAGAACATTGTCACTAGTGAAAGACTTTAGGGAGATTTTGAAGTGATTCATTGTGAAAATTTATCAATTCAAAATAGGTTATCTGTTAAGGAATTCTCGTTTGAATCCGGGCACTGTGGTGTCATTGGACCAAATGGTGCGGGAAAGTCGAGCTTTCTTAAGGCAGTTGCTAATCTTGTGGATTTTCAAGGAAAGTGCTTTGTTGAAGGTGATGTTGCATATTGTGGTGATAGTTCTTCTATTCAAAGTGATATGGCCGCACAGGAGGTTTTGACCTATGCTCGTGGTAGTAAGGCACAAGACTTAGAATATCTTAAAAAGTTAGTTTCACATTTTAACTTTGAGGGTCTTTTATCAAGAAGGGTATCAACTCTTAGTGGTGGCGAGAAGCAAAGATTAAATCTTATTTGCACTTTCTATTATGATTGTGAATTAACATTATTAGATGAACCAACGAATTTCTTAGATCCAATTTATGTCGAGAGCTTAAGTCATTTTCTTCAAGAGTTTAAGAAAAGTTGTTTCGTTGTTTCACATGACTTTAACTTTATCATCAATATATGTAGCCGACTTGTGGCATTTGAAAATTCAAAATTAAGTTTTGATTCGACTGTGGATGAGGCATTTCAAAATAAGGTGTTTGATAAGGTTTTTCATAAGAAGTTTAATTACCATGTCATGGATAATAAGAGGTATATTCTGTGAAGAAGACAATTCTCTTATACCTAGTCGTTATTATTGCTGTGGCACTTACACCATTCTTAGGTCGTGAGGGAGTAATTGATTTAGATGTACAGGGCCTTTATATTTTAGAAAACTTAAGGCTTCCACGTGTTTACTTGGCCTTTCTCGTGGGGGGAATACTTTCTGTCATCGGAAGCACCACTCAGGTCATCTTTAGAAATCCTCTTGCTACGCCATATACGCTGGGGTTCTCAAGTGTGGCGGCCCTTGGGCTTGCTATTGCTGAATTAGGGTTTAACTCTTTTTCTTTAGGAGCCTATGTTGCTCTTTCATCAATTTTTCTACTCATCTTATTATTTCTTTATCTTAATAAGTTTTCATCTCAAAGAGTCCTACTCTTTGGTGTTTGCCTTTCAATCTTTTCATCTAGTGCAATTGTCTTTGTACAAAGTATGCTTGGTAATGAAAGTATCGCTAGGTTAATTCGTTGGATGATGGGAAGCCTATCTATTGTAGGATTTGAGGGCATCTATTATACAGCTCCTATATACATCCTAGGATTAATCTTCTTTATCATACACAAAAGAAGCTTAACTCTCATTTCTATTGGGGAAGACTTTGCTCAAACGAGGGGAGTACCAACCCGTAAGGTCAATGCAACATTAATTCTTATCTCGAATATTCTTATTGCCGTTGTTGTCTGGCAATGTGGGCCAATTGGTTTTGTTGGTTTAATTATTCCACATATTACAAGAAGACTTGTTAGTGCTAATTATGAGAGAAGCTTAATGCCAACGTTTATCTTAGGTGGTGGCTTTTTAGTGCTTTGTGATTTTATTTCAAGAATTGTTTTAGAGAATAGTATTATACCGATTGGTGCAATTACAGCATGTGTTGGAGCACCAGTGCTGGCACTCCAACTATTTAGAAAGCAGTAAGCTTAATTTCTTTTTATTTCTTCTAGTTTGACGATGGCCTTTTTAAGAGCTGAACCTCTACGGTAGAGAACTTCGACCTTATCTCCAACTTTGTATTCGTATAGAGTATTGAAAATATCATCAAAGTCATTAATCTCTTTTCCATCGATCTTTAGAATAACATCACCAAGAATAATACTTCTGGTACGTGGATCTTGAATTAGACCTTTTAGGCCTGCTTTTTCAGATGGTCCACCTGGGCGAACACTTTGAATAGGAAGTCCTTTTTCAACATCAATGCCATAAAAGTATGAAAGCTCTCTTTTTTCTGCAATAGCAATTCCAAGGCCTGGTCTTTTTACCATTCCATACTTAATAATTTGTGGAACTACTTTACTGACAATATTGATAGGGATAGCGAAACCGACACCTGCTGATGATCCTGAGTTTGAAAAAATCATTGTATTGACGCCGATGACATTCCCAGAAGAGTCAAATAGTGGCCCGCCAGAGTTTCCTGGGTTAATTGAAGAGTCTGTTTGGAGCATCCCACGAATTTCAACGCCTCCAATTCCTTGGATTCCACGATTCTTTGCTGAAATGATTCCTGTTGTAACCGTCGCATCAAGTCCAAATGGTGAACCAATAGCAATGGCCTTTTGACCAACTCTAACTTTGTCAGAATCTCCTCGATTAAGAGGTTTAATATCTCTTGGGACTTCAATTAATTTTAATACGGCAATATCCTTTGCAGGCTCTGTTCCAACTAATTTGGCCTTGTATTCTTTCTTATTATTGTTGAATCTTATAAGAAAGTTATCTCCACCTTCAACGACGTGATAATTTGTAATGATATGGCCCTTGTCATCCCAGACCCAACCAGATCCTTCTCCTTTGACAACTTGCTTATTTGTCATTGAAAAGAAAAATCCTCTTCTGGTTCTCATGCGACCAAGTGTTGAAATATTTACGACTGAGTTCACTGAACGATCAAATACTGAAATCGTATTTCGTTCACTTTCTAAGACGGCCTTATTTTCATCAAACAAAGCCTTTGAATTAAAGGATGTTAATAGAATAAGAATTAAAAAGAATGGCCTTAAACTGCTTTTCATAATATTCCTCATTATCTCTTTTTGACGCTCATCTCATTATACATATATAATCATAGTATAAAAATTTTGTAACACAGAAATGTCAAATTTCTGTAAGAATTCTGAGGTCACCCGTGGATATTAATTATTTTAATCGTTATACAAATCAAATGGAAGTGGAGAAAGTTTACGGGGATGCCGCAATCAATTTCTTGTATGGAAATCCGCTTGGAAAGCTGATCTCTGGTGCAATTACTTCATCAATCGTCTCTTGTATGTATGGCGAAATTCAAAATATGAACTTTACTAAGAATAAGGTTCCAAAATTTGTTAAAGATTACCAGATCAATATGGATGAGTTTTTACCAACTGAAGGGCGCTCTAAGGATGACCCCTATGGAAGCTTTAATGAATTCTTTATTCGTAGGTTTAAAGAAGGAAAGAGGCCATTTCTTGATGAAGCTAATTCGATGTCGGCTTTTGCTGAAGCTAGATACTTTGGATACGAGTCAATTACGAACCAAGTAAAGATTCCAGTTAAAGGTAAATTCTTAAATTCAACTGAATTACTACAAAATACAAAGTGGGAAAGAACTTTTGAAGATGGGCCACTTTTACTCGCAAGATTGTGTCCTGTTGATTATCACAGATTTCACTATCCCCTTGATGGTGAAGTTATCGACTATTATAAAATTGGTGGAGGCTATCACTCTGTCAATCCACTTGCACTTCGTAAGAAGAATGATATTTTCAGTACTAATATTCGCGAAGTGACAGTAATGGAAACTAAAGAGTTTGGTAAAATTGCTTATGTTGAAGTTGGGGCAACAATGGTTGGCCGCATTGTTCAATCAAGCGATTTAACGACATTCTCAAGAGGTGATGAAAAAGGTTACTTCTTATTTGGTGGATCAACAGTTATCGTTATTGGTGAAAAAGGTAAGTGGGCACCAACATCAGATATTTTAAATAATACAAAGAATGGAATTGAAACTTATATTCATTTAGCAGATAAAGTTGCGCAAACTGGAAAATGATCTGATGGGTAAACCCCGTCAGAACTTTCCTTATGTAGATGTATCTGCTCACATTTCAATGAATCTTTTGAGTGAAGAATCCAGTCGATGCGAGAACCATCTTCACGAAAGCCTTTAAAGCTATGGTGACTCTCGCACTCTTCGTGTCCCAGATCAATCCAAGGGTCAGTAAGGTTTAACTTACTTTCGTTTAGCTCTTTTCTAACACTCTCAAATGGAGACTCATTAAAGTCACCGGTTAAAATTAACGGATAATCTGCTCTGACTTTTTCAATTTCGTTAATAAGAACTTTTATTTGTTCCTGGCGTGTGCTTGATTCGAGATGATCTAAGTGTGCATTAACAAAGAAGTAGTGTTTACCATTTTCTTTTGCTTTTAGAACTGCCCATGTACATAGTCTTGGAAAGGCACTTCCAAATGATTTTGATGCTGCAATATAAGGTGTTTCAGAAAGCCAAATATCTCCAGAGTTAATCAATTCAAATATTTCGGGACGATAATACAGAGAAGGATACATTCGATCTTCAATCCATTCTCGATTTGTATCAATAATCTCTAGGCCATCGAGGAGTTCTTGAAAGTCTCTTAACTGAGGCTCCCATCCTTCTTGGGTTCCGATAACTGCAGGACGGTAAGTATTTAGCGCATTGGCAAGAATGACACGTCTTCCATCCCATGAATGAATTCCATCGGCCGGGTTATTAAAGCGAATATTTGAAGAAATTACAGTGAAATTAAACATATTCCATTAATGAAAACATATTTTTCATCAATAGAAAAATAGAAAACTCCAAGATCGACACAAGTGGTTAAAAAATAACTTCTTTATTAAAAACAGGCTTGTTAAGGAGGTCTTATGGTTCAACAAGAGCAATTAGTTAAAGAAGTTAGAAAACGTTTCCCAAAGCACACATACAAACAGCTGGGAGAGATATTTCAGATGCAAACGACACGTCTATTTAGACTGATGAATGGTGCTGAGATGAGAACAAGTGAGTATTTTAAAATCAAAGAAAAATTAGAAATGAACTCTTCAGAGTTGAGCTTACTAATACAATTCTTGGAAAAACATTCATTTAGCTTAAGTCGAAACGATTGTAATGAAATCGTGAGTGATTTAGAAGAAAAGTTTTTTATTAGAAAGTTAGCAGGGTTATAGGGAGAAGAGATGTCACGTTTATTAATGGTTGAAAGAGCAATACTAGAAGTTTGTGGAAAATCTCAAAAGACGATATTTCAAATTTCTGATGAAACAGGAATGGACTTATCTTTAGTAGGAAGTCTTTGTATTCGTTTAAATAAGAAAGGTATTTTGCAGAGACAAAATAGTTCATATTCAATTAATAAGGATGCAAAGAGTTTATTAATTGCAAATACACCTGAAAATATAAAAAAAGAAGTTAACGAAGTATCAAACTCGATGGTCGCTAATTACTTTAATCAAAAAAATAATCGCTCTCTAAAACTACAGAAAGTATATGTTAACAAAACGGAAGAGTTAATTCTAAACTCAATGCTTGACCAGTTAAATAGCTTTGTTGAAGAGCTTCAGCGTAGTCACAAAAAGAGTTCTAACAATGTTGTCAAAAAACAAAAAATTCTTATGTGGGGTCATGGGAATTATAGTGATTTGATCAATAGCTCTCTCAGTTTAGCAAGGTAAGTCAAACTAACCAACATAGCCGAACTCGTTAAGCATTTTGGCAACGAGTTCTTTTAATTGATATTTTAAAATCTTATTTTCGGGAGACAGAGTAGAACATTCGATATAGCCAATCATTGTTTTAAAATCTGTCTCTCTTTCATTTTCCTTTAGCCATGAATCAAATGTGAGGATGGCCTCAATCCAAGCACGAACAGAGTATTGAGTTTTATCGATAAGGCTAAATAAGAGTTCACCATTTTCTTTCTGACTTGGTGAAGATTTTAGATGCTTTTGTAGGTAACTAAAGATTATTTTCAATTCTTCTTCTGAGTGAATATTCTCCAATAGTAGACTTAGCCTTGCATCTGAGAGGAAGGCCACTGGGTATTGTGCTCTGAGTCTTCTAAAATACTTTTCAATCATAATGCCTAACATGGTGTGCAAACTAGTTATTTTGTTCTAAACTAGCAAAGTTAACTATATCTAATTTAGCAAGGGTTTTTCATGTTTGAAACTATTAAAAATATATGGCCATTGATTCATCGCCATCGTGCCAGAGTTATCGGAAGTATGATTTTCGGTATTGGTATGGCGCTTATTAAAGGTGGTCAAATGGCGCTAATCAATCCTCTTTTTACAAAGGGGCTTTCTCCAGAGTCGACACTTGAAGAGATCCTAGGGATTGTGGGCCTTGCTTGTTTACTTGCACTTATTAATTTACCAGTTCGTTTCTTCCACTTTTACTGGATGCAATTTGCAATGAACGATGCAGTTTGTGAAATTAGAACGAAGATCTATTCAAAGATTCAAGATATTCCAATTTCTTTTTATACAACAACAAAACAAGGTGATGTTATTTCAACGATCTTAAATGATACGATGATTTACTCTCAAGGTATTAGTGGCCTTCTTACTTTAATTAGGGAGCCAATCACATTAATTGTTTTATTAGGATATGCATTCTACTTAGATTGGCAGCTTACTCTTGTCACATTTGCACTTCTTCCAATTATGCTTTTAATTTTTGGATTCTTTGGAAAAAGAGTTAAGGCACACCAAGCTGATGTACAATCAAGACTTTCAGATATGACTCATGTTATTGGCGAAGGTGTTGGTGGACAAAAAATTATTAAGGCCTTTAATCTTCAAGATTATACAAGAAATTTCTTCAAGTCTTACCAAAACGACTTCTTTACTTTTCAAATGAAAGCGGAAGTGATGAGACAGTTTTCACATCCTCTTGTTGAGTTTATGACAACGTTAATTCTTTCTTCTGTCATTGTCTTTGCTCAGGTAAAGATCACTGGAAATGCAATGACGACAGGAGAGTTTATTACTTTTATTGCTATTATGGCCATGATCCAGGATCCGATCAGAAAAACTAATGAAGCGAATCTTAAGATTAGCCAGGCCCAAGCAGCAGAAAAGCGTATCTTTAAATTTTTAAAGGTAGACAATGAAGAAGACTCGGGAACAAAAGAGCACTCTGAGTTAAGTGATAAGATTTCATTTAAGAACTTAGATTTCTCATATGGTGATCATCAGGTAATTAACGATTTAAGTTTCGATATTAATAAGGGTGAGAAGGTTGCGCTAGTTGGGCTTTCTGGCTCTGGGAAATCAACGCTAATTAATGTTCTTCTTGGCCTATACCCAGTTAAAAAGGGAAGTTATAAGATTGATGGTGCAGACTCAAGTGAGTTCACTTTAAAGTCCCTACGTCACTATTTTGGCCTTGTATCACAAGATATCTTTCTATTTAATACAACGGTAAGAGAAAACTTAACTCTTGGAAAGGAAGTAAGTGAAGCGCAAATCCAAGAAGCATTGAAAGTTGCTCATGCGACAAATTATATAAATGAGCTTCCAAGTGGACTTGAAACAGTTATTGGAGATCGTGGCCTAAGACTTTCTGGAGGACAGGCTCAACGTCTGACAATTGCTCGTGCATACCTACAAAATAATGATGTCTTCTTATTCGATGAAGCAACTTCTGCTCTTGATAATGAATCAGAAAAGGTTGTGCAGCAGTCACTTAATGAACTTGCTAAAAATAAAACAGTTGTAGCAGTTGCACACAGGCTTTCAACGATTCAAAATTATGACAAAATCATTGTCTTAAAAGATGGAAGAATGATTGAACAAGGTCGCCATGAGGAGTTAATGACTCTTGGTGGTGAGTATAAGAAATTATATGAGTTAAGTGTAAAATCTTAGAAAATACTAAAGGCTACCTTAGAAAGGTAGCCTTTTTCCTGCTCTAAATGGGTGAATCCACTCAGGCTCTACATCATTAAGTTTTTTTCCTGACATAACAATTTCATACTTTTCAATAAAGTCAGAAGTGAATCTTTCCATTGAGAAGTTCTTGATTGCATAGTCTCGAATAAAGTCACGATCATAGACATCCTTTGTTGTATTAAAGTATTCAATGATCTCTTCGTGAGAGTAGAATGTACGACCTGTGCCAGGGGCAATTAAATCAGGTAGTGAACCAAAGCTTGAGCCAAAGACTGGTAGCCCTTGAGTCATCGCTTCGATGATAGCAAGGCCGAAAGGCTCATGCCAACGAACAGCAAAGAGTAGGGCATCACACTGTCGCATATAATCTAACTTCTCTTGGCCACCAACCATACCATGGTTGTGAATTAAAGGGTGCCAACCAAAGAACTTAGAACCACCACCACAAATGTGGAGATGCTTATTAGTTTGTCTTGCAATCTTTACAGATTGTTGAAGGTTTTTCACTCGCCAAGAAGCCTTTGCAAGAAAGAGTAGGCTTTTGATTTCAGTAATCTTACTTTCTTTATAAATGGCCGGGTATTCACTCATATCAAGACAGTTATTTACATAGCTTGTAGAACCGTGATGGCGAGCATGCGATTTTGAAACAAATACTGTATTTAAGTCGAACTTTTCACCTGGGAAGCCATTGCCTCCGATATTGATAACGTAAGGAATATCAAGATCAACTTTTATGTTATCAAAGCCATGTATAACATCGATATTATCTGGAACGAATTTTTGCCACTCTTCAATCTTTTCACATGCAATATGGTTGATACCATATTCTGCTACTTGGCTTTGCCCTGGTCCGATAAAGGTAACCTGGTGACCAAATTTAATTAATTCTTTCATATGCCAAAAGACGAGTCTTTCAACACCGCCATAAGTTTTTACTGGTAATACTTTGTGGTATGGAATACATACATGCATTTTATAATCCTATAGTATTGGCCTTAGCCATTTCTTTGTTGTTTCGATGTCCTGACCTTTGGCCTTTGAGTAAAGCTCAATTTGGTCTTGGGCAATATTTAAAATATTAAAGTACTTAGCACAAGGGTTAAAGAATATGTAGCCAGAAACTGAACTTGCTGGATACATCGCAAAATTTTCTGTTAAATATGCTCCTGTATTTTCTCTAACATTCATATAATCCCATAGCTTTGCTTTTTCCGTGTGATCTGGGCATGCTGGGTAGCCTGCAGCAGGACGAATCCCTGTGTATTTTTCTTTAATGAGCTCATCAAGTGAGAACTTACGTTCTTCTTCAATTCCACACAACTGACGTGCTCTTTCATGAATTAACTCTGCGTAGGCTTCTGCGAGACGATCACCAACGGCCTTAACCATAATTGATGTATAGTCATCGCCCTTGTCTTCAAAACTCTTAGCATATTTCTCTACTTGATCACCCATTGTGACAACAAATGAACCGATAAAGTCCTGTTTTTCTCCCTGAGGTAGGATGTAGTCAGCAAGCGAGAGATAAGGACGATCTTTTTGTGTCTTTTCTTTTTGTTGTCTTAGAAAATTTAAAGTACCAAATTCATTCTTATTTTCATCGAGAAGAGTCACAGTTTCATCTTTTGCATAAGCTGGCCAAAAGCCTAAGACCGCTTTTGGCGAGAAACGATTATTTTCAATAATATCATCAAGAATATTTTGTGCTTCATCGTATAGCTTCTTGGCCTCTTCTCCATAATCTTTATGAGATAAGATATGAGGGTAGAGCCCTTTTAGTTCCCAAGTCCAAAAGAAAGGAGACCAGTCGATATACTTTGCAATTTCAGAAACGCTGATATCATCAAACTTCTTAGCTCCAATAAATGGAGGAGTGAAGTCGACGAAAGTTTTCGTTGGGTCAACTCTTAAGTGGTCACGGGCCGCTTCGATTGAAATAGTAGCTTGGCCACTGTCTTTTTTATTTTCAAAATATTCTTTTGTTCTTCTTTGTGAATCTTTTAAATCTTTTAAGAAGTCGTCCTTTAGCTTTTCACTTAAAAGACTATTACAGATTCCTACCGTTTGCGAGGCATCGCCAACGTGAACAACTGGACTAGTACATTCTGGTGCAATCTTAACTGCAGTGTGAGTTTTAGATGTTGTTGCTCCACCAATTAGTACAGGGACTTCAAGGCCTTGACGATTAAACTCAGCTACGTTGTGAATCATCTCATCAAGAGAGGGAGTGATAAGCCCACTTAGGCCGATGAATTTAGCCTCATGTTCTTTTGCTGCTTTTATAATATCTTCACAGCTTACCATGACACCTAAATCAACGACGTTATATCCATTACATGCCAGTACAACTCCAACGATATTCTTTCCAATATCGTGAACGTCACCTTTTACTGTCGCAATAACAAATGTGTTCTTCTTACTTTTCCCGTCTGCACCTTTTTCCATATATGGCTCAAGATAAGCTACTGCCTGCTTCATTACGCGGGCACTTTTTACAACTTGAGGTAGAAACATTTTACCGGCACCAAAGAGGTCTCCGACAACTTTCATACCGTCCATCAGTGGACCTTCAATTACATTTAAAGGAATACCTAGTTCTTGTCTTGCTTGTTCGACATCTTCTTCGATGAATTTGCCGATACCCTTTACAAGTGCGTGAGTGATTCGCTCACCAAGGCTTCCTTCGCGCCAAGTTAAGTCATCTTCTTTGGACTTTGATTTTACGCCTTTGAATTTTTCGGCATATTCAATTAAGTCATCAGTTGCACTCTCTGAGCGATTAAAGAGCACGTCTTCGATCTTTTTCATAAGCTCAGGTTCAACATTTTCGTAAACTTCAAGCATTCCTGCATTTACGATTCCCATGTCAAGGCCCGCTTTAATTGCATGGTAGAGGAAAGAGGTATGCATTGCTTCGCGAACAATATTATTTCCGCGAAATGAAAAAGATATATTCGAAATTCCACCACTTGTTAAAGCGCCTGGGCAAGTCTCTTTGATTTCTCTTACGGCCTCAATGAAGTTGATTGCATAGTCGTTATGTTCTTCAATTCCTGTACCAACTGTTAGAACGTTTGGATCAAAGATAATATCTGTTGCAGGGAATCCTACTTCTTCAGTGAGGATCTTAAAGGCACGCTGGCAAATTGAAACCTTTTCTTCCTTAGAAGCCGCTTGTCCTTTCTCGTCAAAGGCCATGACAACAACGGCCGCTCCATATTGAAGGATTTTTCTTGCATGTTCTTTGAAGACTTCTTCGCCTTCCTTTAGTGAAATTGAGTTAACAATCCCTTTTCCCTGTATACACTTAAGTCCTTCTTCGATGACATCCCACTTAGATGAGTCAATCATAATTGGGACTTTACAGATATCAGGCTCAGAAGCGATTAGGTTTAGAAATTTCACCATACAAGCTTTAGAGTCGAGGAGACCTTCATCAAAGTTGACATCAATAATATTAGCACCGTTTTCAACCTGTTGACGGGCGATATCTAAAGCTGCTTCAAAATTCTCTTCACGAATTAAACGTGCAAATCTTGGAGAGCCTGTTACATTTGTACGCTCTCCAACCATGATAAATGGACGCTCACCAGTAAACTCAAGATTAAGAGGCTCTAGACCTGATAATCGTTGAGTCTTAGGTAGATCGTGTTTTTCACGTGGTTTGATTTCTTTTAAGTGGTTATAAATTGCATTGATATGATCTGGCGTTGTTCCGCAACAGCCACCAACGATATTGACGAGTCCTGACTCAGCAAATTCTTCTAACAGCGATGCTGTTTCATTTGGCTTTTCATCATAACCTGTATCACTTAGTGGATTAGGTAAACCTGCATTTGGGTAACAAGAAATTAAGCAATCTGATACTCTTGATAACTCTTCAATATATGGGCGCATCTCTTTGGCACCAAGAGCACAATTAATTCCAACACTAAAAGGTCTAGCATGTTCAACCGAGTTCCAGAATGCTTCAACAGTTTGACCTGAAAGCGTTCTTCCAGAAGCATCAGTAATCGTTACTGAGAGCATAATCGGAGTATCAAGATTATGATCATCAAGATACTTTCTCATGGCAAAGATGGCCGCTTTTAAATTTAGGGTATCAAATGAAGTTTCTGCTAAAAGAAGATCCGCTCCACCATCAATAAGCCCCTTTGTTTGCTCATAGTAATTATCGACGAGCTCATCAAATGTAATTCCTCTAAAAGCTGGGTTATTTACATCTGGAGAAATTGAAGCCGTTTTATTCGTTGGTCCCAGAGCTCCTGCTACAAAGCATTTACGCTCAGGGTTTTCTTTCATAAAATCAAGGCAGGCCGCTTTTGCAATTTTGGCCGCCTCTACATTAAGCTCATAAGCAATTTCACTTAAGTGATAATCATCTTGAGCAATACGAGTCGCCGAGAATGTATTTGTTTCAATAATATCTGAACCAGCAGCTAGGTACTTCGTATGAATTTCTTTAATAATTTCTGGCTTTGTCAGGTTCAGTAAATCGTTATTTCCTTTCAAGTCGATTTTTGTTTCTTGAAATCGTTCTCCTCGAAAGTCTTCTTCTGTTAGATGATACTGTTGAACCATTGTTCCCATTGCACCGTCTAAGAAAAGGATTCTACTCTTTAGTGTCGATTCTAGCTCTTTACGAATATCGCTCATTAAAATAAACCTTTTAGAACTTCAGTCACATTAGCACTGTCATTCATGACATAGAAGTGGACAGAAGGAACATTGGCACTTAATAATTCTTCAGTTTGCTTTCTTGCCCACTTAATACCAATTTCCTTAATATGTTCTGGATTCTCAGTTGCTTCATTAACAAATTCGTCAGGGAAGTCGACATAGAAGTGTCTTGGAACATTGGAAAGTTGTCCCATGCTTTTTATCACTTTAATTCCCGGAACGATTGGGCATGTAATGCCGGCCTCGCGACATTTATCAACGAATTCAAAATACTTTGAGTTATCAAAGAACATTTGAGTAACGATATAGTCGGCACCAGCATCAACTTTCTCTTTGAGGTACTTAATATCAGTTGCAAGATTTGGTGCTTCAAAGTGCTTTTCAGGATAACCAGCTACACCGACTGAAAAGTCTAGCGGTAAGCTATTAGAAATCTCATCAAGGTAGATTCCTTTTTTTACGTTATCAATTTGTTCGACTAAGTCTTTAGCGTAGAAGTTTCTTTGGCGAGAAAGGTCGTACTTCTTATTATAGTTAAGAGCATCTCCACGAAGTGCAAGTACGTTATGAATTCCAAGGTAGTTTAGCTCAATAAGAGCATCTTCAGTTTCTTCTTTTGTAAATCCTTGAGTCAGAAGGTGAGTTACCGTATCAATCTTAAAGCGATTTTGAATGACTCCACAAATACCAACTGTACCTGGACGCTTTTTATAAATTTTTCTTTCTACCGAACCATCATTCTTTTCATTGTAATAAGCACCTGCTGAGTGGGCCGTTACATCAATCCAGGCCGGATTGAATGGCAAAAGCTGCTTAACAATATCTGTTACGGCCGAAATATTTTTGCCTCTTGGTGGTGGTACAATCTCAAAACTAAAAAGTGGGTTTGTTGCCTTGTCGATATGCTCGATAACTTTCATTCGTGTATTTCCCTATGTGTAAATTTGTTACCTTATTTTAATCATTTATGAGCAATAAGAAAAGGCGAGGGCCCCTTTTTCTGGGGCCTTAGGTTAATTCGAATGAATTGGGTAAATGGAATATTTAGATAATTTTGAAGGAAGGATATTAGTAAGTTTTTAAGCATCAGCTATGCTTCAAACTTGTAGAGTTTTTAACCTAGGGGATAATATATTTGGACTTTTTTCACATTTGAAATGAGGGATCTATCCCACAATGAAATATATTGCCTATATTCAATTGCTTATGAGTTTCACGTTGGGCCAAAAACTGATATCATTATGTAGTAGAGGATAATTTGATGAATAAGGATCAGATTTACCATTTAGAAAGTGAGTTCATTAGAGTTTCTGTTACTAAGCAGGGAGCTGGACTGTTATCAATATTTGATCTTGAATCATATGTTGAATATCTATGGCAAGGACATCCAACGCTAAATCCTTGGAAGCCACAGCTTACCTTTCCAATTGTAGGAAAGCTTAAGGATGACCAGTATTGGCTAGGGCGTAAGTATTATCACATGCAAAAAGATGGCTTTTTAAAAGACTTCCAATTTGAAGTGAAGAATCAACGCAAGGACAGAATCACTTTTGTTCATACGAATAACCAAGACACTGAGCTTATCTTTCCATTTCGCTATAGTATCGAAGTAACCTATATGGTTTATGGGCCAAAGCTTACAGTCTCATTTGTTATAAAGAATTTAGATAAGAAAGAAATGTTCTTCTCTCTAGGTTTTGCTCCGACTTTCAATGTTCCACTAGGTCCAGAAGGTCACGAGGATTGCTTTATTGAGTTCTCTACTCAAGAAGAGCGTGGAGCCTATTTCTTAGAAAATGATCTTGTTAACTTCCATGATGCCGATAATAAGAAGGTTGTTCAGGACTGTCGTGTTTTCTTCACTCAAGAAAATTTTAGAGGTGGGGAGATGGTGTTTAAGGATATTAAGTCAAAGAGCGTTGCTCTTAAGAATATTTTAAACGAGAAGTCGGTTAATATAGACTTAGGAAATATTCCTTATCTTTCAATTTGGACTTATCCTGGTGCTAATTTCGTTAGGATTGCGCCGGCATTTGGTGTGACAGATGCACTAGACTCTAATAATGACTTCTACACGAAAGAAGGCCTGATTGATTTAGAGCAAGAAAAGACTTTTAAACACGAGTTTGTCTTTCACATTCGTTAGGCATGTCCGCTAGGATCAATAATGTATCGTAAAGAATTAGAAGAAATAAAAAACAGTATTCATACTAAACTCGACACTATGGTGTGGGGAGATATGTCGATTGAAAGAAAGGCCGACAAAAGTATTGTGACAGAGTTTGATATCTTTGTTTCTGACCAAGTTAAAAAGGTCTTTCATGAGTCTAATTTTGACTTCAATTTCTTTTCGGAAGAAGATCAAGAGAGTTTTGAGTTTCCTGTGATTGTCTTAGATCCAATTGATGGAACTCGTGAATTTGCAAAGGGCTATGGTGAGTGTGCAGTCTCCCTGGCCATTTTATTTTCAGCAGATATTAACGATGATCGAAGCTTTGGCTGGATCTATAATCCATTTACTGGGTTTGAAATCACGAGTGATGTTAAGTACCCGCTCGGAAGTCGTCATGCTCACGCTGAGGCGGTCAATATTATGATCTCGCGCTCAGAGTGGGAGAAGGGTGCTAATAAATTAGACTTTAAGCACAACTTTAGAATTACTCCACTTGGATCTATTGCCTTTAAGTTAGGACTACTTGCTGCTGGTGCAGCTGAATGTGTTGTCTCATTTCGTGATAAGAATATTTGGGACATCGCTGCTGGAGTGATTATTTGCCATTCCAGAGGGATTCATTCTGATGAAATTAAGGATCTTTCCAGCAAGAAGCTGACAGGGCCTTTTATTTTCTGTCGAGATGAATTAAAAGTAGCGGTTCATGAAGAAGTTAATCGCTTAAAGAAGTCCTAGTTAAATAAATCTTCAAAATCCTTCATTGTGAGTTTTCCACTGAATAATTCTTCATCATCTTCAGGAAGAAGTTCTTTGAAAAGTTCACGTTTGATTTCTTGAAGTTTTAAAACCTTCTCTTCAACAGAGCCTTTAATAATAGGTCTAAATACGTTTAGAGTATTTTTCTGACCAATACGATAAGCTCTATCGATTGCTTGCGATTCAACCGCTGGGTTCCACCAAGGGTCCATAATAAAGACGTAGCTTGCTGCTGTTAAGTTAAGACCAACACCCCCGGCCTTAAGAGAGATTAGGAAGAGTTTTGTTTTACCGCTTTGGAACTCGTCAACTGCTGCTTGGCGCTTTTTAACGTTCATCGATCCATCAATTCGAGAGTACTTCCAGCACTGGCCATCAAAGGCCGTTCCAATGATATCAAGGTATGTTGTAAATTGAGAGAAGACGATAACTTGGTGACCTTCTTCAACAATTTGCTCTAAACTTTCAATTAGATAATCAACTTTCGTTGATGAAAGACTTCTGATGTCTTTTGTTGTTTTATTATTATGGTTTTGCCATAGACAGCTCTGGCGAAGTTCGAGAAGTCCCTTAAGGATTTCACCATACTTCTTATTCTTAGGAGCATTTTGAATATTGTCTTTAATTGATTGTAATTTATTTTTGTAAAATTCTTCTTCATTTTCATCAAAGCTAAGAAGGACACTGTTTTCAATCTTAGGAGGCAGATCAGTAAGAACTTGGTTCTTTGTACGTCTAAGAATGAACGGTGCGGCCGTTTTTCTTGCGTATACTCTCGACTTAGGAGTAGAGCTTGATCTTAAGAATCTTAAATCTCCCCAGATGCCAGGAATACTTAGATCAATAATATTAAAGAACTCAGCAAGATCATTTTCTACAGGTGTACCTGTTAAGCAGATTCTAAAGTCGGCATTGATCTTTCTTGCGGAAGAAGCCCCTAGAGAACGCATATTCTTAAGGTGCTGAACCTCATCAAGAACAAGAACATCATAATTAGTTTCTTCAAATTGTGCTTCGAGTTCTCTTTTAAGAATCCCATATGAAGTTAGAATTACTTTTGCTTTACTATCTTCTGGAAGCTCTCTATCAGCTCCGTGGAAGATGTGAACATCGATATCCGAGAATTTCTTAAATTCATTTTCCCAGTTTAGTAGTAGGGAAACTGGACAAACAATTAGAACTTTATCAATTTTATCGTAGATACTTTCAATAAAGGCGATAGTTTGGATAGTCTTACCAAGACCCATGTCATCGGCAAGACAAGCACCAAGCTTATTTTCATGAAGGAATTTAAGCCAGTTATAACCTGTCTTTTGGTATGCTCTAAGAGTTGAGCCAAGATGTTCTGAAATAGGGTAGTCAGGGATACCTTCAAGGTTTTGAAGTCTTTCGCAAAGTGCGATTTCTTCATCCGTTAGGGCACCTTCGAGTCCAATCTTTTTAAGTTCAAATAATTCAAAGATTCTGGCACGAGAAAAAGGTAGGATGAATTTTTTAAATTTTCCGTCCTGAACTTCTTCTTTTGCTTCAAATTTTGTGTATTTTTGAACAAATTTCAAAAGATCTTTTTGTTCATTATTTAATAAGATGACACCATCTTTAGTAATAGCAATATTATTGTCGAGGTCGACATTCTTAAGTACTTCTTGGTCAACGTCATTGATTTCTAGTTCAAGATCAAACCAACCCGAGCGTCCAATTTGCTTTCTTTCAAAGCGAATACGAGAGTTCCAATTTTTAATTTCATTATTATTATAGAAAATCTCAACACCGTAAGGCTTCGTTACTGTAAATAGTTTCGATAGGCCTTGAGTGATTTGGGACATTGAAACTTGGAAAATAACTTCGTTTGTATCTCGATATAGGTAAGAGTAGCGGAAGAAGTGGTCTCCAAATTCCGTTACCATGACTTTAAATAGAAGACGTTGAAGCTTATTGTCGTATTTGTAAAGCTTGTGATTTTCGTGATCAAAGCTAAGTGTATAGTCTTTGCTAACAACTTCAGAAATTAGACGAATCCATGAAGACTTTTTCGACTTTCCAGAAAGGGACTTCTTATAGCCGTCAACACCAGTTTCAAAGTAGTGCTGAACTTCTCTTAGGAAGTGGTAGGCTTCAACCTTTTTGCGAAATAAATCGAGATAGCCACCTTCAAATGTAAGAGAGGCCATAAACTGTGGAGGCCTTGTTCTCTTTTCTTCTTTATTGAAGAACTCGACTGAAAAATTGTTATAACCCTTTCTTTGAGAGTTATTGATATAAATTCTTAAATCTGGTGACTCAATATTTGTGATATCAAATTGCTTACCCTCAACTTCAAATGCGATGTACTTCTCTAGCCTTTCAGAGTAGGCAAGATTTAAGGCATCATCGATTTTATATGTTGATAAATTCGATCTTAGAGTCGAGAAGAACTCTTTTAGTTCACTTGGAAGTGAAAAGAGTTCACCAGTATCCCAATTAAAAAGATATAAACTTTCAAAGATACTGATATCACGATGAGTTTTACCTTCCTCATCTAGTAGGGCAAAGCGAATACTAGATTTCAAGTCATCTTGAAAATCAACTCTTTGTTCTTTATTTGGAGCGATATTAAAGACTAACTTTCCTGAGAGATTTTCAGGAATTGGAAACTCAATCGTTTTCTTATTCGTTAATGAGTAATTTAGTGTTGAGTAAGTCGGCCCATGTGGCGCATTTTCTAACTCGTGCGGGCCACTGATAATTGTCCCGTACTCAAGTGGGTAAACACCGTATCCACCAATAGGAGGGAGGTGAGTGCTTGTATCAGATTGGTCGTTATTTGTTGCAATATAGTACATAAAGAGAGCAGCTGTATGGTGGCAGTGCTTTTCTTTTGTCCATTCTAGACAATCACATGATGTTGACAGTGGTGATTCATCTGTTCCTTCAAGCCTTTTCTTATAGACGACCTTAGACTCATAAGGGCGATCTTCTTTAATGATTCCTGTTGTGATGAGGTAACCATCAAGACTTCCTTTCTTAAATGAAAGTGAGACCTTCCCAAGGCTGAGAACTTTTCTGGCCTTAGAAATTGCCAGAGTTGAAAAATATTTTTTTGCTAGATCGAGTCCAGGTTCTTGTGTCATATATTACTTTTATGTCTAAAAGCCTTATTATAACGCAAAAATAAAGAATGTAATAGTCTTAGTTCTGTTAAGAGAAAGGCCCCTGAATAGGGGCCTAATTTACTTAGTTATTTTCGATATACGATTTAAGAAGTTTCGCACGTGAAGGATGTCTTAGCTTACGAAGCGCTTTGGCTTCAATCTGTCTAATACGTTCACGAGTTACGAAGAAGTCCTGTCCAACCTCTTCTAGAGTGTGGTCAGATTTTTCACCGATACCAAATCTCATTCTTAGAACCTTTTCTTCTCTTGGTGTAAGAGTTGAAAGTACTGAACGAGTTTGCTCAGATAATGTAATACTCATTACTGCATCTGCTGGTGAAATAATTTTCTTATCTTCAATGAAGTCTCCAAGAGATGAATCTTCTTCTTCACCAATTGGTGTTTCAAGAGAGATTGGCTCTTTAGAGATCTTTTGAACTTTCTTAACTTTATCTACTGGCATTTCCATTTTCTCAGCAATTTCTTCTGGAGTAGGTTCACGCCCAAGTTCTTGGATAAGTTGTCTTTGAGTTCTTACCATTTTGTTGATTGTCTCAATCATGTGAACTGGGATACGGATTGTTCTTGCTTGGTCAGCAATGGCACGAGTAATGGCCTGACGAATCCACCAAGTTGCATAAGTTGAGAATTTGTAACCACGACGGTACTCAAACTTATCAACTGCTTTCATAAGACCGATGTTACCTTCCTGAATAAGATCTAGGAATTGTAGACCACGGTTTGTGTATTTCTTAGCAATTGAAACAACAAGTCTTAAGTTAGCTTCAACTAGTTGGGCCTTCGCACGGTCAGCTCTTTCTTCACCATTCGTGATAATCTTGTAAACTGTTTCGATATCATCAAAGCTCATTCCAGCTTCTTGAGATAGTCTTCTTAGTTTTCTAAGAATATCTTCTTGGTTACGAACTAGTTGCTCTACCTTTGCATCAGTTGTGTAAAGCTCTTTTGCGAATGCACGCTTAAATGCATCATCTTCCATGATCTTCTCATGTAGGTCACGGTAAGCTTCAATTGTTTCAACTTCTAGGAACTTAAAGATACGATCTTGTTGTTCGTAAAGGTCTTTAAACTGAAGGTAGTATTTCTTAACTGGCTCAACGAAGCTATTAATGATCTTTCTATTGAAAGTAAGGTCTGCAAGTTCAGTTGCAATAGCATCCATTTTTGTTTTTTCAGTTTTAGAAAACTTATCAAGAGTTCCATCATCTTCGTTAAGTGCAGAGTCATAAATTTCTTTAAGCTCGTCACAAACCTTAATGATTGTCTTCTTAACTTTATCAACGTCTTTTTGAGTCGATTCATCATCTAAACCACGGACAAGCTCTCTTACGAACTCTGTTGGGTTTTCTAGTTCATTGATTCTATCTTTTAGCGTGATAATTTCTGCAATCGCGTGAGAAGACTTTAGTGATGAAAGAATAATTTCTCTTTCACCTTCTTCAATTTCTTTTGCGATAACAACTTCGCCTTCTCTTGTAAGAAGGGCAACAGATCCCATTCTCTTTAGATATAATTTTACAGGATCAGTTGAGGCACTTCTAAGTTCAGCTCTCTCTTCTTTCGAAAGCGTTTCTTCAATAATTTCAGTACCGTCAAGTTTGATTCCTTCATCTTCCTCTTCAACTTCGGCTTCAGTAACTTCAATTTCTGATTCACTGATAGCTAGCATAATGAGGTCAAGTTCTTCAGGAGCAATTAAGCTTGCTGGGATAGCATCGTTAATTTCTTCTGGAGTCAGGGAGTCTTGATCCTTACCGCGTGCGATAAGTTTTTCGAAACCCTTCGATTTTAAAAATTGTGCAGCACTTGACATGTTTGGTTTCTCCAGTCTTTTACTTTTTTAAAGCATGAAGCTTTTTACGGATTTCAATAATCTTTGTATTCAACTCAGTAAGCTCAGTTTGAGTGGTAACATTTCCTTTCTCTATAACTAAGCGATCACTTTCTTCTTCTAGACTAACTCTTTCAAGTTTTGCTTTGAGGTCCTTAATAATTTTAACCGCTCTCTCTTTTTCTAGTTTGATTCCTTTGTATTTATTTCTTATGCCATCATCTATAATTTCATGTAGGCCGTACTTGGAAGAACTCGAAAGCGCAAAATTTTTAAATTCCCTCTCATCTATTTCAAAGATTAAATTTTTCAGATTTAAAACATACTCTTTTACCCTATCTGAGTGCATAAAATCAAGCAGATCGGTCATTTCATCATACTCAAGACAATCCGGATGTTCAACGATAGCAAGCAGTAAAGTCTTCTCTGTACGTGAGATTGGAGCCTCTACTTCATCCATTATTGGCATCTCGTTTGCATCACTTTCAACAAAGCTTGCCATGTAATCTTCGTCATACTCTGGAGCATGCATTTCCATCGGAGGTGTCTCTTCGACAACGGCCGGCTTAAAGGTCTGAGATTTCTCGTCTTTTAAGAAATTTTCATAATTCTCAATGATGCTTTCTTTACTCGATTCGAGGTTTAGCTGCTTTGCCCACCCAACGAGTCTTTCAATGGCATTAAGATCTTTTCCAAGAGGAGAAACAAGATCAAAGGCCTGCCTTAGCAGTGCCAATTTCTCATCGAGTATCTCAATCTTGCGATCCGGTAGTATTTTTGAAAATTCATAATCAATGAACGGAACCGCATTATCGATTCTATCTTGATAAGCTATGATGCCTTCCTTTTCCAGGAAGTCGTCTGGATCTTTATGGGGATTTAGATCGACAAACTTAGGTATGATGCCAGATTCTAGAAATTGGCGATTTGCCCTCTGAGAAGCCTTAAAGCCAGCTTCATCATTATCGAGGGAAAGATAAATATTCTTTGTCATGGACTTAAGCGTACGAAGAGAGTTGTCGCCAAGGGCCGTCCCCATGATTGCGACACTATTTTCAAAACCCTTCTTGTAGTTTGCAATTTGGTCCATATTTCCTTCAACTATAATCACGCTATCGCGCTTTCTAATGAATGATTTTGCAAGATGGAGGCCATAGAGTAGGTTTCTCTTATTAAAGATGAACGACTCTATAGAATTCATGTACTTAGCGTGTTGATATTCATGAATTCGTCGGCTAGTGAAGCCAATAACTTTACCGTAGTGGTCCCAAATCGGAAACATTATGCGCTCACGGAAAGTATCATAATGGGACTTATTATCAGCGTTATACTTAACGATTCCAATTTTCAGGGCCGCTTGAAGAATCTCCCCGCGATCCTTGGCCGGAAGTGAACAGATATAGTCATAGATACTATTTTTCTTTGGCGCAAAACCGAGCTGATAGAGGTCGGCGATCTCATTGCTCAAATTACGATTCTTTAAAAAGTCTAAGTATTGCTCTGGCTTTAGGTTACGTCCCGATTGGAAGTAAATAGTTGTAGCGACCTTCAGAATTTTTTCAGCATAAATGAACTCTTTCGACTTTTCTTTTGTATTTGTGTAGGAGTCGAAATCGATGCCAAATTTATCACAGATATCCTTCATGGCCTCGATGAACTCCATACTTTGGAGATTCATAACGAAGTCAAAATGACTGTGGCCAGCACCACAAGAAAAGCATTTATAGATTTTCTTGTCGTTAACAACAGACATGGAAGGGTTTGTGTCATCGTGGAAAGGGCAAACTCCGTAAAGGTTATTACCCTTGCGAACTAAGTGCACACCATAGCGCTCGATTAAATCAGAAATCGGGATCTCATTGACGATCTTTTCGCGCAGTCTTTGTAATGACATGTGTGTGACTAACCTAGCTTTTTATTTTGCTTTCTTGGATTTTAGAACAAAAGCTTTAATATTTACACCTTGCTCGATAAATATTTTCTCAAACTTTGTTTTAAATTGGCAAAGTAGGTGATCCGGAGCATCGTTCCATAGATCTTTCGTCTCAAGCTCAAGCTCAAAGAGATCTTGTTTCTCGATAACTTCTTTCATCCACTCTGCATAACCATCATGATCCGTCTTAACAAAGAAGTATCCACCTGGCTTGATTACTTTATATGCCCTTTCTAGGAAAGGAAGTTGAAAAAGTCTCTTCTTGTGATGACGTGCCTTTGGCCATGGATCAGGGAAGAAATAGAAAACTTTATCTAACTCATTTTCAGCAAATAGGTGCTCAATTCTTTCACCCTTAGCTCTTAAGTATTTAAAATTGCGGTAAGGAAGTGACTTTAGCTTCTTTGCTAATGCGTAACTTCTCTTAAAGCGATAGTCCAGACCAACAAAATTCTGGTCTCTATAAGCGTCACAATATTGTAGCATAAAGTGGCCATAACCAGTTCCGATCTCAAGGCACAGTTCACCATCTTGCGAGAACACCTCTTTATTCCACTTACCAGAGTGAACTTCAGCTTCTTCGTCTCTTAGAACAAATTCATTAAATTCTTCTAACTTATCGTGGTAAGGGTTGCGGTGCTTGTACTGGAAGTCCTTAGCAAATGACTTGTCTTGGTCTTGGTCGTACGCAAATGGATCGTTTGTCGCTTCTTGAGCGTCTGATTTTACTGGCAACTTATACTCCTAAATGATTATTGCACCTAGTTATCAAATTGAAGGCGCTCAGGCAAGGCTTTAAAACCTTTATACAGGCTTTTGTAAGGAGTTTCATAAATAAATATTAGGGATATTTAAGTATTAATTTACTCAAAAGCTTTAGAAACTGTAGTATGAAGTTTATTTTGCACCTATTTCTTATATTTCTCTTCTCACAAGCGGCTCATGCTTTCGATGCAATGAGAAGAGGGCCAGCTTCAGTTGCCCCAGCTCCCATCTATAAAGAGCACGAAGTTAAGATTCTCCAAGGCCATTATCGCCATCAATACTTTCGCTATTTCTTAGAAGAGATACTAACTCTTTCACGTAATGATTTTGGTGACTTTAAAGTGACGGCACTTGATTGCGGTAACGAAGAGGAATGTGTGAACTCAGGTGCCTATAAGAATGGAGATATCATCTATTCTCCATCTGAGAATTGGGACCTCTCAGGTTTCAAAAAAATTGAAGCACCTATTTTGTCAGGCCTTATGGGGCTTCGCTTACCTGTTTACGAGTATAAGGATCGTTTAAAATTTGAAGCAATTAAGTCTCCTGAAGAGTATAAGAAAAAACGAGTTTCATTTAATAAGAATTGGCGTGATTATAAAATTCTAGAAAAGTATAAATTCAAATTGATTGCAGTTGATACCTTTGATGATATCTATGGGGCCTTATCTGACAGTCGCGCTGATTATACGCTTAGGGGAGTGTCAGAAGCCTTCATTGAAATTATTAATCAAAAAGAAAACCTCTTAATCGATACGAAGAACTTTATCTATTATCGCTATCCAGTTTATCTCTATGTACGAAAAACAAATAAACGACTTTATCGCGCTCTCATATCGGGAATGAAGAAGATGGAGAGTCAGTCATATAATAATTTTACTAAGAGTTTTGTAGGCCAGAATCTTGTTTTGGATGAAGCTGAGAGTTGTAAGATCTACAATGTGAATACAGAAGTCGTCCAGGTGTTAAAGCAGTGTGAGCTTAAGGGGCTTATTGAAGCTGTTGCCAACTTTAATCGCAATTAGCCCTTTAGCATTTGCTCGATAATTCGTGCTGCTTTTTTAGCTTCTTGAGGGTTCTCAAGGCGCTTTTGAATGAGCTTTTGAAGTTGTTCGACCTCTTGTTTTTGCTGTGTTTTAGCTTGAGAGGTAGTAGGTGCTGCGTTTTCACGTGAGTCAGCACCTTTATATAAGTGTGTATATTTTTTTACACCCATGAGATTTCCTAAGCAGCCGCTTCAGCTACACCTTTTTTCATTGTAGAAACTCTTTTCATATGTTCTTCAATGACTTCATATAATTCTAATTTTGTTGAATATGGATCCATGCCTTCTGGCATTGTTGAATAAATTACTTCGTTGTTGATTTCTGCAAAGATAAACCAGTTGTTACCTAGTTTTTGAAAAAGAACTTCTGTACCTTTGTGTTGAATTGTCATAAACCTTCCTCCTGAAATAGTTTTGCAGTCCTTGCTAAAACAATGACACTAACTTTATCGTCCCTTTAATTTTTTCTTTTAAAAAATTATGAGCATTATTTATGAACGGAAATCTTTGCCGATAGGCCCAAGATACTAGTAACGATAGGTAAATCCAACGTTGTAACCAAACGTTCCTTCAAGATTTGTTGAAATTTGATTGTCTGGCCATAATTGAGAATTTACAAATTGACCATCTGACTCAAGTGTTGATGGAAGACGGATGTCGATAACTGGCCCGTGATAGAGGTAGAAAGAAGGGGAGTCAAAAATCTTCTTATGGGATAGGTTGACTGAAAGTCTTATATTAAAGAAGAGGCCACTAAAAAGTTTTTCCTCTGCTAAGCTATTGGTTTGATCGTCTTGGTTCACAAAACGTCTTTGGTAATTAAGTCCAACTTGTAGCATTGATTCAATTTCAAAATATTGTCTTTTGTGAAATGTGTAAGAAACGACAGGCCCAAAAGTATAGTGAATATTACTTTCTGTTGTAAAAATATCTCCACTTAATCGGTACTCCGCTTGTCCCGTTGTGATACCGCCAAAGAAGCCGTAGTAGAGACGGTTTCCATCATCAAAAGTAGCTGGACTTAAGTACTTAACGTTAAGGCTTCCTTCAAACCCAGTACTTTCTTGTTGAATTTCTGAGTTATAAGCGTAGCGAGAAGAAACTCCCTTTTTGAAGATAAGATCAAATTGAGCACGATTAAGTGGGCGTCCTTTTAGGGGATATTCATCTGGGAGCGGCTCTGCGATAACATAATCAGTCGGATCATTTTTTACATAGATCGTATGACCTAAATCTTCTGACTCATTATTTAAAATAAGCTTAATGAAATCTTTTCGAATATAGGCCTTACGCCCATCTCTTGTCAGTGTGACGTAGTAGGCTTCTTCATTTAAATAATTTGGATGTAAATAGAGCTTTGTCCCTTTTCTTAGCTTCATAAGTATGATGCCATCTTCATTTGGCTTACTTATGACTGGGGCCTCATGAACACGAATAATTCCATCGGTGGCAAAAACCGATGTTGCTAAAAGCATTATAAATAATAGCCTTCTGATCATATTGAAACCTCAAATTCTTTCCCAATATTGATACTAATGGCAGTTGCTGAATTGTCATTGGTAAGATTTGCTGCTGGGAAATTTACATTTGAATCAAATGCATAATTTTGCTTTTTAAGATCTAGGCCAATGAAGTACTTGGCGTAGTTGTAATTAACATTGAGGCCAAAGGAATCAATTGTATAGCCAACTTTTAAATCATTTATCGTAGCTGATGTATAAAGTGATCTTTGCGCACTTAGGCCGGCCGCAAGAAATGATTTTTCATTAATGTAATAGCGATACTCTGTTCTTAGGCCAACAGAAAAAGATGTGAATTGAACTTCTTGGCCACTATTTTGAGCAAGGTATTCAGCGCTAAGAAATACTGGAATATTTTCGAAAGTCTCGACTCCTGCTTCTGCAGCAATAGTTGTACTTGATAAAGATATATTATCTAAAAAGAAGTTTGGAGTAGAGCTGCCTAGCCCTGCTCTAAGCTGTGTGTAAGTATGGATTTGTTTTTTATCGTATTCGATGGCCTTAAACTTTGTTTGGTCAAAAGGTGTGAACTTCTCATTATTAAAAGTTAAAATCGTTTCAAGGTGATCAAGGTTTGTACTTAATGTAACGTACTTCACATCATCTTCACTACCGTCACTAGGTAGGATGAAGAAGTAGCGTGAGCCAGGAGAGACTTCTTTTGTACGAATAATAGTATTCTTCTGAATACGGTAATAGCTCTTTCCATCAAGTGATTCGATTAAAGAGTTTGCTAGAATTACACTTCGAAAAGTCTTGGCCCTGAGGTTATTTTTTATATACTTAAAACGTGGCTTTGCCTTTGTTTTAACTTTTTCTTCTTTCTTGCTGATTCTTCTAAGATCCTCAAATAGCTTATCTGAAGAGGCTTGAGCAAAACAAAGCTTCTGAGATAAAAGGCCAATGATAGTAAGAGTAATTAGTCTAGACATTCAAGTGCCTTTTGAAATGCGATGAAATTACTTTCGTATTTAAAGTCTTTCTTTGTTACTTGATCAAGTGGCACCCACTTAAATCCTTGGTGCTCTTGAGGGGAGATCGTGATCTCTTTTTGATTTGTTCTTGCAAGAAAACAATACTCAGTCACATCCTTATTCCAACGGTCATGAAACTCAAATTTTTGATCAATTTCGACAATCTGAGCTTCATTAATTGAAGTTTCTTCAAGTAGTTCTCGCTTGGCCGCATCAAAAATATCTTCTCCAGGGTCAACAGATCCTGTTACATTCTGCCAGCCAAAGCCACGATCCTCCTTCATTTCTAATAGAAGGATTGCTCTTAAATCGTTGTGCACGGTGACAACTTGAACCTTTTTATGACGCGTATTCATAGGTTTATTATAGCAAAAAAATTTAATTTCAATGCCTTGGGCAAATTTGGAGGTTAATTTCTTTAATTTGTCTTACATTCCGTTCATTTTGCATCGCAAATTTTTGTCGATTCCCGTGGTTTTTGGTAGATTATTGCGATGGATTTAATGCGAATTATCAATACATTAACTTTGGCCCTACCGGGCTTTCTTTTAGCTATCTCATTTCACGAGTTTGGTCACGCTTGGATGGCCAGAAGATATGGTGATGATACGGCCGAGAGAATTGGTCGACTAACCCTTAACCCAATTCCACACGTTGATCTTGTGGGAACAGTTATCTTTCCTATGGTTGGTATCATGCTTGGTGGTGTTCCTTTTGGTTGGGCCAAGCCTGTCCCTGTTGATGTTCGTCGCTTTAAGAATATGAAGTCAGGTATCTTTTGGGTAAGCTTTGCAGGCCCAGGTGCAAACCTGATTCTTATGGTTTTATCAGCGCTATTCTTTGGAATGGTCTATGCCTATGTTCCATCGACGTTCTCATTAAAGACGCAATTTATGGATATGCTTCAGTACTCGGTATTTATTAATATCCTACTGGCGGTCTTTAACTTAATTCCATTTCCTCCACTTGATGGATCGAAGATGGTTGCAGCTTATTTAGATTACAACTCAGCACGAAAATATGAAGAGCTTCAAAGATTTAGTTTTATTTTTATTCTAATTCTTTGGTTTACACCAATCTTCGGTTACATGATCAGACCGGTTATGAGCTTAGGAATGGTATTAATGAATACTTTTGCAGGTATTCTCTCTTAATTTGTTAATTGAGGGATTTGAGGGAATTAACACATGTTAGACACAACGATTAAGGTTAAAACGGATACATTTGATGGTCCACTTTCACTGCTTTTGCTTCTTATTCAAAAAGAGCAAATGTCGATTAAGGAATTAGACCTTACGAAAATTACTAAGCAGTACTTAGACTATCTTGCGAATATGAAAGAGCTTAACTTTGATATTGCAGGTGACTATCTATTCCTTGCAGCTACATTAGTTCTTCTAAAGTCAAAAAATGCTGTTACAGAAGAAGAGCAGGCAAAGCTACAAAATCAACTTGGTGCTGAAGGCTCTTTAAATATCACTTCTCATGCAGAGCTGGTTCGCCGTCTTGAAGAGTTAGCTCTCTACCAGAAGATGGGACAAAAGCTTTTAGAACTTCCTCAAACGGGCAAAGATATCTTTGTTAAACCAAAGGTAAATCGTAAGGAAATTGTTAACTCGATTCTTACACCGATGCAGTTAGAGAAGTTAACGGATACGATGATTGACTTCATATTCCGTCAAAATCGTAAGTACACGGTTATTAAGCGTGACCGTTTATCGATTAAAGAGAAGTTAGAGTTCTTAAAGACATATCTACAAGTAGGACAGAAAACGAATTTGGAAGAACTACTTGAAAACGATAGTAATAGCCGTATGGCAACGACAACGGGTGAAGATACTGCAAAGATGTCTGCAGATGGTAAGAATACAATTGATAACGTTGTAATTACTTTTATCTCACTTCTTGAGCTAGCAAGGCTTAAGCGTGTTCAGGTTTTCCAAAATGAGAGCTTTGGGCAAGTTTATGTTGATGTCGTTAAAACACTTGATGACTTCGACGTAACTCAGGCCGATGGTTTTGAAGACGAGAATGAATCAAAAGATAAGATCGATACACAAGAATTAGAAAATATGGAACAAGTAGCGCACTAATCGCTACTTAGAGAGAGCACACAAATGGAAGAGAACACAACAGTTACTGAAGCAAATCTAGAGTTTCTATCAACAGATGAAGAGATGGTGGAAGAGTTAGAAATGGCCCTTATGCCAACTGATGAAGACCTAGAGTTTCCAGAGGAGTACTTAAAGCTCGAGTCTGACTTTGCTGATGAGAAGATGCAAGAAGATAAGCTTTGGAAAGCTAGAACTGGACTTAATGAAGAAACAATCTGTGGAGCAATTGAAACGATTGTATTCATGAGTGATAAGCCTGTACCATTAATGAAGATTAAGTCATTAATTGATGAAGATATCCCTCTACGTGTTGTTCACGAGGCAATTACTCGTCTTCAAGATGAGTACGAATTAAAGCACCACGGAATTCGTCTACAAGAAGTTGCAAATGGTTACCAGTTTAGAACAAAGGCAACATTCTCTAAATATGTTCAAGACCTATTTAAGATTAATGAATTAGTACTTTCTCCAACAGCTCTTGAAGTACTCGCAATCATTGCTTATAAGCAGCCGGTTTCAAAAATTGATGTTGAAAAAATTCGTGGGGTTGATAGTTCTCACATTGTTCGTGGTCTAATGGATAAGAGACTTGTTAAAGTTATTGGACGTTCTGAAGAAGTTGGACGCCCGGTTCTTTATGGGACAACTCCTGAGTTCTTAGAAGTATTTAATCTTGCAAATATTGACCAATTACCACCAGAGCATGAGCTAGCTGAAATTGCTACTCAAGGTGTAGGGAAGATTGAAGATATTAAGACTCTTGTAAACGCTGATCTAGCATCACGTTTTGATCAAGATGAAATTGAAGAACTTGATAATATCGCAATGTCGATTAAATCAATTGATTCAGAGACAGCATTTACTAAATCTCTTAAGGTTCAAGAAAGAAGACGTAAGTCTGCTAAAACAGCTGAAGGCGAAGAAGCAGCACCTGTTTTAACTGCTTTTGATCTCCTTGAACAACACCTAGATAACTCTCTTGTTACTGGTGCAAATAAAGAGTCTGCAGAATCGGAAGTCTTTACTGCGATCACTTGCCCTGAGGTTATTGCTGATCTAACAAAAGGTCCATTTAATATCCCTGAAGAAGAGGAAGATGATTTTGAAATGATCGATCTTGATTCAGGTGAAGTTATTAAAGATATGACAGTAGAGGAAGCACTTGAAGAAGTTGCGGACGCTATTCTTTCTTCTGAGAATACAGAAGCTCAAGAAATTGTAATCAACGAAGAAAATGATGAAGCGGACATTGAAGCTGCTGCAGAAGAAGTTGAAGAAATTGCAATTATTGATGAGTCTAAGTCTGATGAAGAGGCCGATCATCTAGCACAGGCACTTGATGATGCTTTTGCTAAATTATTTGGTGGAGACTCAGCTCTTCCTCAAGATGAGATGGATGTTGACCTTGATGACAGTATCAATGAAACAACTCAAAATTTAATTAATGGGGCCAAAGACCTAGATCTTGACCTTGATTTCTTAAATAACAAGGACTTAGGGGATTCTGAGTCTCATATTGAATAAGAAATAATTACTTAAATACTTGTAAAAGCTTACGTTTAGTTCTATTTAGACGTAAGCTTTTTCTTTATAGCTTTTAACCGCCGTGATGGCAGATAGGAGAGTCAAATGTCTAAATTAGTACGTTTACAAAAATTTATTGCAGATTGTGGGATCACTTCACGTCGTAAGGCCGAAGACCTAATCGTTCAAGGACGTGTAAAGGTTAATGGTATTGCTATTCGTGAACTAGGAACTAAGGTTGATCCATCTATTGATGCTGTTGAAGTTGACGGTAAGGCCGCCGACCTTGGTTCAGTAGAAAAAATCTACATGATTATGAATAAACCTCGTGGAGTTATGACAACAGTTAATGATCCAGAGGGAAGAGAAACTGTTATTGATCTTTGTAAAGAGATCAGTGAGAGAATCTATCCAGTTGGCCGTCTTGATTACCTTTCAGAAGGTCTTCTGCTAATGACGAATGACGGAGATTTCGCAAATCTTGTTATTCACCCAAGCTCTGAAATTACTAAGGTGTATGAGGTAAAAGTTTTTGGTGCGATCAATGAATTCCTACTTAAGAAATTAAGAGCAGGTGTTTATATTGATGGCGTAATGACAAAGCCACAAGCTGTTCGTGTTATTAAGCAGCTAGAAACAAAAACTTGGCTAGAGTTTAGAATCAATGAAGGTAAGAACCGTGAAATTCGTCGTATGTGTGAAGGTGCTGGTCTTACTGTTGATAAGCTAAAGCGTGTTGCTATTGGTGGACTAACTGTTGAGGGGATTGCTCCTGGCTCATACCGCCTTGTTAATAGAAAGAACTTATTAAATGCTATTGGAATTGATATGGCAGGAAATAAGACGAGAGATGCTGTTGAGTATATCTCAAGTAAAAAGTCTGTAAACTTAAAGAAGAAAGGTCACCAGGGTTGTACAGCAGCCGATGATAAGGCCTTTACTAAGTTTAGAAGAGAGACTTACTTCAAATCGATTAAAGAAATTGCTGAAACTAAGAAGGCAAAAGAGAAAGAGATTAGAAGACAAGCTTACGAAGAGAAGGAAGCAGCATTCAAGAAGAGACAAAATAAGAAAAAGGCTCGTCTTGCTAAAAAAGAAAATCAACAAAAACATACTCACGTCGAATTTGTTAAATAAAAAAAGCCGCTTTAAGCGGCTTTTTTATTTGGTACTCTTAATTTAATTCTTGAATATCTTCAATACGATCAACTCGATCATCAATTCTTAAATCTTCACCTGTCCCTCTAATATAGCGGTTCAAGTACTCAAGTTGATTATAGATTTCTTGGTAGTTATTTGTTCCGATTCTTAAGTCCACAAGTGTCTCAGAGTCATCAACAATATAGACATCGAGGTAGAGATATTTCTCAATATCATCTTTAGGAAGAAGTTCCACTAGAAGTTGCATAATATATTGTTCATTATTCATTCTTCTTAGTTTAGATGTGAACTTATCGACTTTCTCATTATATGGCATGTCACTATGAATGATGTCGTAGAAGTACTTTGCAAGTTTCTTTGTCTTCCTTTGATACTCGTCCTCAGGAACATCAAATGGATGAAGCCTAGAGTCCTTATCATGACTTGTTGAGCGAATAACTCTCTTTCCTCTGAGGTGCTCTGCTAGGCGATAGCGGAACTCTTCAAATGGGATCTTGTTCAGATAAGAGAATGCTTCTTTTTTCAATATCATCGTAACTCTTGAATTGAAGTTAACGTATCGTTTTTCCTTTGGAATACGAGCAATGACTTCATCGCGAATAAGAGAAGGTAGGATACCCTTTAGAATTCTCAAGTATCTTCTTTGCTCTAGTCTTCTAAATTCATTATCGATGCGATTAAAGTTCATTCCAACATTTAAAAATTTATGATCACTATGCGAAGAAGTTAGCCCGAAATAAGAGAGGATCTCTTTTTCCTTAGTATCAAAAATCTCAATGGAAATCTTAGACTCTTTAGTCTTCGTATAGTTAGGGTAGTAGAAAGCTACCGTGGAACCATCGAGTCGTTCAAAATTAAATCGATTGTTAACATAGTGGCTCTTTGCACTTAATTTTAAAATATCAAGATTAAGCTGAATTCCTGACGATTTTGATTTGTATCTATTGTGTCCTTTAAAGACTCTTTCTACCCTTGGGCTTTCTTGGCCTTCGTCAACTCTGGCAATACGGTCAACATCTTCAAGGTTAACGACATAGTACTTATCAAGTAGATCTGAGTTTAATGATTCAGCAAAGAGTTTGGCCTCTTTAAATTTAAAGACATTATTAAATAATCTATCGTAAACCTTTCTAACCTCGTCATCTTTTAGATTAAAGACATAGTCGGCAAGAATGATATTACCTTTTGTGCGGGAAGCATCGAGTTTAAACCAGTCGAGTTTATACTCATAATCAACTTCTTGTCCTAAGATTTCAAAGCTAACAAGTTCGATGGCAAACCGACTCTTAAAGCTTAGTCCTGAAGTTTTCTTCTTTTGTGCGATAATCTTAACTCTTACTTTCTGATCTTCGAGCTTATATACCTGAATGAGAAAGTCTCCGGCCATGGTGTAAAAACCAGACAGGCCAGTATTTAGTAGAGGAATTGCATTATTGTAGCTAAACCCTGTTGTTAATGCCATTGAGGCCGGTATGGAGATAAAGTCTCCTGGATTTAGTTCATCGACATATTTTGAGCGAATTGGGATTTTTGCCACATTAAAAGGCAGGGCCTTCATCGCATCAGTTTTCTTCTCAAATTGTCTTGAAATGACAACTTCGTTATTACGATCAAGCTTAAGAAAGAAAGGTGTCTGCAGTTCTGGAAAGAATGCATTCTTCGTGTCGTGATGAATTCTGAAATTGAATTGATCGCGACGAGTATAGTTTCCTTGAATATAGGACTTTTCTACTTCGTATTCGTACTTACCTCTAAGAGAGAGTCCGTCTGCGATATTGATTTTGAAAATATCTACATCAAGGTTGATTTTCAAACTATTGAAAGCATCAATCAGCTTACGATTAATATTCTCTTTTGAAAGGTGATCCCTAAGAAAATACTTAAATTTCGAATACACACCTGATGAGCTGTCTTGAACGACTTCTTCAGGAGCGGGGACGTTACTGGTCTGCGGCTGCTTCGCTGCAAAGCTCATCGACGTAATTAGGATAATTGTCAGTGTTTTTAACCTACTCATGTCTATGACTAATATCATAATAAATATTTGAAAAGTCGTTGAATGTAATACTTATAAGTATGAACAAAGTATAAACATTTTTGATGGACTACCTACTTTGTTGAGAATTTTCTTAAAGCGTTTAATTTATGTGGCACTTAATTGGCAAGTATTGAATATCATTGGCCTTTAATCCAATAGATTTTCTTTGGGGAAAATATAAGCTTTGACACAAATGAGCGTAAAAAAAAAATCACAAGCGCCGATAACTAACTAGATATATTAAGTTTAAATAGAGAATCAAAACTTTTTTTATTTGCGGGGAAAAATAAGGTCGCTATTTGGCAAAATTTCCTGGTGATATATTAGTTGAAGATTATTGAGTAGGAGAAAGAGTATATGGAAGATCTTAAAAAGTTTTCTTTTTTAATTGTGGATGACATGAGCACAATGAGAAAGATCGTTAAAAAGTTACTGCGTGATTTAGGGGCCGATAGATTTGTTGAGGCCGTTGATGGAAAAGATGCTCTTAAAAAGATTGTAGAGAATAAAGGTGGACCAAACGAGATATCATTTATTATTTCTGACTGGAGTATGCCAAATGCTACAGGACTAGATCTTTTAAAAACTATTAGAGGTAGTGAGAATTTTAAAGAAATGCCATTCGTTATGGTAACTGCCGAACAAGATGTTGCTCAAATTCAAGAGGCTATTGCTAGTGATGTTGACGGATATGTAATTAAGCCATTTGATCAAGCATCTTTTAAGAAGAGGTTGGCCCTGGCCATGAAGAAAAGGTTTCCACAAGGTTAATAGGAGGCTTTCATGGGTATGGTAGAGAGAATTACAAAATCTCACTTCTCAGTTTTGGCCTTCTCGGGCGATATCGATCAAGACTGTGTCAAGTCATTGTCGATGATCTTTGATGCGATATTAGAGGATGAGAAAGATAAGTTAATAATTTTAGATTTTAAGAGCGTTGAGTATGTTTCTCCAAAAATTTATAACGAAATTTTTAGGTTATTCAAGTCAGCTGAAGAGAAGTCAATTTTAATATATACAATTAATGCACGCTCTAAACTTATTAGAGAACTCAAGAGTGATTATGTTGATGAACGTTTCAACTTTACTGATTCGATTTCAAAAAGACTACAAGAGCTAAATCTTAAAAAGAAAAGAATTGAGTTAGACGTAAACTTTGTAAACCCTTTTATTCAAGCGGCAATTGATACTTTTGGTGTTCAGGCGAATTTAAAAGTATTGCCAGGAAAAGTTTCCAAAGCAAAAGATTTTGAAAGCTATGAAATTGGGTTGATTGGTTCCATTGATGTTCAAAATGAGCAATTTAATGGAAGGCTTCTTATTTGTTTCCCAGATATTGTTTTCATCAATATTTATAACCAAATTTTTGGTGAAGACTATACTGAGCTTAACGACGATGTGAAGGATGCTATTGCAGAGTTTACAAATATTACCTTAGGACAAGCAAAGGCCAATTTGAATCAAAATAGAGGGATTGTTATTGATCGAGCAATTCCATCGGTTTTACTTAGAGAGAACTTTTCTGAGATTGATTTAGGTAAATATGAGTCTCTTATGATTCCACTTGCGACAAAAATGGGCTCTTTTTATATCTACATTCTACTAGGGGCAAACGAATAATTAAGGACTTGTAAAAAAGCGAACATGATCAATGTCATGAAACTAAGATTATTTATAGAAATTTACAGTAAGCCTCTAAAAACATTAATTAAATAAAAATATTGTCCGAATAATGAAGAGATATTAACACAAAAGACAAGATGTGATTATGGATGAGTTTGAATTAGAATTAAAGATGGATTTCCTTGAAGAAGCAGTACAGCTTCTTGAAGACTGTGAAGAATCTTTCCTAGAATTAGAATCTGGTGTCGATAATACAGATGAGCATATTGATAAAATTTTTCGACTCGCTCACAACCTAAAGGGAACATCAAGAGCAGTTGAGTTCAGTGATGTTGCAGAGTTTACTCACGAGATGGAGGAACTCATCCTAAAGGTTAAGAAGGGTGAGGTTGATATCTGTGCTGATGTTATTGATGTTTTCCTCAAGTGTTCTGACCATTTAAATAATATGATCTCTGCTCTTAGAGATGATATTGATGCTAAGTTTAATTCAGACGATATTATCCAGTTAATTAAAGATGTCTCTAGTGCTGATGTTGAGCATGATGATCTTAGAATCTCAAATATTCCTGATGAAGCAGAGTTTGAAGCTAGTGCACATGAAGAGGAACAAGAAGAACAAGACGAAGAAGAGCAAGACGATTTCGAAGACCAGGAATTACAAGGTATCCTCGATAATGAGGAATCTGTAAGTTTTGAAGAAGAAGTCGTTGCTGAATCACGCCCAAGTGAATCAGATATCAGTGACCTCGATCGTATGTTATATGGAGAGTCTTTTGATTCAACAGAAGAAGTTAAGCCTGTTGAAGTGGCCGCTGTTGCAAGTGGACCAAATGATCTCGATGCACTTATGAATGAGTCGGCTTCTCCAAAAGAAGCTCCTGTGGCAGATAATGTTGTAAGTTTAGAAACTGCTGCAAAAAAAGAAGAAAAGAAGCCTGCTGTTGCTGCTGCACCAAAGAAGCCAGCAAAACCAGAAGAGACGATTCGTATTGGTATCAGTCGTGTTGAAAAGCTTAATAACTATGTTGGAGAGCTTGTTATTCTACAAACTGTACTTAGTGAATGTAATGATCTCGTAGCTGATGAGCATGTTAGAAAAAGTGTTAGTCACTTATCAAAGATTACCAAAGAAATTCAAGATATTTCAATGAAGATGAGAATGGTTCCGCTTAAGACGACATTTTCAAAACTTCAAAGAATTGTAAGAGATACTTCAAAAGCACTTGGTAAGAAAGTTAATCTTACTATTGTTGGAGAGGAGACAGAAGTTGATAAGAATATTCTTGAGCAACTTTCAGATCCTTTAGTACACATCGTAAGAAATGCTGTTGACCACGGGCTTGAAAAGAGTGTTGAGGATCGAAAAGCTGTTGGAAAGTCCGATGCTGGAGAGATTCAAATTAAGGCATATCACGAAGGGAATAGCCTTGTTATTGAAGTTGTAGATGATGGTAAGGGAATCGATCCTGATATTATAAAGAATAAGGCCATTGAAAAGGGCGTTATTAAGAATGCTGACAAATTAAGTGATCAAGATGCGATTAACTTAATTTTTGCACCAGGTTTTTCAACAAAAGAAGCGGTAAGTGAAATTTCTGGCCGTGGAGTTGGTATGGATGTTGTTAAAAAGAATATCCAAGATATTTCAGGGGCCGTTGAAGTTAAATCTGAAGTAGGCTCAGGTTCTGCCTTTAGAATTAAGCTTCCTCTGACAATGGCAATTATCGAAGGAATGGTGACAAGAGTTAGTGACGAAAACTACGTCGTCCCACTTAACCTAGTTCACGAAACTGTTTCTGTTACAGAAGAAAATTATAAGAAAGTAAATAATGTTGGTGGCTGTATTGTTCTAAGAGGACAAGTCCTACCTGCATTTAGGCTAAGTAAACTTTTAAAACATAATGTTAAAGAGCCTTCGGTAAATGAGATTGCTCTTGTTGTAAGAACTGAAGATATGGATTTTGCAATCGTAGTCGACGATGTTCTTAGACGTCAGCAAGTTGTTATCAAGAGTCTTGGGAATGATATTAAGAATACTCAAGGTTTTATGGGAAGTTCGATTCTTGGAAATGGACGACCAGCTCTAATCTTAGATTTAAAAGAACTTGTTGTTAATAAAGTAAGTAAAACGAAAAGCCAAAGACCAGTAAGTAACGCGGCGTAATTAAAATATATAACTTGATATGTGGGGATAATATGGAAAATGAAACAACTGATGTAACAAAAAGATACCTAGAGTTTAAACTTGGAGATGAGCACTATGCAATTCCACTTCTGCAAGTTAGAGAGCTAATCTCTGTTCCTGAAACAACTAATGTACCTTTTAGTCCAACTTATTATGTAGGGATTATGAACCTACGTGGACAGGTTATTTCAATTATTGATCTACGTACTCGTTTAGGTGTTAAGCCAGCTGAATCAAATGAAGAAGCAGTTATTATTGTGGAATTTGGACAGCTTTGCTTAGGAATTGTTGTGGATAATATTTGTAAGGTTCTTTCTGTAGATGAAGAACAAATTCAAGAAGTAGCTTCAGTAGAAACGAAGAAACGTGATCGACTGAATAGAGTATATCGCAATAACGAAGCATTAATTCAATTAGTTGATCTTGAGTCAATTTTAAACATCGATGAAATTAATGGCCTTGTAAAGAAAGCTGCTTAGTAGAGAATGGTGCCTATAGCACCGGGGGAAAGTAATGAAACAGACAAAAATGTCAATGAACAAAAAAACGATTCTAAGTTTTCTTGGTATCTTTGCAATGTTTGGTATAGGACTGGCCATTTCAATTTACTCTTACTATGGACTAGTTGAAAGTTTAAAAGATACTGTACAGAGAGACCTTCGAATGAAAGATTCGATGAGAACATTTGCAGCAAATCTTGGTGAACAAATATCGAATGAAAAGCAGTATATCATTTCACAAGACCCTGGTGCCGCAAAGCGCTTTTTAGAGCTAGGTAAGATCAATAAAGAAATCTTTGAAAGTATGCAGAGGCTAGATGTTGACTATGCTAACGAGGTTCAATGGGATGAGCTTTCTAAAAATTATAAAGAACACACTAAAAACTTTGAGAACACACGTGAGACTCTGAAAAAAGAAGGAGACTCTAAGAGTGGCCTTAGAGGTGAATTACGTAGCTATGCTCATGATATTGAAACTAAGATCAAGAAATATGACTTGAACCCAAGTTTTATGATTTCTCTTTTAACGCTTCGTCGTCATGAAAAAGATTTTCTTTTAAGAAGAACAAAGAAATATGTAGATAAAGCAAAGAGCGAAGGTCTAAAAATAAAGAAAGAGTTAGTTGCTCGTAAATATAAGCAATATGTTTACAACGATGTAACTAAATCTGTAGATAGTTATATTCGTTCATTTAGTAAATTATATGAAAACCAACTTCTTCTTGAAAAGTATAGCCAAATCGCAGTTTCTGGAACAAAGAAGATCTTTAAAAATATTCAGGATAATGTTGAGTTAATTGATAGAAAGACTGAAGAAAAAATTGAGGCAAGTACTGCTCTTGAAGAGAAGATTAGCTTCTATATTCCAATCCTTTTTGCGATTATTGCAGCATTTGCATACGGTTTCCAATACAACTTCTCTAAGTCAATTAAGAAGATCATTGGCCTTAGTGAGAGACTTCGTGACTCATCACAAGTTACTGAAAAGTCTTCAACTAATATGAGCATGGCCTCATCAAAAGTGTCATCATCTGTAACTCAACAGGCAAGCGCTATTCAAGAAACAGTAGCGACCCTTAATGAAATTACTGCAATGGTAAATAAGAGTGTTGAAAATGCTAAGGTTTCAAGCCAGAAAGCAGACGAGTCTCAACGTGTTGCCCTTCAAGGGAAGAGCGCTGTTAATGAAATGGTTGAGGCCATTGGACAAATTAACGGCAATAACGAAGATATTATGAAAGAGATGAATCGCAATAACGAAGAAATCGTAAAGATTGTCGATGTTATTAATGAAATCTCTGAAAAGACTAAAGTTATCAACGATATTGTATTCCAAACAAAGCTTCTCTCTTTTAACGCTTCAGTAGAGGCGGCCAGAGCTGGTGAGCATGGTAAGGGATTTGCAGTTGTTGCAGAGGAAGTAGGAAACCTTGCTCAAATGAGTGGGAATGCTGCTCTTGAGATTGAAGAGCTACTTGGTGGATCAATTAAAAAGGTTCAATCAATCGTTGATGAAACTCAAGTGAATGTAAAAAGACTTATTTCTGAAGCACAGACAAGTATCACTAAGGGTGTAGATGTTTCTGAAAACTGTGGAAAGATCCTAGATAGTGTTGTTGAAAATGTTGATGCTGTAACAAAAATGATGACTGAGATCTCAACTGCTTCTGAAGAGCAAGCTGAAGGAATTAATAATATTTCGGATGCAATGAATGAGCTTGATGAAGTAACACATACTAACTCGACAATTGCACAAGAAACTTCTGGCTTTGCAGAAAGTTTATCTGAGCAGACGTCAATTCTTAATGGAATTGTTGAAGAGCTAGAAAGTGAGGTCTTAGGTAAGATTCAAAACCTTTCAGTTGATAGAAATGCATTAATCGATTCGATCTCATCGACACCAGTTAAGTCTCATACTGTAGCAAAGAAAGAGGTTGTTGAAGACTTTCCTGTCTTTGAAAAGACACCGGTTGCTGAAGTTGTAAAACGCGAGCCTGCTAAGGTCGTTGCGAAGGCTGAGCCAGTAGCTGATGATATGGGATTTGATGATCCAGTACTAGAAGTGGATTCTGATGAATACCCAAGTGAGAACGATGCTAGGTTTGATAAGGCCGTTTAAAAATAATTAATTTAAATTAGGAAGAGATTGAATGAGTAATCTTGCTAGAAGTTATATTGAAATAGCTCAAATGATGTCACAGGAGACAGGGACACACTTTACAGCGCAAAATGATGCAATGGTAAAGTCCCGTATTGACAAGAGAATTGTCGAGCTTCGTTTAAAAGATGCTGATGAGTACTTAACGTTAATTAAATCTCCGGGTAGTCAGGAAAAGACTGAGCTAATATCACTTCTGACAACGCATTACACGTTCTTTATGAGAGAGAAAAATCAATTCGATTTTATCATCAAGTCCCTTCCTAAGATGGTTGAACGAGTAAAAAATAGTGGGCGTGACACATTAAAGATTTGGTGTGCGGCCTGTAGCAAGGGTGATGAAGTTTATAGTCTTGCTATGATTCTTAAAAAACATATCAAAGAGATTGACCCTAGCTTTAAATTTGAAATTATTGCTACTGACATTTGTGAGAAATCAATTAAGCACGCAAAGAAAGGTGTTTATTACTGGAAAGAACTTCAGAAGGTTCCTAAGGAATATCTCGAAGGCAACTGGTATCGAGGAAGCGGCGAGATCGCACCCTTTGTTAAAGTCAGTGATGATCTTAAAAAATTTTGTAAATTTAAGGTTCATAATTTAATAGATCAAAATAGTCCTGAGTATCGTGACAAATACGACCTGATTCTATGTCGTAATGTCTTTATCTACTTTAATGAAGAACAAATTGATAAAGTTATCAAAAAGTTCTCAAACTGTGTCACAAATAAGGGATATCTTTTAATTGGGATTTCTGAAACCCTAAGACGACATGAAGGCTTCCAAAGTCTTGGTCAGTCAATTTATTTTAAGACGAATCATGAAACAAAAAGAAGTCTTAGAGTGAAAGAAGCTCAGGTGAAGAAGATTCTCATTATCGATGACTCTGGTACTGTAAGAAAGCTAATTAAGAAGTGTCTTACTGGTGATCCAGGATATGAGGTCGTTGGTGAAGCTGTCGACGGACAAGATGGATTAGAAAAGATTAAAGCACTTAAGCCAGACGTTATTACCTTAGATATTAATATGCCAAAAATGAGCGGGCATGACGTTCTTAAAAATCTACCAAAAGATCAGTCGCTGCAGGCGATCATGATTAGTTCTGTAAGCAAGAGCGATGGTGATATCGTAATGAGATGTCTTGAAGATGGTGCGTTTGATTATTTAAAGAAGCCATCTTTTGACGATATCTTTAAATTCAAGAAGGCCTTACTTGAAAAAATTGACCTTGCTTATCATAGTATTGTTAAGTCAAAGAGACAAAAGCTCACAAGCTGGGTTGGGTCTAATAACTTCGATTTCTCTGGAAGTCAGTTAATTACAATTGGTGCCTCAACAGGAGGGACGGAAGCGATTAAGCAACTACTAATGCGCTTCCCAAAAGAGTTTCCACCAGTTCTTATCGTTCAGCATATACCTCCAGTATTTTCGACAGCATTTGCTAATCGTCTAAACGAGTTATGTCCGTTTGACGTCGTCGAAGCAACAGACGGAGAAGAGGTAAGGCATAATACTGTCTATATTGCTCCAGGTGGAATTCATATGGGAGTTGTTGGAAAGAGTAAATTAATGATCAAGTTAGACAGTGAAACTCCGATATATTCTGGACACCGTCCAAGCGTTGACTACTTATTCGAAAATCTTGCCCAACTAAAAGGGCATCGAGTAACAGCAGCACTTCTAACGGGAATGGGAGCAGATGGGGCCAAAGGGCTTCTTAAGTTGAAAGAGAATGATACTTTCACAATTACACAAGACGAGGAGAGTTCAGTTGTTTATGGAATGCCAAAGAAAGCATTTGAATTAGGTGCTTCGTGTATTTCACTACCGCTGGATAAAATTACTGAGCAAATCTTAACGAGGGTTGCGAAGAAATAGAATTTTGAGGGAGTTTGAGGGTTATTTATGAAGGGACAATGGACAATTAAGAAACAATTAATTGCTCTATCAGCTACAATGCTTACCATTCAGCTGATTATTGCATTTGTTGGTTATCAATCATTAACATCAGTGAAGTCGCACTTGTATACAGTGTTTTCAAAAAGACTTCCAAGTATCAACAGTCTAGTACAAGCTGATCGAGACTTTCAACAGATGCTAGTGGCCGAAAGAACACTACTTCTTGAAGGATTATCAGACAAGCAGAGAAAAGCTTTGGCCGATGACTACTTTACTAATAAGCAACAAGTTGTTGATCGTTTTAAAAAGTATACTGTCTTAGGTGATTCACCTAAAGAAATTGAAATTTCTAAGAAGTTTAATGAAGGATTAGAAGCTTTTGAAAAGACGGCAGCAGATAAGTTTCCTCTAGATAAAGAAGGACATCTTCGTAAGTTCACTAGAACAGAACTTATTAAAAACTCATTAGGTCCAGTGAACTCTAAGTTTGAAGGAGCTAGAGATAGCCTTGATCAACTTCAAGAGTTAATTCTTGGAATGGGTGATGAAGAATTTAAAGAAGCAGATCAGACTTACTCTGATTCAATCTTTTTAATGTCGATTATTTCAATTATTAGTTTATTTGGTTCTGTTGGGATTTGTATCTTTATGGCAAGACGAATTGATGGACGAATCAATAATATCGTTGAGTCAATTTCTAATGAAGGTCAAAACCTAGAGAATGTTTCAAATACGTTTAAGAATAAGTCTGTCGCACTAAGTTCTATTTCTGAACAACTTTCTGCGGCAGCAACAGAAACATCAAGCTCTTTACATGAGATTTCTCAAATGATTAAGAGCAATACAGATGGTTCTAATAATGTTGCTTCTCTAATTAAGAAAAGTCAGGACTTAGTAACTGATGGAGTAAAGTCTCTAGGAGATCTAGGACGTGGTGTTAAAGATGTCGATAATAGTACAACAGCACTAGCAAATACAGTTGAGAAAAGTAATAGTGAATTAAATGAAATCGTTAAAGTGTTTGAAGAGATTAATGTTAAAACTCAAGTTATTAATGATATCGTTTTTCAGACTAAGCTACTCTCATTCAACGCCTCTGTTGAAGCAGCAAGAGCTGGTGAAAATGGGAAAGGCTTCTCTGTCGTGGCCGAAGAAGTAGGTAACCTTGCTAAGATGAGTGGTGAATCTGCTGATGAGATTTCAAAGCTACTTGTCGATAGCTTAAAGAAGGTTACAGATATTGTTGATATCTCAAGTCGTGATGTTAATGAATCTTTAAATATGAGTAGAGATAAAATTAATAAAAGTGTTGAGATCAGTAATCAGTGTCAAGAAGTGTTTACTCAGGTACTTAGAAATTTTGATGAAGTTTCTGCAAACTCAAATGAAGTTGCTAATGCTTCAAAAGAACAGCTAATTGGTGTTGAAGAAGTAAGTAAAGCGATGCAAGAAATTTCAAGTTCTGCAAGCTTAACAAGTCAATCAGCACATGACTTAAATGCTGCCTCAACTGAGTTAAGCCAATCGGTTAATCATATTGGTGAGGATATCACAGATCTAAAAGGGTTAATAATTGCTCAAATAAAGTCTGCGAGACGTGCAGTTAATAATGTCGTTAATTTTCATAAGACTAAAAGAGAAACTGAGACAAAGAAAGCAGCATAAAGTTTTATATATCTTAAATAGAAGAAGGGCACATTTGTTGTGCCCTTTTTTTTACCATATTTTATCTAGGTTTTATGAACTCCCTATTTTATAATTAATCTAAAGAAGGGATGTTTGAATGTTGTTTTTTAGAAAGTATGTTTTAGCAGTTACTGGGCTATTCTTATGCCTGTTTTTACTCATTCATCTCTGTGGAAATTTAATACTCTTATTACCACAAGAATATGCACATTCTTTGTATAATCTTTATTCCCATACTTTGGCCGAAAATATATTTATAAAGGCCGTTTCATTTATTCTTTATTTTGCTATTGCTCTTCATACCTATATGGCCATTGTTATTACCTTAAAGAATTCTCGCTCACAGGGTGTTGAGTATGCTCTTAAGGATAATAGAGAAGTCTCAACTTGGACTTCTCAAAACATGGGTTTCTTAGGCTTTTTCATTTTATTATTTATCGTTATTCACATGGCAAATTTCTGGGCGAAAATTAAATTTGGTCTTGGAGGAAGTGTTTATAATGACTCAAATGGATATAAAGATGTTTATCTTTTAACGACGACATTATTTAGGAATCCATTCTATGTGATCTTCTATTGTGTTTTAATGGTTCCTTTAGGAGCGCATTTAAACCATGGGCTATCAAGTGCCTTTAAAACTCTAGGCTTTTATCGTTTAAGTCATATTCGTATAATAGACTGTAGTGCAAAAATATTCTCATACTTTATCACAATCGGTTTTGTTCTCATTCCCATTGTTATCTTCATTAGGGAGGTTATGTAATGCTAAATCCTAAAGTCCCTAAAGGAAATTTGAAGGAGAAATGGTCTAACTATCAAGCTGAGAGCAAGCTTCTTAATCCCGCAAATCGTAAGAAAGTCTCAATCATAGTTGTCGGCTCAGGTTTGGCCGGAGCAGGAGCTGCCGCTACCCTTGGTGAACTTGGTTATAATGTTGACTGCTTCTGCTATCAAGATTCTGCTCGACGTGCACACTCTGTTGCAGCACAAGGTGGAGTAAATGCAGCAAAGAATTATCAACATGATGGTGATAGTGTTTGGAGAATGTTCTACGATACTTTAAAGGGTGGTGACTTTCGTTCTCGAGAGGCCAATGTCTATCGTTTAGCTGAATTGTCGGCCCCTCTTATCGATCACTTTACTCAGCAAGGTGTTCCCTTCGCTAGAGAGTATGGTGGTGTTTTAACTAATCGTAGTTTTGGTGGAGTTCAAGTTCAACGAACATTCTATGCCAGAGGTCAAACCGGTCAACAGCTTCTTTTGGCCGCTTATTCTCAACTTTCAAAAATGGTCAAAGCAGGAAATGTTAAGATGTATCCACGTACAGAGATGCTTGATCTCGTTGTTATCGATGGGAAGGCCAAAGGGATTATCACAAGAAACTTAGAGTCAGGTGAAATTAAGAAGATTATGGCAAATGCTGTTGTTCTCGCAACCGGTGGTTACTCACGAGTTTTTAGGCTTTCTACACTTGCTATTGGTTGTAATGGGTCTGCTATATGGGCCGCTCATAAAAAAGGTGCTTTCTTTGCAGCTCCAAGCTTTACACAAATTCATCCTACCGCCTTACCGCAGTCAAGTGAGTTACAATCAAAACTTACTCTTATGTCAGAGTCTTTACGAAATGATGGACGAATTTGGGTTCCTAAGAAAGCAGGGGATAGTCGCGATGCAAATGATATCCCTGAAGAAGACAGAGATTATTATTTAGAGAGAAAGTATCCAAGTTTTGGAAACTTGGCACCGAGAGACATTTCTTCACGTTCTGCTAAGGAACAAATAGATGCTGGCCACGGAGTTGGGGCCTTAAAGAATGCTGTTTATTTAGATTTTAAGCATGCGATTGAAAGGCTCGGAGTTGAAGTTATTAAAGATCGCTACGGTAATCTCTTTCAAATGTATGAGAAGATTACAGGTATCAATGCTTATAAAGAGCCGATGAAAATTTCTCCTGCTGCTCACTTCTCAATGGGCGGACTATGGGTCGATTACGAATTAATGACTACTATTCCAGGGCTCTATGCAGTGGGGGAGTGTAACTATTCAGATCATGGAGCAAATCGCCTCGGAGCAAATTCATTATTACAAGCGAGTATTGATGGCTACTTTATTCTGCCAAACACAATCAATAATTATCTTGCAGATGAAATGAAGAGTGAGCAACCGGATATTTCTCATGATGAATTTGATCGATGTATCGAGAAGGCATCAGAAAGAATTAATAAACTACTAATGATTGATGGAGTGAAAACTGTCGATCATTATCACAGAGAACTTGGGACAATAATGTGGCAAGAATGTGCCATGAGTAGAAACCGTAGTGGTTTAGAAAAAGCAATTTCTCAAATTAGAGATTTAAAAGAAGAGTTTTGGAAGAATGTTAAAGTAACTGGTGCTAATGAAGAGTTAAATCCAGAGCTCGAAAAGGCGCTACGCTTGGCCGACTTTATTGAACTTGGCGAATTGATGTGTGTGGATGCCCTTCAAAGGGAAGAGTCATGTGGCGCACACTTCAGGGAAGAATTTCAAAGCTCTGAAGGTGAAGCCGTTCGTAATGATGAAGACTATAGTTATGTGTCGGCCTGGGAATATAATGATGGAGACTATCAACTGCATCGTGAAGAATTAGAGTTTGAATATATACAACCAACGATTAGATCATATAAGTAGGTAATAATGAGAGTAACTTTTAAGATTTGGCGTCAAGAAAACTCAAAGTCAGAAGGACAATTTGTCGAGTATGAGCTTGATAACGTTACTGAAGATATGTCCTTTTTAGAGGCCCTCGATATGTTAAATGAAAGTCTCGTTTTAAAAGGTGAGAAGGTTATTGCATATGATTATGATTGTCGTGAGGGGATCTGTGGCCAGTGTGGAGTCTTTATCAATGGTAGAGCTCATGGGCCACATGCTAATACGACAACTTGCCAATTACATATGAGAAGTTTTACTGATGATGAAGTAATTGTTGTCGAGCCATGGAGAGCGAAGTCATTTCCGGTTGTAAAGGATTTAGTTGTCGATAGAAGTGCTCTTGATCGCATTATTGAAAGTGGTGGTTATATCACTGCTAAAACAGGAACAGCTCCTGAAGCTAACTCAATTTTAATTGGAAAAGAAGTTGCTGACCTATCAATGGACTCGGCCGCTTGTATTGGGTGTGGAGCTTGTATCGCAACTTGTAAGAACTCATCCGCAGCTCTTTTTACCTCAGCGAAATTAACTCACCTAAACCTCCTTCCTCAGGGAAAGGTTGAAGAAGGTAGAAGAACACTGGCAATGACGAAGCAAATGGAGTTAGAGGAATTTGGTCACTGCTCCTTTACTGGTGCATGTGAAATTGAATGTCCTGAAGGAATTTCAATCTCAAATATTGCGAGGATGAATTTTAATCTTTTAAAAGCTAAGGTCTTAAAATAGTCCAAGTAGCTTCCACCAGGCACCGCCAATAATCATCCAGATTAAGATATTTATGATGGAAATAAGAAATCCCATCTTCCACCAGTCCGATAGCTCAACATATCCTGAGCCAAAGAAGACTGGTGCAGGTCCTGACCCGTAGTGTGTTAGTGAACCAAAGAGGTTTGAGAAAAAACCAAGAGTTATTGCCATTAAGTAGGGAGGCACTCCTACTTGTACTCCGACTCCTATAAAGACTGCTGCCATTGCTGTGACGTGGGCCGTGGCCGATGCAAAGAAATAGTGCGAGTAGAAGTAAATCCCTGCTAATATAGGAAAGGCAAGTGTCCAAGTGAGAGCAGACACTTCCATTGCCACATACTTACTAAACCACGGGACAAAGCCAAACTTATTTAAGTAGTCGGCCATCATGACAAGGACACCAAACCAAATTAGCGTATCCCAAGCTCCCTTTTCTGACTTGATGTCATCCCAATTTAATACGCCAGTAATAAGAAGAATCGATAGGCCCCCAAAGGCAGTTGTTGTTGCATTTATTTTCAATGTACTGCCTAAGATCCAAAAAGTGATAAGGAAAATAAAAGTCGCTATCATAATCCATTCTTGCTTGCTCATGCGACCCATTTCTTCAAGTTTCATTTTTGCAATTTCTTGTGCACCAGGAGTTTCTTTTATTGTTGGTGGATAAACAAAGTAGATAGCTAGAGGAACAATAATTAAGGAAACAATACCTGGTACAATGGCTGCAAGGGCCCAACCTCCCCATGTTATCTTGACTCCATTATCTGCGGCAAATTGTTGGATAAGTGGATTGGCCGCCATTGAAGTAATAAACATTGCAGACGTCACCATGCAAACTTGAAAGCAACTAAGAGTTAAGTAGTGTCCAATTTTACGATTGGTAGGATCGTTGGGTTTCGAATCATAGCTGAGGCTTAAAGATTTCATGATTGGAAAAATAATTCCTCCACCTCTTGCTGTATTAGAAGGTGTTGCAGGTGCAAGAATCAAATCACTTATTGCTAGGCCGTAAGCAAGGCCTAGTGTTCTTCTTCCAAGTAGGTAGACGAAGTAGTAGGCAATACGAGATCCAAGTCCTGTTTTGACAAAGCCTTGTGCAATAAAAAAGGCCGTAACAATTAACCATATGGTGCTATTGGAAAAGCCTGTCAGGGCCTCTCCCTTTATCTTAAGCGTCTGTGTCAGTAGGCCTACTGAAAGTCCCGCTATACACATCGATCCCATGGGCATGGCCTTAATGATAATTCCTAAAATCGTACTTAAAAATATGGTAAAGAGATGCCATGCTTTTGGCTCAAGGCCGTCCGGTATCGGTCGACTCCAAATGAATGCACCAATTGCAATAACGCAAATAAGCCTAATGATTTTTACTTCATATTTCATGATAGCTTTCCCTTTTAAATAAATTAATTTTAATGGTGATGATGAGAATGTTGCAATTTAAGAAAAAATTTAAGAAGATGCGGTCATGGAAATTACATCATATCATGCACATTTATATTACGATGAATCGACTTATGAGAAGGCCTTACAGGTTATAGAGAAAGCTAAGACTTTAGATTATGTTCAAGTCGGAAGAGCGCATCAGAAAGAGGTTGGGCCACACCCGCGTTGGAGCTGTCAGTTTCTTTTTACCGCGGATAAATTAAACGAGATGATTCCTTGGTTACTTGAAAATAGAGATGACTTAACTGTTTTTACACATGCTAATACGGGTAATGATTATCTTGATCATACTCAAAATACTCTTTGGATGGGTGAAATCCTAGATCTTAAATTAGATATCTTTAAATAGGTTAAGAAAATACTAAATACGACAAGTTGATTTATGTCATAAAATCACAAAGCTGATGTAAATCATGTTGCGCCCTGCGTAGGTTGCTATACTTATCAGAAGTTTAGTTTTTACTGCAGGGGTAAAGTAAGTGAGTAAAGTTTCAAATTTTAAAGAGCAAGTCGATAAGCTTGTTTCTTTTCATCAACAAATTCGTACAGAATTTAAAAGTCTAATTATTTTATCGCAGGCAGTAGGGGAATCTTCAAAAGATAGGCCAGGGGCCCCTCGTGGGATCTCAGAATTTCTATTAAGATTTTGGATAACCCTTGAAGCAGATATGCAAAATGAAGAAAGGTATATTTTCCCTTTAATACTTAGGGAAAATTGTAGTGATGCATATGAGTATATTAAAGAAATGACTCAAGAGCATATGGAACAAGAAGAAGAACTTAGAGGCTTGATTAAAATGGTACAAGATTATGAGCTTCAAGAAGAGACTTGTCCTGAATGGGAAGGCCTTTATAAGAAAGTAAGGAAGGCCGTTGATAATCTCTGTAGGCATATGAATTATGAAAATGAAGTTATGTATTCATTTCTTTCACATTATGAAAATAGAAATGGTGCCGCTATCTAGAAAAGTACAACACCAAACTCTTGAAGAATCAATTTCACTGTAGGTGAAATTGACTTCTTTGACGGCGTTACTGCCCAAATTGGAATAGACTGATTTGTGTACTCACTAAGCAAAGGCAGTAAAGTCTTATTTCTAATATGATCTAAAACATAGACACCCGGAAGTTTACAAATGCCTAGGCCTTGTAAAGCAGCATTCATTTGAGCACGGCCATTAGAACTTTTAAAATTCCCTTTAATTTTTATACTTTCTTTTTGGCCATCATTTGAAAATTGCCAAGTATCGTTATTTCCAATTAGACAATTGTGGGAGTTAAGATCCTTTGGTTTCTTTGGCTGTCCAAATTTATTAATATAATTTGGTGAAGCACAAACAAACTCCTTACGATCAGCGATTTGAATTGCAAAGCCTTTCTTTGGTTTTTTAGAAGTTACTCGAATGGCAAGATCAAACTCATGAGAAGTAATATCAATTAACTCAGTAGAGAAAACTAATTCGGCTTCAATGCCAGGATGTTTCATCATAATATTTGAGATCATCGGAGCAATGATATCTTCTCCATATGCACCGGCCAAAGAGATTCTTATTTTATCTTTAGTCGCCTCAAAACTTTCTTTAGATTGCTTAGTAAATCTTTCTATTTCTTGGATATGATTCGCACAAATTTCAAAGTAATTTTTACCAAAGTCAGTAAAGTCGATGAAGCGCGTATTTCTCTTAAGGAGTGGTTGTCCTAACTTGTCCTCAAGTTCTTTAACGGCCTTGCTTAAATGTGAACGTGACACATTTAGGGCATCAGCTGCCTTTGTAAATGATCGATATTGTGCAACTTTTATAAAACTATAGATATGACTTAGGTCTTTTATTGTTTCCATGTGTAAACAATTTGTCGAATAACGTCACAATTGTCAACAATCTAAAATGGGCCTAAAATAGATCAATTAATTAACAAATACCGGAGGTACTAAATATGAAAGTAAAAGCAGCTGTTGCTTGGGGACCAAATGAGCCACTTAAAATTGAAGAAGTCGATCTAGAGGGACCAAAGAAAGGTGAAGTTCTAGTTAAGATGCATGCTACTGGTGTATGTCATACTGATGCATTTACTCTTTCGGGAGCCGATCCTGAAGGTTTATTCCCAGTTATCCTCGGTCACGAAGGTGGCGGTGTTGTTGTTGAAGTAGGTGAAGGTGTAACAAGTGTGGAAGTCGGTGATCACGTTATCCCTTTATACACTGCTGAATGCGGTGAGTGTAAGATGTGTAAGTCTGGAAAGACAAATCTATGTTCATCTGTTCGTGAAACTCAAGGTAGAGGACTTATGCCAGATGGGACAAGTCGCTTCTCTAAAGATGGAAAAATGATTCATCACTATATGGGAACTTCTACTTTTGCCGAGTACACAGTTGTTGCTGAAGTCTCTCTTGCAAAAGTAAGTAAAGAAGCTCCTCTTGATAAAGTATGTCTTCTCGGTTGTGGTGTTACAACTGGTATTGGTGCTGTTTTCAACACTGCCAAAGTAGAAGAAGGTGCAACTATTGCAGTTTTTGGTATGGGAGGAATTGGTCTATCAGTTCTTCAAGGTGCAAAGATGGCCAAAGCTGGCAGAATCATTGCTATTGATATTAATGACGACAAGAAAGAAATGGCCATGAAATTTGGTGCAACAGATTTCATTAATCCAAAAAATTACGATAAGCCGATTCAAGAAGTTATTGTTGAATTAACAGACGGTGGAGTTGATTACTCATTCGAATGTGTTGGTAATGTTAATTTAATGAGATCGGCCCTTGAGTGTTGTCATAAAGGTTGGGGAGAATCAATTATTATTGGTGTTGCCGGAGCTGGACAAGAGATCAGTACTCGTCCATTCCAACTAGTAACTGGACGCGTTTGGCGTGGTAGTGCCTTTGGTGGTGTAAAAGGAAGAACAGAGCTTCCTGGTTATGTTGATCGTTATATGTCTGGTGAAATTAACCTAGATGATCTTGTAACATTTAAGTTACCATTAGAAGAGATCAATAAGGCATTTGATCTAATGCACGAAGGAAAGGCAATTAGAACGGTAATTGATTACACAATGTAGGATTAATATGAAATTTGAAAAATTGAAATCACATAAATCATTTGGTGGGGAGACGGCCTTTTGTCTTCACACTTCAAATATAACAAAGACAGAGATGAAGTTTTCATACTTCAAGCCTGCTAGTGATAAAATTGAAACTATAATTATCTGGTTATCAGGTCTAACATGTACGGAAGAAAACTTTATTACAAAAGCTGGAGCACAGGCCTATCTTGCTGATAGTAAGACAATGATTGTTTGTCCAGATACTTCTCCTCGTGGACTTGACCTACCAGGTGAACACGATAGTTACGACTTTGGCTCAGGTGCAGGCTTCTATCTGAATGCAACGACAGAAGGTTATAAAGATCATTATAAGATGTATGAATATATCGTTAGTGAATTTATACCAATGCTTAAAGATTCTTTTGGTGATGTGAAATTTTCTATTACTGGACACTCAATGGGAGGACATGGAGCACTTGTTATAGGCCTAAATAACCCAGAGTTATTTCATGCTATCTCTGCATTTTCTCCAATTGTTAATCCTACTCAAGTTCCTTGGGGAGAGAAGGCTTTTGCAGGCTATCTCGGAGATAATAAAGAAGATTGGAAACAATACGATGCTTGTGAACTAATTAGAAGTGGGAAAACTCACTCTAAAAAGATCTTAATAGAACAAGGTCTTGCTGACGAATTCTTTGAAGAACAGTTAAAAACTAAGAATTTCGAGAATGTTTGCGCTGATTTTAATCAGGAATTAGTTGTTAATTACCGTGAAGGTTATGATCATAGTTACTACTTCATCGCTTCTTTTATCGAAGATCATCTAAAACACTTAATTTCTTAAGATATTAGTTTAAGAGAGGGCCTGCGGGCCCTTTTTTGTTTACTTTAGTTATGAATTTGAGTGAATTGTCGATATAATTATCCTCATGGATAAAATGAAACTAAGATTCTATGGCGCGACATCTACTGTCACTGGTTCTAAAACCTTCCTAATAATTAATCGTAAGAATATTCTTATTGATAGTGGAATGTTTCAAGGTGGAAAAGACTCTAATAAATTAAATAGTAAACTTCCTGATTTCGATATTACGGAAGTTGATTCGATCTTCCTTACTCATGCTCACTATGATCACTCTGGTTATCTTCCTGTATTAGTAAAAAATGGATTCAGGGGAAAGATATATTGTACAGAAGTGACGAAGAAGATTGTTGAAATAATTCTAAGGGATTCAGCTAATATTCAAGAAAATGATTTCAAGGAAAAGAAAATAAGTGAAATTCTTTATGATTTAGATGATGTCGATAAAACCATGACTCACTTTAGAGTGGTTGAGCAAGGCAAATGGCTAGGTGAAGACTTTCGCTATATCTTTGAAGAAGCCGGCCATATCTTAGGGGCCACTAGTATTACTTTTGATAATGGTGATTCTAAGATTTGTTTTTCTGGTGATGTTGGACGTAAGGATGACTTGATTCATCTGCCACCACATAAGGAAACAGAAGCTGACTATCTCGTTATTGAATCGACTTATGGAGATCGTCTTCATAAGAATGAAGATACGCAATCGGTACTTAAAAAACATATTAAAAGAATAATCTCGACACAAGGTGTGCTCTTGATCCCTGCCTTTGCAGTGGCCCGAACGCAAGTAATTATCTATGAGCTATTTGAGCTTTTTGAGAAATATCCTGAAATTGAAATTCCTATCTATCTCGACACACCGATGGGGGTGCGAGTAACTAGGTTATATATGCAAGAAGCCGAGAAATTAAAAGTTGATTCAAAGCGCTTTATCGATGCCATGAAAAAGGTTCGTTTTGTTGAATATAGTAGTGATTCAAAGAAACTAGCACGTGCGAAAAAGCCATTTATCTTAATCAGTTCTTCAGGAATGATTAGCGGTGGTAAAATTTTAAAATATATGGATATGTACGCAAAACATGAAAATAACACTGTTCTCATCACTGGCTTTCAAGGAGAGGGAACTATTGGGCGTAAACTTGTGGATGATGAAAGAGAGATTTATCTCTTAGGTCACACGATGAATGTTAGAGCACATATTGAAAAACTTGAATCTGTTTCGGCCCATGCCGATCGCGATGAATTATTAGACTATATTAAAAACTCAGGAACTAGTTTAAAGAAAGTTTTTGTTAATCACGGTGAAGAGCCTGTTGTCGAAAAATTTGTAAAGACTATTCAAGAGAGCTTAGGATTTGAGGCCATCAATGTTGAAGATGGTATCGATTATATTTTGGGGGAATAATGAAAATTGTTGTTACTGGTGGTCCTGGTGGAGGAAAAACTACAGCGCTTGATCTTTTTAAAAGAGAGTTAGTAGAAAATATTGTTGTTGTTCCTGAAGCTGCAACTTCTGTTTTTCAAAGTGGTGTTGCTAGAGATAAGAGACCTGAAGTTGTAAAAGATATTCAAAAGATGATCTATGACTATCAAGTGAATCTAGAATCAATATATGAGAAACAAAATCCTGATAAGATTTTACTCTGTGACCGTGGAACCCTTGATGGAATGGCCTATTGGCCAGATGAATGTGGATCATTCTTTGATAAAATCAATTCAACTTATGATCACGAACTAAATCGTTATGACGCCGTTATTTTTTTTGAAACTGGTGCAAACTCTGGTGGCGATATTACGAGTAATAATATCTATCGTAGTGAAACGAATCGTCAGGCAATTGAATTAGATCATAAGCTAAAAGAGATTTGGTCTGTTCATCCGAACTTTTACTTTGTTGATAGCAAGAAGTCATTTATGGATAAAATCATAAGTGGTGTTGAGATTTTGAAAACAGTTGTTAAATAATGAAAAGCACGAAAAAGAGCAAGAAAGCTAAGAAATTAAAATTTATCGTTCAAAAGGTGAATCGTACTTTTGAAGAATTTGATAAGAAAAAGTTTAAGAAAAGCTTAGAGGCGGCCGGGGTTTCTGAAGAAGCTACTCAAGAAATTGTTAAGAAGATCTCAGAAGAGTTGGACCCATTTTCAACAACTAATGCCATCCACCAGAAGACTTATCGAGCTCTGAGGAAGAGGTCTAAATTAGATGCAGCTAATTACAATATCAAAAGGGCCATCTATAAATTAGGGCCTACAGGTTATCCTTTTGAAATACTTTGTGCTGAAATGTTAAAATCGAAAGGTTATAAAACAAAAGTTTCTGTTATTAAGAAAGGTAAGTTTGTTAACCATGAGGTTGATGTTGTTGCAACTAGGCCTGACGGTGATATTTACTGTGAATGTAAATTTCATAATCGAAAATATTATAAAAATGATGTGAAGATACCTCTTTATGTACATGCCCGCTACTTAGATATTAAAGAGGCCAATCCTGATTTGAATTTTAAATATGCTCTAATCTCAAATACACAATTCTCAGAAGATGCAATTAAGTATGCTAAGGGTGTAGACCTACTTCTCTTTTCAATGAATTACCCAAAGAAGAATACATTCTGTCATTTAATCCAGCGCTATCGAATTTATCCTATTACGGTCTTGTCTACTCTTAGAGCACGAGAAAAAAAGCAATTATTGGACAAGGGAATTGTTATTATTAAGCATATTAATAGGGCGTGCCTGAAGGCATTGAACTTAAATGATAGCGAAATCCGAAAGGTTCTCAAGGAAGTTAAAGTTCTAATGAGCAAAGAGTAAACCTCTTATTTAACTCAGTTAAGTACCTGAAAGTACGCAATTTCAGCTGTTTATCTTTAGTAATAATTACAGCATAACTCTTATTTTCTAATTATCGTTCATAAAACTGGCATAATCGCGCTATGCGTAATTTTGGAGGAAGATAATTATGAAAAGAGTAATGTCTACATTTCTGTCGTCACTTTTATTGGTCACATCAGTTAGTGCGACGGCCGGTGATTTTGAGAATTATGTAAAAACCTTAAAGTATAGCAAGCTCGATTCTAAGCTTGGTGGAGATATTAAGGATATTGTTACTCGCAATAAGCTTCCGCTTACTCGTCCAGAGTTTTGTCCTTTAAATAATACGCGCTCTTATGAAGAGGCCTTAAGTAGTCTAAAGGCAATTGTTACAGTTTTCAAAGACGATTGTTTTGATGGAAACGAATCTTTAATTGAGCAAGTGCTTAATAGTTCAAATGAACTTGAAGAGGAATTAAATAAGTTAAAAGAAGAACAGGGGAAAGAAACAGTTGATGTGATTCCTTCTGCTGATGAAGTTGATATCAATGGTATTCCTCTAATGCAGGTTATGAATGGAGTAAACACACTCTTTTCAAATAATAAGTGTTCAAGCCTTGATCGTACTTCTTTCCTAGAACGCTCTGCTGATGTTATCCAGACATTTTCACAATTCGGTCTCTATTCACCATCTGGTGTAACAGTTGCTTATGGCGGTTTAGCAGTCGCATCAATTCTAAGATTTGTGAATAATATTTTTAATGACCGTTTCCAGTTTGAAAACGAAGAAGATATCAATACTTTCGTTAAACTTAATTGTGCATACTATGATGTTAGAAACCAAGTGAAAGCACTTGAGGTTTTTGATATTGATACTGATAGACACTATACAGACAAAGAAATATCAAAGGCACTTGTTGCTCAAGTGAAGAAAGAGCTAGAGTCACTGAAGAAAGCTAAAGACAGTGTTGAAGTCGAGTTCGAAAAGATCAAGGAAGCTGAAGTTGCTAAAGTTGATGCTGATGTTGAGAAGCTAATTGCTGGTTTATATGAAAAAATGAAAAGTCCTCTTTCTGATAAGCCGGGAAAATCAGCTACATATCAACAAGCTGAAATCCTTGGAGAGCTTGCTTACTCTAAACCACTACTAGAAGAATACTTAGATGAATATATCGCAGAATCTCAAGGTGCGGATCGTTTCTTAAATATGCTATTTAAGCAGAAGCTAAGTAAGCTAGACAATGCAATGGAGTTAATGGAGTTAAGTGTAAAGGATTTCAATCAGCAATTCCTTGCAGATATGGCCAGCTCATTTAATCGTGTTCTAAACAATATTGAAGAAAAGAGAAGAAAGGCCCGTGATAACTTCGATGATACTTATATGATTTCACTTGGTGAAGAAAGTATTTCAGTTAAAGAGTATAAAGAACTTCTAAAGAGTGATGATCTTAAAAAGAGAGAAAAGGGAATTACTGACGCTTATAATGCAATTGCAGAAGTTGATAATCGTTTAGCTGCTATTATCGCAAAGAAAGAATATTCTTCTGTGGACTCAAAAGATGGTGACCTTAGAGAAATTATTAAGTCTCTCGATGTTGTTCGCAATCACGTCTATGGAAAGTATGGACGTGAGTTCTTAGATAAGATGAGAAGTCTTTCAGAAGAGCAAAATAAAAACTTTAATCAAAAGTATAAAGACCTAGAAAAGAATTATGAAATTACTAATTCTGGTGATTCAGCAGATCTTGGCGAAGATGCACAATTAAATGCTTGTGTTGATGTACAGACAACGAGAGAGATTTGGGTCTATGCTCAAAAACTTTCTGAGCTAGGTTATGACTTCATTGCAACAAATAACGATATCTTTGGTGATGCAGACAATGCTGATAGAAAGAGAATTAAGTCACATAATGATTCTGCCATCCTTGCTCGTCGTATTATCACAGCAAGAAACTACCTAAAGAAGATTGCAATGCAAAGAGAGCTTGGGCGTGAAGATGTTGAAGTTGAAGGAAAGAAGTACTCTCTTACAGAAGCAGAAGGCGTTGTTCGTAATATTGAATTTTATGGGAAAAGTCTTACGCTAGAAGAAGCGCAGGACTACCTTGATAATAAATTTGGGCAAAAGGGATTAAGAGGAGATCGACTTGGTCAGATTATGATGGAAATCATTAATAATCGTGACAAAACAGTTGGGCTTCAAAAATTCTATAAAGTCCATAAATGTTCAAACCTTTCAACAATTTCAAGATAATTAGGGGCCAGCATTAGCTGGCCTTTTTTATGTGTATTTTATTTATATTGTCTTGTTTAAGTATTCTCGCATGCTATAAGTCACAAATATTTTAAAAACTTAAATCAGGAGATAATTGATGAAATCAATGATCATAGCTCTAATTTCATTAGTATCAGTAAATGTTATGGCAAAGTCTGTAACAAAGAATTTAACTAATGAAGAAACTCAACTTGTCGTTAATCTTGCTAACCAATATAAAGTTGAGCTTCAAGTAAGTGGCCCATGTACTAAGGTTGAATTTAATATTATTGATAGTATTAAAGGATACAATCCAGCTGTATGGAGCTTAAATGCAGGCTATATGACTTATCTTTTAGAGGATAGTGAAGCGACTGGTCTAGTATATCTTTTTGATCGCGTGGAAGTTCCTTCGGTAATGATTAACTCATTTACACAAGTTTCAAAAGCGACAATTACTGGTTCTTCTTGTGGATTTAATCCTTACAAGTGGACTATCTCATTTGATGATTTAGAGTAGGCCTTGTCTTTATGCTGGCGAGAATTGGTCAGGTTCGGGTTATAAACAGGATGTTTTGTATGCAACCATAAGCAGAAGCGATTGGTTGCCCTGCCTTCGCTGACATACGTCGCATCCTGCTCCTAAACTCGAATCAAGTTAAAGATCTATTACCCACGCAACAATAAAAAAGACCTTAGATAATCGCTACGCTCATACCTAAGGTCTTTTTAATGGTGGCCCGGGCGAGACTTGAACTCGCACAGTATTGCTACCGGCGGATTTTGAATCCGCTGTGTCTACCATTCCACCACCGGGCCACTGAGAATAGAATAAGTCTATTCATTTCATGGAAATCAGTCAATTGTTAATAATTACCAATAAATATGACGCGTAGTTTATTCTTTTTCGTATTTAAACTTATAAACTATTTCTATTAATGAGGACATATATGGAAGTGCAGTCTTTGACCTATCTTTTTATTGTATCAGTTATTCTCTTTCTCCTTTTTACGAAGAAAGTAATGACTAATTCTACATGGACAGCAACCATGACTCCCTTGGCCTCCATTATTGGCAGTGGTTTTCTTATTTCTGCACCACTCTTAAATGAACTAAGCGGTGTCTACGCTCCTGTCTTGATGGCCATTCTCTGCCTTGCCTCATTTGGGATAGGGGAAGTCATTCGCTGGAATATTAATGATGTAGAGCCTGTTCTCTTAAAAAGTGATTATAAAAACCATACACATGATAAGGTTCGATTTAACGAAAGAATTAGTGACTGGGTTCTGGCCTTTGCTTATATCTTATCGATCACATACTACCTCTATTTATTTTCATCATTCTTTTTAAGGATGACTGGTGATCATAGTGCTATTGTTGAAAAAGGTGTTGTAACAGTTGTTATCATGGCCATCGCATTCTTTGGACACCAGCATGGGTTATCATCACTAGAAAAACTGGAGAGTGTTTCTGTTAATGTAAAGCTTTCTATTATTGTGACATTTTTGATGGGACTCGTTGCTTATCAATTCGGTAGTCATCCGATTGAGTCAAAAGATATTAGCAACTTTAACTATCATTCTCTAGCTGTAAGTCTAGGACTTCTCATTATGGTGCAAGGATTTGAAACAAGTCGATACCTTTCTGAGAAGTATAATCGAGAATTGAGAGTAAAAAGCATGAGGTACGCTCAATTGATTAGTAGTGCAATATATATGCTACTTATTGCCCTATTTATTCCTGTTTTTAAGTCACACCCTTTAAGCGGAGTGATTTCAGAAACATCTGTCATTGATATTGGTCAATTTGTATTTGTACTAGCTCCTACATTCTTATTTGCAGCTGCAATGGCAAGTCAGTTAAGTGCTGCCATTGCGGATATGGGAGGAGGTGGAGGTCTTTTTGCAGAGATTTCAAGTGGAAAGATTAAATCGAAAAATGCATACCTTTTCATAGCCTGTGTCGGAACAATTCTTGTCTGGCTATTCGATATTTTCAAAATCATTTCTTTTGCTTCAAAGGCCTTTGCTCTTTATTACCTATTCCAATGTATAAGTAGCTGTTTAATTAACTACCGATTGAATAAGAAAAAATTTACTTTCTCATTATTAATGGCCGTCCTTTGCCTTGTTATTGTTATTCTTGGTCAACCATTCGAGTAAACTTCATTTTACTTTTGTTAACTGAACTTAGGTTCTTCTTTCTTTGTTAGATGTCGAAAGACTCATTGAAGAAACTCTACAAAGGAAGAATTATGAAAGTTGGATTTCTCGTTTTTATTCTGTGTGCAATCTCATTTTTTGTGGGAAGAGGAACATCCTTTATGGGAAGTGCCCTAAGTGTAAATACCCTCATCCACGATAATCCTATGATGAAGGCCAAAGATAAGAAGTTATCAAAACTTGATAATGGTGCACTTGTTGATAGCGAGACAGTAAATTATTGGAATTTAGCACAGAAAAGTGAAAAGCGTGGCTCCTATGATAAATTAACAACCGTTAACTTAGGAAGCGGACTCTTCACTATTGGGAGTGACAGCATTGTTAACTCACATTTTATAATTGGTAAAGATGGTGTGATTGTGTACGACACTGGTGATAATGAGCACGATGCTAATGTTTTCTATAACGAAATGAGAAAGGTAACAAGACTTCCTGTTAGGGCAATCGTCTATTCTCATGAGCATTATAGCCTTGGTGCCAAGCTCTTTGTTGATCAAGAAAGACGTCGAGGAAATCGAAATATCAAGATTATTGGCCACCCAAATACGAATAGAGTTATGGCCGTTTCTGGTGGTGTTGAGGCCCTTCATCCTGAAGTTGGTGGAGTGCTGATGGCCAGGTCAGTTGAGCAATTCAATCTTTATTTACCAGATAAGGGAGACGATGCGCGATTTAAGAATACGATCATCCCCGATAATAATGGTTTTGTTCCAGTAAACACACCTGTGAGAAATGGCCAAAAGTTAACGATAGCAGGCATTGGAATGACATTTTATACGAAAGATATTGGGACAGATACCTCTAACCAAGTTTTAGTACATATACCTTCTAAGAAGGCCGTTCTCAATAATGTCATGTGGGGATGGTTTCCAAATATTTATAGTCTTCGTGGCGGAAAGTATCGAAACCCTGAAGATTGGAAAAGGTCTGTTGAGTTTATTAAAAAGCTAAAACCTGAAATCCTAATGAGTACACACTCTACGAGTATAAAAGGTAGCGATAGGGTTGCTCAACGCTTACAAAATTATCAAGACGGGCTTTCTTTTGTTTTGGATCAAACTCTAAAAGGTATTTCACTAGGTATGGGGCCAGATGAGCTAAGATACTTTGTGACAATTCCAGACTACCTAAAAACAGAACCAACATTGATTGAAAATTATGGTCCAATTTCTTCAATGCCACCACGAATTTATAATGCCATTTTTGGACAATTTAATCGTGATGCAACAACTCTCTACCGTCTTCACCCTGATGATGAAGCGAAGAGGATCGTTCTTGCTATGGGAGGGGAAACTAGAGTCAAGTCCCTTGCGGATTATGCATACAAAGATGGTGACTACCAGTGGTCTTGTCAGCTTGCGAATTACTTAGTTCGCGTAAATAAGAGCAATGACAATAATCAAATTAAAGCAAATTGTTTAAAACAAATTGGTTATCGAAGCCTTGCAACAACTGCTCGAAGTTGGGCATTAAGCCAAGCCAGAGCTGCAGAAGGAAAGGTTGCAATTATTAAGAATGCTCCAGCTACATTTAATCAAGTAAGAGGTAATGCTAGTTCATTTGTGAATAATTATCGTATTAGAATTAACCCAGGTCGAGCGCAAGGGACAGATAAATTCATTGCCATTAATCTTGGCTATGGTGAAAAATACGGCCTACATATTAGAAATGCAGTAGTCGACTTTGTAAGTGATAGAAGAAAAATTGATAAGATGAAAGATCTGGAAGTTCATATGAATAAAGATACATTTACAAAGCTGTATAATAATCTCGGTACAGTCGATGACTTTATTGCTTCCGCTGATATAGGAATTGAAAAGGGGACAAGAGAAGAAGTTGTTGAAGCCTTTTCTAATTTCGATGTTATATATGATTGGGATAACGATCCAGCTTTAAATACAGTAAAAGAAAGAACTCTTGCAAGTGAAGAGGAATAAAAAATATGCTTAGCCCTTTCGTATTAGCGAAAGGGTTTTTCTGCTGTCATATTGATAAATATCTTCAGGGATAAATTGGTTTATTTTTGAATTATCGATAACACATGAGTACATAACAAAATCGATGAAGTAGCTAGGGAATGGCCAAATCTTTCGAATCGCTTTCGATAGAACTTCCAAGGTAAAAACAGGAAATGGAAAGTCTCTAGTGCCAGTTATCTTCTTTGCCTCTTGAAGAGAGATTGTCTCACTAGGGGCAACGTTGTAGACACCTGTAGGTAGCTTGTCGAGAGATTGAAATAAAATATTTGCCATGTCATATTCATGAATGAATTGCATCATTGGATTGAAATCGATAGGTACTGGAGTCATATTAGAGGTAAGGTATCTTGATATCGTATTATCAATTTGTGGCCCAATGATATTACATGGCCTAAGAACAACGGTTTCAATATTTTCTCTGTTTTTCCACATCCAGTTCGTACAAAGAGCATCGACTTCTGTCACATCTCGAAGTTCTGGATGCTTGATACTAACTTTTAAAGGATAGTCTTCATTAATAAAGACTGGGTTGTCAGCTTGGGCACCGTAGACATGGAAGGTACTAAGCATAATGAATTTCTTTATAGAATACTTCTCAGCAAGTTCTAAGACCTTACTTGTGTTGATAAGACTAAAACTTAAGCGTTCTTCGGCACTTCCTCCTGGTGGAGTTATTCTACCGATCTGATAAATTGTTTCAAACCTATTTTCACGAAATAGTTTTTCAAAATTTCTGCGAGTATAGCGCATACGATGAAAAGTGAAATTTTCAAAATCTACTTCATTCTTCATTCTTCTTGAATCAATTCCAATAATCCTCGCATCAGGAATTCTCTTTGCTAGTAGCCCACAGAGAATATTTGAAAGACCACCTGAAGCACCGATGATCAGGATTGAACGTTTGCTATTCATCGGCCTCTTCCTTTGTCACTTTCTTTGTAAAGGCCCATGGCCTACGAGTCTTTCTTCCTTCATTGAGCATTGATTGGATAACTCGCTCTATTTCACGAATATGTGGATTAATTAAGCTGTCTTCACTGTCTGAATTGATATCCGTTGGTAATTCAATTGGTTTTCCTACGTGAATATCAATGGGAGACGGTAGTGGAAAGTAATTAGCACTTATTGGAAGAGCTGGTAATTTTAAAAACTTCGCAACAGAACTTGCCTGATAGACATAAGGAAAGATTTCTTCAGCTCCGACCACGGCAACAGGAAGAATCTTTACTCCACTTTTGAGGGCCATGCGAAAGAAGCCTGGTGTGAATTCTTGGACGTGGTAATAGTTACTTGTGCTTTTTGAAACACCTCTAACTCCTTCTGGAAAGATGAGAAGAGATTCCCCGCGCTTTAAAAGATTTAGGCAATTGTCGCGATCACCAAGAACTGCACCACATTCTGAAGACCACTTATTGATAAATGGTAGGGCGGTAAAGAAGCGTTCGACCATTGGCCTAAGAACTCGTGGTGGTTCATTTTCGAATGCAAAGGCACATCCTATCATTAGGCCATCAATGGCAATTTGACCGGAGTGGTTTGAAATGACCATATATTGTTCATCTTTGATATTCTCTTTTCCAAAAAGACGCACCTTAAAGTAGTGGCGATAAATGGTGTAGAGTATCTCAAAACTTTTACGTGCTTTAGGTATACTAAGTCCCCATGGATCTTCACTTTGTCCATATAGTTCCAATAGACTTTGATAAGTTTTTTCAAGATTATCTTTTTCTTCATTAGTTAGCATGTCCTTGTAGCTTGCAAGCTTGCTTTCAAGAACCTGTTCAAAAGAAGAAAATTTTTTCGCTAAAAAATCTAATGAAATCATACTTATCTTTTTGTAAAATAGGGGACGATCTATTATTTATTCTATCTGAAAGAGTGAATTATGCAAAAAGAGGAATGGAAAACCAAGCTTAAGAAAATAGTTGATGAGTGCTCTCAAGAACTATCAAAGGCAACTGTTATTGGAAAGAAGATGCTTACGGCATCCCATACAAATACTTTGCTTAATGAGAAGTATCAAGAGTTGGGACAACTGGCCGCTAAGCACTTAAAGTCTGGGATTCTTGAGTGGGAAAACCCAAGGGTTGATGAGCTCTTAAAAGAAATTAAGGAATATGAAGATCAACTTCACCTCATGGAAGAAGATGTCTCTAATATTAAGTCCAAATGCTCAAAAGAGTAGTTTAGTCTCGTTGAGTATTTGCTAGCTCATATTGTAATAACAGATAATTAATGATGGCATTTTCTAGTTGAGGAACACCTTGTCCTTTCAGTGCCGAAATAAAGTGAATCTGAGTTACCCACTTGTGCTCTTTAAAGATTGCTGGTTTTAACTTATTTAAAGCCGCTCTATCTTTTTGTGTCTTAAGTTTATCAAGCTTATTAAATAATAAAAATGCTTCATGACCAAATGGACTTAGGTAGTCTCTAAAAACGAGGTCGGCCTTTTGGTTAGGGTGACGAGCATCTTGAAGGTTAAGCATTAGGTTTTGTTCCCCACAATTTCTGAAGAACTCATCCATTAGATTTGCCCAATGAGCATGGATCTCTTTTGATACTTTTGCGTGTCCATATCCTGGAAGGTCAAATAGGTAAAACGGTGGAATATTATCTACAATCTTACCTTCTTTTTCTAATTGAAAAGAAAAGATATTAACTTGGCGTGTACGCCCTGGAGTCTTAGAAGTAACAGCTGTGCTCTTACCAAATAAAGAGTTAATTGTTGATGATTTCCCGGCATTTGAGCGCCCAATGAAACTTACACCAATTGGCTTCTCTGCGTTTAACCATTCGATTAATTGGTTAACGTCTGTCATTCCGTATTTGAATTGAGTTGTCCCTTTGGCAATTTTATATTCCATTTTACTTCTCTTCCGTTTATCAACGATTTTGCTTAAATTCTAAGGAGTTATATATGCTAGAAGTACCAAAGTTAGACAAGCTTGTAAAAGACACATTTTGTGTCCATGGAAATTCTATAGAAATTACACCTTTATTTGGCCCAAAACGTCGGATTTTATTGAATCGAACGGCCTATCATATTGATTTAACAGGAAAGGACCTCATTGTTGAGCCTCTAAGAATCACTCTACCAATACTATCAGAACAGGAACAGGCCGAGTTTAATCTATCAATTGTTAAGACTAATGTTGGTGACACATTCTGTCTGTCAGGAATAAATGGAGCGACATTTAGAATTAATGGCACTTTCTCATCTCATGCCTATTTGAGAAAAGGAGATGAAGTGGCCTTTGGCCGAAACCGTATTCGTTGCTTAAGTGATGATGTTGAGCAGGAGGCTGAACTTGACTACCGAGTTCACCCTAAGCTTAACGTATTAATTGAAGGGGAAACTGGTACTGGAAAAACGCACTTAGCAAAAAGCCTACATGAGCAAAGTGGAGTTAGTGGAAATTTTGTACACTTAAACTTGAGTTCATATTCTCAAAATATTTTAGAATCAGAATTATTTGGCCATAAGAAAGGGGCATTTACAGGTGCTTTAAGTGATAAAGATGGAGCATTAAAAATTGCAAGTGGAGGGACATTATTCTTAGATGAAATTGACTCTATTTCAAAAGAGACACAAGCTAAGCTTCTCTTATTTCTCGATGATGGACTTTTTTATCCTGTTGGATCAAATCAAGCTGAATTTATAAAGACAAGGGTTATCGTTGCCTCTGGCCGTCCTCTGGAAAAACTTGTCCAACAAGGGCAGATGAGGGCCGACTTTTTCTTTCGAGTGTCTTCAGAGGAAGTGATCAGACTTGATTCTTTACGTGATTGCGAGAAGCGTTTAGATCAACTGCTTAACTCATATGAATTCAAACATGGTATTACGATTCATCCGAAACTAAAGAGGTTTTACCAAAATTATTCATGGCCTGGAAATATTAGACAACTCAATGCTCACCTTAGAAAGAAGCACTTGAAAGGGAAGACTAATCTTCTGACTTATTGTGAGATCGATGAATCTCTCATGAAGCTAAATCAAATGGAAATGGTATCTCAAGATGATCATCATTTTTATTCCTATCGAGAAATGAAGTATCATTACTTTCTAAAAATATATAATCATTGTGATCAGAATATTAAAGCTTCAGCAAAGGTCTTAGGAGTTACAAATCAGACACTTCGAACTGTTTTATCCATTTAGAATTGAATCGATATAAACTCTTTCAACGTGGCCGTCGATTTTTAAGTCCTCTATCAATTTGTTGACTTCGTAGCGTACTTTCTCTTTGATGATCTTCTTACCTTCAGGCTCAAGGGGAAAGTTCGGTACAACTGCTTGAAGTGACTCATTAAGGCGGTCACGTATTAAAATCTCATTTTCTGGTTTATAGAAATATTGTGCTGTGTAGCGGTTATTAGTCTCTAGAAGTACATCGATAAGAAGAGACTTCATTCCATCTCTATTCTTAATATAAATAGGAACATCCACGTTTCTCAAAAAGATGGTTCTCTTATTTGCAAGACGGTAACGAGAACGGCCCCATTTAGCTTTTTCAAGTTCATCTGCACTTGCGATTTTTCTTTCTTGCTTAGGAGAAGTTTTATCTGAGATTTCCTGAATATTCTGATAAACAGAAATCCCTGTGAGTGAAAACACTGTTAGGGTACAAGTTATACCAACGGCCTTTGCTGGTGAGATTGCTGCAAGCTTCATCGCTACATTCTTTGACCAAAATCCCTTGGCTGCATTGTATGCCATATGAGGAATTTCTCCGGAAAGCTTAAAGTTTTTGATGGCCTCGCCAATAGTGGCCAAACTTTGCTTCTTTGCCAGCATGAATGTGACGAATGCAGCAAGCTTAAGCCTAAACCATTTCCTCGCTGGTCCAGTCAGAAACTCTGGTAGAGATAAAATCTTTTTGATAAGGCCAGTAATTGTGGCCAAGAAATTACGATAGAGATGCTTGATCTTGTCAGGTGTGATTCCCGTAAAGAAATTGGCCAGATTTGTAAGCAAACCATTTAAATATTTTTCAATTTTTAGCCATTTATTCATCATTACGAAATATCCCCAAATCTATCTCTATAGTGCTTATCGGCAAGTGGTCAAAATACCTGAGTGTATGGAGTAAATTCCTGAGTAATTTAATAGGCTAGGAAGTTTTTTCTGGATGTGGGGGAAGCTGAATGGATTCTTAAGAAATCTCAATAATTACACCGTAAAGAAGGGGGTGATGGGGAGAATTACTTTAGGAGAAGACATGCTTAGAGCATTAACATTACTTTCATTTTTTGCCATTGTTTCATGTGGGCCGATCTCGATAGATCGCCAGTTTCTTGATGTAATGGGAGAAGAAGATGAAGGATTCTCGTTATTTAGCCCTGGAGAGGCCTTTGATACGGTTGGTGGAGACCCAAGCTATGTAAAATATAGTAGGGACGAGATGCTCAAAAGAACGCCATCTAGTGAGGAAGATTATCCTGCCTGGTCGCAAGAGAAGCGCTTGAAAATGGAGCTTCAAGGAAAATTAGATAGTATGCGCCCGGAAGATCGTGAAGCTTTTCGTCGCAAAGAGAGAATGTTTGATAATGACTCTCAAAAACTCTACTACTTAACTCTGACTAGGGCCGAGCAGCAACAATATGGAAAAACTCTTGTGCAGTACGAGAGACAAAGAAAGTTTGAGGCACGTAAACCTGCTTCAATATTTCACTATTCACCAAGAGCTCAGGCCCACCGCGAAATAGCTCTGGGAATGGATAAAAAGAATGTAATTGATAGATGGGGAAACCCTCATCGCGTTGACACAGCAGGTAATCCACAGCTTGAAAATGAGCGATGGACCTTCTTTGAAAATGGAGACCGTAAATATGTCTACTTTAGCCAAGGAAAGGTAGAAGGTTGGTCTCTGGAGTAGTCTGGCCAATAGTTAAGGAAGTATAATAAATATCGAATATTATTACTTCTAGCGGTTGATATCGCTGTGTATTTGAGTTAAAAAAGTCATTCATTGGGAGAGGAAATGGCCAAAAATATTTATTCAATGACTGGCTTTGGTAAGGCCGAAGCAGGTAGTGAAAGCCTTCAAGTTACAGTTGAGATCAAGACTGTAAATCATCGTTTTAAAGATATTCGATTTAAAATGTCTTCACTATTCAATAGTGTTGAACTTGAAATGAGAAATCTTATTTCACAAAATTTCAAACGCGGAAGCTTTGATATAAATGTTAGTTATAAACGCCTAGAAACGAAATCACGTTTTGATGATATTGATACTGAAAAAGTGAACGCTTTTATCAGCTCGATGAAGCATCTGGCCGATAAGAATGATGTTCAACTTGATATTAAGCCAACTGATTTTTTACGTAATGAATTTATGAAAGAAGTCGATGAGTCTTCAATTGATGAGATGAATACATTTGCAATTGATGCCCTTAAGGGTGCCATTGAAAATTTAAAAGAGTCTCGTAAGGTTGAAGGTCAGAAAATGGTCGATGTTATTAAAAAGCATCAGCAATCTTATGAAGAGTTTTTTAATATTGTAAATGATAAGTCGGATGAATTCCAAGCGGCCGTAAAGGAAAGGCTTGAGAAGCGATTTGATGAATATAAAACGGCGATGCCAGTAGATGAACCTCGCTTTATGCAAGAGGTAATCTTCTATTTAGAAAAGATGGATATTCACGAAGAAATTAATCGTATTAATGCTCACCTTTCTAAACTTAATGATCTCCTTACAAAAGGTGGAGAAGTTGGCCGTCAAATAGATTTTCTTATTCAAGAACTTAACCGTGAAACGAATACAACGGGATCGAAGTCAACTCTTCAAGAGATCTCTGAAGCCGTTGTTCAAATGAAGGTTCAGTTAGAAAAGATTCGAGAGCAAGGTTTAAACCTCGAGTAGTATTATGAGTGAAGGTAAAATTATAGTTATTGTTGCACCATCTGGATCAGGGAAATCAACTCTGATTAAGAGAATTAAAAATGAATTCCACGATCTTTTGGAATCTGTTTCTTTTACAACACGTAAGGCACGTGAAGGTGAAGAAAATGGACAGCACTATAACTTTATTACGGAAGAAAAGTTTCTTGCTATGAAAGAGCAAGATGCATTCTTAGAGTGGGCACAAGTTCACGGAAATTATTACGGTACATCAAAAGAGTTCGTGGAGAGTGAAATTGCCAAAGGGCATAATCTACTTTTCGATCTTGATGTTCAGGGTACTGACTCATTTAAGGAATACTTTGGTGATCGAGCACGTGTGATCTTTATTGCACCACCTAGTGTTGAAGCATTAGAGCAAAGGCTTCGTGGCCGCGGTACAGAGACGGATGAAAGTTTAAATATTCGTCTTGATAATGCAAAACGCGAATTACTAAGAAAGAATGATTACGATTATCTTGTGGTTAATGATGACCTTGAGACGGCATATATTGAATTAAAAGATATTTTTGAAGGAATCTTAAGAAAGTAATGTACCAGCAACTCGATTTCGCCCATGAGCGCGAATTAAATATTGATGAACTTTGTCGACGTGTCGAAACTTATTATCCAGACGCGGATTTCACTCTTTTAAGAAAAGCTTATCTCTTTGCAGAAAAGTCCCATGAGGGCCAGATGCGAAGCTCTGGAGAGAAGTATATCATTCACCCGCTGAATGTTGCTGCAACTCTTGTAAAGCTTCATATGGATCTCGATACGATTATTGCAGGTCTTCTTCACGATGTTGTTGAAGATTGTAGTGTCACTCCTGAGGAAATTGAAAAAGAATTTACGACTGAGATTGCTCAAATTGTTGTTGGCCTAACTAAGATTTCTAAAATGAAATTTAAGTCTAAGGAACAATCACAAGCGGAGAACTTTCGTAAGATGGTTGTTGCGATGGCGCAAGACTTGCGAGTTATTATTGTTAAGCTTGCAGATCGTATGCACAATATGAAAACTCTTCAGTATGTACGCGAAGAAAAACAAAAGCGTATTGCGGAAGAAACACTTGATATCTATGTTCCTCTAGCATCGAGACTAGGTATCAACTCAGTTAAAATTGAACTCGAAGATATTTGTCTTCGCTACTTGCACCCTGATGTTTACTATCGCTTGGCCGAGAAAGTTGCGATGAAAAAGAGTGATCGTGAAATCTATATTGGAGACACGATTGGGGTGGTAACTGAAAAGCTTTTTGAATACTCTGTTAAGGCCGACATTACTGGGCGTTCAAAACACTTTTATTCAATTTATAAGAAGATGGTTTCACGTGGTGTTGATTTTGAACAAATCCACGATATCCTAGCGTTTAGAATCATCGTTAATAATATTACTGAATGTTATAAGGCCCTTGGTGTAATCCACTCGGCATTCACACCAATTCCTGGCCGCTTTAAAGACTATATTGCGATTCCAAAGGTTAACAATTACCAGTCTCTTCACACGACTGTTGTTGGACCTAAGGCAGAAAGAATTGAAATTCAGATTCGTACCCAAGAGATGCATGAAGTTGCTGAACGAGGGATTGCTGCCCACTGGAAGTATAAAGAAGGGATGTCTTCTGGTAAGACAAAACTCGATTGGGTCCAAGAGCTTCTTGAGTACAATAAAGATACTGATAATAGTTCTGAATTCATGTCTCATGTTAAGAATGATTTAGACGTTGGTGGTGTTTTTGTTTTCACTCCTAATGGAGATGTTTTTGAACTTCAAGATAACTCAACACCGCTAGACTTTGCCTATCGAGTTCATACAGATATTGGACATCGTTGTGTTGGTGCGAAGGTAAATGGCAGAATGGTACCATTAAAGTACGTTCTTCGCTCAGGTGATACAATTGAGATTCTAACTTCTAAAACTCAAACACCAAATAAAGATTGGCTTAATATTGTTAAGTCTTCTAAGGCAAAGGCCAAGATTAAGTCATGGCTTCTTAAGGCCGAAAGAGAGCGCAATATTGAAGTTGGTAAGGAAACTCTTGATAAGGCATTCAAGGTTCTTGGTACGACTTTAAAAGCAGTTTTAAAGCGTAATGAGCTTGATTATGCGAAAGAGAATCTAACTAATGTAAAAACATATAGTGAAATCTACAATAACGTTGGTGCTGGGAAACTTCATGTCGATAAGGTTATCGAATGTATTCCAGGCCTAAGAGATGAAAAAGTTGATGATGCAAAGAAGAAAGAAATTTCCTCTCTTACTTCAACGATTTCTCGCACAGCTAAGAAACGTGCCCATAAAGATAATGCTGTAATCGTTGATGGGATGGATGACTTAATGGTTCGTATGGCCCGTTGCTGTAATCCAATTCCAGGTGATCCGATTATTGGTTATATTACTCGTGGACGTGGAATTACGATTCATCGTTCAGACTGTACTCGCTACGATGTAGGCGATGTTGGAAGACAGATTGCCGTTGAATGGAATGAGAATTTTACATTCAAGCATCCAGTAAATATCAGAGTTCTTACTCATGATCGTCCAGGTATTCTTTCAATGATCTCTAAAGAGATTGGAAATCTTGGTGTTAATATTCGCTCAGCGATGGCGAAGTCAACGCAAGATAGAAAGGGTAGCTTAATTTTTGAAATTGAAGTTAAGGATTATTCGGAACTTCTTAAGACGATTTCTGGACTTGAAGCACTAGACTCCGTGATCTCTGTTACTAGAGGTTAGCATATTAAAAGAAAAGCAGGTCCTAAGACCTGCTTTTTTATTTCTTACTTAAAGTATCCAATTAAAGTTTCAACACCTTGACCAGAACCACCTTCTTGCGCAAGTGATGGTCTAAACCCACTTGTCCAACCAAAAATATCAAAGTGTGCCCACTTAGTGTCACCAATGAATTTCTCTAGGAAAAGAGCTGCACCAATTGATCCACCTTTTACCTTAGACATATTATTCATATCAGCAAAATTCGATTTGAAACCTTTGTAGTAAGGTCTGTATAAAGGCATACGCCAAGAAAGGTCACCATTCTTTTGAGAGGCCTTTAGAAGCTTGTCAGCAAGCTCGTCATCGTTTGCAAACATACTTGTAACAAAATCACCCATAGAGATTTTTGCGGCACCAGTTAGTGTTGCAAAATCAATTAAAACTTCAGGTTTCTCTTTTTGAGTGATTGCAATATCCATAGCATCCGCAAGAGCTAGTCTTCCTTCTGCATCAGTATTACCGATTTCAACCTTTAGGCCATTGCGAGAAGTATAGATATCGCCTGGACGAGAAGCTAATTCATTAATTGAGTTTTCTGCAAGAGCTAAGTAAAGATCGACCTTCTTTTTTACGCCTGATTTCTCAAGCCAAGTCGCAAAGCCCATAACAGTTGCTGAACCACCCATATCTTTTTTCATTACGCCCATACCTGCGCCACTTTTAACATTTAGTCCACCACAGTCAAATGTGATCCCTTTACCAACAATAGCAGTAGGTTTCCCTTTTGCTCCAGCAGGTCTGTATTTAAGGTGAACAATTCTTGGAGGAGTAGCAGATGCTTGTCCAACGCTTAGAATTAGCCCACAATTTTCTTTGGCAAGCTTCTTCTCATCGTAAACAGTAACCTTCATTGTTGTTGATTTTGCAAAGTACTTCTTAACAGCATTTGCATAAGTTACAGGGTTTAGCATATTTGCAGGAAGGTTAACTAAGTGCCTTGCTGTATTAATTGATTGTGCCATTGATAGAGCAGAGTCTACCGTAGACTTCGTTACTTTCTTTCCGTCATTAAAGAAAGAGATAGCGCCAAAGTTTAACTCTTCTTTAAAACGGTAAAGGGCAAGTTCTAATCCTACGATTGCACCAGTAATCATTTCTTGATCAAGTCCATAGAAATTAACTTCTACTTTCTTCGATCTTTCTTTTGTGATCTGACCAACAAGAGATCCTAGTGCCTCTCTTGCAAGTGAATAGTTACTATCTGCAATCAGGTTATAATGTTGCTCTTCAGCTTTAACTTCTTCAATAACCTTGAAGATAATAGGGCCTTCACTACCAAGGATACTAACTTCTTTCTCTTCTCCAATTCTACCAATGATCCACTCAGGGATATGCTCAGAATGAGTGATATTACTTTCTTCTAATGCGCTAGCTGTTAGTAAGTAAATTCTCGTTACTGTTGAACGAAGTGTTTTTGGGCCACTTTTCTTAGTTGCCATAATTGATGGAACGATATTCATTATTCCTCCTATTTAAATTTTAATCTTCACTGGCCAAGGCCAAGTAAGTAAGTGTTCTGAAGTATTTAAATACTTCTTTATAGATAATTTTAAGACTTCTGAAAGAGTTTAGTGGTGACTTAACTCCCCAGAAATAGAACTTGTAGTGATCGTTTTCGCGACGACGATATTCGATAATCGATTTGATTCGAAGAATATGGTAGTCGTGTGACACAATCAATACTGAGTCAATATTACTCTTTTTACGAAGAGCTTGTAGTGTTTCTAATACGTTTTCATATGTATTTTTCGCATTATAATCAATGTCGAGAAAATCATGGTTGATTTCATCAGTGATTTGATGACTTTGAATAAGAGTACTTACATTATTTTTTGTATGAACTCCTGAAATGAGAATATTCTCTTGATTGTACTCTTTTGCTAAGCGAATTGCTTCTTGAATGCGGCCTCTGTCTCCGGTGAAGACGACGATAATATCTGGTCGCTTCTTATAGAAAGTTTCTTTAGTTTTAACATTTTCATTTTGAGAGTAGAGGATGAGGGTGTAAGAAAGAAGTGAGTAGCCTAGGATGAAAATAACAAACTTGGAGAAAAGCTCGAGGGCCTTTCTCCAAGATCTTGTTTGTTTTGTTTCAAATACATACTTCTTATCAAACATAAAACAGTATTATCTATCCTTTCGCTGCGATAACTTCAATTTCTACCACAGCTCCCTTAGGAAGTGCTGGAACTTGAACACAGCTTCTTGCTGGGTATGGAGCTGTAAAGTAAGCTTCATAAGCAGCATTAACCTCACCAAAGTTAGCAAGGTCAGTAACAAAGATTGAAGTTTTGATGATATGCTCACGAGTTAGGTTTTGTGACTCGAGAAGCCCATCAATATTCTTCATGATTTGGTTTAGTTGAGGAACAAATCCTTCTTGTAATTCGCTAGTCGCAGGATCAATTCCAATTTGACCAGAAAAGAAGTAAGTTCCGTTATATTCAACACCTTGAGAGTATGTTCCTACTGCGCTTGGTGCCTTATCTGTTGCAATAATATTCTTTTTAAAGCTCATATAATAATCCTTCCTATTAGTCGTGCTTTGGCTCTTCTAGTGATCTAAGGGCCGTTAAGCGACAAGAGTCAACGATCTCTTTAATTGAAGCCGTTCTTTGAATGATATTAACTGTCTGATTCATTGGAGCAAGAATTGGCCCAATAGCAGAAGCTTCACTCAGTTGAGCAAGTAGCTTGTAAGAGATATTTGCCGAGTTAAGTTCAGGGAAGATAAGAATATCTGCAGAACCACCAAGCTCACTAAAGTCAAATAGGTGATCCATAATATTTGCGTTTACCGCAACATCTGCTTGCATTTCACCTTCGATCTTAAGCTCAGGGTATTTTTCTTTAGCTAGCTTTGTTGCCGTTTTCATCTTCTTTGCACCAGGAAGTTTTGAATCCCCAAAGTTTGAGTAACTTAGGAAAGCAATTCTTGGCTCTCGTCTCATTAGTGACTTGTAAAGATGCTGAGTTGATTTAGCAATTTCAACAAGATCTTCTGCTGAAGGATCTGGTTGTACTGTAGTATCAGCTAGGAATAGAACACGGTCTTTAAATACTAGAATGAAAACACCTGCTGCCTTTTTACCTGCTTGAGCTCCAATTACACTTAGTGCTGGCTTTAGACAGTCACTGTAGTTTAGAGTTGGTCCAGCAATAAAAGCGTCTGCTAGTCCTTTCTTAACCATCATTGAACCATAGAAGTTCTCTTGGATCATTAAGTCTTCGGCCGCATTAAGAGAAACACCTTCTCTTTGCTTCATTTCACAGTATTCAGTGTAGAATTCTTTGAAGTTTGGTGCCTTACGTGGACGAATAATTTCAATGCTATCGTCTAGAACATCTTCTAAATTTAGAGACTTGATTTTTGCTCTGATATCATCTGGGTGTCCAAGTAGGATCGGTTGAATTGTATCACCTTCTGCAAGTGTTTTAGCAACATGAAGAATTCTTGTGTTAACACCTTCTGCAAAAACCATTTTTACTTTCTTCCCATCACGCGCTTTAATTTGTGAAGCTAGACGGTCACGAACAGTTTTCATGAATGCACCAGATGCCGATAGACGACTTGCTAAGTGCTCTGAGTATTCTTGAAGATCATCGATATTCATTCTGGCAACACCTGTATCCATTGCCGCTTTAGCAACTGCTGGAGCAAGTCTCACAAGAACTCGTGTATCAAATGGTTTTGGAATAATATAATTCTTTCCGTATTTGAAGTCTTCACCTTGGTAAGCAAGTTTTACTTCGTCAGGAACTTCTTCTTTTGCAAGTTCAGCAAGAGCGTAAACTGCAGCAAGCTTCATCTCTTCATTAATCTTACGTGCGCGAACATCAAGTGCTCCTCTAAAGATTGAAGGGAAGCCTAGAACGTTATTAACTTGGTTAGGGAAGTCAGAGCGTCCTGTTGCCATGATTGCATCATCACGAACTTCTTCAACTTCACTTGGAAGAATTTCTGGATCAGGGTTTGCCATAGCAAAGATGATAGGGCTTTTTGCCATCGTCTTAACCATGTCTTTTGTTAAAACACCTTTAGCTGAACAACCGATAAATACATCAGCATCAACCATTGCATCACCAAGAGTTCTTGCTTCTGTTTCGTTTGCAAACTCTTCCTTGTATTTGTTCATTCCATCTTCACGGCCTTTATAAATAACACCGCGAGAATCTGTCATAATTAAGTTTTCTGGCTTTACTCCAAGGTGGAAGAAAAGCTTAGCACATGCCATTGAAGCGGCACCTGCACCAGAGAATACTACTTTTACTTTATCAATTTTCTTTTTAGATAATTCTAGAGCATTGATGAAACCTGCTGCTGCAATAATTGCAGTACCGTGTTGGTCATCGTGGAAAACTGGAATATCCATTTTTTCGATTAGTTGTTTTTCGATTTCAAAACACTCTGGTGCTTTAATATCTTCAAGGTTGATACCACCAAAAGTTGGCTCAAGTGCCTTAACAACATTAACCATTCCATCAACAGTTGATTCTTCAACTTCAATATCAAAAACATCGATATCGGCGAAGCGCTTGAAAAGAATCCCTTTACCTTCCATTACTGGCTTACCAGCAGCGGCTCCGATATTTCCAAGACCAAGAACAGCTGAACCGTTTGAAACAACCGCAACAAGATTTCCTTTTGCAGTGTACTTGTAAACATCATCTGGGTTCTTTGCAATTTCTAGACATGGGTGAGCAACACCTGGAGAGTATGCTTTTGTTAAATCAGATGCTGTTAAACATGGTTTTGTTGCAACAACTTCGATTTTTCCAGGGCGTCCCATTGAGTGGTAATTTAGTGCTTTTTCAATTTTTTGAGCATCCGCGCTCGATTTGTCCGTGACTTTTTTATTATCAGTCATATGTAATCCTTTGAACTTAAAATCCTACGAAATTAAGTACAAAGGATACACTTGTTGCCCCTTATCCGACTAGTTTTTTATCCCTAATTAGGTGATAAATGAACAGAGTTAGACTTGTTGCAATAATACCAATATAGAGCTCGTCGATATTGGCGTAGAAGCCAGCTTTTGAAATATGACGCCACGTGGCCGTTGAGACAACACCCACCAAACAGGCCGTCACAAACTGGTTATCACTAATTCGTTTCGGAAAGAGGTAACCATAGACGACTGGCAGCAATAGACATGATGCAGAAAATGATCCAAGAGTCTTCCAAACAGATTTTATATTACCCTGGAAGTATTCAGACATAATCACAGTTAAAACGGCAACAAAAATAACCCCGAAGTGATGAATCCAAATACGACCTTTGTATTTCTTAGGTGCAAGGTCATAGGCCAAGTTTGTTCCTGCGATAAATAGGTATGAGTCGAGAGTTGATAAGATTGTGGCAAGAATCCCAGCTAATAAAAATCCCTTCAGTCCATGAGGCAGGATTTGAATTGCATATGTTAGGTAAGCATGCGCGCTCTGGGCATCTGGTATCGCGGCTTTTGCATACATCGCTCCAAACGTCGTACAGATATCAAAACAAAACCAGATGAAAGTTGAGATTAAAATACCTTTCTTTGAAACTTCACCACTTGTGGCCGAAAAACAGCGTTGATAAAAGTTTGGATCAACTAGAGTTGATAGGGCAATAAAGCCCCAGACAAAAGTCGTTGCTAATGAGTTCTTACCTGTCAAAGACCAGTAGGACTCAGGTAGGTTTGCTTTTAAATAAGAGATGCCACCAAATTCAAAGAAAGAGAATCCTAGAACTAATGCAACTGCAAGGCACATCACAAAGAATTGAATGAGATCGGAGAATACAACTGATCTCAGTCCGCCCCACATTGAGTAGAGAACAACGAATCCAACACCAAGACTTGTGTTAAGTAATAGTGAGCCTCCAAAAATTAATTGCAGAAAAATACCTAAACTAATTCCGTAAGCAATTGGGAGAACATTGAAGAAGTTAAAAACTGCAGTGAGTTTTGCTGAGCGTGGCCCAAACATTTTTTCAACTAGATCTGGTAGAGTAACTGCGTGATAAGGCTCAATTTTATCAATGAGAAAGAAAGCAAAAATAATATAGGCGATGTACCAGAAAACACCTTGAGTGATGAAGTTGTAAATCCCCTGTTTGAAGGCAATCTCAGTTACTCCAAAGATTCCACCGTACCAAGTTGCAACAAGTGTCGCGACAAAAAGAGGTAGAGTAAGCCTTCTTCCCATGATTAGAAGATCGAGAAATGACTCTTTTTCTGTGGATTTATTCATGCGATATTGGCCGTAAATTACACTGGCAATAGTTAAGCCTAAGATGGCAAAAAATATAAATAAGTCTAAAGATGATAGACTTTGAAATAAATCAATGCTGTTGTTCATATAGTCTCCGATTATGAAGTATGATATAGTATAGAAATTATAAATCAACCTTCAGGAACTCTTGTTATGACAATAACTCAACTGGAATATGTATTAGCAGTCGATAAACACCGTCACTTCAGAAAGGCATCTGAAGAGTGTCATGTTTCTCAACCAACATTGAGTATGCAAATACAGAAGCTAGAAGATAGTTTGGGTTTTGTTATATTTGATCGCTCTAAGAATCCAATCGTTCCAACAATTGAAGGTGAAACTTTCATTGCGCAAGCAAGAGTAGTTAATAAAGAATTTAAAAAATTAAAAGATATTGCAAGCGATCCAATCGTCGGTATTGAAGGGGAGTTCAAGCTTGGAGTCATTCCAACCTTAGCACCGTATCTCGTTCCACTTTTTCTAAGCCGCTTCGTAAAAGAATTTCCAAAAGTTGATCTTATTATTGAAGAGAGAACGACTGATGAAATTATTGAAAAACTAGATCGTGACGAATTAGATGCAGGTCTTCTTGTCACTCCACTTCATAATAATCAGCTCGTTGAAAGAGTTCTATTTTATGAACCACTCTATGGTTTCATTGCAAAAGATCACGAACTCTATCACAAGAGCCAATTAGATTATTCTGACCTAGACAAAGACGGACTTTGGCTTCTTCAAGAAGGCCATTGTCTACGTGGCCAGGTTTTAAACCTTTGTCAGAAAGTTAAAGGCTTTCAACACTTTGAGAGTGGATCTCTGGAAACAATTAAGAACCTTGTGGCCAAGGATAGTGGATATACGATTATTCCTCACCTCGATATGCTTGATTTAACAGGTGTTCGAAAGAAAATGATTCGCTCATTTACACCTCCGGTGCCAACTCGTGAAGTTTCAATAGTTTACGGCCGAATCTTCTACAAAGAGAAGGTTATTGATGCGCTGGAAAGTATGATCCTCAAGGTAATCCCAAAAGAGCTTAAAAGTTATAAAAATGCCGATGTTTCAATAATTCCTATTGATTAAGTGACATTTTAGCACCGCTGTTTGTTGTAATTTTTAATTCATTTCTTACATTTGCTTAACTTTAGGCATTATGGGCCTATAAAAAAGACACCTCGGTTCTTATATCATGTTTATTTTTCTATAAATTACTCAATCAACAAGTTCACAAAAGAGCTTGAAAGATTCCATAAGGAAGATTGGAGGAGAGGGTAATGTCAGTAAGAAGTTCCATGTTTTTATTAGTAGTTGTTTCCACATTCTTAACAGTTTCATGTGGAAAAGGTGTTCCAGCTTCAACGAATGCAGATGTAGCAACAGGCTCAATCATTGTTGGTGATGTTAACTGGCAAGAAGTTATAGCCTTTGATGACTCTTCAGATGTTAGAAAGAATTCAAAAGCGGTAGCTGACATTCAATTTTCAAACACTGGCCGTTGTACTGGTTTTTTAATCTCAGATAACGTTCTAATGACAAATCATCACTGTATCACAAGTGCAGCTGATGTTGTGGGAATGAAAGTTTTTATGAAACATGAAAAAGGTGTTTCAAAGTCAAACCAAGGTGAGATCACATGTGACGAGTTCATCGGTAATGATGAGGAATTAGACTTTGCACTTGTAAAGTGTGAGGGCACTCCTGGTCAGACTTACGGTAAAGTTGTTTTAGATACAACAGAGCCAGTAGAGGGAGATAGCGTTTATGTTATCCACCAAAATTGTGATTATTATACTGACTACAACTGTGACTGGACGAAAAAAGTTTCTGAAGGGAAGGTTGTAGGGCTTAGAGGAGATGTTTTATACGATGCTGATACTTTAGGAGGATCATCTGGTTCACCAGTATTCAATGCAGACTCTGATAAGGTATATGCTATCCACCACGCTGGTTACGGCGGATGGGGAGGACGCGGAGTTTATAATGGTGCAGTTTCAATGAGTCGAATTGTTCCATTCATCTTAGAAAACTTCCCAAGTGTATTAGCGCAAGATCAAGATGATAGTGATTCAACTGATAAGCCAAGTTCTGACAATAATACTGCTGAAACAGCAACAGATTTAGGCGAAGGATTTTCTCAGAATGTTGAAATCGATAGTGAAGATGATGTTGATTTCTACAAGGCCGAAATGAAGGCAGGTGAAGTTTTAGACTTTAGAATCTTCTTCTCTCACAGCGAAGGTGATCTAGACTTTGAAGTTTTAAAGAAAATGGGATCAAGTTACAAAGTTGTATCTCGTAAAGAATCTTCAAGTGATAATGAGGCCGTGAGATTAAGAGTGAATTCTTCTAATACTTACTATATCAAGGTATTTGGTTATAAAGGGGCCAAGGCAAAATACAAAGTTCAATTTAAAAAATAAATAATAGGGCCTCCAATCGGAGGCCTTTCTTATATCTTCATTTTTAAAAAATCTAAGATTCTTTGTTCATACCAATAATACTCTTCTGAAGGGGACTTGATAAATCCCACATGGCCGCCGTTTCTTGGAACCTCAAGATAGATATTACTTTTTCTTTTTGCTAACTCGTAGGGATAGCTCTCTTCCGATAAGAAGGGGTCATCGTAAGCATTCAGGATATAGAATGGGACGCGAATTTTTTCCAAGTGAGAGATAGGTGAAGCCTCTTCACGATAGTGGTAACCATCGCGATAGCCGTAAATAGGGGCCGTAACATACTCGTCAAAGTCATCAATATGCTTAATGCTTTTTACTTTGTTCAGGTCTACCGGTAGCTCCATGAGCTTGGCCTTTTCAATAACTTTCTTTCTCATGGAGTAAACAAAGACATGACGATAGATATGACGTGAAATTTCAGTTTTCAATTTCACCGAGCAGCCATTTAAGTCCATAGGTGAAGACAGAATAAAGCCACGGTAAACCTTATGATTTACGACCTCCGGGTGTCGTCCTAGGTAGTTTGCGGTGATAGCGCCGCCAAGACTTATGCCCATTAGTGAAACATGATCGTAGTCTTCAGAAACACTATCAACGAGAAATTTTAAGTCGTGATAGTCTTGAGCATTGTAAAACTTTTGAGTGCGATTAAGGGCACCTCCACATGATCGCATATCCCATGAGATGACGTCATAGCCTTGAGAGTTAAACTTCTTCATCATATCAACAATATAACGATCACGGCCGTTACCCTCTAGTCCATGCGAGATGATAATGAGGTGTTTTTTCTCAAGAGGAGAGTCTGTTGATGATTTATAATAGCGAAGAAAGTCACCGTCTGGTGTTGTTAGGGTTCTCTTTTCAAATTTGTGTTTTGGAGTTCTTCTAATAAAGAATGGAATGATCGTTTGTAGGTGACCATTTTGTAGAGACTGATGACAAGTATAGCTTGATTCGATTACAGGCATTTCGTTTCCTCCATTCCTCCATTATAACGCAAAAAGTGAAAATAAAAAAAGGAGGTCGTCGACCTCCTTTCTTATAAATTTATCTAAAATTTAGTTTAGAAAATTAATTAAAGTAGTTCTTTTGGAACACCTTTTGGAATAGCACTTAGAAGCTTCTTCGTGTATTCATCTTTTGGATTTTGATAAACGTCTTGTGCTGGACCGTACTCAACGATTTTACCCTTGTTCATTACACCGATTTCATCTGAGATATACTTAACAACAGATAGGTCGTGTGAAATGAAGATATAAGTAAGACCTAGTTCATCTTGAAGATCTTGAAGTAGGTTAAGTACTTGTGCCTGAACAGATACGTCTAGTGCCGAAACTGACTCATCACAGATAATAAATTCTGGCTTAAGAGAAAGAGCACGGGCGATACAGATTCTTTGACGTTGTCCACCAGAGAACTCGTGTGGGTAGCGGTTAAGGTGATCACCTTTTAGACCTACTTTTTCTAGAAGGTCAGCAGCTACTTGATATCTATCTTTCTTTGTTCCACCGATTCCGTGAATAACCATTGGTTCAGTTACAATATCACCAATAGTCATACGTGGGTTTAGAGAAGAGTATGGATCTTGGAAAATGATCTGCATTCTCTCACGCATCTCTCTCATTTGTGTTTTATTTAAATTAGTTACGTTAACACCGTCGTAAATTACTTCACCAGCTGTTGGCTCTAGAAGTCTAAGGATTGTACGACCTAGAGTTGTCTTACCACAACCTGACTCACCAACTAGACCAAGAGTACGACCTTTTCTTACTTGAAGAGTTACATCGTCAACGGCCTTAAACCAATCAACTGTACGACCAAAGATTCCACCTTTAATAGGAAAGTGCTTGTTGAAGTTTTTAACTTCAAGAAGAATTGGGTTCTTCTCTTCGCTAATTGGTCTTGGCTTCTTCATTTCTAGGCTTGAAACATCGATATCTTCTTTTGCATTTAGGAAGTCATCAACAGTAAGAAGTCTTACTGGGTTCTCATCTAGACTTGGACGACAAGCTAGAAGACCCTTTGTATATGGGTGTTTTGGATTTTCGAAAAGTGCTTTTGTTGTATTTTGCTCAACTAGGTCACCTCTGAACATAACTGCAACTTCATCAGCAATATCTGCAATAACTGCAAGGTCGTGCGTGATGAAAAGCATACTCATATTGTGTCTTCTTTGAAGATCAAACATTAGTTCTAGAACTTGCTTTTGAATTGTAACGTCAAGAGCTGTTGTCGGCTCGTCACAAATTAGAAGTTCCGGCTCACATGCCATTGCCATCGCAATCATTACACGCTGCTTTTGACCACCTGACATTTGGTGTGGGTATTTATCAACTGATTCTTTAGGAGAAGGAATACCAACTTCTTCATATAATTCGATTGTTCTCTTACGAGCTTCCTCTTTAGTCATTCCTTGGTGAAGCATAAGAACTTCATCAATCTGATTACCAGTTGTGAATACAGGGTTTAGAGAAGTCATTGGCTCTTGGAAGATCATTGCAATCTTATTACCACGAAGTTGTCTCATTCTTTCATTAGAAGCCTTTGTTAGGTCTTCACCATTGAATAGAATTTCACCTTCGCTAACTCTTCCAGGAGGATTAGGAATAAGTCCCATAATTGCTAAAGATGTTACTGACTTACCTGAACCAGATTCACCAACAAGCCCAACAGTTTTTCCTTTAGGAATACTTAGGTTTAAGCTTTTTACGGCCTTAACTCTTTCATCTTCTGTTTGAAATTCAACTGTAAGGTTTTTAATTTCCAGCATATTCTCTGCCATAGCATCTCACTTTTTAAACAATATTGATCAATTCTTAATTATAATAAAATCTTTTTGAAATCTTAATAGTAACTTAAATTTGTACCACTAACGACACATTATTTCACGACTTAATTCATCAAAAAATCTCGACAATTCAATATGATTTCAATGACTTAGTATTCTACATGCTTGCGAATTTGCTCTGTAAGGCCTTGTTGCGTTGTGACAATTTGCTCACTATAGCTTTTTAAATAGTCATTGTTTAGGTTTTCTACCTGAAATGGACGGCCATAGGCAACATAAATGCGCCCAAATGGTTTTGGGATCTTCGTTTTGTCCCAGCTCTTGCTAATACAAAAACGACGAGTTGATATTGACTGGATGCAAAGAACGGGAGCTTCACATTCGTGACTAACGACAAGTATTCCCTTTTTGGGAACATAGCTTGGCCCACGAGGGCCGTCGACAGTAATGGCAGAGTTAAGTCTCTTCTCATTGATTTGCTCAATCATGGATTGTAGGGCCTTGGCCCCTCCGCGCGAAGAGCTGCCACGAGTTGGCGTAAAGCCAAGTTTGGAAATTGTATCTGCGGCAAGGCTTCCATCTTTTGACTGAGAGGCCATTGTAACTAATCCACTGTCTAGCTCTGTTAAGACAGAAGTAGGATAGTGCTCGTGCCATACAGCTAAAGCGTAGTTACCATGCTTTCCCATTTTTTTAGCAAGATCTAAGTTCTCTGGGTTTAGAACAATAACTTTTGATGTGAATTTAACAAATCTTAGGTACCAAGAAACTAATGTAGGAACTAATTTTAATAATATAGACATTTAATCATTATCTCAAAATTAAGATTCTTCGTAAATTAAGCAATTTAAAAAAAACCTGTGTTTATAACTTAGACAATAATCTCTCAAAAAGTCCATATAATGGGCAATGATGAAGATCAGCTGACTAAATTTTTACCTACGAATTACCATCTTTTAACTTAATTAAGATGAGCGTCATCCATGAATCGACTATGATCAAAATAGAAAGAGTTCTCGACCAATTAGCTCGGGAGCTACTTGTTCTACGCTGACCATGAAGGAGGTGTTATGGCAGGTTTACGAGAAATCAAGAAACAGAGAACGAGAGAAATGATTCTGAAGAACTCAATGGAATTATTTACTCAAAAAGGGGTTGATGAAGTAGGAATGCGAGAATTGGCCCAGGTGTGTGGATTGGGGATTGGAACTTACTATAATTACTTTAAGTCGAAAGAGGATGTCATCTTCAGTCTATTTAGAGAAAACTTAAATTCTGCAATTACGAACAAGCCTTTCCGCGTTGAAGAAAATGAATCAAACGCAGATAACCTTGCAAATAATTACAAAGCGATTTTTCAAGAATTAATGATTCATAAGAATATCGCTGATGAATTTTTATCTCTTGCTTATAATACTAAAAATATGGCCGATAGTGACTCTGTTGCCGCGAGGTTGACTCCACAGATCGTTGATCTTTACTGGGGGTGGGTGCAGCCGCTGTTTAGAAGTGCTGGAATTATTATTCGCACTGAAGAGGAAGAAGGCTTTAGAAGAATGCTTTGGCATCACTTTTTATCAAGCTTTCATGCTTACACTTCTTCTTTTGGGGCAGAGGAGAGTATTGATTATATACGCTTCACTTCGCGCCACTTACTAGGTGGACTTAATTCGAATTAATATTAAGGGAGCAGTTGCTCCCTTTTTACTTTAATTAAGTCTGCTCATATCGCCCATTGTCCGAAATAGAGAATATGTCCTTCAAGAAAATATTCTCAATCATATTCTTTATCATTCTCTTATTGTCTTGCTTTAATGAGGGAGTCGATTCTCCTCTAAGAGCACCTGCAAGTATTTACCAGTATAAAGTTATCTCATATACAACGAGTGCAATTGAATGCCGTGGACACGTTGATGAGAGAGATGTCGAGGGAACCCTTTTAGAGACGGTACCACTAGGGCCAGGGGGACAAGCACCAATCAATATTTGTGGTGAAGAACTAAGCACTTTAAAGAGTGATCGAATTCGTCTTTACTAATACTAAGTGAACCAATTCTAAACTGGCATCCCTATTGCAACATAATATTCCAAATAAAAGAAATTGAACGAAGTTTCAGCCTTCTATGGACTTAATTGCTGAACAAACTTTGTACAACTGTTTAAGGAATATTATGCGAAACCTAATTTTCAAGAGTTTACTGACTACTTTATTAACAGGGGCGACATTTGCTTATAGCGGGCAAGTTCTCAAGCTTAATAAAGATAGTGTTCCAAAAGAATTTGTTAAAACTCTTGAAGTGTTTATCACACAGGTTGATGAGAAAATTCCTGCTTCTGTAAGAGATGCCATCGGTGAAGAAGTTGAAGTTACTTTTTCTGATTTCAAAGAGAATAAAAATATTAGAAGCTTTCCAAAAGATCGTTGTAACGAATCAGTACCTGTAAAGTACGGAAGCGTGAGCTACTTTAATCGCGATGAGATTAAAATTACATCTCTATTTATCAAAGAAATTATCAATGGTGATGAAAGTATTGAACAGTTTGATTGTGGGCATAAGAATTATGTAAGAAAAGCACAAGCGACTATTTTACACGAGCTTGCACACCTATATGACTTAAAGAAAGTTAGAACAAAAGAGCATAAGCAAAAAGCAAGAGTTTGTCGTAAGGAAAAAGAAGAGCGCAATCATTTAAGTGATGAGTGTCGTGCCATTCTTTCTCAGGATACAAATAAGAACTCAATTAGTGGATTATTCTCATTCTATAAACTTGCGAATTGGAAGAAAGGCTTCTTCTCTAAGAAGACAAAGAACCTTTCATCGAAGCGATCTGTTGATGCCTATGAATTTGAAAACTTAAAAGAGCATAACGCTGTTAACTTTGAGTTCTTCCTAATGGACAAAGAGTATAAGTGTAGAAGGCCATCTTACTACAAGTTCTATAGCGAACTACTTAACCATATTCCATTTCCTAATTACGACTGTAAGATCTTTTCTGAGATCGTTCTAGATGACCTAAAGGTAACTAGGGATATTGATCCAAGTCGTGTTTATCGAGTTGATTACTTATTAGCTTCTAAAGGTGACTCAATGATTTCTGGATTTGGTCACTCAATGTTTCGTATCGTTCTTTGTGCTCCTTTTAGAAAGAAGGTGGATGAGAAGTGTTTAAAAGATAAGCTTTATCACGTCGTTCTATCTTACCGTGCAAATGTAACTGATATCAAAAGTGACATGTTAAAAGGTGTTCTAGGTGGATATGACTCTGTTCTATTCATGCTTTCTTTTCCTGAGGTTATCAATGAGTATAACGGTGGAGAGTTAAGAGATCTTATTAGCCAACCAATTTATCTATCAGAAGAACAAAAGACAGACTTCATCAATAAAGTTTTAGAAATTTATTGGGAGTATGAGGGTGATTATAAGTTTATCACTAATAACTGTGCATCAGAGTCAAATGAACTATTTCAATCAGCTCTGCCAAATAATGAATTTGCTTATGAGAGAGTAATCTTACCTTATTCTCTACTTGATAAGTTTACAGAAAGTGAATTCTCAAAAGAAGAAGATTTAGAAAATATTGAGAAGGCACAAAAGAAAGGAGTGTTCTTTCCGAGTGATATCGAGCTTCTTAAAGAAGTGAAGACGTCTCTATTTGGAGTTGAAACGTCGGACTACAACATTAGAAGACGTCGTGTTCCTGGACGTGATCACAAGTATAAGACAGTAAAAAGAGAAAAATTTATTAAAGATATCTTAGAAGAATTTGATGTTGATCGTCTGTTTTCTAAATTTGAAGAATTAAATGAACTTAGTGAAACAGTTGATGTTGAAGGAAAGCTGAATGATCTTTCAATCTTAACAGGTGCAATCTTTAAGATTAAACAGTCTTCAATAGATGAAGAGGTAGGGAACTTTCTAGACAAGAATATGGAAGAAGAAACACCTCTTGGTAAAAGAATCCAAGAATGGAATGAAATGAGAAAATCTAGCCGTGTGAAGGCCAATGATTCAAGCTACGGAATTCCATTAGTCTTAAAAGACTCTGACTTTGATAGACATAATGTAAAAAGCGCAGAGCTAGAAAAGATTGAAAATCAACTGCTAGAAGACGTGAAAAGTAATTATGAAAAAGAGGTTCAGGACCTAGCAAGACTACTCGATTTGATTAGAAATATTCGTGATCAAGCAAGAATAATTTCAATGAAAGCATATAACTAATAACAATTTATTAAAAAAGAAAACAAAAACAAAAAAGGAGAAAATTATGAAAAGACTTACTACAGCTACTCTTATGACACTAATCGCACTTCAAGCAAACGCTATTGAAGTAAGAGATGCAACTCTTGGAGCTTCTTCAAAAGTATCTGAAGCAATCTATGATGCAGGTAAGAGTGCAACTGATAAAACTGTTGAAGTTGCTGACTTCACAGGTGAGCACCTAAAGGCATTTATCTCAAAGAACTTAGAGTCATCTTATAAGGCTTCTGAAAAACTAGCAAAAGAAATCGTTAAACTATCTGAAGTTTCTAAGCCAGCTTTCCGTTTTACTGCTGATGGCCTTGCTATGGTATTTGAAATTTCTGGAAAGGGAACGAAGCAAACTTTAAAAGTATCTAAGAAAATTTATATCTTCCTTGAGCCAACTCTTGATGCAACAGGTGAGTTCCTAACAGAACTTCTTGAACTTGCATTTGAAGGAACGTCAGAAGCTTCTGAGCTTCTTACTGATATCAATGAATTCCTTTCAAGAGTACTAGAGAAGCCAATTGATGTAACAAAAATGACTGTTGAAGAAATCTTTAAGCTAATTGAGAAAGCAAGTGAGAAGTCTTCTGAAGTATCTGAGTTTCTTTTAGGTGCAGAAAACTTAGAAAAAGGTATTGAGTACTCAGGAAAAGGAATCTCTCTAACTTCAAATGGGATTGGAGCTGCATTCTACCTTGTATCTCAAGCAACAACAGGTATTTCTGAATTATTTGATTTCAACAGAAAAGAAAGAGAGCAAATTGAGCAAATGGTTGAAAGAGGAGACGTTGAAGGACTAGCTGGTCTACGTGATCTAATTAGACACAATATCAATGAAGAGATTGTAAATGGTGAAGACCTAAACAGACTTCTTGATGACAATGCTATTGATACTTATATCAAGCTTAGACTATCGGTTCCTAATCTAGATCTTAAATTAGAAGAAATTTACGGTAACCAAATTGTAAAATAATTAAAGAATAAAGGGATTAATAATGAAAAAGACAACTACGACAATTCTACTCACTCTCTTATCTCTTCACGCAGTAGGAGCCGATATTAGAGACGCTGCATTCGATGCTTCTTCCAAAGTTTCAGAAGCAATTTATGATGCAGGTAAGAGTACAACGAGACAAACGATTAAGGTTGCGGACTTTACTCGTGAGAAGTTAGAGGCCCTAATCTCTAAAGGTCTTCAATCTTCATATCGTGCTTCGGAAAAAGTTGCTAAAGAAATTGTTAATCTCTCAGAGTTTTCAAAACCAGCATTCCGTCTAACTGCAGACGGAATTGCTATGGTTTTTGAAGTCTCAGGCAAGGCGACGAAGTCTTCCCTTGAGGTTTCAAGAAAGATCTATGTCTATTTAGAGCCTAGTTCAGAAAAGACAGAAGAGTTTTTAATTAAGATTCTTGATCTTGCTTTTGAGGGAACATCTGAAGCTTCCGAGCTATTAACTGATATCAATGAATTTCTATCAAGAGTTCTTGAAAAGCCTCTTGATATTTCAACAATGGCCACTGAAGAGGTTGCAGATCTTCTTTTAAAGGCCACGAGAATGACTCATATTGAAAGAATAATCGAGCTAGCAATCGATGGAACAACTAAGGGGAGTGAGTTACTAACTGACCTTAATGAGTTTCTATCAAAAGTTCTTGAGAAGCCAATCGATATTACAGGAATGACTCTAGAAGAAATTTTAGAACTAATTGAGAAAGCAAGCGTTGAATCATCTAAGTTAACTGAGCTTTTAATTGGTGCTGATAATCTTGAGAAGGGTACAGAGTACACTGGTGAAGGAATCACTTTAACATCCGAAGGTGTTGGGGCCGCTTTCTACCTTGTTTCTCAGGCAACTTCTGGAATTTCACATCTTTTTGATTTCAATAGAAAAGAAAGAGCACAAGTTGAGGCCATGATTGAAAGAGGTGATATTGAAGGGCTGGAGGGGTTACGTGACCTGATTCGCCACAATATCAATGAACAGCTTGAAAATGGTGAAGACTTAAATCTGCTTCTAAATGACAACTTAATTGATACTTATATTAAGATGAAGTTGACAGTACCGGAGCTCGATCAAAAATTAGAATCGTTATACGGATTAAAATAATAAAAAAGCCTAGGATAACCTAGGCTTTTTTTATAACTTAAATTCTCTGTGAAAGTATTTAAAATTAATTCCATCATATTGATTAAAACAGCCATAGACTTTCCCATCAATAATTGCAGGAGTTGATGCGAGATCATCACCAGCAAAATCAAAGAGCCTTCTTTTTGGCCAAAGAGTTTTGGCCTTTCCAAAGTCACTGATCTTATAAAAATATAAATTTTGAATATTTTTTGAAACTAAGTATCCGTCATGAATGACTGCCTTTGGCATATGTAGTGCTTCTCTATTTTGACGAATCGAAATGACCTTTTGTTGATTCATATTATCATCTAAGATCACAAGTCCTTCAAAGGCCCTCTTCTTTGTTGAAAAATTATAGGTAATATTATCGAGCATAACAAAGAGCTTCTCTCCATCGTTGTCGATCCCTGTTGCAGTCGATACTTGGCTTGGGTCATGTGGAAGATCAAAATTGTGAATTGATTCAATACTGTAAGCAGTAAGATCAATCTTAATTAGTCCAAGGGAGCCATGAGCGATAAAGAGTTTATCATCCATGATAGTCATATCTTGAGCAGTTTGATGCTTCTTTGCTATATGTTGGTTTGTTGATGGAAAACTTGTGATGAACTCGTAATCGTTAAGACTATGAACAAAAACATAATCTGGTGTTAGGATGTAGAGCTTACCATTAAACTCTTTAACAGAACGAATCTCGTACTTTGAAAAGATTAACCTAATTTGTTCCTCTTCGAATTTATAAAGAAATGGCCCTTTGAAAATATAGTAATTATCTCCCGATTTGTAATGGCCAGTATCGCCCTTTTTAGAAGCACAGAATGAATCAAGGTTGGCCTCCGATGCAAATGCGATTAAAGATATAATCACGACTAATAGAACTTGTTTCATCTCTTCCTCCCTGAATTTATTTAATATAAATATTATCGAGTCGTATTTCTTCTTCGTCAAAAAAACCTGACAAATCTTGATGAAGCGTGTTAGAAAGTCTCATGCTAGACAGAATCTTTATCGAAATTTCAAATATTTGCAACTTACAGTGTACGTTCTGTCCTGTTGTTGAGCGCGATAAGAAGGTTATGGGGCCAGAGGACTTTGAAAAAATTCTCGTTCAGGCCAAGCCCCTGGCAAAACAAGTATGTCTTCACTTAATGGGTGAGCCCTTGGCCCATCCGAACTTTACAAAGATCATGGAGATCTGTGAAGACAATGGTGTTCCTGTGCAGATTACGACTAATGGAGTTGTCATTGCAGGACGTAAGGATGTTCTTTTAAAGAGCAAAGTCTTAAGACAAATCAACTTCTCTATCCAAAGTTATAAGGATAACTTTCCTAATCGAGACTTCAATACATACCTAAGGCCAATTTTAGACTTTTCTAGAGAACTTCACGAAGCCTCTCCTGAAACATATGTGAATTATCGTTTATGGAATCTTGGGCGAAGTGAACAAATCATGAAAGAGAATGAAGAGGTTTTTCAGACTCTTGAGCGCTTCTACGATATTGAAATTAATCGACGTACACAGGTTGAATCGATAAAGAGTAAGAGGATCTGGAATAAGGTATATCTTCATTTTGACTCTCATTTCGATTGGCCATCTTGGGATTTACCTCATCAAGGTGAAGTCGGGAAGTGCCACGCTTTAAAGACTCATATTGGGATTCATGCAGATGGAACAGTCGTTCCTTGCTGTCTTGATAAAGAGAGCCAGATACCACTAGGTAATGTTTTAGATGAGAGTTTAAAAAGCATTCTTAGCTCACCTCGAGCAGTCGCAATGAGACAGGGCTTCGATAATAATATTCGTGTAGAGAAATTTTGTCAGCACTGTACGTATATCAATCGTTTTCAAAAAAATTAATCAATAATACTCTTTAGCTTTTGAAGGTTTGCAACCATCATCTTGCGATTTTTGATTGGAAAGTCTTTTAGCTTAAGTGAAATCTTCTCTTGAACTTCGCTCCACACATCATTGTATAGCTTTTGACCTTTTGTACTTAGAGTTAAGATCGTCAATCTCGCATCTTCACTCGATTTATTCTTAGTCACAAGGTCTTCATCTACCAAAATATTAATTGTTTTAGTCATGGCCGGCTGGCTAATTCCGTGGTGATCGGCCAATTCCCCAACAGTATTTAATCCTCTTCCAATATTAGAGAGCGCCCTAAATTGAGGGTAGGAGATATGAGGGGATGCCGCTTGTCTGAGCTCACTACGAATTGAGCGGATAATGATTGGCATTACATCTAAAAGTATTCTTGAAAATTCTAGGTCTTTCACGTCTTTAGTATAAACCAAGGAGACACCGATCGTAAATTAATGCAGCAGCTGGAGAGCTGCTGCGGAAGGGTTTTTAATTATTGCTCAACTTCCAGATCAGAATCGTCTGAAAGTTCAGCATCTAGAGATGTATCTGAAGCTTCTGTTGTTTCAACACAATCACCAGTTACTGTACAATCAGCTGCTGGAGCAGACTCTTCAACTACTGCTGATTCATCTGTAGCAACTGAATCCGACCAGTCTTCATTAGCGTAAGAAACGAAAGCCGATGATAGTAGAACTAGAAGTAATAACTTTTTCATAATTAATCCTCATTGGTTTATGTTAAATATATAATGTAATTATATATCCTAGTTATATAACTTGGTTATATATTATTCCTTTCCAAAATTCCGTACAATAAAAAAATACACTTTTTGTGTAAAACTTTTGTCGTTATAATAAAATCTGTCAGTTAAGCTCGGATAAAGAAGGAAGAATTATGTGGCAACCACCAAAAATTGAAACAAAAAGACTTGTTCTAAGAGAAGTAAGGCTTAGTGACAAGGATGCGGTATTTGAATATGGAAAGAAGCCACATATCTCCAAGTATACCCTTTGGGAGCCTCATGAGACGGTGGAAGATAGTGTCGACTTTATTGAGAAGTATGCTTTTTCAAACTACGAACAACAGGTTCCTGAGCCATTTGCAATTACCCTTAAAGGTGATGATAAGCTAATTGGTTGTGTTGGTTGTTTTTGGGTTTCAACAAAGAATAAGTGCATGGAGCTTGCCTATGTACTTAATGATGACTTTTGGGGGAAGGGGATTGTTGTTGAAGCTGCCCAGGAAGTTGTTAATTATTGCTTTGAGAATTTTGATATTGAACGAATTCAGTGTCGTTGTAAGGCCGAGAATATACAAAGTGAAAGGGTCATGCAAAAGCTAGGTTTTAGGTATGAGGGACTTCTTCGCAATGAAATCTATCATCGTGGTCAGCATTGGGATATGAAGTACTATTCAATTTTAAGATCAGAAGTAAAATGATGTCTCAAGGGTCGCATATGTATGGTCAGAGGCTCCTTTAAACTGAGGTCCATGCCAATTGGCCTTTAGCGTGATTCTCATAACACTAAAGAAGAAGTTAAATCCCGCATCTGCTTTGTAGTAAATATCTTCCATGTCTTCATCTGCAATAACATAGACTGAATCGACTTTCTTTGAGCCCTGAAGGACAGCATCAAAATAATTTGCAACAGCTGAGCCATTGGCAAAGAATTCTAAGAAGCCAAGCCTCATCCCAAGTTTTAGGCCAATTTCAATATCACGTTTGAGACCGCCATAGTGTCCTTGTAGCCATGGAGATAGCTCGAAAATTGGGCCACGATTTATCTTTATTAATTTAAGTTCACCATTGTAGAAGTACTGATTACTCGTTTGATTCTGCCAACCATTCACTTGGGAAGAAGGCAGCATTTTATGAAAGAGGTTTTGTAAGATTCCTGCCTTTGCGTTCGGTCCTTGTTGTCCTGTCCAAAGGTCAGCACGGAAGTAATAGCTGCTATTAACGTGGGAGAACCCTAATATTCCGTAGAGTAGTCCTGTATATGGATGGTCTCCATCAACGACTGTCGTACTTAAAGTTGCCTCTGGGGTGTAGATCTTATGGGCAACACCTAGACGCAGTTTCGTTAAAGATCCTTGGGAGTATAATCTCCTTTGATACATGAGTTCTAGGCCATTTGAGTAGTATTTATCCGTCTCAAAAGCAGCATCGTTATCAATCTTGATTGAAAACTCATTATTGGGCTTACTTTGCGCGAAAGTAGAGATGGCCAAGGTGAATAGGGATAAGATGAAGAGCAACTTCATTAAACAATTGTATCACTTTCAATATCTCACAGCTTATAGATGGCCAACTTTGCTTGTTTAGAAAAATGAAGCTCTGTAATTTTAGTATGTTATAGGGACTAAATTAAGAATGTCTTGTATTGTTTACAATAAATCTCATTGCTCGCCACTTCGGTGTTATAAGCAGTCCACTATGAATAGAATTTGCCTAAAGAATAAAGTTATTGCCATTACGGGCTCCACAGGAGGCCTTGGCCAAGCTCTAAGTTTAGAGTTAGCAAAGAAGGGTGCTTTGTTGGCCCTAATGGATATCGATTCTGAAAAGCTAAAGCTACAGGCAAGAGAGTTAAGTGGCCTAGCGCTTGAAGTTGATGTGACAAGCCTGGATTCAATTGAGGCCGCTATGGCAAAGGCCAATGATCATTTTGGAAAAATCGATATCATCATTGCAAATGCGGGTATTACAAAAATGGCCCCAATGATTTCTTCAAGTGAAAAAGATTTTTCACAGGTAATCGATATCAATCTCAATGGGCCTTGGCGAACTTTTAAAGCTGCCCTTCCTTATATTTCTGAAAGTTCTGGCTATATGGCCGCAATATGTTCCATGGCCTCATTTGTCCATTGTCCACTTCAGGCATCATACGCCGCTAGTAAAGCAGGGCTTCATGCCGTTTGTAACAGCGTTAGAATGGAAGTGAAGCATCTGGGAATTGATGTTGGAAGTTATCACCCAACTTTTTTTCCATCGCCATTAATGGATGGAGTGACAAGTGATCCAGTAGGGAACAAACTATGGGGCGGTAATAAAGAAGGACCTTGGAAGATGATTACTATTGAGGAGGTTGTCTCTGATATCATAAGTGGTATTGAAGAGAGAGCGGAACTTGTCGTCATTCCAAAACGCAAGACTCTAGTTGCGAAGGCCAGTGGCTTCTTTAGGCGCTATATAGAACGTCGTGGATTTAAGGGAAGTGAAATACAAGAAGCAATCTCCCTTTCTCAAAGAAGCTAATTCCACATTGATTACAGGCTTTCCTGTGTTCTTTTAAGATGATCATCATTATTTAATAAGTGGACAACTTCTGTGAAGTTATGGGCACTTTCGATGACTTCTTCAGTATCGCTTTCAAGCTCTTCATTATACAAATAGTGGTCGATACTATCTTGAAGCTTTTGAAAAAGAGGAAGGAGTCTTAGTTCAATCTCTTGAGAGAACATCATTGAAGTTTCTTGCTTAACAAGTTCCTTAATACTTTTATAAATTGACTCTTGTTTATGGAAGAAGCCGATTACAACTTTTGAGAAATAAACAATAAAAGCGATAAACATAATACTATCGACAACATCATTAACGACTAGCGACAGTAGGCATGCTGTCAGTGTGAGACTATAGATATATTTAACTCTGGTGTTGGCGGCCAAGACAATCGTAAATAAGTAACTACTTAAAAGTAGCGGAAGCGCAATCGGTGAGTTTGAGCTCAAGTAGAATTTTAGAGTAAATAGTAGTTGAGCATTGAAGAGGTAAATATAGCTGATCTTTTGAATCGAAAAATGATTTGTCGTTCTATACAAATGAAAAGCAAAGAGTAAGAAATTTAAAACAATTGCCAGACCAGTATAAGAAATATTTGAAATTGGCCTAAATAAATCAATTGCAAAGAAAGTATAGAAGACGCTCATCGATAGGATGACGATGATTGAAGACCTTTTGAAATTATTAAAAATTGGTACATTAAAGATATCAACTTGATGGTCGAGTAAGTGATCAACATCATCAAACTCTTTCTTTAAAAAGTCCTCCATACGACTACTGTTGGACCTTAAGCTGTTTTTGATTCTTTCTTTATCATCTAGACCAGAAGAGATCATCGCAAGCATATTGTTGATAGGGTTTAATAAATTGTGAGTAAAATAACTCTTTAAGTTTAAAATATTTTTATGAAGTTCCTTCTTATGCCAAATTTGATTAGCATTCTCCTTAAAGGTAATCGACTGAATTGAACTAACTGTCGTAATGAAAATATGAAGAAACGTTACGAGAACGAGATTTTGATCCGCAAGAAAGTAGTTATTTGTAGCTATAATTATAAAATGTAGGAGACAGTACTTGATATTTGTATGCTGAAGATGGAAAGCGAGGACAATGATTCCACCAATGTAGCATAGGGAGCTTGTAGCAGTATAGTCTGCTAGGCGTGGGTAGATCGACCAAATTAGACTTTCGATAACAACTGAGAAAAAAATGACAAACGTAAGGTTATTCTTAAAAAGCTTCTTGTAAAAGACGACTGCCATAATGGAATCGAAGGCGATCATATAATTGAACGTCGTTAATAGGTGTGGTTCAATATTGTAAAAATAGAAGACGACATACAGAACAGACATTAGGAGAACTGCGAGAAAGTGCATCTCGAAGAATTCTTTATATTTCTGATCTAAATGGTAATAATCATTAACCAAAATCTTGTCCTGTCCAAACATAATTAACTGACTAGTAGTTATAACCTCTTAAAAGTATAATCATTATACAATACATTATATTTGAAAAAAGTACATATTTAGTCCAGTATTAGTTAACGTAATTTTAGTAAGTTATAGAATTTACGTGAATTTAGTGACTTTGAAGGGAAGAAAAAAGCCGCTTAAAGAAGCGGCCCTGGTTTATTTCATAACTTTTAAGAATTCAATCATAAACTCCTTGTAAACGGAGTTGCTGGCCTTAAGGGCCGCTTGGTAGGCTTTCTTTGCATCAACTTTTTGGAGCATATGCAGGTGAGCTTCAAGCTCTTCTTTTGAAAGGCTTTCGTATGACATATCGAGTGCCATCTTTATATTCTTTCCCTGTGCGGCCAAGATCGCATCTGTTTGCTTTTGAGCATTGGCAACGACCTCATTTATATTCATCGTAGGATTCTTTTCCTGCTCAGTATGAATCATCATGGCCTGGATTAAACTCTTAGATGAGGCAGTTGATTGCTCTAGAAGAGAGGCTTCATCAATAATGCCATTCACTAACTCTTTTTTGTCTTCTGGAAGCTCGTAATCTTTCCCATTGGTAATGTGGTCGACTATTTTATCCTGAGTTTGCTGTGCATTTTCTTGCAGCTTTTTAGAAGTCTCACTATCTTGAATTTCTGCGATTGCTTGAAGCTCATCAAGACTTAAGTTCTCGTATGACTTCTCAAGTTTTTCTTGAAATGGAAAATTTCTTACAAGTTCTAGTAGCTTCTCTTTTTTCTCAGGAGCCTGCTCATTAAACTTTTTATTCTTAAATGCATTTTCAAATGTTTGATTAAGTTTAGCTTTTGATATTTCTTTCAAAAGTTTTTTGATAAGCACTTTCTTTTCACTTAGTACTTCCGGTGTATCAACTGTTTTCTTTAATGTTTTATTTTCCACTAGGGGAGTCGAAGATGATTCTGTCGATGCCTGTTGTACTTCTTTTGATACTTCATTTGTTGTTGTCGCTAAAGTGTCATCTTGTGCTTGTTTAGGATTTATGACTAAGTAATAAATCGCAATTAAGATAACTGGTAAAATTAAAATAAGTTTTTTCATAATTCCTCAGTAACTATTTAGAGATATTCTTTTCAATAGCTCTCGTTCTTTGTTGTTCTATTTCATGATGTCTTTGTTTGACCATCTCTTTAATATCTTCAATATTATCAGGAAAACCACTTTCAGAATTAAAGTCTTCAAGAAGTTGTGCAGCTACTTTTGACCCTTCTGAATCACTGTTTTCGATATTTATAACGAGTAATTCATAGCTACGAAGAATATAAAAAGTAAGCTCGCTCTCTGCGTAGATAATATCTCCACTTAGATCATTTAAAATAACTAATGATTCAACAGCATCAAAATCATCAGAATCAAGATTAATAATACTATCGTCAATAGGAGTACTAATGAGCTTATAGTATTCATAATATGAATCACTCAAGTCGATTACAACTCTACGCCATGATTCGATAAGTTCAGTTTCTTCCTGAGTTTTAACTAAGGCCTGATTGGTGTTCTCTTTTGGCTTATCTTCTGAATTAGAGCAACTAGCTACAAAAAAACTGATAACAGTTATTAAAAGCAGTGCTTTTATTTCTCGCATAAATATCCCTTATATTTTTTTTTGAGAATATATTTTATTTACAATAGTTGTAAACAAAGTGTGTAAAAATGAAGGTGCATATCACGTATTAAAGGTAGTAATTCAAGTCTAGCTTGATTGATTGAATACTTCTCGTAGAATTTTCAGATGCATTTAGACTAAAGATAAAGCCTAAGTTCTTGTTAATACGATATGAGGTATCAAGGACTGCTTCTTCGAGATACTCATATTGATTTGGTACATAAAAGCTTAAGGAATACCTAAGGTGAAATTTTAAACTCTCATATGAACGAAGAATTATACCTGTAGAGAGCCCTGCTATATAGAAGTCTGTTGATGTATATAATGAGTTTTGCTGAATTAAGTAAAAATCAATATCGCGGTGAAGGCGAAATGTTTTTCCAATATCGGCACCAATTTTAAAGTCATTTTCAAACTTTAGATGGCGATTGATATAGTCCGTATAACCAATTTGAAAGCCACCGGAAATCCCACCGGTTAAGGGATCTGATATTTGAAAAATCTTTGCACCAATTAGAAGTAGCTTATTAAGTCTTAGTTTTGACTTAGAGTATGATAGCTCAACATTTGCAACTCTTAATTCACTTTCGTTTATATACATTCTATTGTCATCGCTAAGAAGGTGAGAAGCTGGCAGAAGGCCTAGGATACTTCTTTGTTCCTCTTTATCATTTCTAAAATATTGATGTGATAAGTAGACTTGTGAATTCGACGGAGCATTCGCAGGATTCTTATACTGACTAAAATCAAGGGTACCATTTGGAAAACTTTGCTCAAGAGTTCTATCAATTTTATCGCTTAAGAGAGAGAACTCTTTATAGTTTTTACTTTCTTCAAAGTATTGATATCGATTATATGCTTGGGCGAGCTCCAGCTGCGGGAGCTCCTCAATAGAAGCAATTCCTTTCTGCTTTATTTCATTAATGCTTAGTGGATCAATTTCAAGGTTTTCATAAATGGCCTTGACTAGCCACTTATCTGCCAGAATCGCTTTTGTGTCGTTTATTAATCCACTTTTATGAGTTGCACGAACTAAGTCTAATGGAGTCATCCAATTAGCTTTATGATCATTTATACTAGGCCAAACTGTTGCAATAATATAGTTCATTAGTGTGGCACAGTTAAATGTATGAAAGTAATAATCTAGTTTAATTCTTCTTAATTCATATAGGTGTAGGTGGAGTAACTTTTTTTGCTCATTAGTAAGATTGAGGTGATACTTCCATATATTTCGACCTTCTTCTTTAAGGTAACCTTTTTCTAGATGACTTGCTGGAGAGAGAGCGTAGAAGCCCTCTTTACCTGTCACAATGCTCTCAAACATAACTTTAGGAAGGTTAATCCCCTCGAGTTCTGTATAAAAAGTGAGAGCGTGCCTTTTATCATTCCCACCAAACTCGAGATAAGTATGACCCATCATGCTTGATGGATTCGATACATTTTCAGAGGCAAATACCAAGCTTATCTCTTCTAGTGGTGCCTTTGTTAAAAACTCATTGAGACCTTTACAAGAAGAGAAGCTAAGAGCTTCACGATTAAGCTTTTTACTCAACCAGTAGGCTCTTGCTGGAAAACGACACTTAATGACTTCTAAATTGGAGTCCAATTCTTTTTGTAATAAATGAAGCTCGCTTTCTGGAGTAGGACTATGTGAAGATAGATAAAACTTTTTATCTTCGATAACCTGCTTGCCGTTTGTTAAGTAGAGTAGGTTAACCCAGTGTGGATCTTGTGCAATACTTTGTGCATTTACATTTTGAATAATGAAAAAGAGGGCCCCTAGCATAGGGGCCTTTATTAAATTAGAAATAGATTGCTGAATATTACATGCAGTTAATTTGAATTGGCTCATCAAATTGCCACATCTTTTCTGAACCGTAATCTGTTGAAGAACCAAATGTTCCACCAGTTAGAATATTGATAAAGAATTTTGGGTCAACAGTACTCTTTGCTAGGTACTGTGTACATTTCTCATTTTCAGATTGGATAATTACATCATCCTTTTGTCTCTTTAATTCAACGATTCCAGGAACAATATAAGTACGTCCTTGAATATTGATTTTTTCTTTCTTGTTGTGTGATGTCGTAACATTAACCTTTTGTGTTTGATCATTTAAAATCGTTGCACAACTAGTGAATAGAAGTGCGATTAAGATAAATTTCATTCATCCTCCCTCATTATGTTCTTAATTAACCTAAATTATATTTGCGATGTCTTAAGAGTCCAGTGATTTAAAGGGGTTAGAATCTTCCGGTGTGGGGTACTAGCATGAGATATGCTTCGTGATTACAGCAGATTAAGCGCCTATATTTCATTTATTATCTTCAAATTTAAAAATAAAAAAATAAAAAAACGCCACTTTTTATCATGGCGCTTTCTAAACTGAGTTTCTTATATGTTTTCGATAGTAACGTCACCACTTCCAGTACTTGCTTTAATGGAAATTTTTGAGTCGTCACTACTTCCGGCCTTGTTTGTAAGTTTTCCGCTGGCCGATTCTAGCTTTGAATTCACTTTCATGCCTTTTGGGACAATCACTGTAATGTCACCACTACCTGAACTAATATTGGCCTTCAGTGTTTTGATCTGTGGATTGATAAGCTTAATATTACCACTTCCTGATTCAAGGCCTACCTCTTTAAATTGACCTTTAGCATTTATATCTCCACTTCCAAGGAATGCTTTTAATGAGTCCATTGCTGAGTTTGTAATGTTAATTTGTCCGCTACCTGAGCTAAGATCACTGTTGGCATTAAGGCCTGTAATTGACGTATCTCCAGAGCCTAGTTTCGATAATAGCCTCACTTGTTTTGGCATTGTAATATTAAAGTTTACTTCACATTGTGGCCCAACAGAAAACCAGCCAGAGCTTTTTTTCTTAGTCTTTTGAACCTTTACACTTACAACATTATCACTTTGTTCAATATTTAAGTTGCAGCCTTCGTCCCAGCTCTTTTTTGTGTAAGAGATCTTCATTAAGCTACTTTCTGTACCTGTAATTGAAACATTCCCACTAGAGTTTTCAAGGGCAAGTAAACCTTTTGAGATTTCAAAGCTCTTCTCTTCTGCAAAAAGCATTGATGTGAATAATAGGGAAGCGCCGGCAATAAAATATTTCATTATCTATTCCTTTTTTACTTAAAGTGAAATTTCAATATGATAGTTAACTATAATTTTTTGAGCTAATTAGAAAATGTTTATTTTAGAGTCTGTAGATATTCCATTCTCGTTAATGAGCTATGAAATTTTTAATTTAATGAAAACTAAGGTCTAGAAAATAAAAAAGCCAGACTAGGTCTGGCTTCTTTATAAAACTGGTACTCCCAAGGGGATATCCAGACGCAAAAAATAATTCAATATTAACAAAAACTTAGGAGTTAAATCAGTCGTTTACCTTTCTTCCCTTACATCGTATTTCATTTGATTTTATGGCAGTTACGAGATGAGGATTCAGAGTGGCAAAAATATATTATAGAAACGCTTAAAAAGGATCCTGCCCTTTCTGAAGAATATATTGAATAAGCAGAGGAATTAATTGGCTCTGTAGCAAGGTTTTGGCCAACGGAAGTTTTTTTCATGCGAGGTCAGTGAGCAGAAAGAGTGGGCAATTGAATATGATAGTGCTCTTGAAAAAGCAGATGAGATTCTAAAGTTGATTGCATCTTAATACTTCTGTATATCATTAAAAGAATGAATAGTTATTCTAAGAATTAGATTCAATTGTACAATTTAAATATCTCAGATGTTAATTCAAAATGCCTTACTGGCTCAGGGACTGGGAGCTTCTTTGACTCTAAAAAAGAAACCTGCTCTTGTATGATAGTATTGAAATTTACTAATACTCTAGTAATTGAGCTAGTTGTGATATAATTATCTTTAACGTAAACTTCCGTTTCAATATAACTGTATTTAGAAATACTCTCTAAAGAGAGTCTTGCTTGAAAGTATCAACTAACATAGGTTTTCCTTCTCCAAGTTTTACATGCTTGTTTTGCCAATAATACTCAATAACAAGATCACTTACTTGGCCTTTGTTAAACACCTTATAGGTCGAGCAGTCATTAAATCTGGTATATCCTTTATAGCAGTGTGGTTCTTTGTAAATGTTAAAACAACGTTGTTTCCAGTCTTTTGGTGCAGTTAGATGATCAAAATCTAAATTTCCTAAACTTTCATAGTTCCACCATTTACGTTCTTCCCCGTTACTGAATTTAAACTTGAATTTGATATGATGAGAACATCTTGGCCCAAAAAGACAATTGAAGTCTTCTTTTGTTAATTCTTTATCAAAGCAAATATTTAACGCTTCGTGTGTTGCGTCACCTTCTTCCTTTCCATAATTTTCTTTAAATTCGACAATTGAGGCAGAGACAATTTTTAGTTTTTGATCTGGGGCAGAAGTTTCACCATAACAAGAGCTTAAAATAAATAAAAATAAAGTTACTGAAATTAAACGAGTCATTAGTTTTCCTTAGAATTTAAGTAGTCTGCTTAGCCAAGATCTTTTGGTAGGATTGAGTTGTTTTTCTTGCTCAAGTTCCTCCAATAATTTTTTATATTTATAGCGGCTAGAAGCTGGTAGCTTGTTGTAATCCTCTTGTAGTTTAAGAACAAGATTAAATGTTGTTTTAAAGTCTGAAATTTTCTCTATTGATTCAAGCCTCTTTGATGAATTGAAAAGATCTTTAAAAATTCTCTTCCATGGAGTAAAATATTTTAAGCATTGCTTTTCTGTTCCAAATATTTGGCCATAGGTACCACAAATTAAGACATGAGTAATTTGTTTTCTGGGCCCATTAACTTCTTTCGCTTTTTGTATTTGTGTTTCATTGAGTCTTGCAATAATTAAATCTTGCACTGCTAACTCCTCATGTTATGTACTACAATAAAGTGCTTTTAATTTATATGTGGTAAAATAGTATTTAATCCCTGTCTTGCTATACTAATAGCTATTTTAAAAAATGTAATCATTGTTGATGACATAGTCAGATAAGTCAGACTGAAATGTTGAAATAACATCTTTTATCTTTTTGTACTTATTAACTTTTTTGTTAAATATGTTGCTATATTCTTTAGTTATAATTCTTTTTAATTCACAGATATTAATCGAACTAGGGTTTTTCTCGTATTCACTCTTGAATTCACTATAGGCTATTGCATTGAATAGAGTTTCTAGAAAAGTTTTGTGAAATGATTTATGAGACCATATTTCAAGCATCATTAAATCTATTGCTAATGTTGATTGAGTATAATTAATGGTAATTAGCTTTGCTGTTTTAGATTTATAGCTTTTAAATGGTAGATCAAAGCATAACTTGTTAAATAGATTTGCAGCATAGTCCCATTTCCTTGTAAATACATTCCTTGCATTCCAATATAGTCCAAAGAAAATAGCAATAAATAAAGCGTAGCCTTTTGGGTCTAGATTATTAGAGCTTATAGATATATTTTTATATGACAATGAAAATACTAGAATAAGTAAACATGTTGTCCATACAGCTTTTATAAATAAATTTTTTCCTTTTGTATTATTCTTAAAATACTCTATTTTACAAAAAAAGATGGCTTCTAGCATGTTTATAATAGGAACAATTACTTTTGAAAATAATGTTATAAAACATGTTGGTATTCTAAAATATGAATCTTTTGTTAAGTTAAAAGACTCTACTTCAAACTCATTTCTAATTTCAAAAATTTCGAAATAAACATTTTCGAAAAAGTATTCTACTTCCTTTTTCACCTTACTCCCTCTGTTGGCACTTAATAACTAATCGTATTGATGACCTTTAAATATTAGTGTTTTTGATAAGGAGAGCTTAACTATAAGTTTGCTTTGCAAGTGTCGAATTTTACTGTTCTTGTTGTAACAGGCAAAGTTAATAAATTAGAAGAAGTTATCATGGGTTAATTTCTTAATGAGGAGACACTAATAGTGATATATAATTCATGAAATATATTATGTTAGGAAACTATTAAGAGTGGATATGAAAAAAGATAATTCATTAATAAAAGTAAATACAGAAGTTAATGCTGATGTTTCTAAAGGAATGAGGGAGTTAAGGAAAACTTTCCCTAAGTTAAGCAATGCTTTAGATACAACCTTAGCAAATGTTGTATGGAAGGTTAATAATCTAATAACAAATAGCTCACATGAAAAAGATAAAATTGAAGAAACTCTAATTGACTATAATGAAAAAATTGAGAGTGGGGAAGAGTGTGGGCCGTTAGTTAGTATTGCTCCTGAAATTGGCGTGCCTGTTATTGAGAAGCTCTCTTATATTAATTGCCCTGAAATTCGAAAGGTTTATATTGATATCTTATACAAGGCATCTTATGCAAAGTACCAAGATAGAGTTCATCCAAGATTAGTGAATATTGTACCTAGTTTAAGTAACCAGGATATTTTATTACTCAAGTCATTGTATAGAGGTAATTTAATTGAAGTTCGTTATAGACTTTATGAGAGTGGAGATAAGGGAACTTTTTTTTATAATTCAGCTAGGGATTACTTTCCTCGTGAGATTGAAGGTGAAGGAATGACTCCACATATTAGTATTGTGAACTTAGTCTCTTTAGGTCTATTAGAAAATAAAAACGGAGTGAACTCAAGTTTGAATAAAGAATGTGATGCTTATTTAAATGAACATTTTGATTATGAAGAACAGAAATTTGAATTTGTGCGAAGGTACAAACTAAAAAAAGCCTCTAACCTATCTGATACGGAAGGATTTTTGATAAAAGGATTTGATCTTAATCATATTAGATTAGATATCAATGGATATGAATTATCATTTCTTGGTCGTTTATTTTATGAATTCATAGAAAGCAAATAAAAAATATCATTTTTTCATGTGCAGAAGAGAAATGACCACCGTGAACATTTCACGTCACCTAAAATCCCGCACTTATAAAATAAATAACCACCGTGGTTACAGCCTATTGATTTATCGAATTTAAGCATTGTATGTAGAAATTTGGCTTTGCGAATGAGCAGCGATTGCATGTCGATTGATGTGTGATGTTGTGTTGATTGAAGAGGATATGATTTTTTTATCCTTCGTTAAGCTATGGGAATGATTCATATAATTCGCGCCGAGAATTTGACTCCCTCTCTATCACGTTGCTTTTAGAGATGGAGTCAATTTCCGGCGCTAACATGGGGGGAAGGATGTAGTTCGTAGGTAAGGTTTTTGGAGTTAAGTTGTTAGAAGGAGGGGTGTTGAAGAAAAATAGTTTTGATATACATTGCAAATACTGCTTATCAAGGTATCATGGCCAAGAGTTGATATTTGGTGAGGGCGTAAGTTTAGATGGCTTATTTGGCCAATCTGGTGGTTAGGTGGTCGACCAGACCAAAACAGACCAAGTAGGGTCTAGAAAATAAAAAAGCCAGACTAGGTCTGGCTTCTTTATAAAACTGGTACTCCCAAGGGGATTCGAACCCCTGTTACCGCCGTGAAAAGGCGGTGTCCTAGACCGGGCTAGACGATGGGAGCGCTAACTTATTTCCCGGATTTGGAAACCAAAAAACATTTAAAATGGTGATCTCTCTGCGACTCGAACGCAGGACCCTCTCCTTAAAAGGGAGATGCTCTAACCAACTGAGCTAAGAGACCATCTGTGTTTTGGTGAGATTGAATATAAGTAATCTTGGTTCAGAAGTCAACAGGGAATTTAAAAAAAATAAAAAAAAAGTGTAATTTTTTTAAGAAGTTAATTTTATTTACCCTTAGTATTTTTTATCGCCCACCTTGTCATTAAAGGCCTTGTGAGCTAATTTAGCCCATTATTACTAGTGTTTTAAGAGGTAGGCTTCAGTGACAACAGAAGTGGATTCAATAAAAAATAATGTAGAAGACTTGGACGGAAAAAAAGTAGCATTTCATACTTTGGGGTGTCGTTTAAATTTTTCTGAGACGGGAACAATATCTCAAGGCTTTGTTGAGCGTGGGTATAAAGTTGTTGAATTTGGTGAGCAAGCTGATGTTACTTTTATTAACACTTGTACTGTAACGGATAGTGCAGATTCGACTTGTCGTAATCTTATTCGTAAGGCACACCGTTCTTCTCCAGATGGAAAGATTGTTGTGGCCGGTTGTTACGCTCAAATGGATGCACCAAAGATTGCAAAGATGACAGGTGTTGATCTTGTTTTAGGAACAAGTGAAAAATATAAAGTCTTCGATTATTTAAATGAAGATGAAACAGATACAATTCATATTGATAAGTCGAAAGACTTTTTCGGAGCTGCTACTTCTAAAGAAGAAGGACACACGAGAGCTTTCTTAAAGATTCAAGATGGATGTAATTACGTTTGTTCATTCTGTATCATTCCTTTTGCTCGTGGACGCTCTAAGGCAGTTTCAATTGCTCAGGCAATAGAAGAAGCAAAAGCTGTTGTTGCTCAAGGCTTTAAAGAGATTGTTCTTACTGGTGTAAATATTGGTGAGTATGAAACAACTTCAGGTGAAAAACTTTTAGATCTTTTAAGAGAGTTAAATGCTCTTGAAGGTTTAGAGAGAATTCGTCTGGGAAGTGTTGAGCCAAATACAATTACTGATGAGCTTCTTGATTATATGCAAGCTAATCCCAAGTTTCTTGATCACTTCCATGTACCAATGCAAAGTGGAAACGATGAGATCTTAACAAATATGAAGCGTAAGTATTCAGTTGAAGATTATAAAACAATCATTAATAAAATTATCACGCGTTTTCCAAACGCAGGAATTGGTGCAGATGTTATTTGTGGTTTCCCTGGAGAGACTGACGAACAATTCCAAGATACATTTAATCTTTTAAAAGATTTACCAATCACTCACTTCCACGTATTTCCATATTCTAAAAGAAAGAATACGGTTGCTGCCCGTATGGAAGATCATATTCAGCACCCAGTTAAGAAGAGTCGTGTGAAAACTCTGATGATGCTTGGAGATGCTAAGCTTAATATGTTCTCTGAAGATTACGTTGGAGAAACGTCTCAGGTCCTTTTTGAAAGGAAAGACAAGCAAGGCTTATGGGAAGGTTACACTTCGAACTTTATTCGCGTTAAAGTTGCACATGATGGTGATTTAAAGAATCAAATCCGTCAGGTTCGCTTAATTGAGTTTAAAGACAACAAGGTTTTTGCTGAGCTATGCTAGTTGCTGCGGCGCTCACGGTCTTTTTGACAATTAATTAACAATTAAAAACGTTTTCCTAACACAACTTGAACACTCAGGTAGGCCAAGTTTTATATTCTAGTCTTGTCAGTAGGAAACAAGGTTGGCAAGCCTTAGAATTTTTTGTTCTGCTTTTAAAAACTCCACTTGCCGATTTTAATTTCTCAAGTCCCTCTCTGAATCTGAAGAAGTGTCTTACTGATAAAAAATCTTTGTGCTACTGCGTACATCTCTCTCTCTCCCGCGGTGGCACAAGGGCTTTATAAATTAAAAATCCATCGCGCTTATAAAGATGCGATAGAGCATATACCACACACAATCTATGAGTAGCTTTGAATTAGGCACTCGCCTCAATGATGGTTTTCTGCGACGGCCATCTCAAAAAAAACCGACACAAGATGGATATAGGCCCTGAGGTAACTCAGGGCCGAAGTTCTTTATACTTAGAAGTATTCTTTTAGGAATTTTATTTCAGATCTTTCAGGTCCGAAAGCAATAATCCCAACAGGGATTTGAATCGCTTCTTCGATAAGAGCGATATAGTCTTTAACTTCTTGTGATAGTTCACCTTTGAAGTCATCGTTAAAGCCTGCTACTTCTTTTAGAATTGGTTTAACTTTGGCCAAATCAATTCCTGGATAAGCACAATCAATCGTACGACCTTCGTACTCATACCCTGTACAAACTTTTAGAGGCCCCATCTCAGATAAAACATCAAGTTTAGTTAAAGCGATAGAAGTAAGGTTTGAGCACTTAACAGAGTATTTTAGAAGAGGAAGGTCTAGCCATCCACATCTTCTCTTACGTCCTGTTGTCGCACCGAACTCACCACCCTTTGTTTGAATATCTTCACCCATTTGATCAAAAAGTTCAGTAGGGAATGGCCCTTCTCCAACTCTTGTTGTGTAGGCTTTTGTGATTCCTAAGACTTCTTCAACTGTTCCACCTGGAAGACCTGCTCCCGAGTAGATACCTGCATATGCAGTTGATGAAGATGTTACGAATGGGTATGAACCAAAGTCGATATCAAGAAGCACACCTTGAGCTCCTTCAAAAAGGATCTTCTTTCCTGCGCGTTTGGCTTCATCGAGGAAACTAAATGTATCGCAAACAAATGGTTCAATTTCTTTTGCAAGTGTCATCAGTCTTTCAACTTCTTCTTCAACACTTGGGTATTCGCACTCATAGAGATTTTTAAAAAGAGTTTCTTTCTCTAAAAGATTTGCTTTTAATTTTTCAGTTAGGATCTCTTTGTTAAATAGATCTTTTACTTTAATTCCCTTGCGAGAAATCTTATCTTCATAAGCTGGGCCAATTCCTTTTCCTGTTGTCCCAATCTTAACAGGTCCCTTCGCTTCACGTTGACCATCTAGTAGACGGTTATAGTAAGTGATAACAGAAGTGTTTGAAGATATTCTTAGCTTTTCAGGGGAAACTGATAACCCAGAGTTTTTTACATTTTCTAATTCTTTAGAGAATGCTTCTGGATCAAGAACAACACCGTGACCAATAACTGAGACACAGTGATCATGTAAAATACCTGAAGGAATTAAGTGGAGAACAACTTTCTTTGTTCCAACGATAATCGTGTGACCAGCGTTGTTTCCTCCTTGGTAGCGAACAACAACATCGCATTTTAAACCAAGTAGGTCTGTAATTTTTCCTTTACCTTCATCTCCCCATTGAGAGCCAATAATCGCAAGTGATTTCATAATTAAGCTTTAACCTCATGTAGTAAATTATCGTTTAAAAAGAATTCTTTCAGTTGATTTACGGCCATCTCTCCAACTCTTAGTTGAGCTTCATCAGTAGAAGCTCCTAGGTGTGGTGTAAGAACAAGATTAGAAATCTTGCGAAGAGGTGAGTCTTCTTCTAATGGCTCAGTTGCGAAAACATCAAAGCCTGCTGCTTTAAATTTTCTTTCCATAAGAGCAACAGCTAAGTCTTCCTCGTTAACAATTCCACCGCGAGAAGCGTTTACAAGAATTGCATGAGGTTGCATTTTATTAAATAGGTCCTTGTTCACCATTCCTTTCGTTGCATCCATTAGTGGAGTATGAAGTGTGATGATGTCACAAGTTTCAAAAATTTCTTCGACAGTATTTGCTTTAGAAACATAATCAAGTTCACTTGATTCACAAAATGGATCAAAGAATTTAACTTGTGGATCAAATCCTTGAAGACGTTTTGCAACGATCTTTCCAATTTGACCAAAACCAACGATACCAACTTTTTTATTAGCTAGTTCATTTCCTGTGTACTTTGATTTATCCCATCCGCCATTTTTCATTGTGGCGTCGGCAGCAGCAGTATGTCTTAGAACTGTCATCATAAGAGCGATAGCGTGTTCTGCTGCTGAGTTATTATTGGCACCTGGAGTATTTGAAACCTTTACTCCACGCTCGCCACATTTAACTTTATCAATATTATCTGTTCCGGCACCTGCGCGGATTACATATTTAAGATTTGGAGCAAGTTCAAGATACTCTTCTCCAATTGTCGTTGATGATCTAATAACAAGAGCATTTGCTTTTGGTAGTAATTCTTTAATCTCGTCTTGAGTTAATTTTGCTTTTGGGTGAACTTCTAATTCGTTGATAGCTTGTAGAGATGCAAAAACTTCTGCATCCATTCCATCACAAACGACGATAAATGGTTTCACTCAGGCCTCCATGGATTTTTTAAGTTTTTCTTGTATTGCGATTATAGAACGCAACTTGCTACATGTAACCCTAATATTAGAAACTTTTTGTAAGTTGCTATTTAGTTTTTCGTTAACCATAATTATCATGATGCAAAAAAGTAAAAGTATGAAAAATATGAGAATTTTAAAGAAGTTATTAGCTATACTTATATTCGGCCAACTGTTTCTATCAGCTTCTCTTGCTTCCTATATTCCTGAGGGATACTTTGTCAGTCATGAGGATATGATTAGGGATTATCAAATTACTCAAGAGTACTCGAAAAGGGATTTCCTATCTTATATTTTAGAGCAGAATCCGGCCGTTACAGCGGCCGAGGCCACACTGATTACTGAGCGAGTTATTGAAGTTGCTGATCAATTTAGGGTTGATGCGAAGCTATTTCTTGCCTTGATTCGAATGGAGTCAAATTTCATGCGTGAGGCGGTCTCTCCAACTGGTGCAGTAGGCTTAACTCAATTCACATCAATTGGTGCCCAGGAAGTATCTGATCAATTAGGTCAACGTGGCCCAAGTTATGCAAGTTTACAAAATACACTCTATCTAAATAATATTTTACTAGATGGCATGCCTGAGTGGAGTCATTTGTGGCTGCGAGAGAGGAGCTGGGCGCAGCAAAAGTTGCTGTTCTTAGATGATCTCGACCTGTCCCTTGTGTATGGTGCTATCCTCTTAAAGGTCTATCTGGCAAAGAATTACCAAGATGATCTCATGGCCAACTATTATGAGGCACTCGTTGACTACAATGGTGAGCCTGGAGAGAGAAAATATTGGTATGCACGCACAATCTTAAAGTTTTACGATGAAATCTAAACTGATTCGTGCTAGAAATTCCTTATGAAAAATATTCAAGTAATTAAAGCCGATATTACAACTCTTGATGTTGATGCCATTGTGAATACAGCTAATAGTGAACTTAAAGCTGGAGGGGGCGTTGATGGTGCCATCCATGCTGCCTGTGGTGAAGAACTTGCCAAGGAACTTGCTGAAGCAGGTGGTTGTCCAGTTGGCGAAGCAAGATTGACTCGTGCCTTTAATATTCCTGCGGAATTTATCATTCATGCTGTTGGACCAAAGTGGGAAGGTGGAGCAAATGGTGAAGCGGACTTACTTGAAAAATGCTATATCTACGCACTCTCTCTGGCCCTTGAGAATGAATGTAAGTCAATTGCATTCCCATGTATCTCAACTGGAATTTTTGGCTATCCAAAAATTGAAGCGGCCATTACTGCAACTTCAGCAGTAAAAAGCTTTGATGCTATTGAAGAATTTGATGATGTGATCTTCTGTTGCTTTGATGATGAAAGCTATGAGATCTACAAAACAATTCTGTAGCCTCTATAAAAGAGTGATCTCTTAATAATACTTGAGTTAATTTACCCTTCTTCATTTTAGAATTTCTGTGAACGACTGATAAGATACATATCAGAGGCACAGTCATGAAGAAACGAAGAGTGTTCACTATTTTATTCCCCTTATTGGCCATCATTATTCTCGTGGCCTGTCTTGGAAGGGGGCACAATCTTAGAAAAATAAGAAGTGAGATGATTGTAGATCAATCACTAAGCGTCAACTCAAGGGTTCCGGCCAGCACCTTTATTGAAGGCGAAGAAGAAGTCGTTATTGGGAACTTCTTTGATATCTCTAGGCCAAACTCCCTCGATGATAGCGTTGGTTTTATACAAGAAGGTAATTGGTTTCAGGATAACTTGAAAGGTTATCAGGGAAGCATCAGCCGCTACACCAATGATTCAAGTGCAAGGGCCATCTACACGACTGATCTTTTGGGTGATTCGACTTATTGTATTTGGTACTACCGAGTGCCATCAATGAATGCAACGGACAATGCAATCGTTGATATTTTTGATGGTGTTGAAGAAATTGGTCTGGCCAACTTCAGTCTAAGACTTCCAAGTAATGAAAAAGGTCTCTATCCTTTAGGGGAATTCTCTTTTACCTCAGGACAGGAGAGTCGTGTGATTATTTCAAAGGGCGCAGAAGACCCGCTGCTTTTAAGAGCTGATGAGGTCATCTTTAAGAAGCTCGGTGATTACGAGGATTGCCAAGGAATGATTTATAAGGAGCTTGATGAGAGTGCAACGATTGTGGCGAAGGCCATTAATCAGAAAACTTTTAAAGGAACAGATGGTTATCGCGAATATGGTGACTGGGTGGATAGTAAACTTAAAGGAGCACAAGGCAATAGTGTGCGCATGAGTGAAGATGAATATGCCTATTCAACTTATAACTTCATGCCAAAGAGGTCCGATTACTGCTTACAAATATATCGTCCAACTGTTGTTGGTGCTCTATCGAATGTTAAAGTGAGTATCTTTCAAGAAGATGTGGAAATCTTTACGACTTTTGTTAGTTATAATATGCCCGAGGCCAAGAGTGGTTGGGTAGGTTTAGGAAAACATGAGTTTAAAGAAAATGAAGTTGTGACAGTGATTTTTGAAAGAGACCCTCGCGACATCGGCTTACTTCTAAGTGATGCCGTGAGGTTATCGATAGTATCTAAAGATAAAAATTGTAATTAAATAAGTAGGTGGTAAGTAACAAATGCTCCACCATAGGCGAGAATTGTCATATATCCAAACATTAGGAAGACATGTCCCCATCCATCTGTTTCTCTGCGAACAATCCCAAGTGTTGAGATACATTGCATAGCAAAGGCAAAGAAGATTAAAAGTGACCAAGCAACGGCCGTGTTAAATACTGGCTCATTTGTTTCTGGATCAATTTCAGCTCTTAGTCTTTCTCTTAGAGTTGTTGACTCCTCATCCACATCACCAAGGGCATAGATCGTTCCTAGAGTTGAAACGAAGAGTTCACGGGCACCCATTGCAACAGTGATCCCAACTCCCATTTTCCAATTGTATCCAAGTGGCTTGATAACTGGCTCAATTAGCTTTCCAAATTGGCCAATTGTTGAATGCTCAAGAGAGATCGCAGCAGCTTCAGCTTCTGTTTTTCCAACAAGCATCTCTTGTGCTGGTTTTGGAAAAGTTGAAAGAAACCAGATTACCATTGAAAGACCTAGGATGATCGTCCCGGCCTTTTTAAGAAATACTCTTCCTTTGAAAAACATTGACTTAAAAGCAGGTTTTAAAGTTGGCATTTGATAAAGAGGTAACTCAATAATGAATGAAGTCGTGCTTCCTTTATAAAGAGTTAATCTAAAGATCTTTGCAATAATTAGGGCCACAATACTTCCTAGAAAATAAAGGAAGAAAAAGGCAAGTGCTTGAGAGTTAAAGATTCCAAAAACAGTCTTTTCTGGAACAAATGTCCCAATTAGAAGAATGTAGACTGGTAGTCTTGCAGAACAAGTGATGAGTGGAATCGTCATTAATGTTGCAAGTCTTTCTTTCTTATCTGAAATAGTTCTCGTTGCCATAATTGCTGGAACAGAACAAGCAAAGCCTGAAAGGTATGGAAGGAAGGCCTTTCCATTAAGTCCAAAGTAAGACATCGCGCGGTCTGTGATAATTGAGGCACGTGAGATATATCCACTTTGTTCAAGAAGACTAAGTAAGAAGAAGAGAATCATAATTTGTGGAAGGAAGATAACAACTCCACCAACACCTGCAATAATTCCATCAACGATAAAGCTATTTAACATACCTTCTGGAAGTAGTGTTGCAACGTATTCTCCGAATGCACCAACTCCGCCATCAATTAGATCCATGGCAGGACCTGCCCATGTATAAATTGAGTGGAAGATTAAGTAGAAAATTGCCAGAAAGATAACTCCACCTAAGAATGGATGAAGAACGAATTGGTCAATTTTATTTGAGAGTTGAATTAAACTCTTATTTTTACCAATAGCATATGATGCTTTTAGATCTCTTGCTTCTCTTTGGTATTTTTCAATTTGAGAAAGCGCAGAAACTTCATTTTGAAGTTCAACAAATTGATCTTCCTCAAAGCTTACATTAAATGGATTGTATTCCGTTGATTCATTTGAAAGTTTAATCTTTCCTGATGGTAAAAGAATTTCGTCTGAAGCATTCTCTCTTAAGAAGTTCTCAAGAGTTGCTCCACTGTCTCTCATTGTCGAGAATTTGATATAAGGAACACCAATATGTTCACCAATTTTATCAAAGTCATAATTCTTTGTTACATCAAGGTCGTACTTGTTGAAGATGATTTTAATCTTTCCACCAAAGAGCTTCTTTACAGCAAGAGCAAGTGAAAGAGAAGAGTCCAGACGAGCACAGTCAACAACACAAACGATTTCGTGGAATTCTGTTACTTGATTATTTCTTCCAATTAAAGTGGAAACTGTTACAGCTTCATCAATAGAAGAAGGAACTAGTGAGTAGATTCCCGGAAGGTCCACAACTGCTAATTTTTCTTCATGACGGGCATTTGAAATAAGACCTGCTGTGGCCGTATCAACAGTAATACCGTTGTAATTTGCAACCTTGCGATTTGCTCCTGATAGAAGATTGAAGATCGCCGACTTCCCTGAGTTTGCAGGGCCAATAAGTAAAATTTTTCTCATTAATGTAATTCCTCAACATTGATGAGACTTGCTTCGCTTAGACGAAGGGCAACTGTTTCACCATCTGTTAATCTAAGAGTAAGAGGGGAGCCTAGGAATGAAGGAGCGATAACTTGAATTGCATCACCTGGAAGAATCCCAAGTCCTGTCATAATTGTCTTATGCTTAAGCCCCTTATCAAATGAGAGGATCTTAACATTTACGCCTTTTTTAACCTTCGATAAAACCATATTTTACTCCATACGTCTCAATGGGCTTACTATAGTTTTATTAGTCAAACTTGTCTAGGAACTCTTTACTGATATGAACCATGTTTACACGGTGGGTTACTCGCGATAGAAGGCGTCCGTAAAGTGTGCAATGAGAGAATCAAGTACGTGCTCACCAAGTGAAAGCTGACGATACTTAACCCCTGTTAAGTCAAAGATACGACGAGAGATGCGATTTGACTCAGTACCCGCGTGCTTGTCTTGTAAGTATACGATTTCTTTGATCTTTGAAGAAGCTAGAAGCTTGGCACACTCGTGACAAGGAAAGAGAGTCACATAGCAAGTTGCTCCAGAGAGCTTGTGATTAGAGTGAAGAATTGCATTGGCCTCGGCGTGAACAACGTATCCATATTTCTGCTGCTCAAGAGGGAGAGTCCTCTCTTTTCCCCAAGGAAGTTTAGTTTCATCAATTCCCGCAACAAAGCCATTGTAACCAAAAGTTATTTGGTGGTTGTTCTCATCGACAAATACACATCCTACCTTTGTGGCCGGGTCCTTACTTTTGAAGCTGGCCATAATGGCCTGAAGCATAAAGTACTCATCCCAGTTTACGGCGCTCTTTGTTTGAATGTGATTAATCGACTTTTCAAGCTCTGTTCTCATGGCAGCAAGATTAGTTAATAATCCTTCACTTGGCAACTACTGGAAGCTTGTTAAGTCAGATAGGGTGGTGCAAAATATTGGAATGACAAGAGAACACAGGAAGAATTTTTTACTATCCTCTATTAAGATGGCCATCGCGACACTATCAAGTCGTGTTCTGGGTTTTGCTAGAGAAATTTTAATGGCCAAACTTTTTGGTGCCTCAGGACTTACTGATGCCTATCAAATTGCCTTTCGTATACCAAATATGTTGCGTGACTTATTTGCAGAGGGATCATTCTCATCTGCATTCGTTCCAATTTTTACTTCGGCCAAGAAGGATGGTGATGAACATGCTCGTAAGCTTCTTTGGTCCATGGCCATTGTCTTACTTGCTATCACTTCAATTGTTTGTTTATTGATTTTTATCTTCGCCCCACAAATTATTCAGATTTTAACAAATGAGCTTTTTACTTCAGATGTAAATCGCTTGGAAATGTCTGTGCTTTTGACAAGAATGATGTCGCCATTTTTAGCATTTGTTTCAGTGGCCGCATTATTTATGGGGGTTCTTAACACTTATAAGATGTTCTTTGCGCCAGCGATGGCCCCGGCGGTATTCAATATTATCATGATCGTCTCAATGATAACGCTGCCTAAGTTCTTAGAGGCACGAAACCTTCACCCAATTGTATCTCTTGGAGTAGGTGTTCTCATTGGTGGTTTCTTACAAATGCTTATTCAAGTGCCAATGCTCTTTTCAAAGGGCCTTGTAAAGCTAGATGGGATTGAGCTTTTCTCAAGTGATGTAAAAGAAATTTTAAAACGCATGAGTATTGGTACAATTGGTGTTGCGGCCACACAAATTAATCTCTTAGTCTCAACTTTCTTAGCAACGGGAGCAGTTGTCGGTGCCGTTTCTTGGCTTCAATATGCATTTAGGCTCTTTCAATTTCCTGTCGGCATTCTTGGAGTTTCAATTGGAAACTCAAACCTTGTTTACTTCTCTGAACTTTGGAGGGGAGGTAAAGAAGAAGAAGCGAAGGGTGCACTTCAAACAAGTTATATAACGAGTCTTTTTGTTCTCATGCCTGCAATGGCACTAATGTTTGCTCTAGCTCAAGACTGCGTCGCTATTTCTTTTCAACGTGGAGCATTTGGCCTTGATGATACGAAGATGGTAACAGAAGCACTCTATGCTTACTTATTTGGGTTACCATTCTATGGACTTTATAAAGTCTTTTCTCCAAGCTTTTACACATTAGATAAGCCAAAAATTCCTGTGATCATTTCTTCGATCGCTGTTGGGATTAACATTATCTTCTGTTTCTCACTTGTTGATACTTATGGATTTAAAATTCTTGCGATGGGAACTTCGATTTCGATGATTTTTATCATCCTTGTTCAGTCGATTCTATTATTCAAGTTGTTGGACTTGAAACTGAAATTCTTCTTTCCTTTAAGATTTTTTAAAATTGGTTTGAGCTCACTATTAGCTTTTTATGCTACACAGTATGTACGTGGATACTTCCCAAACAATATCTTTTCAACTCTTGATAATCTTGCGGCCTTCGTTGTTGCAGCGTGCGCAGGCGCTTTTGCCTATGTTATTGCGCTAAGTGTCTTGGGTGATTATGTTTTAATTCAGCGCTTCTTAAATAAGATAATCCGTCGAAATTAGAATGGAAGTAATCATAAATTTTCTTGCTTCATGAGTGGCAAGTCGTTAAACTTAAAGAGATTACACATTTGGAGCAGTAAATGAGAACAAATTTTGAAACACTCGAAAATTTAGCGAGTCATACAATTAATACACTTAAGGAAAAGGGTGTTATTGAATTCGATATTGCAAATCGTGAAAAACTTATCGAATCAATGGCGACTGAATTTGGTGTATCACTTGCAACTGATGAAGATATTCGCGATCAAGCAATCGAAGAAGTTGAAGAGAAAATGGGTGTAGATAATATGCCTGAGGACGTAACTGAGTCTGAAATGTTCAACCATGCTCGTAAAGAAATTATTAAGTCATTCAGTGGTGAAAATATTGGTGGTCTATACTTAGTAGAATCACTACACAATATTGCAAACCGCATGACTGCATTCTTAATTGATTGTGAATTCATCGATGATGTCTTCGGAACTGACGAAGAAATTCACAACTTCCTAGTACAAAATATTAGAACATTTAAGACACGTTAATAAAAAAGCTCCGAAAGGAGCTTTTTTTATTTCTTTTTAATATTGTGTAGTGACTGTTCGAAAAACGGTCCTTCAAGCAAACCATTTAAGACAGAACTTTCACTTTCTAAAATGACAATTCCATCTTCAGTTTTTAATAGGGCAGCATCGTAGTAGACACGAAGCTCATGACTTTTTGTGGCCGTTCCTTCCACGCGAAGAGTTTCAATACCTTGTTCATATAATTTTTCAAAAGATTTTGGCCCATGAATAATTGACGTATCTTTATCAAAGACAAGTTCATTATTTATTGCCAGCTCTTCAAAGGCCGCTTGCAAATCAACATAGTTTTTATCAGTAAAGCTAAAGCGAGACTGCCATTCATAACGTGTGTCAGTTCTTTCAAATACTTTTAATTCACTACTGTCGCTTGTGAGGGTCCACCAAGGTGGGATTGGAATTTCAAGTCCATGGAAGGGGAAGCTTACAGCATTCTTTAAGGCGACTTTTTTTTCACCTTTAATAACAAATGCCGCATAAGTAGCAAAAATTAATACGCAAATGAGGAGAATCCACCAAAAAATATTACTCATAATTCGCAATTTATCGCTAAATTTAGGCTTCGTAAACGTAATATTAATCAGTTAAATCAGTACTTTATAGAAAAAGTCGATAGTTTACTCAAGTTTCATTCATAAAGTGTCGTTAAGTAGTTGAGGATTGTTAAAGTTTTTATGGAGAAAACTATGAAGTTAAGACTTATTGGCACAAAAAGCATCTTATTGGCGATGATGATGCTGAATACATATGCTGAGATCGACATCAGTGATTGTATCTACTTAAGAGACAATGGCTATGAAGATGACGCTCAAGCATGTGTAACAAGAGCATCTCGTGGAAGCTCTGGAAGTAATGACTTCTGTGTCGATTGTTTACCTAAACTTCCTGAAAGAAATGAGTGGGCCGAAGTTGCAAAAGTTGCAATTCCTTCACTTGCAGCAATGGGGAGTGTTTTTTTCGCCACTAAACACCAAGCTGATTCTCAAGAGTCATGGGCAAATGCTTATGAAAATGGAATTAAATCATGTCATGGCCAAATCGATGGCTATTTAGATTATAACCTTGAAAGAGGTGCAAACCCTGTTCTTCCAAAAGAACAAACATCAATGCTTAATTCTTGTAACGGTTATGGCTACGGTATGTACGCTGGAGGACTTGGTCTTACTGGTGGAACTTTCGGTGGTGTAGGTAACGGTTGGCTAGGTCAAGGTTACACAGGTGGATTCCTTGGTGGAATGGGTGGACCTAACTTTGGTGGCAATATCTATGGAAATGCCGGATGGGGCATGGGAATGGGTAATGGCATGGGTAACGGAATGGGCATGGGCAATGGCTTTGGTGGAAATTACCAAGCTAATGTTTATATGAACCCACTAGGTTCTCTTGCTGGTTCGGCACTTGCAGGACTTTTAACAGGTGGTAATGCTGGCTTTGGTGTAAATATCAATGGTGGCATGGGAATGGGCGGACACCCTGGAATGTACCCTGGAAATATCTACGGTGGAATGTACCCAGGTTTCGGTATGAACTCAGGCTTTGGAATGGGCATGGGAATGGGTGGATACCCTTACGGAACTGGTTTTGGAACAGGCTTTGGTGCTAACTTTGGCATGGGAATGGGCAACGGTTTTGGAATGGGTAATGGTTTCGGAATGGGGAACGGTTTCGGAATGAATACTGGTTTAAATTTTGGACTTAATATTGGTAACACTGGCGCATACCCTGGGATGAACACTGGCGCAGGTTGGGGAATGTACCCTGGATCTGGCTGGGGAATGTATCCTGGAACAGGTATCAATGCAGGTTTCAATCTCGGTTGGGGAGTTAACGGCGGTGGAAATGGTAACTGGGGTAATGGTGGAGTTTATCCAACATATCCAGGCCCTGGAAACGGTGGAATTATCTCTGGCGGTTGGGGAATCAACGGCGGTGGAAACGGTAACTGGGGCAACGGTGGTGGAAACCCTGCTTGTATGTGTATCTCAGCACCATGTGCTTGTGGAAATACATTTCCTGGTGGAAACGGAAATATTAATGGCGGTTGGGGAGTCAACGGAGGTTGGGGATCTGGCGCTAATAATGGTTGGGGTGTTAACGGAAACGCTGGTTGGGGAGTCAACGGTGGAAACGGTTGGGGCCTAAATGGTAATGCTAACGGTGGTTGGGGTGCCAATGGAAACTGGGGTGCAAATGGAAACTATAATAATGGTTATCAAGCACAACAATTTCAAAGCTACATCAATGGCCTTCAAGGACAAGCTGTTGCTCAAGGTAATTACCAGAACCAAGGAAACGTAGCATATGCTAACCAAGCACTGTATCAGAACTTATACAATGCTCAACAAAATATTTATGCTAACTCTTATAACGGTTACTATAATTCAGGGACTAACTATGGATCAATGGCCGGTGGTGGTCTTAATGGCCAATTTAGTATTGGTGTAAATGGTGGTGCCGGGTTTAACTGGGGTGCTAATTAATCGATTGAATTGAGAGAAGAGAGATATAAGAAAGCCTCCCGGATGGGAGGCTTTTTTTATAAAAAAAATAGCGCCAGTGGCGAACCGAGAAACCTAAAGGTTTCTCTCTCGAATATTATGTGCACCGAATAGGGGCGCACAAATAAAAAAAGAGGTT
>NZ_JBEBMT010000002.1:195204-215625 GCF_043196705.1 Halobacteriovorax sp. HFRX-2_2
GTCAGCCTCTTTTATTATTTGTTATGCATAAGAATTTTGATTGATCCTCTGAAAAGTACTTCGATCTTATTAGCATCGAGACTCTTCTCAACAAGCCCTGGCCCAAAAGTTGGGTGAGCTAGTATATCGCCAACTTCAAACTTGTGGCGAATGCTATATGTAATAGGTTCACCTTCTAATTTTTCAAGGGCATTTTCCCAAACATTAATGATTTTTTCTTCAGTTGAAACTCTCTTCTTTGCCGGAGCTTTTCGACGAGTAGCACTTGGAGATACTACTTTCTTTGGCTTGTAAGCATGAGTTGCTTTACAAGTATTACACAGAACTTTATATGGAGTATCTGCATCCTTCATTGCTACAATTAAATGAGCAAGATCTAACTTACATTTGCTACAATATGTTACAATTTCCTTACCAACACCTAGTTTTGACATATTCTCTCTTCCTTTTACTTAATTAGGTCAATTTAATGGCGAATAGGATTAAAGTAAAGAGAATAAAAGGTAATATGTAGATAATTATAATGAAGAAAAATACTTTAGCACTGCTGGAAAAAGCGAAACATTTACCGACAAAATCTGGATGCTATTTAATGAAGCGCAAGCGTGCCGGCATCGAAGAAATTCTTTATATTGGAAAGGCGAAAAACCTTCGTAGTCGAGTTTCCAGCTATTTCAATAGTTCAGAAAAATCACCTAAAACTCAAATTCTTGTCTCTCATATTCAAGACTTTGACTTTATTATGACTAAGACTGATGCCGAAGCATATATCTTAGAAAATAACTTAATTAAAAAGCATATTCCCAAATATAATATTCAACTAAAAGACGATAAAAGTTATCCCTATATTCAGATTGATTTGAATGAAAAATTCCCACGTCTTGTTTACACAAGAAGGCCAAAGAGAAAAAAGAAAATTAAGTTATTTGGGCCTTTTACAACGGGAAGTAATATTTTAAAAATATCTCGCATCTTAACCAAGTCATTTACTTTAAGAGACTGTTCAGTAGAGGAGATGCGAAAGAGAAAGCGCCCATGCCTTATTTATCAAATGAAGCAATGTTCGGCCCCTTGTGTGGATTATATTTCTGAGAAAGATTATTTCAAGGATCTCAATTATGTGATTAATTTCTTTGAAGGTCAGAGTAGAAATGTTTTAAAAATATTAGAAGAGAAAATGTTCGCTGCTGCTGAAAGTGAGTACTTTGAAAGAGCTGCAGAAATTCGCGATAGCATTGAAGAGTTAAAGTCATTCTCTCAAAGTTATGAAAAACAAAATGTCGAGTTATCAACAGAAAGAGATTTTGATATCGTTGCTTATCATGTTGGAGAGTTGGAAGTTGATATCTCAATCTATATGATGAGATCAGGGATCCTTCTAGGTCACAAGAATTATCACTTTGGGAAAGGGGATAGTGAGAGTGAAAATCATGAACTCTTTCAAACATTCCTATTTCAATACTACTCAAATACAAAAGAGAAACTTCCAAGTCGTATTTATCTAGATGAGAAGAAAGCGGATCTTTCAATGATTAGTGAAGCCTTTAATGAAGTTCTTGATCAAGAAGTTGAAGTGCAAAAGCCTATTGGTAAGATGAAAACTCTTTATGAGTTAACACTTGATCACGCTAGAGAGCATCAACGTTTTAGGGTGAAGAATCTTGATGGCCCTTGGATTGGTTTAAATAAACTAAAAGAGCTTTTAAATTTAAAAGAGACACCAAAAATTCTCGAATGCTTTGACGTTGCCATTTGGCAGGGGAAGTCTCCAACGGCGTCGCAGATTGTTTTTCGTGATGGTAAGCCAGATAAGGCGCAGTATCGCTATTATCACTTAGAAGAAAGGCCTGAAGGAAATAATGACTTTGCTATGATGAAAGAAGTTCTTTCGCGCAGGCTTAAAAAGGGAAAACTTCCTGACGTCTTTATCGTTGATGGTGGGAAGGGACAAGTCTCAAGTTTCTTAGCAGTTCTTGAGGATTTTGAACTCGATATTCCAGTTGTGGGGATTGCAAAAATCAAAACGAGCAAGCAGGAATCATTTAAAGATAAAGAGGTCTCAAGCTCCGATGAAAGACTTATCATTCCTAATCGCATTAATCCTTATATTTTAAAGAAGACGCCATCTCTTATGAGAATTGTTGTGCAAATGAGGGATGAGGCACACAGGTTTTCGAGAAAGCTTCACCACAAGAAAGAAAGGGATCGAATATTTACTTCGTGGTTTGATGATATTGAAGGGATTGGTGAGAAGACTCTAAAAACTATTCACGAGAATATGGACTTAAATCTAAAAGAGCTCTCGCAGTTATCGGTCATTGAAATTAGTCATAAATTGGATGTGAAGGAAGGCATTGCTGAGAGAATTCATACCAAGCTTATGGCCGAATTCCCTCAGAAATAATTGTCTAGTTTAGGTGGTGGATTTTTTTACGATTGCCGTGCCCGCAATCAGTACATCTCGAATTCTCGTGTATGTACAAGTTTTTATAATCCGATAGGTGTGTGTGAACCATTTTAGAGCCACATACAGGACAATCATTTAAAACCTTATGTACTTGATCGGCATCACCAAATAACTCTTCAAAGTTTTCAAATTGGAAATCTGGATCGAATGACATTGTAGCAACTCCTTTAAATAATAATTACCACTGGGGATTTGAGATTGTGCAGAGTGTCCCAAGCAGTGGATGTAGTTGATTTATCGGCGGCTTAACAATGTTCTGAAATTTATGCTTTTTTTTTTAATGACTTAGGGATATTTTACCCATAGGAAATAATGTAATGGCGCAATTTTTAACCAAATTAACTAAAGATTTTAATAACGTTTTAAAACTCTCACGAGATGAGAAGCCGAATTACTATGCCAAGTTATTTGAAAATACGCTTTGGTATCCTAAGCTAAAAGAGCGCAAGCTTGCTTCTAGTAAGGCTTCACAAGAAGTCACAGAGGCTCCACAACAAGCTCCTCAACAAACTTCTAAGGCGATTGAACAAGAAGTAGCAAGTGTCGAGCAAACAGTCTCAGCGCCTAAAATAGAGGTTCCTATAGCACCTCCAAAGCGCAAGATTGATATTGCGGCAGCTTCTAGTGGCGCTGAATCTTCTCGTACAATCAAAGTTAATAACGATATCAATAAATTTCTTTCACAATATAGTAGTTCTTGGGAGCTTGAATCGATCCCTGGTTACAAAGACTACCAAGGTGAAGTGGATATTATCTTCTTTGGACTCGATGAGATTGAAGAAGGGGAGCTTCCAGATTTCCTACCTTTATCAATGATTGAATCTGATCAAGATATTATGGGGCGTATGATTAAGGCCATGAAGATTTCAAGCGGCCGCTTTATTCGTGTTCCATTTATTAAAAAGGATGCTCGTGAATTTCTTTTCACTTGTTGCGCCCACTTTAAGCCTAGGCTTCTCATTAGTCTTGGTGCCGCTGCTACAAATTTATGTCTAGATAAACGTGTTCGTCTTGCAAACGTTCATGGAGAATTTCACTCGATTCAAATAGAAGTTGATGGGAATGCTCAGTTAATCGATGTCATGCCTCTATTTCACCCTAAATTACTAGAGGTAAATGAGTCCATGAAGAAAACGGCATGGACAGATATGCAAAAAGCGATAAAATTTCTCTCAAGTTGAGTAGCTTAGTAAAATCATATATCATTTTACTAGAGAAGTTGCAGGGCAAGGATGCCGCACAAATCAGGACGATATTCGTTGAGAAATTTACTTATCTCTATCATTATACTTTCTTCATGGAATTCTCTGGCGAGAATTAGCCCATTACAAAACTTACGATCTGGACACACGATAAAGGTGAGGGTTGCCAAAGATCTTGATAACGTTCTTCTTGAAGGCGTTGATCTTACTCGTAAGGTTGTTGCGACCAGAAGTCGCAAGAGCTTTAAAGGCTTTAAGAAGATCAAAGTTAATTGCCAAAATCTACAATCAGTAAAATCTGTAAAACCACAATACTTAGCATCCCTAACATCGCAAACTGGACTTATTAGTTTTGACCGTAAGCAATTTATGGGGCAAATGCATATTGTGACGAGTGCAGATGGAAACTCTTGTGATGTTGTTAACGAAATGGATCTTGATGACTATATTGCAACCTTACTTGCAAAAGAGATGAATGCATCTTGGCCAATTGAGGCCCTTAAAGCACAGGCCGTAGCTGCTCGTACTTATGCGCTTCATCACATGATGATTTCAGGGCTTAAGAATGATACACTTTATGATTTAGAAAATTCTGAAAAACATCAAGTAAATGGAACATTTAATGATGTGACGGCCAGCACTCTTGAGGCCGCAAAAGATACGGCAGGATTAGTTCTTACCAATGGAAAGGGAAATCTTGTACCAGCATTCTTTCATGCAAGTTGTGGAGGAACGACATTAGTACCTTCAGATGTTTGGAAAAATGATGTTCATGGTTACTCGACTGTGAAATGCGACTACTGTCAGAAGAAGAAAAACTGGGATTCAAAAATTACAAAACTTCGTTTTAAGAAATTTCTTAAATGGGCAATGAGAAAGAAGTTCATTGAGAAACAAAGTTTAAAAAAGAAGTTATTCTTATACCCAGATAAGAGAGATCAAACAAATCTTTATGTTCAAAATGGTGTAAAGAAAATCAAGATCAAAAAGAGTTTATTTCGTCGCTACTTTGGCCGTGTCGAATTTCCTTCAAACCATTTCTATATGGTTGATGTTGGTGGAGCAGGTCTTCACTTTGTTGGAAAGGGGAATGGTCATGGAGTTGGCCTATGCCAGGTTGGTTCTTTAGGTCTTGCCCAAAAAGGAAGGGGCCATCGTGAAATTCTGGCCCATTATTTTCCGAAATTAAATATCTTAAAACTTTATTAGTTCTTAAATCATTAAGGACAAGGTGTTGAAAAACTAATATTTAAACCAACTGCTTGAAGTGTTCCTTGAGTCGGTTGAGAATATTGGTATGGAGCTGCAACAACTTGAAAGTGAGCTGAATCAACTGTTGCTGCTGGACAATTTGTTCCCGAACCTAGAACTGCACCAGATTGTTGTAGAGCAATACCTTGTAGTCCACGATCATCTCCAATAATTGGGTAGCTATAACGGCCATCTGTAAATGAACGTGAGCAAAGTGAAAGGCGAACGTTATAACCAGTTAGATTACTACCATTAAGCACTTTAGTAATGATAAGAATATCACCAAAACTATTTACTCCAACATGGTGTTGGTTTGATTCATTAGGTAGCATTCCTTCTTGTAGTGGACCTGCAACGACATCATTATTATATGAGTAGCCTGCTGGGATATTGGCAACAATTGTTCCTCTTCTTTGTCCAAGTCTAAGATAAGACTGGCCATAGTTATTTAAATTATTACTGTCATATCGGCCGTACTGACAACTAAAGGCTTGAGCATTGACAAGACTATCAAATAAGGCCTGCCCTTGTGAGTCCATTCCTGTTGATCCTGTATTGGAACCACTTCCGCCATTACCCCAACCAGAGTAGTAACCACCACTGCTGCTTTTTGAATCTTGACCACAGCTTGTTACAAGCATTGAAGCAATTGTCACAACCATTAATAACTTAAACTTTTTCATAATATCCTCAAATATTAGTTTTCACGCTATTTCCTGTATCGGTGACAATTAAGGATTTCTTTAGAGATTGATAAAATTAATTAAGAATTTTTTCAAATTAACCGAAATAGTAAGTAATTATGACAGCTTATGAACAAGTAAAAGAATCAATGTTTAAGATTATCACTGGCTCCTTTAAAGATTTTAAAAAGGATGATCAGGCCAAGTTTCGTTTAAAGATGGGGCTCATCTTTGCGATCATTCCTTTTATCTCAATTGTTGTAGGATTCATCCTCAACTGGATACTTTTAAAATCAACGATTATCTATATTACGACTTATCGTAAGGATATTGATTATATTATTGATTCATTAATTTATGACTACCTTCAAATTGGTTTATTAGAAGTACTACCTTGGATGATTATTTCCATTGCTTTCTTACTTGTTGCGGGAATTGTTCTTGCACAATTAATGCTTAGGCCATTTGATGAGATTGCACAGTACTGTTTGGACTTTTTAGGATCTGAAGAAAAAGTAAATTCTTTCGATGGAGAACTTAAATCTGAGTTAAGATTATTATCTAGTTTTAGTGATTGGTTCTTTACAACGACTTCAACTCTACGCATGAGTGGAAAATTAACTCAAATTGAAGTTCCTTCTAAATACAAGAGGATACATAAACCGGTATTCGAGACGATGTTTTTTGTCCATAAAAGTATCTACGTTGCCATCACTTGTATTCTAACTGGAATGATCATTCTAATTATTAATTACGCTCTTTTTGATGCTGTAATCTCTGTGGTTAACGAAGTCTTTACGAATGGTAAAATTGCTAAAGATTACTTTAGTAACATGGCCTTAATCCAGGATGACATTGTAGGGATTACGATTATTATCAATATTATTTCTTATGGCTTTTTCATGGGCTATCTATATAACAAAGTTGCGACGCCAGCATTTGGTATTTTTGCAACGATGCGATCTTTTATTAGTGGACGATATACATCAAGAGTTCACCTTATCGGTTACAAGTACGTTCGTCATCAGACGCGTGCCATCAACAAGTATTTGGACTATATGGAAAAAGAGTACTCAGTAAAAGATGATTGAGTATTTAACTTTGTTCAAGTAAAATCATAATAATAATTTGATGTGAAATTTGTTCATAATAACAAAAGGGATAGTAATGAAAAAAGCATTAGGCATTGTAATGTCATTAGTTTTACTTACGAGTTGTGTAGGTAAAGATGAAATCAAAAAAGCATTAAAAGATGATCCAACGATTTTAGCAGAAGCAATTAAAGCTAACCCTGCTGAAGTTATGGAAGCTCTTCAAGTTGCAGCTCAAAACGCAAAAGAAGCAATGGCGAAGAAAAGAGAACAAGAGGAAAACAAGAAACTTCACGAGTTTATTGAAAACCCTCTAAAACCACAAATCAGAGAAGATGAATCAGTTAGAGGTACTAAAGGTGCAATTATTACTCTAGTTGAATACTCTGATTTTCAGTGTCCTTACTGTACAAGAGGGTTTGATAATGTTGTTAAGCCAATGCTTGAAAAGTACAAAGGTAAGGTTCAATTTGTTTACAAGCACCTACCACTTTCTTTCCACTCAGAAGCTAGAATCGCAGCTGCTTATTACGAAGCTGTTAGACTTCAATCTGAAGAGAAAGCATTTAAATTTCACGACATTCTTTTCACACAAGAAGGTCAGCAAAAGCTAAGAAATTTAAAAGAAAAATACCTAAAGAAAACAGCAAAAGATCTAGGTGTTAATATGACTAAACTTGCTAAGGATGTTAAGTCTGAAGCAGTTGAGAAAAGAATTGCACAAGACGAAGCTGAAGCAAGAAAGTTTGAGATTCAAGGAACTCCTGGTTTCGTAATCAATGGTGTACCTGTTAAAGGTGCTTACCCACTTTCTCACTTTGAGATGATCCTTGGTCTTCTTAAAGAAAAAGGTAAACTTGATATCTAATCACTGATCAAGTTCAGTTTAAATATGAAGGCCCGCCACTTGGTGGGCCTTTTTATTTTTCCGTGTTATAATATGATCATTGGAGGTTAAAATGGTGAACTTCTTTGATCAGAATCAAGTGAAAGTTAACAAAGAATTCTTTCGTGAATCAGCAAGACAAATTGATTATACAATTGAAGATTTTCTTCACGATGATATTCCACATTCTTTATTAGAACAAAATGTTTTAAATACTGCTTACATTAATCACTTAACATCTTTGTTAAAAATCAATTCTATTTTCGATTTAGCACAAGAGATTTTAGAGCTTGAAAAAAGCTTGGATAAGCTTGCTCATCGTCTTCCTGTCGATATTAATATTCCAACAATGGAAACTTTCTATCATCAACTAGGTCCAGTTTTTATTCAACTTTTTGTTGAAATTAAAGACCTTGAAGATCATAAAGAACTTGAAGGAGAGTGGCTAAAAGCCGTGAGAATCGCACTAGAGGAAGAAATAGTAGTTTGGCAAGAAAAAAACTTAAAATAAGCATGAAAATAAAAAAAACCTTCAAAAGTTAAAAAAAACGCTAAAAAGCCTTGTCAAAGCGTGTTTCAAACTTCATCCTATTTCTACAACAACTAAATAACTAACTATTTGGAGTTAAAATGAACAGAAAAGAACTTGTAGAAGCAATCTTAAAAAACAAAGAACTTAGCCACCTAACAAAGAAAGATGCAGATGCATTCGTATCTACTACTCTTGAAACAATCAAGAAAGCAGTTAAGAAAGGTGACGATGTTTCACTAATCGGTTTTGGTACTTTCACAAAAGTAAGAAGAGCAGCTAGAACTGGTATCAACCCAGCAACTGGTGAAAAAATCAAAATCAAAGCTAAGACACTTCCAAAATTCAAGCCAGGTAAAGCTTGGAAGGAAATGTTCTAATTTTTGTTTGAAATTAGTTTCATAATAAGAAGCCTCCATTACGGAGGCTTTCTTATTTTTAGAGGCATATTTCGCCTATCAATCCTCTTCAGCATCAAAAAAACGTCGACATTTTGACACCACCACTTTTTTACATTCCTCATAAAGTCTTAAAATTTCAAAATTAATGGGCAGAATCTTCCGGAACATACTTTACTATCTTGTAGAAAATGGCCGCTAGATGTATAATTTTTGACGAGGCACAGTTTTTAAAGGAATTTTTTTCTGTGTGAAGTAAAGGATTTATAGATTATGGCAGATGGAAGTGCTGACAATTCATACCAAGGAAGTGGAAAGAACCCTCTACTAACAGTAGCTCTACTACTGAATATCGTATTAATGGGTGTAATCGCTTACTTTCAGTACCAAACACATTTAAAGATCTCACAGCAATCGTCTGTGGAAGATATTGTTAAGGCACAAATGGCCGAACAATCTCAAGATAAAGAGGTTGTACAAACTGGTGAAGCACAGGAAGAAGAAGGAAAGCTATTTCCTCTTGATAGCTTCACGGCCAACCTAGCACAAGGTGATGGGCCTCAACGCTACATTAGATTAAATGCCGTTCTTAAGCTTTCTCTGAATGCGAAGGAAGAAGAGTATAAGGCAAGAAAGCCTCAGATTAGAGATTCAATCATTAGTATCTTGAACTCTAAGAGGCCAAATGATCTTCTTAAAGTACAAGGTAAGGAATACCTAAAAGAAGAGATCAAATCTGCTATCAACTCATACTTAGTTGATGGAAAAGTTTTAGATGTTTACTACGTTGGTTTCCAGATCAACTAGTTAATATAAAGTATTAAGTTTAATTTTTGGCAGGATGCCAAGATCATCAAATCCTAGGAGGGGAACGATGGCACAGGTTTTAAGTCAAGACGAAGTCGACGCTCTATTAAACGCTGTAAACGATGGTGACGCAGATGATTTTCTAGGTGAAGGTGGGGATTTCGATGATGAAGCTGAAGACGAGAATATTCAGCCCTATGACTTAACAAATCAAGACCGAGTCATTCGTGGGCGAATGCCTATTCTTGAAATCATCTACGAAAGATTCATTCGTTCATTTCGTGTATCACTTTCAAACTCTCTAAGAAAGATCTCGACGATCTCGATGATCTCGACAGACCTTTTAAAGTTTGGTGAGTTTGTAAACACACTTCCGATTCCATCGTGTATGTGTATCATGAAGTTTAATGAACTAAGAGGTCCTGCTCTATTAGTATTTGAATCAAAGCTTGCTTACGCAATTATCGATTCATACTTTGGTGGTACAGATCGTCCTTTCACAAAGATCGAAGGAAAAGAATTTACAGCGATTGAACTTTCTTTCATGAGAAAAGTTATGGATATGGCCATTGCTGACCTTGAAGAGGCATGGGCGCAGGTTCACCGTATTGATGCTCAATACGTTAGAACTGAAATTAACCCACAATTCGTTGGTGTTGTTCCTCCATCAGATGTAATTATCGCAACAACTCTTGAAGTTGAATTTGAATCAGCTTCTGGAACGATTATGATCGTTGTTCCTTACTCAACGATTGAACCGATTAAGCAAAAGCTTTCATCAAATTACCAAACAGATAATGATATGGCAGATAGTATCTGGACTAGTGCTATGAATGAGCACATCAAGGATACGAAGGCCGAGATCGTTGTAAAGCTTGGTGAAGCTGAAATGACTGTAGGAGACCTTTTAACTCTTCAAACTGGAGATATTATTCCTCTTAACCAAGAAGCATCAAGCGAGGTTAAGGGAGCAATTCAAGGTGTAGAAAAATTGAAGTGTCTTATTGGAACATACAAAGGAAACCGAGCGGTGCAAGTAACTCACGTTGATAAGACACCTAAAGTTTCTATGGATATTGAAGTCGAATAATTAAGGGAGATATATATGAGTGATCAAACAGAACTAAATAACCAAACACAAGGGCTAGAGAACTTCAACACAATGGAAGTTGAAAAACTTGCTGATGAAATCAGAGCAGGTGATGATGCCATTAATAAGCTTAAGGTTCAAAACCTAGACTTTATCTTAGATATTCCACTGAAAGTAACAGTAGAGCTAGGTAGAACAGAAGTAATCATTAAAGATCTTCTACAACTAGGACAAGGTTCGGTACTAGAGCTTGATAAACTAGCAGGTGAGCCTCTAGAGATTCTAGTGAATGGAAAGTTAGTAGCAAAAGGTGAAGTTGTCGTTGTAAACGAAAAATTTGGTATTCGTTTAACTGATATTATTTCGCCAATCGAGAGAATTGAAAATCTAAAGTAGTAGATAAACGTAGGAACTAATCATGGCCAGACAACTTAAATTATTATTTTTAGCACTTTCACTTATGACAACGAATGCATTTGCTAGAGTTGAAGTAGGGAAGGTTAAGTTAACTAAAAATGGTTCAACAGGTATTGTTACAGTTGGGCTTAAGGGGAAGTTTGAGACAACTCCTGAGTTAACAATTAAAGATGATATTATTCAAGTAGCATTAAAAGATACAATCGTATGGCCAAAAATTGAAAAGCAAGTATCTGTTAATGAAAAGTTTGATACGAAACTTCTAGCATATCAATTTACAAAGGATGTCGCTCGCGTTCGTGCAATTCTCCCGTACGACATTAAGGGTAACGAAGATAAAGTAAGTTTAGAAGTTAGTGATAATGAAATTAAAATGTACTTTCCAATCACTGCAAATAAGAAACAAGTTGCAGTAACAAAAGCAGCTCCTGCTAAGAAAGCTCCTGTTAAGCAAAAGAATGCTGAAGCTTATGACGAAAGCTATCTTGCAAAACTACTAAAAGATAAAGAAGAAGTAACAAATAATAAAAATAAGAATAATGTAAAGTTAGAAAAGACAAGTGAGTCTTTACTAGCTCTTGCCAAAGAAAAGAATGAGCAGATTGAAGACACTGTAAGCAATCTTTCTTCAGGTGTTGAAAAAGGTGGATTCCAGATGTCGACTTATATTTTTAAATTTATTGGATTCTTTGCTCTATTTGCAGCAGGTATCTTTTTTCTAATGAACTTCTTTAGAAAGGGAATGTTGAAAAAGGGTGGTCTAGGTCTTTTCTCAAACGCAAAAATGGTTGAGGTTCTATCAACAACTTATCTTGCTCCTAAGAGAAGCCTACTAGTTGTTAGAGTTCAAAAGCAAGTTTTCCTAATGGCGCAATCTGAAAAGGGAATGGACTTCTTAACTGAAATTCAAGATACAACAGACTTTTTTAAAGAAGGTGAGAAGGCATTAACGGGATCTAATTTTGATACAAACTTAGATACGGCAAACTCTGGTTCAAAAGAATTTAAGCTGAAAGAAGTTGCTCAAAATATGAAAGAAGCAAGTAACTCGACAGCTTCATCACAACAAGACATTTTGAATAGTCTTGCTGGACAAGCGACTCAAGAAGAGAAAGTTAGCTTAACAGCACAAATTAAGAAGAAAGTTAAAGACATGAAGTCTTTACAATAATTTTATTAAAATTAATTCAATAGGAAGTTGGATGAAGAATTTTTTAAGAGCATTATTAATATTTAGTATTGGGGGATGGCTAAGTACGATCTTTGCTCAACAATCAACTAACCTGGGGCTTCCAGGTCTTTCTGTTAATTTTGGACAGGGAGTTGATCTTGTTGATACGATCGAATTAACTATTCTCTTTACAGTACTAACTCTTGCACCGGCGGTTTTAATTCTTTGTACTTGCTTTACAAGAATCATCGTTGTTCTGTCATTCATGAGACAAGCAATTGGTACACAAAGTATGCCACCAAATCAACTTCTAATTGGTTTCGCACTTTTCCTTTCTGTTTTTGTTATGCAGCCTACTGGAGAAGAGATTTATGCAAATGCAGTTAAGCCATATATGGATAAGAAAATTACGACAACTTTAGCCGTTGATCGTATTGAAGGTTCTCTTAGAAAGTTTATGAATAAGCAGGTCCGTAAGGCCGATATCGGACTTTTCTATGATGTAACAAATCGTCAGGCACCACAATCAATTGATGATGTACCTATTCACTTTTTAATTCCGGCCTTTATTATTTCGGAACTAAAGACTGCATTTCAAATTGGTTTCTTACTTTATATTCCATTTCTTATTTTAGATATGGTTGTGGCATCTGTTCTAATGGCCATGGGGATGATGATGCTTCCTCCGGTTGTTATTTCACTACCATTTAAACTTTTACTATTTGTTCTTGTGGACGGTTGGCAACTTGTTACTGGATCACTTTTACGTTCGTTTAATTAGGAGTAATCATGGACTTTTTTTCTGACATCGCAAGACAAGCAATTACAATAGGACTAATGATATCTGCACCAATGTTAGCAGGTGCACTTATTATGGGTATCTTGGTTTCAATTTTCCAAGCCGTTACTCAAATCAATGAGCAGACACTTTCATTTATTCCAAAGATCTTAGTCATTGTTGGAGCTCTTGTACTGACTGCCCCGTGGATGACGGATCAGTTAACAACTTTTACGAAAGATCTAATTATTTCAATTCCAAGTCTTGTTACTGGAAGGTAGGCCAAGTTAGATGACAATTCAAATTACTGACATTGTCCCAATCATTGCATTCTGGTTAATTTTTACCAGACTGCTGGCGATTAATTTTCAACTGCCTATTTACGATAACTTACCAATCCCTATGATTGTTAAGATCTTATCGACGCTAGTGATGAGCTTTTGCTTCTACCCATATATTCAGGGTGAAGTTATCAAAGATATTATGTATGTGGGGAAGGATCAGTTCTGGGCCCTCACTATTATTTACACACTTATTGGATTGATAATCGGATATTTGGTAAAATCAATTATGGGTATCTTCCTGTCAGCAGGTAGTATCATTACCCAGCAAATTGGATTTGCGGCCATTCGCTACTTCGATCCTTCTTCGGGTCAGCAAGTAGGTCCTTTCGAAAGGCTAATACAATGGACTGTTCTCGTTATGGTTGTTTCATCAGGTGCTTTACTACCAATGTTTAAAGGGATTTTTCAATCTTTTTATTCAATTCATATTTATGATTTTGGTGTATTTGCAAAATCACACATCTTCTATATCGAAGCATTCAAATCAATTTTTATTGCAGCAATTATGCTAGCAACACCATTAATTTTTACAAATATGCTCATCAGTACGGTTTTAGGAATTATTGCTCGTACTGTTCCACAGATGAATATCATTATGGTTAGCTTTGTCGTTAATATTGGCCTAGGTCTACTAGTATTTACGGCAACAAGCGATGAGTTCTTTCAAGTAGCATTTAGAATGTATACGGAAAGACTTGGCGAGTGGTTTAACTTTATCATTTAAGGGGTAAGTCGTGGCCGAAGATACAGATCAAGAAAAAACGGAAGACCCTTCCCAGCATCGAATTGACGAATCGAGAAGAAAGGGTGAGGTTGCATCCTCAAAAGAACTAACAAGTGTGTTAGTGCTGGCCGCCTGTATCATGACTCTAGCTCTTTCTCTTCTTTTCATTTATCAAGAGATGGAAGAGTTTATTAGATGGATTATGCACCTTGATCCAGCAACGGCATTTACAGAAAAATCACTAAAGACAATTGCAAATAAAACGGCAACGACTGCTTTAATCTGTGCCGCTCCAGTTTGTATTGTTTCACTATGTGCAGGTATTATTGCAAATATTGCTCAGATTGGATTTATCTACGCACCCGAAGTTCTGGAGTTTAAACCAGAAAGAATTGACCCGATTAAAGGGACTAAGAATTTGTTTTCAATGAAAGCTGTTGTTGAAGCAATTAAAGGTGTTTTCAAATTTATTATTGTTCTTGGAATCGTTTACTTATATATGAAGGATGATATTACGCAATTTGTAGGTTTCCTACACGTTGACTTCTTTCAGGCTTTTGTTATTGGTAAAGATATTCTTGTAAAACTTGGTTTTTCAATTCTTGCAGGACTTGTCGTTGTTGCTGCTGGAGACTTTGCTTATCAAAAGTATGCTCATAAGAAAAAACTTATGATGACAAAAGAAGAAGCAAAGCGAGAGTCAAAAGAACAAGATGGTTCTCCTGAAGTAAAACAAAGAATTCGCCAAATTCAACGTGAACAAGCACAAAAGAGAATGCTTGCTGATATCCAAACAGCAGATGTTATTGTGACAAACCCAACTCACATTTCTATCGTTATTAAATATGATCAAGAGACGATGATTGCTCCTGGTATCGTTGGGAAGGGTGCAGATCACCTGGCACTAAGAATTAGAGAAATTGCTAAAGAACATAATATTCCAATTGTTGAAAATGTTCCTTTAGCAAGAGCACTATATAAATCAGTTAAAGTAGGGGAAGGAGTCCCACGTACTTTATATAAAGCAGTCGCTGAAGTTCTAGCGTTTGTTTATAAGCTTAAGAAGAAGCAAAAAGCTATTAGCTAATTAGAGTTTAGGAAAATATCATGGATGATATCTTTAAAAGATTAAAAGTATTAACAGAGAATTCAGACCTCGCAGTCGCGATCGGTATTCTAGCAGTTCTTGCTGTTATGATTATTCCAGTACCTCCAGTGGTACTCGATTTACTTTTAGCAATTACACTATCATTCGCAATTATCATTCTTTTAGTTTCTGTTTATACTAAAAAACCACTGGATTTTTCAACATTTCCTGCAGTTCTTCTTGTGACAACATTATTTAGACTTTCTCTTAACGTTGCTTCAACTCGTAACATTCTACTTCGTTCAGGAAGTGAAGGAACGAGTGCTGCCGGTGAGATCATTAGAAGTTTCGGTGAATTCGTTGTTGAAGGGAACTTTGTTGTTGGTATCATCGTTTTCATCATCCTTGTTATTATCAACTTTATGGTAATCACAAAAGGTGCTGGAAGGGTAGCTGAAGTCGGTGCAAGATTTACACTCGATGCAATGCCTGGTAAACAGATGGCCATTGATGCTGACTTAAATGCTGGCCTTATTAACGATGAAGAGGCCAAGAGAAGACGTGCTGAAGTTGCTGAAGAAGCAGACTTTTACGGGTCAATGGATGGTGCTTCGAAATTCGTTCGAGGGGATGCCATTGCAGGTATCTTAATTACGGCCATTAATATCATCGGTGGAATTATCGTAGGTGTTGGGCAGTATAAAATGAGCTTTGGAAGTGCTGCTGAAACATATACACTTCTAACAGTTGGGGATGGACTTGTTTCTCAAATTCCAGCTCTAATTATTTCAACTGCTGCCGGTGTTATTGCAACAAGAAATACAAGTGAAGATAATCTTGGCGCTCAAATGAGTAAACAATTTAAACTTCACCCTAAAGCTGTTCTAATTGCAGGATGTGTACTTCTAATCTTTGCAATGATTCCTGGACTACCAAAACTACCATTTATCACTGTTGGCCTAGCGCTACTTTATGTTTCAAATAAAATGGAAAATGAAATTGAAGCTACACAACTTGCTGCAGAGTCAGTTGTTGAAGAAGAGAAGAAGTCGACTCCTGAATCACTTGAAGATCTTCTTAATCTTGAACTTGTTGAACTTGAAGTTGGATACGGACTAGTTAATCTAGTGGACTCATCTCAAAATGGTGACCTTCTTGAGCGTATCACTTATATGAGAAAGCAATTTGCACTAGATTGGGGTGTGATTATTCCTTCTGTACGAATTAAGGACAATCTTGAGCTTGCTCCAGGTGGTTACTCCCTAAAGATTAAAGGTGTGGAAGTTGCTCAAGGTGAACTTGTACCAGATCACTACCTAGCAATGGATCCAGGAAGTGTTATTGAACAAATTGATGGTATTGAAACAATTGAACCAGTATTTGGTCTACCTGCTGTCTGGATCACTGAAGATCAGAAAGATGATGCCGGATTTAATGGTTATACTGTAGTAGACTTGTCAACTGTTCTGGCCACTCACTTAACTGAGATCCTAAGAACTAACTTACATGAGTTATTTGGCCGCCAAGAACTTGTTCGAGTTATGGATAATTTCAAAGAACACTATCCAAAAATTGTTGCGGATCTTGTTCCTGAAATCCTTCCTCTTGGGGCAGTTTTAAAGGTCTTACAGAATCTTTTAAGGGAAAATGTTTCCATCAGAGACCTTCGTACGATCTTAGAGTCTCTTTCTGAACACGGAACAAGAATCAAGGATACAGATCTTCTGACAGAAAACGTCAGACAATCGCTATACCGCACTATCACTGAGTCTATAAAGTCTGCCAATGGTGATTTGCCGATATTTACGTTAGATCGTAAAATAGAAGAACAGGTTGCTGGCAATCTCATACAAACAGAAAATGGTCAACAAGTTTCTTTAGACCCAAGAATTACCCAATCGATTTTGGCCAGTTTAAATGAGAAAATAGAGGAGGCCACAAACATGGGAGAAAAGATGATTGTTCTTTGCTCACCAGTTATTCGCGGTCACTTTAAGAAATTGACAGAAAAATTCATACCAAACTTGATTGTAGTAAGTCATAATGAATTAAGTCCGGATGTGAATATTAGGTCACTTGGAACGGTGAGGTTATAGGATGTACGTGAGAAAATTTGAAGCAGATTCTTTAGATGAGGCATTAGCGAATATTAAGGCCGAACTAGGACCTGACGCAATTATTCTTAAGACACAGACTAATAAGGGAATTAAAGGCGCTTTCAAAAAGAAGAAAATTGAGATTACTGCTGCTATTTCTGAAAAAAACTACACTAAAAAGGCCAAGGTAGATAACGTTCTAAATCCAGAACAAAAAGATTCATTTTATAAAAACAACTCATCTTATATTGCAAATATGATAAATTCACACGATCAAAACACTAATGGACAATCACAAACTAACTCACTAAATGGATACGGAAGTTTAGGCCTTAATCGAAAGGTGAGTGCCGTTGAAGAAAGCTCTTCTCAAGCTAACTCTGGACTTGATGATTTCCTAAATTCAATTGATCGTGAAGAAGTAAAGAAGGCCGCTGCAAATGCTGAGTCTGAACACTTTAATGACTTTTTAAATGGAGACTTCTCTCTTGAAGATGAAATTCAGGAAGAAGTAATTGTTGAAAGACCACAGGTTCAACAGTCGAGACCTGTTCAATCTCAACCTCTACACGAAAATCGTGCAAATAACGAAGAAGTAAATGAGTTAATGGAAACTCAAAGAAATAAGATTGATGAGCTTGAAAAGAAGATCTTTGAATTAACACAAAGTGTACAGGGGATGACTAAGCCTCAGGCCCTTGGTGTTAAAGAGATGGTGACAATCTTTAGAAGCTTAGACATCGAAGAAAGATATATTCAAAAGGTTGTGCGTAAAGCTAATTTTGAATTATCTGATGAAGAAAAAGAAAACCCAGATACAGTTTTTGAATTTGCTCTAAAAGAAATGATGGGGGAAGTAAGAACGGCAATGCCAATTTTCTCTTCTGTTGATAATGAAGAGTCTAAAACTGTTACAGTACTTATTTCTGATGCTTCATGTGGACAGAGCTCAATGCTAACTAAGCTTTCTGCTCTTAAGCAGGATTCTGTAATTATCAGAAATAAGGCCAACACAGGCTTTAAAGATAATACTTCTTTTTCTGAGAAGTTCTTTAATGTTGAATCAAATATCTGTGAATCAATTTCTGAAATCGTTGCTCAAACAAGAAAATCAATAGAAACAAAGAAAAATGTTTTTATCGACTACAAGGCAACAAATCAAGAAATCAATGAAATCAAGAAGTTCGTTGATGGATTAAGACGTAGTTTTGAAAATGTGGAAGTTTTAATCTGTCTATCGGGAATCAATACAGAGTTGTATAATAGAAAAGTACTAAATCGTTATGCAAATATTGCAAATGGTTTAGTGGTAACACACTTAGATCAATGCTTGAATTATGGGTCACTCTTTAATCTTGCAATTGACTTTAATTCGTTACCTTACAAATTTTTTGGAACGGGTGAGATTGTTCCTGATGACCTAGAAGCTGCAACCGCCGAAAGGATTTTGGCCGGTATTTTTAAGCTGTAGCTTTTTTTGTTATTAGATTAAATTTTTAAGTTTTGTTTAGGAGACAGGATGTCCAGAAACGATCTTTCAATATGGTTGTTGTCACACCGTAGTGATGATGACTGCGAATTGAATGTTAAAACCCCTCTTAATTACCTCAATGAAGAATGTGAAATTATTGCAGTTGGATCAGGTAAAGGTGGTGTAGGGAAGACTACTACTGCTTTAATGATTGCCAACGAGCTAAGTGCTAAAGGCAAGAAAGTTCTTTTAATCGATTGTGATTATAATCTTTCAAATACGGCCGTTAAATTAGGACTACCTCTAAACGATAACTTCTATTCACTACTATCTTTAGAAAAATCATTTGATGAATGTCTATACAAGCTTGGAAATATTCACCTTCTAAGTGGTTGTAATGGTAATAGTGATTTATTCGATACTAGCTTTGAGCACGATAAGTTTATTATTGATATTATCGCGGCCCATAGAAGTGAATATGATCATGTTATTCTGGATTGTCCTGCAGGAGTAAATAAAGAGACGATAAATCTACAGGCCTATGCTGATTATCGTTTTATGGTTGTTAATCCTGACCGTTCTTCAATCACAGATACATATGCCTTAATTAAAATTCTAAATCAAAAATATCAAATTAAAAATAATCACCTCATTGTAAATAGAGTTGATTCAAATCAACAGTATAGAAAAGTTGTTAAGTCTCTAGTGGATACTGTTGCTAGCTTTATGCAAGCTAATCTTAGTGTATTAGGTGGTGTGAAGAATTTAGAGATTCCATCTGACAAATTTGATCACGCTCTTTTGAAAACGGAAAAGAATTCCCTTTCGAAATATTACACTAACATCATTAATAAATTTACCGACGAGGACAGTACTAGTCGAGTCGCGCCTGCGTTGCTGAAAGGATTCAGTCATGCTGGTAGTAACCCACAGCAACTAGCTTAATCAAGGAGTGAGAGAGATGTCATCGTTGGCCAAAAAATTAAAGAATTTAAAAGACTATAGATCAACTGTAGATCCAAAAGTAAAAGATGAGATCGTAGTGGAATACGCTCCACTAATTAAGTATATTGCGCAAAAAATTGCTTCACGCCTACCATCAAATATTGAATTAGATGATCTAATCTCATGTGGTGTTATTGGGCTAATGGATGCAATCGAGAAATTTGATCCTTCACGTGATAATAAGTTTAAAACATATGCCGAATTTAGAATTAGAGGAGCTATCCTAGATGAACTACGTTCACAAGACTGGGTACCTCGTTCTGTAAGAGAGAAGGCAAAGTTAATTGACCGTGCATATTCTAAGCTAGAATCTGAACTAGGCCGTCCTGCAACTGATGATGAAATGTGTAAAGAGCTAGAGTGCTCTAAAGAAGAATTTCACACAATGCTAAATAAGGCGAAGTCTGTTTCTATTCTAAATATCGATGACTCAGCGACATTTAATCGCAATGATAAGCGTGCAATGGCCGGACTAAATGAAGACAGTAAAGCAATGAATCCATTCACTGCTGTTTCAAATAAAAACTTCAGAGACAAAATTAAAGAGGGAATTGAGCAACTTCCAGAAAAGCAAAGACTTGTTCTTTCTCTTTACTACTACGAAGATCTAAACCTTAAGGAAATTGGTCAGGTACTAGATGTAACTGAATCTCGTGTTTCTCAATTACACACTCAAGCAGTAATGAAGCTTAAAGCTAAGTTACAAACTATGTTCGAAGGTTATGAAGAACTAGTTAGCTAATCACAATTCAATATTTAAAAACATACTTTTTTACTCAGGCCCTTTCAATTAAAGGGCCTTTGTTTGCCTATAAAATAAATTAATTAAGCCTTTAAAATTCAATTAAAAAATTGCATAATAGATGTAGAAATTTCTTACGTTCACAGGATGTGAAGGACCGTTAACATATGGAAGTGACCCCC
>NZ_JBEBMT010000002.1:215719-436042 GCF_043196705.1 Halobacteriovorax sp. HFRX-2_2
TTTCCCATTCCGACATTTAGGAGACCTATAATGAAGCTTCGTTTCAGTAAGCCGTTGTTTATCTATTTCTCTGTTTCTCTTATTCTAACGACAGCACTTATTTCCTTCGGTGTTTGGTCCTTTTGGAAGAATGGCCCTGCTAATTTTGATCGCATGACAATGGTCTACGAATCAACTTCTAAATTTGAAGAGGTGAAGAATTCCAATACTCTTGAAGATATTAAAGAGTTGGTAAGAGTTGATCGTACAAAAGAGGCGACATCTGAATTTGAAAGATTTGAAACTTCAATCAAAGAACTAAATGAAATCGTAAGTATTACAGAATATGAAGCTCTAGATAATAACTTTTCTGAGCTTAGAAAGAAGTTAGATGACATTACAACTTCTGCAAACAAATCAACACTTATTAATGTTCTTAGAACGAAGATGATTGGTTTCCAAAACTTTGTTGTTCATAATCAGTGGAGAACACTAACTAGAATTTCTAATAAAATTAAAACTAAAATTTCAGTTGGTACAACTAAGAGTTCTAATTTTTATAGTTACGGGAATTTAAAGCGCCTACATGCTTCGATAGCAGGTGATGTAGACTATATGGAAAAAGTAACAATGAGATCAGTTCTTTCTGATGAAGATAAGAATCTTATTGTTGTTCGTCTTGGAACTTTAAGAACTGAATTAAATCTTTTAGAAAAGTCTCTTAATACACTTCGTGACTTTGATAGTATTTGGAAGACGACAAATAAGAGCTATCTTGCATGGAGTGAGAAGTTTGGGCCAAAACTTACTTATCAAAAAATTGAGTTAAACCAAACTTCTCAAACGACTCTTTATGGACTTGTCGCAATTATTGGAATTTTAGTTACAATCTTTGCTGGTGGGCTTTTTATGTTTGCTTACTCTGAAAAAAGAGCAAAGAAAATGCTTGAAGCAACTTCACTTGATCTTATTAAGGATGGAGTAATACCAGTAAAAGCATCTCTTAAAGGAGATTGGTCACATCCGTTTAAAGAAGAGATTGAAAAATATCGTGGCTATATTCACAAGAGAATGAGTTTTGGTTCGATCTTTCAAGATGCAATGCCTTTCTCATCACTACTTCTTGATTCAAATCTTAATGCTGTTTGGGCAAACTCTTTATTCTATGAGCACTGGAGAATCGATAGTGCTAAAAAAGATATGAGTATTACTTGGGATTACTTAAGTACTTTTACAAACCTCGGTGAAAACGATCCTGTAATAAGTGCTGTAAGAGACGGTGTAGCAGGGATTTATCAGATTCAAGTTAAAACAGAAAACTCTAGCGAGGCAGCACCATTTGAAATGTATGTTTCTCCAGTAGAGTACGCAGATCAAAAACGTATTATGGTTATTTTCTATCCATTAAGAAGCTTAGAAGAGACACTTTCTAATCAAATGAAGTCAGTTGTTTCTCCTGTATGTAAATCTCTAGATGCTCTAATTGAGGATAAATTCAATGGTGAGTTTAGAGAAAAGCTGCAACAAGATTTTTCTGCAGCAGGAATTGATAATGTCTATGAAAAATTCACAAAGGTTAATGATCACTTCTTAATGCAGAAAGCTTCATTCTTAAAAGAAATTGAACTTCTGGAAAATAACTTATTTGAACAATACAAGATTATTGATGACGTTAGAATTATTTTTGAAGGTCAAAAAGATTTACAAAAAGATGCCATTAATAAATTCAAAGTAGCAAAAGATAAAATTGTATCAGTTGTCGAGATGAGAGCTAAGTTTGAAGAAATGAATCGTTATATGATCGAAATGACAAATCGTTTATTTGATGAAGAAATTGAATTAGCGACTCGCTCAGGTGAGATTGTCGAAATTATTAATGAGAATAAGGCCGCTTACGCAGGACTTGTAAGATCTCGTGATCAATTTAAATCGCTAAAGTCACAGGTTGAATTATTTAGAGCAAGAAGTTCTCAAATCATCGATCAAATCCAACGTGGAGTTGCAAGTGACGCAACGGTAGGGAAGTTTGCTGGTGAACTTAAAGAATTTAACTCGACACTGGGAAGTTTTTCAAAAGTTTCAACACAGCTAGATGTTGGGCTTTCTAAAGTTCAAATCATTATGGATAGTAAAGAAGTACCTGATGTTGGTGCTATTAAAGATACTTTCAAAGCAATTAGAAATGAGATTAATGATGTTGCTACACAAACTCAGCATCTATCACGTTTTGCTCAGGAAGAAGATGAGCAGCTTATCTCATCTCTTCGAGGACTATATGGCAGTTTCCAAAACCTTCGTAGTCAAAATGGTGAAATCGAACACACTGTCGCTGACAGTAATCCAATACTATGAAAAAAGGCTCCGTAAGGAGCCTTTTTTATTTCTATAAATTAAAATGATCAAGAAACATATTTAAATTCAAATCTTCAGGTTGACCTGAATTATCGATAACAGTATCAGCAAGCTTTGCTTTTTCTTCGATATCAATTTGCTTTGCTAGAATTTTACAGGCCAGGTCTTTTTCAATTCCGTCACGGGCCATAAGGCGCTCAACTTGCTTTGCACGTGGGCAGTAAACAACGGCCTTGTGATCGATAAAAGAGTCGAGATTCTTTTCAAATAAAAGAGGAACATCGTAGATCACAACTTTTGGAGAACCAAGGTCTTTAAAAGCTTTTAAGAAAGCTTCCGGTAGCTGACGGTAGATTAAGCTTTCAATATCATTTTGAATTTGAATGTCTTGGAAAAAGTATTCGCGTAGTAATTTAAAGTTGATTGTGCCATCTTCTTCGATAACTCTTGGGTAATAATTTTGTAAGTGCTCAAGAGACTCTTGTGTTTTATATACTTCTTTTACAAGAGCATCTGCATCGATGATAGGGAAGCCTTTATCACGTAATACCTTAGATACCGTCGACTTTCCTGTTGCAATGCCACCAGTTAGTCCAACAACAGGACAAGGCATTTGATAAAGACGCTTATCTTTTTTTAGAGTGATAAATTCTTTTTTTAGCTTAATAGGTGATGCTTTCATAACTAGTTACTTTTTTCGATTTCTTTAACGCGAGACCAGAGAGTTTCAAGTTCGTCCTGAGAGCTTTCACGAATAACAATGCCTTCTTCTCTGGCAATGTCTTCAAGTTGATTAAAGCGTCTTTTAAATTTTAAGTTTGCTTCTCGCAATGTGATTTCTGGATCAAGATCGAGATGTCTTGCAAGTTGTGCAACTGAAAATAAAAGATCTCCCATTTCTTCTTGGACTCTTTCTTTATTGAGCTCGCGCCCAGGAGTGAGTTCTTCTTTTAGCTCCTGCCACTCCTCTTCGACTTTATACATTACTTGCGTGTAATCTTCCCAGTCAAAGTTTATTTTATTCGTTTTCTTTCCAATTTTTGCAGCACTTGTAAGGGCCGGAAAAGAGAGGAGTTCATTACAAATTTCATATTTCTTAAGGCTTTCTTCGTTTGCTTTTTCGGCTTTCTTAATTTCTTCCCAGCGTTGCTTAATTTCTGCAACATCCTTGGCCTTATTGTCTGTAAAGACATGTGGATGGCGTCTTACCATTTTATCAGCGATTGTCTTGGCAACAGAGTTAAGATCAAACTTAGACTCTTCGCTTGCTAATTGAGAGTGAAGGACTACCTGGAGAAGAACATCACCTAATTCGTCTTCCATTTTTTTGTAGTTACCATCTTCAACTGCATGCATGAACTCATAAGACTCTTCCATTAAATATTTTAAAAGGGACTTGTGAGTTTGTTCGAGATCCCATGGACAACCATCTTTAGGGTCTCTTAACTTTGCAACAACTTCTCTTAATCTTTCCATTTCGCTTAGTGACATAACTTTGCCTTGGTAATATAATCTATGTAACCTAAGACAGAATAATACACCCTTAAAAAGAGATTGGAAATAATGGCCCATAGCGCAACTATTCAAGTGAACAAATCAAGACTTATTGTTAACTTAGCTGACAATTCTAGAAGTGATTGGGGACTTAAGGCCTGTGAAAATATGCTAAAAGACTCACTTGTTGTCTTAAGCAATTTTCTTTACTCAAAGAACACTTGTTTAGACAAGAAAGTTCACGAAGAGATAGAAGTGGATCTTCACTTTTGCGGCGACTCTCGTATGAGGCAAATTAATCGCGATCATCGAGGTAAGGATAAAACGACAGATGTTCTTTCTTTTCCTATGTATGAGAGCTTGCGTCCAGACAGTACGGATTTCGTTCTTCCTGGACCAGTAATGCTTGGTGATATTATCATCAGCCGCAATGTAGCAGCAAAGCAAGCAAAAGAGTTTGACCTTGAACTTGAGCAAGAGGTTATTCACTTATTTTGTCACGGACTTCTTCATTTGTTAGGATATGATCACGAAATCTCGCAAGAGGAAGAAGAAATCATGGAAGCTCTTGAAAAAGAGATTCTAACTAAAATTAAAAAATCTAGGCAGAAGAAATAGGAAAGTAGAGATGGAAGAAAGTACTCGCATAGCCCTTGGTGAGAAGAAATCACTAATGGCAAGTTACGATGATAAGCTTGCTAGTCTAAGGAGGTCACTTTGATGTTGACCAAAAGTCAGCACGCATAAGTGAAATTCAAGATATGGAGGCCATGCCTGGCTTCTGGGACGACAATCAGAACGCTGCCAAAGTTCAAAAAGAAAAAAACCTTTTAGAAGATGTCGTTAATACTTATACAAAATTAAAAGACTTATATGATGAATTCGAAATTTTAATTGAGTATGCAGCTGAGGGAGATGAAGACTCTGCAACTGGTGCGATTGAAATTTCTGATGAATTTGTCGATGAATTCAATAAGGCAGAACTGAAGGTACTTCTTTCTGACGATGCCGATTCAAATAATGCTATCGTTAGTATCAATGCTGGTGCCGGTGGGACAGAATCATGTGACTGGGCAAGTATGCTCTTTAGAATGGTTAATCGCTGGGCCGAACATAAGAATTTTAAAGTTCAGGTTCTTGATGTACAAGATGGTGATAGTGCAGGAATTAAATCTGCCACGATGCTGATTGAAGGTAATTACGCCTACGGAAATCTAAAATCGGAAACAGGTGTTCATCGTCTTGTTCGTATTTCTCCATTTGATTCAGCAAATCGTCGCCATACTTCATTTGCTTCAATCTTTGTCTCTCCAGAAGTGGATGACGATATTGAAATTGAAGTTGCTGATAAAGATATTCGAATCGATGTTTACCGCTCAGGTGGAGCAGGGGGACAGTCGGTTAACACAACTGACTCTGCTGTTAGGATTACACACTATCCAACTGGTTTAGTTGTTACTTGTCAGAATGAAAGATCACAGCTGCAAAATAAAATTCAGGCAATGAAAGTTCTTAAGTCTCGTTTATATGAGTTAGAGCTAGAAAAGCAAAGAGCAGCAGCTGCCGAAGAAGAAGCTAATAAGAAAGAAATTGGATGGGGAGCGCAGATTCGCTCTTATGTTTTACACCCGTATAAGATGGTTAAGGACCACAGAACTAATTTTGAATCATCACAAGCTGAAAAAGTTTTAGATGGTGATATCGATGGTTTTATGGATGCCTACTTAAGATGGTCAGTTGATGGGATGAAGGAAGAGTAAATTGAGTTTTTTCTATCTGTTTAAAGATTTTCAATTACTTTTCTTTCGTGATCGATCTTCACGCTACTTTATAACGGCCACAATACTCGGCCTAATGTTTTCTTTAGCTGTTATTCTTTGTAGTTTGGCACTCATGGACGGCTTTGGAGTTACTCTTAAAAAGTCTCTTAATGCAGGAAGTGGCGAAATTATTCTTACGGCCACAAATGGTTTTTTTGAGTTAAACGAAAACGAACAAAAAGATCTTAATAATTTTCCAATCGAAACAAAGATACCAATGCTTCGTACTCAATCGTTTGTTAATAAAGACGAAAAGGGAAAGGCCGTCTTTGTTGTTGGTGTTAATGAACAAATCAATCAATTAGACAATGGCCTTGTTGAGCCACAAGAGAATGAAGTTATTATCGGTGATCTTCTTGCAGAGGATTTAAAAGTTAATGTCGGTGATACTCTGAAGTTTAGTTTTTCAGCAGGGAAATTAGGTGAGCGATACTTACCAACAAATGCCGTCTTAAAGATTAAAGATATTAAGACTTTTAAAATTCACGAATATCGAAGTCGTTTCGTCTACGTGAACTTAAAAAAGATTCAAACTCTACTTGGGGTTAAGGATCGAATCAATTTAATGAGTCTAAGGCTAAAGCCTGAGTACCGAAGTCTTGCTAAGATTAATGAAGTGGTAGCTGATATGAAGAGTGTCTTCTATTATGAATACAGCATCGCTCCGTATTGGAGTGACTTTGCAACATTCCTAAAAGCAGTTGAATTTGAAAAGTATATGATCTCAATTGTCTTCTCAATTGTGGTTGTTTTGGCCATCTTTAATTGTCTCGCTTTTATTATTTTCTCTAAGGAAAGACGTTCGCAAGAAATATTCTTACTCTACGCAATTGGACTTTCTCCTAAGAAGTTTAGAACTCTATGGTTAGTTCAAAATATTGGGATCTGGTTTCTTGCCTTTATGGGCTCGCTTATTTGTGTTGAAATCTTTGACTATCTTTTAGGGACACTTGATATCTTCTCACTGCCAACAGATGTCTACCACCTAAATCGCATTGAGCTATTCTTGTCATTAAGAGATATTTTTATTGTTGGATTTATTTCATTTATCTTTATTATATTTTTAACTTTTATAGTACTTAAAAGACTAGATTCAAAATCAATGGCCCAAGGTCTAAGAGAGGAGTTTTCGTAAATGGCAGTTTTAAATGTATCGAATGTTTACAAAGACTTTGGAAACTCACATATCCTAAAGGGTGTTGATCTCGAACTATCTCAGGGTGAACAATGTGTTATCAAAGGTTCATCTGGTTGTGGGAAGTCGACTCTTTTATATTTGATTGGTGGCCTAGAGAATATTACTTCCGGTCAAATTACTGTCGATAACTTAAATATTGGCCAAATGAATGATGCGAAGCTAGCAAATTATCGCAATTCCAAAATAGGATTTGTTTTCCAATTTCACTTTTTACTTTCATCCCTTACTTGTTTAGAAAATATACTTCTACCGGCACGCTTAGGGGGACATGACGTGTCAAAGGTGAAGAAGTATATTCTTTCACTGGCTAAGACCTTAGGGGTCGTTGAGTGCCTGAAGCGTTACCCATATGAAATCTCTGGTGGGCAACAGCAGCGTATCAATCTGATTCGCGCACTATCATTGCGTCCTAAGCTTTTATTGTGCGATGAGCCTACAGGGAATCTCGATTCGAAGAATTCTAAAATTGTGGCCGACCTTATTTTTGAGCTCTCAAGAGAGCTTGGAACAACTCTTCTTGTGGTCACTCATGATGAGGAAATGTCTCGAAAGTTTAGTCGTGTTCATACGATGATCGATGGGATTCTGCATTAATTCGTCACTTTTTTGTGCAGGATGTTCGTTTTTCTTTTTGTAACTTTGTAAGATTATTGATATTTTTTTACTCAAGTATTTTTTGTCTGCACACACACATGACAAGATCGCTGGATCATGGAGACTAGATGATTAACTCTTGGAAGAGTTTTATATATATAATTGTTTTTTCAATTACTTTAAGTATTCAAGCAAGTGAAATTGGACCACGTGTACGTCTATTTAAGATTTCAAGTGTTGAAGTTCAAGGTTTAAAGAAAGTAGAGAAGGAAGCTGTACTCGATAAGCTACGTTCTCGTGCGGGCCTTACTCTTACGAATGAAACACTCTTTGATGATATCAAGACGATCTATAATCTAAAGTACTTCGAATCTGTAGAAGCACATCAAGATGGAAATAAGCTAATCTTTAAAGTCGTGGAAAAACCTATTATCGCTAAGATTGTTTTTAGAGGTAATGATGAGGTTGATAAGGACGATTTAAGCGAGGGTCTTAAAACGAGAGAATATTCTATTCTTGATATTAACTCGATTCAGGCCGATGTTCGCCAGATGGAGAAGACTTACGAAGAAAAGGGCTTCTACCTAGCTAATGTTTCATATGAAATTAGACAAGTTGATAAAGAAAATGTTCACCTTGTTTATAATATTAGTGAATACGATAAGGTTCGAGTTAAAAAAGTTACATTCCTAGGATTAACTGCTTTTGCTGAAGAAGAAGTGAAATCAATTATGGAAACTAGAGAGGAGAGTCTATTCTCATTCCTTTCTGGTTCAGGAAACTTCAAAGAACTTAATTTCAAAACAGATATCGAAAGAATTAAATACTTCTATTCAACGAAAGGTTACTTACAAGTAAACGTGGCCGTTCCTGAAGTTACTGTTTCTGAAGATAAGAAATGGGTTTTCATTACTGTTAAAATTAAAGAAGGTCCAAAATTTGATGTACGTGATGTGTACTTTCAAGGTGAGCTTCTTTTTACAGAAGATGAGCTAAGAGAGAAGACTAAGCTTAAGGCCGGTGAAGTTTATTCAGAAGAGCTTTTAAGACGTGATATTCAAACACTTACAGAGTCATACCAAGACCTTGGTTATGCCTTTGCCAACGTTATTAGAAATATCCAATTAGTTCCTGGTGAGAATAGAGTTGATATCCAATACTCATTTGAAAAAGGGAAACTAGCTAAGTTTGGACGTATCTCGGTAACTGGGAATACAAAAACTCGTGATAAGGTAATCCGCCGTGAACTTAAGATTCATGAAGGTGGAAAATATTCTGGTTCAGGTCTTCGTGAGTCAAAAGAGAATGTTAATCGTCTAGGTTTCTTTGAGCCAGGAAGTGTTATCTTTAATACGGTTTCTTCTCCTGGACAAGATGACGTTCTCGATGTGGAGATCAGTGTTAAAGAAAAGAGTACAGGACAGATCTCTCTTGGTGCTGGTTATTCAACGGCAACAGGTGGATTCTTTCAGGCTTCGATTTCTCAGAATAACTTTAGAGGTTTAGGACAACAATTATCGTTCTCAACTAATATCGCAAAAGAACAACAAAACTTCTCTCTTTCATTTACGGAACCATACTTTATGGATTCAAAATGGACTCTTGGTGGAGAGGTGTTTAGAACTGTTGATACTCAGCTAGACTCATATGATTATAAGAAGCATGGTTTTGCTGCTCGTATTGGTTATCCAATCTTCGATTACACAAGACTTTATACAACTTATAAACTTGAAGAAACTGAGTTAACAGATATTAAAGATCCAACAGTTGATGAGAATGAAGATGGTGTTACATCTTCAGTTCGTCTTGCTGTTGTAAAAGATAAGAGAAATAACCGCTTTGAGCCTACAGACGGATACTACTGGAACCTTGCAACTGAGTATGCTGGTTTAGGTGGAGATAAGAAATGGTGGAAGAACGAAATTGATTTACGCTACTTCTACCCAGTATGGAAAGAGCTAGTATTTAGAAGCCGTTTCTACACTGGTAAAATTGAAGAAAAGCAAGGGATTCCAGTTCCTAGAAATGAGAAGTTCTCTCTTGGTGGTGCTAGAAACCTACGTGGTTACGATATTGAAGATATTGGGCCTAAAGAGTCTGTAACATATGATCACGATAATGATCCAGGAACTCCAGATAAAACAGAGTCATTTAATATCGGTGCTCCATTTACTGCTTTTACAACTCTTGAGCTTGAGCACCCTCTTGCAAAAGAAGCAGGTCTTAAATTTGTTACTTTCTTCGATGCTGGTACAGCAAAGAGACTAGAAGATATCGATAAGATATATATGGATTATGGTTTTGGTTTCCGTTGGTTCTCACCAATTGGTGTTCTAAGATTTGAGTGGGGGGTTCCTATCAACCCTGACCCAGACATGAATAGCGGGACTAAATTCCACTTTGATATAGGACAATTATTCTAATTCGTAAGGAGACGATATGAAAAATTTATTAGTGATTGGATTACTTTTCTCTTCATTAACTGCATCGGCAATGAATATTGGTCGTGTTGATGTTCAAAAAGTTCTTTTAACAGTTAAAGAATCTAAAAAGATCAAAGATAAACTGCAAAAAGAAATTGATAAGAAGCAGGCTGAGCTTAAGAAAGAAGAAGAAGCTCTAGTAAAAGAAAAAGAGAAGTTTGAAAAACAAGCTCTTGTTATGAATGAAAAAACTAAGCAACAAAAAGGTCAAGAACTACAAAAGAAGTTCTTCGGTTTCCAACAAAAGATGCAACAGTACCAAGGTGAGCTTGCAAAAATGGAACAAACTGCAAAGGGACCAATTTTAAATAAAATTAAAGGTGTTGTCGAAGAAGTATCAAAAAGCAAAGGTCTAGATTGGACTTATGAAACTTCAACAACTCCAATTCTTTACATCAAAAAAGTAACTGACATTACTGAAGATGTAATTAAAGCTTACGATAAAAAACATAAGTAACTTGCTAATAAAAAAAGACTCATGAAGGGAATACGTAGGTATTCCCTTTTGTCGTTTTAAAGGAGGGGATAAAATGTCCATTCTGATTAAAAATATTATCGAAAACGATAGCGATATGAGTTTTCTATCTGGAAATTCTGATTACGAAGTAACGGGAATTTCTTCGATGGAAGAGATTATTGAAGGAAGAATACTCTTTATTGGTGCGAAGAAATTCTTGGTCAAGTATCAAGAAGCCAAAGCTAGCGACAATCTTGCATTAATTGTCGATGCAAAACTCTTTGACTCATTAGAGGATTCTCAAAAAAAAGAACTTGAAGATAACTCGAAGGTATTAATTTCTTCAACGAATATTCCTATCTCAATTACAAAAGCATCTAAAATATTTTTCGACAATAAACTTGGTTCACTTAGCTATGATCTAGATGGCCGAAAAAGTGGCATGGCCACTATCCATCCTTCTGTAAAAATAGCTGAGAACGCTTTTATTGGAGAAGGTGTCGAAATTGCTGCTGATTGCACAATCATGCCTGGTTGTGTGATTTTACCAAATGTTAAAATTGCCGAAAATTGTACAATTTATCCTAACGTGACAATTTATCCTCAAACTGTCATTGGAAAGAATTGTCGAATCCACTCAGGTACGACTATAGGTAGTGATGGATTCGGTTATAACTTTCATCAAGGTGTTCATCATAAGATTTGGCACTTCGGTGGAGTTATTATTGGTGATGATGTTGAAATTGGTTCAAATACTAGTATTGACCAAGGAACATTTTCACCGACACGTATTGGCAATGGCGCTAAAATTGATAACCTAGTGCAAGTTGCACACAATGTTCAAATTGGTAATGGAGTTATTCTCTGTGGACAAGCTGGACTTGGTGGAAGCACAAAGATTGGAGATTACGCTGTTCTTGGAGGAAAGGCCGCTGTCGCTGACAATTTAGAAGTCGGGATGGCCGCACAACTTGCTGGAGGTAGTGTCGCTATTGGAAACGTGAAACCGAAGGAAATCGTTGGTGGATACCCGGCAAGACCTATGCGTGAATTTTTACGAGGAATTGCTTTTTTACGAAAGAATATTTAACACGGAAGGTAACGTATGCAATTAAACAAAGAACAAGTAATGCAAATTCTCCCTCATCGCGAACCATTTTTATTCGTGGATGAGATTACAAGTGTAGAAGCTGTAGGTGAAGTGAACGAGTTAAAAGATCTCGTAGGTGCAGTTGTGAAAGGAAATTATACAACTCGTGAAGATCACCCAATCTTCGCAGGACACTTTCCTGGAAATCCTATTCTTCCTGGCGTTGTACAGGTCGAAATGATGGCACAATTCACTTCATTTCAATTAAAGCTTTATTACAAAAATTTAGAAGAAGGTGAATTCGAAGTTGCGCTATTATCAATTGAGGGCGCAAAGTTTAGAAAACCAGTTCACCCTGGTATGAAATTAGATATTGAAACTGTATGTACAAAAATGCGTACTGGTTTCTTACAAAACGATTGCAAAATCTTTCATGAAGGCGACCTAGTAAGCCAGTGTCAGGTTCTTGCATCTTTTAAAGTAAAAGAAAATTAAGAAGGAGCCTCCATGAGCGAGAGATTTCACCCAACTGCAATTATTCACGAGTCTGCTGAAATTGGAGAAGGAACAACTGTTGGTGCATACTGTATCATCGGTCCAAAAGTTAAAATTGGAAAAAACTGTGACATTCGTAACCACGTAATCATTAATGGTATTACAAGAATTGGTGACAATAATAAAATCTATCAATTCTGCTCAATTGGTGAAGAACCACAAGACTTAACTTATAGTGAAGATCCAACAGAAGTTGAGATTGGTGATAACAACGTTCTTCGTGAATATGTATCAATTCACAGAGGAACAATGAAGGATCGTCAAAAAACGACTCTTGGAAATAACTGCCTTCTAATGGCAAAGGTTCACTTAGGACATGATGTTGTTGTTGGTGATCGTGTTATCATGGCAAACTCGACAAACCTTGCTGGTCACGTAAAAGTTGGTAATAAAGTTATCATCGGTGGTGGAACTAATATTTCTCAATTTGTAAAAGTTGCAGAAGGTGCTTATATCGGTGGTGCTTCAGCTATCGATAAGGATATTCCACTTTATTGTACTGCTTATGGTAACCGTGCAAAACTTCGTGGAATCAATATTATCGGTCTACGTCGTGCAGGTGTTGAAAGAAATGCTATTTCTGAAATTGTTGATTTCTTCCGTGATATGGAAGCTTCAACTTACTCACCACGTACATTCGTTGAAACTGAAGAGCTAATGAAGCCATATGCAAATAATGAAATTATCGCGCGCATTAAAGAGCATATTGTAACGACTAAAATGGGAATTGCGCCGTTTTTAAGCTAATAGGAATTAATTATGTCTAAAGTAAAAGTTGCTTCAATTGGTTATGGACACTTAGGTCAATGGCATGCTCAAAAAGCATATAACCTAGATAATTGTGAATTAATTGCAATTGTTGAACCATTTGCCGCTAACCAAGAAAAAGCAAAAGAAAAATACCCTGACATCAAGATTGTCTCTGATATTAAAGAAGTCATTGGAGAGATTGATGCCGCTGTGATTGCAACACCAACAAGTTTTCACTTCGAAATTGCCAAATTCTTACTTGAAGAAGGTAAGCATGTTTTTTGTGAAAAACCAGTTACTGTTACAGTAGAAGAAGCAAGGGATCTAAAGTCAATTGCTACTGAAAAGGGTGTTAAGTTACAAGTTGGACATAGTGAGAGATGCCACCAAGTTTGGGAGCGTCTGGAAGAGTTTAAAGACATTACTGCAAATTCTAGTGTTGCTACAATTGTTAGGAATTCACCGTTTAAGGGAAGGGCCGCTGATGTTGGTGTTGTGGAAGATCTTATGATTCACGACCTGGATCTGGCCCTTATGCTTTTTGGAAAACCTAAGAGTATCAGAGCTTATGGGATGAAGGTTCTTACAGATAAATTTGATCATGTGAAGGCGCTGCTAAGTTATGGCGATCGTCTTGTGACAATTGAAAACTCAAGAAACGATGTAAAAACTGAAAGAAGTGTGCAAATTAACTCGGCGAAGGGAATTCTTAGAGTTGATCTATTAAATAATAAAGCTTCTTACTCAACAGATATTAAAGCTGGTGAGGAGCAAGTTATTAATGAATTTGATTACGAAAAACGTGATCACTTACTAATCGAACAAGAGCGTTTCTATAATGCCATCTTAAATGACACAAAAGAGTTTGTAACAATTGATGATGGAATTGCAGCAATGGAATTAATTGCGGCCGTTAATGAATCGCTTGAAAAAAATATTGAGGTAGAACTTAATTGAAAAGCTGCTTAATAATTGCTGGTGAAAAATCTGGTGAAGAACATGCAATGACATTCCTTGAGACTCTTACAAAGGGAGCTCCTGATACTCAATTCTACGGAGTAGGGGGAGAGCTTATGAAAGAGCAAGGAGTTGAATTACTTTATGATCTAAAAGATTTTTCTACTTGGGGAATAACTGAGGCAGTTAAAAAAGTTCCTTTTTACTATGGTGCTTATAATCGCATTATCGATGAAGTAAAGAAGCGTGGAACGAAAGTTGCTATCTTAATTGATTTCCAAACATTTAATCTTAAATTGGCCATGAAGCTTGAAAAGCTTGGGGTCAAGGTTCTTTACTATGTGGCACCACAAGCTTGGGTTTGGAAAGAGTGGCGTACAAAATACCTTCAGGCTTCTGTTGATACACTCTTTTGTATTCTTCCATTTGAAAAAAAGTGGTTCATGGATCGTGGTGTAAGCAAGGCCATTACGATTGAACACCCTCTACTTAAAAAAACGAAGCCTCTTCTTGAGGGATTTCAAAGACATGAAGTTGATTTTAAGAATGGAGAATTTAATATTCTTCTTCTGCCTGGAAGTCGACGCTTTGAGATTGAATTCATGTTACCTCAGTTTATTAGGGCCTGCCGAAAGCTTAAAGAAAATTATAATTTCAAGCTTTCCATTGTTAAGGCCAGCTCTGTTGATGAGGAGCTATTTTCTCGCTTTGAAGGTGAGTTTGATAGGATTTATGAGGATCGTGAATTAGATACGGCCCTTAAGGAAGCAGACTTTTCATTTGCAACAAGTGGAACTGTTAACCTTTCATTGGCCTTATATAGTGTTCCTAGTGTGATTGCGTATGATCTAAACCTGTTCAATATGTTTATCGCAGAAAATATCGTTAAGTATAAGGGCTTTGTTTCAATTCCAAATTTAATTCTTGGCCATGAAGTTTATCCGGAATTATTAGGAGAAGGTTTTAGTGAATATAATCTTGTTCGTAAGGCCAAAGACTTATTTGAAAACAAAGAACGCTACGGTTTTGTTCTTAGTGAACTTCAGAAGCTAAGAGACTTAACAGAAGGTGAGGATATCGAAGTTTCTCAATATCTTCTCGAAAAAATTAAAAGTGCTTATTTATAATGAGGAATCATGAATAATATTAATATAAAACTCATTAACTTTTTTTCTGTGGCCCTGACTCCAATTAGTTTTCTATGGGAGTGGATCTATCGCCTAAGAAGATTTGCATTTAAGATGGGTATTTTGAAATCGTCATCATTTGAAGTTCCTATCATTAGTATTGGAAACCTCTCTCTTGGTGGTACGGGTAAGACTCCTTTTACTCTTTGGATCGGAAATTATTTGAATGATATTCTAAATAAGAAGACGATGGTTTTAACAAGAGGATACAAAGGTGAGCTTGAGAAATCGAGTGGAATAATTAAAACAGGTAAGAAGATCAGCGAGAATCCATTTGTCTTCGGTGATGAAGCCTTGGTTCTGAGCCGTAACTTAAAGAATGCAAGTGTTGTCGTTGGTGCAGATCGAAGTGATAACTTAAGAAGATACTATGAAGAAGAAAAGGCGGATGTTGTTCTTTTAGATGATGGCTTTCAACATTTAAAGATTAACCGCAATCTAAATATTGTACTCTTTGATTCTCTTCTACCAATGTCAAAGTATCACTGTCCTCCTAGAGGATATTTAAGAGAAGGTGTAAGTGCATTAAGAGAAGCTGATATCGTTTTATTCGGTAGGGCCGATCTTGTTAGCGAAGAAAAACTTGATACTCTTGAGTCATATATTTTAGATAATTGTAAAGCAAATACACCAAGTGGATTTTTTAAATATGCACCTAGTGCAATTAAGAATCTTCTTCACGAAGAAGACTATGCTTTGACTGACCTAAAGGGAAAAAGTGTAATCTGTGTTTCTGGACTTGCTTCTCCTGAAGCATTCTTAAAATTAGTTAAGCAACTTGATGCAAATATAGTTGACGATTTTAATTTCCCTGACCACCACCTCTATAAAGTTAGTGAGTTAGATGGACTTGTCGAATTAGCACAAGAAAAGGATGCCATCATTCTTACAACTGAGAAAGATATTGTTAAAATGAAGAGGTGTTCAAGTAGTGATAAAATTCACTACCTACAAATTGGTATCGAATTTATAAAAGGCGAGCAATTTGTAAAAGATAAAATCAACTCGGTTGTTAGAGGTTAGAGTGAAAAATATTTTTTCTTTAAGTCTTATTGCCTTACTCCTTTTCGGTTGTGCAGGTGCACTCATGAAAAGTGATAGTGACGATGTGGATCTTGTGGAGATCTTCTCTTCTGAAGAAAGTGAGACCCTAGATAAATTTAAAACTACCGAAGCTGAAGAGGTGAAGCCTGCGCCACCTCCATTTTCTTCTTCCATTGAAGAGAAGAAAATAGAGAGAGTTGCAAAGAAAAAAGAAAAGGTCGTTAAAGCTAAGCCTATAGTCAAAGAGATTCCAAAGAAAAAGGTTAACCCTCAAGAAAGTGAAGACTACCCAACAGTTTTTTTAAATTTCGATAAAGAATCTAAAAAGTACTGGGACACTTACCAGCCTATCTTCTTTGTCGGTGAAGAATTTAAATATGAAATTAGTTGGTCAATCTTTAAGGCCGGTATTGCGACAATTAGTACGCAACCAATGGCAAAGATTGGTGATAAAGATGTTCTTCATGTAAATGCACTTTTAGAATCTGCTGAATATTTTGAAGGAATTTATAAACTTAAAGATACTCTTGATGTCTATGTTGATGCTGATAAGGGGAAGTTTTCTTCTTTGAAATATGAGATGAAGCAACGCGAGTCTGGTCAAATTGTTGATGATCTTCAGCTATTTGATCACGATGAATTAAAGACGTATTTCTTCTATAACCGATTAAAGAAAGGGAAGACTAAAAAAGTAAAAAAAGTTGAGTATCTACCACGTTACTTTACTGATTCTTTTTCGGCCCTTTATTTTATTCGTGGTATTCCTATGGAAATTGGAACAAGTTTTGACTTTCCAATTATCACAAGAGGTAAGGCCTGGCTTCTTAAGGCAACTGTTGACGAGATCGAAAATATTACAGTGATGGGAAAATCATATAAGGCTTATAAGATTACGGCACAAACTGAATTTCCTGGTGTTTTAAAGAAGTCGGGAGATATTAACTTTTGGATCTCAACAGATGAAAGTAGAACTGTACTTAAGTTCTCTGCAAAGGTTAAAATTGGAACAGTTAAAGGAGAGCTAATCTCTCATAAAGCAGGAAAGGATACTGGTAAGTAAAATTAATGGTTAATATTTTTAGAAAACAACAGAATATTCTCTACGTTTCTCCAACCTATAGTTCAGGTTCGAAGGAGCGTATGCTTTTAAGAGATAGTATTTTGTTAAAAGAAATAGGCCATAATATCTTTATCTACTGCCTAAAGGATTCATTCCTTCATCGTGAATGTAAGAAGGCCGGTATCGATTGTATCTTTCATACAGGGACAACCAAGCTTCGTGTATGGAATTGGTACAAGCTTTCAAAGCTTAGAGGCATAATAAAGCGTTACGATATTAATATCGTACACTGCTACCAACTTAATTTCTTATGGCCTCTGGCTTCTTTTTTAAGAAAGAGAAACCTAACTGCGCTCTTTTTCACTATCAACTTTGAAGTTAGCAAATTCTACAAGCAATTTTGGTATCGCCGTCTGATAGGAAGGATTGATCTCATCTTCATTCCTTTTAGAGAGATGATCGACTCTATCAACACCCATATGGATGTTCCTATTCGCAAGATTTATTCTTCAGGACTTGGTGTGGATAAGATTAATTTTGAAAAAAAATATACTTTTGATGAAGAGAATCTCATTCACCTTTCTTGTTGGGTAAACGATCATGAAGTTGAATTAAACGACCTCTCTGTATGCTTAGAATCTTTATGGGCGCTAAATCTAGATAATGAGCTACCAAAGAGATTTAAGCTGCATATTTTCTCAAATCGAAAGTGGGAGAGAAATATCCTCTATAATCCTATTAAGGATAGAATTGCTGAGTACAAACTTGAAAACTATGTTGAATTTCATGAGCACGACAATATTTATGAAGTTCGCTCTGATATTTGGATTTCATACACATCAAAGTCGCCAATTGAGGATTATGCACTTCTTGCAATCTTAAAGGGAATTCCTACGGCCGTGCCAAGAAATGCCACAACCGAAGAGTTACACCGTATCTATCATGGCTCACTTGCTACCTATCGCCAGGGTGACGCCAGAGAGCTAAGGGCCAAGGTTAAGGATATTGTCCAAAACAATGCTAAGTACAAGGAATCATGTCTAAAGTCTCGTGATGAGCTTTGGAATGAGCACGGTATCGATGGTTATAAATATAACCTATTTAAACTGTACGAGAAACACCTGAATAAACGCCTAAGGTTCTATAATTAATAAGTTTTTATTGTTGACGTAGGGCCCCGTAAATAATAAGATGCGCAAAATCATTTTAAAGTAAATTGTCTTCAGTAGAAGAGATTTACACTAAAGGCCTTGCCTTTAGATATCAAAAATTAAGGCACTGATTGGACACTTTCAGTTGTCTGCCGTGAGGTAAATTATGACAGATTTAAACAATCTAAAACAATCTTGGATGCAAGGTTACGAAGTTGTTCTTGGCGAAGACGTTGAGACAAGAGATGAAACAGAGTTTTCGAAGCTATTAGATTCGACAGAAACTCCAACATTTACAGAAGGTGAAGTTTTCAAAGGTAAAATTGTAAACATCTCACCTGATTACGTACTTGTTGACATTGGATACAAGCAAGAAGGTCTTGTTCCAAAAAGAGAATTCACTAACTACGATGGTTCTCTAAAAGTTGCACTTGGTGACGAAATTGAAGTTTATCTTGATAAACTAGAGTCTCACCTAGGTAACCTAGTTCTTTCAATGGACAAAGCTCAAATCCTTAAAGCTTGGGATAAAATTTCTGAAGCATGTGAAGACGGTACTCCAGTTACTGGTACAGTTGTAGCAAAAGTTAAGGGTGGTCTTTCTGTTGATATCGGTGTTAAGGCATTCTTACCTGGTTCACAAATTGATGTTAGACCAACTAGAAACCTTGATAAGTTCATCGGTAAAAAGATGGAATTCAAAGTTATCAAATTCAACAAGAAACGTGGAAACATCGTTCTTTCTAGAAGAGCTATTCTTCAAGAAGAAAGAGGTAAACTACGTGGTGAAGTTCTTTCTCAAATTGAAGAAGGAATGGTTGTTAAAGGTATCGTTAAAAACATCACTGATTACGGTGCATTCATCGATCTAGGTGGAATTGACGGTCTTCTACACATCACTGATATGTCATGGGGACGTGTTAAGCACCCATCAAATATCCTTACTCTTGGTGACGAAATCGAAGTTAAGATCCTTAAGTTTGATAAAGAAAAAGAAAGAGTATCTCTTGGTCTTAAGCAAGTTCAAGAAAACCCTTGGGAAGCTGCACACGAGAAGTATGTTGCTGGTACAAAAGTTAAAGGTGAAATCGTATCTGTTAAAGATTACGGTATCTTCATTGAACTTGATGACGGAATCGAAGGTCTAATCCACGTTTCTGAAATGTCTTGGACAAACTCTATCAAGAACCCAACGAAGCACTTCACTGTAGGTGAAATCGTTGAAGCTCAAGTACTAGAAGTTGACGTAGAAAACAAGAGAATCTCTCTTGGTATCAAGCAACTTCAAGAAAACCCATGGGATGCTCTAGAAGCTAAGTTCCCTGTAGGTTCAAAAGTTACTGGTAAAGTTAAATCAATCGTAGAATTTGGTATCTTCGTTGACCTTGGTGAAGAAGTTGATGCTCTAATTCACGTATCTGATTTCTCTTGGACTAAGAAAAATATCAACCTAAACGACGATTATAAAGTTGGTGACGAGATTGAAGCTGCTGTAGTTTCAGTTGATAAAGAAAACCAAAAATTCTGTCTAGGTGTTAAACAACTTAAAGAAGATCCTTGGAAGAAAATTGAAACAAGACTTCCAGTTGGTACAATCGTTGAAGCTCAAATCGTTAGAGTAACTGATTTTGGTGCTTTCGTTGAACTTGAAACTGGTATCGAAGGTCTAGTTCACATTTCTGAACTATCTGAAGATAGAGTTGAGAAGCCAGAAGACGTAGTTAAGAAAGGTGACGTAGTTAAAGCTATGGTTATCTCTCTAGATAAAGATGCGAAGAAAATCGCTCTTTCTATGAAGTCTGCTCTAAACTCTGATACTCAGGGAATGCAACAAGAAGTAGTTAAGTCTGCAACTCTTGGTGATGTTCTTAAGGGCTTCAACCTAGGTAAAGAATAGCGTCATTGTTTGCCCACAGGCAAACTATTGGACGCTATGCTAGCTCCCCATCTCTTTAGCTAGAGATTGGTGTCGAGAGCGAGGGTTCAGGCCCGAGCGGTTCGCAACAGGAGCACGGCAATCACGAAGTGATTGCAAAAAGAATATCTTCATAAAAAAGATATATAAGGCTACCGAAAGGTAGCCTTTTTTGTTTGTGGTAAATAACCAAAAGCCGCGCCATTCGGCTAGCTTTCTTGAGTCACATTCATCTCTGCTTCAAAACTGCCCTTTGGGGCACTTTTGCCGCAGGATGTGCAAAAAGAATATCTTCATAAAAAAAGATATACAGGGCCACTCGAAAGAGTGGCCTTTTTTATTTGTGGTAAATAACCCGCGTAGGCGCAGCCGATCGCGGTAAGCAACTCTCAAAAATAACCCGCGTAGGCGAAGCCGATCGCGGAAACTTCCGAAAGAAGGCACAGATCAACGAACCGAACCCGGTCGTGGATACGCCAACCCCTCGAAAACACACGCCCAATACGGACTAATATTCATTCTTCCATTAAATCCGGTATTCCCCTAAAATATATTTATGCATAAATTAACTAAAAATAACTCTGGTTTTACCCTGCTTGAAATTGTTATGGCCGCAGGCCTCTTGGCCATCATTGCCCTTGGTTTCGCACGTTTCATGAAGACTCAAATGAAGTCGACAAAAACAGCAATTAATCAAACAGAGTTAAATAATTATGCCAATGCTATTAAGGCCTATATGGGAAAACCTGGGACCTGTAAGAGGTCTCTAGCTAAGCTAGGTAAGTTAGAGAATGACCTTATCTTGGATGAGATTGTAAGACCTGATGGTAAGGCCAAGTACACAATAGGGGATAAGATTAGCTCAACGAGTTTCGTTCTTTCTTCAATGTATATTACAAATTTCTATGTGAATAAAGTTGAGGGACAAGACTTCCATCGTGCAGAGCTTAAGTTAAATCTTGAACTTAGTCGTATGAGTGATAATGCATATGGTGGGAAGACTATCATTAAACGCTTTGAAGTTGACCTCTTTGTTAATGACTCAAATCGAGTTGAAGACTGTGGAGTTCTTGGAGGGTTATATCTTCCTAAGATTCCATTTATGAATACCTCTTCAAGCTCTTCTGAAACAGCTAGTTCTAATTCCACTTCAGGTTCTAATAATGATGGTTCTAAAGAGACCAGCTCAGAGTCCGTAAATAATGAATTGTCGACGAAGAGTGATTACAATAAAGCGTTTGAAGACTCAGTTAATGAGGCCGCTCAAAAAACAGGGCAGGCAATATCACAAGAAGATATTAACAAGGCCGTGGATAATAATCCTGAGCTAAAAAAGGCAATGGAATCTCTTAAGTCTCTGCAAGAGAGCACAAAGAAGATGGAAGCGCTTCTAAACGAAGAATTTTAGACGATCTTTATTGGTGGATCTTTCCATCGGGAAGACAAATTGAACAACCACCATCTTCTTCGTTGATATGAGAGGCAATTTCTTCATCCATCATTTCTTTTAATTTCTCAATTGTTTCACTTGAGGCGCCAAGGGATTCGATAAGAGTCTGTGATACAGAAGGGATAACTAGCTTGATATCAAGCCCCATCTCTTCTAGCTCTTCAGATTTTTGATAAGCACGATCTGCGTCTTCCATTGAAAACTCATATAAGGTAGAATTGGATAGGTTATCAATAATTTTAATGCGGCTAGACATGTGGACTCCCATTACTCTTATTGATTAAATGTAACATATGAAGGCTTAATCGTGAAAATTAAAAAACTATTCTTTTTGTCTAATAACCAAATGATGATCACAGCTATCGAGGCGTTAGGTAAGGAAGTTGGCGGAGATTTCTTCACTCTTTCTAATGAAGAAGAGGCCTTTCACTTTATTAGAGATATTGTGCCTGAAGTCATTCTCGTGGATCTTTCAACTATTACGGCCGATACAATAGGGAAAATCGAATCAGAATTCTGTCAGAATATTCCTGTGGTTCAGCTTGTGACAAAAGGAGAAGAGGGAGCTCAGCGTGTTATTGAGGCACCTCTCGATATTGCAAATCTTCTTTCAAATCTTGATCGAATTTGTGGAGACTTTAATGGAGAGGGATGAGTTATACATGTATCTTGGCCTGGCCATCATACTTCTCGTAATCATAGGAACATACTATTGGCGATTTCATTCTTAAAAAATATATTCAAAGGAAAAACTATGTCTAAGATTCGTTGTGCTCACATTCTTGTTGATCAAGAGTATGAAGCGAAAGATTTATTAAAGAAGTTAGAAGATGGAAAAACTTTTGAAGAGCTTGCAAAAGACTTTTCTAATTGTCCTTCAGGTCAGCAGGGTGGAGATCTTGGTGAATTCGGTAAGGGGATGATGGTGGCACCATTTGAAAAGGCTGCATTTGCTCTAGAAGTAGGAGAGCTTTCTCCAGTCGTTCGCACGCAATTTGGTTACCACCTAATTAAGAGAATTTCTTAAGCGTCTTCTATTTTTGTTCTGGGCACTTGTTGTCCAGAACAACAATTTGCCCTTCCTTATCATTTAATACCAAACAAGACTTTTTCTCATTTTTGATATTCTTAATAATTTCATTATGAATGGCCATGCAATGCCCATAACCTGGAAGTGTAAAAATATCATGTCCGCGAGAGCTATAAAGATTTAGCCCATTGATAAAACCCTGACAGTCGAGAATAACTTTATCGTAACTCTTATTTTTAATGGAAAACATGAAGTCCATATCTGTTTTAAAGTAAGCTTCAACGTCGATCGTTTTTACTCCAGCAAGAGCAGACCAAGATAACATAGATAGAATTAGTGCGAGTATGATTTTGTTCATACTCGCTCTTCGGAATAGTAAAATTTATATTTAATTTTTTACTTAGACTTCGTCTAGAAGGGGATCGTGAGGTCCTAGTTCGAATTTTTGTAACCCTAATGGGTTATAAATAAAGTCAGGTACTCTTACTTGATAGTAGATCCCTTTTTCGTGATTACTTGTTCTAATGACGTTAGTTTTTGAAACGACAATTGAGTGGGCCGCTCCTGCATCATATGGAATAAAGAGATCGTAGTTATTTTGCTTTTCAAGGAAGAAGTTAACGATATATTCACGTAATTCATCGATCTCTTCTGTATTAAAGCTTGAGATCACAAAGCTATTTGGATGCTTTCTCTTAATAATCGTTTCTGTGATTTTATCGTTTAATTTATCTTTCTTATTAAAGACAATGAAACGTTCTTTATCACTTAGGCCTAGTTCATCAAGTACGTTATTTGTTACTTCAAGATGCTTTTCGTAATTAGGGTCACTGATATCACAAGTGATAATAAGTAGATCCGCCTCAAGTGCTGATTCAAGAGTTGTCTTGAAACCATCAATAAGAGTGTTTGGAAGGTTTGATAAGAAACCTACCGTATCGATAAGGATCATTGGTGGCTTCGTATCTGGGTTTAGCATTCTAAATGTTGAATCAAGAGTGGCAAATAACTTATCTTCTTCAAGTACATTTACACGGCATAGACGATTCATAAGAGACGACTTTCCAGCATTGGTATAACCAACGAGGGCCGTTGTAATTGCCTTCTTTGAGCGTTTTTTCTTTTGCTCAATACGAGACTTTTCAACTTCCTTAAGTTCTTTCTTGTAGAACTCAATGCGCTCGCGAATGATACGACGGTCAAGCTCAATCTGTTGCTCACCCTCACCACCGCGAACACCAATACCACCTTTTTGACGGCCAAGGTGAGACCAGAAACCAGCAAGGCGTGGAAGAATATATTGGAGACGTGAGATTTCAATTTGAATACGAGCTTCTTTCGTTCGTGCATGTTCAGAGAAAATTTCAAGAATAATATGGCAACGATCAACTACTGACATTCCAGTTAGCTTCTTAATATTTCTAATTTGAGATGAAGTTAATTCGCAGTCAAAAACGAGTAGCGTTGAGCCTTCTGCCTTTGCATCCATTGCGATTTCTTCAAGTTTACCTGTTCCAAGGATTGTTCCAGGATCAACAGTCTTCTTATTTTGAATATACTGTTCACCAGTTTCAATATCCAGTGTACGCATTAGTTCTCTAAGCTCTCCAAGTGAGCGGAGAGTATCTTTTTCTGTCGCATGTTCTTTGAACTTTGGACAAACTAATGAGACGAGAGAGGCCTTTGCCTCACGTGAAATAAAAAATTCATTATCAAGCATAAGTAATTTCCACTAATCTGTTATCGATGAGACGTGTTGGTTTACTTCCTACAAAGTAAGCACCTGCGATAACAACTTCTTTTGTATTTGATTCAACATCTTCTAGATTGGCGCTATCGAGAACTTCAAGATAGTCCCATTTAGAATCCTTTAGTGTTTCTTCAAGGATTTCATTTAACTGAGCTTGAGCATCGACCCAAGTTGTTCTCATTAGAAGATTTTCTAATTCATCAAGTTTATTAGGAAGAAGAAGGGCGTATTCTTTTTCTTCTTTTGTTAAGTAACCATTACGAGATGAAAGGGCGAGGCCACTTACTTCACGCTTAATTGGTACGGTTTTAATATCAATTTCAAGGTTTAAGTCATGGGCCATTTTTCTAATGACACAAACTTGTTGGTAATCTTTTTGCCCAAAGAAGGCCTGGCTTGGTTTTATTAAAGTGAAGAGTTGGTAAACAACAGTCGTTACGCCACTAAAGTGAGTAGGGCGACTTTGTCCACAAAGCTTCTGGGTAATTCCTTCAACAGTTACAGTCGTATTAAAACCTGTTGGATAAACTTCACTATTATCTTTTGGAAGAAAAACCATGATGTCGTTAACACGATCGCCAGCAGTTTCTCTAATCAGTTCAAGGTCTTGTTCTGGGGTACGAGGGTAGCTATCGAGGTCTTCGTTTTCTCCAAATTGCTTTGGGTTAACAAAGATTGTCACAACAACTTTTTCACAAGTTTCAAGAGCATTTGTCAGGAGGCTCATATGGCCTGCATGGAGGTTACCCATTGTCGCAACAAGGCCAAGTGAATCGTGAGACACTTCCTTCATTGTTGCTATTAAATCTGATCGTGTTTGAATTAACTTCAAGCTTTAATCCTTTTAAATATTTCTTTTGCTAACTCGATTTTTGATAGCTCACCAGTAAAGGCAATTTCACCATCGTTAAGGATTGTGTAGTTAGCTTCATTATTTCCGAAGCCTTTTCTTGCGCTTTTACAAAGGCCACTATTTACATGTGTACCCACTAAGAGCTTTGTTGGCTTGCGATTATACTTTGATTCTAAAATTTCTTTTGAAAGATCTGTCTCTGCGGCAAACCCTACGATCGTTTGGTGATCCTCTTTATTGGCAACAACATGTGCAAGAATGTCCTGGGCCTTTTCAAACTCGAGACTTGAAGAGAGTGCCTCTTTCTTAAGCTTACCTTCTGCTGTTTTAAATTTAAGGTCACTAATGGCCGCTGTAGAGATATAAGTATCAAATTGATTCTCAAGAGCAAGAACTGCTTCATACATTTCATCTGTTGTACGAACAGAGATAATCTTAACTCCTGGTAGACTTCTTAGGTATTGAAACTCCGGACAAGAGTTTTGCCCAAGTAAGATTGTGGTTTGATATCCTAAGCGAAGGGATTCTTTCGCAATCTCATATCCTGTTTTTCCAGAGGAAGGATTTGTCACAAAACGAACTGGATCAATTGGTGCAACTGTTGCACCAGCTGTAATCACTACGTGTTTTGATTCTTGATTAATTGAAGGGTTGATAGCATCAAAATTTGCTAAGACCTCTTCAACTGCTGGAATCTTTCCTGCACCGACATCACCGCAAGCAAGTTCACCTGAAGCTGGCGGGTAGATAAAGATATTGCTTTGCTTATTTAGTCTTTCTAGTAGATCAATATTTTCTTGTGTGATTGGATTGGTCCACATCGACGTATTCATTGCTGGATAAATTACAGTTTGAAACTTATCCCATCCAGCTAAGAAAACAGATGTTAGTAGATCATCGGCTTTTCCCATGGCAAGGTTTGCAATGGTGTTGGCACTTGCAGGGTAGATATGAAGTGAGTCGGCCCATTTTGCCAATTCAATATGAAGCACTGACTTTGTTTCCACACTGGCGCTAAAGTCAGACTGAGCACTATAAACTTCATTTGCACCTAAGTAAGTATAGAGGTCTGCCTGAACAAATTTCGTTGCTCCGCCTGTTAAGATAACCTTTACCTCGTGGCCTTTCTTTACCAGTCCTCTTACAAATTCAATTGACTTGTAAGCGGAAACTGAGCCACATACACCTACTAATATTTTCATATATTTAACTTTCTGGTTGTTAATACTATGTGTCTATCTTATATATGTTTTTAAGGATTTAGGCCATTGAATTTGAAATATCTGAAGGTATTCGGAAGGCCTGTGTAATAAGTAACAAAGGTAAGTTTATGAAATTTGGTAAGTTCTCAATCATCTCACAACGTGACGTTCAAGCACTAGGTGATACACTAGAACTAATCTACATAAATTACGATCATATCGTGTCAATGAAGCCTATTAATATCGTTATGGATGGTGACGTTAAGGAAGGTTATTGGCTACGTCTATCTAATGGCAAGAAGTATCGTGCCATCGAAATTCCAGCAAATTTTAAAAAGAATTTTGTGGGGTAATTTAAGCTGAAATTTAGCTTCGATTTATGCTAAAATTCATAAGGTGGGACGATGATGGCGTCATCGCCCCCAAAGATCACTTTGACCAACTTAGAATTAGAATCACAAATTCTAATACAAGTATGATCAAGGTAATCACCCTTATGAAGTCCTCCATAACTTCTCTCCTTGTGGTAAGGGTCTCCTTCAGTGGAGACAAAGAGAAATAGGGGACTTCATTTGTCTATTTCAAAATGATTCGTATTGATACTTTAACATTTAATTTTTAAGAGATATTTCGATTACGAAATTATAGATTTATTAGAGCATCGTGAATGAGGTTTTCTTGAAATTCACCAAGCTCTTTGAAGTGATAACCATCACCACCAGTAACTAGAATACGGTGATCAGAGAATTTTTTGATTTCACTTACAATCATATTTAAATAAGAGTCATAAGCATATGAGATCGCCTGCCTAGTATTTGTAAGGGCCTTCGTATCGATGGCCCCGGTAATGTCTGGAAGATTTGCAGAAAATTGTGGATAGGCTTTAAGGTAATTTCCAAGACCTAAGAAAATTGGCCCACCTTTGTGAAGCCCATGGTCGATTTCATCAAATGTAATAAAACTTCCAGCATCAACAAGTAGGATCTTTTCTTGTGGATAATATTTTTGCAGGTAGCGGGAGATGATCTTGCGATCTGCTCCTATTTTTTTTGAGTCATAAGTTGAGTTAAATTCAGTTATTAAGCTTAATGCATTAATTGCATCTTTAGGAAGAAATTCTTTAATTTCTTTTGAGACATTTGAATAAATAATTGCCGCGCCTTCTTCAAAATTAAAGTTGAAGTTCGCAATTTCTAATTTTTCAATACTCGTAAGTAGACGACCTTTGAAAATACCAATCTTGATGAATGTATTACCACTATCAATGGTGTAGGTCAGCATCGTCTGTATTATCCGCGTTCTTATTCTTTAAAATATATTCACTTATTAGCTTAAGCTTTTGATCAAAGAAATTAGCAATAGGTGTACAGAAGTTTGGATATTTTCCAGGCCCCATCTTCAGAAGGTCATTGATAACTAGAACTTGTCCATCAGTATTCTTTCCTGCACCAATTCCAATTGTCGGGATTGAAAGCTCTCTTGTAATGATTGTGGCAATCTCATCTGTGACACATTCTAGAACGATCGAGAAGCAGCCGGCTTCTTCTAAAAGCTTTGCTTCTGCTAATAGCCTTGCTTTATCTGAGTCATCTTTGCCATGAGTATAGTAACCACCTTGCTCGTGAACACTTTGAGGAGTCAGACCAATATGTCCCATGACTGGAATTCCAGATTGAGTTAATCTTTTGATGATATCAAGTTGATGAGGGTAGGCTCCTTCAAGTTTAAGGGCCTCGGCCTGAGTGTCTTGGAAGAGCTTAGTCGCATTCTCAAGGGCCTTGTCAAAAGTTGTATAAGTACCAAAAGGCATATCAACAATCACAAATTTATTTGGTGCACCTCTTCTTACTGCTGCTCCAAAGATGGCCATCTCTGTTAGGCTAACTTGAACTGTCGTATCGTAACCAAGAACAACGTTACCAAGGCTGTCGCCAACAAGAATCATATCAAGTTGTGTTTCATTTAACATTTGAGCAGTTTGATAATCGTAACAAGTAAGAACTTGAAGTGACTTTCTTGTTTCAGAAAGTTTTGATTTTCTAATTTTTCGAGTTGTTAGCTTCTTCATTCCCATGAACCAATTTCTTTCCAAAGCTATTGTAAACTTTGGTGATATCTAAGTTATTCCACTCACTTATAACCTGAGAGAGCTGCTTTTGGAAATCAGTATGAAGAATTTCACGTGCGAATGAGCCATTTTCAATATTTTCATAGATTTTATTGAGCTTGTTCTGATACTCGTCATCAAATATCAATGACTTGGCCATTTCACCACCCATGAAGGCATTTGGAGAGATTAGTTTCATAAACTCTGTAGGTCCAAATTTAATCATGGCATCGGCAATGAGTTTAACTTCATGCCAGCATTCAATATAGGCAATCTCTGGCGAATGGCCTTTATCTACAAGAGTCTCAAAAGACAGTCTTGCGGCCTGTGGAATAACCGAGCATAGAATTGATTGCTCAGAGAAGAGATCACAGATTGTTTCTTCTTCAAAACTACTCACGATTGGGCCAACAGTAATCCCTAGATCCTTTGCAAGATCTAAGAGGCTCTCATCATCACAATTTACAACTGCTGTTAGAGGGGCCTTCGTTTCATAACCAAATCTTAGTTCACTTGCAATGGCCTTTGGGGCCAAAAGAAAGTGCTCATGTGTAGGAAGCTTTGATCGTAGGCCTTGGTACATAACACTATAGCCGTGACCGTAAACCAATCTTTGCTTAAAATTCGTATCAGAGAATTGAAGAGAAGTTAAGATTTCTTCATGGGTATCATCTGGTGTAAGGATGATGATAAATTTGAAATTAGCAATTTTGCTATTTGTAATATCAATTGTTGGTAGGCCCATTTTATTTGCTAAAGAAATTGAGCTACTATTTTGGCGTAGGCCGATAGTAACTTCTCTACCAGAGTCTCTAAGGTTTAATGACCAAGACTTTGCTTGAGAGCCAAAACCAATAATTAAAATATCATTAGAAATATTATCGCTACTATTTTTCATCATAAAAATTAGATATCATGGATTGAAACAATAAGGGAAGTTATGGAACAGGAAGTAATCTATTTTTCTAAGAAAGGTTTAACTGCACGTGATGCATTAATTAATGAGGGAAATCTTTGGGGGAATTCTTTCTTTACGACAATTCTTGTTAAAGGTGGCAAGGCGATTTTTTGGGATCAGCATCGTCAAAGACTGGAAAAGTCATTTCAATATTGTTGGCCTAAAGATTTTGATAGCTCAATTATTGATGAAGTTCAGCTTGCCACGGCAAAAATACTTGGAGACTTCAGTTCAATCCCTTATGCCTACTTAAGGATTACTTTCTATCGAGAGCTTTCTGGAGCAATACAGTTTTGGATATGGGCTGTTGAAAAGGATCAGCTTAAAAGTTCATTAAAGTTGAATTCCCATTGCTATTATCCAGATCAAAACTTTCCCGACTTTTTAAAACGCAGTAATTATCAATACCAATTTCAGTTAAGAAGGGAGAGTCTTGCACAAGGCTATGATGATGTCCTCTTGCTTGATCCTGAGTCTTATATCTTGGAACTTCCGACGGCCAATATCGTTCTCAAGAAAGGGGATGATTATATAACTCCAATTGCAGAGTTTGGTGTACTTGATGGAATCTCTCTTGAGAGGGTAAAATTTATGCTAGAAAAGCTAGGACGCCCCCTTAAAGAGATGCGTGTTCATGCGGCCGAGTTACATGAGTTTGATAGTTGTTTCACTACAAGTTCATTTAATGGCATTAGGCATATTTCAACTATCAACGAAGTAGCATATACTGAAGATATAGAGATTAAAAAATTAGTTAATGAGTTTTACGGAGAAATTTGGTGACAAAAGTTTTAAAGGTTAAATGTCCTGAATGCTCAAAAGAGTTTGATTATTATTCAAGTGAGTTCCGCCCATTTTGTAGTGAAAAATGTAAGATGGTTGATTTAGGAATGTGGCTTACAGAAAATTATACCGTTGCTAGTCAGGAGCCTCTTTCTGAGTCTGACTTAGAGGCCGTCATTAAAAAGAGACAGGATGAAGAAGATTACTAAGAGTGAACTTATTGCCATTGAAGGCGAATTAATAAAAATTGCACGTGGTGCCGGAAGAATTTTAAAACCTTTTCAAAAAGATCTTTCAAATCTTTCGATTAGCTACAAAGATGCTCAAGGAGCAGTCTCAGCAGCTGATCATGCGTCAGAAGGCTATATTATTAATCAACTCTATAAACTTCGAGCAGATATTCCTGTGCTGGCCGAAGAAGACTTCTACCATAAGTACCAAGGTGATTATAAGCACCTTAAAGAATATCAAGATAGTGACTACCTTTGGGTTATTGATCCACTAGATGGAACAAATAATTTTGTCCATGGATTAGAGCACTACTGTGTATGCCTTTCTCTAACTTACAAGTTACAACCTGTTGTTGGTGTCATCTATATTCCTGAAAAAGGGGAGTTCTACTGTGCAACAAAGGGCAATGGAGCTTATCTCATTAAAGGGAAAGAAAAAACCCGACTTAAGAAAACTCGTTCGAGAGATCGTGGCTTCCTCTTAGCAACAGGCTTTGCTACCGAAAAGGGAAAGCCATTCAATGATGAGTTCAAAAAATTTAAAAAAGTCATGGTTAATATCTCTGCTGTTCGTAGACTAGGTTCGGCGGCGATTGATCTGTGCTATGTCGCTCGTGGGGTTTTTGATGGCTTCTGGGAAAAGGGACTTGCTCCTTGGGATGTTGCTGCAGGAAAAATCATTTGTTCAGAAGCAGGTGCTAAAGTAACTGAGTATAATGGTCATGATCATAATATCTTCTCAAAGACAATTATTGTGGGCAGAAATCCACTTTATGAGAAGCTAAATGAAATGGTTTCCGACTAAAAGACTCTATTTATTTCCTACATTATAGGTTCATTTTTGCTATTTTTTCATATCTTTTAAATGGCGCTGATTATGTTAAAATAATCAAAGGTTTATATATTAAAAGGATTAAAAAGTGACGAATTCTATCACGAGATTATCAAGAGAAATGATGTACGTTAGTGACAACGTTTTTTATATTTTATTCTCTATTCTTATACTTTTAATTTGTGTCATCGTCGTTTATTGGTTTTATACAAGAAAACGTATGCAGGAATTACAACATCAAATTCCAGCGAATGTTTTAAAAAGCTATCTCGACTCAGTTATTCAAAACTCTAATGCATTAAAGTCTTCTCTGTTTAGAGGTGGTGGACTTGAGACAGGAGAGGGGATTCCTTCTGTTGTTCCTGGTGGAAGCCTACCAACTGGTAATGTTGATGGTGCTCAGTTAGCAAGTAAGAATGCTGAAATCGCTGCACTAAATGGACAGATCGCAAATAAAGATTCTCTTATTAGAGATCTTGAAGCACAACTAGGTGCGGTTGAGCAATCGGGAGATAATTCTGATTCTGCTCAGATCATAACGAATCTAAATTCTGAAATTGCCCAACTTAAGTCGCAAGTTGATACATTAAAAGCTGCAAGTGCATCTGCAGGTGATAGTAGTGCAGAATTATCTGCTCTTTCATCTGAAAGAGATGAGCTACAGGCAAGACTTAAAGAATATGAAATGATTGAAGGTGATCTTGCTGACCTAAGAAAGTTTAAGCAAGAAAACGAACAACTTAAGGCACAATTAGCAGAAGGTGGAGGAACTCCATCGACGCCAGCTCCTGAAGTTGACTTAACTCCTGATGCTGAACCTGAAGTCGATCTTTCTCCTGAACCAGAAGAAGTTGTTGCTCCTGATGAAGCACCAGTTGAAGCTCCTGAGCCTGTTGAGGTTCCAGAACCTGCGCCTGAAAATTTAATGGACGAAGCTCCTGAGTTCTTTGAAGAGCCAATTGAAGAAGCGACAATGGAAGCTGCTCCTGAGCCAATTGAAGAAGCAGAGGCTCCTGCTCCTGCACCGGCCGCAGCTGAAGTTGCAGGGGAGAAAGCTCCTGAAAATGAAGCGGCAGAGCAAAAGTCGGCAGAAGAGCTATTGAGCGAATTTGAAAAAATGCTTGGTTAAAATTAATCTTTAAAAAAATAGAATAACTTAGACAAGGATGTCTTTTGAAAAAACTACTTCTTATTGCAACATTAATTGTTAGTTTTAACTCGTTCTCTGCTGTTAACCATAAGGCCCATCAAGCGGTGCTAACGCAGAAACTCGAAAGACAATTCAAATACAATTTAAAATCAGCTGATATGGACAAGCTTAAGAAGCAAGTTCTAAAGCTTAAAGGTAAGTCTGTTGCTGCCCTAATCAATGTAATGAAAGACGAAAAATATCCAGAGAAGAATCGTTGGATGGCCACTTTCTTACTTGGTAGAGTTATGGGCAAGAAGTCAGCACCTTTTATTTCTAAGTTTGCAAAGCATCCTAATTGGGTCATGAGAATGGCCGCATTAAAGTCACTTCTAGCATTAAACCAAACTGACTATAAAGATGTGTACAAGCAGTCTTTAAAAGATAATTCTCTAATCGTTCGCTATCAAGCACTTGAGAATGTGAAGAGAATGAACCTTACTGATCTTGCTCCAAATATTTGGGCAATGTTATATGATAAGAGAAATTATCATATTAATGAAAAGCTTAAATCGACTAAGAGGGCCCATATTGTAAAAGAGATTATTACGACAATAGGGGATTTAAAATTTGAAAAAGCTAAGAAGCCTCTTTTATCAATGATTCAAAAAGATAAGTATTCTGATATTCACAGAGAAATTTCTGAAACTCTAGAGAAGATTACTGGCCGAAAAGCACCAAATGGTAACCTTAAAGAAAAGAAGCGTTTCTGGTCTAAGGTCTCTCAAGCGACAGTTGTTATTCGCTAGTATTCAAAATGATTTACTTGAAATGATGGGTGATGAAACTTAAAGGCGTGTCCTTTTGGTTTTATCACGACAATCTCTTTTTCCTCAATATGAGTTTTTTTCTGAGCATCTAACACGCTGATAAATTGCTTTAACTCGTTTTGAGATGGAGTGTTAGGGATTGAGCTAAAGATGATATTGAGTTGCTCACCATAGTTCTTTGAAAAGAAGAAGTGACTTGCCCCGTCTTTAATTAGGTCTTTATTCTTTGATTTTAAGATTCTTTCTTCTAGTGTGCCATCAACGAGGTGATTCATGGCCTCAAGGACTTGGGACGAACTCTCTCGTTGTTGATCATAAAGGCAAATGACTGCGCCAATCCTTTCATTTATCAATGTGAAGAGTTCGTGTTTCAATGCCATTGTTATTGCGCTTTACTGATCTTATCTAGGATACCGTTAACAAAGCTCTTTGATTCTTCTTTCCCGTAACTCTTAACAAGATTGATATACTCATTAATTGCTACGTTATTTGGAGTTTCTTCAAATTTGATTTCGTAAGTACCAAGGCAAAGAATAGCTCTTTCAATAGCATCAACAGAGTCAAAGCTTCTTTTTAGAATATAAGTTGAAGCAGTTTCCTTGATCTCTGGAAAGTTTTTAATAACACCAGTGATAAGTTTGTTACCAAAGTTTTGAACACTTGGGTTGATATCATTGTCATGGTGTTCTTCATCTTCTTTCATATAAGATTCTTCAAACATTTCAATATCGGCTTTCAGTTTTCCAATATCATTTTTGTACTCTTCAAGCTCTGCTTTGAAGTCCTTTAAAAATAATTTATAGATAAATTTAAAAGCAAAACGACGTGCTGCTGACTTATTGTTGAATGCTTGGTTTTTCACTAGTTGAATCCTTATTTAATAAAAACTTTTCTTTTAAATTTCCAAATTGACCGATGCTCTTTTGTAAACTCTCAATGAATCCATCAATATCTTTGAAGTTCCAATAGAAAGAAGCATATCTAACGTAGGCAACAGGGTCTAACTCATAGAGTTTTTCCATAACAACTTCACCAACGATCTTAGCAGGAACTTCAATATTGTTCATTTGCGAAAGAGTCATTTCGACATCGTCAATTAATCGGTTGATTTGCGCCGTAGTTAAAGGTCTTTTTTGACAGGCCTTGTTGATCCCTTTCGAAATTTTTTCGCGGTTATAAGGCTCACGTCTTTTATCGTTCTTTACAAGTGCCGGTACTTGAAGCTGGAGCTTCTCATAAGTCGTATAACGAAAGTCACAGTTAAGACATGCTCTACGACGACGAACTGCCAGTCCATCGGAAAGGTGTCTCGAGTCAATAACTTTTGTGTTTGGTGTTTGGCAACTTGGGCAATACATATCTATTTCTAGCATATTATGAATGCATTGCATATTCTCATTTTAGAGGTGTGAATAATTACTGCAGGGAAGAGATCTGCCTAAAGTTATCTTCAAGATCTTCTAGTACCTCGATACCGTCGCGATACAACATAACAGTGAAGAAGTCTTGATTCTCTCCTGTGCGCTGTGTAATTTTATATGGAGAAACAGCTTCTTGTTTATAGGCATGAGACTTATCCCATTTAATCTGTGGAAAGGACTCAAAGACGAGCTGCGCAAAAGAGACGCGACTTGTATCTGCTGGATTCATCTTGTAGTCATATGGCTTGCCAATATTACTCAGGGCCAAAACAATACCTTGTGTTGTTTCCTGATAAGAGAGCTTTCTCTTTCTGATTACTGCAAGGTCATCTTGGTTATACATTGAATCGATGCTTTTAAGTTTAATGCCTTCTCGTGTTGTCGTAATAAAATTAAGCTTCTTAGATTGAATCTCTTTTCGATATTTGATGACGAGGGGATGTTTAGATAGGCCAAGCTTTACAATTTCATCCCAAGAGCCAATCCAAATACCAACATTATCCCAAAATCGATCTACAACAGCGTTATTAAAGCTATTCTTATTATGGGTAAAGACAATATCCATTGGTCGCAGCTGATAGGCCAAGTGTTCCTTCTCTGTTTTTCCAATGTAAGTTACCTGGCCACCTTTTAAATTCTCAAATTTAATGGCCTTGTTAAAATAACCCACATAGTAGCTCTTATCTTTTAGGGCCATTGAAGAAATTGTGTTTTGGATTGAAGGTTGTATTTCATTCCATCTCTTCTTTTTATTATAGGCCTTAATCAATTCATTATAGACAAGTGTTTCTTCAATAAGCGGATTGATATAATAAGAAATTCTCGTTTTATTTTTTACTTCTTCAAAAATTTTAATATCTCGATAAATTGTTGCAAGTCTAGCAAGCCTTTTATGAGAAGGGGACTTAACAAGCTTTTGAACGAGACGCTTATGATAATCACCTAATTCTTTATGTAATGTTATATCTTTTTCGTTTTTAAGTGTTTCACGAATTTTATTTTTTAAAAGAAGATGATTTTCATAGATTGCAATATTAGCAATATAACCAACTTTTAAGGCCTTGATGATCTCACTCCCTTTAAGGTCGTAAGGGTTAACAATGGCATAGTCCACATCGCGTTCACGTCTTTTTAGTTTACGATTTCCTGTGAAATAAATTTCACGACGTTGCTCAACTTGAGTCATTTGATTTGTACGAATCTCAAAGCGAGTTGTAGGATCAGTTACCCATGAAATATTTTTTAAAAATGTATTAAGTTCAGCAGTGATCTTTTGATTTGAATCGAAGTATGGAGAGATAAATTTTAAGGAGTTCTGCCCTTTCTTCTTCTCGGCCTTAGCAAATTCCATACGCCACACGAGATTCTTTTCAACAGATTCTTGTAGCTTGTACAAGTTGTCTTTGTTGATTTCAAACTTAGATGGATTGTAATCTGTTGTCGTTGAAGCGATATAGCGAGAAACTGCGGCAGAGTATTGATCGTACGCCATTTCAATTTGATCGACTGTTGAAGCACAAGACGACAAAAGAGTTGAAACTAAAATGGCCGAAATAAATTTTGAATGAAACTTTCTCACAATATCCCCATATACTAAATCACATTTAGTTATCGGAAGATTAGTAAGATTTTTTTAATATAGGAGGATAGCAGGAAACTACCCTCCATAAAGTATTGAAATTAGTAAACAGGAAACTCTTTACAAAGTTTTTCAACTTGGCCTTTGATGTCTTTTAGGGCAGCTTCATTTTCTGCATTTTTAAGTGCCTCAACAATCCAAGTTCCAATTTGTTTCATTTGTTCTACACCCATTCCACGAGTTGTAAGAGCTGGTGTTCCAAGACGAATACCACTTGTTACAAATGGAGATCTCTTGTCACCTGGAATCATGTTCTTATTACAAGTAATCCCAGCTTCTTCTAGGGCCTTTTCAGCAACCTTACCAGTTACACCGGCAGGGTCTGTCTTCATTAGGATTAGGTGGTTGTCAGTACCGCCAGAAACAATCTCCATTCCAAGATCAGTAAGTTGCTTTGCTAGTGCTTGAGCATTAGTAATAACTTGCTTTTGGTAATCCTTATATTGTGGATCAAGTGCTTCTTTGAATGAAACTGCTTTTGCTGCAATAACATGCTCAAGAGGTCCACCTTGAATTCCTGGGAATACATTAAAGTTAATCTTCTTTGCAAGTTCTTCATCATTTGTCAGGATGATCCCACCACGTGGTCCACGTAATGTTTTGTGAGTTGTTGATGTCACAATATGGGCATGTGGAAATGGTGAAGGGTGAAGGCCAGCAGCAACAAGTCCTGCAATGTGTGCCATATCGACCATTAGGTATGCTCCAACTTCATCTGCAATTTCTCTAAACTTAGCGAAGTCAATTGTTCTTGGGTATGCTGATGCACCAGCAACGATTACTTTTGGTTGATGCTCTTTAGCAGCTCTTCTTACGTCATCGTAATCGATCATTTCTGTTTCAGGATTTAATCCATAAAACTTCACGTCAAAATATTTTCCTGAGAAGTTAACAGGTGAGCCATGAGTTAAGTGGCCACCTTCAGAAAGATCCATTCCAAGAATTTTATCTCCTGGCGCAATGATTGAAAAATATGCGGCCATATTCGCACTAGAACCAGAGTGTGGTTGTACGTTGGCAAACTTACATCCAAATAACTCACAAAGGCGATTAATTGCAAGTTGCTCAACAGAGTCAACAACTTCACAACCACCGTAGTAGCGCTTATTTGGTAAACCTTCAGCATACTTATTTGTTAGCACAGAACCTTGTGCTTCCATGACAGCTTTTGATGTATAGTTTTCAGAAGCGATTAACTCTAATCCTTCTTCTTGTCTTGCTAATTCTTTATTTGTTAATGAGAAAATTTCCTCATCCATTTTTTCTAAGCTATTGGCGTTTTTATGAAACATTTATTAATCCTCAATTTTCTTCAGAACTAGTGAAGAGTTAGTCGACCCAAAACCGAATGAGTTATTTAGGGCGTATTTAATATCTTTCTTAACTGCAGTGTTTGCAGTGTAGTTAAGATCACATTTTGGATCTTGATTGTCTAAGTTAATTGTTGGAGGGATGATCCCATGGTGAAGGGCAAGAGCTGTAAAAACAGTTTCAACACCACCTGCTGCACCAAGAAGGTGACCAGTCATTGACTTAGTTGAAGAGACGTTAATTTTTTTAGCGTGTTCTTCTCCAAGAACTCTTTTAATTGCACCAGTTTCAGCAACATCTCCAAGTGGAGTCGAAGTTCCGTGTGCATTTACGTAATCAATATCTTCTGGTCTTATCCCAGCGTCTTCGATTGCTTTTTTCATACAACCATAAGCACCGTCTCCCTCTGGATGTGGAGCTGTAATATGGTGAGCATCAGAAGTTGCACCATGACCTACGATCTCAGCATAGATCTTAGCACCACGTTTAACGGCACTATCATAGTCTTCAAGAATTAGAACACCAGCACCTTCACCCATAACAAAACCATCACGATCTATATCAAATGGACGAGAAGCTTTTGTTGGCTCGTCTGTACGCTTTGAGAAAGCTTTCATATTAATGAAGCCACCCATTCCAAGGTTACAGATAACAGCCTCAGTACCACCTGTAATCATCAGGTCGTGACGTCCTGAGCGAATCTCCTCAACTGCATTTGAAATAGCGTGACATGAAGATGCACATGCTGAAGAAACTGTGTAGTTAACTCCCATAAAGCCGTGTCTAATACTTAGAACACCTGATGCCATATTTGGAATAATTGCTGGAATGAAGAAAGGTGAGATACGACGTGGGCCGCGCTCAACAAATGTCTTCGCTGTTTCTTCTGTGATTGGGAAACCACCAATACCAACACCTAGGATCGCACCAACTTTGTACTTATCAAAATCTTCTAGGTTTGCACCTGAGTCTTTTAGCGCTTCTTCTGTGGCATGAAGTGCAAAGTGAATGAAGCGGTCATATTTCTTTGCCTCACGAGCTTCCATGATGCTTTCATCTAATTCGAAGTTCTTAACTTCACCGGCAATCTTGATTGCAAGATCTGGAATAGGGAAGCTTTCAGCTTCTGAGATTCCTGACTTACCTTCGATTAAACCATTCCAAACTTCTTGCGTGTTTTGACCTAAACCACAAATTGTTCCAAGGCCTGTGATAACAACACGTTTATTACTTCTGTTACTCATATATATTCCTTTATCTTCCTTTATTTTTTATTCAATTCTTCTAAGTTTTTTTCCTAGTATTTGATAATTTTGCAGGCATTTTGACAAGGCGTAGAGGGTCTTAATTTTTACGCTTTTCAAGGATTACTGTTTAATATTTAACGCAATTTCAATAGGTTGAACGCTATATCTATTTTTATCATTAATAACTTAATATTTTTAACGACTTATACGATAAGACTGCCATGAAAAAGATTAACCTATTAATTTTATCAATTTTATCTGTTTACACTTTTGGAGCAAAGGTTTCTGTTGAGTTTGCCAATGATATGCGCTTTGACAGCTGTAATGCTCCCACAGAGGTTCCCGTTGTCATTTGTGAAGACGGTGACTCGCAGGTCGTTCTTCAGCGAAATCAAAGTGGCCACCTATTTGGGATCTATCGCAATGGAAGCACCAAGGAAACTGAGCTTTTTCCTGTTAGGACGATTAGCGATGGAAAAGAAATTATTTTTCATAATGCCAATAGTAAGCAATTTGTTTCTCAAAGAGCAGTACAAGAATTTGATACACCGGCCGCTCGTATCCAAGCAATGGATGAGGCCCAAAAATCTATCTTCGCACTTATTAGAAATATTGATCCTTCCCAAGAAGAAATTAGGGATAGCCTACAGAATATCTTAGAAGGTGTTGAAGACGATATTGAAAATCAAAATGAAAAGGTGACTCAAGCATACACAAAGATGTGGGTCCAAGATAATAATAACAAAAATCATCAGTGTGAGATGGCCACTAAGTGTACTATTAAAAAGTGTGGCGATAATCACTACATAATCTTTGATCCAGCTCGTAATGTGTATATGCCTATCAATTACTCTCGCGATACGAGAGGTAATGCTCAGTTCACTAAGAACGATAGTTATATCAAGTATGCTCGTACTCTTGGTGGTGCTGTTATTGAGAGAAATGAAGAGTATGAGAAGTCACGTCTTACTGTTCAAAGAAAGGCACCTGAAGCGATGGGGCACAACTCCACAACTTTCTTCAGCATGCAGGATGCTGGATTTAGCGACTACCTAAAAACAGTTCTTCCTCATTGTCCAAAAGCTATTCAGGGAGATATTATCGGCCTTGGAAGGCAATCGGTGCGCGAAAGAGATAATTTAGACTTCGTTCATCTTGTTGATGTCGTAAACGGAAATATCAATAGCCAGTATATCAATCGCCAGTTCTTACCAAAGAATAGCTGTCGCGATGGTGATAGTTACTATGCTGCTGATTCATATGAAAAAGTTCAAGACTATCGTCCACGTGCTAGTGGTGTTATCTCGATTCAAAAAGCAAATGAGCTTTTTAAGAAGGCCCGTGCAATGGAAGGGATGGCCTGGCAGTACGTACAAGACGGATGCTATGCTCGTTCAGAACTTATGGTTAATATGTTTGAAGAAGAAGGTGTTATCGCAGATAAGGCCTGGGCATCAGGAAAACTTAAAATTCCTAATCAGCAATATCCTTACTGGAGTTATCATACGGCACCTGTTGTTTATGTTGATAATGGAAGAGGCGGAGTTTCAAAGATGATCATTGATCCTGCTATTGCTTCAAAACCGATTCATGTTAATGAGTGGCTAGAGACAATGGGAGCTGATGCTTCTAAGGTCGATCATGTGGGCTTTCCTCCAAGTTTAGATGCTGTGAGTGTAGGTAAGACTGCTTTTGGAATTGCTAGTAGGGAGTCATATCACCCACAAACTGCGGCCAATATGATGAGCCGTGAAGCAAGATCAAAGGCAGCTAAGGAACTACTAGCAAATTATGAGAAGAGAATTCTTTAGGAATAAGTAAAATGAAAAAAATAATTCTTTGTACATTACTAAGCTTTGTATCTACTTATGCGGCCAATCTGGCCACATCACAATACCATGTCTCAACTTTTAAGTTAGAGAAAGATGAAATTACTGTTAGCTTCGTGGAGAGTGCTCCCTTTTACCGAGCGAGTAAAAAAGATGCGAAGTGCTTTCAAAAGGCAATTAAGTCAAAAGAGAAGGTTGAGATTAAGTACGATTACAAAACTTTTCAGATTAAAAGTTGTAAAAATTTATAAAAAGAAAGCCTGCATATTGCAGGCTTTTTTATCTAAGAATTAATTTTTGATTATTGCTTAGACTCTAGGTACTTAACAACGTCTTGAACAGACTTAAGACCTTCTGCATCTTCTTCTGGAATTTGAATATCAAATTCGTCTTCCATTTTCATCATAAGTTCAACGATGTCTAGTGAGTCTAGGTTTAGATCGTCTACGAATGAAGTTGTAGCATTGATTTTTGCGATATCGATTTTTGTTTGATCCGCTACTAGTTGAATTACTTTTTGTTCCATATTTGTCTCCTAATAAATATATTAAGTTATAAACTCAATTTCTCTCTCTTATATAAAAATTTAATTTTAGTATATTAATATTTTTCTAGATATAAAGTCCACCGTCAATTTTAATAACTTCACCAGTAATATATCCTGACGCTTGGCTAAGTAGAAAGCACACAAGATTTGATACATCTTCAGTTGACCCAAAGCGTGAAGTTGGAATCGAAGCAATATAGGCTTCTTTCGCCTTTTCTTCAAGGGCATCAGTCATATCAGTTTGAATAAAACCTGGACAGATTGCGTTACAACGAATGTTGCGGCTAGCTAATTCTTTCGCAATTGACTTCGTTGCGCCAATTAAACCTGCCTTAGATGCTGCATAGGCCGTTTGAGAAACATTTCCCATAAGACCAACAACTGAGCTCATATTAACAATCGATACATTTTCAGCTTTTAAGAATCCACGTGAACAGATACTTGTTAGCATGATTGCACCCTTAAGGTTCGTATCAATTACTGCGTCAAGATCTGCTTTTCTTGTTCTTAGAAGAAGAGTGTCTTTTGAAACACCAGCGTTGTTTACAAGACCTTCAACTGGACCAAACTCTTTTACGAAGTCATTTACGGCAGTTTTCATTTGTTCTTCATTATTAAGATCAAACATTAGTCCCGTTACATTTGAAGCACCAAGCTCTTTAAGTTGAGACTCTACTTCTTTAGCTACATCTTCTTTCCCTTCACGGTAGTTGAAGATAACGTGTGCACCTTGGGCAGCTAGTGATTTTGCAATATCTAGCCCGATACCACGGCTTGCGCCAGTTACTAATACTCTTTTATTTTTTAAATCATTATAAGTTGCAATCATATTTGCTCCTATGAGTTTAAAGCTTCCTTAAGCTCATCAAAAGCACCTTCTTTATCAAGTGAGATAACTTTGATGTTACGGTTAATCTTTCTTGCTAGTCCCATTAGAACTCGTCCTGGCCCAACCTCAACACAAAGAGTGTCATCATCTAGGCTTGCAAAACTTTGAGTCCAAAGAACTGAACCATCAATTTGTTTGATCAGGTTCTCTTTTACAACTTCACCGTCTGTACCAATTTGATACTTTTTGGCGTCAATATTGGCAATATAAGGAATTGTCGTTTTATTAAAAGTTACGTCATTAAAAAATGCTGCCATATTCTCTCTGGCCGGCTTCATTAGGCTAGAGTGAAATGGTGCACTAACTTTTAATTCAACTGTCTTATGTGGGTCTGAGAAGTTTTCTGAGATCCAAGCAACGGCCTTGTCACAGGCATCTGCATGTCCTGAAATAACGATTTGCCCTGGCTCATTAAAGTTGGCAGGCATAACTTCGTTACCTTCTGTTGAAACTTCTTTGCATGCCTTTTCAACGATTTCAGCAGGAACTCTCATAACGGCATACATTTTTCCCATTCCCGTAGGAACAGCTTCTTGCATGTATTTTCCACGATTGTGAACAGATCTTAGAGCATCTTCAAAGCTTAGCGCACCTGCTGCAACAAGAGCAGGGTACTCACCAACAGAGTGTCCAAGTACACATGAAACCTCAACGCCAGCTTCATCTAAAATCTCTTTAGCTTTTTGAAAAAGACCAATTGAGTAAGTTAGGATTGCTGGTTGTGTATTTTGAGTAAGTGTAAGCTCTTCTTCAGGGCCTTCAAGCATAATCTTTGAAAGATTGTAGCCAAGAGCACTGTTTGCTTTTTCAAGTAATTCAAATGATGGGTGTCCTTCAAGACTCTTTCCCATTCCTACGTATTGTGATCCCTGACCAGGGAAAATCAAAACAACTTTTTTCATAATATAAAACCTTAATTAATACCTAAGTAGAGTTGCTCCACTAGTTAAACCTGCACCAAATGCATCTAGCAATAATAGCTGACCACGCTTGATTCTTCCATCAACAATTGCTTCGTGCATTGCGATTGGAACAGTTGCAGCTGATGTATTTGCATATTTATCAATATTAACAATAACTTTTTCAGGATTAATTCCTAGAAGCTTTCCAGTTGTTTCGATAATTCTCACGTTTGCTTGGTGAGGAATTAACCAATCAACTTCTTCAAGGTCTTTACCTGCTTTTTCTAAAACTTTCTTTGCATTTTCGGCAAGAGTTCTCGTTGCTACACGGAACATTTCTTTACCTTTCATTTGCATATAGTGAGTTCTCTCGTTTAAGTGTTGAGCTGTGATTGGATCAACTGCTCCACCAACTGGTTGGTCAAAGAATTCTTTCCCTGCACCATCTGCACCTAGTTCAAGTGATAGGATATCTGAATCATCACCATCTTCATTTGCACCAACAATAGCAACACCACAACCATCTCCAAAAAGAATACAAGTGTTACGATCTTCCCAGTTAACTTCTCTTGATAGCATTTCAGAGCCAACAACAAGTGCATTCTTAATTGCACCCATGCGAATCAGTCCTGTTACCATATTTAAACCGTAAACAAACCCAGAACAAGCTGCTGCGATATCAATGGCCGCACACTTATTTGTGATTCCTAGTTTTTGTTGAAGAATACAAGCTGTATTTGGAAGTTTATAATCTGGAGTAACTGAAGCGAAGATAATCATATCAATATCATTCGGTTCAAGGTTTGCTGCTTTTAGTGCATCTTGAGTTGCATGGTAGGCCATATCACTTGGCCACTCGCCACCTTCTGTTGAGCAAATATGACGTTGACGAATTCCCGTTCTTTCATAAATCCATTCATCACTTGTTTCGACCATACTTTCTAGATCGACATTTGTTCTAACTTCTTTTGGAGCGTAGATTCCAGTTCCTTTAATCTTTACTTTAATATCCATTTAAATTCCTAATCTTGGTAATAAAAAATTGCGCCTATTTTATTGAGTATAACAATGATGGGGAAGGGCAGGGGCGTTATTATTTGACACTGTGTGTTTTTCGGTCAATTTTACAAAAAAAGGCCACGTTTGTGGCCCTATGTTCATTTTAAAAGTTTAGAAGCTTCTTCAAGCCTTTGTAGACGGCGTGAAGACAATCCTGTCTTTAGGAATTGAACAAGATCTGCCTTCTCATCCTCCGTTAGCTGTAGAGGACGCCTAATATCGTCATCGCTTATTAACTGATATCGCAATTTATTGTTAATAAAATTTTCATCTTTAATGATTTTTTCTTCGTAATGACCTTGAGTTACTTCGTTAACAATATAGTTTTTTATTGCTGGGCGAGTGTGATTATAGTGATCAACAACCTCTTCTAGGGTCTCGTAAACACCGTTGTGCATATATGGAGCAGATAAGTGTATATTTCTAAGGGGTGGTGTCCTGAAATTATATTGATCCGCTTTATTGCCTGTTACTTCAAATCGTCCTTTGTCATTTAGAGTGGACGTTGCGCTAATTGGCCCAATCTGAGGCAACCCAATTGATTTATAATCCCAGTCTGTTAAATGCTGGCCACTGTGGCAATTGATACAAGCGCCTTTGTCTAAGAAAGTTTTAAGCCCTCTTTTTTCAGAATCATTTAATGCACTAAGATCACCATTTAAGTATTCATCATAAGGCGTATCAACAAGATTGAAGTTTCTTGTGATGAAGGCCGCAAGTGCGTTGGCGACGTGTGAGATATCAATTTTACCGGCCTTGAAGTCTTTCGGATATGCTCTCTTAAAAAGGTTTTGGTACATGGCATTCTTAGAGCCATTTAAAAGACGATCAACATATGCATCCCATTTAGCAAGGTCACCTTTTTGAGAAGCGATTTCATTATTCTTTCCTAACATCTCTTCAACTGAAAGAAGTGGAAAGATAACTTGCGCGGCCAGGGCATTGCGAATTTTCTTATTTAATTCTGTCTTAGCATTAAGTTCCTTACTTGGAGTTTTGAATTCTCCCTTAGTCCAGTCAACATGAACTCTTCCATCCCAAAACATATCTGTGATTTCATCGTAGCCAAGATTGATTAATGCTGGTGCATGGCGCTTGATAATGAGGCCTTTACCGTCTTGAATGCGACTTTTTCCAAGTCCTGCACCACCTGTACCAATCGAGAATGGAATATTGTCTCCTGTTCCCAGCATTGGATGATGACAATGCATGCATGTAATATCTTTATTTCCACTAAGGCGAACCTCTGCAAATAATCTTGAACCTAGAATCACTTCATTTTGATTTTGTAATTGTGATTCAGGTAGGGCAGTTAAGTTGTGTTTTTTGATGAGCTTGGAAAGTGCTTCATCTAGAGGTGATAGTGCAAATGTATTAAAAACGAATGCAATTGTTAAAAGTAATCTCATGTGTCTCTCTCTTAGTTTGTGTAGTTAGTTTATACTAAAAGAAAGTTTGATGGGTCAAACTGATTTTCGTTATGTTTTTATTTAAATCAGTTAAAACGCAAAAAGCCCACTCGACGAGTGGGCTTTCTTATATGAAAAATAATAAATTATCTTATTCTTCTACTTCTTCTCTATCTGCTTTCGTAGCGAAGACTTTCTTACCTTTCCAATAACCAGATGGAGAGATACATCCTTTCTTCGTTAGTTCACCAGTTGTTGAATCAGCTACAACTACATTGTTCGCGTAAAGCTTGTGTGTTTGTCCAGCTCTTCTTAGGCCTTTTCTTGAAACACTTGTCTTCTTCTTAGGTACTGCCATTTTCTACTCCGTTATATTCAACTTCAATTTTTAACTACAATTATGAGCTTACTTTATTACCTTACTCACTTCATTATTACAAGCCTAAAAGTTAGGCCAAATTAATTGCTATGTCCGCAACTGTCTGTATTTAGGTCGACTCCACAAGTTTGGCAAAGACCTTTGCAATCTGCGTCATGAACTGGGTAGTGATTTATGGCCAAAAAGCAGTTTTCAGCTACTGCTTCTCTTAAATCTGCCTTACCTCTGTCATGAAAAAACATATCGGCCGTTTCATCTGAAATATAAATTTCGTCGATTTCTTCATACTCTGGGTCGTCTTCATATCTCTTATTAATGAAAGCACATGTAAATTCAGTTTCAAACTCTTGTGGAGTGTCTAGTAAACAGCGAACACAAGTTGCTGTATAGGCTCCAGAAGCTTTTCCTTTTACAATAAGGTGCTCTCCAAAAGTATAGTCACGAGCATTCTTTAGTTGAAGCTCAACATTTAAGTGCTCAAAGCCTTCAGGCTTAACTTCCGGATCGAAGTCCTTTGTGATGCCATCAAGAATTGATTTTACCCATTCATTATTCTTATCAGTTAGTTGGTAAGTTTCAAACTCGTCACCAACACGAGAGATAAGAATCGTTGAGTCTTTCAAGAATGTATTATCTTTATTTACGATTTGCATTTTATCCTCTGTCATTTGAACTCTCTGTTTATATTGCGAAGGGCCAAAAGGCAAGAAAATTAGGACATTATGAACGTAATCGTGTACTTTTTTACTTATGAGAATCTTTCTAACGGGCTTTTCTGGAGCCGGCAAAACAACATTTGGTGAGAAATTATCTAAGGATGATCAATTTCAAGTATTTGACTTAGATGAGGAAATCTTTAATCGCATGGGGACTGGGTATGACTCACTAGCTGAGTATATCCAAGACATTGGAATCGATGAATTTCGCAAAGACGAAATTGATATGATTAAGCTTCTTCACCAGAATATGAAAGATGACTACCTTATCTCACTAGGGGCCGGTGCACTTGATGAGCAAGATGTTGTTGATTTTATCTCTGAAATTGGCGGAAAACTTGTTTATATTCAAAGTACTTTTGAAGAGTGCTGGGAGAGGCTTAAAAAAGATGGTAATCGCCCATTGGCAAAGAATGGTATGGATTTCATGAAGGATCTTTATGAAAAACGAGTTCCACGCTATGAAAAAAGTGATCTATTTCTAACTCAGGCCCAAATTCAAGAAATAAATACAGTAGAAGAGCTCTTAAAATTGCTATAACTCTTGTATTTTGATACGATTTTAGACGATGTTATGTCCTTAGAAGGAGTTTTTGCGCCATGACAATGATTAGTCCAAAAGTAGCCATTCTTTCTTCAATGATTGAAGATTGTAAGGGATTTTCTAAAATCTTTAAAAATATTAATATTCTTATCGATTCATTTGATGATGCTAATGCATTTCTAATATCTCATATTCAAAGAGAATATGACTTAGTTTTAGTGCGCGCTCAAGATGTGGACTATGAAGGCCAATCTCTATTTGATCGCCCAGAGCTAAAGAAAGTTCAAAGGGTGTTCATCGTAGCCTCAAATTCTGACCTTAAGTCTGTTGCAAAAATTGAAAGTCTTGGCTCAATTTTTACAGAACTCGATCTGCTTGTTCAGGTTCGTGGTGTTCTCGATCAATACAATCGCAAAACAGCACTAATGAGACAGGTGAGTCAATTTGAAACTTTCCACGATAAGTATCGTCATAAGCAAGAAGCATTAGTTGCTAGTCTTGAAAGTGAAAGAACAAAGACTCTATACGGAAAGGACTTTTTTGAAGTTTGTGATTCGATAAACTTTAATAAGGATAATAGTGACTTTAAATCATTAGTTGCAAATGTATTTGAACCACAAGAATTCGTAACAAGCATTACGGTCTTTGATCTTAATCGTAAAACAAATAAATTATGTGCTGTTAAGTACGATGGGATGAAAAATATTAATGTCCCAGATATTTGGCTAGGTCATATTAAACTAAACGGTGTTAATGAGAATGGAATGAATATGGTTAAGAATATTGTTTCTAACCTTGTTCATAATCCTGTTGTCACTCTTGCAATGTCAGCTAACGCTGAAGATATTACAACTGTTGTCGCACTTGAAGTGGACCGCGATTATTTATTTAATTTTAACTGGCAAGTGGTGGAGTCTCTGTTAAGTGGCGTTTATTCTCAGCTCGTGAATGCAAATACTCACTCGGCAGCAGTCGCAAGTGCTCAAGGGCCATTTGAGCTATTAGGGCAAATTTCTCAAACAACTCATGGGAGAAACTTAATTGCAGTCGATACGTCTGAAATTACAGACCTTCTAGAATTAAGATCTGACTTTGATTTTGATTGGGAAACATTTTGGCGCGATATGAAGATTAACTTATCGCAGGTAACTAATTTATCAAATATTTATAATATCTCTTTTGAATCAATTATTTTAGATGTTGAAAATGACTTCTTTGATGAGAGCTTTGCGGCAACGAAGGATCTTTGTAAGAATATCCGTTTAGCAAAGTATTTCTCAGGTAAGGATAAGAGCTTAATTCTTTCAATGTCTTTAAATGTTTTTGAAGTTCCATATTCTCAATACTCAATGGTAACAACTGCAAGAAAATTGAAAACTAAGAGATCGTTTCAAGAAAGCACGTTATGAGAATAAAAAGTTGCATGGAGATTAACGTCTCAAATCTTGCAAGTAACTATCAACTACTAAAAGAAATTTGTCCAAGTAATGAGGCCCTTTTTATGGTTAAGGCAAATGCCTATGGCCACGGAATGGTTCCTATCGTTAAATTTGCATACTTTGAATTGGGAATAAAAGAATTTGGTTGTGCTAGTATTGGTGAAGCCTTAAGGCTTCGTGAAGAAATACCAAACGGAGAGTTTGAAGTTTACGTCTTCTCTGACGTGAATCTCGATCTTCAAGAAGCAGCTGATATATATCTCAATAACCGCATCATTCCAGTTTTATCTAATGAATCAAACTTGAAGTACTTCTTAGAGCAGGAAGACTTTAGATACTTTCCACTGTGTTTAAAATTTAACACGGGAATGAATCGTCTTGGTTTAAGGCTTGATCGAGTTGATGAAGTGGTTAAACTAATTAAAGCATCCGGAAGAAAAAGTATTTATCATTTAATGTCTCACTTCTCGAGTTCAAGTTTATCAATGATAAAGAATAAGAGAAATCTTGCGCAGAAGGAAAATTGGCGAGAATTAAAATCTCAATTAACTGCCGCAGGAATTGAAATCGATAAGTCCTCACTAGCAAACTCTGGTGCAATCGAGCAGAAAGTAGGTCTAGAAGAAACTCATGTAAGACCAGGGCTTATGATGTATGGGCCAACTTCACTTCTTCCTCAATATAGTCATTTAAGCTGTTGGCAAGGAAAGTTAATTTCAAGGCTCGAAACAACTTTTATTAATAGCTTTAAAGTTGATCGTGGAACCCCAATAGGCTATGGAGCAACTCCATGTCCAACGGATGGGGTCGTCGGAATATTTGCCCTCGGTTATGGTGATGGGTTCTCAACTCGTTATCAAAATGTTCACCTAAGACACGGCAGTGAAGTCGGCCAGATTGTGGGACGAGTGAATATGGATATGGGACAAATTTTGTTTAATAATCAAGACCTCGAAATAAAAAATGGGGAGAGGTTTGTGGTTTGGGATCAGGAAGGTGAGAACTTTTCTAATATTTGCCTTGAGTCTAAGACAATTCCTTATGAAGTGTTCATTCACTTAACAGAAAGAATTCCCAAAATTTATCGACAGTAAGTAGCAGTTTCACTCTTTTTCCTTTAAAATTTCAGTAATGAATTATTTACTTAGAAGTTTTGTAATCTTTAATGAAAACTTAGGTCGCATCTTTATTAAAAATATTGCGGGCCTTGGTACGATAATGAATTTTATCGTTAGCTTTTTCTATTGGGCAACAAGAAGGCCTTATCGCTTTAAATTATTTTTTGAGCAGATGGACTTCATTGGCAATAAAAGTTTATTCATTATTTTCTTGGCCGGATCATTTACAGGAATGGTTATGGCCTACCAGACCTATTTCGGTTTCAAGTTAATTAATGTTGATTCATTAGTTGGGCCGGTTGTTGCTATTACTTTAGCAAAAGAGCTTGCACCTGTTTTAACAGGACTCATCGTTGCAGGTCGTGCTGGAGCTGCTATGGCCGCACAGATTGGAACGATGAAGGTAACAGAACAAATTGATGCTCTTGAAGTTATGGGAATTAGTAGTGTTCAATTTCTTGCGGTTCCAAGAATCGTTGCAGGAACACTTTCTCTTCCGCTTCTTTCGATTTTCTTTTTACTCGTTGGAAATATTGGTTCTTATATCGTCGGAACAATTGCGCTAAAAATTGATGATGCAATTTATCTCTCAAAGCTTGGTCAGTTCATGTATGTCTCAGACATTTTCCAAGGAGTTATTAAAGCAACTGTATTTGGTTTTGTTATTTCTGTTATTGGAACATACTTTGGCTTCTCTGTTACGAAAGGGGCCCAAGGTGTAGGTAAGGGAACAAACTTAGCTGTTGTTTGGGGAATGATCTCCGTACTCGTTCTTGACTATTTCTTAACGAGCTTTTTAGTGCAGGTGATGTAGAATGTTACACTTTAAAGATTCGTCAGTAAAAATATCTAACTTAACTAAGACTTTTGGTAAACATACAGTTTTAAATGATCTTAGCTTTGATATTGAAAGAGGAAGTATTACAACAATTCTGGGATTCTCAGGAGCTGGTAAGTCGACTCTTTTAAAACATATCCTAGGACTCCATCATCCAACTTCTGGAAAGATTGAAGTTTTAGGTAAAGACCTTTCTCTTTTAGAAGAAGATGAGCTCAGAAAGTTTCGCCAAAATTATGGAATGCTTTTTCAATATGCGGCCTTATTTGATTCTAAGACTACTTATGAAAATGTAGCCTTTCCATTAGAAGAGTTCACAAAAATGAGTCCTAAGGAAATTGAAGAGAAGGTATTTGGTTTACTTAAATCAGTCGGTCTTCAAGAAATTTCATTTGATAAATTACCAAGTGAACTTTCAGGTGGGATGAGAAAAAGGGTTGGTCTTGCAAGAGCACTTGCCTTGAGTCCACAAGTAATGCTCTATGATGAACCAACTACTGGTCTGGATCCAATTACGACAAAAATGGTCAACGACTTAATCGTCGATACAAGCCATAAACATAAAGATATAGGATTAACGTCAATTATTATTTCTCACGATGTAAAAGCAACGCTGGAAATTTCCGACTACGTTGCCTTCCTAAATCGTGGTAATATTGTTGAGTACTTACCTGCAAAAGAGTTTAGAAATTCAAAGCACCCACTCGTGCAAGAGTTTATTAATCTGTAAGTACTAAGCCTAGGGAAGAGGGTTAAAATGAATGAATTTAAAGTAGGGCTGATGGCCCTAACTGCCATGATAGCAGTTGTTGTCATGTCACTTGTTGTAACTTCAAATCAATCAGGATTTGGAACATATAATGAGTACTACACAACAGTTAGCGATGCATCTGGTATTTTTCCAAAAACACCAATTAAGGTTGCCGGTATCAATGCCGGTCGTATCAAGGATATCCGCCTTATTGGAAATAAAGCGGAAATTACTTTTGAAGTTCTTTCAAGAGTAGGGATTACAAGAGGATCTAAGCTTAAGATTCGTTCTGTAGGTTTCCTTGGTGATAAGTATCTAGAGATTTATATTGAAAACTCAAAAGAAATACTTCCAGATGGTTCAGAGATTATTGCAGAAGAAAAAGCGGGGATTGAAACTCTCTTAAAAGATGCAACTGAAGTTATGCATGATGTGAAGACTCTTGTTGGTAGTATTAAAGAGTCATTTGTTCCTGAGGGTGGCGAGCCGGCCATGAAGAAGATCATTCGCGATGTTCAACTTACTCTAGAAAATACTCGTGAGATGACGGCCAAGCTAAATGATATCGTTGGACGCAATAATGAAAAAATTCAAAATATTGTTAATAACTTAGAAGCCTTCTCTGATCAGATTGCTTTTCAAACAGATGCTAATGAGCCAGAAAGTGCTGTAGCAGACGTGAAGGAAATCTTAAAGAAAACAGATCGCATGATGGCCGACCTCCAAGATCTTGTAAGAGATATTAAAGATGGAAAGGGGACTGTTGGTAAGCTCTTAGTTGAAGAAGAGATTGCTGATGAAGTTAAAACAACTCTAGCAAGTGTTCAAAAAGTTATTGGACGTGTTGATAGTATCCGCACTCAATTCTCTGTTTACACTGGTGCAAATACAGGGACAGGGCAAACTGACACAACTGCTGAACTTAGAATCTTTCCTTCACCTGGTCGCTTCTACTTACTTGGTGTAACAACGGCTGAGTTTGGGCCAGAGAGAAGAAAAGTTACGGAAACAACAGTTGGTGGAACAACAACTACCGTTGATGAGAAGAAGAGAAAGTATAATGATGTTCTTCTTAACCTTCAGCTTGGACGTCGAATTGATAATTGGACGTTCCGTGGTGGTCTAATTGAATCTTATGGTGGATTTGCTGTGGATTATAATTTTGATGATTATGGTCTGGTATCGACACTAGAAGTTTTTGATTATCGTGAAGATGTAGGGCCAAATATTCGTGTCGGTCTAGATTTACAACTTTGGAACGTACTTTATGGTAAAATCGAAGGTGAGGATTTAATTAATGACCCACATGCGGTTTACAGTCTTGGGCTTAAGTTTAATGACGAGGACTTAAAAGGATTCATAGGAATTTTTCTATAGGATGTAGTAAATAGATGATGATGGACAATAGAAATTGGCTAATTCGCACAAAATCAAATAAGATTCTTGGCCCACTTTCGAAACAAAAAGTTATCGAATTTGTTCAAGACGGAACACTTACAGACGAAGATGAAATCTGTAGTGGGAATGGTTATTGGTTTTGGATTAAAGAAGACGACTTATTGAATCGTTACTTATTTGGCGAAGAAGAGCAGAATTTCAATCCAGTTTCTGAAGCAAAGACGAAAGTGGCCTCTAGTGTAACAAAGCTAGTAAAGACCACTGGTATCGTTGATAAAATGAAAGACTCAGAAGAGGTAATTCCAACGACTCCTTCAACTCCAGAAGTTGAAACTTCAGCGAGTGGAATAATTTCAATTAATACAAATGAAGATGGTGAAGAGATTGTATTACCTGAAGATGGTGATCTCGATTTTCCTGAGCCAATTGATTATAGCAATAACACTCTTCCACAGCATGACGTTCCTGCAGCTCCTGCAAGCACAAGTCCTCTAAAGGATATGGACACTGGCGTAAGTATGTCAGAGGTCGCCCAGGCCATGAATGTTGAAGAGGAAGAAGAAATTGTTCTACCAAGTGATGATGATCTCGATTTTCCTGATATTGGTAGCACTCAATCTACAATTTCTCTTGTTAAAGAAGAGGCTTCAACTGGTAGCCAAATTGATCTTTTAGTAGCGGAAGCTGAAGCAGAGGCCAGTGCGCAGAAAGATTCTGAAGTTAAGTCGGACCTAGATGATATTGCTGAAGATGCTAGACTTGCTCTTGAGAGCGAAAAACTGGCCGAACTACCTAAGTCAGCACCCGTTTTAAATGAAGAAGAGGACGATATACAGCCAATGAAGGCCGTTGAAATGCCTCGACCTAAGAAAAAGAAAACTAAGAAAAAATCAGGTAAATCCAAAAAGAAGAAAAGAAAAAGTGACTATAGCTTCGTTTATGTGGCCATTGGTGTTCTTATTATTTTACTTTTCTTTATCTCAAAATTTTATTCGAAATTAGTAGGGAAAGATCTTTTCTCTCAGATGCAATTCAAGATGCCAACAACAACAGTTTTGGCACAAGAGTTTCAAGCAGATAAAAAAAAAAGATATTTTTAAACTACGTTAATATTTCTTACAACTTATCTTTGAGTGGTGTTGAATATAAACCGGAGTTTGTAAAATCACCGCCAGCTAATTGTTCAAATATCTCAAAGTTTGAATTCAATTTAATCTATGCCTTTACAACATCTGGTCAGTCTTCAAATCAGTGGATTGAGTTTCAGGCCAAATGTCAGGAGTTATTCTATTCTGATATTATTATGCAGAATAAGAGCGAGGTCCGCTCAATTAAGCAGGTCGAAGAGTTAGAAAAGGCCCTCAAAATTAAATTTAATAGCAAGAATATTGCTCATCAAAAGTTTTTAAAAAAATTAGAAAGAAGTAATTTTCATCAGCTTGTGCTAGAGATTGTAATAGCGTCTTCTCTTAATAAGGGAGAGTGGCTCACTGGAGTCATCATTGACCTCCTAAAGAGGAATATTGAACTTTACCCTGTATGGATCAATGATAATATTCCAAAGCAGGTCAGAGCTCGTTATGAGGCCGCTCTGATGAGAGTGTTTGATATTGTAAATAGCTCAAGTATAGATGAAGTTTATAAATTAATGCTTTTTAAAAAATTTACTCATATCTCGACAGGAGATAGTCGATTAAAGTTAACACAGCTTCTTAATCAAACATTTGGATCTGCTCTGGAGTTTGATCTATCAAGTTATAAATTTGGAATTAAGCTCGCTCCATTTTGGGTTCAAGAGCTTGACGACTTTAAGATGAAGCAGAAGCTTGTTGAGCGTTATTTTAATACACCAGCTATTCAAGGCTTCGATGATTATGGGATTATTCTTTTTGAATATAATATTCCTAATATTGGTAAGAAGAGAGATGATTTAATTAATAAAGTCGCAACTTCATATAAGTCCTATAATTTTGAGAAGATGATGGCGTTAATGGTGGGACTAAGAAATCCTGTTTTTAAAAGAGAGCTTGTTAAGAAAGATTCATTTTTTGAAAGGCCAATCTTTAGCATTGAAAGAACATATTTGGCCAATAGGCTAAGTGAAAAAAATAGTAGCTGGATTGCGTTTCATTTACTATATCTAGGTCAAAGGGACGAAAATATAATTAAGAATATAATGGTCGATCTATGAAAAATATCTTTATCTATCCCACTGATACAGTATGGGGAATTGGTGGAAACCCATTTGAAATTGAGACTTATGAGCTAATCGCTAAAATTAAGGGAACTTCAATAAATAAGCCCTTAAGTATCTTAACAAATGATATACAGAACCTAGTTGAAAGCTTTAGCGGATCTGAAAGCTTAGATGAATTATTTGACGAGCTTTTTAAGTATCAAATTACGGTAGGTATTCCTAAGGCCAGTTTGAAGATTAGTTTTCCATCAGGCCCATTTGATGAAACAAATTATATATGTTTTCGAGTAATTCAAAATGAAATCATAGATGAATGCATAAAGGATTTTCCCGGCTTTATTACTTCTACGAGTTTAAATCTAACTGGAGAAGATCCGATTAGTGATACTGATGAGGCAAATCTTTTTTGGCAAAAACATTGTCCCGAAACTAATTTCATTAGTTCAGAGTTTTTAGTTCCAAGTGGTAAATCTTCAACAATCGTATTTATCTCCGGCCTTAGTGCAAAGATTATTCGTGAAGGTGAGGATATTCAAAGTATTCTCGAAACTTTAGATAGGCATGGAATTAATTACTAATTATTCTCAACCTGAATTCTATCGTTTTTCACGTGATTCAATTGAACTAGCAAATCTCGTCGTTAACTATCTTATTGATAACTCTATTAGTCCTAGAAAAGTTGCAGACCTATGCTGTGGAAGTGGTGTTATCTCTCTTGAGATTATTCAAAAATTAATGGATGACCCTTCTCTCAAGGTGAGCTCTATTGATTTCTATGAACTACAAGAGGACTACAGAAAGCACCTTGAAAATAATATTGGCCAAGTAAGTGAATACTTTCCTAAGACAGATTTCAATATCAATATTTGTAACATTCTAAAAGACTTAGAACAGTCTCAAGATCGATATGATCTAATTGTAATGAATCCTCCATACTTTCATCACGCCAGTGGCCGTTCACCAAAAGATGAAAGAACAAGAATTTGTCGAGAGTATAAAGATGGACAACTAAATGGCCTTCTGAATAGAGGTGTTGAGCTTTTATCTGCTAATGGAAGGTTCTTCTTTGTTTGCCGTGAGGATAAAGACAGCATCAGAGTTATTGAAGAGCTTTCACTTAAGTATCGAGTTGAGAAGGTAAGTGAGGCCAGTGCCTTTTCAATCTACTTACTTCTTCGTTCGTAATTGAAAGTATAAAGACTTTAGTGATTCTTTAAGATCCTTATCACCAATATCTCTAAACTCATTCTCTGCTGCCTGCATAATGGCCTTGTATTCGGGCGATTGAGGGTGAAGTCTATTTTCAACTTCTTTCTTTACTTGCTCTTTCTTTACAACGGCAGACTTCTTCTTTGTGAAATATTGATTATCAACTTGGAAGAATACTTTTGTGATATGGCCTTTTGTTTGTGGCAGAACATTACCAATCGATTTGATAATTTCTGTTTCCATATATTTTAGTTGTTGAGCATAGACAGGGTGAGAAGTTAAAATTGTCAGTGACTTGTGCTTAAGCTTTAGTGGAATTGTAAATTGTGAAAGCCTTGGACCAACAATTTTATCCCATGAATTTGAAAGATCGAGGAAGTCAAAAAGATCCACACTTCCAAGTCCTTTTTTCTTTGGAGCATAGTTCTTGTAACGTGCTAATTGCCCGTCAGTATCAATATCTTTGAGGATGTCTTTGAGGTTTTTCACAGCATGCATCATATATTAAATAGGCTCTTACAGTCAAAGTAATAGACGATTCCATTAATCCTAGGCATATTAGTAATATGAAGTTTCTTATACTTATCAGCGTCGTTTTATTGAGCTCTTGTGCGGGGTATCGTTTTAGTGACTCAAGTAATCCGTTTGAGGCACAAGGTGTTCACAGTGTAACAGTTTTTGTTGTTAAGAATCACACGGGAATTACTGGCCTTTCGCAAATCTATACCGATCAAATCGTTGAAACATTATCTTCATTTAGTAACTTAAGAGTTCGTACCGGAAAGAATTATCGCAGTGATGCTATTTTACTTGCGGAAATTACAAGTAAGAAAATGGCCGGTAAGGAAGTAAGAGAGCAGGGTGATACCCTGATGAGTGATGATCAAAAGAATCAACTTGGTGGAAATAGGAATGCCTTCTATCTTTCAACGGAAGGTGCTTATAATTTTGAAGTTGAAGTTAGTGTCTTTAAAAAACCAAATTTTGAAGAAATTAAATTCTATGAATCATTTTATAAATTAGATCATTCTCAATTTCCACGTAGTATCTTCTCAAAGAAGTTCTCTATCAATAGTTCATATATCATTGAAAACACTGTTGGAGGAATCGATAGTTCTGCGCCTTTAAGAAGTGTTAAGAATAGAGGAACATTTAAAAAGTCTCTAGCAGATGATGCGAAGGACTTTGGAGAAGATTTTAGAGAGGTACTTCTTTATGCCTTCTAAAAAGCAGAGCTTTGAACTTAGCGGAATTGATAAGATTGTTTCTATTTTGGAAGCTTTTGAAGGTGTCTACCACTTAAGTGTCCCAGATGAATTTACCTCAAAAATTATTTGTGACAGTTTGGCCAAGAAAGCAAAAAAACTTTGGCCGCATGAGTTTAGTCTCGACTTTATTGAGCAAGAGCTTTTAGCTGGAGGTGGTTTATTTGGCCCTTCTGGCCCATTCATCATTATTGATGCTCAAGATATTAAGGCAAATGCATTCGAAACTTTTAATAATAATCGCCATTTAATTAATGAGTCGATTATTTTTATAACGAAGGGAAGGCTTCCAAAAGGTTTTCCAAAAGATGACTTAACTGCACTTTCTTTAAGTGCTCCAAAGCCGTGGCACTTTGGCCAATACCTCGATGTATTCGCAAAGTACTTTGGTTTCCAAATCTCTGCGCAAATTAAAAACTTTATCGAGAAGTCGGTTCCAGATAATGCCAGTGACTATTTCAATTGTTGTCATATTCTTTCTCACCATGTTGATGAAAGGGGAGCAATCTCTCTTGAAAAGGCGAAGTCATTAATTAAGGTTAAGAAGTTAGACTTCTTTGATCAGGCCGATTTATTCAATCAATCAAATCTTAAAAGGTTTTATTTAAACCTACTTCTAATTGAAGATGATTTTGGACTCTACCTCGATTTCTTCCGTTCTTTTCAGGGACACGTGAATAAAGTTATTGATCCTTCGTATTTGGCAGCTAAGAAGTCGCCGAGCAAGTACGATAGAGGAATTCAACTTGCTGCTCGCAAGTGGGACTTTAACGAATTGATCGATTTTCAGCAAAAGATGATTAACTTTGAGATTATGGCCAAGTCTAAGGACTTTTGGCTAAGAGACTGTCTAAGAAGAGAATACTTAGGTCTTTAGAAATATAAGAATTTATTAAGAATATTGAAAAATGAGCACAAACACAAAAAGCGGAGAAGTCTCTCCGCTTTTTATATATTCAAACTTTCGTAAAAGATTAAAGTTTGTTGATTTGGCTAGCTAGTCTAGACGTTTTTCTACCAGCAGCGTTACCTTTGATAACACCGTGCTTAGAAAGACGAGAAAGAAGCTTTTGTGCAGTTACTAGAAGAGATGATGCTTCTTCTTTTTTACCTGCTTCAATAGCGTTTCTTACGTTCTTAACAGCTGATTTAACAGCAGTTTTTCTTGCAGTATTTCTTTCGTTTCTAACAATTGATTGTCTAGATCTTTTCTTTGCAGATTTGTGGTTTGCCACAATCGACTCCTACGTTTAACTTGTTCAACATCTAATTAATAAGCCCCTTTTTATAATCTGCCAAGGGCCCTTTTGCAAGGGAAAAGTTAAATTTACACGATAAGTCACTATAATTTATTGTATGCACTGGGTGGTCCATAGGACCAAATAAGGCCCTATTTACCAGTAATTTAATGGACGATCCCTTATAAATTAGGTACTTTCAATGCCAATACAAAGGAGACACAATGATTAAACAAATTGCCGTTATTGGAGCAGGGCAAATGGGGCGTGGGATTGCTCAAGTTGCCGCCATGAATGACTATAAAGTTTTTATGTATGATATCTCGGCCGAGGGCCTTGAGTTCGGTTACAACTTTATCAAAAAGCAATTAGACAAAGGTGTTACTAAAGGAAAGTGGGAGCAGTCATATGTTGAGACAACTCTTGCAAACCTTACAGCAACTTCGGATATGGCCGATCTTAAAGATTGCGACCTATTCATCGAAGCTGCAACTGAAAACAAAGAAATTAAATTCAAAATCTTTAAGCAATTAGATGAGATTGCAAAACCAGAAGCAATTCTTGCTTCAAACACTTCTTCAATTTCTATTACAGAGATTGCAGCTGCGACTTCTCGTCCTGCAAAAGTTGCTGGAATGCACTTTATGAATCCAGTTCCTGTAATGAAGCTTGTTGAAACAATCACAGGACTTGAGACAAGTGCTGAAACAATCAATGCAGTAGAAGAAGCTGCAACTAAAATGGGAAAAACTGTTGTACGTGCAGACGATGTAGCAGGATTTGCTGTTAATAGAATTCTTATGCCAATGATTAACGAAGCATTCTACACACTTTATGAAGGTGTTGCGCAAGCGAAGGGAATCGATGATGCCATGAAACTTGGTTGTAATCAGCCAATGGGGCCACTTGAGCTTGCAGACTTTATCGGTCTTGATACTTGTCTTGCAATCATGGAAGTTCTTCATGATGGACTAGGTGATACTAAGTACCGTCCATGTCCACTTCTTAAGAAATACGTAACTGCTGGTCGCTTCGGTCGTAAGGTAGGAAAGGGTGTATATGAGTACTAATTTCGAAACAATCGCATTTGAAAAAATGGGTGACTTTGGTGTTTTAAAAGTTAACCGTGAAAAGAAATATAATGCTCTTAATTCTCAAGTTCTTCACGAGCTAAAGGATTTCCTATCTTCACTAAGTGAAGGTCATGACCTTAAGGGGATGATTTTTACAGGTGCAGGTGAGAAGGCATTTATTGCTGGTGCAGATATTGCAGAAATGAGTGATATGAGTGTTGATGAAGGACATGACTTCTCAACTCTTGGTCAAGATGTAACGCTTCTATTTGAAGGTTTAAATATTCCAGTGATCGCTTGTGTAAATGGTTTTGCACTTGGTGGTGGTTGCGAGATGGCCATGGCATGTGACTTTATCTATGCAACAAATACTGCAGTATTTGGTCAGCCTGAAGTAAAGTTAGGTCTTGTTCCTGGTTTTGGTGGAACACAAAGACTTGCTAAGCTTATTGGTCGCAATCGTGCTAAAGAAATTATCTACACTGGACGTAATGTAGATATTAATGAAGCAAAAGAAATTGGTCTTGTTGTTCGCTCTTTTGAAACACAACAAGAAATGCTTGATGAGGCAATGAAAACTTTAGAAAGCATTGCTAAGAATTCACCAAATGCTATCGCAATTTCTAAACAAATTATGAATGAAGGTAATGACCTTACTATTGAACAAGGTCTAGATATTGAAGCTCGCCACTTTGGTGATATTTTCTCTTCTTACGATATGAAAGAAGGGAGTGCGGCTTTTGTTGAAAAAAGAAAACCTGTATTTAAAGGGGAATAATAAATGATGTTAAGTGACTACCAAGAACTTAGAGACCTCGTTTCTAAATTTGCAGACAGTGAAGTTGCACCACTTGCTGCTTCTATTGATAAGAATGAAAAGATTCCAACTGAGCTTGTTGGTAAGCTTGGTGAAAATGGTTTCCTAGGTTCATATGTTCCAGAAGAGTATGGTGGAGCAGGTATGGACTACGTTTCATATTCAATTATCGTTGAAGAGATCTCTCGCGCCTGTGCTTCAACTGGTGTTTTAATTTCAGCTCACACATCTCTTTGTGTTTACCCGATTTTAAACTTTGGTAATGAAGAGCAAAAGAAAAAATATCTTCCAAAACTTGCTTCAGGTGAGCATATTGGTTGTTTCTGTCTATCTGAACCAAACGCTGGGACAGATGCAGGTTCATTAACAACTTATGCAGAAGATAAAGGTGATTACTATGAAATCACTGGAACTAAGAACTTTATTACAAATGGTAAAGAAGCAAATATTGCAGTTGTTTTTGCAAAAACTTCAAAGACAGATAACTACAAAGGAATCTCTGCATTCATCGTTGAGTGTGACTCGGAAGGTTTCGAAGTTATGAAATGTGAAGAAAAGCTTGGGATCAAAGGGTCTTCTACAGCTCAAATTGCATTCGACAAAGTAAGAGTTCCAAAAGAGAATTTACTTGGTGAATATGAAAAAGGTTTCAAAATTGCCATGAATACTCTTGATGGTGGACGTATTGGTATTGCTGCTCAAGCCCTAGGTATTGGTGAAGCTGCTTTCCGTTATGCTAAGCACTACTCAAATGAAAGAGTTCAGTTTGGAAAGCCTCTACATGCTCTTCAAGCAATTCAGTTTAAACTTGCTGATATGAGTACAAAGCTTGCTGCATCTCGTCTTCTGATTTGGGAAGCATCTCGCAGAAAAGATAATGGTGAAGAATACTCACTACAATCAGCTCAAGCTAAGCTTTTTGCTGCTGAATCTGCAATGTGGATTACAACTCAAGCAATTCAAGTTTGTGGTGGTAATGGTTATACAAAAGAGTATCCGGTTGAGAGATTCTTCCGTGATGCTAAAATTACAGAAATTTATGAAGGGACTTCAGAGATTCAAAGAGTGGTTATCGCTGCTAATGAGCTTAAGAGCTTAAAGTAGATAGTTGTTCAATTGAAAGAGAAGTGATACGGTTTTAACTTGTTATGTTAAAGAAAATCTTGGAGAAAGTAGGCATGGCCAAAAAAACTACTAAGAAGAAAACAGCTAAAAAAGCTGCGAAGAAAGTTGCAAAAAAGACAACTAAGAAAACTACTAAAAAAGCAGCTCCAAAAACAGCTAAAAAGACTGCAAAAAAAGTAGCTAAGAAAGCAGCAAAGAAAGTTACGAAAAAGACAGCTAAAAAAGCTGCAAAGAAAGTAACTAAGAAAGCGGCCAAAAAAGTAGCCAAAAAAACAACTAAGAAAGCTGCCCCAAAAACAGCAAAGAAAGTAGCTAAGAAAGTTACAAAAAAGGCAGCTAAGAAAGTGACTAAGAAAGTAGCCAAGAAAACAACAAAAGCTGCAGCAAAGAAAGTAGCAAAGAAAGCGACTAAAGCACCTGCTAAGAAAGTTGCAAAGAAAACAACTAAAAAAGCTGCTGCAAAAACAACTGCTAAGAAAGCAACGACGAAACCAACTAAAGCAAAAGCTAAGAAGGAAGAGATTGTTGAAGAAGTAGTTGAAGTAGAAGAAGTTGTTGAGCTTCAGCCTGAACTTTTTGAAGAAGAAGTTGAAGAAGTCGAAGAGGTTGAGGAAAAAGTTGTTCCTGAAGAAGAGGAAGAAGAAGTTGTTATTAAAAAGACTCCACTTCCATCGACAGAAGAAGAGAAGGTAGAAGAAGTATTTAGACTTGCTGAAACTTTAGACTACTTCCTTGGTGATACAGACGAGTGTTTAGCAAAGGGATGTGATAACCCTGCAACAACAGCTGGTTTCTGTCGTCTTCACTATATTGGGTATTGGAAAGAGATCAAAAACAAAATCTCAATTCTTGAAGAGGGAATGCTTCAGAAATACGTAAAAGAGATTATTGGTAAATATCCTGTAAAAGTAATCGATGAGGTCTTAAAAGATCTTAGTGATGATAAGTCATTCGTTGATGTTCTTCGTGAGATGGATATCGAAGCGGATGAAAGCTTTGACGAAGTTGATGATATTGATGCAGAAGACGATCAAGATATCGCTTTCGAAACTAAGTCATCTGTTAAAGCTATTATGGATGAGGAGTAGCGTCATTGTTTGCCCACAGGCAAACTATTGGACGCTACGCCAGCTCCCCAATCTTTAGCTAAAAAAATATTTCAACAAGCCGGGTTCAAGCCCGGCTTTGTTGTCTCAGGAGAAATGGGAAAGATGTCGCAAAAAAAGCGACACTTTCACGAAGTGAAAGTTAGCATACAATCTTTCTTACATGACCGAAACACGCGAGCTACGCTCTTTGTTTCTTAGGTCACATTCATCTCTGCTTCAAAACTGCCCTTTGGGGCACTTTTGCCGCAGGATGTGTCTCAGGAGAAAAAAAACTTTGCACTTAGCGACACTTTTACGAAGTGAAAGTTAGCAACAATCCCCATTTAAATTGGAAGTAGGGTACAGCGCAGTGCTTACGTAAAAGTCTGCTGGAACCTAAACTACTCACCCTTAAATAAACTTAAAAGATAAGTGTTAATGTCACCAACATCAAGTGTGGCATCATCATTTGAAGATTCAGAATAATCCATACCAGTTGATGCAAACTTTTCATTAAGCTCATCAGCAGAGTAGCCAATTGAGCCTAGGTCAACTCCCATCTCTTGATACTTTTCACGATTTTCTTCTGACAGAATTGAGTTCTTCATTTCCATGGCAAGTGCACGAGTGTTTCGTTGAGTGTCTTCGTTCTCATCACCACTTCGAATTTCAAGGTATGAAGAAACAATATTATTGAAGTGAACGAGCTTTGAGAAATTCTCCGCTCTCTTTTGCGTTTTTTCAGCAAGTGCTGCTATTGTCTCAAGGTCTTCGATTTCGCTAAATTCATCACCCTTTGTTGTATGCTTCTTTATTTCATCACTTAGTGACTGAAGGATAGCATCTTTCTTCGCTTCGTAGCGCTTGGCGATTTGATCCTTTACACCTTGTACTGTAGCAAGATTCTTTGCTTCATCTTCAGTGTAACCTTCTTCAATTAATAGCTTTGCAACTTCTTCTGGATTATCTTCGATATCCTTAAGTTTTTGTAGTGTGACTTCTTCTTGAACCTTAAGCTCTCCAAGTAAGGAGTATTGTTCTTCTCTATTTGACGAAAGGAATTTCTGACAAGCTTCGCCGTCAACAATTTGGCCGTCTTTGTAGCATTCTTCCATTGCTGCGATTTCTTCTTTTTGACCTTTGGCCATTGCTTCCATCGCATCCCCTGAAGAAATTGTTGTGAGAGCATCAATACTCTCGTCAGAGTTCTCTCTTGAGTCGTACATTTTTACGTTTGATAAACTGTCTGCGCCTTGCAGTTTTTCAAACTTCTTTGCGATTCCATCAGTTGTCGTAATACTCTGTCTTGCTAACTCAATATATTGAATAACATTACACGCTCTAGGGTATGAGTAGCGAACGAGGGAATCACACTTATCAACTTTTTCATCACTATCATTACCTGGAACATGTCTAGCACATTCATTGACGATATCTGCACGAACGACCTTGCGCCCACCTTGAGCGTTACTTGGGTCGGGGCTGAAGACTTTGAATTCACCTCCGGCCGCACCTGCGTAGCAGACAGCATTAATATTTCCAATACAAGCTTCCCAATTACTGGCCGATTTAAGAACTTGTTTTTGCTCACCTGTGTTTGGGTCTGTTTTAACAACTGTTTGATTAAGGCCTGCAAGATTTTCATTTTTGATTCTTTCTCTTTCTGCTTCATCTTCAGAGATAAGAGGGTAGCCATAGTTCTTTGATTCGATACAGTAGCTTGTGGCCGCTGAGATAATATTCTTACCTAATTGTGTTTTGTATAATTCAAAGAAAGTTTTTTGGCTGGCAATTTTATCAAACTTACCTTTTGTACTATCAAATTCCCCGTAGAGTGCCTTTTCTAGTTTTTCGATAAGAAATTGTTTTAAGGTTTCAAGTCCCTTAGATGTTCCTTTCGTTGTATCCATCGTTGTGCGGTAACGGCCAGATCCTTTCTTACCACTTTGCTTTTCAACTAATTTGTTGATTTGTTTAAGGGTTCCCTCATCGGCCTGAATTCTTCCCCAAAGACAATTACCAAGATCAACTCCACTGAAGGTGTTCTTTTCAGATTCCAATCGATAGCATTCAGAGTACATATCTTGAACACCTGGTACACTCATGGCACTTTCAAACATTGGGTTTTGACTTGTTAGAACTTGAAGGTAGCGTGCCTCCGCATTATCGTTGCTATTTTTGGCAACGGCACTAAGGCTTAAGCTAGTAAGAATAAATAGGGTTTTTAACCTCATAACCATATTATACTACTCGGTTATTTAGGCAGATAACTTTAATTCAATTTGATTTAATTTAATGTGATTTTAGTGGTTTAGGAGGAGGTGAGAGGAGAGGTTGTTGCAAAGAAATTGAGGACTTAACCGTCCTCACCAATTGCTTCAACTGGGCATGCCTCAAGAGCTGACATACATTCTTCAAGTTCTGCATCGTTTGAAGGTTGAAGTTTTACGAAGGCGTGTCCTTCATCGTCATTCATTTCAAAGAAGCGAGGGGCCTCCATAACGCAAGCATCACAGGCGATGCATTGGTCATCAACATAGAATTTTCCATCTACATTTTGATCAAATTTTGCGCTTTTGTCGGCCATCTCACTTCTCCAAATTATTTAAAATTACTGTGGTAATTGTGCGTATTTATTTTGCTTGAAAGTATATTCTTTACCTAACTTATCTAGCAGAGTTTTTAGAGTTTGTTGAGCACTAATATTAGTAAGTGAATTTACATCATAACCCTTTGAATCTGTTGACTTAGCAGGTGTCGTTGCAACAATTGTTGTTTGTGTTGCATCTTCAAAAGTAAATAGACCTGAGTCTTTTGTGAAAACTTCAGCAACTTGTTTTTCATCAAGTTCACCTGTTGGCCCAGCACCTTCAAGTTTATTGATATTGATTTCTTTAATACCAAGTCCGTACTTCTTTTCAAGTGCACTTAGTGCTTTTGAGTTTGAAGCAGCTTTTTGTACTTCTGTGATTGCTTTCTTCATTAGAGGAGCAACATCTTTTTCTTTTTGAAGAATTTCTTTTGCAATATCTTTTTGGTGATCCGCTAGTTTTGCTGTAACAGCTTCTTTGCGATCTTCAGCGTAGATAATGTGGTAACCATAAGAAGTTTTAACTGGCTGAGAGATTTCACCTTTCTTAAGTGTGAAAGTTGCTTTTTCAAACTCTGGAACCATTTGACCACGCTTAACCCAATTAAGGTCTCCACCGTTGGCCTTACCTTGTGGTTCTTGCGTGTACTTCTTTGCAAGTGCTACGAAGTTCTTCTTATTAACTTCTTTTCTAATTTTATTTGCTTCTTTTAGTGCATCTGCTTCATTACCATTTTCAAAAGTAATTAAGATATGTCTTGTTTTTACTTCTTCTTGTTGGCTTAGTAGTGGAAGTTTGTCTTTAAATAGAGACTCAACTTTTGCCTTGTTAGCTTCTTCCTTTAAGAACTCAGTGATATCTGAAGAAGAGATTGTTACAAGCTTTCTAACGTTTGCATTTTTGATTGTGATAATCTTTGCATTTCTCTTTTCATTATATAATTTGTTCAGTTCTTCAGTAAGTGCCTTTGAAACAGGTACATGTTGAACAATATTTTGAAGTTTTCTTTGTGCAATTCTTTCTTTTGTTTCTTCTTCATAATTTTCTGGAGTGAATTTATTGTATGAAAGAAGAGTCTTGTACTTATTGATGTCGAATTGCTTATTAGTTTGAAAGTATGAAGTATTTTTAATGTCGTTAATTACTTCATCTTTTGAAACAAGAACACCAAGGTCTTCAGCAAGAACAACTCTTAGTTTTTGGAATACTAAATTTCTGATCGCGTTGTCGTAAACTTTGTACTGGCTCATTTGTTGAGAAGTAAGAGGTTGTCCTCCACCAATAAACTTAGAGTAAAAATCTGATTGTCTTTGAACTTCCATATTGAAGTCACGTACTTTGATATCATGACCGGCAACACTACCAATTGAGTCTGGTGTACCTGTGTTGAAGAAAGGGCCTGAAACCATGAATGAAATAACGATAATTCCGATGAAAAGAGTCAGGAATATCTGCGATGATTTTTTCTGAAAATTAGATGACATTTTACCACTCCATGTAATTTTAATTTTCGTTATTATCACTTAAATATGCTACTCCGTAAAGAATATTGGCAGTTTAAATAATCCTGTGTACTCTTTTAATATAAAAAAAAATAGCAACTTAGGATTAGAATGAAGCTAATTGCATCGGAAGGATCTCGAACCAAATTAATCATTAACCTAGTTGTCCTATCACTTGCATTTTACGGCGTGTCAAAGCGTAAGGCCCCTTATAAAGAAGCCTCTATTTTTGAAAATGTTATGATGGACACCTTGGCCCCTCTTCAAAGAGGTATTTCAAATGCATACAAGAATGTTGCATCATTCTTTGAAGACTATATGCTCAATGTTAATGCGTCGAAAGAAAATGTCTCTCTTAAAGAACAAATTGGTTCTCTTAAGCAAGAGGTCTTTGCGTTAAAGCAATTAGAGCAAGAAAATCAACGTCTGCGTCAAATCTTAAATTTTGGTAAAAAAATCAAACACGAGATGATTTCTGCCCAAGTCGTTGCATGGGATTCATCAAGTGACTTCAGAGTTATTCGTATCGATAAAGGTTTTAAAGATGGGATCAAGTTGCAATCAACAGTTGTCACTTCTGATGGGATTGTTGGTTACGTTTATCGTCTCACAGATCACTTTGCAGATATTTTAACAATTCTTGATCCAAGTAACCGCGTTGATGTCATTGTAAATCGCACTCGCTCATACGGTATCTTAGAAGGGTATTCTGGTTGGCGAACTGTGATGAAATATGTGGTTCGTACAGACCCTGTTCGTCTAAATGATTTAGTTATTACTTCCGGTCTTGGAAATATTTATCCGCGCGGAATTCCGGTAGGGATTATCACAAAGATTGAAAGAGAGAGTTATGGGATTACTCAACACCTTGAGGTAACTCCTACTGTCGACTTTTCAAAACTAGAAGAAGTTGCTGTTCTTGTTCCTTCTGAGGATCAAGATAAGAAGCGAGTGGAGTGGGAAGCTCTAGAGAATAATGCCCAACAAGGAGATGGGAGATGATTAAGTCTTCAGATATCCCAATTCGATTACTGATTACTGTATTAATCCTTATTGTATTAGAAGTTCTGGCCAGTGCGTTCTTACCGCTATTTGGCCTTAACAAATATATGATTCCATTTAATGTACTTCTTGTTCTGTATATTGGTTTTAAATTAGAGACTCCATACCTTGCAATTATCATTTTAATTCTTCAGTTAACGCACTCTCTATTCTCTATTGAAGGATGGGAGTATGGAACGATTTCAGGAATTCTGATTTGTATTGTTATTGGTTACTTAAGAGACCTTCTACATTTTACAAGTAGCTTTATTACAATGCTTACAGTTTTTCTCTTCCAAGTACTTTGGTTTTTAATTAGTTCATCATTACTTTACTTAAAGTTTGATAGCTTCGATTATATTGTACAGAAATTTTGGCGCTTTATTCCTGAGAGTATTATCTTATCTTTATTAGCTCCAATTTTCTTCTCACTACTTGATAAGGTATGGAGAACGAAGAGTGAAGGCCTCATGGGGAATAATGTCTAATGTTTGCTGAAGAAGAAGTAGTTCGGTCCCATAAGACTAGGGCCGACATTCTATTTACATTAATCACACTTGCATTCGCGGTTATTTTAATACGTTTATGGTACTTACAGATTTACCAAGGTGATCTTCTGTATCAATACTCAATTCAAAACCGACTAAGAAAAGAAACGGTTAAGGCCCCTAGGGGAATGATTTTTTCTCGTAATAATCAACTACTAGTTGATAACGTTCCTCGCTTCGACTTAGTTATCATTCCTCAATATCTTGATAATAGAAAAGAGACGATTAAAAAGCTTTCTAAGATTCTTGATATGAGTGAGAAAGAAATTCATTCGACTTTAAAAAAGTATCGTGGACAAGCACGCTATCGTCCTGTTCGTATTAAGAAGAATATCTCTAATAAAGAAGTTGCAATTATTGAGACTGAGAACGAAAAGCTTCCAGGTGTTCAGGTTGAAACATTTATTTCACGTGAATATCGAGACAAGGAAGTAGGCTCTCACTTATTAGGGTATATTGGTGAGATTTCTCAAAACCAGCTTCCACGCTATCGCAAAAGAGATAATATCGACTATAAGCTTGGAGATTTTATCGGACAAGCTGGTGTCGAGGAAAGATTTGATCGCGATCTACGTGGAGAAGATGGTTATCAAATTATGGAAGTTGATGCCAGAGGACGTATGCGTCGTTCAATTGGTACAAGTAATATTCTTGCCGGAATTGAAAATAAAAAGGCGACGCCTGGAAATAACTTAAGGCTGACTATTGATCGTGATATGCAGAAGACGGCCTATAAGTCTCTCGAGGGTAAAGTTGGTGGTGTTGTTGCCGTGGACGTTAGAAATGGTGAAGTTCTTACGATGGTTTCACGTCCTTCTTTCGATCCAGGACAATTCTCAAAAGGTCTAACTTCAGAGTATTGGAACTCTCTCATTAATAATCCTGATCGTCCTCTTCGAGATCGTACGATTCAAGATCACTATGCACCAGGTTCAACATTTAAAGTCTTTACAGCAATTGCTGCTTTAGAAGAAGGCATTATTAAGGCCAAAGATGAAGTTATGTGTGGCCCTCGCTTTCGCCTAGGCCGTCGTACATATAATGACTGGAAAAGATCAGGTCACGGAATTACTGACTTATATAAATCTTTAAGAAGATCTGTAGACGTTTATTACTACAAGATTGCGGTTGAGCTTGATATTGATATTCTTGCAAAATACTCGAGAATGTTTGGCCTTGGTGAAAAAACTGGAATTGCTCTCCCTCGTGAAACAACGGGATTAATTCCAACTCGTGAGTGGAAAGAAAAACGCTTCGGTGAGAAGTGGCAAGACGGTGAAACTGTAAGTTGTGTAATCGGTCAGTCTTATATGTTAACGACACCTCTTCAGTTAGCTGTTTCATATGCGGCCATTGCTAATGGTGGGAAAGTCTATAAACCACAAATCGTTAGAGAAGTTTTTAATAATAAAGGTGATATTATTAAAAGCTTTAAAGAAGATCTTGTTCAAACGGCCAAAGTTAGTGAACAAACTCTAATTGATGTAAGGCAAGGACTTTATGAAGTTGCTAACCATCCAAGAGGTACCGGTTGGTGGGTAAGAGGTACTGGTGTTAAGATGGCCGGTAAGTCTGGAACGTCACAAGTTATTTCAATGAGTACAACTGAGCTTTTCTCTCGTTGTGCTGATAAGCCATATAATCAAAGACACCACGGTTTATTTGTTGCCTTTGCTCCTTATGAGAATCCACGTGTTGCAGTTGCGGCCGTTGTTGAACACGGTTGTTCAGGTTCAGGTGCTGCAGGGCCTATTGTTCGTAATGTCCTGACAACATATATGAAAAAGTATATGCCTGATCTTCATAAGATTTACGCTAAGGAAGATCGTAAGATTATGTCTGATTTCTTTGCTGATAGAAGAAAGAAGAGACAAGAAGCTGAAAGGCTAAAAGCTGAAAAAGAAAAAAAGAATGAAGAGTCTGACGGTGATGATGAAGGTCAAACGGAAGATTAAAAAGTGAGAGCTTAATGGATTTATCTAATATTAAAGAATTTTTTAAAAGGTATGATTTTTCGTTCTTTCTTTTAAGTACGGTTATCTTTTTCTTTGGAATTCTAAATCTCTATTCGGCAACTCACGCATCTGCTTCGACTGCGCATGCTAATTTATTTAAGGTGCAGATCGGTTGGTATGCTCTTTCAATTGTAATTGCTTTTGTTATTAGCTTTATTAACCCTCAAAACCTCTATCGCTTTGCTTGGCCTATCTACCTATTCAATATCGTTTTACTCATCTTAGTAATTGTTCTTGGTCATAAAGGGATGGGGGCAAGACGTTGGCTAATGATTGGGCCTATTAGGTTTCAGCCCTCAGAGTTAATGAAGATCTCAGTGATCTTCGTCTTAGCAAGATACTTTAGAAATTATGCTCCAGATAATGAATTAGGACTAAAAGACTTAATTAAGCCTGCCATCCTAGCTTTTATCCCAACGATTTTGATTATCGTTCAACCAGACTTAGGAACAGGGCTTCTAATCCTTCTGATCTTCTTTACAATGGTATTTTTCAGAAAACTAAAGTGGAAGACTCTTCTTATTCTCGCTCTTGTGGGCCTTGTGAGTGGGGGAGTGATGTATCAGTTTGGTCTAAAAGAATATCAACGAAATCGTATTAGAACATTCATCAATCCGACAGCTGATGCAAAGGGAACTGGATACAATGCCATTCAATCAAAAATTGCAATCGGTTCGGGAAAGATTTTTGGTAAGGGATTAAGAAAGTCATCTCAGGCTTCTCTTAACTATCTTCCAGAAAATCACACTGACTTTGTTTTCTCAATTTATAACGAAGAACATGGCTTCTTTGGGGCCATCCTTCTCATCGGACTCTATCTCTTTTTATTCTTCCGATTTGTCTGGCTTTCCGTTAACGTCAGCCGAATATTTGAGTCCGTCACAATTATTGGAGTTATGAGTATTTTCTTCTGGCACACCTTTATCAATATGGGGATGGTAATGGGACTACTTCCTGTTGTAGGGCTGCCTCTACCTCTAATGTCCTATGGGGGTTCATCTCTTTTAACCTTTGGGGTTTGTATAGGGGTCGCGACTTCAATTTCGAACACGAGGCGCTTCTTTTAAAAAGGGGAGTTTTGGCATCGATAATGCATCAATATAGGTAATACACCTTAATATGGAGCAAATATGCCAAAAAAGATGATCAAACTTTTAACACTTGTCTTATTACTATCCGCACCACAGGCTTTTGGGGCCGGCTTTGGTAGTGAATTCGAGTTATTCGATCGTCTAAAGGAAGATATGTGGAATCTAGGGTTAGATTTTGAATATGTGCATACTGCTGATCTTAAATTACCAAATACTGACGCCATTCACGAAGGTGGAGAGATGGAGCAGGGACAGTTACTTGTGAAATCAGTGCCTTATGAACTGATTCATCGTTTTGAGCGCTCATTTTAAGATTTGATTAAAATAGTACTAATATTTGACTATGTCTTTTTACTCTCGCTACAATAATCGTGTTAGTGAGGTATGCAATGAAGAACGTATCTGCAATTGGAAGTTTACTGAAGAAGATCTATCGTATCTACAGTAATCACATTCTTAGTTATCTACAAGAGAAAGGCTTTACAGACTTAAGGCCGAGCTTTCTTGAAATTCTTATTTATATTTGTGAAAACGAAGGCCCAACAATCAAAGAGATTGGTTCTGCTTGCGGCCTAAAGAAGCAAACAATGACGAGCCACTTAAATGAGTTACAAAAACGTGGCTATATCATTCGTAAATCTTCTGAAGTTGATAAGCGTGAACAACGCGTTTATTTAACTGAGTACGGTGAGAAGTTTAAGTTCTCTCTCTTTGATGTTCTTGAGTTAATTGAAGGAAATTATTCGAGAAGAATTGGAGAGGTTGAGCTTGAAAGAATTCAATCAACTCTAGAGAATATGCACAACAAATTAAATAATGTTGAAAGGCATACATTAGAGTCGAGGATTCAACTCAACCTATCACTCGATTTTTAATAAATAGTTTAAGCTACTTTTACAACAACAGAACCTTGTGTTGCTGGCCAAAACTTGTAGCCACCTGAAACGTTATTCACGTTAAAGAAGCCTTTCTTTACCAGCTTTTCACACGCTTGAATTGACTTAAGTCCATCTTCGCTAATAACTAAGATTGGCGTTGTCTTATTTGTGATCTCAACATAGCGATGATCGAGATCTTCATAAGGAATATGAATTGCACCCTCAAGCTTAACAGGCTTTTCATAATCCTTTGGAGTGATATCTAAAATAATATAATCCATGTCCTTATCTTCATAGACATCAAATGCCTTACGAGGAGATAGGTCATTATATGGGAGCCCCATTAAAATCATATTATCATCAATGAATTCACCGTTCTTTACGCGAATTAAATGATTTCTTTGAAGTGAAACAGAGAAGTCGACTTTTTCGTCAATCTTTGCAAGGTTGCGCTCAATATTAGTTAGTCTAGTATTGATAAAATCAAGCATTTGAAAATATTTTAAATCCACGAAATTCCTCCTCGTTCAAATTCCATATCGGCTAAACAAGAGGAGCAATGAGAAAACGGGTCTCTAATTAGAAGAGCGGGTAAAAATTTCCGTAATAAATATTCCCAGTGATAACCGTTGTTAAGAAGCATGAAGTGAAAAGAATAGCACCTTCATAAATTCCATAACCGAGTTCTACACTTAGGTTTGCATCGTCAGTATCGTCTTTCTTAATTTGTAGATCGTCTTGAATTGAGAAGACCAAAATAAGACCCTTTCTAATAATAGGGATGATGATAATTGAAAGTAGGATCTTTAGAATCACTTGAATTGTATACCACTTAATATCTTGAAGAGAGTGATCAAGAGAAGAAGAGATAATCGTACAAAGTCCTAAGATGAATCCCATGTATGAAATTGCAACAGCTAGGCTTTTTTGAACAAGAAGCCTGTTAAAAGAGAGTTTTGAAATAATTTGAAAAGTCTTAGAGCAGAATCCTATGAGAACAACGGCAAAAAGCCATAGGAATAGCGTCATAATCAGAGAGCTATTTGATACCTTAATAACTGTTTTTAAGATATAGGCCAACGAGATTGAGTGAGAAAAACATATAATAGCGTAGGCGTAATTTTTTCGACGTAAGATTTCATCAGCATATTCAAAATTGTAGAGAACAATACTTTCTAAGATATAGAGTGAAGCGAGGTAGAGAGCGATAACCATTATCGACTCTAAGAAAAGTTGACCTAGTGCAAAGTACATCCCATCAGAAACATTGATGACAATATTTGAATAGATAATTCCAATACCAATAATTCGTCCAAAGAGGTGGATCGTGTCAGTTGAGTTTTTCGATGGAGAGAATTTTTTTAAAATTTGGTGCTTGATTGATGGAAAGAGAATTAAATGAGCTTGCTTATATATATAAATAATAAAGCAAATAATTAGTGCAAAAATAATTCGAATAATTAATTTATCGTATAACTCATTCATTCTTTTGTTCCCACTTAGGTAAACTCGTATATTTCTTCAATATGTCTTTTAGTGTTGTTTTGTTTTCGCTCTTCTTCTTAAATGCGTAGTGTGCTGTCGTTACAGAACCTTTTGTTCCGAACTCATTATTTAGGCCATAGAATGGAGAGTTTGCCTTTTCAAGAACAATCATTCTACGATAGAAGTCATAAGTTGGGGTGAAGTCTCCCCAGTGGAAAAGCTGAGGAAAATTCTTGTATGTTCGGTGAAAACGCCAAACCTTCTGTCCTGAATCCGAAGTTCTCCAAGTTCCATAAGCAGGTGAGCCAATATAAATTGAGCCAGGAGGCATAGGAACTGTTGAGCTTACATCATTTTCATATCTTCTAAATAGAGACATTCCAATATTTGCTTGGTTCTCAAGAAAGAACTCTCGAGAAATTCTTACATTAATTCTTTGTGGTGCCTTAAAGGCATGAATGATTTGATAGCGGTGATGGTAAGTTTTAATGAGGGCACCTGTTGAAAACTCTCTTTCAAGAATAACTGAAATAGGTGAGCCCTTAAAAATATTTGCGTATGCATTTGCATTTGGAACAAAGATTGTTCTCTTCTCAGATGGAGAAAAACTCTTCGATATACCGAGGTAAAGCAAAATTAATAGCACATAAAGTGAAAACTTATTCATATCTATTTATTATAGACGACCTTGACGAGCCTAGTCCAAAGAATCAAAGATTAATTTGAAGAAATAATTTTATTAATTTCTGCTAAATTCTCTTTGCTTAGTTTTTCCATATCACAATGAAGTCTATTAATAGCATGGGACTTCGAAAATTTGTGGAATAGGTCAGTTGCTTCGTTAATATCGAAGTACTCTGTTTTACCACCCATTTTTGAATTCCTTACAACTTTCATCGTGTATTGCCCCTTGTTCTTTGGCCTATCTGCTGCGTAGTACTTAGATAGACGTCCAGTTGAAGAAGAGCGAATCACTTCCATATTGATAGACTCTAAGTAGGCTTGAACCTTCTCAAGAGTTGCCAATTGTGAAGAGTTGAAAGATTCAAAAATCTTTTCTGGCGTTTGATTATTAACAATCGCCTTTGCATATGGATTATTTGAGTGTCTTAAGATCTTCATAAGATGATAATCATCGTGCTCAATATATTTTTCAATATCGGCCGGGATTAAGTACTCATATGGAGATGTTTTAAAATAACGTTGTAAAAGTTTTTCAAGGCAAACTGCACGATAGTGGAAGTAAACCATGATGAACATGTGGTAGCGACTTAGCAGGAAATCATCGAAAGTGATGACAGCTCTCTCAGAGATTCCTAATGTAGCTTTTCCGTCAATAATTGCAGCTTCAAGATTATCAAGTAGCCAATCAAGATCGTAAGAACCGTAGCTCACCCCGCAGAAGTAGCTATCTCTTAGAAGGTAGTCCATGCGGTCACAGTCAAGTTCACTTGAAACAAGTTGATGAAGAAGAGGGAAGTAGCTAATACCATCAATCTTAAAATAGTCATGATCGTTAGTTTCACCACGAATAAGATCCGCGATATACTTTCTTTCAACACCAAAAGTTTTTTCAACTTCTTTTAAACTGTGTGCAAGAGAGCTATCTGCAATGGCCTTGATCGTGTAGTCTTCATGAGTTGCTTGGCGATCACTTGTTAGGTCACGACCTAGAAGATATTCTTGAGGAATTTTTAGATCCTTAAGCTTTGGCATCACTACTTCAGTTGAGTGACTTAGTGGAGCGTGCCCAATATCGTGTAAAAGACAAGCTAGCTTAAAAGTTTCTTTAATTCTTAAGTGCTCTTTTGTGATGATTTGATTTTTAAAAAGACGATCAAATGCCATCTCTCCAACTTTCATCACACCAATAGAGTGAATGAGACGAGTATGAGTCGCACCAGGAAAAATATATTCAGAGAAACCTAGTTGTTTAATATTGCGAAGACGTTGAAAAAAGTCTGCACGAATAATTGGTTCTTCTTCTTTTAAGATGTGAATTGATCCGTGGACCGGGTCTCTTACTTCCATTGAATAACTTCCTCAAAAAATTATTTAAGCTTATCCTTATTTTGAACTAACCAGTTGATGATATCTTGTGATTCAAACATTGGCTTATCGTCAATATAGAGACAAGGAACTGTACGTCTTCCTGTAGTATTAATATGCCTTTCTAGGGCCGATGTGTCATTCATTATATCGCAATAAGTTAAATTAATCCCTAGCTGTTCAATAACGTCCATAACTCGATGGCAAAATGGGCAACCTGTATAGTAAAAAAATTCTAATTTCATAATATCGTTCCAAATAGAAAAAGCGGCAAAAGCCGCTTTTTCGTTATTTATATTTTATCTCAATAGATTTTAGTAAAAATCATCCTCATCTTCATTTTCATCAGACTTATCAAGACCAAGTGCATATCTTTCGTCTTCATCAAGATCATCTGTTGATACTTCTTCTTCTGGAGAATCAAATGCATCATTGTATCCCCATCCAAAGCTCATATCATCTTTTTCATCTTGTTCATCGTCAGGGTTATATTCTTCTTGAAGATTTGGTCCTGGCTCACTGTAGTTTTCTGCAGCTTCTAGTCCAACGCTATCTTCGCTTTCTTCAATTGTTTCAAGCTTAGTTTCTTCGGCCACTGCAAGCTTGTCTTCAAGCTCATATTCTTTTAGTGAGTCAGCTAGTTGAGAATCAAGAGCGTCCTTGTGTTTCTCTTTATACATTGCAATTGCTTCTTCACGAGAAAGACCTGATGTTGAGTCTTTTTTACTTGTAGCTTTCTTTGCTGCTTTTGGAGCTGCTTTTTTTGCTACTTTCTTTGTCGTTTTTTTAGCTACTTTCTTTGCTGCTTTCTTTGTGGCTTTTTTGGCCACTTTCTTTGCAGTTTTCTTTGTCGCTTTTTTAGCTACTTTCTTTGCAGTTTTCTTTGCTACTTTTTTAGTCGCTTTCTTTGCTGTTTTCTTTGCCACTTTTTTAGCTACTTTCTTTGCAGTTTTCTTTGCCGCTTTTTTAGCTACTTTCTTAGTCGCTTTCTTTGCTGCTTTTTTAGCAACTTTCTTAGTCGCTTTCTTTGCTGCTTTTTTAGCAACTTTCTTAGTCGCTTTCTTTGCCGCTTTTTTAGCTACTTTCTTAGTCGCTTTCTTTGCTGCTTTTTTTGCAACTTTCTTAGTCGCTTTCTTTGCTGCTTTTTTTGCAACTTTCTTTGTTGCTTTCTTTGCAGTTTTCTTTGCCACTTTTTTAGCTACTTTCTTTGCAGTTTTTTTCTTTGTTACTTTCTTTGCCGCTTTCTTAGCAACTTTCTTAGTTGCTTTCTTTGCAGTTTTTTTGGCAGTCTTCTTGGCTACTTTTTTCTTTGCCATATATACCTCGCGAAAAAGTTATAAATACGTCCCTAGTATATAAAAGATCGTTAAAATTTCGCAAGCTCTTTTTTGTTTATAATGGCCCATTACAGGCCATTCTAAAGGGGAATCGGTAAATTTAGGTAAATTGATTAGAAGTATAAATCAGGGCCAAATTCAGACAGCTCTGTTTTTGGAAGAGGGTTTGAAATAACGTCTCCTGTGGCCTTAACATCTTCTGGGCTTCGTGGGGTTTCACCCTCAGGTGAAAAACCTGCCTGAAACTCCATGTAATTTGATTCATTCTTTGCATAACCAGATGCAGTATCTGTTATTGAGACAAGGCTAATAAGCTTTGTTGAATAGGCATTTCGACGATGGTTCTTACCCTTGTTTGTAAATGGGTTCACCGAACGGCCATTATTTTCACCACCATAATCCTTACCTGGAGCATATGCTGTCCTAAGTGAGTTATTATTTAGAGAAGGCGAAGGTGGGTTGGCCTCATTATTTTGACGATACGTCGTAATATAGTAGAGGTTAGATTGAGTTTGCTGAGCCTTGTTATTAATAAACGTCTTTACGGCCCCTAGAAGTGGGATTGTTTCACAGTTGTCTGGTTTTGCTTCCTCATCTTTTCCTAGAATGAAGTATGTAAAGCGAGAAGCGATACTTTGCTTTTGGCACTGCGGAATTGGTAGAGCAACTGTTGTTGTGGTTGGATCTCCGTCAACATCCGGATCAAAAATGGCCTTTGATGCGTCAATATACGCCGTTGGATCCTGTGCACTAGTATTTCTTACCTTTGTTGCATAAAAGCTAAGGGCCTTGCGAAAGACAATAACAGCGTCACTTAAAGTATCGATATAGTCAGTTAGAACTCCAGTTAGTGCTTCACGGTCTTTGTAAAGTAGGGTTCCGTGAAAGAGTGGAGCAAAATAACCAATTGTTTTGGCCGATGGATCAATATAGCGAACAGAAGGAAAGTGATCAGATGTTGTATCTGTCTCTAAACTATCAACTGTAGGAACCATATAGTTAAGGGCATCGTAATTGGTTGGAGCACGAACATTTTGAAACGATTCCAGGAGATTTTGGGCCGTTACACCGGCTTGATTAACTGTATAGTTTGGAATATTGGCCCTCAGGTCAACAAATTGCTTCGTTGTAAATAATCCGGCATTTTCACCTGTGATATTACTTGGGTTTGGGTTGTAAGCAAGCGTTGGGAGATCTGATTCAGAAGTCGTTTGCGAGTTTAAATTGTAGATCATATTCGGAATTGTAAACTTAACATCAACGTTTGAAGGAATTCCACCAATTGCTGCTGTCGTATCTGTTGCATCAAGGAAGAAATCTGACGTTGCTGGAAGAGGAAGTCCTTGAACCTTTACACCATCAGTAGGGTCATTTGTTGTTCTCGGATCACCAGTTGTCGTAAATCCCATAATAAAGTTCGCACTTCTTGAACCAGAAGCATTAGCGATTCGAGCAGAGTTTGAGCTTGATTCAGCGTAATCTTTTCCTACTGTTGGAGAAACAATAGCAGGTCCAATACGCCCTCCAAATGGCTTTGCCGCTGCGTATGCGGCCATATCAATAACTTGTCCAAATGGATTTAAAAGTCCTGTGTATTTAACTTTTGCTTTTACTGCATAGTAAGTCACAACTTTTGGGTTCTTATAGAAACCTAGAATATAACCAGGTACTGGAAGGGCCGTTTTTGTCGAGGCACATGAGGCTTCAGCAGCTGTTCCACTTGAGTCCGGAACGGCAATTGTTGAAATACCTTCAGTCGTTGGTGCAAAAGTTGTAAAGAACGTCGTGAAGTTCATGATCATTGGTACAAGATCAAGGTAGCGCTTTGAAGAAGCAACAAGCTCTCCACCGTTATAACTGGCATCCTGTGGGATAAGAAAGCTTGAAAGAGACTGTGGAGAAGGTGTAAAAGTTTTTGGTGCTAGCTCATAAAGAACTAATGAGTTCTGTAGTGAAGAACCAAAGCTTTCATTAAAAATTCCACCACCAACAGACTTAGATGCTGCGAAATAGGCTTTAAGTGGTCGGTCGTTAATTGGAATACCTGTCGACTGGTTTTCCATACTTAGTTGTTGTGGATTAATACAACCTGAAGCCGCGCCACCACCACAGATACCTTGAGTAACAGGTGGGCGATTAACAATCATCTCAAGATTTCTAATTCGAAGAGCAAGCTCCATCGATTCAATCCAAGCACCAGTGCGGTCTGCAGCTGCAATTGGTACATCGTTTTGTGAAACACCTGCTGCAAAGGCGTAGTTCTTTGCGGCAGAGAAGTTGTAAGTCGAACGAACCATACAGTTCTTGGCCTTCAAGTTAACAAAGGCATCCATTGTTCTTTCAAACTCTTCACTTACATCTGGAATACCCGCAACGTGAAAACGTGGAAGACCAGGGATTTGATAGATTGTACAAAGGTTTTCATTATTACCTGTACCAAAGTGCAGGCATACAGAAGGAACGTTATAATGGTCGCCTTTAACACCACTACTAAAGTCAGATCCTGTTTCATCAAATCTCTTTAAGGCGAAATTCATTGTATCAGTTGTGTTAGCGTGAGTGTTCTCATTAGCAAGTTGACCAAGAACGTAGTACTTAAACATCCACTCTTTATATGTATTTCGCATTTCCCAATTTAGGTGAGCAATATTTGTTAACTGTCTGGCCTGAGAAGCCGCTCCTGACCAAGCGGCCGAATCAACTGCATTCTGCAAATTAATCTTGGCCTTTACAAAGAGTCCTACATTCACCACAAATGCGATAAATGAGAAGATGGCCACAAGTGTAACTCCAAAGAAGATACTGATTTGGCCTTTTTTATTTTTAACTAGTTCTTTTGAATGTGAATGATGTGCTTGTGTCATAATGCCTTATTTTTCCGGTAACTTAATGCTACCGAAAGTGGCATTTATGCGTCAATTCATATGAACACTTTCTATTTCCAGTTAGTTGCACTGAGTTATTTTTGGCATTGAACTTGTAATAGTAATGGGTACCAAGGATATGGTGCCTGATCCCTGGAGTAGAACGTTTGTGCAGGCAAGGCTAACCACCTTAACCATGGCCGCATCGGTCATCCTTAAGTACTTGTTTTTACGAGTGCTTATCTCTACCAGGCTTATGGTCTTGTTCGACTCAAGGATGAATAAGAACAGGGCCTGGTACCTTTTTTACCTGCTTAATTCCCATGGCCTAAATTGGTAAAATTAAGGAGTCGAAGTTTGTTAACTTTGTCGATGCTTAGGAGGGCGATAATTGAAGACATTGAATTCATTTAATCCATTAGAGACGCGTACTTACAAATTTAAGAAAGCGCATATTGAATTCTTCTGTCCTCTTTGTCGCACTCAAAGGGCAGTTATCACAAACCCTCATATGAATGCTAAGAACTACCTTCAAGTGTTTATGCTAACTGTTGCCACAACGGGTATGCTTTATCCATTTGTGAGCTTTGCAGGAATCTTCTCATTCTTCCTATACTGGGCCGGTTTTGAAGCAGCACTAAGACTGAATTTTAAAAAAGAAATTCCATGTCCTCATTGTGGCTTTGATGCAGCTTGGTATAAAAAAGATGTTCGTATCGCTAAGTCGAAAGTAAAAGAGTTTTGGCAGACCAGAGGTGGCCATGCTCAAATTGCTCCAGAGAATGTTGAGCAAGCTTTTGCAGACATGAATTAAAAAATTTAGAATCCCATTTTTCTTACGTTTATCATTTCAAGCTCTTGACGCAGCTTGCTCTTTTTTTTGTATTTGCAAGGCTATTTATGACTTCTCGATGAGGGAAAGTCGTATTATTGTAGTAAGGTATTAAGGTAATACACAACCTTGCGGTTATAGCTGAATTCTTAAGTTTTGTTTCAGTTATACGCGAAGAAATGGAGGAACAAATGAGTGTAAACAAGGTTATTTTAGTAGGACGTTTAGGACAAGATCCAGAACTTAAGTACACACCATCTGGGATGGCAGTATGTAACTTCTCACTTGCAACAGGTGAGTCTTGGACAGATAAAAACGGACAAAAACAAGAAAGAACTGAATGGCACAGAGTTGTTGTTTGGGGAAAACTTGCTGAATTATGTGGTCAATACCTAGCAAAAGGTCGTCAAGCTTACTTAGAAGGTCAACTTCAAACAAGATCTTGGGAAGACAAAGATGGTAACAAGAGATACACAACAGAAATCAATGCAAGAACTGTACAATTCCTAGGTGGAGCAGCTCCATCTGCAGGTCAAGGTGCTTCAATGGGTCAGTCAAATAACAACTCATTCAACCAAGAGCCACCTCAGCAAGATGATATGAACCAAGGTTACGATATTTCATCAAACGCTTCATTCACAGCTGATGATATCCCATTCTAGAGATTAATTTAAATTTCTATATATGATTAGGGCCTGCTTCTGCAGGCCTTATTTATTTCTAAATACCTGAATTTTAAAGTAAACATAGAATGACTAAAGAAATCTTAACTTCTTGGCGATAAGTGAGTTGATGAGTCAGTTAAGATTTTTAACATTTTTAGTTGTTCTAGCTTCATGTGGTTCTTTTGAAAAACATGGGGGACTTCTTCCTTTAAATAAAGTTGAAAGTAATGAAATGCTTTTAACTGAAAGTGAAGAAGCAGAGTATCGTTACCTTGCAGACCTTTATGGGATCTCGGAAGAGAAGCTCGATCTTAAAGGTGATGCTCCAAAGAGAGTTGTTCAAACTGAAAAGGATTGGCAACTTGAGGATGTAAACCTCAATGAAATTGAAAATAGCTCATTTGTCATTAGTGATTATGAAGTAAGCTTTGTTGAAGATAAGTTTAAAAATGAAGCTCAACTAGTTGCAGAGGCCAAGGCCGCTGAAGCTGCTAAAAAGAGAAAGTCTCGTGGAATTGCTTCTGTTCCAGAGGTAAGCCTCGTTCACAAGAAGAGAAGACCTGCTTCACTCTTTGCTATGGCAAAGAAATCAACACCAGAATCAATTCGTTACTATATTGCCAAAAAAGGCGCTGACGTAAATGAGAAGAATAAGAGAGGGGATACACCTCTTCATATTGCGATCAAGAATAAGCGTTTTGATAATGTTCGAGCTTTATTAGGAATGAAAGCCGATCCAAATATCCCAGACGCTAGTGGCAAGAGCGTTGCTCAGTACGCACAAGAAATGGGGATACAATCAATTATAAAATTAATGAAGAAGAAATAAAAAAAGCTCCCGACGGGAGCTTTTTTATTATGTAATTTTGTGTTTGATTACTTTGCTGCTGGAGCTGCTTCTGATTTTGTTTCTTCAGCTGGAGCTTGTGCTGGAGCTGTTGTATCAGAGTTAAGTGGAGCTGCAATTGGTGCTGCACTATCAAGAAGAGACCTAGACTCTTTACCTGTTTGAATCTTCGCTAGAAGAATACAGTTACCTAGGAAAAGAACTGTAAGGACTACAGTGATTTTACTTAGGATATTACCTTGTTGGCTACCTGTGAATACGGCTTCTGAAGCACCACCTAGAAGACCTGCTTCTGCACCTTTACCAAATTGTAGAAGAACTACGATGATTAGAAGTACTGAAACAACACCGTGAAAAATCATTAAACCAGTAACCATAATTTATTTCCTTTCAATATAAATAGATAAATTAACAACAATTTATATCAACACATCGAGGCCATGACAAGTACTGTCTATGACCTGATGAGTTATATATATTGAAATTGATCGTTTATTTAGTTTGGACAACCTGTGAAGATCTGCTTTTCAAGATTGAAAAGGTAACAGTCGCGCTTCTTGTAAGCATTTCTAAAGAATTGAGGCGCAGCTTTTGCGACGGCCTTTCTTACTTTGTAGATTTCTGGCCAAGTAAGAGAAACAGGCATCTTTGTGTGAAGATAGATATTTCCATTATAAGGTTTCGCAACACGATCCCAAGCTTCCTGAGTTGGCCTATCATCTTCGTCTCTATTTAAGAACCAAAGGTTATCAAATTCACCTTTAAAGTCTTTAAAGAGTTGAGCGAAAGTTTCACCTTTGTAAGTGAACATATTATCAAATTGAGTCAGCTCTGCTGTTTCTGAAATATTATATGAACCACTCATTAATTTCGTCTTTGAGAAGTCATTCTCATCATAATCAAAGATCATGTACTTGTGGTGATTCAAGGCCCAGTGGCGTGGAGATGGTGCGTGAGAATAGTACTTAATTCTTACTGGTGCGACCTTGTTTTTATTTCCAGGAAGCTTCTTCCAATTATAAACAAAGTAAGGAGTCATCTCTTTTGATTTTGTACTAGTTTTATACTCTTGATTATCAGCTACAATCTTAACATCGACACCTCTTTTAACTGCATCTAAAAGTGCATCAGCAACTTCTTTGATAACAAGGTGATTAACATTAACGAGAATGTTCTTTTGCGATTCATTGATAAGCTTAATCATGGCATCACGAACGAGCCATGTCTTTTGTCCGCTTACTTTACGAGCAGTCATTTTAATATAACGTCCCGATAGGTAGCTCTTAGATGATGGTTTTAGGTTTGTGTATTTAAAGTTCATTGAACTTGAAACAAAGGAAGGATTTTCTTCTTCGTTTGGATCATTCTTTAAACTTTCAAGATCAAGAGATGCTAGGTTTTCTTCTTGAACTTCTGAAGTGTAGATATCTTTCCCCGAGTTCCATAGAAACTTGAACTCACGGTTGAGGGTATTAATTGTTAGGCGACCTTCTTGTGAAGAGTCATTATTGAAAATAAAGTTCTCAGAGTAGCGAGACTTTGCACCACCTGAGAGGTTAGCACTTGAATTGAATGCCCACTTATCATCGACAATAGAAAACTTCTCATGCATTTTTTTATAAGCAAACTTTACACCACAACCAGCATCTTCAATTGCTGTTGCGTAATCATTAACTCGAGAATTATTTCTTAGGTTAGGGTGGAGGACAACTTTTACGTCAACTCCTGATAGACATGCGACTTCTAGACTTTTTGCAACTTTTGAATCCGACCAGCTGTAAACAGTTAGCCAAACTTTTTCTTTTGAACCATCGATTGCAGAGTATATCTGATTAAATGCTTCCTCGCCTTGGTGAGGTGAGAAGAGCGCCCAAAAGCTTGCTCCAGCGAAGATATTACTTGCAATTAGTGTCGTAAATAGCAGTTTTTTCATTCAGTCTCCCTTCAGATTTGAGCATTGTGTATCCCACGCAATGCAAAATGAGAAGGTTGTAAGAAATTATTTCAATAAAAAAAGTGGTCAGAAAGTGATATCAGCAACTTAAATGGATTATTCTTTTGACCTTCGGCAATCGCTTCTTTACCATTTTCATATGGGAAGACTTAAGAGACTTTGGCCATGGCTGGCCTGTGCTGCAACGGTATTTTCGATTTCTGGAAATAGCTTTGCGAGTAGTTTAAAAATTACAACATTTAACTTACGTTGGTATGGACTGGGAGGAGAAATCTCGGGACAAAGAACTGACGAGTATCGTGATCCTTTTATTACAGAGTTTCTAAGTACGAAGTATATCAATACTGATATTTTTCTCTTCCAAGAAGTTATCGACACGGATCGATTGGGGCAACTAATGGACGGCCTTGGTCATCATTGTGTTTCCTACCGTCATGAGCAATTCAATCACCAACACCTAATGATATGTTTAAAGAAGTCTCTTGAAATCGTTCCTGAAAAAGGTGATGACGACTATGCTTATCCACTTATGGAAAACCGTCCTTACTTAAGGCCGGCCCTTTATGGACAAGTCATTGATCGTTATTCAAAGAAGCCATTAATTCACTTAGTAGGCCTTCACCTTAAGGCTGGACCTAGCTCTATTGATGCGCGACTTGAGCAGGTTAATAATTTAAATAAAAGAGTTCTCGAGTATCGCCAAAGTAATCTTCCTGTCGTTATTGCTGGGGATTTAAATACTTATCGAAATTCTCGTTATGAAGACAAAGAGTCAGACCTAGTTGTTCTAGGTGATGCCTTTAAATCGATTGAAGTGACAAGAAGAACTAGTGACTACGATTATACTTATCGTAATGGTGGCTCTGGAAATGTTTTTGACCACTTCTACGTCTCTGATAATACTGAAACGAAGTATGTTGAAATTTGGCGTGCTTGTAGTGGAAGTAGCCGTAATACAAAGAGATTGGAAAACCTCTCTTGGTATCAACGCTTTATTTCTGACCACTGTCCAGTTTCATTAAGAGTTGATATCAAATAGTAAGCTTAATTGTTGGTAAATTTTAACATTTGAATTTAACTTTAATTAGGCCTTAGTGTTCATTTTTTTATGCTAATTTCTCAGGCATGAAAGCTTTAATTATTTTGTCACTCTCAGTCCTGACGTTTGTTTCTGCGCATTTTACTTATGCACAAGATGTAAAACCAAATGTCGTATTACTAACATCTCTTGAAACACCACGTATCTGGTACAAGCCTAAGGGCTGGAAGATTGATCCAAAACTTGAAAAAATCTTCAAGAAGCACTTTGATAAGTCTGGATACAATATTGTTGTAAAACATAGTGTGGACTTTCATGAGCTACGTCGCCAGCTTCACAACCCAAATAATATTGCTGTGTTCTGGGCATCCCATGCGGCCGGAACAAGTCAGAATACAACTGGCTCAAATAATATGGGTGCAGTTCTAAGTATTAACGGAAAGGATGTTAAGGATCTTTTTAAGTCTGTGCATCCAAATATTCGCTACCTTGGGCTTGTTGGATGTGATGCTGAAGGAATCCTTAATGAGATTTCACGCGAAGGACACTATCGTTATAATCCAAACTTAATAACTCATTCATTCACAAAGAAAATTGATGCACGTAAAGGACTTAAGAAATCTCTGAAAGCATCAGTTGGACAACTTGGTTATACAAAGAAGAGATTATTCTTCTTGAAGAAAAAATCACTTATCTTCCGTCATGATTTTTATGGAAGAGAAGATCTTTTAAAAGTTAATAACTACTTTCATTGCGCAAAAGAAAATGGCTACCTTGTAAAAGGTGTACGTACTCTTACTCAGGACTCAATGGAAGTTGCAATTACTAACTCACAAGGAATTCTGAAGATTCTTCCAGCTGCTAAAGCAGGGGATCGCCAAGAGTTTCAATTCTACTTACCATATCATCCGGAGTTTGCTCGTCGTGATATGAAGATCAATGTTGATAGTCTTATTTATTTTGGTGAAGAAAGAAAATATTTAGGTGAGTTTGATTTTGAAACAGATTGGGGAACAGACTGGCGTGTCTTTGCTAAGCCCGACGGAACGGTCTTAGGAGTTACTAAGAATCTATACTTACCAAGGGGAAGTTTGCCATCAATTGATGATGTTCAGACTTACAAGGAATTAAGTTGTAACGATACTGAAGAAATGAAAGTTCACGTTTATTAATTAAGCGTGAAGACCCATGTAGCTGTCCGCTTGTAGGGCAGCACCACCAACAAGGCCTCCGTCAATGTCTTGGCATGATAGGAGGTCTTCTACATTTGAAGGCTTAACAGATCCACCATAGAGAATCGAAGTTTTCTCGCCATCGATTTCTAAGCTTTCATTGATGAATTTTCTAATGAAAGCATGAGTTTCTTGCGCTTGCTCAGGAGTTGCTGTCACACCAGTTCCAATGGCCCATACTGGCTCATAGGCAATGATGACTTTATCACTGTTAATACCAGCAAGACCAAGACGAAGTTGCTCTGAAAGAACTTCTTCGACCTTTCCAGCTTCTCTTTGTTCAAGAGTTTCACCGATGCAGAAGATAACTGTTAGATCATTTGAAAGGGCAATTTTTGTTTTTGTATTTAGAGTTGCATCGTCTTCATTGTAGATTGAACGACGCTCAGAGTGACCGATGATTACGAAGTGGGCACCGATGTCTTTTAGTGAAGCAGGAGAGATTTCTCCAGTAAAGGCTCCGCTATTTTCAGTTGCACAGTTTTGGGCACCGATTTTAAAGTCGTCAGTATTTTGAAGACAAATAGGGATGTGGATCGCTTGTGGAGCAATCCATGCTTCGTGACGAAGTTTAGAGCTGTCGATAGCATCAAAGAAGGCGATAACGTCTTCTGTGTTCTGATTCATCTTCCAGTTTCCTACGATATACTTCGTTCTCTCAGTCATATTTACATCCCTTTTAATTATTTAAGTTTTATTCAACACCAAATTTTAGAGCACTAATTCCTGGAAGACTACCTTTCTCGATAAACTCAAGAGAAGCACCACCACCAGTTGAAACGTGACTCATCTTGTTTGCAAGTCCTGATTTGTTTACAGCACTTACTGAGTCTCCGCCACCAACAAGAGTGTAGGCATCTGACTCACTTAAAGCTTCAGCGATTGCAAAAGTACCTTTGGCATAATCTTCATTTTCAAAGATTCCCATTGGCCCATTCCAAAGAATTGTCTTTGCTTCACGAAGAAGAGAGCTGTACTTTGCAATTGTTTGTTCACCAATATCTAGTCCCATTTTTCCATCTGGGATACCTACTTTATCAACTGCTTCTGGCTTACCACCAAACTCACTTGAAACGATGTGGTCAATTGGAAGAACAATTTTATGTGCAGTACTTTGAGAGAAAATTTTCTTTGCTAGACTTACGTCTTCATCAGAGCAAAGAGAAGTTCCAACTTCATTTCCTTTTGCTTTTAGGAAAGGGTAGGCCATAGCACCACCGATTAAAAGACTTGATACACTTGAAAGTAATCTTTCAATGATCTTGATCTTGTCACTTACTTTTGCACCACCAACTACTGCAACAAATGGAGTCTCTGGTCTTTCTGTAATTTTTGAAAGGGCCGCAATCTCTTTTTTCATAAGAAGGCCAGCATAAGCATGGTTCTTAAAGAATGCATTGATTTCATAAGTTGAAGCGTGTTTTCTGTGAGCAGCACCGAATGCATCGTTTACATAGATATCTGCATATTCAGAAAGTTTACGAGCAAACTCGCGATCATTTTCTGTTTCTTCTTTGTGAAAACGAAGGTTTTCAAGAAGGATGATCTTATTTGAGTTAAGTGTAAGTAGAGTTTTAATACCACGATCAAGACATGATTCAGTTAGCGTAACTTCTTCTCCTAGCTTGTCTGCAAGGTAAGTTGCAACCGGCTCAAGTGAGAAGTCTGGATTAACTTGTCCCTTTGGGCGACCAAGGTGAGACATCATAATTAGCTTAGATGCGCCTTTGTCTAGGATTAGCTTGATCGTTTCAAGAGCATTATCAATTCTTGTTGTATCAGTAATCTCTTTAGTTTCTTTATCTAGAGGTACATTGAAGTCAAAACGAACAAGAACTTTCTTGTCTTTGATTTGTGATTCATCAATGCTGTCAATAAATTGTAATGCCATAGTTTTTCCTAATTTACTTTTTAAGTATTAAAGTTGGCTACCGATGAAGCCTGCAAGATCAATTACTCTATTAGAGAAACCTGCTTCGTTATCATACCAAGTAACAACTTTTACACTCTTCTTATCAATTACTTTTGTCAGTGGAGCGTCTACACATGAAGACTCTCTCATACCCATGTAATCAACAGAAACTAGTGGCTCATCTTCAAAGCCAAGAATACCTTTCATTGAAGTTTCACTTGCTTCTTTAAGAGCTGCATTTACTTCTTCTTCTGTTACTTCTGTTTCTAGGTTAACAGTAAGGTCAACTAGTGAAACGTTTGGTGTAGGAACGCGAATTGCGAAACCATCAAGCTTTCCTTTTAGTTCAGGAATAACTAGACCAACAGCTTTTGCTGCACCTGTTGTTGTTGGGATCATTGAAACAGCTGCTGCACGAGCACGACGAAGGTCAGAGTGTGAAGCATCTAGGATATTTTGATCACCTGTATAAGAGTGAACAGTTGTCATGTGACCATTTGTAATTCCAAACTTATCGTGAAGAACTTTAGCAACTGGTGAAAGACAGTTTGTTGTACAAGATGCATTTGAAACAACTGTGTGTTTTTCAGCATCGTAAGTATTCTCATTGATCCCCATAACGATTGTGTTATCAACGTCTTTACCTGGGCAACAAAGGATAACTTTTTTAACTGTTCCAGTTACGTGCTTCATTAGAGATTTTTGATCTTTAAAAACACCTGTTGCATCAATTACGATATCAACTTTATCTTGTGTCCAAGGAATTTCACTTGGGTCTCTATACTTGTGAAAAGAAATTTCTTTTCCGTTAACATGCATTTTGTGTGATTCATCTACACTTACGTCACCGTTGAAACGACCAAATACTGAATCGTACTTGATTAGGTGAACGTAGTCATTGATATCTCCTGGTGAGTTAACAGCAACAACTTCTAAGTTTTCAATATTGCGGTTAAAGATTTCTCTAAGAACTGTACGACCAATACGGCCCATACCATTAATACCAACGCGGATCTTTCCAGACATACCTGACTCCTGTGCTTAATTATTAAAAAAAAATTCCCCTGTAATATGCCACAATCGAGAGAGATTGCCTACCTAAAGCACATATTTCTAAGAGGATGCGACGATTTTGCTCACTGCCCAAAAAATAGCTGAACAAGCTATAATTTTACTAATGCAGACAAGTTCAAAAATGCCATCAAATATCATTCACTACAAATCCAAAGCGGATTATGAAAGTGGAATCAAGAGTGAGGCCTCTGTGCCTGAAAAGCTTGCTAAGGATGCAACGAAAGTTGTGGAGAAAACTGCTAAGGTTGCCGAAGCTGCTGCCAAGGCATCAATATCAACTGATGCTCTTGCTATTGCTCAGGCCGGAAAGAAATTGGCCGTGGATGCTGTGACAACAATTGCTAAGTCAGCTGTTAATGCACCAGAAGAGAGTAGTGAGGTTAAAAAGGTTGAGCCGGTAAAGGAATTACTACCAATTAATAAGCCTGCAATATTCTTTTTAGAAGGTCTTCATCTTTCCACTCTTAGCTCAAAAGGTGGACTTGAAGATATCGCTAAGTCTTTTAGCGATGGAGAGTTTGTCAGCTGGAATGAGGAAGATAAGGTTTTTGAGGAAGTTCTTAGGCGACCTAAGGATCAACCAATTATCTTAGTTGGCCACTCTCTTGGGGGCGATGCAGTTGTGAACTTGGCCAATCGACTCAATAGTGCAGAGGCCGGTTTTCGAGAGGTGAATCTTCTAGTGACTCTCGACTCGGTAGGCTTTGATAATGACATCATTCCAAAGAACGTAAAAAAGAACCTCAATTTTATGCTGGATCGCTCTTTTATTTTCAATGATGGGCCTAATGTTGCTCGTGATTTTAAGACGACAGATGTGATCAATATTTTAAGGCCAGAAGGTCATACTAAAATAGATGAAGCAGCCGATGTGCATCGCGAAATTTTTCAAGAAATTACCCAAGTTTTGGATCAGAATTACTTGGCCAAGAGAAAGCAACAACTTGCGGGCCTCTATCGCGCCTTCTATGAGATGAATCAGCAAAATAACTCGTAATCCTTTCTAGTCTTTATCAACTGATTATGCTATGAAGTGTCATGCTAAAATATGTTATGATCCTTTGCGTTGTTTTCTCTAGCTCTTGCTTTGCAATTGTTGGGGGAGAAGCTGTGAGCAAAGGTGAATATCAGAGCGTCGTGGCCCTCGTTAGGCTTGGGCGCCCATTTTGTACAGGGGTTGCCCTAACTCCAATGCATATTCTTACGGCAGCTCATTGTCTTGAGAATAAGAACTTCAAATCAATTCGCGTCTACCTAGGTGAAGGTAAGTCTATGACGGCCTCAACGAGAGAGAGTCTTGATGCCCAATATAGCGTCACAGGTATAGAGCTACACCCGAGCTTAAAATTTAAATACCCAAATGGGCCACTGGCCGATCTGGCAAGTTTGAAAACAGTTGATCTTGCTGTTGTGACTGTTGATGTGCCTTTGAAAGTTAAAAAGTTTTATTCTCTTCTTACTGACCCAAGAGAAGTACTGGCCAAGATGGTACCTGGTGGAGTGACAACAGCTGTTGGATTTGGCTACACAGGCGAAATTGGCTTTATGCCAATGGACTCAGCTCATGCCAATATTATTTATGGGCAAAAGAGGGTGGCCGATATCCCGATCTTCGAAGCATTCTTCAATGAAATCGATATGAGAAATAAGCAAACAGATACTTGTTATATCGATAGTGGTGGACCGGTTTTTGTTGATGTTAATGGAGAAAAAAAGATTGCGGCCGTTGTTTCTGCTTCCTTTGGTTTTTGTGCTGAAGGAAAATACGCGACTTTATATTCTTTGGCCTATCACTCTGCCTGTTGGCTTAAGAAGGTAACAAGAATCTCTGATGAGTTTACTGACTTCCACTGTGGGCGAAATATTAAAATTGCTCAAGAGTGCTTTGGCATTAAAAACGAAAAAGACCTCTTAAGTTGTGCTGATAAATACTCAGATGAAATTCTTCGAAGCTACCGATAGTCATACAAATCAATGACTTACAATCTAGTCTTATTTTATTAACCATTTATAAAGAAATATGTGAATTAAGTCTCCTTAACTGCGTGTTATAATTGCGCGATGGAAACGATAAAGAAGCTTTACGAGCATAAGAAGAAAGTTTGTCATGATACAGAAATAAAGCCTGAGATGATTGAGGATTTTGTTGAAGAGGCCCTCAATATAATTTTACCAGGTTCTGTCAGAATGCAATTTCTCAATTATGAAGACTTTGAGTTGTATTTCAATCGTCACCTTATTAGTGCAGACCAAATTTTAAATCACTTAAAGCTCGATACTGATGCTAGGGCAAAACTTATTGAAAGCTATAGTCTAGAATTGTTAACACTTGCAAAGAAGATTGAAGTTGATGCGACAGCGCTCTTAGAAGGAGATCCAGCAGCAAAAAATATCTGTGAAGTTGTTCTATGCTATCCGGGACTCTTTGCTATTGCCTCTTATCGATTGGCCCACTTCTTTTATGGAAAATCTTTAACAATCTTTCCTCGCATGATTGCAGAATACGCCCATAATAAAACAGGAATCGATATTCATCCTGGAGCTAAAATTGGGGAGTCATTCTTTATTGATCACGGAACAGGCGTTGTTATTGGGGAAACCGCAATTATCGGAAATCGTGTAAAGATTTATCAAGGGGTAACCCTCGGAGCTTTATCCGTCAGTAAGGAATTAGAGAATACGAAACGCCATCCTACAATTGAAGATGATTGCGTGATCTATGCACATGCAACAATTCTTGGAGGAAAGACGGTAATAGGTGAAGGCTCAACGATTGGTGGGAATGTTTGGCTAACACAAAGTGTGAAGAAAAAATCAATTGTTTATCATAAAAGCGAAGTTCACTTAGATGTGAAGGATCGACAATTTAGTACCGAGGAGCTTACCTATGAAATTTAATAATATTTTGGACACCGTTGGAAATACACCTCTCGTAAAAATTAATCGTCTCTTTCCCGAGGCCAATAAGAAAAATATTACAATCTATGCAAAGCTTGAACGTGCTAACCCTGGCGGCTCAATTAAGGATCGTATTGCGAAACGAATGATTGAAGATGCCCAAAAGAAAGGCCTAGTCAAAGAAGGAACAGTTATCGTTGAACCAACATCTGGGAATACTGGAGTAGGGCTGGCCATGGCCTGTGCAGTTCTTGGTTATCGACTTATCATCACAATGCCAGAGAGCATGAGTTTAGAGAGAAGGCGTTTGATGGCCTTATTTGGAGCTGAGCTTGTTCTTACTCCCAAAGAGAAGGGAATGAAGGGAGCAATAGAGAAGGCCCAGGAGATTTGTGAGCAAGAGTCTAACTCGTGGATGCCAATGCAATTTGATAACCCTTCAAATGTTGATGTTCACCGAGATACAACAGCAAAGGAAATTTTAGAGGATATCGATGGAAAGATTGATTATCTTATAACTGGAGTTGGAACTGGTGGACATATCACGGGTGTTTCAGAGGTTTTAAAAGAGAAGTTTAGCGCTTTAAAAGTTATTGCGGTGGAACCAAGTGATTCGCCAGTTCTATCGGGTGGTGATCCAGGACCTCACCCAATTCAAGGAATAGGAGCAGGCTTTGTTCCTAGTGTTCTTAATCGTGAGCTATTGGATGAAGTGGTCACAATAACAAAAGATGAAGCTTTTGAATTTGCTAGAAGTGCAGCTCGCTTAGAAGGAATTCTTTTGGGGATTTCAAGTGGAGCGTCTTTAGCGGCGGTTGATAAGAAAATAAGTGAGATGCCAGAGGGCTCAACTGTGCTAACTTTTTGCTACGACACAGGTGAGCGCTATCTATCAACTGAAGGATTATTTTAATTTAAAGAATAGATTTTCGGCGTTGCTATTGGCAACGTCGATTAGTTTTTGAGCATCTATTTCTTTATGAGTTGCAATGAAGTCTGCAACACAAGGAAGATAGAATGGGGCGTTCTCACGTCCTCTAAAAGGTACTGGAGTAAGATACGGAGAGTCTGTTTCAAGAAGCATCTGTTCAATAGGAACGATATCTAGGACATCGCGAACATTTCCAGCATTCTTAAAAGTCACAATTCCGTTAAATCCGATGTGAAACCCTTCGCTTAAACAAAACTCTGCAAGCTCGATTCCCGAAGTAAAAGAGTGGATGACGCCCTTTCTTTTAAGCGTTGTTGAGAAGTTCTTCAAGATGGCCTTTGTGTCTTCATCCGCTTCACGAGTATGAATAACAACTGGTAGATCATTATCACATGCAATTTGTAATTGTTTTTCAAAGGCCTCTTTTTGAATCGTAGGATCTGAATACTCATAGTAGTAATCAAGTCCAATCTCTCCAACAGCAACAATCTTAGGGTTAGTTAAACTTTCTTCAATCTCTTGATAAGTATCTTGCGTAATATGCTTGGCCTCATGAGGGTGTATCCCTTGAGTACCATAGACGATTTCATTGGCCGTGAGCTCTCTGACTTTTTTTAGATTGTCAGGAGAGACCGCAATTGTCACAACTTTATTAACACCATATTCTTGGCATTTTTCTAGAGTATCAATTAATTCTTGGCCTTTGAGGTAGTCGAGATGACAGTGGGTCTCGATCGGACCCACTGCATATTTAGGAATAATTCTTTCTTTTTTTTTACTCATTAGTTCTTAGCTTTATGTTCTTTTAGAAGGTGATCCATAATTGCAGTATAGTCACTTAATGGCCTTACACCTTCAATTTTTACACCATTAATTAGCTGAGTTGGTGTTGATTGTACATTAAAAGAATTGGCCTGAGCGATCATATCCACAACGGCCTGCTTTGTTTCAGGCTTTGCCATACACTCTGTTACTCCAAACTCTTTTCCTTTATTGCTAATCCATTCAGCAGTTAGGCTTGATTGGTTCTCAAAAATTGCATCATGCACTGATTTAAATTTCTGAGGTCCAACACAGCTTGCAAGGTAAGCAGCTTCACAAGCTAGCTGGTGAAGAGGTCCGCTCATTCCAGCATTACAGTTGTGATCAAGTGGATAGAAGAAGTATTGAATATTGATTTTACCTTCGTACTTCTTTTCAATCGTTGGAAGAACTAGGTTAAGTGCATTACACGCTGGACACTGAAAGTCTGAGAAGACTGACATTTGAATTGGTGCATCTTTAAAATCCTCCGAAGAAGAAGCGAGACGGTAAGGTGAAGCTTTTTCTGGAGTTCCTAAGTTATTTAGATTCTTAAACATAGCAACGATTTGTGCATTTCTTGCAGTCGAGTTTTCAACTTTTGAGTTTGTAAAACCATAGGCTACAGAACCACTAATAACCATAGAGATAGCAGCAGTTACAAAGAATTTCGCATCAAAATCACGATCTGCTTTGTACTGAAACATCATGGCCAGACCAAGCCAAGAAGCGACATAGTAAAGTGTACAGAATGGACATAGAGTTCCAAGCATTACTAAAGAATAGATAAATAGGATAAGACATCCAATACCGTTTAGGAGAAGTAGAAGAAATAAACTTCCTTCAGCTCTTTTACTATCAACCATATAAAAAAGCATTACCATGGCACCCATAACAATTCCAAAAATTGAAATAGGAACACCAGCAATATTTGATAGAGGTGAAAGGGTCGCAGCATCACATGTTAAGAATGAATTAATATTACATGCAGAGGCCGAACCAAAACCTACAGGGAATTTAACTTGGTAGTAGTGGTTTGTTAGATAAATAGAGAGGATAAACATTGCAAGACCTGCAACGAAAAATAAAACTCTCTTGTTAAAACTTAGGCGATTTAAAAAACTATCAGTCATATTTTAATTCCTTTTTAAAATATTATAATTTCTCTTAGTTGTTTGATTTCTTCTAAAGCTATTATAGTTGAGATTTGCAAATGTGCATATATTGGTAGATATGACATGTGCTTTTGGGAAATTATTTGAAATTTGTTCCCTAATTTCCATCTCTAAGCTGAACGTTAACTTGCCTTCTATCACGGCAAAAGCTTGGGAGTTAGGAAAATTTTGTTTAAATTCTTTGCTAACCTCATAATTTACAGCACTTATGTGTGGACAAATCAGGATAATTTCAGGTTCAATCTTTTTAATTTCGTCGTTTAGGATAATTTCTTCAGCTAGGCCACGCCAACCAGCATGGATATTTGCGACTCCTGATTTACCAATAATTACTATGGGTAAGCAATCAGCGGTCTTTATCGCTAGTGGGCGATCGAGTTGGAGCTCAGACGTTATTGCATCAGCTTCATTATCATTGGAAGCAGGAGCATTGACTACAATAGAGGAATGGATTTGCTTCACTTCATCAAATTCAAAATCAGGTCGATCATCATAAACTTCAAAGAGATAATCTGAAATTTTCTTTTGATAAAGTAGCTTTGCCAAGTCTACTCCGATTCCGACTCAAGAAAGTCGAGGACTTCTTGAAAGATTGGTGGAGGTGGTTCTTCGAAATATAATTTTTCTTTCGTAATAGGGTGAGTGAAGCCAAGAATTTTTGCATGTAAAAAAGGATGCTCATAATCTTTGATAATGGCCCTAAGTCGGTTATCTACTCGTAAGAGATCATTCTTGGGCACACCATAAAGAGGGTCCATAAGAATAGGAGCATTGAGAAGCTGACTCAGGTGAACACGAATTTGATGTGTACGTCCTGTTTCAAGCTTAAGTTCAACATGGCTTAGATTTTGGTAATACTTTAGTACTTTATAATTCGTGATAGAGTTCTTGCCTGTGCGTACATTCACCGCCATTTTTAAACGATTATTTGGATGACGTCCGATAGTAGACTCTAATCTTCCTTCTGGAGCAAGCTTTGTGCTTACACTGATACATTCATAGTAGCGATCAATATCATGGGCCTGAAAGAGTTTTACAAGCTCTTCGTGACACTTCTGATTCTTTGCCACAACCATAACACCACTTGTTCCCTTATCAAGACGGTGAACAATCCCTGGACGCTTCTCATCGCCAACACCTTGAATGTCTTTACAGTGATGAAGGATTGCGTTGACAAGAGTTCCTGTGTAATTTCCTGGCGCAGGGTGAGTCACCATTCCAACAGGCTTTACGACAATAGCTAGATGCTCGTCTTCAAATAAAATCTTTAGTGGAATATTCTCTGCTTTTGCAGTGGACTCTCTTGGGGGAGGTATATCAACAAGAACTTCTGTACCTACAGCAGGCATTTTCTTTAGTTCAATTTTTACATTAGAAGTAATGGAGCCTTTTTTAAAAAGCTCCTTTAGGAAACTTCGTGATTGCTCAAGCTTACTAGCAAGGACTTGATCGAGTCGAGTAAACTCATCATGGTCTTCTTGGGTGATCTTAATAACAAACTTAGAATTTTGATCACTCATGACAATTTAATTGCCTTCCTTTAAAGCTTTAACTCTTTGAAGGTATGAGTTAGCTACTAGATCAGGGTTTAGCTTTAAGACTTTTGCATATTGGTAGACGAATCCTCTAACGTAAACGATAGCAGGCATCTTATCGACTTCTTCATTTTCAATATATTGTAAAAATGTTTTTGAAATCTTTGTCATATCAGACATGCGACTAACATCAACTTTTTTGTATTCGCGAACTTTCTTAAGGAATTCACCAGTGTACTCACTACATTGTTCAATTTCTTTTTCAAACTCCGCGTTCTGTTCATACTCTAGGCCGTAGCGTTTCTTGGCCACGAGACGATTCATCTGATTTGTCACTTTAATCGTATTTTCATCACTAGGCTTTGACGTTGGAATATAGTTTGTATCATCTTCAATAACAATTCCACGTGCTTGATTGTACTTTTTTCTCTTCGTTGGGTTGCTTAGAATATTATAAGCTTCCTCAATAAGCTCAAGTACTTTATGTGCCTCTTCTTCTGATAGGAGAGAGTAAATGGCAAGACTGTCACCACTATATGCAGTTCTTGCTGCTGTATATGCTTTTTGAATTTCATCGGCCGAAGCATTAGGTGCAACTTCTAAAACCTCATAATAGTTCTTCTCTTTACTCATTTATTCCTCATTAAATTAATTAAACAATTTTCTTCGTTAGATTTAAAATACGATTGATAACGTGCTCAAAATTCTTTACAAGTGCTGAATTTGGGAACTCTAGAATGAGAGGTCTCTTTTTCTTTACACTTTGCCAAACCGTTGCATCGTATTCAAGAAATCCAACGTAATCTAAGTTGATACCGAAGTACTTCTTAGAAATGATTCTCATAGCAAAACCAATATCAATATCGGCTTGCGTTCTTGCCTGATTGATAACTAGTTTTGGAGTAATGGCCTCGATTTCTCTCTTTAATTTTAGGCCTTGTGCCTCATTGATTTGCATGGCCTTTTCAATAATTTCAGATGGAGTGCGGTTTTCACCAACTTTTCCATTTAAAACTTTATCAATAAGTGGCCCTAGCTCTAAGAAGTCATCAACCGACTGAAGTTTGCGGTGGTAGATTGACTTGATAAAACGATAAGTATTCTCAATTGAGGTTGGCTCAGGAAGAGTTACTAAGATACCTTGATCAGCTCCTAAGAAGAAATCTAAAGTATTATTAGTTGTTCCCGCTCCGAGGTCGAGAAGAATATAATCGGCATCTAATTCACGAAGATCATTTAAAACTTTTGATTTATGAGCGGCCTTAAGATTGGCCATTCCTAAATTATCCTGTGCTCCACTAATTAAGCTTAAATTCTTAAGAGGAGTAGGAGTGATTAGATCTGAAAGTTTTGTATTTGGTTTAGTGAAGTAGTCACTTAAAGTTTTCGATGGAACACTTACCCCAAGGCATGTATGAAGGTTTGCACCTCCAAGGTCCATATCAATGGCAATTACCTTCATCCCCATTAGGGCAAGGCAAATCGATAAGTTTGACGTAACAAGACTTTTTCCTACGCCGCCTTTTCCGCCACCAATGGCCCAAATTTTCTTGCCATTGTTTGATGCACCTAGATATTGGCCAGCATCTGCTAAATGTGAATTTGTACTATTATTCAAAATACGTCCTTGTATTACTTGCTTAACTTTCCATCATTATAGCCAAAATTAAAAAGCCTCGAAAAGGTCTTTATTTTATTTTTCTAAAATTATATATTGTTGTAATGGAAAGTATTTATAGATTCCCAAGCAAGTTTGAACCACACTTATTAAGAAAGTTAGTTCATATTTTTGCAGGATTGGGAATTGCCTCAATTTATCTTCTGTCTAATCTTGATTCTCATAAGTTTTCAATTGTTGTTCTTGGAGCGAGTGCTTTATTTACACTAGTTGAAATTCTTCGTTTGAAATTTGATGGAATTAATCAAGTATTCATCAACTCTTGTCGTGGGGTTCTAAGGGATACTGAGATTAATGGCTTTACAGGTACGCCTTTCTTTCTTTTAGGTATTGGACTTTCTTTCTTTTTCTTTGATGAACAAATTGCACTTTTAGCAACAATCATTCTTTCACTAGCAGACCCTGCTTCTTCATTTGTGGGGATTCGTTATGGAAGAAGAAAAGTAATGCAAGATCGAACTTTTGAGGGATCGTATGCATGTTTTTTAACGACATTTTTAATTGTGGCAATTTATGGGCTTATGTATTTTCCACTAAGCTTGAAAATAATTATCTTTGCTTTCTTTACAGCTATTGCAACGGCCTTTATTGAATTACTGTCTACTCGAGTAGATGATAACTTCACGCTCTCATTCTTTAGTGCTTGTGCAATGGCCTTAGTTAATATTCTTGTGGCCCTTGTTTAATTGGCCTGCTTTAACTGAAGCTTTTCACTAACAAATTCTTCAAAGGCCTGTGCCACGATAGGGTCTTCATGAAAGATATGTTCATCTGTTATCAGAGAATTTAAAATTTTAATTTTATCATTGATATTATCTTGCTCTAAGAGAAGCTGTCGAATTTGACGGCTCTTGATAATAAAAGTGGCAACATAATTGATAATTTGATCGGGCTTATTAAGGGTTTCAATAAAGTAGTCGCGATCTTGATCATTTGGAATATTAATATCTAGCCAATTGTAGAGAATACTTTCAAGGCGATAAAATTCATCAATATTACTCATGACACATTCATCATCTTTTAAAATCGTTACATTATACATCGGGTAGGGGTTAGATTGCGTTGGGTAATTAACTTGGCACTTTCCTATACAACGTACCAACACCTTGAGTGTATTTCCATCCACTCTTTCAATCATAAGAGGTTGTCCAATACCAAAGACTTCACATGGGTATGCGAAGTAGGTTTCAAAATCTTTTTCCATGGCCAGAGATATCCCAACGGGATTTCCTGCACAAGTGGCCTCTTCAAAAATGTCTTGAAAAATATCATCGACAACATAAAGAGGAAGGGATGTTCCCGGGAAAAAAACAATATTGGGAAGAGTGATTACTGGAATTTCGATACGTTCAGGGAAGTTTAAAGTCATGCTTTATCATAGCTTTTATAGGCATTTGAAGCATATTAAACCTTATTAAAATAGGTAAATCTTCTTTGCTCATGCTGGAAAGTACGATAGCATAGCACTATGATTTTAAAGCAAATTCCACATTTAGTTACCACAGTATGGGGTGGCGAAAAGTTAAAGAAATATAAAGACCCTGAGGGTTCGTTTGATGGCCCATTAGGTGAAACATGGGAAGTTTCAACTTTAGAAAATGGACTTTCTCTTTGTGAAAATGGCCAAAGCCTCGAAGAAGTTCTCGAAGGCAAGATCCTTACTTATTTAATTAAATTTATCGATACGAGTAAGAACTTATCGATACAAGTTCACCCTGATAATGAATATGCTCATATCCACGAAGATGCTCTTGGAAAAGATGAGTGTTGGTATATTCTAGATGCTGAAGATGATGCTGGAATTTATCTTGGCCTAAAAGAAGGGGTCACGAAAGATCGATTACAAGAGGCCATTGAAAGTGGTGAGAATGTTAATGAGCTTTTGAATTTCATAAATGTTCAAAAGGGAGACTTCTTTAATATTCCGGCCGGTTCAATTCATGCTATTGGTGAGGGAGTTACACTTGTAGAAGTTCAGCAAAACTCAGGTGTGACTTATCGTGTTTGGGATTGGAATCGCATGGGTCTTGACGGAAAGCCTCGTGAGCTCCATGTAAAGAAGGCCATGGATGTCATTAACTTCAAGCCAAGCGCTAATGAGTTAGAGCATTTTCAATATAAGAACCTTGAAAAAAGTGGTTTGCTAACAAGTAATAACTACTTCAATGCAAGAGTAAAAGTACTTGGAGCAGGAGACGAAAGTGTCCTTTCTCTAAACGGAATTAGTTCGATTGTTGTTTTAGAAGGTACTTGTGAAATTGATGATACTGAAATTAAAGAGTATGAGTCGGCAGTGGTAAAGGATATTGAGTCCGCTATCTTGAAGGCAACAACGGACTCTAAGGTTTTAGTCGTTAAACAAGTTTAGATAATATTACAACTTAGTGGGTATGTTACTTCGTGCCCATTCTTAGTACGAATAGAGATATAAGTATTCATCTCATTTGAATTCGTCACATCATCAAAGTGAATTTGATATTTTTGGCCAGCAAGTTGGTAGTGCTTTGTTACTGAGTTTCCAACTTTGTGTGTGCGTCCAATTAGGGCCTGGGCAGGAGTACGACCTTCTACTTGAATCTGATTTCCCTTTAAATTGAATTCAATATTCTTGCGCATTGTAGAGCATTTAAAGTTAACAGAAGCCTGAGCTGATAGTGTGAATGCTAGTGAAAGTGCGATTAAGCTAAGTAGTTTCATATTCCCTCCAAGATTTAGACACTGTCTTAGGTGCAGGAATAATGCCAATTATTTAAATGTGATATCAGGGGTTTAGCTAGGATTAGAAGGTAAAATAATTTTGCAATTGTCTAATTTTTATTCAAAATCCTTGAGGTAGTACTCTGCTAGATCCTCATCTGAGACTTCTTCTTTTAAATCCTGCTTTCTAAGTTCGAGAGGAATACTACTTGAATCATCATCTGCTTTCTCATTGAACCCAAATGGGCAATGAAGGCAGCCGCTCTCACAGCAGTAACCACGACGTAGATGAAACTCTTTTGTGAAGACAGTATTACCATCTTCATTTATATAGAAATCTTTTTTTGAATCGTCGTGAGAGTTAGTCATAGGCTCTAAAATAAGTAAGGCCCCTAATTCAGGGGGCCTAAAGTGTGTGTGGTGTTTTGCAAAACGGTCACTCTTATATCTAATAAAATTTATTACATCAAGGAAATTTTCAAATACATTCACTATAATGCAACACGCATACAGATTGCGTATTGTAAGTAGCTAAAAATTAAAATACAATAAAATCTAGACTAAATTTATTAATGGTAACAAATGGAGCTGTCCTGTGACTAAACCTTGGCTTAAGCACTACCAAAATGGTGTTGCTGAAGAAATTAATCCTGAATTATATCCTTCAATTCCAGCATTATTAGATGAAAGCTTTGCAAAATTTGCTGATAAGCCATCTTTCCACTGTATGGGAAAGACTCTAACTTATAAAGAAATCGATCATCTTTCTAAGAAGTTTGCTTCTTATTTACAAAATGATCTTGGGCTTAAAAAAGGTGACCGTGTCGCAATCATGATGCCTAATATTCTTCAGTATCCAGTTGCTCTTTTTGGAATTCTTCGTGCTGGTATGGTTTGTGTAAACGTAAACCCACTTTATACAGCAAGAGAACTCGAGCATCAGTTAACTGATTCACAGTCTAAAGTAATTATTATTTTTGAAAACTCGGCTTCTGTTCTTGCTGAAGTTGTAAAGAACACACCAATTGAGCACGTTCTAGTAACTCAGATTGGTGATATGCTTAAGTTTCCAAAGTCACTACTAGTAAACTTTGTTATTAAGCACGTTAAGAAGATGGTACCAAATTGGGATCTTCCTGGAGCAAAATCTTTCCTTGAGGCCCTTGATAAAGGTGATGAGTCTAAATTTAAGAAACCTGAAATTAGTAGTTCTGATCTAGCATTCCTTCAGTACACTGGTGGAACGACTGGTGTTTCTAAAGGTGCAGAGCTTATTCACAGAAATATCGTGGCCAACTTACTACAAGCGGGTGAGTGGGTTTCTCCAGTTGTTAAAGAAGGTGAAGAGATTATTATCACTCCTCTTCCGCTGTATCATATCTTCTCACTAACAGCGAACTGCTTTACGTTCTCTAAAATTGGAGCGCTAAATGTTCTAATTACTAACCCAAGAGATATTCCTGGATTCATTAAAGAACTTAAAAAGTGGGACTTTACTGCCCTTACAGGTGTTAACACTCTCTTTAATGGACTTTTAAATAACGAAGATTTTAAAACTGTTGATTTCTCATCACTAAAACTAACTCTTGGTGGTGGGATGGCCGTTCAACGTGCCGTTGCTGAAAGATGGAAAGAAGTTACAAAAACACCATTAATTGAAGCATATGGTTTAACTGAAACATCTCCTGCCGCTTGTATCAATCCACTAGATCTTAAAGATTACAATGGAATGATCGGTCTTCCTGTTTCTTCAACAGATGTTTGTATTAAAGACGACGATGGAAATACATTAAATGCAGGTGAAGTTGGTGAGATCTGTATTAAAGGTCCACAGGTAATGAAAGGTTACTGGGGACGTCCTGAAGAAACTGCAAAAGTTATGACTGAAGATGGATTCTTCAAGTCTGGTGATATCGGTGTTATGGATGAAGATGGTTTCTTTAAAATCGTTGACCGTAAAAAAGATATGATCCTTGTTTCAGGGTTTAATGTTTATCCAAACGAAATCGAAGAGATTATTGTAACTCACCCTAAAGTTTTTGAATGTGCTGCTGTTGGTGTACCACATGAGAAGTCGGGTGAGATTGTAAAATTATTTGTTGTTAAAAATGATCAGTCTCTAACAGAAGAAGAATTGATGGCCTTCTGTAAAGAGAACCTAACAGGTTATAAGAGACCGAAGATTATCGAATTTAGAACAGAGCTTCCTAAGTCAAATGTTGGGAAGATTCTAAGAAAAGATCTAAGAGGCCAGTAACCTCATCATAATAAAAAGGGAGCTAGTAAGCTCCCTTTTTTTATTCTATAACTTTAAATTTTTTAATTGTTTAATTGTATCTTGATTATAAAGATTAATTCTCAACGTCGAATAAGCAGCGTCTTTCACAACTGCATCCACATAATCTTTCTTAGTCGCACCAGTTAGAGCATCTGTCATATCTTTCGGATGCTTAACTTTCTTAAAGGCCACTGGATTTAATCCAATAAGAAGATGAAGACGATTGATATCATCGTCAGTCATTGGTTTGTGAAATTTCTTTGTAAGCCCAACTTTTGACTTAAGCTTTAGAAATTCATAATTCGTATTATAGAAAAGGGTGAAGACAACTGGAAGGCATGCACTATCACAGCCTGTTGTTGTATCCACGTCACGGATAAAGCCAAGCTTCTTTCCATCTTTGTCATAAGCAATTTGAATCGTCGTATTGATTGGATTGTCACTAATCGTATCGACAACACTCACTTTCTTAAGCTTTGTGGCCCTAGGAAAGACCGATTGGTAGAAATTAATATTATTTGCAAAAGAAAAGGAGAATGATAAAAATAAAATAAAAACTATCTTAAACATAGGCATCCCCAATGAGATTTTTATTACTAGCGTTAATTCTACTTCATTCTATGACTTTTGCGCAAAAAGTGCAACGAGACGTGAAAGCAACGTCTGGACTTGATGATAAGCAATTTGTCATTGTGCCGGGCCCATCATATATGCCAAGTACTAAGCTTGGGCTTGATCTAATTGGAATGTATCTCTTTGATGCAAATGACGGAAAGTACAAGGACAGCTTAAGGCCAGTACCACCTTCAATAATTGGTGCATTTGGAAAGATTACAACAAATGGAACGGCCATGGGTGCTATTGGAACTAAGCTTCACTTAGGTGAAGATAAGTGGCGACTAACAGGTGGGTATCTTGAAGGAAATATTCTAAGTCAGATGTTTCAAGCTGACCTTGAACGCTTTCTTGATACTTCAAATAAAATTCGAGCTGTTGTCGTTAACGTTAATCGAAGAGTGTGGAAGGATTTATTTATTGGTGGAGGGATTATTTGGAATGAGGTTATTTTTAAGGCCGATATAAATCCTGCAAATTATGCGAGCAATACTGGATTAAAATTTAATCTTTTTTACGATAGTCGCGACAATACCTTTTCACCAACAAGTGGATTCTATTTAAATACGCGTACAAATTTCTATCGTGAGAATCTTGGTGGAGATGACAATATTACAACTCTTGAGGCGACGCTATCGCAGTATATTTCGCTTGCTGGAAATTCTAATCATCTCTTTTCTTGGCTCTTTGATTCAAGTTTCAATCTTGGTGATACGAACCCAAACTATAATTATAACTACGGCTCACGTGGCCCTCGCGGATACACTGGCAAAGTTTATGAGGGTGCGAATATGATCCGTTTTGAAGGTGAGTATAAGCATTATTTTGAATCCATTATGAATGGAAAATTTGGCGTTGCTGGTTTTGCGGGGGTAGGATTTGTCTTTGGGGGAGAATCACGAGTTGGAAATGAAATTCCATCAGATCTTTTTGAAGCAGACCCATTAGCTCATATTGGAACAGGAATTCGCTACAAGGTTCTTCCTAAGCAAAACCTTAATTCCCGTGTAGACATCGCCTACGGTCGAGAAAAAGAATTTACGATGTACTTTGCCTTGAATGAGGCCATTTGATCAAATCACATGAAGTAGACACTATGTTCACTTTTTAGACACCATGTAATACTGTAAGTGTATGAAATTATTGTTGTTTTGTACCTGTTAGTTGGCACTGTGATTGCACTATATAGGGCATGAAACTTAAAAAGCTAATCTCATTCATTATTATTTCTCTATGTTCATTCCAAATGGCGTTTGCTCAGACGATCGAAAATACAAGATCTGTGGCAAGTGTTTATGACCTGGCCGAAACTCTGGCAGAGCTAAAAGAGATTAAGAAGAATCTTCGTGGTAGCGTTTCAAGCGATCTATCTGAAGAAGAAATGGCGCAAATTGCACAAGGCTTTCAAGCTCAAAGCGCTCAAGAGTCACAAGGTGAAGCTGAGTTTCAAACTGAATTCATTACATTTCTTGATTCAATTAAGAAGAACTCATGTGGTGTAAAAGATTACCAAAAAGAGCAAAAACAAGTAGAAGCAAAGAAAGTTACAAGAGGAGATAATCTATTCTCAAGTATTGCTGCAGTTATTGCTGAAGTTGAAGTTGATGAAAAACTAAATCGTAAACAAAATAGAAAAATCGATACTTATTCGGCCCAAGCTCTAAAGTACTTTTCAAGAGCGAAGTCACTAAAGACTAAGATTGAAGATATTATCAATAATACAAATGAAGCTTATGCAGATAAAGAAGAGCTACTTCTTACTTACAATGATTCTATCGTTAAGGGCCTATATGACATTAAGGTAATTCTATCTCCATTTAGAAATATGTCGGCCATTAATATGAATGAGATTCTACCTAAGCTTACGACAGACTTCATTGAAGAGGATACAGAGCTATACAACTTTCTGATTCACGGTGAAATGAAGGATAAGATTTTCTTTACTGTAGATATTGATGGAAGTGATGTTGAGTTAAAGCTTAATACATTCCTAAACTCTAAAAGAGATGTTGTTACAATTAATGAATCACCAAGTGCAAAGAACTACTTACGTGCTCTTAGAATCCTTACGATTCAAATGATGGCAACTCAAATTAAAAATTATGACCTAATGATCGAGTCTAAAGAAGATAAGATCGTTATTCCAAAAAGTTGTCGTAGTGAAGTTAATGGTTCATGGCCACACCTTTTAGAACTTAAGGTTGATGAGTCTGTTGCAAAAACATACTTAGATAACCTTATTAAGAACTCAGGGCTTTCATATGATGAAGGTAATCTAGAGCTTATGAGTGTTAGGGAAGCTGAGGAGCTAAATCCTCTAGCTGAGACAATGGTTGCTTCTACTTCAGTTGAAAACTTCCTAAGAGCGGCAAAAGGTAAGGAAGGAACTAATTTTTACCAAAAATTTCTAAAGGCTGGCTTTGACGAAGTTAATGCATATAATAAATTTGTTGATATGAAGATGGGTGAAGTTGCTCAGGCGTATAAGAAAAATATCTATTCTTATGAGAGAGGATCAAGAACAAGAAAGTCTAAAGAGGTAACGACTAAGGATATCGCTCTTATTAATGATATCATTGCTGTTGTTCCAGAATCAAAAACAATTGAAGTTGATATTTATGAAGGTGATCAGAAGTATGTTGAAAATATTTATCCTTCAGCAATTAACGCTTCTCCATACCTTGCATCAAAAATGGCCCAGGCCAGAACTGAGAACTTAGAAGATATTATTAGTGACTCAATCAAAAATGAACTTAAGAATAATAGAGTTGTTATTGAATTTCCATCTTTATACTCTCAAGAAGCTTACCGTAACTGGGGACTTAATACTCTTTATCAGAAGGCACTAGAGCTTCAAGATGAAGAAGAGTTTAAAGTAGGTTCACGTCATAATAATATGCTATTCGGTTTTTGTTATAGAAACCCAGCTCAGCTTTGTAAGGGACTATCAAGAAAATCAAATGTTCTTAACAGAGTTGTAAGTTATATTGATTCTTTAAAGATTGATGGAAAAATTATTCCTGTTGCTCGTCTGGATCAAGCAAAGGTTAAGGAGAGTTATGTAACTCTTGCAAAGGTATTTGATTACCTAAGAACAGGACCAAAAGCTTTTCCTGAACTAGTAACAAATGAGTACGATTATTTATTAGATCAAATGCAGGCGCTAAACCCTCTAGCAAAAGTGAGACTAGGTTATCTTGTCGCTCGTGAGGAGCTTCAAAATATTAGAGATGGTCGAGTTAAGACATATAAGAAAACTTCTCGTGGAATGAGAGTTGATTATAGCTATAAGTGTTTTAATAACAACATGAATGCTTACCTTGAGAATCTTGAAGAAGCCGCAGAGATCCTTAAAGTGAACCGTAGTATCAGACCTAACTTTCTAACTAGTGAGTTAAAGAAAGATGAGTATAAGAGACTATGGAATACAATCTTTGATGAGTTTAACAAAGATACGACTCAAATTATGACAGCAGAGCTTAACTCAGGAAAGAAAGCGTTTGAACTAATCGATTCTTTATCGAATAAGGTAACTTTAGAGCGTCATCAAATTGAAGATGCTGCAAATGAAACAATTGAAGGGCGCCTACTGTATCAAACAACAGAAGATATTAGTGCTCGTCTACAAGAAGAAGATGTTGAAAAAATCGCTTTTTATAAAGAGATCTTAGCAGCTAAGTCACATACAGAAAGAGCGGAAATCTTTGATTCTCGTCCAGGTAGTATTGATATCTTTGATGACTATGAATTAGTGCATAACTTTTTAAAGCTAAATATGGATCTTAAGACTCCAGTATATAAAGAGATTTTAAAGAGATCAGCTCTTAAGCGTCAGCAAGATACTTATAAGAAGATGAATAAATTTTGCCAAATTGATGAAGACGATATTGATAGTCTTAAAGAGAACTTTTATGCAACAGTTAAAATTCAAGACCAGCTTAATCAGCTTCTTGGAATTCCTGCTGTTCCAAAAGAGTTAATGGACAGAATGGATGATTGGAATAGCGATGAAAAGTGGGCCATGTTTAATGGTGTATTTGGATTCCTACTTGGTATGGGAGCTGTTCTAGCTGCTGGTTCATGTACAATCGTTACTGGTGGACTATGTGGACTAGCTATCGCTGGTGCTGGTGCCGTCGGATTTGGTATGCAAGCAAATGCAATTCGCTTAGAAACAAAAGTAAAGTTTCGTGCTGATAGAAGTGAAGAATATGTAGGTGAAATGGCCGATCTTGGCTTCACTGATTCAAACTCTACTGAGAATGTTGCAAGAGGGTGGATGGCCGTGGCATTTGAAGTTATTGGAACAATCTCAATGATTTCAATCCTGACAAGAAGTGTTTCAGTTGGTTCAAAAATCTTCAAAGAATCACTGAAGGCCATTGTAAAGAATCGTTCACAACTAGGAATTAAAGAAGCATTAAAACAATCTGGAAAAGATGCTTCTGTTATCGTTAATGAATCAGAAGTTGAATTTGCAAAACTAGTTCTAGGACTTAAAAAATATAGTGATGTATTTAAGAAAATGCTTTCTTCTAAGTCGATGGATGATATCGCTGAGAATTTAAGAAACCTAGATTTAGATGAAGAATTCGTTGAGAAAACTCTTAAGAAAATGGATCGTATTGAAGCTAATTATACAGCTGGAAAGCTATCTCAGACGAGTTATAACAAAGCAATTAAGAATATTGTTGCAAGTGTTGAAGAAGCAATCACTCGCTCACATGGTGGAATCTATCGTTATACAAGTGATGTTGCTGTTAACTTAAATTATTCTCAAGTAGATGAGGCCCTTGGAAATACTGTTTCAAAACTTTTTAATGGTAGCCCACTAGAGCTAAGACACTATATGGGAAGCTATGTGAAGAGGCTTAATGCTTCTAAACTAAGCAACTCTTCAAAAGCTGCACGCTCAAAACTAAGAGTGAGAAAAGCAGACCAGGGTCAATATATGACTGGGACAAACTGGATTGTTCGTGCTTGGAATGAGAATACTGCAAACCTTGCTAAGAACCGTCGTCAGTTCCTTAAGATCTATGATGAACTACAAAGACTTCCTGAAGCAGAATTAGCTGATTATATTGCTAAGAATGCAGATGTATTAACTGAGATTTTTGTGAAGATTCCTCTAAGAAAGAGAGACTTCCCTTATATGCTAATTCAAGGTGCTCCTCACACTGGTGGGTTCTTTGGAAAAAGACTTCCTGTGATCTCAGCTGTTGGAGAAGGTGTATTAATGAGAAAGATCTTTACTGCACGTGCAAGACTGATCTCTGAAGTTGCTCGTCGCTCAGCTCGTGAGACTCTTGGAATGAAGAAAGTTCTTATGGCCGAGACTGTAGGTGATCTATACCGTGGACTTGAAGTATCTGTTCTTGAGGCACTTCCAAAGATGACTAAAAAAGAAGTTACTGAAGTTGAAACGATGATTGCGACAGTAAAAGAGAAGACAATTTCAGGTATTATTAGAAATTTAGAAAGTGATCGCGCTACTGTTAAGTTTATGAATAAGTACGGTGTAAGCTTTGATGGTCTTACTCCTGATCAAACATTTTCAGAGCTGAATAGAATTCTTTATTCTCCAAATGGAACTATTGAGAACACTTTATCTCGCTACCTATGGGCAAGTGCTGATGTTGAAGGACTATTTAAGGCACCTGAGTTTTCGGGACTAGCTTATAAAGTTATGAGAGATACAATTGAAAAAGAAAATATTGGAAGCTTACAACGCTACCTAAATGCTCTCAAAGTTCTACAAATTAAGGACAATGGAACACTTGGTAGCGTCGAAATTTTTTAGTCTATTTAGAAAAACACTTAGTATCTGGATCTCTTAAATATTCAAGCAGTGCCAGCTTCTTTTGACGAGTTGCTGGTGTTCTTGCTTCATCCGCTTCTCTTTGAAGAACATCAAAGAAAGCATCCATCGTACCTTTCTTCGTATCTTTCATCTCATCAGATGTCGCTTTTAAAAGACGAGTTAGTTCCGTCATTTCTGCATCACTAAATCCACTCGATAGGAAAGAGTAGAACTTGTGTCCGTTTGTATTGCTGAATAGATCAACCTTTCCACCACTAACTGAAACATCTCTAATGGCCGCGATTAAATCCTTTTGTACAGGTGAACCAACTTTCTCTGCTGTTAAAAAGTAAAGTAGTGCTTCTTCATCCGTTGCATTAAGCATTGGTGTACGACTTGACCATTTCTGAGACTTAACTGCAGAGTTGATCTGGCGTGATAACTTAACAGGTGAGCTATAACGAGACATCACCTTAAAGATTCTTTGTGAGTAATCATCTTTCATCTCTGATAGGACAAAGTTAAAACCAGCATCAGATAGATTCTTATTCACACACGGTGCACATGAAAGGATACCGCTCTTATTATAACCATAACGTTGTGACAGATAGACAAAGTTATTGATTGCGTTTTTAATTTCTTCAGGAGTGGCCGATTCTTTTGAAAAGACTTCTTCTACTCTCTGAAAGCGGGCCTTATCTTGAGATCCAGAAACCATCATCTTTAAAGTATTCATGCTAAAGTCTTCTTTCTTTCCAGTATGAGAAAGATCTTTCATTGCTAATTCAATATTGTTGGCAACAACAGACCTCACTTCTTGATCTGCGATCCCACTTTTGACTAATAGCTCATCTAGGCCGTGACCTGCCGACTTGAATACACTGAATACCGAACCAAATGATAATTGACTCGTAAGCATTAGGAATACTATTTTTGATGATAATTTCATTCAAACCCTCTTCTGATAATTTCTTAAGTTAAATATCGGCTAATTTTGATCAAATATTTAGTAAGGAGCTGTGTGTTATGGTTGTCAATCCTCGAAATATCAAGGAAATCAGGATGTTATAAAGATGAACAATTCTTGAATTAAGATATTCACTTGGGTACAATGACGCCTCACTTTGGGGAATGTATTATGGTAAACTTATTTAAGGTATTAGTTTTATCTACTTTTTTACTGCCAAACTTGGCCTTAGCAAGTATCGATGGAGCGACGGAATCTGAGATTGAAACTTGTCGTCGCCTAAGAATTTTCCTGGCCGGTGCAGTAGGTGAAGTAGAGTGCCAAACTGAATATCAAATCTACTCTAAGTTTGTTGGTAATTACGATCGCCAGAGAGTTAAGAAAGAGTCAAAGAATGTTCGCATTGGTGCCTTTAATTTATTTAAGCCAGGTGCGACTCAAACAGAATACAAAGATCATCAATTAGTTGCTGAGGTGATTAATCACTGGGATGTTGTTGCAGCAATTGAGCTTACCTCAAACAACGGACTGAGTAAGAGACACAATGACGCAATCGTTGAGTACTACACAAACCGTCTAACTGAAATTGAAACAACTAATAGTGACCTAAACTCATTAACAACACGAAATGAGCTAGCTCTTATTCGTGAACAATACGATTTTCCAGGATATATTCTTCTTCTTAAAGAATTACAAAAGCTAGATTCTTCTTGGTCTCTTGTTCTATCAGGCAAGCAAGAAGGAAGTGAGAATGCGACTGTAAAAGAACTAACAGGCTTCTACTATAGAAGTAGCGTTGTTAGCCTAAAGAAGACTAACTACTGTCGTGATCGTTATGGAAGAAATGGTAAGTTTGGTTGTCTTCCTGTTTTAGATGAGAAGACTTTTGGGCGTGATGTAGATGGGCTATTTTCAAGAAGGCCATTTATTTCGACATTTGAATCAGGTGAGTTTGATTTTACTCTACTTGCAACGCACGTTATTCATAACACTCCTTCAGACGAAGCTCTTCAGAAAAAAATTCTTAAAAATGTTTATGGTGTCGAAGACTATAAAGATATTGGGCCAGGTGTAACTCAACTTAAGTATGCTCGTTTTGCCGAAGTTAGACTAATGGCCGAGTTTGTCGACTACCTAAGAAAGTCATACTACGAACAAGACTATATTATTCTGGGTGACTTTAATTTAGAGAGCTCAAATAACTATTGGGAAACTTTCTTTAATGACTTCTCAAACCTAGAGATTAGAATTGAAGGTGCAACTTCAATGGCCGTTGGAAAGAGCCTTTCTGACGGAACAATTACTCATGGGACAAAGAGTAACTACGATCATTTCCTTTTTGATCCTAGTGAAACGACTAACTGCCAAGGTGATGGTGCTGCTAAGATCTTTAACTTCATTGAAGGAGATTTTTCTCGCCTCATTAATAGAAGATACCTAGTTCGTTCAAATGCTATGTATTATTCAACGACAAGAGAAAAAGATATGTACCGCTTAAAAGCTGGTGGCCGTGAAAAAGTAGAGTCACTTGTAAGCAATTATGTACGTTCTATTGAAAATAAAATGACGGTAAAGAGTGGTCAGCTTGTGAAGAGATTCGATATCGAAGAAAGCAAGCAAGAGTTCTACGATCGTGTGATCGACTCTCAATTATTTGATAAGACTTATTACAGCTATCTAAAAGAGGTAATGAGTGACCACCTTCCAATCTATATGAATTGCTCAAATCAATACGACAACGACTAATTTCACAACACGGAATTTAGTAGAATTTGGAAAACAACGAATAATTAAGCCTCCGAATGGAGGCTTTTTTATTGCCTAAGTGCTTAATAATACATGGCTTCTGGCCGTACTTGTCTTGAACGGCCTATGAAATATGTTCACAATAGAAGATATTTACCAGCAGAAGTTCTAAAATCTAATCATTAATCAACTTAATGAAAGGTTTTACTATGATCAGAGCAAAAGAGCTTATTTGTATTACGGCAGTCCTTATGGGGCTTACTTCTTGTCAAAATGACAGTGCAATTACTGAGAAAGCAGTCGAGGCAGGTAGTAGTAATTCAATTCTTGGAAAAGATGATCGAAGATCAACGATCAATAACTTAAATAAAACTTTCTATCGAAAAGTTGGCCAGTTAAGGTCTGATGTAAAACTTGGAAACTCTGGAATTAAAAAGGTTGCAACATGTAGCGCGACACTTATAAAAAATAAATTTGTTATTACAGCAGCTCACTGTGCATACCTCTCAGATACAAATAACTTACTTAAGAATACATACTTTTATCCAGGGATCGATGGTGTCGATAATTTTGATAGCGGACGTTATCCAGTAGTTCGTGTCTATCATCCTGAACTTTATGATAATGAGAATTTTTCTTCTTCTGAAGATATTGCGATACTTGAGCTTGGTGCTGACAGTGATGGAAGGCACGCAGGGCAAATCGTTGGAACTCATGGCTACTGGGGAAAAGAATCATTCCCAAGTGGTGAAACACTAACAATTGGTTATCCTAGTGATAAGCCGAATGCAAAACAATTTTATGAAACAGGCTGTGATATCTCTAATAGTAATTATAACCATCTTTCATTAAATGTAGAATGTGATGTTATTAAAGGACAAAGTGGTTCTCCAATTTTTGTCTACAACTCAGAATACGATAATTTCTATATTCATGGAGTTATCACTAGTGAGAGTCCTAGAATGAACTACGGTAGTTTTCTATCTAAAGAAAGACAGAAAATCATTAATACAATTTTTGATGGAAGCTTTTCGACGACTAATGAATTTGAAGAGAAGTGGATTACGAAAAAAGTTAAACAAGATAATCTTGTACGTATTCTTGTTAAAAATACGTGTCGAAACGATTTTACTAGAATTGCACTTAACTACAAAAATGTAGAAGGTGAATGGGTGAGGGAAGGTTTCTATACTGTAGGAGCAGGAGAAACAAGTGAGTTAGCAGTTAGCCCTAATGGAATCTTCTACCTACATGCTAGAAGTGGTAATTGGAAGTCCATCATCAGTGGCGGAAATGTATATCAAATTCCTGGTAGTGGAGCTCAGAACCTCAAAAAATATTCTGTCGATAAATATGGAGATTACGTCGTCAAAGTTCCTTGTTATTAATATCATGTGATTTAAATATTAACCGAAGCTGGCCGTCGTAGGCGCAGCTTTCGGTTGTTTCAAAACGATAACGATTAATATCAATTGCCCTCAATAATAATTCCTTTCAATAACATTTTATGTATCCTACAATAAATTAAGTTTTAATTTACTTAGGGGTTGATGTTGAGGAATTTTCTTACTTTATTCTTACTTGTTTCAATTTTATCGTCATGTGGAAAGAGTGACATTGTCGTAGGTGGAAAATTTAATCCTTTGGAGAGCCTCTCCGTTGAAGAAGCATTCTATTCTCAGGCCATAGGTAATTGTACAAATAATACTCGCCAGCATAGGGCCTTATCATTCACTGGAATTCTTTCAAGAGAAATCGCAGGCGAGCGCTACATGGCCCAGATTAAGATAATTCTTAATAGGAATGCAAAGACGTATGACATGACCTATTCTGAGTATCCATTTCCTGCAAATGTCGATCAAATGATTTTTACAACTAGTTTATCAAGTACATATGAAGTTGTGGAAAATACCATTGTTTTAAAGAATTTTGCTAATATCAAAGCAACTATAGAGAATGATAAAATTTCACCTCTTATGGAAATCACAAATGACATTCGAAGTATTATTGATACTAGAACAATCGTAGGGCGTGCAAAATTCTATTCTGATGATGATATTGTTAATGAGTGTTTGTAGTCTAATCGATGACATTATTAGTATATAAAAAAGCCTCCGATTCGGAGGCTTTTTTGCTTTAATCAGTTTTAATTCTATCTTCGGTTATTTGGCAAATTCCAAAGCTTTCCCATTGCTCCTGAGACAACAAAGCCTGCATAAACGCAGGCTTGTTGAAATTATTTTCTAGCTAAAGTGTAAGGGAGCTATAACAGCGTCAAATCTTAGCTTCGCTAAGATGCCGCAGTTATTTAAATTCTACTTTCGGGAAAAGCGCTTCCGGCGGTTGAGGCGTATAAGTCGCCTTACCAAATTCCATAAGCTCAGACTCATTTACACTTGAACCAATATATTCAAGAGCAGTCTTTGTACACTCAGGAAGGAAAGCTTGAAGCATATAAGATGCTGCGGCCATTCCGTAGAAACAGTTATAAGCGATTGGTGCAAATGCTGCTTCATCAGCTTTGTGCTTCCAAGGTTCTTTGTCGTTAACGTATTGGTTAAGGCTAACGATTAGATCCCAAATAGCATCAATTGCTTTATTGTGCTCACGTCTTTCCATGAACTCTTTAGCGCGCTCAAAGTGTGGAAGCGCATCGATCTCTTGAGTAACACCTTGTGCAGTATAAACTTTATCAGGGAAGCTCTTAAGACCTAATTTGATAACTCTCATAAGAAGGTTACCATAGTCATTTGCAAGCTCACTATTGTGCTTATCAACTAATTCTTGCTCAGAGAATTTTCCATCACCTGAAGAAGAAATATTTTTTAGCATATAGTAACGGAAAGTATCCGTTGGATATTTTTCAAGCATTTCAAATGGATCAACAACATTACCAAGTGACTTACTCATTTTCTTTCCATCTTCAGCAAGTACCATTCCGTGAACATAAACTTGTTTTGGAAGTGGAAGATCAGCGGCCTTTAGCATACATGGCCAGATTACTGAGTGGAACCAAAGAATGTCCTTACCAATAACGTGCATATCTGCTGGCCAAAACTTTTCTCTCTGGTCTGTGTTTAAAGCAGAGTAGTAGTTAATGAGAGCATCAAACCAAGTGTACATAACAAAGTTTTCATTACCTGGAACAGGTACACCCCAACCTTGGCTTGGACGAGAGATCGCAAGATCTCTTAGGTCGTCATTTTCAAGACGAGAGAGGATCTCTTTGTATCTTGCTTGTGGCACGATAAAGTCTGGATTAGCTTTTAGGTGATCAATAATCCATTTTTGATATTCGCTTAGCTTAAAGAAGAAACCTTCTTCTTCTTTAAGTTCAAGTGGCTTGTGGTGTTCTGGACAATTTCCATCTGGAGCTTGTGCTTCAGTATAGAAAGACTCACATGAAAGACAGTAATTCCCAGAGTAGTGACCGTGGTAGATCAGTCCCTTTGCTTCTAGGTTCTTCCATAGTTCAACACATGTATCAGCATGACGCTCTTCTGTTGTTCTGATGAAGTCATTGTATTGAATATTTGCTTTTGTACAAAGTTCTTTAAAAACTTCAACATTAGCATTTACGAATTCAAGTGTATCAAGTCCAGCTGCTTTTGCTGATTCAATTAGCTTTTGTCCATTCTCATCTGTTCCTGTTAGGAAGTGAGTTTCTTTTCCAAGAAGTTTATTCCAACGAACGTATGAGTCAGTTACGATCTTCTCATAGGCGTGACCGATATGAGGTCTTCCATTTGGGTAGTCAATTGCAGTCGTTGCATAAAATGTATTCTTCATAATTATCCTTTTACAACAATATTACAGATTCTACCTGGTACGTAGATCTCTTTAACAATAGTTCCCGTTAGGAATTTCGCAACCTTCTCATCAGCTTTTGCTTGAGCTAGGAAGTCTTCTTTTGAAATATCCGCTGGAACGTCAATTGTTGATCTCGTCTTACCATTAACTTGGATGGCCATTGTAATTAGGTCATCTTTTGCAAGGTCAGCATCAAATGCTGGCCAAGCGGCAAGAGAACAAGAAGTTGTTTCACCTAAGTTTGCCCACATCTCTTCTGCAGCGTGTGGAGCAAATGGAGAAAGAAGTCTTGTAAACGCCTTAGCAGTTTCAACTGAAACCTTACCAAGTTTAATAACTTCGTTATTCATTACCATCATTGCTGAGATTGCCGTGTTAAAACGTAGGTTCTCAACATCTTCAGTAACTTTCTTAATTGTCTTGTGTAGGTGTTTTAGAACGTCTTGATTTGTTTCTGCACCTTCATAAGTATTTTCTGGATTACCATAGAAAGAAAATGACTTTCTAAGGAAGTTGAAAACACCTTTTACACCTTTTGTTTGCCATGGCTTAACTTTCTCAAGTGGCCCCATGAACATTTCATAAAGTCTAAGAGCATCTGCTCCGTATTCTTTGATGATGTCATCTGGATTTACAGTGTTTCCTTTAGACTTACTCATCTTCTCACCATGCTCATCTAGGATAAGACCTTGGTTGAAAAGTTTTTGGAATGGCTCTTTTGTAGAAACAAGTCCTAGATCAAAAAGAACCTTGTGCCAGAAGCGAGCATAAAGTAGGTGAAGAACAGCGTGCTCAACACCACCAACGTATAGATCTACTGGCATCCAGTATTCTTCAAGTTGTTTATCCCAAGCAACTTCAGAGTTCTTAGGATCGATAAAGCGAAGGTAGTACCAACAAGAACCTGCCCATTGAGGCATTGTATTTGTTTCACGTCTTGCTTTCTTTCCTGTCTTTGGATCAGTTAGGTATAACCAGTCATCAATACGAGCTAGTGGAGATTCACCAGTTCCTGATGGTTCGTACTTTTCAACTTCTGGAAGACCTACTGGAAGTTCATCTTCATCAAGACATCTTACTGTTCCATCTTCGAATTTAAGAATTGGGAATGGTTCTCCCCAGTATCTTTGACGAGAAAATAACCAGTCGCGAAGCTTGTAGTTAATCTCTTTCTTTCCAATTTCATTTTCTTCTAGGTGAGCGATTGCTTTTGCAATCCCATCTTCCTTGTTTAGGCCATCAAGGAATCCTGAATTAATATGTGTTCCATCTCCAGTGAAAGCTGCTTCATTTACATCGCCACCTTCAAGAACTGGAATGATTTCTAGATCGTACTTCTTAGCAAATTCCCAGTCTCTTTCATCGTGAGCTGGTACGGCCATGATCGCACCTGTTCCGTACGAGATGAGAACATAGTCTGCAATCCATACTGGAATCTCTTTTCCATTAAGTGGGTTGATTGCATAAGCACCAGTGAAAACACCTGACTTATTCTTGTTAAGATCTGTTCGATCAAGATCAGACTTAAGAGATGCTTCTTTGATATAGGCTTCAACTTCAGCTTTCTTATCGTCTGTTGTGATTTGTGCAACAAGGTCGTGTTCAGGAGCTAGAACCATATATGTTGCACCAAATAGAGTATCTGGACGAGTTGTGAAAACATCGATCTTTGAATCAACACCTTTTACAGCAAAAGAGACTTGAGCACCTTCTGAGCGTCCAATCCAATTTCTTTGTAGTTCTTTAAGAGACTCAGGCCAGTCAAGATCATCAAGGTCTTCTAAAAGACGATCTGCATATTCAGTGATTTTTAGCATCCACTGCTTCATCGGCTTTCTAACGACCGGGTGACCACCAACTTCAGATTTACCGTCAATTACTTCTTCGTTAGCTAGAACTGTCTTAAGTTCAGGGCACCAGTTAACTGAGATCTCATCTTCAAAGGCTAAACCTTTATTATAAAGTTGAGTGAAGATCCATTGAGTCCATTTATAGTAGTCAATACTTGATGTTGCGATCTCGCGATCCCAATCATATGAAAAACCACAAGCTTTTAGTTGTCTTGTGAAGTTTCCAATATTTTCTTTTGTAATCACATTTGGGTGAGTACCTGTCTTAATGGCATAGTTTTCTGCTGGAAGTCCAAATGAATCCCAACCCATTGGGTGAAGAACGTTGTGTCCGTTCATTCTTTTGAAACGAGCAAGAATATCTGTTGCTGTATAACCTTCAACGTGACCTACGTGAAGACCAGCTCCTGAAGGGTATGGGAACATGTCCAATACATAGTATTTAGGTTTAGATTTGTCTGTTGAGTCTGTTCTAAAAGTTTTGTTGTCGTCCCAAAACTTCTGCCATTTTGGTTCAATCTCACCAAAGTTGTACTGCATTAAAAGCTCCTGAATTTACTAGTAAAATATCAGGGCGAATTATAAACCCTATAATGTAGATCGTCTATTATGTGTGTCGCGTTATCTTGGAGATGTCCTGCTAAAGGAATTGCCAAAATAAGTCAGTGGATTTATACTTAAGCCATTAAAAGTAGATTAATTTTTTGAATGGAGAAACGATGTATCGTTTAGTGCTTTTTTCCCTTACTCTAGTAGGGCTAGTTCTTGTTATGAACCTTTCTGGTTATCAGAGTATTGAAGTCAACAATGATAAATATAATTTTGAAGATGCAAAGAAAGCACACGCTGCTCACGTTGTTGAGGTAGCTGAGCTTGCTAAAAAGCATGCTGAAGTTACAGCACCTCCGAAAGTAACTGATGAAGTTATTGAAGAAAAAACTTTAATCCCTCTTGATACTCCACAGCTAGTAAGAGCTGATAAACTTTATAAGCAATGTATTGCATGTCACGCTAAAGATGGTTCTGGTAAAGCAGCAAATAAAGCACCAAGAATCGGTGGTCAAATGGAATGGTATATTGAGAAACAACTTCTTGATATGAAATCAGGGGCCCGTGTTAACCAACAAATGTTAACAATCGTAAAAAAGCTTTCTGCTGACGATATTGCGGACCTAGCGGCTTACTTATCAAAGGTGCCATGGGGCGGAGTTAAGAACTAAAATTTAATTTCAATAAGAGGCCGCTTTCTAAGCGGCTTTTTTTTTGGGAGAAACTATGAAGATCTTTTCACTTTTACTTCTTTTAACGATTACAGCTTGTGCATCGAAGCCGAAACTTTATCCAAACTCAGCTTATCAAAAGTATGGAAAGGTACAGGCCGATCGCGATATTGAGATTTGTATGGCCAAGGCCGATGAATTTTTAGAGAGTGATCGTGGAAGACAAATGGTGCGTGAAGGTGGAAAAGGTGCTGCATGGGGTGCTATTGTTGGTGCTGTTGCAAGTGCTGTCTTTGGTGGCAATGCTGGAAAAGGTGCTGCTCAGGGCGCCGCTATTGGTGGTGCAAGTGGAGCTGCTTCCGCAGGGCTTAGTGAAGATCAAATTAAGCAGCGTTTTGTAAATCGTTGTCTTGCTGAAAAAGGCTACGAAGTAATTGGGTGGAGATAAATGACTTTATATCGTTACAAAAATATTGAACCAACTATTGCTGAAGGGTGTTTTATCGCAGACTCGGCCGATGTTATTGGTAAGGTCTTCTTAGGAAAGAATGTTTCTCTATGGTTTCAAGTTGTGGCCCGTGGGGATGTGAATGAAATTCATATCGGAGACAATTGCAATATACAAGATTTGACGATGCTTCATGTGGAAGACAATATTCCTCTAATCATTAAAGAGAATGTTAGTGTTGGTCACAGCGTGACTCTGCATGCTTGTACTGTGGAAGAAGGTTGTCTTATTGGAATGGGTGCCACTGTCTTAGATGGTGCAGTCATTGGTAAGAACTCGATAGTGGCGGCCGGAAGTGTTGTCCCTCCAGGAAAGGTCTATCCTCCTGAGAGCTTCATTATCGGGACTCCTGCTGTTGTAAAAAGAAAGTTAACACCACAGGAAGTGGAGCAGTATAGTAATCACTATAAGTCGTACTTAATTACAAAAGATGAGTATTTAAACGACGTCGAAGTTATTTGCTAAGCTTTAAAAGATTAAAGACCTTGTCCACAAGATCATCTCTAGAGAAAGGCTTAACAAGAACATTCGTTACACCTGAGTTGATGACACTCACCATTGATCGGTTATCTAAGAACCCTGAAATAAGAAGGTATTTCATTTTTTGATACTTCATTGACTTACTAGCGATATCGATGAAGTAGGTACCATCTTTATCAGGCAGTTTGTAATCAATAATAACAAGATCAAACTCTTCATTTCTCAGCTTCAGAAGTGCAACACTTACAGTGTCGGCCGTGACAATATTTCGAAAAGCACCTGTCTGCTCAAGAAAGGTTTTTATTAAAAAACAAATCTTTTCTTCATCATCAACGATGAGTATAGAAGGCTTTCTAGGCGCGAGTGAATTTTTAGAAGGGGACATCGCCATTAGTCCTGCTCCTCATTTTTTATACCAAGCATATTTAAAATATCTTCTTTATTAAATGGTTTTTCAATAAAGCCTTTAACTTCTTTGTTGCTCTCTATCTTTGCACGATCGGCTACCCCAGACATAATATATGTAGGGACTTGAATACCAAGATCGATGATATCCTTTGCAAACTCAACACCATTTACTTTGGGCATATCATAATCTGTAATAATAGCATCAACATCAGTCCCATCTAAGATTCTTTTCGCTTCAACAGCATTTGATGCAAAGATTAGAGTAATTGGCCCTTGAGCAAAGAAATTAGTAAAGAGATTGAGAATCTTTGGTTCATTATCGATCACAAGAACTTTCTTAAATTCATGATTTGTACTTAACTCACTATCTGTGAATGTTGTCGTCTCCATTTTTGGGAGAGTGATTTGAAATTCACATCCTGATTTTGAGTCTAATAATTCGAGTGAACCAAAATAAGAATCAATGATCTTTGAAGAAATTGAAAGCCCAAGACCTGTACCTTCTCCTACCTCTTTTGTCGTAAAGAAAGAATCAAAGATCTTGCCTTGATTTTCTTTTGGAATACCTGGCCCATTATCTTTAATCGTTAAGAGATAGCAAACATCGTTGCTAGAGATTGTGACTTCAATTTTTGGTGAACTCGTCTGTGCTTCAGTTAGTGCATGAATCGCATTTGTTATTAAGTTAATGATAACTTGCTCAATCTCAATTGGGTTTACTTTAACAATCGAAGAGGTCGAAGGGGAGAAGTCTAGCTCTATTTGATTTTGCTCAATCGGTAGCTTTAAAAGAGTTAGAGACTTTTCAATAATCTCCTCTAGTGACATAAATTTCTTTTCACTATCTTTATTGTGAAGGAAGCTCTTTAGGCCTTTTACAATTTTTGTAATACGATCAATAGAGTCACGAGTATCATTAATGCTTTCATTAATGATTCCTTGTTCCTTTAATTCTTCTCCAGATAAGAGGACACTGATTAGTTCAATATTTCCCGAAGCAATAGTTAAGGGGTTTGAGATCTCGTGTGAAATCGTTGCTGTGATTTCACCAATAGTGCTGAGCTTGTCCGCTTGAATAATTTGATTATGGATTTGTTTAAGTTCTTCAATTTGAAAGCGATACTTTGTGTAGAGATTCTTTTCGATACTGATATCGTTGAAACAAACTACCTTTTCATTATTTTCACTTTCAATAACTTTGATGACGACATGGTAAAATGTCTGATCATCGAGAAATATCTCGACTTCAGGCCCGACCTTAACATCATGAATATCTTCGAGAAAATGTTCAATATCAAAACCTGTAAATAGGGAACTAAGCTTAGGTGACTTCTTTAACACCCTTGGTGACTTCTTGAAGAAAGAAGCAAAGAAGTGATTGTAGTAGATAATCTCATTATCATTATTAATGACACAGATTGGTTCAAAAATAGAGTCGTATAATTCGTATTTCGCCATCAGTTACTTCTTTGGTTATTTCATTTGTTTAATGAATTGAAAGTACTGCGCTTCAATAGCATCAAATTCTAGTTCTTCACCATCGTCATTTTTCATGACTGGCGCTTTGTTATCAACGACATCACTAGTTTTAATTAGTATCATCTTTACATCATCAGAAGATTCTTCATAGTAGGGAGCGTAGAAGCTTTCTACTTTTATTCCTGGTTTAATAAAGCCGTGGACCATATTAATTTGTTCAATGACGGTCTGTGGACAATGAGAGTAGGTGATTGCACCAGATAATTCTCCAAGCATATTAATCCATTCTCTAATCCCACAAGAATTAATCATTTCAACAGCGTTGAAGTTAATATGAAGGTCTTGATCCTTAACTCCAAGGATAGGAGTTAGATCCGCGTCCTCATCAATTCTTCCTGTTAAATTTAAAATTGTTACATCATTTTCAGTCTTTATCTCGACCTTTAAGTTACTCATATTTTAATCCTTTAAATTATAAAAACTTATCGATGGTATTCTCTTACTAATTTCTTTATACCTTTTATTCTTTTCGATATAGAGGTAGAAACTAGTGCTATCTTCATTTGCGACAATATGAAGTCGATCACAGTTTTGGAATATTAAGTATAGACCCAGTCCTGCACCTCTTCCTTCTTGCCTTGGGGTCTTCTCTACAGCTGCACGATAGAGAGAACCAATGATTGAAGATTTGGCCACACTAGTATAACTCTTGTAGTGTACTATCGTTTTATTTTCATCCTGAGAAATTTCAATTTCTCCATGTTTTTGGTTGCTTACTCGATGAAAAATATCATTTGTGTAAAATTCATTTGTAATCAATTTTAATTTATTCTCAAAGCTTTCGTGGTAATCTTTTAGGTCAATGCCGTTTAAAAGAATATTACATTTTTGATCAAATTCATTTTCGAGGTTGATCGATATCTTATTTGTTTTCTTTGAGTTAATTCTACTTTCGAGATTATTTGGCCTTTGTTTTGTTAGGTACGAAATGATATTTTTAATTTCATCCTGAAGGCAAGGGGAGGTTCCAATCAGATGATTGGTTCTATTATCCTTTAGGTACTTTAGATTTACGAGCGTGTCGTAGCGACTTAAGAAGATATCGCATGAACCTGAAAGCTCATCACTAATTTTAAGATTTAAATTTGGAGCTTGAAAATCTAATGCTTCAACCTCTTTAAATTTTGAATTCTCAATCTTAAATTCTATACCCATAAGAACATCACTTTATTTCCTGGCAGATGAGAGTGAGATCATCGTCAAATGAATCACTTCCTCTGTGATCGTGTACAATAGAAACTATTGTATCACGAATCTCGGTACCCGTGTGGGCCCCATATGTCATTAAGATCTTTAGTAGTTTTCTAAGTCCCCACTGTTTACCATCACTGTTTTCAGCTTCAGTGATTCCATCTGTCATATAGACAAGCAGGTCACCTTGCTCGAGAATAATGGTTTCGTACTCATATTTAGAGTCCGAGCTTTCACCTAATCTTGGCCCCTTTGCTTCAAGTAGGGGAAGTATATCTGCTTTTGAGATTTCAGATTTCTTTGGGACTTTAAGTACTTCAAGGTGACTAGCATTGGTATATGAGTATTCCTTTGTTTTTGTGTTGTAGACGGAAACAAAGGCCGTAAGAAGAATCTTGTTATTTGAAAGGTTAATAACCTTATTTAAATGTGAAGTAATTCGTGCAGGAGAGATTTGTGTCTCATCCTCTGACAGTCTTATTTTAATACTATTAAAGGCCGAGTTTATCGCCGAAGTTAGGAGGGCCGCAGGTAGGCCGTGACCTGTAGCATCCGCGATAATAGTAATGATGTATTCATTAAATTCGTAGTGTCCCCACCAGTCGCCACCACACTCTGAAGCTGGTGCCGCGTAAGAGCTAAGTCTAACATTAGGAGTATCAATATCATTTGGTGGAAAGAATTCTTCTTGCACCATCTTTGCAACTTTTACTTCTTCATCTAGGCGTGCCTTTTCTTTCATCTCTTCAATATATTCAAGAATTTCACGACTCATTTGATTAAAAGAATCGCCAAGAGTTCCAAGCTCATCTCTTGTCTTGATTTCAACTGTCGACTCAAAGTCCCCTTGACCAATGCTGATGGCCCTTTGGTAGAGCTTCTCAATTGGTTTGGAAATTGTTTTTGATAGTAAGACAATGATGATTGTCGATAGGGCAATAATAAAGATTGCAAAGAAGATTGCTCTTTGGACTAGGAACTTCGTTACCGATAGGGCGTCTGATTCAGAGATCGTCGAGACAATAGAAAGAGCGAAGGCCTTTGTTTGGGCCAGAGAAACCAAATAGTCATCATCATTAAAAGTAAGCTTCTTTACGATATTGTTACCTTTAAGCTCATTCTTATCATAATTATGAAGGCCAATGAGGTCATTACCAAGAACGAGATTACCGTCCTTAAAGACAAGCGTATTATACGTTCGATTTTGTGAGAGAAGATTATTTAAGATATTGGCCTTGATAACGATTGAAGTTAGGCCTTTGTTTATCTTTTTAGTGAGAATGACAAAAAGGTCTTCCTTGTATTTGAAAGAGCTAAGTGAATTATCTCTCGTATCTTTTGGAATCGCTAATTTAAAGTCATTTTCATTCTTTTCAAAATCTTTATTTATGATGAATTGGTTCTTTTCAATAAAGGCGAGGATATACTTACTTTCTGCAACCGCCTTTGCTCTTAGTTTATTATTTTTTATAAGAGCTAAATTCTGAAGATCATTCTCTATTTTATTAAGAGTGTAGTTCATCTCCTTAGCAACACTTGTGACATTAAATAGCGAGTTCTCGTAGAGGTAAGCCTTCTTATCTTTTTCAAAGAGGTGAGTGGCATATTTCGTTAGAAAAGCGATAACGATAATTAGTAGCGCTGTGTTTAGCGATATTAATTTAAGCTTGATCGGAAATGTCGGTCTCTTGCCCATTATTTACCTATGTAGAAGTCTATTGATAATTTAGATACAATGATATTAACGATTTGCGTCATGCGCAAGAATGAGAAAAGAGTACCAGGAACAATTTTGGGGCGACTAAATTCATTAGTTGATACATTTCTAATCTTGATGTGCCTTTGTGTTGCGGCCTTTGCTGGCAACCAAGTTTTCAATACATCATATATTCCACCAATCATGGGTGGGGAGCGCATTACTTTAGGTCAGGTCTTCGAGTTACAAAATGATGTGAGAAGAAGAAGTTTTGATAACTTCTCTTGGCATGACCTAGGTTCAAACGAGGCGCTCTTTCATAACGATCGAATTTTCACTGATAAGAACTCTACAGCACAGTTAGAGTTTAGTTCTGGCAATCGCATCAAAGTGTCTGAAGAAAGTCTCTTCAAAATCACTCAAGAAACGGATGGAATTAATCTTAATATCGAACAAGGTGTTATCTTTGCAACTCTTAATAATGCCAATGAAGCCTTTGTCGTAAAAGTAGGTGATCAGATATATGAGATCACTTCGAATGATTCAAAGATTAAGATTTCAAACTCAAATGGTAACAAGGAACTTTCAGTTCTGGATGGGAAGGCAAGTGTTAAGCTTGGAGACCGCGAAGAAACAATTGAAAAGGGTGTAAGAGTTCTTCTTACAGACGAAAGTTATACTATTAAGCAGAGCTGGCCAAGTGAGTTTTTACCGCTCGATGGTGATGTCTTTTACGTGAATGAGAAGAATTCAATTAAATTTAACTTCAATGAAAAAGTAGGGAAGTTATTTGTATCGAAGTCTCGCTCGGCCTTTGAAAATGGAGAGGCCCATGAAGTTAATGGCCTTAAAGTTAGCGTTGAAAACTTATCTGAGGGAATTTTCTATTGGCAGGTAAATGATGAAAATAATGTTTCAACAGAGAAGTCTTTTGAGGTTGTCTATGAAGTCGTACCTGAATTTGAAAATCTGGATGAAGCACAAAATACGATCTTAGTAGATAATGAAAAACTTATTTATACTCAGGCATTTGATGAAATTGAGTTAATGGTTAACGGAAAGTTATGGGATGATTATGACTATGACGAAGGAGAGCTTAGGCTTACTTTTGAAAAAGTCGGAGACTATGAAGTTTCATATCGTAATAAGGATGAACGACATCCTTATGCACTTTTTTCTAAGCCTGTCCTAATAAAGGTCGTCACAAAGCCTGGAGATATTGTTTTAAAAAGACCATTTAATGGGGAAGAATATTATTTTTATCATGATGGCGTTGTTAAGTTCTCTTGGGAAACACAAGACCTCTTTAGTGAAGTGAGTACTTATCTCGTCTTAAATGGTAAAAGACAATTAGTTGCTGGAAACACATTTACAGCTTCTGTGAGTGAAAGTGGAGAGTACCTTTGGTCACTTGAGTATGTCTTAAATAATGAAGTGATCGCACGCTCAAAAGAGAATAAGTATCGTGTAACTTTTGATAATGATAATAGTGCTCTTGAACAGGGCCGTAAGATTGTCGTTAAAAAGCCGGGAGATGTAATTGATCTTACTTGGCAACAGCAGGGAAGTGACAAGTTTGTTGTTGAGATCTCTCGCGATCGAAACTTTAAGGCGATTAAAGAAACAATTGAAACCTCGGAAAGTAATACAAAGCTTCTTATTAAAGAACTAGGGATTCATTACTGGCGTGTGAAGAATGAAGAGAATAAATTCGTTCCTCCTGTGAAGATTATTATTGTACCTCCACCACCGCCAAAGGCTCCTCGTATTGATAAAGTGGAAAAGAGAGTTCAGGTTATTAAAAAATCTCTCCCTCTGGCCATTTTAAATCTATTAATTGATCAGGCATTTGCGCAAGATAATATTGAGCTAAAGTGGGAGCCTGTTAGTGATGTTAAAGAGTATCGTATTCAGATTCTTGATGGTGAAAAAATCATTGTTGATGAAAAAGTGAAGCTTAATCGTTTTGAGTGGAATGACTACTTAACAGGTCACTTTCAATGGAGAGTATCAGCAATTGATTTTTGGAATCAAGAAAGTCCATTCTCTGCATTAGAAGATTTAATTATTACAAAGAAATTTGGTGGAGCGAAGGGGATTGATCTTATCTCTCCAAGACACGGCCTTGCTATTAATGAAGGCGATGTGGTCGAGATGAAGTTTAATCAAGTTCGAGGTGATAAGTTCTTTATTGAAATTTCAAAGGATAAGTACTTTACAAGTGTTAAAGAAATACCTCTTGGAAAGAAGACAACATATACGTTTAGAAATAAATTAGAGTCCAGCTTTTACTGGCGTGTTAAGGCCATCGAGAAAAAAGATATTATCTATTCAAAGAAGAGAAGGGTAGATGTTGCTCGAAAAGAAGTCGTTCAACCTAGAAAGGTTGAGAATGTGATGATTTCTAAAAATACGATGAGAGAAAAGAGCTGGTACTTTGGCTACGCCCCAGAAAAAACAAATTATGAAGTTATTAACAATGGAAAGAAAATTGTTGTTGATGATATGAATTTCATTTCTCTTTATGGTGGCCACAAAGGAAAGCTTGATAGCTATCACTACCTTGTTGAACTTAAGCATTCAAGTGGAGTTGTCTTTGACGATCTTGGCTTTAATCAATCAATTTTTAAGGGACAAGTCCTAAAAGAATATCAGAGTTTTGATTATGGGCTAACTTCACTTCTAGAGTACCGTAGTGAACTTGAATATAATGGTAGCGAAGTTACCTCAAGTGCACAGTTCTATTTAAATCTCGGACTTACTGGTAAGTTTCAATATGAGAAGCTAAGCCTTTCACTAGATTATTTCTTCTTAAATTATGCAGGCCTTAGCGCTCAGGTTAGTTATGAGATTAGTCGTAATTACGAAGTTGGGATTAACTTAGAGACGAGAAGTAATTCCAAGATTGATGCCGACTCTACTAATATCGCTCTTCTTATCCAATATAATTACTAGAAAATATATTTTATGGACTGACCAGTATATGGGCCAGATTTTAGGCCGAGTAATCTTCATATTCCCTTCTAAGTCATTGAAAACCACAAAAAGTAAGGCCATTTTCGGGGCATGCCGATGGGCGCTTTATAATTAAGACAGGTTAAAACTAGAACTTGTGAGGGCATTTTGAAGAGAGAAAGAAGGCCACATTCACATTTATATTCGGCAAAGCTACTTGCTTTTCTCGTTGGGGTTATGTTGGTTGCCTCTTCTTGTGTTCCACAAGATGAGATTGAGGATTTAGTTAATGTTCCGGGAGCTGATTTACCAACGCTTCCAAATCTTGATGTCGCTTGTTACCAAGATGTGTATGCACCTAAAGAAGAAGATATTACGAGAAATATCGATATCCTGGTTATTCCAGATACGTCTGCTTCAATCATTGCGGAAAGGGCACAGATTGCAGAAGGCTTTAATGCTTTCTTAGATGTTCTTCCTGCAGCAGCTGATGTGAATATCGCAGTTATGCTTGGCCATGGTTCGGGGTCTTCACGTTTTGGGACGTTATATACAAAGTCGACTGAGCCAACGATTCTTTCGAATCGTTCACTGACAATTGAAGAAATTAAAGCACACTTAAGAACTAAGATGGAGAACCCTGCTGGTGACTACCGTACAGATGGTGGAGAGGCCGGTCTTGCATCTCTTAATCGTGCGCTTGAAGATGATTACTATAGCAATATTCAAGAACAGGGCTTCTTTAGAGAAGATGCGGCCCTCGTTGTTGTCTTTGTCGCTGATGAGCAGGATATTTGTGCCATCTATCCGGAAGGTGTAACACCTGTTCCTGATCCACAAGGTGGTGAGGATCGCTCACGTATTACAGAATGTTTTGATGGAGATACACAGGTTGTTACTCCAAAGAGTGTCTTTGATAAGTTAAAGGCCCGCTATACTGATCGTCCGCTTGTAACAGGTGGAGTTATCTATAATAATTTAAGTACTATCCCATTTGGTGGAGAAAATGAAATTGGATATGGGTATAAAGAGTTTGTCGAGTTCGGTGGTGGGTTTACTGTCGATATGGCAACAGGTGAGTATGGTGATGGTTTATCTAAATTAGGTACACTTGCCATGTCACGTATTGATCCAGTTAATTCATTTAATCTAGAAGTCGCAAATATTGATACGAATACCATTCGTACTTTTGTTGATGGAAAGGAAGTTGAGTACTCATATGATACTGAACTTAATATTGTTTCCTTAAACGAAGAGCGTGGGCCTTTCTCAATTGCAGCAGTTCAATACTGTGAGAAACCTTCTGTATCAAAGCAAGTCATTCAGATCGTTGCAGGTGGTTCTCACTCTTGTGCGCTTATTGCCAATGGTGAAGTAAAGTGTTGGGGAGACAACTCAAAAGGTCAGCTTGGTCAGGGAGATACTGTTGATCGTGGTGATAATGAAGATATTAATTCGATTCCTGCCATTGATTTAGATGGAGAACTTGCACTACAAGTTATTGCAGGAAATCTTCACACATGTATTCTAACGGAATCTAATAAAGTTAAATGTTTTGGTGATAATACTTATGGACAGTTAGGGATGGCATCAACTGATACGCTTGGAGATGACGAACAGCTGTCTGAATATGGTTATACTCAAATTGGTGGAATTGTAAGAAAGCTATATGGTGGAACTTATCATAATTGTGCTCTCTTAACGACAGGTGATGTTCGTTGTTGGGGACAAAATTATTACGGCCAACTTGGAACAGGTGATACGGAAATTATTGGTGATGATGAAACACCGGCCGAAGGTAATCTTGTGGCACTTGGTGCTAAAGCAATTCAAATGGATATTTCATCCATGAGTTATCATGCCTGTGCTATTTTATCAGGTGGAACTCTTAAGTGTTGGGGACGTGGAACTCACGGACAACTTGGTTTAGGAAATACAGACAGTATTAATTCACCAAGTTTAGCAACACCAACCCCTAAGGGAGTTATTGCTGTTACAACAGGTGGTATCCATACTTGTGCCCTTCTTTCTGACTCTACAGTTTACTGTTTTGGGCATAACTCTCAAGGACAGCTAGGGGATGGAACTAGTGAGGCCATGGGTGATAATGAAACACTAGAGAATCACACAGCACTTGATTTAGGCTTTGAAGTAGCATCTGTTGTTGCTTCTAATACAGCAACTTGTGCAATCTCTAAAGGTGGAGAGGCCAAGTGTTGGGGGAATGGATCGTCAGGTAAGTTAGGTCAAGTAGGGACAGCTAAGATTACAGGTGATCTTGCAAACCTTCCTGCAATTGAGCTAGGTAAGAGTGTTTCACAAGTTTCTGGTGGGCTAAATCACCACTGTTTCTTAACGACGGATGAAGGCCTTGTAAAATGTATTGGTAATGGTAGTAAGGGACAACTTGGTAATGGAAATACTGAGTCTATCGGTGATGATGAATCACCAGTACTAACAAGCTTCCTTGCTCTTTTTAATATTTAAGAAATTAATTCCAAATAATAAAATCATAAGAACGATGGCACCGAGAATACTTTCATTATTCGGTGTCATATCTTCTCGAACTGCACACCCTGGCTCAATTCCTGATTGAAGAGTTTCAAATCCACTTGCTCCAAGAGTTACTATCGTCGGAGTAGGAGAGTAAGAGCCACCAACTCCAGTGATAACTCCGTCAAGTTCATCAAGACGAATAATTCCATCGCCTCCGTCTCCGCCGGCCCTTCCTAAAACTCCACCTGCGGCTCCACCGGTACCTCCTGAGGCATCGAGAGCTGAATTGAGTTCGATATTACCAACTGCTTGTAAGAAGATAACTCCACCGGCACCACCACCTGAACCACCAGAATCTCCAAAGGCTGAAGTTGTGCCCGGCTGTCCTACTCCACCATTGGCCAGAATAGGAGCGTTGATATACATATCTCCACCTGCGGCGATATGAATAACTCCACCACCACTTCCACCAGGTGTTGCTCCACCTTCTGTTGCACCACCTTGCTCGCAGCCACCGCCACCATTTCCGCCACCGGCACCACCAAGCATTTGTGTTTCAAGATTTAAAGCTGAGTCATATGTTACAGATGTGGAACCAGGGGCACTAAGAGTGTCTGATCCATCAACTGGTCCTGAAGAAACACCTGAGCCACCATTTCCACCAAGGGTAGCATGTGAGCCTCCGGCCCCTCCGCTTCCACCAATATCGGCAAAGCTTGAGCCACCACAGGCCGCATCCGTTGCACTTGAGCCTTCTGATCCTGGAAATGCTGCTGGACTTAACCCTGCACCGTAGCCTCCAGCAAGACCTTCTGCGACTGATATCGAGTGACCAATTGTAACGTCACCTTGAACTTTTATGATGAGGGGATTAGCTCCCGTAATTGTAATTGCACCTGTTGTTGTGAGGTCTGTACAATTATAGGTTCCACTAGGGATTGCTCCTGTCCAGCTACATGAAAGATCACTACCGTCGCCAGTATCAACGGCGCCAAAAGTAGTTGATGATATTAGTAAGAATATAGGTAGGATAAATCTCTTCACTGAAGAAATTTTAACATATCTTAGGAATGTCTTTAACTAGGTATAAATGACTAGAAATTACCTTGGAAGAAGTTAAAGCGAACGGCCTCAATATCTTTTCTTCCCTGGTTATATGAGAAGAAGCTTTGCTTTATAACTTGAGAGCGTACTTCAATTTGCTTGCTTTTCTGGTTGAAAATAAACTCAAGTTGAACTTCTTCGTTTGTTGCCTTTAGGTAGACATCATTTCTTTCAATTTTGTAGCCACCAATTTTTCTGATGACACTTGCAATCTTTTCAATATTTTCTTCAGGTGTGGCCCCAAGCATTTTAAAAGGCATGATGTAGCTAGAAGAGGCCTTCTTCTCTTTTGAAGAAAGACAATTGTCGATTGATGGGCAAGTGAAGTTGTCCAGACTCGCAGACTCTTGAATAAGGAATTCTTTTGAGCAAGATGTTGTCGTCATAAGAATTGCGGTAATCAGTGATAGTCTAGCGAGTCTCTTCATTAGTTTAGTCCTTCTCTCTTGATCTTAACTAAAACATATGGTTGAACAATGAGGTATTGGAATTCTGTATTCTCTTCTTCCCATGTACCAATTTGCTCATCAGTTGGGCGAAACATTTGCTCATCCGCAAGCCACTTCTTAATATACTCAACCTCATCGCGGGCCATGGTAAAGCCAACAGCAGCAAGTTCAAGTTCATCAGTGACCATAAATAATGCTTCTCTTTCATGATGTGGTTTTAAGAGATCCCACTTTGCATCATCGATGTCGTTAGCTAGTCTTTCTAATAGGTTCTCATTATTATTTTCATCGTTCATATTAATTTCCTATTAAATTGCTTTCATCATTTGTTTATCATTATTAATTTGTGCAATTAACTTCTCATCTGTATCGATGTAGTTAGATGTATGAACTTTCTTGGCCGCTTCTATTAATTCTTTAGAAGGCTCTTCCTTGTCCATTTCATTCTTAAGAAGAGAGTAATATTCTCTTTCTAGTTTGTTCTTTTTCTCTTCCTTCTTACGGTAGTAAGGAGTAAGGATAAAGAGGAAAGCAAGAACGGCAATCATCGACCATACGATATGATAAATTTTCAAAAATACACCTCATGATTTAGTTTCGTAATAAATATACTATGTTAAAATTGCTCTGTGAATGATTTAAAGAAACTAGTTATTCTTGCCCAAGGCGGCGATACAGAGGCATATCACGCCTTTTTGGAAACCGTATCTCAAACAATAAAACGAATTGTTTCTTTTAAAGTATTTAACGAATCTCACCGCGACGATATATGTCAGGAAATATTAATAAGTATTCATCATTCACTCCCAACATATTCTCCTGAAAGACCAATAATGCCTTGGATTAACTGTATTATTGAGCGTCGAATTATTGATTACATTCGTAAATACACGAAATTAGAAGAAAGAGAAGAAATCTTTGATGAGGCCGTCACAAAAGAGGCCAATGCAACGAATAACAATATAGAACGACTTGCTGTAGAACAGCAATTAGAGATGCTTATTGAGAAGTATCTAACAGAAGAATTACGTAGGCCACTTTTGATGGCAAAGCTTGAGGGGCATAAGACTAAGGAGATTTCAAGGGAGCTTGGAATTTCTGAAGCGGCAACTCGAACGAGAATTTCTCGCGCAATGGCAAAGCTAAAAAAAGCGGTTAGGATTAATAATGGAAAATGAAAAATTAATAAATTCATTGGTCAGTGACTTAAGGCCTGTAAAACGATTGGCCTCTCCGGGGATTCGTGCGATGCTATGGGCCGTGCCACAATTTCTTCTTAGCTTCATTGCTATTTCAATAAGTTCACCAATTGAATTTAAGTATATGTTAAATGCACAATTTATCATTCAAGTGTTATTTGCCATCGTTGCTCTTGGTATAGGCTCGTATCTTGGTTTTGCTAATACTGTTCCTGGACTTCTTAGTGAAAGGAAGGCCAAGCTTGCTTTTATTCCATTTCTAATTTTACTAGGACTCATTATATTTAATATTATTTACCCAGTAGGACTCGATCTTACACATGAGCATCGTGCAAATTGCTATCAAGAGTTAAGTGCTCTGATGATTATTGGCTTTGTTCATAATTACTATATGCTTAAAAAGGGCTTTATTGCCTTTAGTAGTGCAACTGTTGCGACAGGCTTTTTAACAAGTGGAATGATTCCATTGGTCATTCTGTACTTTGGATGCTCTTTCTCAACTCAACACTTAGTTGTATCTCATTATCTTCCAATTATTGTGATTACAACTTTAGGTTTATTAATTTTTAAATTAACTAAAAAGATTAAATAGAGTGTAACTATTTTAATTATAAGTTCGAATAACAAAGTAAGAAGAATTTAAGCTTCTTAAAAGAAATACTAAAGGAGAATGTTATGAATTCTAAAAAATCACTATTAATGGGTGCTGCAGTTGCAGGTCTAATGATCTCTTGTACGGGAACAGAAACTAAGATGCCTGAAACTTCAGCGAATGAAGTAATGTGTTACGGAGTAAACTCTTGTAAAGGTCAAGGGGCATGTCACGGTAAGGTTGATGCTTGTAACGGTAAGAACGGATGCCAAGCAGAGCTTAAGTGTGGTGGACAAAACTCTTGTAAAGGTAAAGGCCTAATTAAGCTTTCAAAAGAAGACTGTGAAGCTAAAGGCGGAAAAGTCGCTAAAAGGTAAGAAATGCAAAAATACGGTGTTGGATTAAGACATACTCATTTTCCATATTTAGAAAATGAGCACTCAAAATCTCAAGAAGGTGTTGAGTGGTTTGAGGCCCTTCTCGAAAATTATATGGGAACTTTTGGACGGCCATATAAAATGCTAGAGAAGATTAGGGCCGATTATCCAATAGCGTTTCATGGAGTTTCTCTATCGATTGCATCTAGCGAAGACTTAAATTTTGACTATATGAAAAAGGCAAAAGAGTTATATGATAACTTCGATCCTTTCGTGACAAGTGATCATATGTGTTGGACAGGGCATGCCCATTCAAACCTACACAATCTTTTGCCTTTTGCGTATACCGAAGAAAATCTCGATTCAATTACAGAGAAAGTCATGAGGGTGCAAGATTTCTATGGTAGGGAGATGACCTTTGAGAACCTCTCTGCTTATTTCACCCTGAGAAACTCCACAATGTCCGAGGCCCAATTTCTAAATGAATTGGCCAACAAGAGTGGTTGTAAAATTCTTTTAGACTTTAATAATGTCTATGTGAATGCAGTTAACCAAAACTTTGATGCCAGTGAGTTCTTTGAAACAATTGACTCAAAGAACGTTTCTCAAATTCATTTGGCCGGCTACTCTGACCTTGGAACGCATCTCTTTGATACCCACTCTCATCCTGTTCACGCCGAGGTATGGCAATTGTTTAAAAAATATTGTCATAAATTTGATGTTCCAATTCTTCTCGAATGGGATGAAGACATTCCTGAGTTTCCTGTCTTAGAAGCTGAAGTCTTAAAGGCAAAGGAGATATTTAAAGGAGCTCAATTATGAATCATCATGAGTTTCAAAATAAATTTTTAAAGGGTGTCCTTACTAAGGATATCTCAAAAGATATTATGACTGAGATGATTCCCATTGGAGAATTATCAAATGAGCAAGTACTGGAAGTTTATCAAAACGATTATCGTGCACGCTTGCAAGAAGTAATTGGTGATAATTATGAGACTTGTTGGTTTGTTTTAGGAGACGAAGACTTTCTGGATATCTCACTTTCTTATGTTGAATCTAGGCCATCAGAGTTTACCAATCTTCTTCATTACGGTGATGACTTTCCTGATTTCATTGCCTCTCGTGTAAAAGAGTTTTCTTTCATTAAAGACCTTGCAGAATTTGAAAAAACGTTTTGGCACTTATTTCATCAAAAAGATAATCTTAAATCCTTTAATCCTCAAGAGCTAGGAGAGGGAATCTTTGAAACCCCTTTAAAGCTAAGAGATACCTTCTCTCTTTTTTCATGTGATATTCAGTTGTCCGAGCTTTGGCAGATGCGAAAAGGGGATAGTAGTAAGACCTTTAATGACATTCAAGGCAATGAGTTAACAATTCTTTATAAGAGAGAAGAGAAGATGCAAATTCAGGTCATCTCAGAGGGAATTTTTGAACTCATCTCTAACCTAAGAAATCACGAAACAATTCTTTCTGCTGTGGAAGATATTCAGGAAGAGAAGTTAAGTGATCCAAATCTGTGGTCAGTTTTCTTCAATCTTCTTGGTTATATTGCTGAGATCAAAAGCAAATAGATCCTTTGCAATTTTTAGACAATCTTCAGTCACAGGAGATTCAATAACGATATCTTCTTGAGTGATAGGGTGCTTAAAGCACAATTTATATGAATGAAGAAAGATGCGATAGAATTTATAATCTTTTCTAAATAGGTTGTTAATTGAAGAGTGTCCATACTTAGTATCACCAACTAAATTATGCATTCGTCGTGAGAAATGCTTTCTTATTTGATGTTGTCGGCCTGTGAAGATTTCAATATCAACGAGACTATACTCTTCATTCGTTGAGATTCTTTTAAACGCTGTCTTAGCGTCTTGAATACCCTTATCCGTTTTAATTGGAAAATCGTATACACCTTCTTTCTCTGCAATCCCCTTAACCATGGCAACATAGTGTTTAGAGACATTGTCACTATTCCACTGCTCTTTCATAAGTCTTGTTGCTTCTTTTGATTTTGCAAAAAGGACAACTCCTGAAACGGGCTTATCAAGCCTGTGAATCGGAAAGAGGTATAGGTCTGTTTGCTTCTTGAGAGATCTAAGTAGACTTCTACGATCAGAGCTTCTTTCCTTAAAAGGATGGACTAAAAGATCACTAGGTTTAGTGGCCGCAATATAGTGATCATCTTCAAATAGGACTTGGATTTTGTTCTTCACGTCTAATTTATAACAGATTAAGCGGAGATAAGTATATGAAATTTTAGGATGTCTTACTCTTTTACTAAGGTACTGTGTGTAAGTTACCGATATGTGAAACGTGAGAATACTAAGAGAGAAATTATATTTTATTTTATTCATATGCATGGGAGTTTCACTCTTTGCTGGGGCGTCAGAGTCTGGGGTCCTTTATCGCAATGGAGAGACTTCAATCACCTATGATCGAAGTAAAGATCAATTTATCTTTCGAGATGGAAAGTCGGTTTCTGAGTATTCTAGATTTCGCTACAATGATTTAATTCTTGAAAAATTTAACCGCATTCCTGTTGAGGATCACGGAGAAATTGAAAGGCGCTTAAAGTTAGTAAAGCAAACGTACCATCTTTCGGCCCCTGCTCCTGAAGAGATTCTTCAAGAAAGTTTAGCGGTTGCTGCTAAAATTAATGAAGCAGATAATTACGGATGCGGTGATTCTCGAATAAATATTGGAGATGATAAGGTCGCTTTTACTGCAGAGATCGAAATTGAAAAACTTGATGTAAAAAAAGAAGGCCTCTTTGGTCTAGGAGAGCTTGAAGGTGCTGAATTTGAAGTCAATACATCTAACGATAACCCATTACACGGCGGTCTTATGGCCCTTGGAGTTACTAATTTTAACGAACGTGATGGTATTGAAGGGGATGATCGAGGACTAACTTTTGGGGCCAAGCTTTCTGCTAAGTTAAAATTTGAAAATGGTGAAGTCCTATTAAGCTATAATTCGAGGGCCTATACAAAGCTTGTTGAAAAATCATGTGGAATGGTTGAAATACGTGGGCGTTTATACGAAAGATTTTGCTACCAAAATGATGATGGAAGTTGGAATCAAGAAGGTATTAATCGAGACGATATCGATATTAGTGTTTACCGAAAATTAGGTGATGATAAGAAATCTTTTGTCCAACTTGGTGCAGGGCTAACGATTCTAGATGATAATGGCCTTGCTATGAATACTCAAAGGGCCTGGCATAAGATGTCTAAAGGTGCTGGTACGGTTCAGTATAAGAATTATGGCCATATGGAGCAAGTCATCTCACCTAAGGCCACTTTTAAGGTTGGAAAGATCTATGACTATAAAAATGATGAAGGAACTATTTCAACAACTTCTCAGTTATATACTGGTGGCCAACTCTCTCATATAAGTGGAAATGAGAATTATATTGGAGTGGGAGGCGAATTTAAGGTTAAGTTTGAACCACAAGATAGCAATGGGAAATTTCCAGCTGTCGAGACACGCTTCTATTATGATGGGCAATATACTCAAGAGGGTGAGATGAACCACTATTACGGTGTTGAGGCCAAGACAAATGTTTACACAACGAAGAAGTCAGTTGTCTATATTAAAGCGGGGATGGGGATTGAAGATGATCACTATACTCGTGAATATGAAAAATATGGAAAGTCTTTTCTTAATCCAAACTTAGATATTCAACATTACTTAGGTATTGGTATCGAAAAAAGGTTCTAAGCGTAAGCAAAGAACCTTTTCGACTATAGAAATTAGATCTTATTTTTCTTGATAGATATGAACATCTCTTTGAGGGAAAGGAATTGAAATTCCTTCTTTATCAAATTCTAATTTTACATTCTCTTGCATATCAAACATTACTTGCCAGTAATCAGCTGACTTAACCCATGGCCTTACAGCAAAGTTAACAGAGCTATCTGCAAGGGCGGAAACAGCAACAACTGTTTCAGGCTCGTTAAGAATTAAAGGGTGCTCTTTTGTAAGTCTCATGAGAACTTCCTTGGCCTTCTTAATATCATCGCCATAGCCAATTCCAAAAATCATATCAACTCTTCTGATACTTTCAGCTGAATAGTTAACAATACTTCCCGATGAAAGAGAACCATTTGGTAGAACAACCGTCTTATTATCTGCCGTATTTAAGATTGTGCAAAAAAGACCAATCTCTTTTACTTTCCCAATAAAACCTTGTGCTTCAATAACATTTCCAACTCTAAATGGTTTGAAGAAAAGGATAAGGACACCACCTGCAAGATTCCCAAGAGCTCCTTGAAGTGACATACCAAATGCCAGACCGGCGGCACCAAGCATAGCAACAAAACTAGTCGTCTTAATTCCTACCATTCCAATGATAGTAATAAATAACCCTATCTTAAGGGCAATACTTACAATTGAAGTAATGAATCCTCTTAGAGAGAGTTCAACTTCTTTCTTTTGAAGTGCTTTATCAACAAGTCTATCAATGAAATTGATAACTTTAAGTCCGATAATTAGGACAACAATTACTTTAATAAATTGAATCCCATAATCTGCAGCAATATTCGTTAGTTTTTCAACATTGGCTTCGTTTAATAATTCTTTCATTTATTCTCCTAAAAATTCGCCAGAAGACTAATTGTTGTTTTGTAATCGTGTTGATCTCTTCCTTCAACTGGTTGGTTCTCATACTCCCAAAGGACACCAGCTTTAAGAGAGAATGTGCTATTAATTAGCATACGAATTGAAGGCTCCATATTAATAATATAGTTTTCACTATGCTGTACACTTGGAATATATTCGAGCCAGTAGCGAGCTGTTACACCTTTTCTTAGCTCTTTACTCACTTCGTAGTATAGACGCAGTTTTTGCTCATGATTATCAGGCTCATTTTGAACGAAGTTTTCTCTCGTATAACGATAACCAAGTTCAGCTAGCATTTTGAATTTATCTTCATCAATAAACTTATACTTAAAACCGACGTCGATATTATTTCTTGCCCAGAAACCTTTAAATCGATCTGATTCAAATAGGTCGGCAGCAAAGATATCAACTTTCTTTGAAAGGACATGGTCGAAACGAAGTAGGGCACTCCAATTCTCATCATCAACTTCATCATCTGATTCACCGTAAGAATAAGTCCCATTGAAAGTAAGAGTATTCGTTTCCCACTTATATGAGTTGCGGGAAGCAAAGTCATAGGTCTTTTTGTTAGTATTTCCACCAGAAGCAATGAATGTTACTTCATCTTCCGATTTAAACTGAGCATGGGCAAATTGGCCAAATAAGATGGCCATAACTAAAATTTTTTTCATAACAAGATTCCTTTATAAAAAACTATTTTATGTTCATCATTTATATTTACGTTCCTAAATTCTGTCTATTTATCTTAACTATGATTAACTTTTTTGTACAATTGATCCTTTAGCTAAAAATGCCAACTATCATTGGTTTGAGATAACACTTATTGGGAAGCATTAATTATTGGGCCACTCATTACAGAGACTTAGAAACTGATAAAAAAACTAGATTAAAAATAGTCTGTTTATCGGCAAAATGGGGCAATTGTTTGTGCGAAGTGTTTTTCTCAATTAAAATTACTTAATTGAGAAATTGGAGCTATTAATGGAGTTAATCGAACCATTCTTGAATGCTTTACTTGAAGTATTCAAAAAACAACTAAATATTCCACTGCTGGCAGGTGAGGTTCATCCTAATTACGAATTTAAAGATACTGTTGATATCGTAGGGCTAATAGGAATAAGTAGTGAGAAGATCAATGGGGAACTTGCTCTTTGTTTTAATAAAGCTAGTTTTCTAACAATTTACAACACAATGTTCTCTGAGAATGAAAAAGAGCTTAATGAAGAAATTTCTGATTCCGCAGCTGAGTTTGTAAATATGGTGCTTGGTCAAGCAAAGGCCGAAATTAATAAGATTACAGGGCTGACTGTTGAGAGAGCAACTCCTGAAGTTTTTGTAGGAGATGGTGTAAAGAATGATCGCATCACCGGGCCAAGAACTGTAACAATTCCTTTTGAGCTTCCAGTAGGGATGGATAAGCAAGTATTTTATATGAGCTTAACAATAGACGAGTAGTAAATGCATAAAAAAATATTTCTAATTTCTTTTCTATCTATTTTTCTTTTTATTTCATGTAACAAAAAGTCCTCTCCAAAAGCTGAACTTAAGTATTGGAATGACACTCCTGTAACAAAAAAGATTAAGACTTACTTAAAAGATATCTCAGACGAGAAGTCTAAAAACTTTATTCCTAAGAGTGAGAGAATAGCAGTCTTTGATAATGATGGAACACTTTGGGGTGAGTACCCAATGTATGTTCAGTTTATTGCGCTGTTGGACTTCTATAAGGATATCATTGTTGGGAAGTATAATAGAAGCAATGCTCTAGTCGATGAAGTGGTGGAGCAATTTCCAAATGTAAAAGATAAGGGAAAGCTTTATCAGGCCCTGCTTGATATGCAAGCCGGAGTTACTAATGATGAATATATGGAGTACATGGCGAAGTGGCTTGCAACTAAAAAGCATCCGAAGCTAAAGAAGAAGTACACGCAACTCGTTTATGCTCCAAGCGTTGAGCTGATGAGAACACTAGAAGCATTTGATTTTAAGGTTTTTATTGTCACGGGTGGGGGAACTCACTTTGTTAGGGCCTTAAATAATATAGTCTATGATCTCCCTTCGTATCAGATTATTGGGACAAGATTTGGAAAGAAATTTTCTGAAAATGGTAAAGTTGAATTTCAAAATCAGGCCAAGCTTGCTTTCTTAAATGACAAAGAAAATAAACCTGTGGGGATTTTAGAACATATTGGAAAGGTTCCAGTTTTTGTTTTAGGAAATTCAGATGGTGACTTCGCAATGGGGAAATATGCAAGTTTAAATTCAAAGTTTAAGTCATTTGTTGGAATTATTCATCACGATGATAGCGCACGTGAATTTGCATACGATAGAGATTCTCATGTTGGAAAATTAGATAAAGTTCTAAGTGAAGGGGATAAGTACTTCGTAAACTTAATCAGTATGAAAAAAGATTTTAAACAGATCTATTTTTCTGAATCAGATAAAGTCCATCACGAATAGGGAGCATGGTCTTATAAAGGTCATCTCTCGATTCAATATAGTTATTAAAGTCCACAAGAGCGTTCGTCGTCTTATCTTCTGGATCGATGGTCTCACTAGCAACTTTACCGTTCCAAAGCACGTTATCGACTACGATCATGCCATTTTCACTCAGTAGCTCAAGAGAGAGCTCAAGGTAGTTCTTATAACTTCCTTTGTCTGCATCGATAAAGACGAGATCAAATTTTTGACCAGCTAAATCTTTTAAGACTAGATTTGCATCTCCGAATCGGGCCTCTATCTTATTTCCTACTTCGCTACGGTCCCAATAGGATTTTGCAAAAGTATTAATCTTTTTATTCTTATCAATTGTGATAACTTTTCCATCACTTGGAATATTCTCGGCCATGGCCAAAGCAGAGTAGCCAGTGAAAGTTCCAATCTCTAAAATATTCTTGTAATTATTTGAACGAATAAAGAAGCCTAAAAGAGAGGCCACTAGTTCGCCAGAGATCATGCGCCCAAGAGGGTGATTATCTTTTGTATAATCGCCCAGCTCGACGCAAAGATCACTTGGGATATTTGATTTATTTAAACAATATTTTTCAATTTCTTTTAAATTTTCCACTGAAACTCGATTAGTTTATTTCCGCTTACTTCATCACAAACGCTTGTTAATTCTTTTGTTAAGAATAGCATAGAAATATAGGCATTGTATTTAATGATATATTTAAAACCTGGTGAAATGTAGCGGTCTAGCTCTTCTTTAAGTTCCATACAATTTGGAGAGTCAGTCATATATGATGTTTCAAAATCAAGTCTCTTAAAACCCTTCTGTCTTGAGAAGTCAGCGCTATAGAAACATTGCCCATCATTAGATTGAACATCAAGAATGATTCTTCTTGTCGAGTCAGAAATCCCTAACTTTGTAAAAGAGACATCAAGGGCCGCAATCTCATTTGGTGCAGCTACTTTATCGCGAAAGCTCTTACAGGCAAAAGTCGTAAAATCAGTCACAAACTTCATATCTGTTGCACTAGGTGTAAGTTCGTTGGCATAAGTTGTTGATATCATGAGAATAACTAGAAGGAGTTTTTTCATCTTTTCGATCCTTTAATACTTGTTTGACAGTTGAAACATTAATTTTTCTATTCATACTCCCGTCCGGCTAAAGAGTAAAGTTAGTATGAAATTTTGATTGATACTCTCTAAAAAAAACTTAATAACCTGATGTTTTTACTTAAGTTTTGGTAGTTCTTGCCGATAAGCCCAGTCCTATGGAGCAATATTTAAATAATTTTCTATTAGCGTCTTCAATTTTACTCTTATTAAGTATTGTACTTAGTAAGTCATCAAGCCGCTTTGGTCTACCGGTTCTTGTGCTATTTCTCTTTATAGGGATGATAGCCGGCTCAGATGGAATTGGTGGAATTAACTTTAGTAATTACGAGTTAACTCACTCTTTAAGCTTAGTTGCTCTATGCCTAATTATTTTCAATGGGGGATTTGAAACTCCATTTAGCAAAGTTAAAAAAGATTTTGGAAGAGGAGTTGTTCTTTCCTCTATCGGAGTTATGCTCACGACTTTCTTAGTTGGTGGCTTCACTCATCTTGTAACAGACTTAGGTTTACTTGAATCTCTACTCATCGGTGCCATTCTTTCGGCAACTGATGCTGCTGCCGTCTTTTCTGCATTTAAGGATCCAACGGCACAAGTTGGTGATGTTAAAAATATTCTTCGTTTTGAATCGGGAAGTAATGATCCCATGGCCTATTTTCTTGTCTCTGTCATTATTGGCTTCATTGAGCAAGGAATGGGAGATGCCCAAACGACGGCAATCATGTTTATCTCAAATCCTATTATTGGTTTAATTGGTGGTTGGGTAACTGCTCGTTCATTCATCTTAATCAATAACGTGGTAAAACTAGACTTTAATGGACTCTATCCACCACTTACAATGGCCATGTTATTTCTTGGTTATTCTTTAACAACAAAGCTTGGCGGAAATGGTTTCTTAGCAGTTTATGTTTTTGGGATGATGATTGGAAATCGAAAGATTCTACACAAGAACTTACTTTCATTATTCTTTGATGGAGTAACTTGGCTTTCGCAAATTGGTCTCTTCATTATGTTAGGACTACTCGTCTTTCCAAGTCGACTTCTGACAGTTGCTCCGGCAGGACTTTTCATTGCTTGTTTCTTAACATTTGCAGCAAGACCAATAACTGTTTTCCTATGTTTAATTAAGAGTCGTTTCAACTTAAATGAAAAACTCTTTGTTTCATGGGCCGGACTAAAGGGGGCAACACCAATTGTTTTTGCAAGTTTTGCAGCAACTCACATTGGAGAAAAGGCCCACGTCTTATTCGATATTGTGTTCTTTGTTGTGATTGTTTCAGCTCTTATGCAGGGATCATCTCTAAAGTTTGTTGCAAGGAAATTAGGACTTGTTGTTGAGCAAGAAGATGAAGCAAATTTTCCTGTTGATATGGAACTACTTGAACAAACAAAACACGGTATTGTTCAATTAGAGATCAGACAAACTGATTATGCTGTTGAACATCGAGTTGTCGATTTAAGACTTCCTCCTGGAGCAATCGTACTTTTTATTAAAAGGCATGGTGCGTTCATTATTCCGGATGGTGCAACTGTTTTTGAAAAAGGGGATAAAATTCTTTTAGTGACTAAACTAAAAGAAGATCTAGAAGCCGCTCAGGAGTGTTTCGTAAAAAAAAAGATTGAAGAATTAGATGAAGAGGATGATGATACACAAGAGTTACATGCGGCCTAAAATTAGTTAGGTCACTAACTAAAGGATATTTGTGGGAGTTCATGACCTTACACAAGGATCTGTCATCAAGTCTTTGTTTAAATTATCAATACCGATCGTCATGGCCAATTTCCTACAAACGGCCTATCAGTTAACGGATACTTTTTGGGTAGGGCGCTTAGGGACAAATGCTATCGCATCCCTTTCCCTTTCATTTCCTGTAATCTTTCTTTTAATCTCTATGGGAGCAGGCTTTGCTGTTTCAGGAACAATCTTAGTTTCTCAATATACAGGTCAAAAAAATACAAAGATGGTTTCTAAGGTATGTCTTCATACTTTATTTATTATTCTCATTACATCAGCAATCTTAGCTGGTATTGCTTATGCCGTTATTCCTTATGTCATTCGTGCAATGACTCCGACCGTTGAGATTCAAAATATTACGATTTCTTATTTGAGGATTTCATTTATAGGTCTGATATTTAGCTACCTCTATATGATGTTCCAATCTCTGTACCGAGGAGTCGGAGATGTTAAGACACCTTTTTATATTGTTCTCTTCTCTGTGGTCTTAAACTTTATTATCGATCCCATCTTAATTATGGGATATGGCCCTATTAAGGCATATGGAGTTGATGGTGCTGCGTACGCAACGATTTGTACTCAAGGACTATCTGCAGTTATTGGACTCTACTTACTTGCAAAAGGTAAGGGTGGAATAAAAATAGATTTCACAAAGATCTCTTTTGATTTCTCTTTGGCCAAAAAAATTATTCACCTTGGCTTTCCTGCTTCGACGGAACAATCCTCTCGAGCAATGGCCATGATGGTGATGACATTTCTCATTGCGACCTTCGGTGACATCGCACTAGCTGCTTACGGGATTGGAATTCGAGTACTAACATTAATGATTATCCCAAGCTTAGGGTTTGCGATGGCAACATCAACTTTGGTTGGTCAAAATATTGGTGCGGGAAAAATTGAAAGAACCAAAGAAGTTACGAGTAAGGCCCTATGGGTAATCTTTATTGCTCTCTCAATTGCTGGAGTTGGCTTTTTTATTTTCGCTGAGCAAACTTTACAAATCTTTGTTCCAAATGAAATTGCTGTCATTAACGAAGGGGCAAACTTCATTAGAATTATCGCTCTAACATTTGGACTTATTGGGGTTCAACAAGTTGCCTCAGGTGCCATGAGAGGTGGGGGAAGTCCAATGATCTCCATGATGGTGGCCATTGTTTCTTTGTGGGTCATTCGTTTTCCAATTGCTTATGTTCTTTCAAAACATACACCTCTTGGTCAAACTGGAATCTATCTTTCATTTGTCGTGGGGAATATCCTTGGGGCCTCAATTGCTATTTTCATCATCAAGCAGAATCGATGGATTAAGAATCTAACAGATCCAATTACTGAAGAAGAGCGTAAAGTCATTGAAGAGACTATTGTTGAAGACGGTGTAATTTCCTGATTTTATTGAGTTGTAAAGAATTATTGTTAAGATAATAACCTAGCTCCCCGATAAGGTAATTGAGAGATATCTTTGAGAGGGGGAGACGTGAGAAAGGTTTACTTGATGCTTTGTGTACTGGTGCTACATACATACGCAAATGCCGTTGTTGTTAATACCTATGAAAACATGTCTAACTCAAATTATGTCGATGACGTCGAAAATCAAATTGATAATGTCGTAAATGAAGCAATTGAAGATATGGAAATGGACCCTGTTTCCACTCCTGAAAGTGCAGTTACCTGCGACCCTAATACAGCAATAGATAACCATGCTCCAGAGGCCAAAAGAGCTCTAGAAGAAGGTCTCGCCTTAGCTGAAGCTGCTGCAAGAGGTGAGGATTGCCAATTCTATGAAAGATTTCTCGATCAGGGTGTTCCTATAGAGGCCCTAAAGCAGTCACTCCTTTATTATAAGGAGAATAAGAGTAAGTTTAAAAATAAGAATTATATTACAATTGCAGACTACTCTCAGAACTCTAAACATAAACGATTCTTCTTATTGGATATGAAAACTGGTGAGGTTAAGAATTATAAAGTGTCTCATGGTAGCGGAAAGGTTAGAGGTGTCACTTACGCTGATGCGACAATCACTGATAGTGGTAGAGTGACTAGGGCATCAAATCATGTTGGAAGACTCGTTCGCTGTCGTGTGCCTGCAAGGGCGAAGCCTAAGCATGATCAGTGGGCAATGACGAGACCTGGCTTTTTTAAGACTGGTGAATTTTATATGTCTAGTAGTCATGATGAAAGAGTGAAAGGGCAAAGAGGTTGGCCAACATTTAGAGCTTCAGGAAGAAATTATAATGGAATGCGCTTAGATGGCCTCTCAAAAGGTGTTAATGATAAGGCCCGTTCGCAAGGTGTTGTTATGCACGAGGCTTATTATAACCGCGGTAATATCATGGGAAGAAGTTTTGGTTGTCCTGCATTCGTACCAGGTGAAGGGCGAGAGATTATGGAAAAAATCAATAACGGCTCCCTCTATTATTCATATGTTCCTAATGAAGGATGCCGTAGTGATTATAATAAGGCCCTTAAGGATGTTAAGGGCTGGGAAAGAATGTGTACTGGACGCAATTAGCCCTTATTTACATCAAGCTGATTTGAAAACTCAATTGTTCGAATCGGAAATGGAATTGTAATTCCATTATTATCATAATATTTTTTAATGTTCATAACGGCCTCATGGCGTGCCTTATAAAATGCGACTCCTGCTCTATAGTCAATCCATACTCTGGCCGTCAGATTGATTGAGCTTGCACCAAATTCTTCAAAGAAAACTTCGACAGGAACATTTTCAAGCCTTCCATTAATGGCCTCAAGTGCTTCTCTTGTTACCTTTTCAACTTTTTCAAGATCATCGTGGTAGGAAACACCAACGGAAATATCCACACGACGTCGTGGCGTACTTGTGTAGTTAATAAAAGGCTTTGTAAACATATCTTTGTTTGGAATAAAAACTTCAAGTCCTTGGTAAGTCGTGATTCCCGTTGTTCTTAATTCGATATTTGTTACCTGACCGACAATCTTATCAATTTCGATAATATCACCAATTTGATATGGCTCACGAAAAGCAATTAGAACACCTGAAACAAAGTTTGCTGCAATTTCTTGGAAGGCAAAACCTAGTGCTAAACCGATTACCCCGGCCCCAGCTAGAATTGATGTAACAGTTTTCTCAAGACCTATAATTTCTAAGGCCGTAAAAATACCAACAACAATGACAATGACATTTGTCGTTGTCCCTAGAATTTCATTAACAGACTTCTTGTAGGAAACTTTTTGTAGAACTTTCTTAACTAAGTTACGTAGAGTTTTACCAAGGTAGAAGAAAACAAATAGGGCAACGATTGCAACAATTAAGTTTGGGATATTCTTAATAAATGCTTCGTACCAAAAAGTTAGTTTTCCTGAAATTAGTGTAAAGATTCGATTAATATCAAACAATGTAAACTCCATCTTAAATTATTTCTTTAAATTTTATCGCATTTAAAAGAAATAAAAAAGGAGCTTATTTGATAGAGATCTTAGCAAGTCTTTCTTTGTAAAGATTTGAAATTACCTTGGGTACTTTAAATGGGATTGTTTCGATGATAAGCTTCTTAAAGAACTCGAGATAACTCGCTCTGCGATACCAAGTTAAACTAGAGAGATTTTTAGTCATCGGAGAATAACCTTCATTGATGAGTTCTTGAATACACTTAGAATTATCAAGGCGATTATAATTACTTAAGTCGAGTGAGAGAATAATATCTGCATCTTCAATTTGCTCTCGTGTCCTAAGGTCAATGGCAATATCCATGGCATTACTAATGATAGCGAAAGTATCATCAGGTTCTTGATACTTCTGTACTCCATTTAAGTCGACTGCGACGATAATTCCGGCGCCCATATCTTCAAGTGGGGAGACGGGAACATTTTCTGTTATACCTCCATCAACGAGAGTTCTGCCATTGATTACCTGAGGAACAAATGCACCAGGTACACAGACTGAGGCGCAAACTGCATCGGCCAAATTTCCTTTATAGAAAACCACTTGCTCACCTGTTGCAATATCTGTTGTACAAATTGCCAGAGGAATTTGTGCATCTTCGATATTTACATCACCAAGGTCTTTGATGAGCATTTCTCGTATGGACTTCGTACTAAAAAAACCTTTCTTAGGAATTGTTAAGCTTATTGTATCTTTATAATTTAGCTTCTTTGCTAAGGAGAGAAAGTCATCGTAATTCTTACCAAAGGCATAGTAAGAAGCAACAATAGCGCCAACACTTGTTCCTGATAAATAGGAAATTGGAATTCTTTGTTCTTCAAATGCTTTTAAGACGCCAATGTGAGCGATACCTTTTGCGGCACCTCCACCAAGAGCAAGACCAATTTTAGTATTTAGAAAGTTCCATCTCATAGTCTAATCTTATCGGAATATGAGGGACATCTCCACATAAAATTGAAATTCCCTTTTCTTGAAGGGGAGAGGCCTTTTTATCGAGAGAGTGGGAATACTTAAGGGCAAAGATATTTCTTCTTAGATATTTGTTTAGTAAACTCTTGGGAGACTTTAATCCTAAGCTGCTGGCATGTTCAATATAGTATGGGGTTAAAAATGCGCTACGGCCTAGGGATTCAAGAACATGTCTTACCATGCAATTATACTGACTATATTTCTTCTCGTTTGAAACTTCCTCTTCGATAAACTCAACGATACCAAGATAGTCTTCATTCTTTAGTCGTTTAGAAATCTCTGCGCGAATTTCTTTAATATCAACCGAATCAATATCTTGATATTTATAATTAGGGATAGAGAAGTCTCTTGATATATTTGGGGCCTTGCTCATTTCAATAAAGTCGAGGCATAGGATTGGGATACCGGCACGACGATACTTTTCTAAACTTGGATTTAATAGCTTTGCGTAGATAAGAGATATTTTTTCTGCGAAGATCAGGCTATTTGAAATCTTTTTACTCTTAGTATTTGTATGATTTGAGTAAATTTCTCGACGGTTTCGATTGCTTGAGATTGCGGCGTCGAGGTGCTCTTTAAAGCACTCCATGGCCATCGACTCTTGGGCCAATAGCATTAAGAAGGTGAGAATGAAGGAAAGCGTTCTCATGCTCAATTAGTATCATTTGGCCTCGTTTGAGTAAAGAGAGTGTAGAAGTTTTTCAGGGAGCAATGAGTCGAGACTTTGATGGTGAAGTTGTTATAATTACACCGTGAAATCAGGAGCTTACCATGCAATATATCAAGCAAGAAGAATGCTATTTAATCAAATTATATAAAGACGAAGATCTTTTTACGTCCCTAGAAGAGTTTGCGGCAGCTGAAAATCTTGGTGCTGGTATGCTAAAAGGTATAGGGGCCTTGAAAGATGTTGAGCTTGGTTTCTACCACCTTGATACGAAAACATATGACCGCAAAGAATTTAATGGTGACTTTGAGCTTCTAAGTCTTGATGGAAATCTTTCCCATTTAGATGGAAAACCATTCTTTCATATTCATACTGTTTTAGGTGATGAGGATTTTTCTTGTAAAGGTGGACACCTGTTTCACGCTACAGTTGCAGTGACAACTGAGATCTATTTCTTTCCAATCGTTCAAAAAATTGAAAGAAAGATGGATGAAGAAATCGGTTTAAACTTATTATCATTACCACAAGCTTTTTCTCGCTGTGGAATTAAAGGATAGAATATGAAATTTAATCGCCCATTTTTTATTAAGATTCACCTCTACTTATCAGCTCTCGCTTCGCCACTACTTTTAATGATGGCCTTTACTGGTGTCTCTTACTTACTAGGTTTTAAAGGAAGTGAAGTTGTTGAACCTGTGAAAGTCGTCCAACTTTCAAAGGCACAATTAACAAAAGAAAATATTTCAGTTGAGTTAAATGAAATCGATGAAGGTTACGATTTTGCCTATGTTAAAACAGTCGGGGATGGAGCAATCACTAGACCGACTACTCGTGATTACTATAAGTTTCAAGTAAAAGAAGATGGAACTCATATCTCTTACGTGAAGCCAAATCTTTTAAAAAGGTTGATTGAACTTCATAAAGGTCATGGACCGCAGTTTTTAAGGTATGTTGAAAAGATTATCGGAATTTTCTTACTGCTAATCATTTTAAGTGGGCTATATCTAGCTTATACAATGAAGAAGGAAAGAAAGATCGTAGGGATCTTATTCCTAATTGGCCTAAGTATTTACCTCTTTATGTAGGAGTTACTTTAGCCACCTTGTGAAGCGCTCGTGATTGCTTAATCTCTTATTTTCTTTTTGGATTTTAAGCTTCACGCGCTCTTCTAAGCTTAACTGATCATAGATTGGAATATCTATTGTCTTCGTTTCCTCTCCAAACTCTAATGTTTCTAAATCAATATACATAAGCTTACTTTTAGTAATAAAAAAGTAATTGAGTTGCCACTCAAAATGATAACCATATGGTGACGTCAGTTCATTTAAGCGAATTTGAATTTCTGTGACTTTCTTTGCTAAGTCTTCGTCAACCTTTTCTTCGACGAGCCTTGCTAGTTTTCCATTTGGAATGTCATAGAGAATAAGAGATTCTGTTTCTTTGATGAGTGTTGGAAGCTCCGGGTATTCGTCTGTAAATCTTCTCATTAAAGGAAGAGCTTCAGGTTCAATTTCATTTTTTAAAAGCACCATAAAGTTCTCTTTTTCATACTTCATGAAAAAGAAGAATTTACTTCTCTTGTCGATATAGAGTGTTATGCCATCAAGGCCTAACTCTGATTTTATGAGCTCTTTAGTATTCAAACCTGTATTCAAACCACGACCTCTCTTTAATAGAGATTATATCATAGTTTAAATTCTAGTGGGCCTTCTTGCTCTTTCGAGTTGAGAGGCCAAGTAGTGAATATCCTGGGCATATACCGAGGATTCCAGTTATTAATGGAACGACTCCAATAAGACCCCAATAGGTTTTAGGACCTATTACAACTAAAGAAATAAGGACCATTCCTACAATAATTCGTATAATACGATCTGCATTGCCTTCATTCATTTTCATAAATCTCTCCTTTCTAATTCAGCATTATATTGGCCATAAAATCTGAACATAGTATGGAGTGTTGTTAGAAAATCTTAACAATTAGGCTCTCAGCCATCCTGTTAGTGAAAGCCTCGCTTTATATGCAGGAAGAACTTCATGAGGAAGGTCTTCAGATAGAAAGATGAGAAGTCTTCCAAGCATAGGCTTAATACGAGTTACTTCCTCATCTTGTCTTTCATGATGATAGATAATAACCTCACCACCATCAGCTTCACCCATGTCACTCAAGTACAGAATCACACTTAGGCGTCTAAGGCCTCTTCCTCGGTGCTGATCCACATGCTTGCGATAGAAAGCTCCTTCGTCATAGCAGGCAAAGTGTCCTTCGTAAGAGCGAATTCCTAGGTAGAAAATAGGGTTGAGTTGATCCTTGAGATTATCAAGAAATTTTAAATATTGTTGAAGGGCCAGCGGGTGCTCGGCCATATCTCCTTCAATCCACGAAGTGAGATCCCCACGGATTCTTTCGTCAAGTCGCTTTGTTAATTGTCGTCCAACCTTAGCTTCCTGAAAGTCTCCGATATGAAAACGCGTCTGGGCCTCGTCTTTTAGGGCACGTGCTAGTTCGTTTGAAATAAGCGTATCGCTCACATAGTATCGCTTCTCGGTTAAGGATTCGATCAGCGCATCAAGCTCTTGCATTTAAATGTTCTCACTAGGCCTAGGGCCTCAAAGGGTGGCAGGAAGGATTGGCCACCAAAATAATGGATGAGATGATTTAATCTTAAAGGCTACCTAAGTCAATCGAATTGTTATAACATGAATAGAAAGAGGATGAATTATGATCAAAGCACTTTCTCACTTAGTAATTACTTCTAAGAATGTTACGAATATTTCGAACTTTTTCACAGATGTCTTTGGTGTTGAGGCCCACTTTGCCAATGAAGACTTTGCAGACTTTGTCCTACCTGACAAAAGTCGCGTGGCCTTCTTTCGTCCAGTGGGAAAGGCCTCTAAATTCTTTGAATTAGTAGATAATCCAGCTCAAGTCTCTTACGGAGTGACAGTTGAAAATGTGGATGATTTCTATAAGAAGTTAATGGCCTTAAGTTCAGAGTATCAATTTGAGGTGAGTGGTGAACCAAAGGATCACCCATGGGGAGAGAAGAGCTTTCTTTTGATGGACCCAGACGGGAACCGTTGGGAGATAACGCAGTCACCCAGTGAAGATGGGCATCTTGTGAATATCTCATAATTAGATGAAATCTATATTTTTAATATAATTGATAACTGAACGGCCCCGCGGTAAATAAAGCCTGTGTTTAAGTGGAGGTCGTTATGAAATCAGTTGTTGTTCTTTTATCAGTTATTCTTTTTAGCTCAGCTATGGCCTGTCCAGAGTTAAATAATGTTGATCTTGCTTCAAGTTATGATCGTGATGAATACACTGAGGTTTACTCTGAGCGCCTTCCTAAATTATCAAAAGAAGAATTTGCAAAGTACACTGAATTAGCTGATTTTGATTATGAGTACTGTGCAGATGCCTTAGAGCTTAGAAGGCTTGAGGCGACACAAACTGGTACAGTCTATACAATCGTCGTTACTGTTGAAGATCATTGTGACGGTGGTAACTCTTATGGAAATATTCTCGATGAATCTGGGTCTAAGCTCCTAGGTAGCATCGGTGATTCGTATATTGCCTGTTTCTAATATAGAAACTATTCAACTTGCTTTGGGAATCTTTACCACAAAGCAAGTTGTTTTCTCACTTGTGTCTAGGAATAATTCTCCTTGATGCTTTTCTAGAATTCCTTTTGAAATCGATAGTCCTAATCCCGTTCCTTTTCCGACTTCTTTTGAAGTGTAGAAAGGCTCAAATATTTTTCGCTGAAGATCCGTGCCAATTCCTGGGCCAGAGTCCTTCACGCTGACAAGAACAAAGTCTTCAACCTCTTTGACTGAAATATCGATCCAAGAAGATTCAGATGTCTCAATGGCATCATAAGAGTTATTTAAAAGATTGATAAAAACTTGAGAGATTTGAACTCTATCAGCATCAACTTCCACATTAAAGGCCTTATCCTCGAGGTCAAACTTAAGCTCGATACCATGGGCCCTAAATTTCTCGGCACAAATGGCCGTTGCATCAACAAGAATATCTTTAAGAGAGATGACTTCTCTTTTTATCTCAGCTGACTCACGTGAAACAACTTTTAGACTCGAGATGATACGAGTGATGCGATCAATTGTTTCAAGAATACGTTGAATGTGAATATCGTATTTCTCTTTATTTATTTCCCCAATATCTAGTAGGCGCTTAATTTGATAAATAGATCCGTAGATAACAGTTAGAGGGTTATTTATTTCGTGAGCAATCCCTCCGGCCATCTCTCCAATTGCGCTTAAGCGTGAACTATAGATAAGGCTCTCTTTGGTGCTATTAAGCTTATCCATTGTTTCTTGTAAGGCAATCGACTTATTCACTTCACTTCGATAAGTGCGATCCACAAGACTAAGGAGTCTGTAGAAGAGTAGGCTTAACATAATCATAGTCAGAGAATGAATTATGATAAGAGAAGTTTCTGGTTCATCAAGAAGTAAGTAACTTGAAGTGATATAGCTAATAACAGCTAAGAGGGTGATAAGCCCACTATAGATATGCTTTCCAGTTACTTCAAAGAAGATATTATTGCTGGCAACAATCATAATGAGATAAAGGTACCAGAACGGTGAGAATGGCCCATCAACGATATAAACTGCAAAAGGGCAGAGGACACAGATTGCAAAAATTTGTCTGAAGACCTCAATATTTAGAGAGTTCTTAACTCGAATACTTATTTGAGAAATTGTGAGATTGAAAATAAGAAAAGCGAAGATTCCAAAGAAGCTATTTAGTCTTTGTGAGATTTGATACTCGTACACACCAACACAAATTGCAAAGAGCATTGTAAACGGACCAAGAGTGAAGTCCATAATCCTTAAGATATCTTTAATACTCTCTGTTGGCCTTTTGGGGTTTATTCTTAAATTCATTCTATTCCTATCGATGTGACATATATAGATTTACCGTATTAATAAACTGAGTTCAATAATATTTAGCTCAAATAGAAACTATGGAGTAGTCCAAGTATTTTTATTTTCCTCGTGAAAATAATAAGTTAGCTAGAAAATATGTTAAAATCAGTTCATAAATTTTTTGAATAAATGTGAGGAAAAATGGACTTAAATCAGCATAGTAAGCTACTTGTGCAGCAGGTAAGAGAAAATTGGGAGCTTTTGGGCTATGAGACAAGAAATAAGTATCAATTCTTGGATGAAGCACAAAATCCTATAGGCTATGCAGCAGAACAACAAAAAGGTTTTCTTGGCTTTATCATGCGCCAATTCCTAGGGCACTGGAGGACATTTGATCTTCATTTCTTTGACCAAGCTCGCAATGAGTATATGATTGCTAAGCATCCATTTTGCTTCTTTTTTCAGCGCCTTGAAGTACAGGATTTAAATGGCCAAATGATTGGTTCACTTCAGCAAAGATTTTCTTTAATAACAAAGAAATTTGATGTCTTAGATGCTCAAGGGAATGTCATCATGGAGATGCGCTCACCAATTTGGAAGCCTTGGACTTATCCATTTTATTCCCGTGGCCAAGAGGTTGCACTCGTGTTGAAAAAGTTTTCTGGACTCTTTTCAGAAATGTTTACTGATCGCGACAACTTCGCCATCGATTTAAAAAGTCAGACACTAACGGAGCAGGAGAAGAAAATTATTCTCGCGACTTCGATTTTCATTGATCTCGTTTACTTTGAAAGAAAAGCAAAATAAAGAGAGTTCTTGTAAGAAAGAAATTGTTTACGGATAAAGTTGATAATTCTATTTTGTGAATATGAATTGTCGACTTTGCCGTTATGCAATCTCTATTTCTATCCTTTGGTGGCGCTAGTGCGCCTTTCACACATTATTAGTTAATAATAAATTTCGATCTATTTTATATAAAATTTAAGAGGTAATCATGAAGAAGATTATTTTATGCTTTGTTATATTAGGACAAAGTGCTTTTGCAAATACGAATTATATTGGCCGCTATGAACTTGAAGTAAATATTGGCGGTAAATTTTTTAAAGATTATTTTACAGTATCAAATATCTCAGCATCCAAGAAAGTGACAGGTATCTTTGAAGTACCAAGAGTTTTTCAATCATCATTTAATGGTCAATTAAATGATCGCTTTGTATCTGGTGATTTTATCGCAAAGGAGAGAGGCAAAGAGTTTAAAGTTGAACTACTGGCCGAGCTTCTTGATCAGTGTCAAATAAAGGGAACTCTACTTCAAGATAAAATTGTCTTTGCTAACTTTGTTGGAAGAAAGGACTCGTGCCATGAATGAGTTTATTCAACAATTACACTCTCATCGTTCAATTAGAAAATTTTCAGATAAGGATATTTCACAAAGTGATTTGGAACTCATTCTTAGTGCCGCGGCAAGTGCATCAAGCTCTGGAAATATGCAATCCTTCTCAGTTGTTGTGACAAGAGATAGAGCAATGAAAGAGAAGATGTACCAGGCCCACTTTGAACAAAGTATGCTATTGGATGCTCCCATCTTTTTAACATTCTGTGCTGACTTCTATCGTATGAGAAGGTGGCTTACATTAAGTGAAGCAGCTAACAATTTTGATAATTATATGAGTTTTATGATTGCTTCAATTGATGCCATTCTCGCTAGTCAGAATGCAGCGTTAGCTGCTGAAAGTCTTGGGATGGGACTTTGTTACATGGGGACAACATTGGCCAGTGCTGGCGAAATTGGTGAGATCTTAGAGTTACCTGAGAATGTCGTTCCTGTCGTAGGCTTTGCTCTAGGCTATCCAGACGAGGCACCTGACTTAAGAAAGAGGCTTCCACTTGAGTCCCTAATTCACTATGAGAAATATCATAAATACTCAGATGAAGAGGTGCTAGAGATATATCGAGAAAGAGAGGTCGAGGGGATGAAGCGTTATCGTGATAACCCGCGATTACATCAAATGATTAAAGACGTCGGAGCAAAGAATTTGGCCCAAGTCTATACGCAAGCGAAATATACAGAAGAGTCTCATCTTAAATATAGTGAAGATTTAATTGCTTATCTTAAACGTCAAAATTTCTTTTGATATTGGCCACTAGGGTATGCGAGAATAAATAAAAAACGTGTACCCTAGGAGTTTTGCTTGAAAAAGATATATATCTTCACCATTGCCGTTATCTTTGTTTTATCTGCGATCCTTCTAAGAGTTTTCTATTTTAAAAATAATTATGAATTAATCTCTCCTAAAAAAGGCGATGTTGTGGAGGCCATTTATGGCCTAGGACGAGTCGATACTGATAAAGAGTTTAATGTGAAAATTGGAGTCCTATCTCTAGTTGAGAAACTCTATGTTAAAGAAGGGCAAAAAGTTAAAGAAGGTGACCGCCTTGTTAGTTTCGATGGCCGTGTTCTTTTTAAAGCGCCTTTTGACGGCACAGTCACTCTTATAGCTAATAAAGAAAAAGAAGTTGTCCTCCCTCAAGTGACAGTTCTTAGAATGCAAAATCTTAATGAAAAATTTATTGAAGTTTCACTAGAGCAAGAGGCCGCACTAAGAGTTATCCCAAATCAAAAAACGCGAATCATTTTTGAAAGCCAGTCTCAAAAAAAATATGAAGGATATGTAAAAACGATTTATCCAAGAGAAGGTGAGTTCATCACACGCATCGAAGTGAAAGGGCTTGAAAAAAGTATCCTTCCTGGCATGACTGCTGATGTGGTCATCGAGGTTGGAAAAAAAATGGGAGTACTCTTAATTCCTGTTAAGGCCATTAGTAATGGAAAGGTTCTTCGCATGCGAGATAAGAAGAGAGAAAAAGTCGAAGTCGTCACAGGAAGTAATGATGGAATGTGGGTTGAGGTTGTCTCGGGAGATATTAAGCTTACAGACCTATTATTCATTAAGAGGTAGTCATGCTATTCCTATCGATGAAGCAATTATTCTCTAAGAAAAAGCAAACGCTCCTTATTCTCTTAGGCATTAGTTTCGGAACGATGCTCTACGTTGCTATCTCTGGAATTCAGCTCGGGCTTAGGCAATATATCATTAAGGCCCTTTTAAATAATACTGCTCATATATTAATCTCTGGTAAAGAAGATCTTATTGATCGCCCCCTCGTTAATAAATGGTTTTATGAAAATAAACAAGTCGATTGGATCACCCCTCCTTATGGAAAAAGAAGTGAATCAAAACTAGAAAATTATCAAGGCTGGGCAGATCGTCTTTCGCATCATCCAGATGTCTATGACTTTAGTCCACGCCTAACTATACAGGTGATGCTAAAGAGAGGCGATCTAACACACAGTATGGGGCTTATTGGAACAAATGCCAGACGCCAAATAAGAATTAGCGATATTACTGATTACATGGTGGAAGGAGAGTTTTCGTCACTTGCCAGTGGGGGAAATAAGATCATCCTTGGTGCCGCCGCTGCTGAAGAAATTGGAGCTCGTGTTGGCCAATATGTCGAGGTCATTGCTGGAAGCCTGACTCATAAGAACTCATTTAAGATCGTAGGACTCTTTTCTTTTGGAGATGATCGAGCGGATAAGTCCATAGCATTCTCTCACCTTGAAGATGTACAGAAGCTTAATAAAACGCCTGGGCGAGTTTCTGAAATTGCAGTGTCTCTCTTTGATATGAATAAGTCACAAGAACTTGCAGATCAGTGGTCACTTTTAAGTCATGATAAAGTTGAAGATTGGAAAGAGTCTAATCCAATGTTTATGGAAATGATTATGATGCAAGATATAGTTCGCTATTTCATTACGATTGCCATTCTTATTGTTGCGGCTTTTGGGGTTTATAATGTTTTAACTATTATGATTAATCAAAAGAGAAAGGAGATAGCAATCCTTCGCTCTATTGGCTATGGCCCAAAACGAATTCTTGAGCTTATTATGTATCAAGGTATTTTCCTTGGTGTCAGCGGTGGAATTGTTGGGCTGACTTTAGGATTCACAATCTGTCGAGTTGTCGAAAGTATTGAATTAAATATTAATATTGGTGGCGATAACCATCTACTTATGGATTACGCACCTTCAACGTATATCATTGCATTTGTTGCGGCCCTTCTTGCTTCCTTAGTCGCAAGCTTTCTTCCAGCGCTCTCTGCTAGTCGAATGACTCCAATTGATATCATTAGGGGAGAGTGATGATAAAAGCAGAAAGTATTATAAAAGAATTTGGAGATCCACCTCAACGTATCCTTCACAATATTTCAATGGAAATAAAGAAGGGAGAATTTGTTTCAATATCTGGGCGTTCTGGAAGTGGAAAATCCACACTTCTCTATATTATTAGCTCTCTTGATGAGCCGACTTCGGGTCATATTCATATTGATGGAAAGAATGTTACTCATATGAGTGTTGATGAGATCCACGATTTTAGAAATCGCCATATTGGTTTTATCTTTCAATTTCACTACTTACTTCCAGAGCTGACGGCCTTAGAGAATATTTTGCTACCTCCTCGTAATCTCGGTTTATTAAAAAAGTATGGGCCTCGTGCCAATATGTTGCTTGAAAAACTCAATATTCCCTACACAAGAGATAAGCTTCCTGGACAATTATCAGGAGGAGAGCAGCAGCGAGTGGCCATTGCCAGGGCCCTCATTATGGAACCTAGTTATATCTTTGCAGATGAGCCCACAGGAAATCTCGATACGGCAAATGCTGAGATCGTTATGAATATTTTAAAAGAAACTAATAAAGAGAAGGGAACGACAATTGCTCTGGTAACCCATGACCCTGATTATGCAGCAATGGCAGATCGTGAGATTTTCCTCGTTGATGGCCATGTTTCAGAGACTTACACCGGTGACTAAGGAATGTTCACCCTCTGGAATTCTTACCAAATAGCTTATCTCCATGCATTTTTTTGATAAATTTAAGCTATGAAAACACTAAGCCCAAAACTGAAGAAAATTGTTCTAACGGGAGTTCTTTTACTCTCACAACTTAATCAGGCCTCGACATTTATTCAGGCCGAAGAGACTCCTTATAAGTATATTAAGGCAACGGAAATTGTTAATGACCGTTATCTCTTCGAAGAATGTCATGGGAATAGAGAAGAGCTTAAGTGCCGTAATCTCTTTTCTGATTACAGAACATTTGCCAGAAGCGATATTAAGAAGATGGCCGATATGAATGGACGTCATGCTCTTTATGCAGCAGGTGCTGATGTCGCAATCTTAGCAGTTTCTGCTTACCTCGGTTTAATTATTGGAGCAAAGGCCACGGCCGCTTACTATATTGGTACAGGAGTTAGTCTTGATGGTGGAGTAGCTGCTGTTGGAGGATTCTTCTTTGGTGTTCCATCTGGTACAGCTGTCGGAACAACTTTTGCTGCTGGACTTGATGAGCTAGACCCATTTGTTCATCGTGATATGTCCATTGCACTAGAGCAAGTAATCGGAGTTGCAGATGAAGATGATCTCGATGATGTAGAAGCAAGGCAGATTGAGGATGGGATGATTGTTGAAATTGAAGATATCAATTTTGAACAATTAAAAGATAAAATAAAAAGTCAGCTAGAAGATTTAGATTAATAAAAAAAAGGGCCTTTTAAAGGCCCTTTGTTATTTCTTACTCAGCATCAACTGCTGGAAAGTATTCTGCTTGTTCCCCAATTTTATGATTTTCTGGGAATTCTTTTGCAAGCTCATCAATCGAGTAAACACTCTCTGGAAGATTTAAAGAGACACGAAGCTTCTCCATTGTCTCTGGCGCAAATGGCCTAAGCATTACTAAGATATTTCTTAGAATATAGAAACAAGAGTAAAGTGCATCAGTTCTTTCTTTCTCATCAAAGCGGTCATCGTGAGGCTTGTACTGATTAAATAGTCCGTTAATAATACGAGCGTAATTCTCAAGGGCACCAAGTGCTTTAGGGTATTCTCCCTTTTCCATGAATTTCGTATATTGCTGAACAATCTTAAGAGTTTCTTTTTCAGTCTTACCGATAAGTTCACCCTTAGGAACCACGCCACCAAATTGCTTGTGGCAAGCTGAGATTGGTTTTTCAAATGAAGCGTTCATTGGCCCAGCAAGGAATGCATTCTTTGCTTTGAAAACTTCAAAGTCAAAGTTAGAAGCCTTCTCTGAAAGACTTAGAGTTGAAAGGAAGTAGCGAACTTGGTCTGCTGTATATCCCATTTCATCAATAAGCTGATCACCAGTGTAGAAGTTTCCTTTTGATTTACTCATCTTCTCACCATTGATTTGTAGGTGGAAGTTAGAGAAGACGTCAGTTTGTTGGAATTCACCTTTTACTGCTTGTCTCATTGGATCTTCTTGGACACCAAACCACATCGCTCCCTGCATAAGAACGTAGAAGAAAACGTTATCAGTTCCAAGGAATTGGAAAACCTTTGCTTCAGGGTCTGTCCAAAATTCTTTATAAAGATCTGGGTCCAGACCTTTCTTCTTAAGAGCAACTTTTGTAAATGAAATCGGTGCAATTAAAGACTCAGGCCATACGTAGAGAGTTTTACCTTCCATGCCTGGCTCAATATCTGTTGGAACTGGAATTCCCCATGAAACGTCACGAGTAATCGCTCTGTGTGCCCAACCATCATTCAGTTCACACTCAATTCCTTTATCTTCTAATTGTTTCTTACCTGATGCAAGATCAGCTAAGTTCTCAAATTGAACAAGAACCTTTCTACCTGGAGCATAACGACTCTTATGCTTTGGAAGTTCTTCTTTAATTTCTTTATATGCTGGTTCAGACTTATTTGTGAAAGTTACACAAGGATAAACCGTACCAAAAGCTTCTTGAAGAATAGGCTTTCTCCAAGTTTTCTGCTTTGTGTTTAACCATTCAATTAACTGATCAGTTACTTTCCACATATTCAGATACCAGTGATCAGTATCTCTAAGTTCTGGAGTCGCGTCACTTACTGCAGAAACTGGATTCTTTAACTCATGTGGATCATAGTTCTTCCCACAAACGTCACACTCGTCACTATATGCTTTTGTATTTGAGCAATCAGGATTTGGGCAATCACCTTGAACGTAGCGATCAGGTAGGAACATATTAAGTTTTGGATCAAACCATTGCTGGCTTGTCTTCTTATCGAGCATTCCATTGGCATGCATTTTTCTAAGGAAGTCCTGACAAAGCTCTTTGTGGGCCTCGTAATTTTCTTCCTTTGAAGTTCCAGTATATGTATCAAGGCCAATCGAGTAACGCTCCATTGTCTTTGATTGTTTTGCATGAACTTCACCAATGAACTCTTGCGTTGTCTTACCAAGTTTCTTTGCCGCAACTTCACTTGTTGAACCATGGTCGTCTGTACCACAAACAAATAGTACATTATCATCGCCAACCAGTAGCCTCATCCAGCGCGAGTAAATATCTGCTGGAACATGAGCACCTGCTAAGTGACCAATGTGAACTGGGCCATTTGCATATGGCATACCTGCTGTAATAACAGCTTTCTTAGGGCGGCTAACGCGAGATAGGATTGTTGGGATGTCCTGCTTTGGACGCATGTCTTTTTTATTCTTATTATTTTCATTCATGGGTTCAAATTTAACACTGTGGGCCTATCTTCGTCTATATTTCTCTTTTGCAAAAGTTATTCAAATTACCTTTTGTGAGATGACATAGAGAGTTAGTGTAGGGGAAGTATGGCCATGCCTAGAAGCTTTAATTTATGCCCAGAGCAATTGTCTAGATCATGCTCAAGTCATTGAATTGTCGAAAAGCGTCCACATACCACCCTCGTGATTTAGAAGGGCCTCTTTAATATCTGCTCCAGCTACGTAGCCCGAAAGCTCACCAGACTTTGCGATGACGCGGTGACAAGGAATGATTAAACATATTGGATTTTTGGCATTGGCACTTCCAACTGCTTGCACGGCGTTTGGAGATCCGACCTTTTGAGCAATATCAGAATAAGTCGTCACTTCACCGTAGGGAATATCCAGAAGTTGTGCCCAAACTTGTTTTTGAAAATCCGTACCTTTGTTAATGCTTAGAGGTATGGAGAATTTCTTACGGCTTCCAGCAAAGTATTCTTCGAGTTGGTCGTGGGCCTCATTGAGATATTTTGCGATACGCTCATTATCCTCATAGTGAGGGCCATCGTATTCTTGATCTTCCCAGCCAAGATAAGAAACACCATTTTCATTAGCGCAAATATAGATTGTGCCAAATTTTGAATGGAACTCAATTTGTCTATCAGTCATGTGGCGATTATAGCACTTTCAAATCTTAAAAAGAACTTATGTTTAAGTGATCTATTTTGAAGTTTATTGCGTATATATAATTAAGAGAGATAAAATTAACTAATTTTTAATTTCTGGAGGAAATATGAAAGTAATCAGTCGTTTATTAATTGTCATGTGTATCATGTTCTCTTTTGCCCATGGGGAAGAAATTAAGCTAGGACAGAGTGTTCCGAAGTTTACGGTAAAGAATCATGAAGGCAAAGACTTTTCAATGATGTCACGAAAAGGGAAGTGGACTGTTTTATATTTCTATCCAAAAGCAGGAACTCCTGGTTGTACAAAGCAAGCTTGCGCTTTTCGCGATAGTATCAAATCAATTAGAAAGCTAGGTGCTGAAGTTTATGGAATAAGTACTGACTCTGTAAAAGATCAGGCAGCTTTTCATGAAGAGCATTCTCTTCAATTTGATCTACTCTCTGACGAGGAGGGGAAGGTGACAAAGAAATTTGGAGCGAAGATGGCCGTTTTTAATATTTCAAAAAGATGGACTTTTATTATTGATCCAAACTTAAAGATTGTGGCAATTGATCGTGATGTTGATCCAATGTTGGATGCCGACCACGTCTCAAAAAAATTAGCTCAGCTTCAGAAAACGAAAAAGTAAATTTAAAGGCCCTCTGCACGCCAATATGTGGAGGGCCGTTTGTCATTTTTTTCCTTTTATATAACCCCGTCTCCTTATTTTTCCTTTCTTGTTCTAGTAATTCTAGTTGTTTATGGTGTTTATGACCATCTGGGTTGATAGTTAAGAAAAATTAAGTTTGTGCTTCTATAGCTAAAATCTATCCTGATATAGGCAAAATATATTATCTTTAGACCTGTCTTTCATCGATACTGATTGCATCGAAAACATAGATTTTCAAAGGAGCCAAATATGAAAAGAAAACTACCTTTGTTAATTGCTACTGTAGCACTTTTGAGTTGCGCATCTAACTCAAATGAAAATATGGGCCAGCAATTTGCAAGCGGTGAAGCCAAGCCAAATAGTTTTTGGTGGCCTAGCCGAATCGATCTAACACCTCTAAGGCAACACTCAGAGGAATCAAGTCCACTAGGACCTAAATTCAATTATGCAAAAGAATTTAAAAAGCTAAATCTTTCTGCAGTAAAAAAAGACATCAGAAAAACATTAACAACATCACAAGACTGGTGGCCAGCAGACTACGGTCACTATGGGCCATTTTTTATTCGTATGGCATGGCACAGTGTTGGTACATATAGAAGTCACGACGGCCGCGGAGGTGGCGGTGGTGGTCAACAACGTTTTGAACCACTTAATAGTTGGCCAGATAATGTTTCCCTGGATAAGGCCAGGAGGCTACTTTGGCCTATCAAAAAGAAATACGGAAATAAAATCTCATGGGCCGACTTAATGGTTCTTACAGGGAACGTATCTCTTGAAGATATGGGATTTAAAACAATTGGCTTTGCCGGTGGACGTACCGACGATTGGGAAGCTGATCTTGTTTACTGGGGCCCTGAAACTCAGTGGCTTGCGGGAGATAAGAGATACAAAGGCGAGAGAGAGCTAGAAAGACCTCTTGCTGCCGTTCAAATGGGGCTAATTTATGTTAACCCTGAAGGACCAAACGGAAAGCCTGATCCTCTATTAGCAGCAAAAGATATTCGTGAAACATTTGGAAGAATGGGAATGGATGATGAAGAAACTGTTGCGCTAATTGCTGGTGGTCACACTTTTGGTAAGGCACACGGTGCTCATAAGCCTCAAGATTGTTTAGAGTCTGACCCAGCAGGAGCTCCAATAGAGAACCAAGGTTTTGGTTGGAAGAATAAGTGTGGAAAAGGTCACTCGGAAGATACAATTACTTCAGGACTTGAAGGGGCATGGAATGCAACTCCTACACAATGGACAACAGGTTACCTCGATAACTTATGGTCATTTGATTGGAAGCTTACGAAATCTCCAGCAGGAGCACACCAGTGGATTCCAACTGATGAAGGAGCTGCTGATATGGTTCCAGATGCTCACTTAAAAGATAAGCGTCATGCACCAATCATGTTCACAACAGATATTGCTCTTAAGGAAGATCCTTCTTATGCAAAAATCTCGAAAAGCTTTTTAGATGATCCAAAGAAATTTGAGTATGCATTTGCTAAGGCATGGTTCAAGCTTACTCACCGTGATATGGGGCCACAAGCGCGCTATATTGGTAAAGAAGTTCCGAAGGAGTCTTTTAAATGGCAAGATCCAACTCCTAAAGGGAAGAAGATTTCTAACACAACGGCCTCGGCAATTAAATCTGATATTTTAAAGTCAGGCTTATCAGTATCTGATCTTGTTAGAACTGCTTGGGCATCAGCTTCTACATATCGTGGAACAGATATGCGTGGTGGTGCTAATGGTGCACGTATCCGCTTGGCGCCACAAAAAGATTGGGCAATTAATAAAGTATCTAATGTTGATACAGTAATTCCTAAGCTTGAAAAGATTAGTAAAAGATATGGCGTTTCACTGGCCGATACAATTGTTCTTGGTGGAGCAGCTGCAATTGAGAAGGCTTCTGGTAACAAAGTTAAGGTACCATTTGCTTCTGGACGAGGTGATGCAACTCAAAGACAAACAGATGTCACTTCATTTGCTTATCTTGAGCCAAAGGCAGACGCTTTCCGTAACTACTATACGCAAGATTCAGGAAGAACTCCTATTTATATGCTAATTGATAAAGCAAATATGTTAGGTCTAACTGTTCCTGAAATGACTGTTCTAATCGGTGGTATGCGTGCGCTTGACGCAAATGCGGATGGATCAAAAAATGGTGTCTTCACTAAGCGTCCTGGAAAACTTACAAATGACTTCTTTGTAAACCTTCTGACGATGGACAATAAGTGGACGAAATCAAGCACTCCTGGTCTATACAATGGTGTTGATAGAAAATCAGGAAAGGTTAAGTACACTGCAACTCCAGTCGACTTAGTATTTGGTTCTCATGCAGAACTAAGAGCTATTGCTGAAGTTTATGCTGCTAACGATGGACAGAAGAAATTCATGCAAGACTTCGTTAAGGCCTGGACTAAGGTAATGCAAGCTGATCGCTTTGATCTGAAAAGATAAGACGATATGCCTGGCCGAGTGAGACAACTCGGTCAGGTTTTATTCCTACCTAGAATAGTAAGTATACCAATTATGAATTTCTCTATACTTCTTCTTTCTTATAATGTGAGACAAGGAGAGTTTATGAAAGAGACATCATTTGGCTACATCAAAACAATTCAAACAAAAGAGATTAAAAAAATTAACTTCTTCTCATTTTCGAAGGCGGGGCGTCCTCATAAGCATACAAGAGGGGAAGTGGTCTTCATTACTTCCGGAAGTGGAATAATTCATCTTGAAAACCAAACGATTCCTGTTCAAAAAGGAAGCCTCATTACCATTGAGCCGAATAAGTCTCACTACATGGTTCCCGATGAAGGAGAGTGCTTAGAATTAATTCTTTGGTATGAATAAGTACTACAGGCCGTAGTACTTACTCATCCAGTAAATTAGGGTGATATCGTAGCCTGGATTTTCATCTGCGGCCGCACCTCTTTTCTCATAACCAACTGTGTAAGGCTCTCTTTGCCACATGAATGAACCGCCAGGGTGGCGATGTCTAATATCAAGAGCATCTGCTGAGATCGACATGAAGCCTTTTCCGCCGTATTCAGGGTATTGGACAAGTTCGATATCCTCAAGTGGTGGTTTTACAATACTTACATTCCTTGGCGAACGCTCTAAGAAACGCACGAGATTTTCTTGAATACGAGTAATCTTTTCTTCTGATACAGCTTCTGGGTTAAAAGAGTATTCAATTAAATTAAAGAAAGAATTATCGTGGTGACCTGTACTATATTTAATGACTTTATAAGACCTAAGCATATCTGCACGACGCTCTTGATTCTTTTCTAACCTAAAGTAGTTGTAAAAGTGCATATTAAGTAGGTTGAATTTGTAATACTTATTTACATTATCCTTGGCAGTAATATTGTGAAAAATATAGGCCGTCTTACTTAACTCAGACATGCGGTTTAGCTCTTGCGTATACTGACCAGGGAACATGTGCTCGCCAATGACAAGCATATTAAGTTGCTGCTCAGGGCTTCCAAACCAAACTGTCGGCGCGATAACCTTTGCAGGAGTGATGCTGATTTCACGGTCTTCAGATATCGTCCAATTATTTCTGATTAGATAATCAAGCATCATACGATAATAAGAAGCTGCCTTCGTCTTAATCTCTTCATCTTCAATTAAGTCATAAGTAATTGTTAGGCCAAAGATAATTCCAGTATACTGATCTCTTGTGATACCTTTCTTTTCGTGATGGTTAACCCATTTCTCGCCTTTGTAATCAACAATCTCATAATCAAGAGGGTCTCTATCTTTCATCAGTGCTCGACCGGCCATACTATTTAGGGGTTGAGCTGATCTTGAAAGAAGGCCAGTAAATCCATTTACACCAAGTAGGTTTCCAATTCCTTCTAGATTTGTCCTGATATTATTTAAGGCCTTCTCATTTTGAGAGACACTGTAGCGAAAGGCCTGTGAAGCAAGATAAGCACCATTCCAAATCGCTGCATCTGAGAACGTACCGAAGCCAACAACTTCACCCTTTGTTCCTTGTCCGTTTGGCCCATAGGCATCAAACCACGAAATATAATCATTTTGATTATATCTAAGGTTTAAAACAGTTCCATTTATCATATGTTTTTGAGCAATTTTCTCTTCGATATTTTCAATCGTATCCTCGAGGTCTGAAAAACTATATCTTGGGGGAGACTTAAGACGCTCTGGAGTTGCTTGCCTGAAGCGCTCATTTAGAACAAATACTGTTTTTAACTGCTCGCTACCTTGAATAAGGAGCTTGTCAAAAGACTTGTTGATTTTCTTTTTTAATACTTTCTTGGCCGCAACAAGAATACCATTAATAAGAACATTGGATGCTTTAAGATCAACTTTTAATTTTTTATCGATGGTGTCAATTGACTTCACTCTGATGACGCTATTTTCGTCTCTGACATAGTTGATAACATACTTAAACTTTAGCTCTTTAATATTTAGCTTAATCAGTTTTGTCATACGAAACCATTTCGTTTTATATCTCAAGCGAGCTCTAAGTTTTAACTTCCACTTATTTGAATCAGGAATACCGACAACAATTTTGTTATCAGTAATCTCATAGAACTCAATCGGGAAGTCGAGAATATTGGTTTCAGCAATATTTGCACTCATAAGCTTTAAATTGCTTCCAATTTCTTTATTGTTAAAATTTTCTTTAACTTCTTTATTGATATTAAAAATAATATCTTCTTTGAATCCATTGAATAACGACTTTAATTCGTTGTTGAGAGTGCTTTCATGAGAAAACGCGAATGAATAACTTTGCACTAAAATGGCAAGGAATAAAAAGTACTTCATATTACTATCCTATGTATTACAAATTTAAATTTTTATCCCTAAGTTAATTTGGAAAAACTATAGTAGTTCAAATTGTTTATTGCAAATATGATAGGAGACTTTTGGTGCTGAAACTGTCAAAAGTAAGAAACTTAAGAAAAATTAAGTGACCTGGCCAGTTTCCTGGCCAGATTGACATCACTTATTAGTATTTGATTAGAGTTTTTGTATCCATGATGAACTCACCATCGCGATCAGGTGAGTAAACACGGGCCTTTCCGTGAGTATAGATTTCAAGCACGATATCGACTTCATTGTATTTGTCGATAACTTTATCTTCGACGCAGATCTTTTCAAAACATTCAACCGATTTCCCTAGTTCTGCATATGGGAAAGAATATGTACCTGGCCCGTGGGCAAGTTCTACTTCCACCACATCCTTTGCTTCATCAAAGCTTGTTACAAACCCTGACCAACCAAAGACATCCATGACCTTATCGTCTTTACATAACGACTTGTAGCATTCACTAGCAAAAATAGGCATTGTTAATAATAAAATAACGATTACTTTTTTCATTTTAAACATCCTTGTTTTATTCCTTAGAAAATGTATCAACAAATTTTTTGATTTCATCAACGTGCTCAAGAATGTACTTGGCCTTTGTTAAACCAAAGCTCATAACAGTACCGTACTTTTCTAGTTCGTTACCTTCATCATCAACTTTATAAATTTTAAAAATCTTATTGCCTTTAAACTCTTCAACACCGACGTTATGCGGAGGTAATTCATAACTCATATACATTCCTTATTAGTCTAGTTAATTACTCTTATTCTATCACTTAATTCAAAAATTATTAAATGATAAAAATTTAATATCATTAATATTTATCCGAAAAGTAAAATATAGAAAAACATTTTTAAATTTATATCAAGGGTTCTTTATGGAAAATATGACCAAAGAAGTAGAGATGCTATTAGAGCTAGAAAACGAAAAACTTTCGTATGTAAGTCTAAAAAGCTTATGTGAAAAGTATGATGTCGAGTTAGATACTCTTCCACATACCATTAAAATTCTAATTGAAAATATTGCAAGAAGAGTTGATGGAAAAGACGTGAAATTAACTGACGTTGAGGCTTTAGTAAAGTGGGGAAGCGGCTACGATAAGAATGCATCTCTGGCGTTTATGCCCGCACGTGTCTTAATGCAAGACTTTACGGGAGTACCTGCTGTTGTCGACTTGGCCGCGATGAGAAGTGCCATGGCAAGGGCCGGTGGTGATCCAAAGAAAGTAAATCCTTATGTCGGGGTTGATCTCGTTATTGATCACTCTGTCCAAGTTGATAATTTCGGAAATGCGCAGGCATATGAAAAAAACCTTGAACTTGAATATGAAAGAAACGCTGAAAGATATGCTCTTTTAAATTGGGCACAGCAAGCCTTTCAAGACTTTCGTGTTGTTCCTCCTGGGATGGGAATTTGCCACCAGGTAAACTTAGAACATCTTGGTCATGTTGTTCAAAGTAAAAAAGGCTGGGCGATTCCTGATACATTAGTTGGAACCGATTCTCATACACCTATGATTAATGGACTGGGGGTTCTAGGATGGGGAGTTGGTGGAATCGAAGCTGAGGCCGCAATGCTTGGGCAACCGATGTTCTTACCAGAACCAATTGTTATTGGTGTAAGAACGAAAGGAACTCTTCCGGCCGGTGCAACTGCTACTGATTTAGTACTAACGCTTACTGAGATGTTACGAACTCACGGTGTTGTTGGCAAATTCGTTGAGTTCTTCGGAGATGGCCTAAGTAATTTAAGTATTGCAGATCGCGCAACTCTTTCAAATATGTCACCAGAGTTTGGTGCAACAGCAACCTTATTTCCTGTTGATCAAGTTACTCTTGATTATTTAGTTATGACTGGTCGAGGTGACAAGGTAGAGTTAGTTGAAAAGTATACAAAAGAGCAGGGGCTATTTAGAAGAGATGGAGACAAGGAGCCACAATTTAGTGAAGTTCTTGATCTCGATTTAAGTCGTGTCGTTCCAAGTTTAGCTGGGCCTAAACTTCCTCAACAAAGAGTGGGGCTTGATAGTGCTCGTAAGTCATTTGATGATAATTTTAAGGTTGAAAAAAATGATGGCAAAGTTATTAAACACGGTGATGTTGCGATAGCTGCAATTACAAGTTGTACAAATACTTCAAACCCATCTGTCATGTTAGCTGCAGGGCTCGTGGCAAAGAAGGCAGTTGAGGCCGGGCTCAAAACGAAGCCTTGGGTTAAGACTTCTCTTGCTCCAGGTTCTCGAGTGGTAACGAATTATTTAAAAAAAGCAGGACTTCTACCTTATCTTGAAGAGCTAGGCTTTAATCTTGTTGGTTACGGCTGCACGACTTGTATCGGTAACTCTGGGCCTCTACCGGAAGATGTTGCAAAAGATATTAATGATAATAACCTAGCGGTTGTTTCTGTCCTATCTGGAAATAGAAACTTTGAAGGACGAGTGCACAGTCAGATTAAAGCTAGTTACTTGGCCTCTCCTCCTCTGTGTGTTGCTTATGCTCTAACTGGAACATTTCTTTGTGACCTATCTAGTGAAGCAATTGGCCAGGATGCAAATGGTAAAGATATTTATTTGAAAGATATTTGGCCTTCTGCAACCGAAGTACAAGAGCTCATTTCTTCCTCTGTAAGTTCTGAACAATATGAATATGAGTATGGGCGAATCTTTGCAGGAGATGAAAAGTGGAAGAGCATGGCCGTACCTAAAGGTGATCTCTTCGAGTGGCAAGGTGATTCAACTTATGTAAGAGAGCCTGACTTCTTTGTAAATCTACCTAAAGAAGTAGCACCATTAAAAAATATTAGTGATGCAAGGGTTATGTGTTTACTTGGTGACTCTATTACCACAGATCATATCTCGCCGGCAGGAACTATTGGTAAGGATTCACCAGCAGGTCAGTACTTAATTGAACAAGGTGTTTCACAAAAAGACTTCAATAGCTTTGGCTCTCGTCGAGGAAATCATGAAGTTATGATCCGTGGGACATTTGGAAATATTCGCTTAAGAAATGAAATGGCCCCAGGCACTGAAGGGCCTTGGACAACTCATTTACCAAGTCGCGAACAAATGAGTATTTATGATGCTTCTAAACGTTATCAAACAGAAAAAGTTCCTCTTATTGTTGTGGCAGGAAGTGCATACGGATCAGGAAGTTCTCGAGATTGGGCCGCTAAAGGAACAACGCTCTTAGGTATAAAGGCGGTGTTAGCTGAAAGTTACGAGCGAATCCATCGCAGTAACCTTGTGTGCATGGGCGTTCTTCCTCTGCAATTTAAAGAAGGACAGAGCGCTAGAACACTTAAGATAACAGGTCTTGAAACATTTTCGATCGAGGGTATTGAAGAGGGGATAACTCCTCGTAAAGAGCTTACGATTAAAATGAAACGTGAAGATGGCAGTATCGAGACGTTTGAAGTTATTCTAAGAGTCGATGCTCAGGCCGAAGTGGATTACTATACACATGGTGGTATTTTGCAAATGGTTCTAAGAGAGATGCAAAGTAATTAAGAATTTATAAAAAGCCAATTTTTACTAATTTGTCTAAACTTGCTGTGCTATTAAGTGTTTACACCTCTTTCGTATGGCGCTTTTAGTGCTCTACTTCCATGTTGTTATTCATTTTATAATGAAAGAACTCACAACAACATAGGAAGGATAATATGACGAACAAAACAGGTGTCTTAGCATTTGGGGTGATTAGTTATTTAATTGGCTTTTCCGCTCTCGTTGGTTGGATCGGCAGCATGTTAGGCTTAATTCCATTTCAATATGGAATTATTGATTACACAACGGACTCTCTTGGTAGTGCATTCGCTATTGCCATAGGGCTTAGTGCTTTATTTGCAGCTCAGCATACAATCATGGCCAGGGAGAGATTTAAAAAATTTATTAATAAGTATATTCCAGCGGCCGCTGAACGATCTCTTTATGTATTGATGTCTGGTATTACTCTTCATTGTGCAATTCTATTTTGGCCTAAGAATGGTGTTGTCATGTGGAATATCGAAAATACGATGGCATCGACTCTCATTATGAGTATTGGGGTTGCTGGATGGGCCTATCTCTTTGTCGCAAGTTTTGCTTTAAATCACTTTGAATTATTTGGGTTGGAGCAAGCTTATAACTATTATCGAGGAAGGCCAATTCAACGAGTCCCTTTTCAAGAAAGCTGGATGTACAGTTTCGATCGTCACCCAATTATGACAGGAGCTCTGATAGGGATGTGGTTTACTCCAGAAATGACTGTTGACCACCTGATATTTAGTGGAATCTTTTCTGCCTATATTGTCGGAGGAGTTTCTATTGAAGAAAGAGATCTTGTAAGGCAATGGGGGAGTCGCTATATGGACTATCGAACTCGTGTGAAAACCATTGTTCCAACATTCGATATCATTGGCCCAAATGATATTAAGGCCAGCGAAACTAAACAAAAAGATCATAAGAAGGAAGAGGCCAAAGAAAAGAAGAAGGCCGCTTAATCTTGAGGGAGCTTTGTCTCCCTCTTATTCATTGAAAATTCTTCATGAATAGAAAAGCATTTGTGAATTTAAGGCCATTTGGTGATAATAAGAGCTATGCGCAAGAATCGTTTTCTCTATTCGACAATTATTTCGATAGGAATTCATGGAATATTAGTGTTTGGGACAGCTTCAGTTTTGAAGTCAAAGTCTTCGAATGTGCATTTTTCAGCAAATCAGGCCCAGGCCATTCAGGTTAGACGCTTAGTGAAGTTAAAGAAGATCACTGAATCTCCCAAGAAGCTTACTCAAAAGAAGGCCCGTTCAAAGCAGATGATACAGAAAAAGGTCACTAAGGTAGTTGAGCAGTCACTAGAGAACGCTCCAGTGATTAAAAAGGTCGTCGATGCTGGAGAGGCGAGTGAGAAGGCCAAGTACCTCAAAACGATTAGAGATCAAATTCTTGCTCAAAAACGCTACCCAAGAGTGGCCAAGATGTTAAAAAAACAAGGGATTGTTGATATCTACTTTGAGGTTTCATATCCAAGTAACCTTTCAAATATTCAAATTCAAAAGGGTAGTGGCCATGCCATTCTGGATAAGTCGGCCCTTGAAACAGTTGAGGCCCTTGGAGATCTTCCTCAGATGCCAGACTTTCTAAAGTCAGAGGTTTTAAAGGTCGCAATTCCTATTAAATATGAGTTATTGTAATTGTCTTAACGCACTGTAAAAACTAACTTCTTTACTAAAACCATTCCAAAAATCATTTCAAATATGATAGTTTGCCTACATGATAAAAAAGTTTGATGGCCAATACAAATTAGTATTTCTAGGCCTTCTCACAAATTCACTTATCTTTGCGCAAGACGTAAATCGTCTTGAGTCGATTTATATTACCGACGAGCTAGAGGTTTATGAAGAAGGGCAAAGTGCTGCTTTAGGTTTACAGGATGAGATCACATCTGATGAGCTTGAAGAAGAAGTCGCTCAAAGTATCGATGATGTTCTAAAGAAGACATCCGGTGCGACAACTAAAGGCGGTCCACGCGCTATTGGTGAAACCCCACAAGTTCGTGGCCTCGAAGCAAATAAGCTATTTGTAAATATCGATGGTGTAAAACAAACCTTTTATTTTTCAAATCACAACTACTCCCATCTTGCAGTTGATCCGGATAGTATTAAAAAAGTTGATATCTTCAAGTCAAATACAGATTACTCACAAGGAATTAGTCTTGGTGGTGGAATGTCATTTGTTACTAAAGATGGACGCGACTACCTCAATGCCGGTGAAAAGTCTGGAAGTATCGTTAAGTATTCTTTTGAAGAAGCTTCAAATATGAATGCAGAGTCAGTGAAAACTTTTGGACTCATGAATAGTGGAGACTACCTTCTTAGCGCTAGTTTTAAAGATTCAAAAGATCTAAAACTTAGCGATGAGACAACTCTTAAAAACTCTGCTTTTGAAACATATAATCTTTCTACGAAATTTACTTTTGATCTAAAGAACTCTCAAAAGATAAAACTAAATGCTGAACTCTATAATCTTGAAGATGAATCTCCGCTAAACGCAACTCTTGATCCACCAAGTGATCTGACAACTCTTCACGGAAGAACAATCATAAAGCGTGAGTCTGTTAGTGCTGAGTACAAGCGAAAGGGCCTTGTCGGAAATCTCTATTTCTCTGAACAATTTAATAAGCAAGAGCGTGATAGTGATGGCCGAAAGGAAGAGAGAAATATCGAAACAATTGGTACACGAATAAAAGATCAACTCTCTTTAAGAGATGATTTAAAACTCGTTATTGGTGCTGATGCAACAATTGATAAGGTAACAGGTAAGAGTTCAACTGGTAGTGTTTCAGATTATCCAGATGGACAGATTACTGAGGCCGCTGCCTTTGCTCAGTTGAATTATAAAGTTGGCGCACTAAGCCTAGCACCAGGTATTCGTTTTAGTGATTATAAACTTGAGTCAAAGGATTCAAGCTTTAGTGATGTAAAAGATAATAATCTTTCATCAAAAATCTTAGTAAATTATGAATACAATGGTTTTAATTTCTTCTCTAACTTTTCACAAGGTTTTAACTCACCAGACGTTCAAGAAGTCTATGCAACTGGACTACACCGTCCAGGTGATGGGTTCTTTATCTCTGATAACTACTTTGTGACAAACTTAGACCTTAAACCAGAGATATCAAATACAATTGAGATTGGAACAGAGTTTAAGAAGCAATTATTCTCAGATATGGATCTTCTGAGCTTCAGGGCAAGTGGTTATGTCTCAAAAGCGCGTGACTATATTGATCAAGAGATTATCGACTATGCCATTTTTGATGGAAAAAATGGAACAACTCAATTTATTAATCGAGATAAAGTGACTTTGTATGGACAGGAATTTGATCTTAGGTATCTCTACGATCAATTTGAGCTTGCTGCAGGTTATTCACGAAGTGTAGGTTGGGATAATTCAAGAAAGATGTGGCTTTCTAATATGCCTGCTAATACCTATACTTTCGGGGTTAATTATCATCTCGACCAATATGGTGTAAAACTTGGCTATGATGCTCTTATGGCCATGAGGCAAGATCGAGTGAATCCTGCTTCTCTTGAGAGAACAACGGCAACGCCTGGTTATACACTTCACAATATCTTTGCTTCAAAAGAGTTCTCATCTGGGATTCTAAATGGCCTTAAGGTGACGACTAGACTTGATAACTTAACTGATAAATCATACCGAAGACACGGCTCATATATTCATGAAGTAGGTCGAAATTTTAAAATGAGTATTCAATATAAAATAAAGCATTTTTAATAAACGGAGTTTCTAATGAAAACAATTTTAGCATTCTTAATGGCAGCATCAGCATTTGCAACAATCCCTCAAGGGACATATCTTCTTGATCGTATTGAGTGTACGACAGGAGAGACTCTTAAACTTGGTGGAGCATTTATGAGATATAATGTGACTCTTAAGGTTGAAGAGGAAAAAGCTGAAATGACGGCAATTGCAAAGAGTGCAAAGTGGGCACCATACTTACTAAATTGTACTCAAGTTAATTCAGGTGACTTCAAGTATGTTGGCCCAGGTCAGTATCAAGGTGGACTTGAAATGACTAAAGTTAAGTGTAACCTTGGTGTATGGGAAGGCATTTTAAAGAAGCAACATTTTGGTGTTGAATCAAATGGATCAATCTTTGATTATGAGTATAACGACGGAAAGCTTGTCCTTAGTGTGAAAGATACTTTTACAAATTACAAGACATGTCGTGAAGCCGGTGGTTCACCAATTTATCACTACAATAAACAGTAATAATTTTATAAAGGTTGTGTCATCTTAGATGGCACAACAAATTTATCAAAGTCATCAGCACTTAAAAGTCCTAGTTCAATTGCTGACTCCTTAAGCGTCGAACCCTTAGAATGTGCATTCTTTGCAATCTTAGCTGCATTATCATAGCCAATATATTGATTTAAAGCTGTCACAAGCATTAGAGAATTACTTAGATGCTTTTCAATATTTTCATGGTTTGGTTCAATTCCAATGACACAATTTGTATTAAAAGAATCCATTGAATCAGCAAGTAATGTGAGTGAGTGGAGGAAGTTGTGAATCATAACTGGTTTATAAACATTAAGCTCAAAATTTCCTTGAGTTCCAGCAAAACCGATCGTGGCATCATTACCAAGGACTTGTACACATACCATCGTCATGGCCTCACATTGTGTGGGATTTACCTTTCCTGGCATGATTGATGAGCCTGGCTCGTTAGCTGGAATTGAAATTTCTCCAATCCCACAGCGCGGCCCACTGGCCAGCCACCTAATATCATTTGCAATTTTCATCAAGGCCGTTGCAAGTCTTCTCATAGCACTAGAGCCCGCAACAAGCGCATCGTGTGCTGCAAGGGATGCAAATTTATTTGGGGCAGTCTTAAAATTCTTTCCTGAGATTTCAGAGATTTTTTGCGCCACTAGTTTTGCATACTTTGGATGAGTATTAAGTCCTGTTCCAACTGCTGTACCACCTAGAGCAAGTTCTCTTAAGTTTTCTATCGAATGGAGTATGTCTTTTCTCGCTCCTTGAAGTTGTGCTGTGTAGCCGGAAAACTCTTGACCAAGAGTAAGTGGAGTTGCATCCATTAAGTGTGTTCTTCCAATTTTTACGATATCTTGAAAGTCTTTTGTTTTCTTTTCAAAGGCCGTGATAAGACGATTGAGTGAAGGAATTAAACGATCTTCAATTTGTTCAACAGCTGCAATATGCATGGCCGTTGGGAAGGTGTCGTTTGATGACTGTGACTTGTTGACATCATCATTAGGGTGAATTGGTTTTTTAGATCCCATAATCCCACCGCTGATTTCAATGGCGCGGTTTGAGATAACTTCATTTGCATTCATATTTGTTTGTGTTCCAGAACCGGTTTGCCAAACAACAAGAGGGAAGTGTTCATCAAGTTTCCCTTCTATAACTTCATCAGCGGCCTGTGTTATGAGAGCAGCTTTGTCTTTTGATAGTTTTCCAAGCTCTAGGTTAGCAAGTGCTGCACCCTTTTTAAGGATTCCAAGTGCTCTGATCATTTCACGTGTAAAATGATCCCTGCCAATCTTGAAGTTTTGCAATGAACGTTGAGTTTGTGCTCCCCAGTAGCGAGAAGACTCTACTTTAATTTCACCATTACTATCGGTTTCGATCCTAAATTCCATCACATGTCCTTTCTTACTGTTTAGATTCTAGTATAGAAAGTTATTAGGCCAAACCTTAAGAAAGGTTAAGTATGGAATTCTTATAACTCAAATAGATCCAATGTGAAGACAACTGGAATTTCTTCCCCTGTTTCGTTTAAGACGACTTCAAAATCTTCGAGTAGCTTTAAAACCTTTTCTTTTAGCACAGGGAGGTCTTTTCTTGAAATACCAAGTAAGCTTGAATAATGAAGATCATCTTCTTTCACATCATCAACTGATTCCATGGCCTTTTGTCGCCAGTTAACATGATGGCGTGGAAGCATATCAGAGCCCTGGGGGAGATGGATTCTCGTACTACCAATGGCAAGATTGCCATTAGAGTCTACTGTGACAAAGTTTTTATCAATAAGAAAATCAAGTGCATCCTTAACAACTTTAATACTTAACTTTAAATGAGATGCGATATCCTGAGCTTCATTGAATGCAGGAAGGGCCGTTAGAATGTGAATTGCAACATAGTACCAGCTTGAGTAGTACTTCATTTGATCTTCACTCGTAAGTGTGTTGGAGGCCTTTATTCGATTTGTGATCTCCTTACGCTTGTTTTGTACTTCATTAATTTTTTCGAGGAAATACTTCTCAAGCTCTACACTTCCAGCACGATCTTTTTGTACCATGAGAAGAAAATAGTCTTTTTCCTCATCCGTTAATTGTAGATAATTTGATGTTTTAATTGCATGTTCTAGAGAAAGGTGTGAGCGAAAAGTGAGTACCTGGTTGATAAAGGAAAGCTGGCAATTAAGCTCTTCGCTCAGGGATTTCCTCGTCAAATTCTTCGACTTTGGGCCAAGGCATTCTCTTAGGTATTCTCTATAGTCAGTAAAATCATAAGTATTCATAAGTTAGTATTTTATAACATAATAAGTAATAAAGTTATAACTTTTATATAGAGACGTGTCATTTATTTAGATATAAAGCCTTCACATTAATAAATATCAATGGAGGCATAAATGAAAACAGTAACTTACGTATTAATTTCTTTAATTTCACTTTCTGTGGCAGCGGCCAGCACCTCAGATTTAAGCTCAAGAGTTCTCACTGATCAGCTAGTTATTGAAGAAGAGTTTCTAATTAATATTGAGCCTGCATCTCTTGAATGCTTTTCTGAGAATGAAAGGGGCCAGCAGGAGCTTGGTTATTGTCTTGTTCAAGGTGATCTAAAAGCGCCAAACTCAAGTTGTGACTTTATGATCTCTGTAAGGGAATCTTCATACAATGTGCTTATGCTTCAATGTGAAGAGTAGTTGTCTAGTTCACAGACATTGGACGTAATTATTTCAAAAAGACATGTGTATCATTTAGTTGATGATAAATTTGGAGATATGATGAAAGGCTTATTTTTTATAACATCTTTATTCTTGGTTCAATCTGCACTAGCTGAGCAAGTAAAGTGTATACCATCCTTAGAAATTCCTAAGGAGATAAAGAAAGACTTTTATCAGAATTATAAAGTTCAAACTCAACGACTTGGTGTAGGAAGTAGTGGTGGTGGAGACAATATTCGCCACTACTTTATTTCTGAAGCTAGGGAAATCTTAAATGAGCTAAGAAGTCATCCTAAATCAATTAAAGGCCTGGTCTCTCTAAACAGTCTAGAGGAAATCCTCGATATCAAATTTATCAAAGTTACTTCAAAGAAGTTAATTGATAATACAGGCTCAATTGTTGATGCCTTTGCGAGGGAAGGTCAGATTACTTTAAATGAAGAGATTTGGCGTAACTACATTAAAAGAAGTGATAATGTGAAATGGCTTGTTCTACACGAGCTTCTTAGAGCAAGTGGTGTTAATGATGATAATTATATTATCTCTAATAAAATCATCGAAAGATCACCTAGGCTAACTTTTAATAGTTACCTGGCAAAATGTGGTGATTATAAATTTATTTTGAACTCGAATATTCCTGTTGCTGCTTATGTTGGCGAAAAGTATATGAAATTAGATTCTGTTAGCATGTATGATGGGAAAGCAAGTATTAGAATTCACAAGAAGAAGCTAGAGATAAACGAGAAGACGTGTCAGAAACAGGCCGTTGCAAATGGTTTAGTGGCCCAAATCTTAGTTGAAAAAGATAAAATCCAACGAAGTCATCATATTAGAATTCATTCGAATTCGTTAAAGTGTATAAAAAGACAGGTCTACGGATTTGAAGGTGCTTTTACAGGTGTCTGCACAGTAGAAGGAGACTTAAAGGCCCCTAACTCAAGCTCAACTTTCTCGTTAAGCGCTTCAATATCAGATGGGGGCCCTAAAATACACTACAATATCAATGTTATTGATGGTGAGGGGATTGAACCTTTCTAGAGATTTATAATCCTCGCTTGAATCTTGCCATCTTTGTGAGTGAATTGAATTGATAAGTCGCTTTGCTTAACTCTCATCATCTTGTCTTGGTTCTCACAATAAGTGTCCAACCAAAAATTCATTGTGATAGTCGTCTTGTTGTCGCTGTAAGTGGGTCTTTGCCAATGGCCATTATTCAAATTAAATCCATAAACAACTTCTTTATCTCCACAAGACAAGTGCTTATAAATAGTCTCACCTAGGTGTTCAAACTTTCCATTATATGTATAACTAAGATTCGAACTAATATAGTTATTTGCATTTGAAAGTAGGCGAAGTGTTAATGGTGTCCCATTAACTTCAAATTCAAAAGACTGCCAATTCTTATTCCATTGATTCCTAACTTTTGTCCCTAACTGATCCAGGAAACTATGACTGATAATTCCAATTTGATGTCCTAGTTCGTGTATTAAGATGCTAATCATTGCTGGAATATCATTCGTAATAAATTGAGACTCTTCTAAATTTATAAATATGTGACCTCGTCGACTAAAGCCTGTTTTTGCAATGCGAGAGGTAATATCAACTTCGTTGTGGAAGAAATCCCCAGCAAATTCTTTACTAACAAAGATAAGGGGTCTTTTCATATAGGCCTTAGCGATGAATGCCTGATTAATCTCTCTTAAAATTAATTCTTCTTGAGCATCGATCTGACACTCGTATTTATTGCCAAGACAGTTAAAGATTGCATTTTGAAGATTATAATAAGCAAAGGTGAAGTTTTGTTCAACTAGTCCAGAACCATTACCAACAATATCACCTGAGCCTAGTGCTTTCATGATAGGCAGCGATTTTTTATTAAAGTTCTTTGTTAAGATATAGCTTTGGGAAGGGGTGAGCCTTTCAAGTTCTTTTGAAAAAATACAATTTGAAAATAGTAATACTGATAAAATTAAATAACTTCTCATCGTTCTTCCTAGTGCTTAACAACTTGATCCGTGTGGGAAAAGAATTGTGTATTTAGCTGATAAAGATTGTCAGCATCGTGTGTTGAAAACTTCTCATTAAAGTCTTTAATAAACTCGAAGATATACTTTTTAGCTTCAGCAATATCACTTTCTTTTACTTTCATTGTGACTGCTGTTATTTGTCTCTCATTCACAGATTGTTCTTCAATTGATTCAAGAGCACGATTAATCATCCCATGATGGTGGCGTTTAATTGCTGAGCTCGGGACATCATTCGTTGTGACAAGTCCTTCTTTTAGGACAATTAAGCGACCTTCTTCATTTCTTCCGATAGTCTGAGTCTCAAGCATTGTCTCAATTGCGTACTTAATTTGATTAAGGGGAACTTTCTTTCTAAGTTTTTGATGAATCCACTGATTATCTTCAACGAATGAAGGCATTGAGATAAGTTGTTTGATTGCAAGAAAATACCAGTCACTTATCGCATTGAATTCTTTTAGGCTAAGTGAAATTCCATTTTCTTTTAAGTTCAACGTGGCAATTTTCTTTAATATCTCTTTAGTGTCTTTATTCTTTCTTTGTGCTTTTTCTAGCTGAACAAGAAGCATGAAATATTGCTTCTCTTTCATATTTAATTTTAAATCTTCAGAAATTGCATTGATCATTTCAAGACTAGGGGATCTTTGTCCTTTGATGACCATTGTTAGTGAACTAGGGGATTTATACCCAAGGCGATTCGCCCAAGTTTTTAAGTTATTTGCAGTGTGGGAATAAAGGCCATCAGGCATACCGGCCTTAATAAGGAAGTCACAGTAACTTTCAAAGTCAAAAATTGAAATTCTTGGATCTTGTATTTTAAGATTTTCTTCCATTTGTTCCCTAAGTGAAGAAAGGCCCTTTAGGGAAGGGCCCTTCATCTATCTTTTAATTATTCACAAGCTTCAATTGTGTAGTTTTTCGTGAATAGTTTTCTACCTAGCTTATTGTCATGTCTTCTACCGTGAAGTGTTTTATGTACATCGATGTCGTAAGAAAGTGGGTGAGTATATGTGTATGTTTCGTACTGCATACAATATTGACGTCCATCTCTTCGACCTTGGTGTGACCAACGTACACATCTTTCTCTTTCAGATACGATTTCAGCTGTTCCATAGAAGCTTGTATAAGCAGTACAGATGCTATCTCTATCACCGCCACGGTGTTGCCATTCAACACATCTTTTAAGCATTTTCTTTGTTCTAATAGTGTCTCCATCAAGACAAGTGAAAAATACTGAAGTTGCACCACCATTATCTAGATTTAGTGCAGGCTCATTGAAAGTAACTCTCATGAAGTTGTCTTTAATAGTCTCCCATGAGTCGTGTTCAGTAGGCATACCAGCGAAAACTGATGTCGTTACAAATAATGCGGCAATAAACGTGATTAATTTTTTCATTTAATTCTCCCTATAGTTAGCTTGATTCTGTTGAATCATATGTTCTAAAAAATCTAAACTAAAACTATGTAGTGGTGAGAATTATGTAAATAAAATTTCACGATATAGCAAACAATGTTTTCACAAGATGTGAATCCTAGACTGCGATGTGAGGCCTGCCACCCTTAGGATGAGTGGCAAGCTTTTGAAATGTTGTAGAAGTTAAAATAGTAAATTTTTTTATCTTTCTTTCTTCTCGGCCAGGATTCGATCAAGTCCTCTAAAAACTTTTTCACTGGCATCTTCCATTTGTTGAAAGCCGTCAGTAATAACATCGATATTATTCTTAACATCGTCTAGATAGTTAAAAATGACCTTTGTTCCTGAGTGAACGGCCGCATGATCGCCTTCAATGCAAGGAAAGCTTGATAGGCGAGAGAAGCTGGCCTTACCTTCTCCTTCATAATACCACTTTCCAAGACGACAGTTATGATGATCAACAAAGTTAAAGGCAGGCCTTTCTTCGATGACTGAAATATAAGTATTTATTTTCCAAATAACGTGGTCAAGCTTTGCTAAGCTCATGAATACTTCATCATTAGTTGCTGAAATATCTGAGAGGGCATCTTTATTCTTAACAGTTGTTTGAGAAATACTTTCATCAAATTGATTAATTTTATCGTTGATGTGATTTGTTTTATTAAGAGACTCATTTGCCGAACTTTGTAGCTGCTTTGAGATCGAGATAAAAGAATCCGTTTTACTTCTAATATTTTCTAGGAGGTCTGTAGTTGATGTTGCAAGCTTTTGAACTTCTTCTGCAACAACAGTAAAACCTTTCCCAACTTCTCCTGCACGGGCAGCTTCAACAGAAGCATTAAAAGAGAGTAGCTTTGATTGGAAGGCAATTGTTGAAATCCCTTCAATTGCTTCAAGGATATCCTTCACTCCTTCTTCAATATTAAGTGAAGATTTTGAAGTATATTCCATATTATTCTTAAGGCTTGAGACGTCTTCTAGAATCTCTTTTGAGTCTGTTCTAATACTGTCAAATGAAGCATCTACTTCAGTTAATCTATCAAGTGCTTGGGTGCTATTTCCAACTGAATCAGCTAAGTTCTTTTGAATCTGTGAAAGCCCGTCTTTCAGTTTGTAATTCTCTGTTTCTAACAGTGCAATCTTTTGCAAAAGAAAGTCATTCTCACTTACAAGCTCTTGAACCTTCCCTTGGGTACTTGCTAACTTATTAGTAAGCTCAATATGCTCTTGAGTCGGTTGTGTTTCTAATTCTTCTTTTTTGAAATATGTCTTAAATTTTAGAATTCCCATATTTAAATTATCGGAGTCTTCTAGATAAATTTAATCGGATTTAGATGATTATTATCAGGAAAAGTGAAAAAAGGCGTGAAGATTCACGCCTTTATTAATTATAGTTTTGGTAAAGCTTTAGCTTCAAGAGAACCAAGGAAGGCCTTGATACTTTCTCTGTCTTCAGCTGAGATTTCAACACCTAGTTGGTGCTTGGCCATAATAGTGATCGCCTCATCAAGTGTTTTAACACTTCCATCATGAAAGTAAGGTGCTGTCTTTGTGATATTTCTTAGAGTAGGTACCTTGAAGAAGAACTTATCATCTTCATTCTTAGTTACTTCAAAACGACCTTTATCTTTAGTCGGGTACTCTTCAGCAAGTCCTAGCTTTTGAAACATTCCACCTCCAATATTGGCACCATCGTGGCATGTCGTACATCCAATCTCATTGAATTTTTTAAGCCCAACTTTTTCTTGGTAGCTTAGAGCTGAATGATCACCGTTTAAGTACTCATCATAGCGGCTAGGTGTTAGAAGTGTCTTTTCAAAAGCACCAATGGCAACACCTACATTATTGAAGTTGAATGCTTCTTTGTTCCCAAATGCTCTTTCAAAAAGTGCTCGATACTCTTGTGTATCGATTTTCTTCATAGCATCTGAAGCCTGTGCTAATCCATGTTCAACTGGATTTAGGATAGGTCCTAATGCTTGCTCTTCGACGTCTTTTGCTCTTCCATCCCAGAACTGTAAGAAGTTTAGGGCGGCATTGTAAACTGTTGGAGAGTTACGTCCACCAAGGGTCCCATCATGACCTGGTGATGTTGGAAGATTATCGACTCCAAACTGATCAAGTTTGTGACAAGAGTTACAAGAAATGGTGTCATTTATTGATAGCTTCTTTTCAAAGTAAAGTGTCTTTCCTAAGTGAATAAGGTCTTTGTTAGATTTTGCATCAATTAAAGATGCAGGTAGTGGAGAAAGAACTCCATCAACTTCTGAAAGTAATCCCTTATCATCAAATTCTTTAACCTCTTGCTTGTTACAACTAATAGCAAGTACGAACATACCTAAAAGCATGCACTTCTTCATGTCTTCTCCCTCTTAAAAAATGGCGTTATCAACTCATTATATCGGATTTATTAAATTCTAAAATAGGTATTATTTCTCATTTAGAAAGTTAATAACCTTCTTCTCTAGAGGGGCCTTTGTTAGGCCTGCTTTTCTGGCCGTCTTAGTAGCTTCTTCTTTTGATAGTCCTTCATATTGATAGAGGTGAGTTAAATACCAAGCAGCGGCACGATTACCACTTGAGCAGTGAATATAGATCTTCTTGTCTTTGTTATTGTTAATGATTTTAGAGATCTCACTTAGAGAGTTTTCATCGATCTCCTTGTCTTTATTGAAGAAAGGAATTTGGTGATACTCAAGATTAAGCATCTTTGCTGTTGCTTCTTCATCATAACCCTTGAACTCATTCTTTCCTCTTAGATTTATAACGACTTCATAACCATCTTTCTTTGCCTTACTTAAAGTAAGCTTTGTCGGTTGTGGGGCAATTGCTAAGTGGCTTACAACTTTTGCTTCATCATATGTTGTAACAATAGGTGCTTTTTCAACATTGTGAGAAGTAGAGCATCCCGTAAAGAACAATGCCATGAGAATTGTTGTAAAAATAGCTGTCATCGATTTCATATATTATTCCTTTTTTTATTTAATTTAAAATTAGCATACACTTAAATAGTTAAATGATATTTGACCTACATCAAATATTTATTCAAGATAGTGGCATAGGATGATTTATATGGAAGAACTTATTCAATTTATACGACAAAATATGATTTTTATTTTTATTTTCGCCTTTGTCATGTGGCGAATTTATCGCTTTTTTAAGGCCAAGAACGAAGTTCAAAGAATCTTAAAAGAGAATAATTATCAATTAGTCGATGTTCGAAGCGAAGGGGAGTTTCAAGGATTCTCAATACCGAATTCAATAAATATTCCAATCGATCGCTTAGGCGCTGAATTTGAAAAACTCGACAAGAATAAGTCTGTCATTGTCTACTGTGCTTCTGGCGGAAGAAGCTCCATGGCCAGACTACACCTTATGAGACTCGGGTTTAAGAACGTAGTCAATGCTGGGGGTGTTCACGCTCTATCTCGTCTCCTAACTCAAAAATAAGGGATAAATTCGATAAAATTTACCCTAAATCAGCTTTTTGGTACCAAATATTGGTGCTTTTGTGTTAGTTATTTAAAATAGTTCAGAGGTGAACTACTTTCTCTTCATTAACTTACTTAGCAAGGAGAATGAAATGAGAAATGATGTATTTATTGCACTAAAAGACGTAATGAAAGTTCGAAAGGTTAACTATAAGGACTTGGCCGCTCGTATCGACATGTCTGAATCGGGCCTTAAGAAGCTTATGGCCGGCCAGGACTGTTCTGTAAGTAAATTAGACCAAATATGTGATGCGCTAAATATCAATTTAGGAGAGCTGTTTTCGATTGCCCAACAGTCCAACGACTCAGTCCTAAAATTAGATGATAAACAAGAAGCTTTATTCCTAAAAAAACCAATTATCTATCACTTTTTCACAGAGTTACTTTCTAGTGATGGAGACTGGAAGGCCGTTGTTAAAAAGCACCGTCTTGATAAGAGTGAGTCTCTATCAATGCTTAGAAGTTTGGATAAGGTTAATCTCATTGAGTTGGGAGAAAATGATCGCGTAAAGCTACTATTTAAAGGAAGTGATATTAATATCTCTTCAAAATTAGGTGCTTTGGTAAGTTTTAATATTGATCGATATTTCTTCGAATATGCCCAGGAACAATTCAAGTTAGAGCAAAAGACTTCACGTGGATCTAGAGGAAGCTTTTACTTAAAAAAAGAGTCAGTCACAGACTACCTTAAGGCCCTTGATGATTTACAATTAGAATTTGCTAAGAGGTCAAAGAGAGAGGAGCTTCTTTATGGAAGTGAGAAGCTTGAAAATATAACTTTCATGTCTTATCTGGCCACTGACTTCAGGGCAACTGACTATGTATTTACTAAGTAAATAATTCAAGATCAAAGTTAATTAATGTTATTTACTTTTTAGGTTGCTATACCTCGATAAAATTTTCGTTATCTTTTAGGAGTATGTATGAGTGGTTTTTTTAACACTGTAGGGATTATTGCAATTATATGCCTTGTCGTTCTTGGGATTGCTGTTTTTTCATCTTTCAAATATTCGAAGGATGAGGAGGGAAAGGTAACTCTTTCTCTTTTTTGGGGAGCTATCAAAGTAAATGAAAAAGAGCAGAAAGTTAATATCCTAGGAGACTTCATTGCAGTCGATGGGCAAGATGAAAAAGTGAAAGTCGGTGGACTCGTTGATGTTGATGGAAAAAATGAAATCGTAAATGTCGACAATGGAAAGGTCATCGTTGACGGAAAAGAGAAGATTATTAAAGTTAAGAAGGACCTTGTTGTCGAAGTAAAAGAAGATCACGTTATTATCAATAATAGTTTTGATTCTAATATCCTAAAAATTGTTACTTCTTTAAAAAAGAAAGATGATAAGAATTTTAAAATAGAGGGACGAGTAGTAGGAGAGGATGATGTTTATCTTATTCTAGAGCCTAGGGATTCCTCTAAAATGAATATCAATGTAAAGTTTGAGTCTTAATAGAAAATAGAAAAAAAGAAGCGCCACTTCCGTGACGCTATTTCTTATATTACATCTTTAAATCTTGAATCATCTGCACTAATTGAATCTGCATCAACTAATTCTAGATTTTTCTTCTTTTTAGCAAATGGCATCTTGATCACTGGCCTAACTGGGCTTGCCGCTACCGGTTGCGCATCTGAAATATTTTCTCCAAATACAATCATTTGAATATCTTCGACAATTCTTGAAAGATCATTTGACTGCTCTTTCAGTTCTGCTGCCTTTGATGAAGAAGTATGTGCAACTGATGTATTCTGTTGTGTTACTGCATCAAGCTGTTGAACTGCTGTTGTGATCTCGTTTACACCTGCTGATTGCTCAGTTGATGAGGCAGCGATTTGTCTAACAGAGCTATTTACTTCATTAAAGCTTTCTAGAATCTCACTTAATACAGAGTCACATGTTTTAATCTCAACTAAACTTTCATCAACAGATTTCTTACCGTGCTCAATAATCCCAGACATTTTAGACTTTGAGTTTTCAACAGTACGATGTACTTGGCCAATACTTCTTTCAAGTAGTTCCGTAATTTCTTGGGCCGCCGTACCACTCATTGCAGCTAGGGCACCAACTTCCTCTGCTACAACCGCAAATCCTTTTCCATGCTCTCCTGCTCTGGCCGCTTCAACTGAAGCATTGAAAGACAGTAGCTTCGTTTGGAAAACAATATCATTGATAACTTTTGTTTTTTCCGAGATCTCATCAATTACTTTTGTAATATTTTGAATTTCAACATTATTTTCTTCTACACTTTGAATAAGGACTTCATTATTCTTATGAATATCCTCAATCTTATGTTTTACACTGCTTACATACTCTTTACCTTCTTGTGCCTTGGCCTGACTCTTTTCAGAAAGGTCAGAAGTCGTATTAGCATTTTCAGAGTTCCTATCGACCATCGCTGAAATTTCAGTAATTGAAGCAGATGTCTCCTGTAAACTGGCCGCTTGCTGCTCAGTTGCTGAAGAGAGATCAGATGAACTCTGTGCAAGAGCGTTTGCCGAGTTTAGAACATTATGTGCTCCAAGCTTAAGGCCCTCTGCAAGCTTTACAAGGCTATTAGAGATTGTTTTTGCAAATGTTAGAGCAAGAAGTAAAATTGCAATCCCTGAAATTGTAATTAAAGTCATGATAACCTTTCTTACTGTATAAAGTGATGCCAGTGCTTCATCTTCATCCATTTCACTTAGGATATACCAGTCAAGTCCTGCAATACTTAGTGGCTTGTATGCACTAATTACATTTATATCTCTATAATCTTCAAAGATTTCAGCTCCAGTTTTTCCTAGAACAACATTATCTGCACCAAGAGTATCAATCTTAGCTGCAAGGGCAGATGTTTTCTTCGATTTCATATAATTGATCGCGCTTTCGCTTAGACCTACTTTTTGCATAGTCTTAAAGAAGTTAGCTTCGTCTTCAACAAGAGTTCTCGAAACACTTCTCATCACTTTATCTTTACCGATAATATAAGTTTCTCCTGAGTCTCCTTGACCTTGCTCTTTCCATTTTTCATCACTTGTTAAGATTTGATTGATCTTTGCAACTGGTACTTGGAAAACTAGTACAGCACTTAACTTATCATTCTCAAAGATTGGTGCTGAGATAAACTGAGCAGGTGATTCGTAGCTTGGGTAATACTTTTGAATATCTGTAAAGAAAACAGCATCTTTAGATTTTGCATTTACTGCTAGGTTATATGCTTGCGCTAGTCCTGAACTTGCATATGGACCAGTCTTAAGGTTTGTTGCAAAGTCAGCTTCTTTGAAGACAGAATAAATAACTTCGGCCTTTTGAGCATCAATTAGAAAAATATCATAATAACCAAATTTATTTAAGTAAGTGCGAAATGCATCATGATATCTTTCATGTGTTTTAGAATAATTTGTACCATCTTTAAGTGATACTAGTGCATCTTTTGATCCTAGAGGATTATTATTAGAACTAATAAAGGCGTCTTGAAGAAGTAATTCATTCTTACTTAACTCTCTAATAATTTCACTTGTTCTATCAAATTCTTTTCCAATATTAGTTTTATTATATTGACCGCCAAACTCATTAGCATAAAAGGATGTGAGTGCTGATTTAGCTGCATTAAAGTCAGTTCTAGTTTCTATCTCAAATGATTGAAAAGATTTTTTAAATTGTCTTGCGGCATCAATCGTTGAAATATTTTGGGCCAGGGCCGAGACTTGGCCACCCATTGTCTTATATAATTCCTCGAGCTGAAAGCTGCGTCCTTCACGTATCGAAATTAGCATATTCTCAGCATTCTTATGAAGAGTCTTGTCGACATTATTTAGAACGACGAATGTTATTGTTAATGAAGGTAGTAGGCCCGCCAATAAGAACCCGAGAACCAATTTTTTGTTTAGGGAAAATTTACTAATGCTCATTAACTATCCTTTTTTATTAGCATAAAATAATATTGTTAACTGGGTTATCGAATGTTTTCTAAATAACTTTATAGAAAATATTGGCATTTTATTTGTAAATGCATTGTATTTAACCTGTCAAAACCTCTTAGAAACGGTGTGTTAGAGGGCTTTTGCTAAAAATTGCTGATTTTTATTATAAAAAAACTCTAAGCAAAAATTATTAAGCTCTAGTAAGACTATTGTCTGAGCTTAGTTTCATCATTAAAATATTAGCAATGGAAGCCATCAAATTTTTAAATGAAGTCATGAATTCGTACCACGAGCTATCAAGTAATTGCTGGGAAGAGCTGCAAGAAGCCTTTAGAGTGAAGTCATTTAAAAAGGGGACAGTTTTAGTCGACTTTGGTGACACCCCAACAAAGTTCTACTTTGTCTATAAAGGCCTTGTTAGGGCCTACTCAATGGGACAGGATGAGGCCGCCAAGGAAGTTAACAAGAACTTCTTTGATGAAGGAAGGTTTCCATCTGCAGTAGTGGCCTCGCTTGATAAGAGTCCTTCTGAGATTTGTATCGAAACACTAGAGGATTCAGTTCTAGTGGAAATTGATCATGCCAAATATCGCCAGTTACTTGATAAGTACGAAGACTTAAAGTGGTACCATATCAAATACCTTGAGAGGCATTGGGTAAAAGAAAAAGAGCCTGTGGAAATCTCTCTACTGGATGGTGAGGCCAAAGAGCGCTACCTCTCATTCATTGAAGAAAACCCTGGCCTAGCAAAACGCGTTCCTCTTTATCACTTAGCATCGAAGCTTGGAATTACGCCAACTCAATTGAGCCGAATAAGAAAATCAATTAATTGATTATTTTCAACATATGTAAAGGAAGTGGCCTAGAAATTTCTATATAGTAAGGGCATGACAAATCTTGTTTTAGTTCTACTATCTATTTTATCGGGGGGCCTTATACTTTTACAAAGTAGTCTAAATGGCCAACTTTCTAAGTATACTCAAAACCCTTTCTTTTCCTCGTTTGTACTTTACTTTTTTAGTGCCGTTTTCATGATGTTAATTTTTGTAAGCACACGTCTTAAGATACCAAACTTACAAGTTATAAAAGAGATCCCTCTCTATCTTTGGGTGACAGGTAGTATCCTAAGTATTGCGGGCCTAACTCTCGTTTATTGGTTAATGCCAATTTTAGGGGTTTCAAAGGTTTTAAGTGGTATAATCACAGGACAGATAATAGCTGGAATGATTGTTTCTCATTTCGGTTTTTTCGACTTACCTGTGATTGAAATAAATCGTTATAAGATTCTAGGTGTAGCCTTTTTATTTACAGGTGTATACTTAATCAATTGGAGTGCTATTAATGAAACAATTAAATAATGAAATCAAAAACTTCTTAGTTAAAAATACTTTCAACAATATTGATATACTAATTAGTAATAGGGCCATTCTAAAACTAGATACAGAAAGTCTTTACGATAAGTTAATTGTGAGAAAACGTGGAGGTTATTGCTTTGAAAATAATCAATACTTCTATACACAATTGAAAGAAGGGGAAAACGAGGTTAGGAGAGTTCTTGGTCGAGTTGTCTATGGAGATACTCCTGATAATAAACCAAGATCTCATCAGGCCACTGTTATTATGATTGATAATAATCAATATCTAGTTGATGTGGGCTTTGGCCCTTATACTCCTGGAGCAGCTATTCCATTAAGTGGAGAAGAGGTTGAGAGCTTTAATAAGAGAGTTTATCGAGTTACAAAAATAAATGAGGTTGATTATCAACTAGAGATTGCAAAGAAAGATGGTTTCTTTTCTCTCTATCAATTCAACCTTGCTAATTATAATGATGCTGACTTTAAAGTGGCCAACTACTATACCAATACGCATGATGATTCAAAGTTTACGACATCACTAGTTCTCTCTCAGCAAATTGAAAATGGGACAAGATTTATTAGTAATCTTCTGTACTCGGAAATATGTGGTGAGCAGAGAAGAGATATTGAAATTAAATCTGCATCCGAGATGTATGAAATTATCTCTGGAGTATTCAATGCACACTTTAGTGAGCAGGAGTGTGAGGATTTATTCAAGATTGTAAGAAAATTCATTTAAACTAAGCTGTGGTGATTAACTCTTATTGTTTTGGTTGACGAGGCGTCAATAAAAAGAGAAAAGATTATTATGAGTAATAATTTCGCTAGTTTAAAAATTGATATCCGTTTAAAGAGAAACCTAAAAGATTTAAAATTTGAAGAGATGACTCCTATTCAAGAGGAAGCTCTACCTATTATTCTTGAGGGAAAAGATATAATCGCTCAGGCCAAAACAGGTAGCGGGAAGACCGTTGCATTTGGACTGGGAGTTCTTAACTCTATCGATTTAAAACAAATTAGACCTCAATGCTTAATCTTATGTCCGACAAGAGAACTTGCTGAACAAGTGGCCATGGAGTTAAGAAAGCTTGCTCGAGCTATTCCAAACTTAAAGGTTTTAACGATTACGGGTGGAAGCTCTGAATATCATCAAGAGAAATCACTGGGACACGGTGCTCATATTATAGTTGGAACTCCTGGGCGAGTTATAAAGCTACTTAAGAGAAAAATTCTCATTCTTGATTTTGTAAAGCAATATGTACTCGATGAAGCTGATCGAATGTTAGATATGGGCTTTATTGACGATATCTCACGAATCTCGACCTATGTTCCTAGAGATCGTCAAACGCTCTTATTCTCAGCCACTTTTCCTGAGGACATTGAAGAGCTTAGTAAGAGGCTACAAAATGATGCCGTAAGGGTAAGTGTTGACGTTACTCATGAAGGATCAAATATCAAAGAAGAGTTTTTTCAACTAGAATCTCATAAAGATAAGATGTCTGCTCTTATTAAAGTTTTGGCCGCCTATCAGGCGAAGCGTTTTATTGTCTTTTGTAAAACAAAGAGAATCTCTGATACTGTGGCCGATGATTTATGTAAGAACGGAATAATTGTTGAGTCAATTCACGGTGACCTTGATCAAAACGAGAGAACTGCTGCACTAACGATGTTCTCAAATAAGAGCTTAAATGGAATTGTCGCTACTGATGTTGCGGCAAGAGGTATTGATATTAAAGATCTCGACCTTGTTGTGAATTTTGACCTCTCTAATGACCCAGAAGTTTATGTTCATAGAATTGGAAGAACTGGACGAGCGGGAAGCGAAGGAAGAGCTGTTAGTTTTCTTGTTGAACAAGAACTAGAAAGCTTTGAGAAAATTTGTGAATATCAAAAAACAGATTATCAATTAAAAGACCTAGAAACTCTTTCTGGTGAGAATGAATATAATATTAAACCTGAGATGGCGACGATCTATATTCGTGGAGGAAAGAGAGACAAGCTACGCCCTGGAGATATTGTTGGCGCAATTGTTGGTGAAGCTAAAATAGACTCAAATGAAATTGGCGATATCTCTGTGACAAAGAGAAGAACTTACGTTGCTGTAAAGTCTGAGCTCGTTAAACACGTTCTTAACAGTCTTAGAAATGGTAAGATAAAGAATCGCCGTTTTAAATCGGTTATTTTGTAAATTTCGCCTCTTAAAACCTTGTTAAGAATTCAAAGTAAGTTGCACCGTCTAACATAAAAGTTGTGTAAACTTCAGTATTTTGTCCAATCTTTCCGCCGATTGGAGCAGTGTTAATATCTGAGAAGTCATAATTCTTATCACCAAACTCTTTGATCACAAAAACAAGTAGACCTGCACCTTGTGAAAGAAATTCTCCTAGACCATTTTCTTTGGCCACAGCGTAGGCAACCTTAGAAAAACCTGCATGACACCATTTATTTGAAATATCACCTTGATTGTGAAGAGCACTACAAGGATCATCATTTTCAGTGAAATAATCTGACTTAGGGTTCGATAAGAAAAGGGCCGACTCACGACTTAATCCTAAGACTTTAAATTCTTGAGGTCTCTCTTCATTATTCTTTATATACTTTTCAAAGAAGATTGAGGCAGCTCTAGCTGATTGCTCACTATCTCCAATTACTATATCTTTGTACTTATCAGAAAGTTCAACATACTCTCTGGCCATTCGTGAATAAGAGTCTTCTTGTGCCAGCATCATATTTGGTTTGATGTTAAATCGCATATCCCTTACGTCTTGCGCATTAGCAAGAGCTGAAAAAGATAGTAGGATAGTTAGTGGCATTATCAATTTCTTCATATGTCGTCCTCTTAATTATTTTGAATATCTTAACTAATTACATAAACAGAATGTGAAAATGTGAAAAAAAGAGGGCCTGTTCTGAGATTAGACAAACGTAATTTCATATGCTTATACTATAATTTAAGAGGTGGAGGTAATTGAAATGAAAGAGATTTCCGAACAATACAAGCGTGATCTACTAGAGTCGATTCCAGTCGTCTCAGAAATGAACCTTGAGATTAAGACTGTAGAAGATCAGAAAATCGTACTAAAAGCTCCTTTAAATAAGAATATTAATTATGAAGGAACAGCGTTTGGTGGAAGTATTAACACTCTCGCAATTCTTTCTTGTTATCTCCTAACTCACCATACGATGAAAATTCACGATATTGATTTTAATTCCCTCGTTATTCAAAATAGTGAAATCGATTACCTTATGCCAGTTGATTCAGACTTTGAAGCTGTGGCAGAAATTGACGAGGCTTCAGTTACTAGTTTCATTCGATCTCTTAAGCGTCGAAAGGTCGGCCGCTTAAATGTTCACTCGAAGATCATGGTAGGAGACAGCATAAGAGCAAGCTTTAAGGGCCGCTTTGTCGCTACTTTATAATTCGTATTCTTCTTTTGTTAGAAATAAGAGACCATGCCCATTGCATAAAGACCATGAGCTTATTTCTAAAATTAATTAAAAAGAATATGTGAACAAGACTCCAGGACAGCCAGGCAAGAGGTCCTGCTAGCTTAATTCCTTTCCATTCTAAGACCGCCTTGTACTTTCCCACTGTGGCCATGGAACCCTTGTCTAGGTACTTAAAAGCAAAACGTTTATTCTTGATTAACTGCTTAGCAAGATGCTTGCCCTGCTGGGCCGCAACTGGAGCAAGAGAGGGGAGAGGGGCTCCGTCTTGCGATTTAAAGTTTGCAGCATCACCTAAGATGAAAATTTCAGGATAATCTTTTAGGCTTAAGTCTTCTTCTATTATTGCTCGGCCCATTCTGTCTTGTTCGACACCAAGCTTAGAGATTAACTTTGTTGCACGATTTCCAGCTGCCCATATGATATTCTTCGACTCTATTCTCTGATTCTTTGTTTGCACATAATCGTCACCAATTTCTTCAACAATTTCATCTGTTAAAACCTTTACTCCCAAATCTTCTAGGTATCTCTTTGCCTTTTCTGAAGTCGGATGAGTATAGCTAGAAAGTATCTGCTGGCCCCCTTCAATAAGATAGACCCTAGTTAACTTGGGATCGAAGTCGCGGTATTCGTTTACAAGGGTTTTATAGGCCACTTCTGCAAATGCTCCTGCCAGCTCAACACCAGTAGGGCCACCACCAATAATAACAATATTTAGCTTCTTTTCTTCTTCATTAAGCTTTATCTCTTCTTTTTCAAATGAATCAAGGACACGGTCTCGAATATTAAGAGCATCAGTTAGAGTCTTTAGGCCAGGGGCACTCTTTTCCCAATCCTCATTACCAAAGTAAAAGGGCCTTGATCCTGTCGCTACTGCAAGATAGTCATATTGATATTCATCACCACTCTTACATTTTACAATGTTAATGTCTTTATCGATGGAAACCACTTCTTGCATATGTACTTTGATATTTTTGGCATGAGATAAAATTTCACGTATTGGCATTGAGATATCACCTGGCGAAAGAGAGGCCGAGGCAACCTGATAGAGTAAGGGGTGGAATAGATGATGATTCTTCTTATCTAGGATAACGACTTCAAATGAATCCTTATTGGCAAGTCCTTTGGCCAAGGCTATGCCAGCAAAGCCTGCTCCTATGATTACTACTTTTATCTTTTTCATAATAGTCCCCTTGATCTGCTACATGTCAAATTTAAATCATCTTTGTAGTTGAAACAATAAGGTTAATTTGAAATAATTTATTTCCAATATGGAAATAATTGAGAAAACCACATTTGACCGTTTATATGCCCTACAAGTTGCAACTGTTGTTGCACGTGAGGGGACATTTGCCAAAGCGGCAAAGGTATTAGGAACTTCGGCTTCAAATATTACAAAAGAGATTCAAAAGCTTGAAAGTTATTTAGGTGTCATTCTATTTAAAAGAACAACTCGATCTTTTGTTCTCACTGAAGAGGGGCATCTAACACTAGAGAGGTCTAAGAACCTCTTAGAGGAATTGAATAACTTAGAAGAACAGCTCCATGGAGTTGTTGATTCGGTAAAGGGAGTCATACGTATTACTGCTCCTACGACAATTGGACAGAGCTTCTTGGCCCCAATATTTGCTGAATTTCAACTACATTATCCTTATGTCGAGATTGATCTCATTTTAACGGATCGAGTTCTTGATCCTGTTGAGCATAATATTGACTTAAGTATTAGGACCGCATTTCAATTAAAGGATTCGTCTCTTTATATGAAAAGAGTCACCCAAATTGATCGTGTTATTTGTGCTTCTCCAAGGTATATTGATCATTTTAAAAGGCCGACGAATCTTGAATCTCTTAGTAAGCATAACTGTTTGTTATATCTAAGGGGAGATAGTCCTTTTATTTGGAGTTTTAAGAAAGGACAAAAGATAAGTCATATTCAAGTACAAGGATCATATAAGTCGAATAATTTGATGTCACTTATAAAGGCCTGTGAACTTGGTGTTGGAATCTTAAATGTACCTCGCTACTTAGTTGATGAACAGATCCAAAGTGGTGAACTCGTCGAATTATTTAAGAGTTGGGAGCTACCATCACATAGCTTATTCTTTCTAACTTCTCGTAGGCCCTCTAGTTCAAAGAAATTAGAAGTATTGGAAGAGTTTTTATCGGAGAGATTGACATAAAAAAGATAAGTGAAAAACTTGATTCATATATTATTCATGAGGAAGCGCAGGAATATAATGGTTGTTCATATATATATGAAGGAAAGTACTATATTCAACGATCTTCCAAAGTAACACCTAAGAAAATTGGCCAATTTGTCACATTGTGGAAGAGAGACGAAAGTGGTAAAACAATACCATACCACTTAAATGACCCTCTCGATTATGTTTTGATTATTTGCGATACAGAAAGTGAACAGGGTTACTTCTTATTTCCAAAAGATACTCTAGTGAAAAAAGGTATTCTCTCTAGTGAATATAAAGAAGGAAAGCGTGGATTTCGTCTTTATCCCAAATGGGATCAACCTACTAGTAAACAGGCAATCAGTTCACAAAAATGGCAACTCGATTATTTCTTCAATGGAACTTTTCAAGGGATCCGTTAGAAGCTAGTATGGCCTAATGAAAAGATTAATACTTGTTACTGTTTTATGGGCATTTTCATTTAGTCTAATAGGTCAATATATTGCTGGTAAGATGGATACCTATCTGGCCATATTTCTAAGACTCTTTTTCGCATTCTTAGTCTTTGTCCCATTTTTAAATATCAGAACTCTTTTTAGAGTCGAATCTCTTAAGACGATGCTCATTGGAATATTGCAAATTGGGGTCATGTATCTCTTTTACTACAATTCCTTTAAGTATCTATCTGTATCAGAAGTAGCACTCTTTACCATTTCAACACCTCTCATTATTTCAATTATTGGAAATATTATCGAGAGACGATTTATCTTAAGACAACTTTTCAGTGTTATCTTAGTTGTTTTTGGTGCTGCCATTATAAAGTGGAGTGAGATCTCAAATGATTATATTATTGGCTTCTTGCTTGTACAGGGAGCAAATATCTCTTTTGGTCTAGGACAAGTTCTTTACCGCAAGGTAATCTCTGAGCAAAATCAGATGCAAAAATTTGCACTCTTCTTCTTAGGTGCGCTCATTCCTATTTCAATCGTCTTAGTTTCAAGGACAACAGTTGATCTTTCTCAAATTTCAACTTTGCAATGGGGTGTTTTACTGTGGCTTGGCCTAGTTGCCTCTGGTGTGTGTTACTACCTTTGGAATACTGGCGCTAAGTTGGTCTCTTATGGAGAGCTAGCTGTTATGAATAATGCTGTTATTCCTGCGGCCATTCTCGTTAACGTCATCTTCTGGGGAGCAAAGATTCAATGGACATCATTTCTACTCGGTGCCTTCATTATTATTTGTGGTATTTTGATTGAAAATAGGAAGCCCCTTGAGTATTAGTGTCAGAAAATATAGAGAAGATGATAGTCTCGAATTACTTAAGCTATTTAACAGGACTATCCATACTGTTAATATAAATGACTATAATTCTACTCAAGTAAATGCTTGGGCCCCTAAAGAGCGTGACCTCGATGAGTGGTGCCAGTCTTTCTCTAACAGAGAAGTCTTCATTATCGAAGTCGATCAAGAGATTGCAGGCTTTAGTGATCTTGAGCTAGATGGCCATATCGACCGCTTCTATATCTCATCAGAGCATATAGGCCAAGGAGTAGGTGAGAAGCTTTATCTTGAAATTGAAAAATGTGCTAAATCTCATGCTATTCAAAAGCTCTTTCTTGAGGCCAGTATCACTGCAAAACCTTTCTTTTTGAAAATGGGTTTTGAGATGATAGAGAAACAGGTTGTGACATTAAGAGGAGTGAATTTTATTAATTATCGTATGTGTAAATATATTTAAGTTTTTTTGTCCTGAACTTAAATGATAGAATACATGTATGAAAGAAAATAGTATTCGCACAGAAGTCATAGCAGGAATCACAACCTTCTTAACGATGAGTTATATTATTTTTGTCAATCCACTCATCTTATCATCAGATGGTACAGGAATGTCCTTTTCTGCTGTTATGACAGGGACTATTTTGGCCAGCTTTGTTGCAACTCTTCTTATGGGCTTCATCGCAAAGCTACCTTTTGCCCTTGCTCCTGGAATGGGGCTTAATGCTTTCTTTACTTATACTTTAATTCTCGACCAAAAAATCCCTTGGGAGCAAGCCTTGGGCCTTGTCTTTTGGTCAGGTGTTGTCTTTGTTATCTTGTCAGTGACGCCATTTAGAGAGAAGTTAGTTAAATCGATTCCTAAGAATTTAAGAATGGCCATGGCCGTTGGGATCGGTATTTTCCTTGCATTCATTGGTCTTAAGAATACCGGCATTATCATTGACCATCCAGTAACACTTGTTCAAACAGCACCACTTTCAATTGAGGGGACAGCGGTCATCCTTGGTTTTGTTCTTATTATTGCCTTATTTAAGAAGAATATTCCTGGAAGTCTTCTGATAGGGATATTTTTTACTTGGACACTAGGAGCTCTCTTTGGAAAGTCGACTCTTCCTGAAAACTTCTTTGCAACTCCTGACTTTAGCTACTTTATGCAAGCAGATATCTTGGGGGCTTTAAAAATTGCTTATATCCCAAGTATTCTCACTCTTATGATGACTGATCTTTTTGATTCTTTGTCGACTTTTATTGGCGTCGCAGAGACGGCCAGTCTTAAAAATGAAAAGGGTGAAATTAAGAATATGAAACAGGCCCTAACTGTTGATGCACTTGCGACTCTCTTTTCTGCATTCTTTGGAACTTCTACGACGACAACCTTTGTCGAAAGTTCCGCTGGTGTAAGTGTCGGTGGCCGCACAGGATTAACATCAGTTATTACAGCAATCTGCTTCCTTCCGTTTCTCTTTCTTGCTCCATTTGCACAGTCCATTCCAAGCTATGCAACGGCCCCTGTTCTTATCTTTGTTGGGATTCTCATGTTTAAGAATATCTCATCAATAAATTTTGAAAAATTTGAAGAAATGATTCCTGCATTCTTATGTATTGTTCTTATTCCACTAAGTTTCTCAATTACAACAGGGATAATGTGGGGATTGTTTGTACATACTATTTTATATATTGTAGCTGGTCGCATAAAGGACTTAAGTCTAACAGAGTGCTTACTTTCTATTGTTGCTTGTTTATATATTATTTATCATTAATTAAATGGGGTTTTAATGAAAGTTTGTATTATTGGAGCATCTGGAAAGCTTGGCCAGTATATGCTTAAGCATTGTTTAGAGCGAGGTTATGAAGTCAATGCTGTATGCCGAAGTCAAAGTGTATCAAAGCTAGATACCTTTAGCGATAAGATTACAATTTTCCCTGGTCAGACAGATGATAGAGAGATCATTAAAAAGGCCGTTGAAGGTTGTGATGGGATCTTAACAGTTCTTGTCCCTTGGGGTGTTAACGATTATTCATCTGGTACTGCTCAGGCCGTTCTCGATTTTGCAAAAGAAGGTGCCAGACTTATTTTCTCTTGCGGATGGCATATCTCAAGAGATGGAAAAGATAAGTATAATTGGCAAATTAAATTTCTCGTTCCTGTTATAGCTTTCATCGCAAAATTATTTAGGCTTGTTGATATTAGCGACCAAGAAAGGGCCTGTGAAAAAATCTTTGCAAGCGATAAGAAGTGGACAGTCGTTAGGGCCAGTGATCTTGAGGAAGGGGAGAGTGAAGGACTTCCTATTTGGAGAGAGCATGTAGGTGATCCTGATCTTGCAAAGAATCGTACACGTCGTATTGATTTTGCACTCTTTATGGCCCAGGCCATGACAAATGATGAATTGATACATAAATCGCCTGCAATAGTGAGTTGTAAATAATTGATCTCCATCAAATATTTTCAATAGGCTTTTTGATATAATTAGGTGAGGAGAATTAAATGAAGAAAATTATTATCTGTGATTCATGTGGTGCAATTAATCGAATTGATACGACAAAGCTTTCTGCCAGTGGAGCTGTATGTGGAAAATGTTCTAAAGACTTGGACACTAGAGCAAAGGTTCAAAGTATTACCTTTGATAAGCTAGAAAAAATTATTCAACACTCTGAGCTTCCTGTCTTTGTTGACGCTTACGCAGATTGGTGTGGCCCGTGTAAAATGTATGGACCAACTTTTACGGAGTTTGCTCAAAAGAATTGGCAGTCTGCAGAGTTTTATAAAATCGATACTGAAAAGAATCCAATGATCTCGGTTAAGTATGGTATTCGTGGCATTCCCACGACTCTAATCTTTAAAGAGGCGAAGTTAGCGCATTCACAAAGTGGTGTTTTACAAGTTGTGCACTTAGATCAAATGCTTTCTAATTTTTAAATTAACTAATAACTTTAATTAGTTCCATATTTTGGTACTTTGAAATCTGTTGTTCTGCGCTATCTCAATATAGGGTATGATTTTTTCATCATCTAAATCTCATTAGGTGAATAATTGAAGGAGCATATTATGTTTAACTACTTAGGTACTATCATTATTAAATAATTTCGAAGCCTCCTTAAGCGGAGGCTTTCTCATTTGTACATATTTTCAAACCCTTACAGTTCAACAATATTGTAAAAGTAACTGATTCCTTAGAAGTCATTTGAAGAAGCTCTTCCTTTCTATTAAATTCAGCGAGAATAAAGAAGGGAAATTCATGAAAATCATAATCTTAAGCCTATTATTATCTCTTGGTGTTAACGCTGAAATGGTGTCGATTAGACAATATCAAACTCCAGTTAAGAACCAAAAAGACAGAAATACATGTGCATACTTTGCGGTAACTGCCATGCTTGAGGGTGCTATTAAGAAGAGATTTGATATGGAGTTCGATATTTCAGAGCAATTTCAAATCTACTATGGAAAAGAGCACTTTGGAGAATATCCAAATGCTGAGCATGGGTACACTTACGAAATTGCACGTAACTTTCGCAATCAATACTTCTTTGTCGAGGAGACCCAGCTTCCTTACCAAATGAGTTATTTTGAAAATAAAGGCCCTTGCTCACAATATGATCCATTTGATGAAAGTGCGCCGTCTTATTGCTTCTCTCATGCTCCAGTCGATACTAGCTCGCTTAAGAGAGTGAAGGTGGATGGGTTAGAAGTTAAAATGGTCACAAATCTGTGGAGCTCTTGGAAATCCAAAACTGATTTATACGAAGACGAAATTAGAAGTGGTAATGGCCTTGTTGCAACAGTTCTCGTTTATTCTCCACTTTGGAAAAATGCCCATGTGACACTTCCTGATGAAACTTTTGCAAAGTGTGAATCGGGTGAAGTCGCCTGCTATGGCCATGCGATTCACTTTACTGGATACGACAAAGAAAAGAGAATTTTTCAATTTAAAAATAGTTGGTCAAGTGAGTGGGGCGATGAAGGATATGGTTATATGTCTTATGACTATGTAATGAAGCATGCAGTTGATCCCATCTCATTTAGATGGGACCGTTTCTTGGCCGATATCAGAAAATAATATTAAACAAGATATTTAAAACTCTGACTCTCAATAGAATTAATACTTTCAAATGTTGTCTGTGCAATATTACTTAATGCCTCATGAGTTAAGAAAGCCTGATGAGAAGTAATTAGAACATTTGGAAAAGTCATTAACCTTGCTAGGTCATCATCTTGAAGTACGTCTTGAGAGTGATCATCAAAGAATAGATTTTCCTCTTCTTCATATACATCAAGACCTGCAGCTAATATCTTCTTCTCTTTTAGGTTTTTAATAAGGGCCTTCGTATCGACGAGCCCTCCACGACTTGTATTAATAAGAACGACACCGTCTTGCATTTTAGCAATATTGGCATCATTAATGAGATGGTATGAGCTTTTATTGAGAGGAATATGAAGTGAGATGATCTTCGACTCTTTTAAAATTTCGTCAAAGCCAACATACTCAACACCCAGCTTCTCTAGCTCAGAGTCTTTTGTTAGGTCAAACGCTAGAACTCGACATCCAAAACCAAGGGCAATCTTACAAAAGGCATTCCCAATCTTACCCGTACCAATAACTCCAATCGTTTTCTTATAAAGGTCAAAACCGACAAGTCCATCGAGATTAAAATTATTCTCTCTAACGCGATTATACGCCTTATGAGTTTTTCTATTTAAAGTTAGAATCATTGCCATCGTATGCTCTGCAATGGCCTGAGGAGAGTATTCTGGCACTCTTGTTACTGGGATGGACTTAGACTTAGCATAGTCAAGATCGACATTATTAAAGCCTGCACATCGTAGAGTGACTAATTTAATACCAAAATCACTTAGCTGGTCTAGTACCTCTTTATTCACTTTATCATTTGTAAAAACACAAACTACATCATGACCTTTAGCAAGTGGTGCAGTTTCTTGATTAAGTTGCTCTTTGATGAATGTGACTTTGTGTCCATTCGCTTGCTTTAATAAATATTCTTTTTCAAAATTATGGGTACTAAAAACAATTATCTTCATCGTTCTCTCTCGTTAGCTTATCTATTAAACGGCATTAATTTATGTCTAGTATATGATACTAAATTTGTTAAAATTGTAACTTATAATCTTTAAATGGAGTTCTTCATGAAACAAATGGTATTATTATCTTTAATTTCAATACAGTCTTTTGCTCAATTATCGACAATAAGACCAGATAACTCTGTTGTTATTGAAGATTATTGTATTTGTAAGGAACAAAAAGATATTCGAGTATCAGCAGGCGAGAGTTGTACTCAAGTATGTCAAAATACTTCTTTTGATTTAACAACGATGATTGCTAAAACTAGTGTAGGGGATGATATTTCTACCAACCCTGACTTAAGAGATCTTAACGGTTGGTGTTCTCACGATCTTGATAATGGAGCACTTAATCCAGCTTCATGCACATTAGTCGTAACTGATGAAGCAGGGGATCAGTATCGATTACTTCCAAAAACATATAATGGCACGAATTCATTTGAAGTTATTTTAAACGACCTTGCTACGAGCAAAGGCTCCGAATACTCTTTTTATTTGGAAGAAAGTGGTAGTGGTGTTGAGTTCGCTAGAAGTAAAGAAGGATATATTTCTTTTTAATGTTCATGAACTTTAAATGGGAATTATAGGAACTTAGTTAATGAAAAAACAAGAATTTAAAATATGGGTGGATGCGGACGCTTGCCCTAAAGTTATAAAAGAGATTCTTTTTAAAACCTCCATCCGTCTACAAATTCCACTCGTTCTTGTTGCTAATTCTTATATGAATATTCCACTTCATGAATTAATTTCTTTTGTAAAAGTTGAAAGTGGAGCCGATGTCGCTGATATGTACATCGCTGAACATGTTGAACTTCAAGACCTTGTTATTACTGCTGATATTCCCTTGGCAGCAGAGGTTGTAAAAAAAGGGACGCTTGCTATTAACCCACGCGGAGAGCTCTATGATGAAGAGAACATTGGAGAGCGCCTTTCAATGAGAGATTTCATGCAAGAGCTAAGAGACGGTGGAATGGTAACAGGTGGCCCCGATGCATTTGGCCCCAAGGATAAGCAGAAGTTCGCGAACTCGTTAAATAAAATCCTTTCTAAGAAAGGGTATCAGTAAATATAGTTTATACTTTGAATGATAAAGATTGACTTGTACCGTAAATAAAGAGATGAAGGGTATTGATCTGGATACATTTTAAATATTTGCCTTTGCTAGTATTTGGATTAAGCAACGGCACTAATGCTTTAAAGCAAGGATATTTAATATGTCATCAGTCAATTCATTTGATTCTCTTAAGCTATTACCTGAAATTCTCTCTAGTCTTAAAAAGAAGGGCTATACAAAACCTACTCCTATTCAGGCGGGCTCAATCCCTCACTTACTAAATGGTGGAGATATCCTTGGGATTGCTCAAACTGGAACTGGAAAGACTGCTGCGTTCTCGCTACCAATACTAAATAATCTTGGCTCTAATAAAATTAAAACAAAGCCAAGACATATGAGAACTCTCATTCTTACGCCAACGAGAGAATTAGCATCGCAGATTAATGAAAATATTGAAGAATACGGAAAGGGCCTAGGCATAAAAAGTACGGTTATCTTTGGTGGAGTTAAACCAAGGCCTCAGATTCAACAGTTAAAGAAGGGAATGGATGTCATTATTGCAACTCCAGGTCGCTTTCTAGACCTCATGGGTGATGATCATATCAAATTTACTCAACTTGAAACCTTTGTTCTTGATGAAGCCGATCGTATGCTTGATATGGGCTTTATTCGCGATGTAAATAAGATCATTGCTAAGCTTCCAAAGAAGAGACAGACTCTATTATTTTCAGCAACAATGCCTCAAGATATTGTGAATCTTTCAAAGAAGCTTCTTGTTAAGCCAAAGAAAGTAGAGGTTACTCCAGAGTCAACAACTGTCGAAAGAATTGATCAAAAAATTAATTTCGTTCATAAAACAAATAAGCCAAAACTTTTAAAAAGTATTTTAGAAGATCAAACAATTGAGCACGTGCTTGTTTTTACAAAAACAAAGCATGGAGCAAATCGTGTCGTAAAGCATCTTGAACAAGTGGGAATTACGGCCGCGGCCATTCATGGGAACAAATCGCAAAGTGCACGTGAGAAGGCCCTTGGTGGATTTAGAAAAGGTGACATTAGAGTTCTTGTTGCAACTGATATTGCTGCTAGAGGAATCGATGTTTCTCACATCACTCACGTTATTAATTACAATCTTCCAGATGATCCTAAAAGTTATGTTCACAGAATCGGTCGAACAGCAAGAGCTGGCCGAGATGGAGTTGCTATTTCATTTTGTGATGACACAGAAAAGAACCTTTTAAAGGATATTGAGAAAACGATTAAGTATCAAATTCCTCAAGATAAGGATCACCCATTTCATGGTGTCGCAGGAGCTCCTACACAACCTCAAAATAATCGACGTCCAGAAAAGAAGAAGCAGGCCTCTTCAAGAAGTGGTGCGAAGTCTAAAGGCAACAAGACGAGTAAGTCGAATAATCAGCAAAGAAGTGCAAGACGCAGACGTGCTGCAAGTAAAGCGAAGTAGATTAAAATAGGTTAGTGGGATTGCTTCTTTTATGGCCCAATATGCTTCCATACAGAAAGCAGGGTTTTAAGTGTTTGCTTATGATTTAAGTCTTGGGCTTCATTTAAATATTTAACTGTTGCCAACTTTATATCCCTGATAGTTGAATTCTTATTAAGATATTTCATGTAAGCATTGAAAAAAACTTCAGTTGCAACTTCATATCCTACACCCTCAAATTCAGCTGTTCCCTCAGACAAGAGATAAAAAGCATTCGTTACTATGCCTGCATTATAATAAACATTAGGGCCATTAGGCTTGTATTCGTCAAAGTTACTTGCTTGACCATTTTGTTCTGGGTTTGAAATATCACGTAAGCAATTACCTTGACCAATATATGCTTCATGTCCTAGCTGATAGCAATCTGCACTTGGATTATTTTTAAAGCAAACAAAAACCCCGATAATATCTGCAAATGCTTCATTGAGTGATCCCTGGTCACCATCGGAAGCAAGTTCTATTGTATTTGCTAACAGCCCATGAGCAAATTCATGGGCAACGATTCCAATACTTGCAGACAAGTGTGTGTGATCTGAAATATCTGAACTCTGCCCGAATGTAATTATATTTTTATCTTTATCCCACCATCTTGCATTATCATTAAATGAGCCTTTTTTTAAAAGCACTGAAATTACTTCCGACCCTTTATTATCAAAGCTATTAAACCCTAAGTGCTCTTTTACGATTCTTATTGTTTTTATAGTGTTAACATGAGTATCTACGAGAGCAGGGTTTGAGAATAAGCAATTTTGTGATTGTACAATTTTTCCTGGTACTCCCCAAAAATCATCAGAGAGAAAATACAATGGATCATTGTTTAGGTTGCCATTGCTGTGACCTGTAGTAGTTGTAACTTTATATTCTTTGGAGTGAAGGTATTGTTGAGCAGTATAAATATTTTCAACAACGTCAAACACCTGAATCTGACCTCGAGAATCTTTACTATGACATGTGACCATACGGTGATCTTTAAACTGATTAGCAAAGTTATAAGGAAAAGCCTTAAGCGATATGAAAATAGATACAAGAGCTAATAATTGATACATATGCTCTTATAAGGAATCTAAATATGAGTCGCAACTTATATAAATATAATCTCAGTATTTTGTAAAAACTACAGGTGATCTAGTTGTGGTACGTCGATACTTTTGGTATTTTTAACGACTTATATTCTTTTGAGAGGTGATTTCTCTTTTCTTACATCTCAAAACTGTATTCTTCACAAGATATTTAGCTTCTTTCAACGATTTAGAGTGATAAATGCGAAAATATGGTCAATATTGGCGGAAGTCGTTCGCTAAGTAGTTGCTTGTGCGAAAAGTATCGACGTACCGATGGAGTTCTCACTGCATTGATTGATTTGTCTGGGCCGTTTTTAGAAGTCATAAAATCAATTTCTTCACCATCTGTTTTTGAAGAAACTCTTATTATTCCGTGGCCACGATTCTCAACTTCATTGTCACTTTTATTAAAGAATGGCTTTTCTTTTAGGTGGCTGTATATTTCTTGAGTGACCTTTCCAATATAGGGCCAAGGTTTAAATTGCTAGAGCCTATATTGCAAATCACTATGTGACTTCCAAGTGTGTGTGATATTTTTCATAAGTAAGGCATTGTCAAATGAGACTGAACCATTTGGAAACAATAACCCATCATTTAAGAAACTAGTTGTTACTTCATTAACTTTTAGATTCGAAACTTCCCATTTATTAGTAATCAATTCCAATCCTTCAAATTTTCTTAATTTTTTATTTGGGGAATAGCCGATAGCACCTTTTCTAAAAAACGTAGATACATGTTCTAAATTTTTAAAAATTGATGACGAAGGAAAAGTTTGAGTTTCGTTTGCATTGATCGATAAGTATGTACCGTCATTGGGACAATTAAATGAGACTTCATAGTTTCCACTTTCTTCTTTAGTACGAAACTTTGAGTAATGATGAATCCCTGGAAAAACTCTACCGCCAACTAAAGAGTTTAAAAATAAAGAAGTGTCTCTACGAGGTATATATACACCTTCATGCTTTATTCCTTTTTCATCGTACCAATAAACTGCAAACCTATGAGCAGCATTTTCTGATGAAACTCCAAAATATTGGGGGAAAAAATTGGGGCGAATATTCTTTAGTCTGATTAAGCAAATTCCACCTATACCGTAGCCATTAACAGAAATAGGCTTGAAAGGCGCGGGAAGTACTTTTTTCATGATCTCTAAGTCAATTTTGAAATTAATAAGGATTCTTCGATCTATTAAGCCTACGATATTCGGTATCTTCATGATTATATTCTATCAAAGGTATCTAATTGGCGCCATGAATAGTAGGAGTAAAAAGTTGGTGTTTTGGCATTTCTAATTTGAAAATTAGTGATATTGAAAATGTTAGTGGGATTGCTTAGTTGGTTACCCTCTTTCGCTCCCATCGTGGTCGCTCATCAGGGTTGCACGGCTTCAATTAGCATACTGCTTTTCATGAAAGAAAATAGTCATTCAAAAAATGTGATTGAGATTGCAGAGCTGGTTACCCGAAAGCTCCCATTATGGTCAGGATGACCGGTATGTCAGCGAGAGGCAGGAGCCGAAGCTGACCGTGGTCGCTTCTGGGTTGAATTGCGTCATCTGCTCCTGCAGATAGCCGCAAACAAAAAAAAAGCCGAGTGGGTTAACTCGGCTTTTAATATCTTAGTCTCCGAAGAGATTAAAACTTGAATGTTACGAAATGAAAAAAAATGGCGGGAGCGAAGGGACTCGAACCCTCGGCCTTCTGCGTGACAGGCAGACGTTATAACCAACTTAACTACGCCCCCTCATTTCGTAAGACTTAATATAGGGACTTCGGTTTCATTCGTCAATAGAAAAATTAAAAAAAAGTTCAATTTTTTTCGCCCTTCTATAAAATTTGTCTAATGAAGAGCGAAAAAGCCAGTAATAAAGGACGTCTTAGAATATTTCTGTTAAGATAAGACTACGAAAAAAAGGTAAAATTTATGAGTTTTTTAACGTCACTTTGGAATTATATTTTAGTCTCTGCTCCGTTTTTAATGTTCGGGCTTCTCGTTGCCGGTATTATTAAGGCATTTATCTCAGTTGAGAGAATTAAAAAGGCCATGGGTGGTAAGGGCCTAATGGGTGCCATTAAAGCATCTATCCTTGGAATCCCTTTACCTCTATGTAGCTGTGCTGTTATTCCTACGGCCGCTACTCTTAAGAAGCAGGGGGCTTCAAATTCCGCTACTTCTGCATTTCTAATTGCAACGCCTGAGTCTGGAGTTGATTCAATTGCCATGACTTATGGAATGATGGATATACCTATGACAATTATTCGTCCGATCGCTGCCTTTGTATCAGCATTTGTTGCAGGAGCACTTCAATTAGTTTTTAAGACTGATAAAGATGTTGATCAGGTACAAGCAGAAGCTAAGCCAAGTTGTTGCGGAAGTTCTAAGAAGAAAGATGAAAGTGTTATTGTAAAGCAGAGCTTTGCAAAGAAAGCGAAAGCTTCATTTCACTTTGGTTTTATTGAACTTGTTGATGATATGGCCATTTGGTTGGCCTTTGGAATTGTGGCCGGAGCATTTATTGACTTTGCTCTTCCTGCAAATTTCTTTGATGGCCTTTCTGGTTGGGCCGGAAGGGGAGCAATCCTTCTTGTTGGAATTCCTCTCTATATTTGTGCATCGGCAACAACACCAATTGCAGCTTCACTTGTGATGAAGGGAATGAGCCCTGGTATGGCGCTACTATTTCTTCTAGTAGGTCCTGCAACGAATATTTCAAATATTCTCGTTATCGGTCAGTATATTGGAAAGAGAGGAGTTGTGATTAACCTTCTTTCAATCGCACTTGTTGCCTTAGGTTTTTCATTCTTAACGGATTACCTATACAGTGCTTTTTCTTGGCCACTTAACTTTAATATTTCTCATCACAATCATGAGTCATCAAGCTGGTGGGAAATTTCACTAGCAGTTGCATTTACATTGCTACTTCTTCGCTCGTTACTTTTTGTCGAGCTTCCTAAAAGAGTTAAAAAATATTTTGAAGATAAAGGAAATTCAGGTAGCTGTTGCGGATAACAGCTACCTGTTTAAATATAGAAGTCTTTATTTGTGACGTTTTTCGATATCGTCTTTTGATTTGTAGATCATACTACCAAGGGCATTGATAATGGCCGAAGAACGTTTACCTAAGGCTACTCCTTGAATATTTGCCTCAAAGTTTTCAATATCAAAGATTTCCATCTTATCTGAATCATGCCAGTCGCGACTGAAGCGTCTTTCAAAGCTTGCTACTTCTTTCTTATCAAAGATCTGAGCACCGAACTCTCTAAATGAACCCTGAAGAGTATCTGGGTTAATATTAGAAGAACCACCTAGAACTGTTATCCCATCAATTGACGTGATCTTTCTGTGGTTCTCTTGGTGATATTCTTTAGTTGAACCGTCTGGGAAATTCGCCGTGATACCATAAGTCTTACGAGCACGTACTTGAATTCCTGCATCAACAAGTTTTTTAACGAATAAAGTATTTGGAAGTCCATTCATTCCAAAGTTTCCGTTATGGTCGATAACAAGCTTGATATCAAGAAGAGGGTTTTGCCTCTTTGCTTTTACAAGAGCATCGATAACATATGAATCATATAAGAATAGCTGTTCCATGAAGATATTCTTTTCGGCCTTTGAGATCATATCAACTAAGATATTTCGAACATTTTTAATTGTTCCATCAACATCGGCTTCAGCAAGGCGAATAACTGAATCACCCTTTACTTCATATTTCTCTTTCTTAACTCTCATATCTTCTAGGATTTGATCTTTTTTAGAGAGATAGGCGCGGTTATCAAAGCCTTGCTCTTTATAATAGAACCCAATGAGCTCTTTTGGATCTTCTGTAAGAGCCGCCTCGAGGTCGCGGTAGTAAGAGGCCTGGACAAGTCCGGCAGCTGCTCCCGTCACATAGATTGCATCATCGTAGTAGTAACCACCACTGTGATCGGTCCAGTTCTTTGAACCAAAATATGCCTGAGCATTCTCCGTATTACCGTCAACGACAATAACTTTCGAGTGGTCAATTTTTGATTCAAAATAAGTACTACCTGACTCAAAATACTTAATCGCTTCAGCAGTTTTTGGAATTAGCTTTGTAATACCAAAAGGGATCCCTGGAGGGTGGCGCTGAATATTTGCCTGTAGTAGAGAGACACTCTTTTTTAATACTGGATCTTTTTCACGACGTTCTTTGATATACTCAAAGATCGGCATCATTTCATCTAACATATTGTAGTTAGTGGCATAGTCGTGGAGAAGGACAACCTTAAAATTTGGATTGGCCTTAAGTTTTTCTTTCGTCTGATCTAGCAGGTACTCTGAAAGAGTTGCTCCTAGTGTTCCTCCGAAGAGGAAAATATCGATAAAGATTGAGTCCTTAGAACTTGCAATCATATCGCGAATCTTGATGTAGATTGGATCCTGTTGAAAAATGATATTTCCAGTAGGATCATCAGCTGTTGGCATTTTGATATAATCTGAATCAAAGTCTAGCGTCCCACCAGCAAAGATAACCCTTTGGTTTAGCCAATCGATACGCTCAAGAGATCTTTCATTTTCTGAAACAATCTCTGTTTTATTTGATGGAACAAAACCAAGGGCAGAGAGTGAGTAGTTATTAATATCACTAAATGTCTCAGTGAAGTCGATCGTTGCAATTTCATTTTCTTTAATGCTTTCAATAACATCTTTACTGCTAGCGATCTTCATTGCTTGAAGTTTCAGAGTAGGAAAGTATGTTGAAATAGAATTTGAATTGATTCCCTTTCTAGTAATTTTAGAAAGAAGCTTTTGGGCCGCCTTCTTATCCTTATCTTTGGTAAGTGGGTTATCAATAAAGTCTCTAAGGATAAATAGCTTGTAGGCCAGGAAATAGTAGATAACTTTTCCAAGCTCTTTTTCATTTGGCGAGACCTTTGTCCAGTAAGTAACCGGCATGGCAATCTTACTTGGAAGTACACTGTCGATTTCTTTTAGAAATTTAACAGCGGCTTTCTCTTTTGACTTGTCTAGCTCTTTGATCGTATCAAAGAAAGATGGAGCATGAGCATAGTCACGCTGGCCATAGACTGACTGATAAGACTCTAGAAATAACTTTTGAGAGTCAAGTCGATCCTTAATGTTGAAGCTTGCGGCAAATGATTGTACTGCAAGTGTCGATAGTAGAGCTGTCGTTAATAATTTCTTCGTCGATTTCATAGTCGATCCTATTATTTAATAAATTTTTTTAAGTTAAGTTTTTCTACAAGGTACTCAGTATTTTCTTGTAGGAGAGTCTTCTTGATTGCATCTTTCACATGCATTCTTAAGTCATAATCCCTAGGGTTTGTTGTCACACGACTCTTCTTAGTAAACTTCTTGTCTTTGTGACTGTAGACAAGTGTTTTAATTTCACCATTGAAATTTGTACGAATAGTACCGTTTGAGTAGTCGCCCTTGATTTTAAATTTTGAAGTCTTAATATCGTTCTTCTTGCTAAAGAAGCTAAAGATTCTCTTGAAAAAGCTGTCATGCTTCTTATCAAGAGATACGATTTCACCAAAGTGAAAGATAGTTTTTGTCTTCTTTGGAATTAGGCTAGAAAGATTGTATTCATAAATAGTATCAACAGTAAGAACATGAGGCATCTCTTTCTTTGCTTCAAATTCTTGCTCCGTAATATTTAAGTACTTCGATTTAAAAGATTCGATCTTTAAGTCAGTAGGGTAGTTAACTCGGTAGTACTTACGAAGTCGTACATATCCTTTAACACCATTCTTCTTAGGCTTTGGAATAGGCTGAGAGATCTTCCAGTCCGTATCAATTAGTTCCGAAGTCAAAGTGATCGCTCCACCAAGATATTGATAGACATCATTAGAAATTGGAATTTGTGTGTCTAGCACACGATGAGAAAAATTCTTATTATATGTTTGGTAAGCTTCATAAAGTGTTCCTTGAGATTCAAGGTTTATGAGCTGGTTTGTTTTTAATTCGTCTTTGTATGAAACAGTATCTTTGTTATAAGGCGTAAACATAATATCGAATTCAAAGTTTGAATCGATGAGTTTGTGAACCTTAATTGTATAGACAAAGGTATTAAGGAATTCCTTTGTTAGCTCAGGAAGAACTTCTGACTTAAGAGTTGTTCCATCTTGATTGCCCTTTTCAATAAGCCTTTTGAAGCCGGCCGTAAGACCCTTTTCAATTGCTTCTTTTCCATTCTTTGTGAAATACTTTGCGCCTTTGTCAGACCAGAAGTCGACAGACATCTTGTAATCAACGTTTCCGTTAAAGTCCTCGTAGATAACAAAGTCTTCAAAGGGAAAGAGTTGTTGATACTCTTTGTATTCTCCTGGAACCTTTTGGGAGGCCGGTGCCCTTCGTTCTTGGATCTTTTCTTTCGAATAGACGTTATCAAATTTTGATGTTGAAAAGAATTGATATGCGACAAATGTATTAACACTAAGTACGCACGCTAAAGCGATAAAACTTTGTTTCTTACCTTCACTCATAATATGTCTCTCTAATTAGTAATTATCCTTCTTGTCTTGTCGGTTTTTAAATGCAAAAACTTTACTTCTTATTCGTAATGCCTTGAAAACACGATGTGGTGGTAAAGTCAGACTCTATCGCTTGTAAAAAACACTGGTCATTTTTTATAAAATGTCTCTCGACATATTACCTTTATTTAAGTTTAGAAAAATTCGGATGGACGTTATCGTTATTTACAACCAAAAAAAACATGGAGGAAAAAAATGAAAAAGGTAATTCTAAGTCTAATTCTTGCAACAGGTCTTTCGTTTAATGCATCTGCAGCAGTTGGTATGTTAACTGGTAACTGCTACATCGCTTACACTGGACTTCTTGCAATGAAAGTAGGTGTTGGTTACTCAGTAAAAGCAATCTTCTCTGGTGATCAGAAGGATTGGGTAAAGGCCGCTAAAATTGGTCTTGCTGGATTAATTCTTTTAGATGATGAAGGTCTAGCAGAGTTTGGTCCTGTTTATGGATCTATCAAGGGTGTGAATGCTGATCAAATTGCAATCTACAACTCGGAAGTTGAAGAAGCGAATTTAATTCTTGAAGAAGTTGTTGCACAAATGGATCGTGACACTTCTGTAGCAGAGACTAAAGAAATTTGGGCGCGCTACGAATCTTCTCTTTCTCCTGAAACTCTAGATGTAATGCGTGCGATTGTTTCAGAATAAATAAAATACCTTCTACAAAAAAAGAAGGCCCTCTTATGAGGGCCTTTTATTATGGCTATAAATTTTCTTCGTAAACGAGTTTCTTTATATCTTTAACATTGTCGACGTAAAGCTTTCCGTAGAGGTGATCGATCTCGTGTTGAAAAACAGTTGCTAAGAAGTCCCTAGCTTCAAAAACAACTTCTTGTGCTTTCTCATTTAAATAGCTCACGCGAATATGATTTGGTCTTTCTACATAACCTCTAAGGCCAGGAACAGAAAGACAGCCTTCCCAGTATCCATCTTCTTTATCTGTTAAGAATTCTATCTTAGGATTGAAGATAATCATTTTTCCACTCGGACTAGCATCTTCGTAGCGAGAGTCCTCTGGTACATCGATAATTGTAACTTTCTTAGAAACTCCAATTTGAGGAGCTGCGATTCCGATGCCACCAACTGCAATCATAGAATCATTCATATCTTCTAAAAGCTGCTTTGTTTCCTCACTTAGAATTTCTTCTTTTGTAAAGTCTTGCGCTATTTCTCTTAATACGGGATCACCCATTGTTCTGATTCTTTGAACTGTCATAATTTTATTCCTTTAAATTTACTTTCACCCTCGATTCTATCATAATTTTAATATGAAAATCTTATTTGTTTGTCTTGGGAATATATGTCGTTCACCTGCCGCTGATGGGGTACTGCTTCATCGAATTAAGGAGCTCGATTTACTTGAACATATTCAGGTGGATTCTGCTGGAACGAGTGCGTATCATGCGGGAGAAGGGGCAGATCGACGTATGCAAGAGCATGCTTATAAAAGGGGGTACACACTTCCTAGTATTTCGAGAGGTTTTACTAAAGATGATCTTGAAGAATTTGACCTAATCGTTGCAATGGATAAGTCAAATTATCAAAATATTCTTAAGCTAGATATTGAGGGAAAGTATAAGAATAAGGTTAAGTTATTTTGTAGCTTCTGTAGTGGCCCATATACTTCTTATGAAGAAGTTCCTGATCCTTATTTTGGCGGAGCTAGGGGCTTTGAAGAGGTAATGGACTTAGTGGAAAATGGAGTAGAAGGAATTCTAAATCAATATGGCAATAAAGAAAGATAATTATATAACACCACGTGGGTACGCTAAGCTTGAAGAAGAGTTGAATTTTTTAATGAAGACGGAAAGACCTGAGGTGACAGCAACTGTTAAGTGGGCCGCTTCTCTTGGTGATCGATCAGAAAATGCTGACTACCAATATGGAAAGAAAAGGCTTCGTGAAATCGATCGACGTATCCGCTTTTTACATACGCGAATAAACGCGGCCTTAATTGTGGACCCACTTTCTGTCTCATCTGAAAAAATCCAATTTGGTGCAACCGTCCTCTTGGAAGATGAGGATGGCAACGAGAAGAGGTACTCCATTGTAGGAGTTGATGAAGTTGATACGATAAAGGGACTAGTTAGTTGGAAGTCTCCGATTGCAAGGGCCCTGATTGGCAAGGAAGAAGGGGATGAAGTTATTGTTCAGGCCCCAGGTGATGATTTTGAATACACAATTGTAGAAATTAATTATATTGATATTGAGGTATAAGATGATAATTGAATGTCCCGTTTCTCTCGGTGAGTTAGTTGATAAAATGACAATTTTAAAAATTAAAACGGAAAGAATTGAGGATGCTGAGCGTGTCCGTCTTGCCCAAGCAGAATATGATGAGCTTGCAAATGCTTTGGCCAAACTAAATCTAGAAGGTATGGACAAGTTTATCAGTGAGCTTAAAGAGATTAATGAGAAGCTTTGGGTAATTGAAGACGATATTCGTTTGAAAGAGAAGGCCTGTGACTTTGGTGATGAATTTATCTCTCTGGCACGTAGTGTCTATAAAACAAATGATTTGAGATTTAAGGTTAAAAATTCAATCAATATGAGTTACAATTCTGGCATAAAAGAAGTCAAATCATATAAATAGATAACAAAAGAGTATTTAATGTCGAAAATTCCAACGAATTTGAAGTACCAACTTTATGAAAAGTCAGTTCAAAATCACGAAGCTGATATTGAATTTATCAACAAAGAGTATAAGAAGATTTTTGGACGCTCTCCAAGAACTCTTAGAGAAGACTTTGGTGGGACGGCCGCAATGGCATGTGACTGGGTTAAAGAAGGTGGTGAGCGTGAGGCTTGGGGGATTGATCTTGATGAAGAGCCACAAGCGTATGGAATTGAAAATCACTACTCTCGTCTAACGGATGAAGAGAAAACACGTATGCATTATATCAATGGAAACGTGCTTGATGATTACGACTTTAAAGCAGATGTTACTGTTGCCTTTAATTTCTCTTACTTCATTTTCAAAGAAAGAAATGTTCTTCTTAATTACTTTAAGCAGGTGAAGAAGAATATGGGACCAGAGAGTGTTTTCATGGTTGATATCTTTGGTGGTGAAGAATGTCGTCAAGAGCTAGAGGAAGAAACTGAGCACGACGATCATACATACTTCTGGGATTGCGACAGCTACAATCCACTAACAGAAGAAGTTCAATATTATATTCACTTTAAAACACATAATGATGGAAAACTTTATCGTAAGGCCTTCTCATATGACTGGAGACATTGGTCAATTGGTGAGATCAAGGACATCATGAAAGATGCTGGTTTTGAGAATATTATCACTTACTGGGAAGGTGAGGATGATGATGGTTCTGGTGACGGTATCTTCTATCGCTCAACTGTTGAAGAGAATTGTGAGTCTTGGGTGACTTATATCATGGCCTACTAATCTATTTTCAATAGGTTAGTGAGTGTAAATTCGATATAACTTCTCAAAAACTAAATAAATTCACATTTTTAGTGCTACAAGCTACTGTTTTTAAAAATCTAAATAGGACAGTAGCTTGTGAAAAAACTAGTTTCATACTTTGTAGGAAATAGCTTTCTAGTAAACTTATTAAGTATCATGATGGTGCTCTTTGGGATTATCTCCCTGGCCCATATGAAAAGAGACTTGATATCTAACTGGTCATCAAAAAGAATTCAAATCACTGCCACACTAACTGGTGCTGGTGCTTCTCAAGTTGAAAGATTTCTAACTTATCCGATTGAACGTGCCATTAAAGGTAGTGCTGGTATTGACAAGATTTGGTCAAACTCACAACAGGGATATATGCGCATCAATGTTGATGTAAAAGATGAGTTTGAAGAAATTGATGATCTTGAAACACGTATTAAAGATGCTATTGAAACGATTCGTGGAGATCTTCCTTCTGAAACTAAAGACATTGTTGTTCGCCATATTAAGCAAACAGATTCTTGGTTTAACTACTACGCAATTTTAAACTTTGATCAAAATAGCGATCTCCACCAGAATTGGCTTTTAAAAGTAGAAGAAGAGCTTGAAAGAGTTAATGGTGTTTCAAGGGTTGATACTTACGGCTACACTAAAGATCTCTATATTAAGCTAAATGTCGATAATATGGCCCGCTACAGAATTGCTCCTTCTGATATTTACAATAAGATTAAAGAAACATTTAGAATTTACCCTCTAGGAAGTATTCGCAAAGGAAGTGATTCTTACTCAATTGAAATTGAAAATCTAAACTATGATATCGAGTCCCTTAATAATCTTTTGATTCGTTCTAATAACTCAAGCCACACGCTTCACCTTAAAGACTTAGCAACACTTGAGTACCGTTTGCCTAAGATTAACAGAACTAATTATACAAATGGTAAACCAGGTATAAGCTTTAATATCTTTAAAGATGTTGAAGCAGACTCGATCACATTAAAAGAGATGCTAGAAGAAAAGCTAGCTAAAATTAATAAGGAAGCTCCAGAAGAAATAAATATCATTAGTGTTGAGGATGGCCCTGCATTTATTGAAAGGCAAATTAATGCACTTCAGTCGAATGCTTTAATGGGAATCATTCTTGTTCTTATCACTCTTTGTTTATTTCTAGGTTTTAGAACTGCAATTATGACATCGATTGGGATGCCACTTGCTTACTTCTTTACCTTTACTGTTCTTGAGACAATGGGGATCTCCATTGACCTTATCTCAGTTGTTGGGATGCTTCTTGTTATTGGGATTCTCGTTGATGATGCCATTATTATTTCAGAACAGTATATGCAAAACCTTGAAAAGGGAGCAAGTTCCAAAGATGCCGCTGTTGGTGCGGTTCTTTCTACTTGGAAGCCTATTTGTGGAACAGTTGCAACAACTCTAATTGCCTTTGCGCCAATCCTTGTTGGAAAGGATTCGATGTCAAATATCTTAATGGCAATTCCTGTCGTTGTATTCTCTGCGCTTCTTTTAAGTTTATTTGAAAGTTTCTTTATTCTTCCAAATCACTTAAAGCACTTTGTGACAAAGGCGAATGCACATCATGAATCAAATTACTTTCAACGATTCAAGCGTGGGTACTTAAGACTTCTCGATGGGGCCCTCAGATGGCGCTATATCGTTTTAACAGGATTTGTTGCAGCGATGATCGGTTCAATCATCTTTGCTAGTAAGAATATTAATTTCAATTTTAACTTAAGTATTTCATCTGAAACAGTGGAGTTCATTGGTGCCCTAAAAGAGTCTGAAAGCCTTGATGATTCATATAAGCAACTTGCTCCTGTTGAAGAGGTGATGAATAAGATTGATAAGAATAAGTATAATAACTATCAATTTACGATTGGCCAAAATTATACAAATGGTAAGAAGCAAGAAGGGCCACAATACTTTAGTTATCGAGTGTCCTTTTCTCAACTTGATAATAATGTCGAGGCCAATAAGAAGGATGTTCAAGACTACCTTAAGGATCAGCTAAAAGAGCTAGAGAAAACAGGTAAGTTTGAAAGACTGGAAGTAAAGATTGCAAAAGGTGGAAATGATGAAAGTCGTGAAAACCTTGTTGAAGTAACAATTCAGTCACTGTCACCATTCAATGTAGAAGAGGTAACAGAGTATACTAAGAAGGCCATTGAAGATTTAAAGATTGAAGGTATCAAGTCGGTGGATCTTGATGATTCTCTTTTTAAAGATGCTTGGGTATTTACTCCTAAGAAAAATGAGATTCAGTCTCGTGGACTTTCTCTTGGCCAGGTTTCGAGTCAACTTGTTCAATTTATTAATAAGAATGAAGTTTATGAGTACACAAGTGGTAATCGCAAAATCCGTTTCTTAACCTATGCTGCTGATGGGGATGATCTAACTTTTGAAGAGCTTGGAAACCTTCCTGTTGTTCTTGCAAATGGTGAAGTCATTAAGTCTTCAGAGATTGGTACTTGGAAGAAGCAGAAGAAGCAATCAGTAATTAGACACTCAAACTTAATGAGAAAGGTTGTTGTTGATCTACCATTTGATAAAGAAATTATTAAAAAAGAAGTACTAATTAAGAAAGTTGATCTTTTAACAAAAGAGCTTTCTAAAAAATATCCAGATCTAATGTTTAATGCACAAGATGCTGATGAACAGTCGAGAAAGAATAAGAATTCGATGGTTAAGAAATTTGCATTTGCGCTTCTTGGTATCTTCTTCATTCTTGCAATTGTTCTTAGAAGTATTATGCAACCACTGCTTATTTGTTCTGCAATTCCATTTGGAGTTATTGGTGTTATCTGGGCCTTCTATTTTCAGGGATTAGATATTAGCTTAATGGCCATTATCGGAATTATTGGGATGGCCGGTGTTGTTGTTAATGATAGCTTACTTCTTGTTGTAACGATTAACGAGAAAAGAAGTGACTGGTTCAGCTTTCACCGCCCTGAGATCCTAGAAGGAGCAGGAAGCCGTCTTAGAGCAATTATTCTAACAAGTATCACAACTCTTGGTGGTGTTTTCCCAATGGCCTACGCAATTGGTGGAGATGCTGGATTCACTAAGGGACTGGCCATGAGTATGGGTTGGGGACTGCTTTTTGCTACAGTTCTAACTCTTATTGTCCTTCCTTGTATGCTACTTATCCAAAGAGATTTTATGGTTTTCTTTAAGCGTAAAATTTTAAGAAAGGGGAGAGTCGAGGAAGTTGTTGAAGAATTAGATGAAGTTGTTATCGTAACTAATAAATTAGAAGAAGAAAGCGTTATTCACTAGAATAACTCTTTCTCTGCTTCTTTTGCTTTTTGCTCTTCAATTTTCTTGATCATTGCTTCTCTTTTGAGAATACGATCGATGCGGTAGAGGATAGTCTTTTCAAGGATTCCATCTGAGCGAACCAGGCGCCAACCTTGGAGAAAGTCTTTTTCAATCATCTGGCGACGATAGATTGAAACCTTAGAGACTTCTTGTTTTCCGCGATATCCTTTAATGACATTTATAACTAATTTAAATTGAGCTGCCTTAACCATTTCTTTAGAACCGAAGGCATCAGAGAAGTTAATTTGACTCGTATTATTGATCCAGCGTGTTTTTACGACTCCAGCTTCTTGGTTTTTCACTGAAATATCGTATTGTTGCATAATTTCTAGAACTGCTTGCCACGTTTGGTTAAAGTTAGACTTGTAAGTCTTTGAAGGAATTTCTGATTCTTCAACTAATTGTTCAAATTGTTCATATGAACTACAACCAAATAGCAGGGAAAAAAGCACTATTATTTTTAACATTTTCATATAATTATAATAACATAGTCATAGACTCGATCGAGATAGAAAAATTGACACCAAAGGAGATGGTAGTGGAGCATTTTGGTCAGATGAAGGAAGT
>NZ_JBEBMT010000002.1:436139-500768 GCF_043196705.1 Halobacteriovorax sp. HFRX-2_2
TTTAAAACTTGAAGCTGATTCAATTCTAAGAGTTATTGATCTCTTGGATGAGAAGATGTGTAACAAACTGACAGATGTCTTCGAATATCTCCATGCTCACAACGGACAAATGGTTTTATGTGGTGTAGGAAAGTCTGGCCTTATTGGTGAGAAGCTTTCTTCAACATTTAGTTCCCTAGGTCTGCGCTCTATCTTTCTTCATCCTACAGAGGCCCTTCATGGTGACCTTGGGAGAGTCAGTGAAAATGATGCCATTATTTTCTTATCGAAGTCAGGAACGACAAGTGAGATCCTAAAACTCATTCCGTTCCTAAGAATTAGAAAAGAAAATCGTATTGCCCTTGTTGGTGATTTAACAAAGCAAATTGCTCTCGAGTGTGGGATCTCTTTTGACTGTTCTGTTGAACGTGAGGCCTGTATTAATGATCTGGCCCCAACGACTTCTTCAACGGTCGCACTTGCTATGGGTGATGCCATTGCTGTTGCTTATGAGAAATTTGTAGGCCTTTCACGTGAGGGCTTTGCTATTAACCACCCAGGTGGAAAGCTAGGGAAGTCACTTACAATGAAGGTAAAAGATCTCATGTGGATCGCTAAAGAGTGTCCAATTCTTGAATCATCTAATCTTCTAAAAGATGCGGTTCTTGAAATGACGAATAAGCCTCTAGGTGCTCTTGCTGTTATTGATAATGGTAGCTTTAGCGGAATTCTTGTGGAAGGTGATATCAGACGCTCTATTGCTAAGAATGCCAATGCACTTGAGACAGCGCTAAGTGAGATTATGACGACTGAGCCTAAGAAGGTTTCATCAGATGACCTTGCTATTGATGCTCTTACATCAATGGAGCAGAATAAGATTTATGTGCTTCCTGTTATTGATGGAAATGAATTCAAGGGATTCATCCGTATGCACGATCTTTTAAAAGAAGGCTTTTAATCTTAAAGTGAAAAATCCTTTATCTCTTGTTTGAAATTCTCAGTACGAATGAGTTCTCGTCCATCTTGCTTGATGACTGCAGAGATTCCTGTATTTGTCGCTCTAATGATTGGAAGGTTGAACTCCACAGCGCGCCACTTTGCTAAGAATAGATGCTGCTCTTGTTCTGAGTAAGGCCCATACCATGAATCGTTAGTGACGTTGACGATGAAATCAATCTTTTCTCCACGCTTCTTAACTTCTTTTATGTACTTGCCTACATAGCGAGGGAAGAGAACTTCATAACAGATTAATGAAATAAAATTCTTATTTTTGACTTCAAAATTTGTGTACTTAGTTCCACTGGCAAAGAATGAAATATTTGTTAGGTGAGGGGCAAGGTACTTATTCAGTGGACCAAATGGCAGCCCTTCTCCAAATGGAATAAGAACTTGTTTATGATAAACCTGATCAATAATTCCTTCACCGCGAGATAAGATTGTCGCATTATACGTATTTTCTAAAACGCTAGGATTAGTTGAGGCAAGATCATAGGTTCCAAAGAAGTAGCTGGCTTCACTATTAACGAAAAGGTCCATTAATTCACCCGCGAGTTTTTTATTCTCTCTTGAAAAAACAAATCTTGGGTATGATGTCTCTGGCCAAATAACGAGGTCAATATCATCAACTCCATCAGCTAGACTTAGGTCCTTATAGATATTAATAACCTCTGAAGAAGCAAGCCTAAGTCCTTGTTCAGACTTAAGTTTTAAGTCGTTCCCAATATTTCCTTGAACAATGCGAATCTTAAGATCGTCTCCAACCTTGGCCTTGATCGGGCCTACTCCAAAGTTAACAAGTAAGAGTGCTAGGATAATTCCACCTTGTGCCTTAGGGAGTCTTTGCTTTTGATAGAACATGAAAATAAGGTGTCCTATAAATAAGCTTAAGAAACTATAGAAAGGCACACCCAAGAGTCTTGCTGGCTTTAGAAATGGAGAGATCTTAAGCCATGGGTGGCCAAAAAGGGCCGGGAATTGTTGTGGAGTGAAGTACTCTAGGGCGACAAAGATTAGTGAATAGAGGACTCCTCCAGCTAAAGTATTGATCTTCACATGCTTCTTTAAAAAGAAGAAGGTGATGAGAAAGAGATAGAATTGTGGGGCAATAATAACTGAAAAAAGCTGCCATAGGATAAAGTTAAATGGAAAGAATAAATTTCCAAATTCATTTAAGGTAAAAGTTAGCCAGTAATAGCCTGCAAAATTATAGCCCCAACAGAATAAGAAAATATTTAAGAGATTATGCTTAAAACGATTTTCACTTTTTAATCCGTAAAAAAGAACGGCGGCACTTAAAAAGATTGTCGGAAAGATTGTGAACTTTCCAATGAATGGGAAATTTAATGCGTAAATGATACCTGCAAGAATGTGAACAACTGGCAGGAAGAATTTATTTTTCAGCAGGCTAGACATACTTTATTGTCGTATATGATTTAACATTTGCCAATACTAAGCTTATGAAATTACAATATTCTTATGGATAAAGAATTCTTAAACGACATACAAAAACATCAACATCTCTTCATGGAAGATAATATTGCACAGGATGTGCAACTTATAACATGTCCTAAGTGCGAAAGTGAAAATATCATTGAAGATCGCTGCCAAGAATGCGACTTCGATTTATCTTTTAATCCATTAGGAGAACCATTAGGGGAGAAGAGCTTCTATACTTTTCGTGAAAGGTATTGGCTGACACTATCTCCTCTCGAAATGGAAAATCCTGCGATTTTCCAAGGTGATGTGAAGTTTAAGAAATTCATGATCAAAGTCCGTCGCCGCTACAATAATCTTCTTGATTACTTCTACAGTGAGGAGTCGAAGAACGATGTACTTAGGCCTTTGTACCTACAAGAGCTTGTTGATATCGTTATTGAAATGATGAACTCAGGTGTAAGTGAACAGGAAATTTGGCAGCCTTATACGCAAAAGGGGATCGAGGAGATCTCTCTCTATGAGCGTATCAAAGAGGCCATTTCTGAAACGCGTGAGCTTAACAAAAGCCAAGTCGAAAGCTTTCTTGATTATAAAATGATGGGATTCTTTAAGGTGTCTTATTTATTGTATGGAATGCTTGGAGTGATTTTTGTTATGGGGACGACCCTTGCGCTTACGTCCTATTTAAGGGCCATCTAGGAATTTAATTATTTTCTGATAATTACTTTTGGAGTGTTTGCTACTTCTCTCTTGCTTCCTTTGTAGCTAGCAAGTTTTCCGTTTGTTTTCGTGTTTAGCTTTTCTGCAAGCTCAACTGCTGCTGTTGCATCAACACGTCCTGAAGACTTAACCTTTCCATTAAAAGTAATCTCTTTCTTAGCTGTGATTGAGATGATCTTCTTAATTTGCTTAGCTGAAAGACCTGGGTATCCAGCTTTTAACATTGCAGCTACACCTGAAACAAATGCTGTTGCTTGTGAAGTTCCTGTTAGTAGTCCGTTTCTAGATGTTGGGATAGCAGAGTTAATCTTATATCCTGGTGCTGAAACGTCTACAGTTTGTGCTCCCCAGTTTGAAGAGTTAAGGATCTTCATTGATTGGTCGTGAGCAGTTACTGTAATGATATTTGATAACTTGTAGCTTGCTGGAAAGTAAGCTGTGTTCTTGTTATCAATATTTTCTTGCTCGTTACCTGCTGCTGCAACAACGATAATTCCTTTTCTTTCTGCTTTCTTTAGGATTTCAAGTTCTTCTAAATCTGGCTCTGGTCCACCACCTGAATAGTTGATGATATCAACACCAAGATCAACTGCATAACGAAGTGCCTTGATTGTTGAGTTTAAGTTATCCTTACCAGAAGCATGACGGTTGTAATACTTAAGTGAAAGAATCTTAACATTTGGAAATACTGATTTAATAATTCCTGAAACGTGAGTTCCGTGACGGTTCTTATCGTATGGAGTATTTACATTATCTGCACCTTTAGAAAAGTCTAGGCCAAAGTTAGTAATGCTAGCATCACCTTTAGGTACATAAATATTATCTTTAAGGAATGGGTGAGTTGGATCAATACCTGTATCGATAACAGCTACGACAACTTCTTTTTGAGTTGTAAGCTTCTTAAGTGCTCCTGGAAGATTAATTGAACCTTGTGCAAAGTTATTCTTAATTCCCCAGCTTGAAAAACGAGATCTTAATACATCAGTATTAGATGTTTCTTTTTGGTATTCTTTTTTGAAAACACGTTGTCTTAATTGATCAAATGATAATTTCTGACCTTCACCAGCTCCAAAAGCAAAAGAGCTAGCAATTAAAGTAGAAAGTAGTAGAAAAGATTTTAGTTTCAAAAAGTGCTCCTTAGTAACTCAAACTCACTGTTATAGAATGCACAGCATGTGCCAACACTATGACAGGATTCTACCTACTTAAACCGTTCATCTATAGCCCATATGGATAGTTTATAGATAGGTGTCAAAATCTTATACACTATTTTGAAAGTGGTGGTAGAAAATAAGGCCAAAAGGCCACCGTGTTCATTACTCCACTTTATTAAGTTACCGTAATCATTATATCAGACTTTGGCATGGCCCGTGCTTAATTATGAACAGAAGAAGAACTTACCATGGAGGGTAATTCAGTGAAAACAATTTGGACACTATCAATCAGTATCTTTGTCTTTGCATATGTCATGATCGTAGCACCAATTAATAACACAAATTCAAGTACAACGAGTCCTAAGGTAGAGGAGATCCTCAAATCAAATGAACAGGTTAAGAAAGTCTTAAAAAGGGATATATCGAAATATGTCTATATAAAGAAGGAGACCTTTAGCGTAGACGAGGGGATGGCCCTATAATAAAAAAAGCCTGCAACTGCAGGCTTTTTTACTAACATTTGGAATATGAAAAAAGCTATGATGCTCTTCGCATGTGTTGTTCTTCACGCTCTCTTTCTTCAGCGTGTGTGATACATAGATCGGCCCATGGTTGGTTTTCAAGCCTTTTTTTACCAATTGGCTCGTCACAATCTTCACAGTGTCCGTAAGTACCGTCTTCAATACGGTGAAGCGCCTCTTCGATCTGTCTCAGCTTAGTCATCGCTCTAGCACGCATATTAAATGTAACCTGTTGGTTAATTACTGCGTTTGCTACGTCACCTTCATCAGGTAAATCATCTGTCGACATCTTAAGGTCTTCAGTACTTGTTAGAATACCACCGTTAAGAATCTCAGCTTTAGCGGCCAATAACTTCTTTTTAAAATATTCTAGTCTTTCAGCTTCCATTTAGTCCTCCTCCTTAACGAAGTAAAACAAGCAAAGTTTGTTGGTTAAACTATTACGCGACACTTAATTTTAACCCTGAATTTATTTAGTTCAAAAGTTGTTTTAAAAGTCGGCAATTGTTGCTTTTAATTCATTTTCAATAGTTGCCCTAAAACCTCAGCCTTTGCTTCGTTCTGAAGCTCCTTGGGAACCTATTGTAGGCACTCTTCGTATGTGGCGGGAAAATAATTAAGTTAATTTCTTTTTACCAATAATATCGGTAAGTTCTGCCGGTAATAAAAAAAGGACGCTGAACGCGTCCTTATTTTTTTCGCCTAAATTTATTGGCATTAAACTATGCTTATCGTTGATCCATCTCTTCTTTGATATATGGTCGGTTAAGATCTACTGCCCCAGTTGTTGAATTTACAACGAAGTACTTATCAAAAGTTGTCGTTGCCATATCTGAAAGGGCGTAGTTTGTTCCATTTGTAAGAATCCCTGTATCAAGAACTCCTGCAAATGAAGTTGGGTTGATAAAGACGTAGTGATTACTTAGAGAAGTTGCTGAACCAGCATTATTATTGCTGTGAATATCTGTTGGATTGTGTCCGTCTTTATGTCCTACATAGAGAACATTTTCATAACTAACATTAAATGTATTCGATCCTTTATTTGAGAAGAATGCATACGTGTTAACAGGCGCTGGATCAGTGAACATATTGCCAATAAACTCAAGGTTTCTAAAGGCAAATGTTTCAGATGATGACATTGAATAATCAATTCGATCAAGAAAGAGGGAACCAGTAGGGGACGCAAAATTATTATTTTTCACACTTATATTTTCAAATAATATCCCTTCACCGCTATTCTCAGTAGAGTAGGTACCGGCAACTAACCCTGTCGCTGCACAACCAGTACTGCTTGCAATCGTATTATTTTCTAATTGAATATTGTAAAATTGTGCGCGGTCATCACCATAGTTATTATAGCGACTGATTCTTCCCATTAATAAACCAGCATCACCAGAGGCATCGCAATCAAAACTCATAATAGAATTGGCAATTCTTAGGTTTTTAATTCGTCCGTACTCAACATAAGGGAAAATTCCATTATAGCTTTTGTATAGGCCAGTATAGTTATTATTAATATTTGAAATCGTAAACCCGGCACCATCAAGTGAGCCGTTGAATGGAATATTATCATCAGATAGCTGAAGGAATTGTCCTCCCATATCAATATTGGCCGTTAATCTAAAATTGAAATTACTCAAGAATAAATTGTTCTTAATGAATAATAAATCAGATGAGTTTGAAAGAAGAAATGGACTTCCTTCCGAGCCTGTTACTGTCGCGCGGCCATTTGTTGCAAATCTCATAAAGCGGTTAAATGCGACATCTAACTTAGAATCACCATTTGGAGTAAAGAATGGGCTACCAGTAAAAGTCGAAGGTAGAAACTTATTAGCAAGTTCGTTAAAAGTCAGGCTGATCTCACCACCAGGTGTTCCATATCTTAGGGCACTTTGAAGAAGTGCTGTTGAGCTATCAGTGTAGCCTTGGTAAACAACTTGATTTGCCGTGATTCTATCTAGGACGTTTGCTAGAGTTGTCTCATTGATAAATCCAATGAAGTCGATAATATGGGAAGTACTTGTTCCCCATCTCGTGTAGTGGTGACCATTAACCATCACGTAAGTATTTGTATCCGACATAACTCCAATAAGAGAGCCACTTGAGTTTCCTGTCGCATAACCAAGAGTTGTAAAAAGTAGTCCCGAATAAAAGTTGCTATCAAAGTTAACAGAAGAATAACTGGCCGTTGATGTTAAAGTCCCTAGGGCACCTCCAACACCTTCTAGTCCTGAAGAGTTAGCCGCTGCTCCTGTAATGGAACTTGTCTCAACATGGTTAAGTCTAAAGTTTGCAGAACTTCCATCTAGGTTAAGTCTTCCAATTAAACCACCTGCACTACCATCAGCGCTAACCCTTGTTCTTGTTGCTGAATTGTGAATACCAAATGAGTCACTAGGGTTTGTGAAAGCTGCATGACCGATAAGTCCACCAGCGTTCTTTAATGTTGTATCAATACTTCCTGTCGTGATCGAAGATCGAATTTGTAAATACTCTGGATTAAAGATTTTCCCAGCAATCCCTCCAGCACCTTGAATTGTATTGTAAGGAAGATCACTACTAATTGCTAAGTGAATATTATTCTCTCCCAATTCAAGACGGCCGTAGTAGTTGGCAGCAGTTGACTGTTGTTGCCCTAAAACACCACCAATAATCGCTGGAGCTGCAGAAGTATAAGTATTCGCGAAAGTATAATTATTACTATAAGTATTAATATTTGTATTATTCTCAGAGAATCCAATAAGTCCACCAACAGATTGTTGTGTATTTGTTGAATCAACTTCAATATTAATATTTCCTTTTACGTCATAAATTTGAACTTCACGATTATAAGTCGCATCAGTTGAACCACTTGTTAGGGCACCAACTAGTGCGCCTACATAAGCGCTATCAGAAGCAGGAAGGCCCGTACATTTTAGATTAAAATTTTCAAAAGTAATTCTTTCGAATCTCGTGTTTAGACTTTTTGATGTCGTCCCATCGTAGTATGACTGATTAACAAGTGCACCACATGAATAACCTAGACTCGATCCTGAAGGTGTTACAGATGGTGTCGAGTTAGTCATTGATCCTGAAATTGTTAGTTCATGAAACTCGGAAGAGTCACCTAAGTACTTGGCAATAACAGGTCCGCCAGTAAGAGAGTTAACATTAATATTTAAGTTCTCAATACCTGCAGACTCATCAGTTACATTACTTCCGATACTATTAAATAACGAATCTGTCGCACCAATAATATGCGGTTGCTTATTAATACTTAAAAGAATGTCACCTTCAATATATCCTGTGAAATCAGTGCTACTTGTTGCTGGAGCACTACCTGCAAAGTCGATCTTTCTTCCAATGATATATTCATCAGAAGGGTAGGAAGCAATATTGTTAAACTGAGCTGCTGTACAAATGATATTCGTTCCTCTTGAAGCCGCGCTATCTGCCGCAAACGGAGAGCTTGCTGTTGCTCCAGCAAAGGCACAAGAGTCAAAGCCTGCTAGGAGAGTTAGGCCATTCATTGAATCTTCTGTTGCTAGTAGATGCTCTTCTGAAGGAAGTCCTGCAGTTCTTGGAATCCTTTTAACTTGAGAGGCTCCAGAGCAAGCAGTATCATAGTAGGCTACAATTTCAATTGGATTATAAAAACCACTATCACTAGTAACAACGTTGTAATCAGCTGTTAGATCATAAGTAAAAATATCACCAGCATTTGGTGTTAAGCATTTTGATTCAAGAGTTAAGCTTGGATCGACAACTCCTTCAGCATTAATCGAAGGGTAGCGAATCTTAAGTGATTGAGCATTACTTGGCGCCTCATCACAACTATCTCTTTTTCCTTTTCCAAATACTTGAACAACTCCATGACAAGTTTCAACCTTAAATTGATTTCCAGTCGTACTGTCGTGAACTACTGTATTAGTCAGGGAGGCACAGTTGGCCGTTGTCATTACTAAATTCATTGGAGTTTCAGTTGAATCAACTTCAGTATTAATTTGAGAACAATACTTTGTTCCAGTTAAGTTCGTAGGAGTTGTCCCTTGGTGCCAACCAATGGCCTTTACATCGTAATTACCAAAAGGAAGCTCAATTTCAATTTCAGAAGATGAACTTGGGTCGAGTCCAATTTGAAACACTTGTTTCGTCGTATTATTTCGTCCAAAGATTAGAACACCACCATCAAAGTTAGAACTTAAATCACCAACTAAAAATTGTGACTTAGAAAAGGTAACTTTTGTGTTTGATGTTTTTACTCCACATGAAGTTAGAAGTAGTGATACTAGAAATAATCCAAAAATATGACGGTGCATACGGTCCCCAAATTCAATTTAATCCACAAAACTTATCGGTTAAGCCAATCTTAACCTTTAAAGAATAAGGGACAAAAATCTACGGGATTTCAACGCTTTAGATGAGCGATTGGCCAAGGAAATGCCATTTCTTAGTGCCATCTTAGTAATATGTGTAGTTGAAAAGCTGACCATTGGCATTTAAGTCAAAGTTACCTGAACCTGCAGGAGAGCCTGCGATTGTAAGCGTACAAGTCGTATAGGGAGAACATGAAATGTCTCCTGTGATTGATAAGGTGTCTGGAGTTGAAGAGATAGTAAAACTCACCATACTATCAGTGTTATTATTGAATGTAATTGTCGCGTTTCCACCTGTTGTAATATCAACATTTGATCCCGGTGCTGGTATGAAATCCGAATCCGGAATCATAACAATAGGATTTGCCATTACACTGAATCGCTTTTCTGGAGAATAAATTGTCATACTTGAACCATCATCATAATACGATCCAATCATTTTAAACTCAAATGTCTCACCAAGATCAAAGCTCGTTGTATTTCCATCAAGAACAACATCACCTGTGGTCATATCATATGAGATAGGGCCAGAGCCAATTGGATATCCACAGGCAACAAAAGTCGAATCATCTGTTCCTGCGACCTTGTATTCACAAGTATAATTCATGGAATTGCCTTGATAGGTATCATTTCCAACATCATATGGGCCACCAACCTGTACTGTAGTCGAAGAGTTTCTTTCAAATGAATAATTCGAATTTGTAATCGAAATTTCAAATGGAGTCGGAGGCATTAAGTAAGTAAAGTATGTCCCATCATAGAAGTGACGATCATTTCCAGCATTATCTTTTTCACCAATACTATTCATCGTTGCAAGCTTGCCATTAAGTCCCATCGAGCAATCTGTTGTCCCACCATCTTTATCTTCATAACCCTCAATTCTAAGAGGTAAGTGAAAACCTCCTGTTAGTCTTACTGGAAGAACCAGTCCAACGGAAGCATCAAGAACCATTTTTGCGTAGTCGCCACCATCTAAAAGATTACCATTAGCACTGCTATAGCAAGTATTCATCGATTCAGTAAATTTTGATTGAGTATAGATTTGGTCACGATTTATAGGTCCCTCGTAGTGAGGAATACCAAACTTTAAAGATAAGTCAGTTGCATTAAACCTTACGTATTCACCCATATTACAACTTGTTGTTTCACAGATAGACATATACTTGGCCGTTTGAAGTCCATCAATGAATTCGGCACAAGGGTGGCCTGTATCCACAACATTTGCCGGTGCCGTTTGATCGACTTTTGTCAGGTTAAAATTAAATGTTGTTTGTTCTGGAATTACAGCATTCTTTACGACAGAACAATAGAGATCACCTTCCATCATCTCGCCGGCCGTTGAACCATGCCAGCCTAAAACCATAATTTTCCAATTACCATTATCAAACTCGTGATCAAGAGTTGCCTGTGAAAGGGGAACAACATAGAGAAGGGGAGGTTTATCTGAAGGGCCACCAACTGCTAACATAACAGCACCATTATCAAAGAGACCTGCTACTTGAGAGAATGCTCCTTGAAGCTTAACTTCGACATTTGAGGATTTTCCCCCACATGAAGTTAGGATGATAGCGAATGAAATTAGTAGCATATTGATAATTTTCATAATTCCCTCAGACAGTTAACTAAATAAATTATCGTCTATCGCTATAATAAACTTTAATTTAGTGTAGACTAAATTTCTTGTGATTACAGTCGTTTAGGGAGATGCTTATTAAGAGATATGCCAATAATTAGCGTAAGAACTTTGATTTTATATGCGATAGAATGCTTAGAAGGATAAGGGCCGAAAAGCCTCCCACAAGCCCTAGAAATAGGTTTTGAAGAACTTCATAGGTATAAAGGTCCAAGTGAAAGCTATGAGCGAAGATACCGCCGGCCACAAGAAACATGGCAATTGTTCCGACAATTCCAAGTCCTCTCATAATCCAAGGCATTGAGCTGACACAGGCATAACCAAGTTTCTTATATTCTTTTCTGATTAGATAGAGCCCAAGATCATCAATTTTTACTAAGATAGCAACAAGACCGTAAATTAGAATCGAGGCCAAAAGCCCTACAATAACAAGAGTCATAAGTTGATTAACAAATGGGCCACTAATACTATTTTGTGCAATAACGATAATTTCAATTGAAAGAATTAAGTCCGTACGAATTGCACCTGAAACTTTCTTTTCTTCACTTATCTCTGCGAGATTCTTCTTACTATCCTGCTTGGTAACTTTTTCTAAAACTTTGTGAGCACCTTCATAGGCAAGATAAATTCCACCAATAAGTAGAACTACTTGAAGAGCTGGAGGGTAGAAGTAGGTAAGAGCAACAACTCCTAAAATGCTGTAGAGTTTATTTAAGAGGGAGCCTACAAAGATCTTCCAGACCATAGGGAGTTCTTGATCGGCATTTACTCCGTGAATGACTCCGGCATTAACTGCGAGATCATCACTCATAAGTGCACTGGTCTTCTTGATAGCAACTTTTGACATGATGGCCACGTCATCAAATGTTGTTGCGATATCATCGAGAAGAGACAGGAGACTAAACATATTTAACAAAAGACTTCGGGCTTAGAACTAGCTCGCCCGAGCGCTCCTTCTCATGGATGTATTTTCTTAATTCGTCTTGTGCCTTATTAATGGCTGAAGCAGGTTTGGGTTGATCATACTTCATGAGAAACTCTTCTCGTACACCAGCAGTAACTTCAGATAGAAGATCGTTGATTAACTCTTTAGACGACATCCTTAAGGCACAGGCCATAAGATCAAGGCTAAAGTTTAAGAAGAATTCACGCTTCATATCGATCGTCATATATCGAAGGCGATCGATATCTTCTACTGACTCAGAAATATTGATGGCAAGTTGAGGATTTTTATCGTGAATCTTTGCAAGTTGCTTTTGATAATCATCAGGGTTTAAACCATTAAATAGGTTTGTATCAAGCCCTTTTAATTTATTTTGTCTCTTCTTAACTAGAGAGCCGATTGAATCATATGTAATTGAATTTAGCGTTTGTGTGAATTCAACACCAATGCGAAGAAGGTGAGTTTGTAGGCCTTCTCCTGAAACGCGGTATCGGTTGACTGAAGCGATCTTAGCTTCATGTTGTTGTGGTAGCTCTTGATCCGTTATCGAAGTGATATAAACGGTTTTACCGATCTCATACTTAGCTTTTCTTTTGGCATCAATAACAAAAGCAAGCCCTCTTAGTGATATGTCGAGAATGATATCATGTTGAGTTTCATCTTCTCCTTCAACTTTATAAGAGATATTTTTGAAGTCTGGATATTTGTAAGTAAACCTCTCCACACTTCGGCGATCACGCATGCGAACTTCACTTGGCGTCTTAAATGAAAGTCCACCGTCTTCTAACTTGAAAATATCTTTTTTAAATATCATGTCCCCTGCAGGGTAGTGAAAGAAAACAGGAGAAAGGGGTGCGATTCGAGTGTAGTAAGGAGCACTTTCTTTTGTTAATTTAATCGAACATTTTTCAATTGTAACGGAGTTGAAAGTTGCAGTGTACTCTTCGCGCATGTCTTCGTTGTTTTGCCAAAATTTCAAAACAGCGCCTTCCTCATAGAGCTCATTAAGCCTTTTGAGAATATATTCTTGATCGAATGATGACCATAGTTTCATAAATTAATACTTCTTTCGTTCTTATTGTTTCTTATTAAGATCTCGCCAGCTACGCCCCTTGCGGTTTGCTCTGTTCTTTTGCCAAAAATCAACGGCCTGACTGTGTTCCTTATATGTTTTAGAAAAAACGTGAGTCCCATCATTTTTTGAAACAAAGTAAAGGTAATCGTGTTTCTTAGGGCTAAGTGCAGCTTTCAGTGCCGCAAGTCCTGGGTTGGCAATTGGCCCAACTGGAAGACCCGAGATCTTGTAAGTATTGTATGGAGTTTTCTGTCTAAGGTGTTTCTTTCTAATATTACCTTTGTATGACTCCCAAATTCCATAGATCGTTGTTGGATCAGATTGAAGACGCATTCTCTTTTTTAGACGATTGTGAAAAACACCCGAGATCGTTGGCCTTTCAAATTTTGCACCCGTTTCTTTTTCAACCATTGAGGCAAGAGTGACAAGCTGGTGCTTTGTTAGTCTTACTTTTGAAAAGTCTAAGTCTTTTGTTTTGTCTTTAAAGTTGTCATACATGCGGTGGATAATCGCACGTGCTTTCATTTTTTCATGGAATTGGTAAGTATCAGGGTAAAGATATCCTTCTACTCGGTCTGCTGGAATTCCTAGAGAGTGAACAAATTTCTTATCCTTTGCTTCTTTAATGAAATCTTTTTCATCAACAATTTTCTCATCGGCCAAGGCCTTTGCAATTTGAAAGAGGTTATAACCTTCTGGGATTGTTACTCTTACGGCCAAACTCTTTCCACTGATAAGTAGAGCAAGTAGCTCATCCATTGTTATTCCTTTAGGAATGACATAGCGGCCGGCCTTAAAGCTTGTTAGCTTTCCTTCAAATTTTACATAGCGATGGAAGAGGCGCGGAGAGTAGATGATCTTGTCTTGTGCTAAACGGTAGTTAATCGTTCCAAAAGTGTCTCCACTATTAATTTGGAATTCAGTTTCAGGGCCACCGTATTGCCAATGATAAATGTTGTAATAAGTGTGTGCCACTAAGAGGCAGATTGATAATGCAGGTGCAAGCACCAAAAAAATAAATAAGTTTTTCTTTGTCATAATAACAATAGGATATCTTATTTTTAGATTTTGTGAAATTAACTTCTTATGAAATCTTCTAGGATGATCACCGCACTAAGCTCATCAATTTTTGTTGGATCAAATTGAAAATTGTACTCCGGAGAGTTTAGCATTCGCTCCTTGGCCGACTTTGTCGTTAAGGTTTCATCTTGTTGGTAAAATTTTACACTAGGAAATTTCTCAACTAATGCGTTGAAGATGGCCTTGTGCTCTTTAGTCTTCTCACTTTCGTTACCATCGACGTAGTATGGGATACCCATGACGATAACTTCCACAACTTGGTCCTCAATAACTTGTTCAAGCTCACTGTAGAAGTGTGCGATTCCTTTATTGATAATTCGGCCGGCACCAATTGGAAATGGCTCACGTCCAGGGCAGTAGAAGCCAAGGCCTATGACCTTCTCACCAAAGTCGATGGAGAGGATATTAAGACCGCGAAACTCTTCAAATTTAGGATAGCTAGAAAACTCATTCATATTAGGTAGTTATGCCCATTTTGGCGCCGCAAGTCAATCTCTAAAGTCAGCTTGACTAGGAAAGGGGGAGGGTTTATGATGAGTTTATCTATTTAAATCAATACCAACCAATTTAATCTTATAAATCCATGCCATTAATGGATCATTAATAGAGGCAAATTCTAAATAAATCCAATTTTATATATTCAGATATTTCAGGAGTAGTACATTTTATGCATTTAAGTGAATTGAGAGAGATGGAAATCAAAGAGTTAAACAAGATTGCTGAAAAGGCAAAAATTGAAAACTCTGCGGGGATGAAAAAACACGAACTAATCTTTGCTATTCTAAAAGCACACGCAAAAGAGAAACAGGACATTTTTGGAAATGGTGTTCTTGAAATCTTACCAGATGGTTTCGGTTTCTTAAGATCTCCTGGATATAACTACCTTCCTGGTGCCGATGATATTTACGTATCACCAAGTCAAATTAGAAAATTCGCCCTTAAGAAAGGTGACTCTGTAGAAGGACAAATTCGTCCTCCAAAAGATAACGAAAGATACTTTGCTCTTTTAAAAGTAAGCACAATCAACGATCAAGAGCCTGCTGCTCACAAGAAGACAGTTCTTTTCGATAACTTAACTCCACTATACCCACAAAAGAAGATCAATCTTGAGTTTAATCCAAGCAATTACTCAACTCGTATGATCGATATGTTTGTACCACAAGGGTTTGGTCAACGTTGTCTAATCGTTGCACCACCAAAGGCTGGTAAGACACACTTATTACAAGAAGTTGCTAACGCAATTACTGAAAATCACCCAGACTCAGTTCTTATCGTTCTTCTAATTGATGAAAGACCGGAAGAAGTAACTGATATGAAGAGAAATGTTAATGCGGAAGTTGTTTCATCAACATTTGATGAGCCAGCAAACCGTCACGTTCAAGTAGCAGAGATGGTTCTTGAAAAAGCAAAACGTCTAACTGAAGCAGGGAAAGATGTTATCATCCTTCTTGACTCAATCACTCGTCTTGCTCGTGCATATAACACTGTTGTTCCACCATCTGGAAAGATCCTTTCTGGTGGGGTTGACTCAAATGCACTACACAGACCAAAGAGATTCTTCGGTGCTGCTAGAAATATTGAAAATGGTGGTTCACTTACAATCATCGCTACTGCACTTGTTGATACAGGTTCAAGAATGGATGAAGTTATCTTTGAAGAATTCAAAGGAACTGGTAACTCTGAAATTCAACTTGATAGAAAGCTTCTTGAGAAGAGAATCTTCCCAGCTCTTGATATCAACAAATCTTCAACTCGTAAGGAAGACCTACTTATGGATCAACTAGATCTACAAAGAACTTACGTTCTTAGAAAGGTTCTTCACCCAATGAGTACAATTGATGCAATGGAATTTATGCTTCAAAGAATTACGAAGACTAAGACTAATGCAGAATTCATGGACTCAATGAATAGCTAAGAAAAAGCTAAAAGGATTTTAAATGAGCATGTTTGATAAGCTTGATTCAGTAGTACAGCGCTTTGAGGTGCTGACTGAAAAAATGGCAGACCCAACATTATATGATAGGCAAGAGGAGTTCAAAAAGATTTCAGCAGAACGTGCAAATCTTGAAGAAGTTGTTATTGCTTACAAAAAATATAAGCAAATCAAAGAGGATATTGCCGAAGCAAAAGAGATGCTTAAGGAAAATGATCCTGATATGAAGGAGATGGCAAAAGAAGTTCTCGATGAGAATGAGCCATTAATTCCTGAGCTTGAAGATGAGCTTAAGATCCTTCTTCTGCCAAAAGATCCATTAGATGATAAGAACGTTATGGTTGAAATCCGTGCCGGTGCTGGTGGGGATGAGGCCTCGATCTTCTCTGGTGATGTTCTAAGAATGTACCAAAACTACGCTCGCTCAGTTGGTTGGAAAGTAGAAATCGATTCTCTTTCTGAAAACGATGAAGGGATTAAAGAAGTTGTCTTCTCAATCTCTGGTGAGAAAGTTTACTCAAAGATGAAATATGAATCTGGTGTACACAGAGTTCAACGTGTTCCAAAAACAGAGTCTCAAGGACGTGTCCACACATCAACGATTACAGTTGCAGTAATGCCTGAAACTGAAGATCTTGAGTGGGAACTTGATATGAATGATGTTCGTGTTGAGGTTATGCGTGCCTCTGGTTCAGGTGGACAGCACGTTAACACGACTGACTCTGCGGTTCGTATGACTCACATTCCAACAGGAATTGCAGTTTATAACCAAGACCAAAAGTCACAGCTTAAAAATAAAGAGAAGGCCAAAAAGATTCTTGCAGCACGTATCTTCGATAAAATGCTTCAAGAAAAGAATGCTGAAGAAGCAGCTGAAAGAAAAGGCCTAATCGGTACAGGTGATCGTTCTGAGCGTATTAGAACTTATAACTATCCTCAGGGACGTTTAACTGACCACCGTATTGGTCTAACTCTTTACTCTCTTGATAAAATTATTGAGGGAGATATGGCACCGGTTCTTGATGCTCTAATTGCTCACAACCAAGCAGAGTTGCTTAAAGGCCAAGAGGAATAAGTAGTAGCATGAGCTTTACTACACTTGGGGACTACATCGGCTCGTTCTTTAATGAGAATAAAAAATTCTTAGAGGCAAACTACCCTGGAATTACTCTTTCTCGTTTAAAGGCCGAGCTGAAAGACTTCTGTCGCATCCTCGAGTCTCAATTCGATGACATTTATATTTCTGAAAATAAAGGTGTCATCGAAGAATTCTTAAAAAAAGTCAGGCAGGGAATCCCCCTCGAATATATTAGCAATCGCGCTTTCTTTTACCGCTCATCTTTTTATATAAATGAAAATGTTCTAATCCCTCGAAGTGAAACTGAAATCATGGTGGAGTGGACCTCGAAGTATATTAAAAAGAATAAGCTCAACGATATCTCTATTGCTGATATCGGAACAGGAAGTGGTGCCATTGCTCTAAGTTTAGCGGGAGAAATTGGAGAAATTGAAGCGAGAATTGTGGCCAGTGATATTAGTCCAAAGGCCCTAGATGTTGCTCGTGCCAATAAATTCTTTCACCGATACCGCTATCCAAAGACTGTAAAAATCGTCTTTGAAGAATCTGATTTATTAACAAATCTCAATGAAAAATTCGACATCATAATTAGCAACCCTCCATATATTAAGGAGGACGCTGATTTAAGTGAAGTGCATGGACAGGTTCATCGTTTTGAGCCCCATCTTGCCCTTTACTTAAAAGATGAAGATTACGATAATTGGTTTAGAAATTTCTTCCAACAAGTGGAGGAGAAGTTGAATGCCGGTGGCCTGTTCATAATGGAAGGTAGTGAATTGCATTTAGAACACTTAAAAGATATTTTAGGTGAATATCAATTCTCTAATCTTGAACTGATTAAGGACTATACAGATCGCTACCGTTTTCTAAAAGGAATTAAAAATGGATAAAATTATAGTTAAAGGACCAGCACGTCTTTCTGGTGAAGTTGAAATATCTCCGGCCAAGAATGCCTGTCTGCCAATCTTAGCGGCAATCCTTTTAACAGATAAGAAAGTTACATTAACGAGCCTACCAAAGCTTCGTGACATTAATACAATGCTTAAACTTCTTGAGATGATGGGTGTGCAATGTGATCGCAATGGTAAGAATATTACTTTCGACGCTTCAACTCTTAGCTCTCATGAAGCAACTTATGAACTTGTAAAAACAATGCGTGCATCGATCTTTGTTCTTGGCCCACTTCTTTCGCGCCTTGGAAAAGCAAAGGTTTCACTTCCTGGTGGTTGTGCCATTGGGACTCGTCCAATCGATATTCACCTCGATAATCTTGAGAAGATGAATGTTAAGATTGAAATGAAAAGTGGTTATGTTTATGCAGAAACGGATCACCTTAAGGGCGCTCATGTAAAACTAAAGTTCCCTTCAGTTGGTGCAACTGAGAACCTAATCATGGCCGGAGTCTTTGCTGATGGTCAGACAATTATTGAGAACGCGGCAATGGAGCCAGAGATTGATGATCTTGCAAACTTCCTAAACGCATTAGGAGCGAAGGTTTCAGGAATTGGAACGTCTCGTATTGTTGTCGACGGAGTTAAGGAACTCAACGGCGGAACTTACCAAGCAATTGGTGACCGTATTGAGGCCGCTACTTATATTATCGGAGGCCTTATGACGAAGTCTGAGGTTACGGTAAAAAACTTCAACCCAAAGCATCTCTTCAATGTTCTTGAAAACCTTCAAGGCATGGGAGCAAAGCTTGAGATCGGTGATGATTTTGTTAAAACATACCCGTCTTCACTAAAAGGTTCAAAAGTTATTACTGAGCCATTCCCTGGTTTTCCAACTGATGTTCAAGCGCAAATGGTTGCACTTTTAACAGTTGTTGAAGGGAACTCACTAGTAACAGAAAATATTTTTGAAAATCGTTTCATGCATGTGCCAGAGCTTACTCGTCTTGGTGCAAGTATTGAGCAACTTGGTAGCTCTGTCTTTATTGAAGGTGGAAAGCCTCTAACGGCTGCTCCTGTTATGTGTACTGATCTTCGTGCATCAGCGGCCCTCGTTCTTGCGGCCCTTTGTGCATACGGTGAAACGAAAATTGATCGTGTCTACCATCTTCAGCGTGGTTATGAAGATCTACCAGAGAAGCTTAAGAAGCTTGGTGCAAGTGTTGAACTCGTAAACGAATAGGGAGAAGCGTAATGAGTGATTGTTTATTTTGCAAAATTCTAAATGGTGAGATTCCTTCAATAAAGGTATTTGAAAACGAGAATGTCTATGCATTTCAAGATATTCAACCGTTAGCAAAAGAGCACTACTTATTTATTCACCGCAACCATTCAAAGAATATCAATGAGATGAATCGCGATGATATGGCCCAAGTCTTTGATGCCATCAAGGAATTCACGCAGTCGAATGATCTCGAGAAAAATGGCTTTCGTGTCGTTTCAAATGTTAATCAGCATGGCTGTCAGAGTGTTTTTCATACGCATTTTCACCTAGTTGGAGGTGAGCAGCTTAAGGGATTTGGCGCTTAGGTATCCCAAAATTAAAAAGATCTATTTCAAATTAGAAATATAGTCTCCTTAGGATTGATTTTAGCTATAACGGCAAAAATTAATTCTAAGGAGATTTTTTATGCGTTCAATTTTTCTGATTCCCATGATCCTACTTCTTTCCTGTGGGAAACCAAATGAAAGAGCATTTTTTGGTCAAAATCTTAATCCGAGCTTTAAAGGCCAGTCACTTATTGCAACTCAAATCCAATGTCAGTCAATTCAAACCAACTTTTCAAGTGAAGAAATTTCTTGTCCAACGTCATTTATTAATGAAGATAAGCTGTTCTTATTCTCTGTTAATCAAGAAGATATCGATTTAAGTACTGTAAATGGTCTTTCTCTTATCACTCTTAGAGTCTCTACTAACACTGATCTCCAGGCCCGTTTCTACCTCGTTTCAAAATATGGAAAACGTCTAAGTGAAACAGTTTTCTTTGATGGAAAGAGCGACCTGAGCTTTAAGGAGAAGAATGTTGGAGACTTCTTTGCACATGAGGTTTATCTAAAATTGGAAGATTATTATATAGGTGGAGTAAAGCCGATATCTGTACGTGATGAAGATGACCAAAATTGTGATACAGGGCTTTTCAATGTCGAGGATGTTAATCTTGAGGACCTTCGTGGTCAATGTCCTAATCTTAAAGTTATTTCTAATCTTAAGGCCCGTGTTCAAGCACCTGTTTATCAAGAAAATGATGATTTTGATATGACTGGAGTTAATCCAATTCACGTATCTTTTGGGAAATATGGGAGTGCAGACTATCGGATCAACTACAGAGTTTTTAAATACATGCAAGAAAGGGAAGTTGACTATGAGAGATTTTATGAAGTCGAAACTAATGAATTTGGTTTTAAAGCTGCTCTTGTCAGTCGTGAGCTATGTGAAATAGAGGGGGTCCTGGACATTGAATCTTCTAGTCTAATAGGTGGCTGGATCCGTATAAAGGAAGATCAAGTTTCAAATTTAAAAATTAAGAATGTTGTCATCTTAGGAAAGAGCTATCCATTTTATGGAAATTATAAAAGAAAAAAATGTTACCCCGTCGATCCAAAATTATCGGGAACAATTTTAATTAAAGAATAAAAAAAGCCTCCGTAATGATCTGTACCCCTTAAATGGGACACAATAAAAAAGCCCCATCTATGATATGATGGGGTTTGTTTTTTGGAGTACAGATATGCAAGAATTATCAGATTATCAAAAAAGAATTCTAAAGAAGAATTCGTCAGTAGAGAAATTGACTGAAAAGCACGTTGTTTATACTGCTAAATTCAAAATTTGGGCAGTTGACCAATATCTCAAAGGAAAATCACCAGAAGAGATTTTCACATCTAAGGGGATCAACCCTAATTTTTTTAAGCCAAAGTATTGTGACTATTGTTTAAAAAGGTGGAAAAAGAAATACATTGAAGAAGGGAAAGATACTTTCAGAATTGAATTCCGTGGTTCAAGTAGCAAAGGTGGACGACCAAAGAAACCAACGTACGAAGAGCTAGAGGCTATTGTAGCAATTCAGAGAGAGGCCTTGGGCTACGCAAAGAAGTAGGCCTTAGCTTTGAAAAAGCTTGTTTGGATTTAATAGTTAAGGCCATAAAGAGTAATCCAAAATTACGAATATCAATACTTCTTAAAGAGTTTAGTGTTGCTAAGAGTACTTTCTATCGCAATCTCACAAAGTCATATGAAATCGACAAGGATAAACAAGACTTTGAGTTGATTAGCTTCGTATTTCAACAAAGAAAAAGAAAAGTTGGAATAAGACAAATAAAGATGATTCTTGAACGAAATTTTAGTGTAGTGATGAATAAAAAAAAGATTTATAGAATCATGAAAAAATACAATTTAAAGACAGAGATAAGAAGAAAGAATAAATATCGTTATTTTTTAAAGAAGAATCAAGAACATAAAACAGTAAAGAATATCCTAAATCGAGAATTTGACGTTAAAACTCCTGATACTGTCTATTCAACAGATATAACAGAATTAAAGTACGGCACAAAGAAAGCCTACTTAGCCGTCTTTAAGGACTTATATTCAAAAGATATTATTGCAAAAAACATATCTAACAGAATTGATATAAATTTAACAAATATTGCTCTGGATAAAGCATTAAAGAGACTGACAAAAGAAGAAAAGAAAAATTTGATGATCCATTCGGACCAAGGCTTTCATTTTACACACTTTAGTTTTCAAAAAAAGCTTCAAGACAATGGAGTTACACAATCAATGTCGAGAAAAGGAAATTGTATCGACAATGCACCTGTGGAAAGTTTTTTTGGATACTTGAAAGATCATTTAGAACTGAAGGGATGTAAAAATTTAGATGATGTAAAAAAAGAAGTGACGAGAGAAATTAATTACTATAATCATAGTCGACCACAGTTAGGACTAAAAAAAATGCCCCCGAGTGAATATCGGAGGCAATTAATTTCTTAGTAAGGCCTTTTTAAACCTGTCCCAAAAATGGGGTACAGATCATAATGGAGGCATTTCTTTAATTCCAGAAATCCCAAAAGTCATCATTATCATCTGATGTATTATTGGTCTTTTTAAAAATACTATAGGGAAGCGAATAAGAAATGAGATCAATATTTGCTTCAGTGTTTAATGGGTAATATGAAAGTAAACGGTATATTTCCATCTTAAGGTTTCTAAGTGAATAGTAGTCGCTTGTTTGTAAATACTTAAACTCCTGTAAACTAGCTGGATCAGGGATAACGTTATTTGTTAATAGACCGCCCAAATCTCTTTTAAGCTCATTCAAATTCAATTTATTTTTGTTGTAGTTTTCTGTGTATGTATTTAAGTTTGTGATGAAAACAGTTTCAAGGCTATCGCTGCCTTTTAACGTATCATTTCTTCTATTAGAGACGAGATCACTATAGATTCTGTATCTAATATAGTTTTTTAGTAGTAATGGAGAGCTCTTTAAGATATTTAAAGATGCCTTCTTTTCATTACTTCCATTTGTTCCAAGTAAATCCTGATGTAGTCTTTCTAGAACTAACATTCCACTAAAAACCTGCTGTTGCGCCATCGCACTGTTTACGATTGGGATGAGCTTCTTTAAAGAGTTAAATGTCTCTTCACTTCCATCCACAAAATTAGCTTGATCAATATTCTCTTTTGAAAGAAGTTTGTCATTACTTCTAACTAAATCATGGTATGGCAGAGTTTCTAAAAGCATATGGCCATATTTTATGATTTTAGGAGGATGAAGAATATTTTTCATGGCCATTTCAATATTTGAAGAGTTGATATCATCGCTTTCTTCAAGGGCCTTACTTAGTTTTTCTTCTGTTAGATGATTTGAATACTCATCATAAGAACTTAAGAAGTGATACTCACTCGTTGCTAAGGTCATATAGGCCTTAAGAGCCTTGTTGAGTACAATATCTTCATTCAATTGGTACGAAATAGGATAAAGGTGTAATAGCTTCTTTAGCAGTGGATTATATACAGGTGCTAGAACCTGTGAGTTTAGAGAAGTTGAGTCTTTTACGTAACTTCCCATCAGTAGTGGTGAGCGGTAAAAAGAACTTCTTTCTTTTGAGGTTGAAAAAAGGGTTTGTAGTGGATACATACAATTTGCTTTAAAAGAAAAATCACGCTTTTCTTTAAAAGTTGAGTAGTGATTCTCTAAATCTTTCCATTCTACAAAGTAACCCTTGTTGAAGTTTAGATATTGTTCAAGAGAAAGTGGATCATGTGTCGTCTCAAAAGAAGCGTATCTTTGCTCTTTGTACATATTGAGCTCAGACCTCGATTTTAAAAAGTCATTACATAGATCTAACTTTCTTACTGTTTGATCATTTTGATTGAGCATATTTAAGATGAAAGCAAGATCACCTTGGATGAAACCAACTTCTGTTAAAAGATTCTTTTCAACTTCTTTTAGGCTTGTAGCTAGCTTCGAAATACTTTTTTCGATTTCACCAAGTTTTTCATAGATCAATTTTTGATTTTCGAGAGCCTGATTTAATTTTTCATCGATGATACCTAGTGTTTCCATCAGTTGCTGATGTCTTAACTCTTCAGCACTAGGTCCACTGTTCTTTCCAAATAGTCCTGTAATAGCAACTGCTGCACCGAGATAATTACCTGAGGCAATTGATGCCGTAATATTGGCCGCTGCAATTCCATATTGGAGAACTTCTTTTATCTCTTTTGAGTTCTTTCCTTTAAAGCCTAAGTTATCAGCAATTTTTAAGATATCACTAGCTCCCTGAGCTATCTCTTGAGACTGTTGAGCAATCTCAACTCGTGTTTTTACTAATTCAAGTTTTTCTTTGATAATTTCTCTTTCGATACCATTTGGGTACACTTCAGAAAGGAATCTTGGGTTATCAAGTGCCACAAGCTTTTGGGCGGCTGACATATCATCGAATAAGAGTAGTTGGTTAAAGGCAACATCATCTTGAAGTAATGAGACAGAGTTCTCCAGTTCATCAATACTAATTTTATTATCAAAAACAGAATCTGAAAGCTCTTCAATCATTTCGCGGTTTAGATTTATTTGTGATCGATTAGTTTGAATCCTCTCGGTGTTTTTTTCGATATCGACTTCTTGTGAAGCAATTTGTGCTCTTAAGTTGGCCGAGAAAGTATTGTATCTCTCCTGGAATTCATTAATATTCTTACTGAGGTTATTGATAGCCTCATCTTGTTTAACATCGTATGCGATGCTTGCTTGAATCGTCTGATTCACTTTATCGAAGTCTTCTGAAACTTCTTCTCTAAAGCTTCGCCAAGCTTCACCTTGTTGCTGAATAAAATCATTTTGATTTTGGGCAATGAATTTAGCAACTTCTAAGCTATTCTTCCCTAATTGATAGGCAAGCTTCTGCCTTTCTTCATCATTTAGATTTAATGTCTCATCAGTACTTCCATATTCAGATGCAAGTTTGACAAGTGCTTCAGCTCTATCTTTTGCGGAAGACATTTCAAGTATATTTAGAAACTCAGCCTTTTGATTTTGTGACATTTCAAAAAAGATATCTTTTACCTTTTGAGTATAGATGAATTCCTGTTCTGCGACTCGTGCATCTGTTAGTCGTTGTCCGACTTTTGTTAAGATACCAACGGCAATTCCTGTTTGGGGAGGAAGTACAGCTGATGTTACATCTGCTACATCATAAAATGCTTTCATCCATAGTGCAGAAGTTTGATGCATTTGAATATTATCTCGACCTTCTTTTAGTCGCTCTAGAAGCTCATCTGTTTTTCCATTCATTTGGTATTGCTTTGAATAGAGGTAATTATTTATATTCTGTGGTGCTTGCGCCATTACATTACTAAGTAAGATGGAGCTTATCATTATCTTTTTCATTTCTTAACTCCGAGAGGATTACTTACAGTTTTTTGTTTGGCACTTTTCAACTTTTACAAAATAATTTACTGCAATATTTTTTGGGCGAGTTTCATGCCCGCCAGTTGATCCTGTATTCTTACCATTTCCTTGAAAGCCAGCATTCCCACTGTGGTCCTCAAGGCCCCAGCCAAGATGAGTATTAGGGACAGTATCTGAATATGAGTGAGTATGAGATTTTAATGTGTCTTTTTGATAGTGCCCAGGGGTTCTATTTTCGACATCAAAGTCACAATTATTCTTATCACCACAGTTAGCACCATTATTTGCCATTCTTAAAAACTTTCCTCTGGCATCAGGAAGTCTATCGCCAAACATAGAAGCTAAGTGTGATCCATTAATTTTAGAACCATCCATCAGACGCCACTCACTTCCCATTTCTCTTTGAAACTGCACTGGTTGCAGGAGAGAGGTAATAATAGTTCCTACTGGTAACTCTGAGTTTTGAGCTGCGAATGTTGAAATTGATGATAGTAGAATAGTGAATACGAGTAACTTCTTCATTTGATCTCCATTGTATAAAAATTGAACAAATAAATAAAAAGTGTCTAAGATATAAACTGTTTATTTACAATATTCTTAATTTTAATGATATTGGAGATATATGAAGCAAGTGAGATGCCAAAAAAAAGCCTCCGTAATGGAGGCTTTCTTTTTATGTGCTTATTAAGCTTTTACAATCGTCATTTTTAGATTCTCATCATCAACTTTGAACTCATGCTCAAGAGTATCTGTGCTAACAGTTAGAGAGTTAGCAAGAGTTTCTTTTGTGATGTAGTCAGTGTGAGTTTCAATTGCTTTTGCAAGAAGATCAGTAGCAGCAAAGCTAACTTCAATTCTATCTTCAACATTAAATCCAGAATCCTTTCTCGTTCTTTGGATTCTATTAACAACCTCACGTGCAAGACCTTCAAGGATTAATTCCTCTGAAAGGTTTGTGTCGATATCAATTGAAATATAACGGTTTGATAGGGCCTGAGTTCCTTCCTTTGCTTCTCTAAAGATTAGGATATCTTCTGGCGCAAAAGTTTCACCTGCAAGCTCTAAGCTTCCTTTTTCTTCTAATTCATTTAGTTCAGCTGCACCAAGTTTTGAAATTAGTCCCATGAACTTACCAAATTCTTTTCCTAGACGTTTACCAAGAACTGGAGAGTTTGGTTTCGCATAAAGCTTGATGTAGTGGTCTTCATCAGTTGTGTACTCAACAGACTTAACGTTAAGCTCTGATTGGATATAGCTTTCAAGTTTCTTGATCTCATCAAGTAAAGCTTGGTCTTTATGAATGACACTTAGACGAGCAAGTGGCGTCTTAACCTTGATTTGTACTTGGTTACGCTTTTGACGTCCAAGTAGGATAATCTGTTGCATTCTATCAACCGCATCTTCAAGAACTGCATTCTTAAGTTCAGTGTTAGCAACAGGGTAGTCACAAAGGTGAACAGAAAGAGTTTTTTCACTTGAATCAAACTTCTTAAGCTCGCTAAAGATATGTTCCGATAGGAATGGCGCAAATGGTGCCATGGCAATCGTTACTTCTTTAAGAGTTGTAAAAAGAGCAGTGTATGCTTGATTCTTATCACTTGTTAGGCCTTCTCCCCAGAAACGTGAACGGTTCAGACGGATATACCAATTCGTTAAGTCTTCAATGAAGTGGAATAGGGCCGGTACAACGTTGTAAAGTTGGTACTGTGCCATTTCTGATTCAATATTTTCTTTAAGAGTTTGTAGCTTTGAGATAACCCAATTGTCAGTGATATTATCACCGCTTTCAGCATGCTCATTAAAATTCCATCCATCAATTGATGCATAAGTTTGGAAGAATTTGAAAGAGTTTAGCCAAGGAAGTAGGGCACGACGAACCATGTCCTTAACACCAGCATCAGTAAAGCGCTGCTCTTCACCTTTCACAAGTCCTGAGTTGATAAGATATAGTCTTAGAGCATCTGATCCGAACTCCTCCATTAACTCATCTGGAGCTGTGAAGTTTCTTAGAGACTTACTCATTTTCTTTCCATCTTCTGCAAGAACTAAACCGTTAACGATAACGTTCTTGAAAGCTGGCTTATCAAATAGTGCCGTTGAAAGGATTGTCAGTGTGTAGAACCAACCACGTGTTTGGTCGAGACCTTCAGCAATGAACTCTGCTGGGAATCCGTTTTCAAAGATTTCTTTATTTTCAAATGGGTAGTGAAGTTGTGCGTATGGCATTGAACCAGACTCAAACCAACAGTCAAATACATCTGGAATACGCTTATAAGTTCCTTCTTCGCCTTCAATTGTAAATGTCACTTCATCAGTGAATTCACGGTGAAGATCTGAAAGTTCAACTCCTGATAGTTCTTTTAGTTCTTCGATTGAACCAATACACTTCATGCTTCCTGTTTCGTCATTAATCCAAACTGGAAGTGGAGTTCCCCAAACACGTGTACGAGATACGGCCCAGTCACGAGCATTCTCTAGCCACTTACCAAAACGGCCAGCTTTGATGTGTCCTGGTACCCAGTGAATTTCTTTGTTATTAGCAACAAGCTTGTCGACGATCTCTTCTACTTTTACATACCACTGAGGGATTGTACGGTAGATTAGTGGAGTCCCTGAACGGTAGCAGAATGGGTAGCTGTGAACGAGGTTTCCATGATCGTATAATTTTGTATTATCTTTTAACGCTTTGATGATTTCTTTATCAGCATCTTTTACGTAAAGACCTGCGTATGCTGGAACTTCTTTTGTGAATTGACCAGCATCATCGATTGGGCAAACTTCTGCCATCATGCCAGCTTCTTTACAGATTCTATTATCGTCTTCACCAAATGCTGGTGCTTGGTGAACAATACCTGTACCACTATCAGTTGTTACGTATTCGTCATTAAAGATTGTAAACGCACCTTCTTCTTTTAGATTTGCAAAGAAGTCAAATAGTGGCTCATATCTAAGACCAAGAAGTTCAGTCCCTTTGAAAGACTCACCAACAACTTCAAGGTTACGCTTCTTAGCGAATGCTTCAACTCTTGCTTCAGCGAAGATAATAGTAACACCACGGTCGTTATCTTTTACACGAACGTAATCAACATCCGGCCCAACACAAAGTGCAAGGTTAGATGGAAGCGTCCATGGAGTTGTTGTCCAAGCTGCGACGTAATCGGCACCTGCTTTTTCTGGATCATCTAATTTGAAAAGAACAGTAACTGCTGGGTCCTGAACATCACGGTAATCAAGACCTGCTTCAAAGTTTGAAAGTCCTGTACCAAGACCAGTTGAGTAAGGAACAACTTTTGTTCCCTTGTAGACCATATTCTTATCCCAAAGAGATTTGAATACCCACCAACATGATTCCATGAAAGTAGGGTCCATTGTCTTATAGTCATTGTCGAAGTCTACCCAACGTCCAAGACGGGTAACAGTTTTACGCCATTCAGTTGTGTAGCGATCAACAATTGAGCGACACTCTTGGTTGTATCCAGCAACACCAAGTTTTTCGAGTGCTTCGTGTGCCGTCATTTGTAATTTCTTATTAATTTCTTGCTCAATTGGAAGTCCGTGTGTATCCCATCCAAATCTTCTTTGAACGTAGCGACCTTTCATTGTCCAATATCTTGGAACGATATCTTTTAGAGTTCCAGCAAGTAGGTGACCGTGGTGAGGAAGACCAGTCGCAAATGGAGGGCCATCATAGAAAATATAAGGCTCTTTCTCTTTTGTTTGCTCTAGTGATTTTTGGAAAATTTCATTCTCTTCCCAAAATTTTAAGACTTCATGTTCTGTGTTAACAAAAGAAAATTGTCCGTTATCCTGACTCATCGTATCAACCTTGTCTGTTATAGTTTTGTGTAAATTAATATTTGGCCCAAAATTTAACACGAAACCTATGATTTTGACAGTTTGGATAGGGCATAAAGTGCCGAAAAAGTCTCAATTTCTTACAGATTTAGGGCCAGTGGCCGAAATTGTCGATAAACTTCATGATGCTACGTATTTTATTGATTTTAACCATTACACTTTCAACCTTTGCTGGCCCGTCGGATCTTGAAACTAAATTCAAGGATGATAGAAAGTCCCTAATTAGGTGGGATCAAATTAAGGCCAAGAAATGGTTAGACTTTGATGAGTGGAAAGAAGAATTACGCTTTAAGGAAAGTTACCCTTTATGGCGTGACCTTGAGAAAATCTCTGGCATTGATGAAGAAATAGGACGTGTCATAAAATGCGTGGGTGAGTGTACTCTTTTTCGAGCTCTTGGGAATAATCAAGTTGGATACCGTTCTCTTATAAAAGAAAATGATGATATCGAAACAGGAGTTGATAGCTATCTTTGGCTTATGCTCTTTGATGGGACGCTTATTCGTATGGCCCCTGAAAGTTCAATTTCACTCAAAGAAATGAATATTCTAAGAGAAGAGGTCTTCTTCAATATTCGAATGAACGTCGGAAATATTCTTTTAATTTCACGCTCAAAAGAAAAGCTTGCAGACCTTGAACAAAGAGACACTGATGCAGTTTTCTTTCCGTTGCCAATTAATAAAACGAACCCTGTTGTTTTTGATAAAGAGGTCTCTTTAAATGAATATCTTTTTCAAGATGGGCTACGTTATAAATCTCGTACACGCTTTATTAATGAGGCGATTGAAAAGAATAATAAGAGTGTTGTGAGAAAGAGTCGCTTCTTTATTCAGTCTCCACTATATTCTTTTGAAGCCTATGCCCCATCTTTTGAAACATATGTTTCGATAGGGGATGACAGTTACTTAAAGTTTAGAGATGAGGAACAACTTGGTTATAAAAATGAATTGGCAACGACTCCCAAAATAAACCTACGCGGTTATGAAAATGATAGTTTTGAAGACCTAGAATATGGAAGCTGGTATAAGTTCTCATTCATTAATCGCAATATGTTTGTCACTAAAGACACTGAAGTTTTAAGTCAAAATGAATTATTTACCAAACGTATCTACGGTATCTACTACACGAGGGAAATATTTTTAGAACGCTATGGGAAGCCACTCTTTGCTACTGGCAACGAAGTTCAGCTTGCAAGAAATTTTGGCCTAAGGCTGTGGAGCAAAGAAGAGCTCAAGAAGCGTATTGATTTCTTATGGACTAATGTCAGAGAAGTTGAAACGACTAATCTTGCTATTGCTGATCGCTATCGTAAGTCAGTCCTAAGTCGTGCCAATCGACGCGATAAAGAGGTGTTACGAAAAGATTTTTACACGAAGGCACAAGAAAGTTACTATAAAGTTGGTGCGATGGAGAATGCGAAAAGTTATTTTCCAAAGCTCAATTCTGAAAAACAAGAACTATGGAAGAAGTTAAATGGTATCTACACTGAAATTTATCCTGGCCTCAGGAAGTCCACGTCGCAAGGAACTACTATCTTGGATGAAAGTTCCGATTCAAATTAAACCATCAGATGTTGAAGAAATAACAACGAAAGAACATCCTAAAGATATTGTCGAAGAGTTGGCCGAGCTAAAAGGGCGAGACATCTTTTCACAAGAATTTCCAAAAGATAATCAGGTCTTTGTTGTCGCTTCTGACACTCTTGTCGCCATTGGTGATAAGGTTTTAGGAAAGCCAAATGATCGTGAGCATGCAAGGCAGATGTTATTAGAACTGTCTGGGAAAGAGCATGATGTTTTCACTGCTGTTTATATGGCATGTGGTGATAAAGAATATACTTTTTCAAGATGCTCAAAAGTTAAATTCACAGATATCTCACCTGAGATCTTAGATCTTTATCTTGAAAGTGATGAGGCGCTCGATAAGGCCGGATCATACGGGATTCAAGGACAGGGCCTTCTCTTTGTTGAGCATATGAGTGGCTCATATTCAAATGTTGTTGGCTTCCCACTTGCTGACTTTATTGCGGAAATGAAAACCTTTCTCAATGAGATGGGACTCGATAGCAAGAATTGGAGACAACTATTCCAATAGGTGACTTTCTCCATTCAAAAAAACTGAATTTTACTACGGTCTCAAGTCATGCAGATGAGCTGGTTCTTGAGGTCGAAGTCTGGGCAAAGCCTGGGGCAAAGGTTGAAAAGGTGAGTGTTGCCGAAACGGGACAACTTATTGTTAGCACTAAAGCTCCGCCTGAGGATGGTAAGGCCAACGCCGGTATTGAAAAGCTTGTTGCAAAGAAGTTTGGCGTAGCAAAAAATCAGGTTCAACTTACTCATGGACTCCAGTCGAAGTTTAAAAAAATGGCCATAAGCTTCGTCTTTGCGCATAATAAAGATACTGAATATTACTTAGCTAAGATAAAGAAGGCCCTAAATTGAAATCAGTTTTAATGACTCTTTTATTCATACCGACTCTGACTGTTTATGCTCAAGCAGAAAAAGGTGAGACTCAATCTGAAAAAGAGATGAGTAAGGTCATGTATGCGAAAATCGAAGAGGTGAAGAATATCCCACCAAAGGATTACGTGACAAAAACTCAGGTCATCAGAAAGGAAATTGATAAGTATATTGATCTTAAAAAAGGCGTTTGTTCTGGGGATTACTCGACATTTGTTTTAGATCATAAAGATATTGAGTCCAGCCAGCATAAGTTAACAAAGATAGAAAAAGACCTATGTTACCGAGAGCTAAGAGCTTTCCAGGTTACCTATATCAATAACTTATTTGTTGCCAAAAAGAATTACCTCAACCATTTACATGATGAAAGGCTAAAGAAATTAGAAGAAATACGCGAGGAAACGCTACGTAGCTTAAAAGCTACGTACGACAAGCAGCTAATTTCGCCTAAGCGAAACCGCAAGAGAAGATAAATAAGAAGAAAGCTGTAAGCTTATTTCTTATTCCGCGTCTTCTTGAGTTGCTGTTCTACCAAGAACTGCGCGAGTTGGTCTTAAGCTTCTCACTTTTAAAAGTGATTTTCTTGGCTTAAGTGAAGCTGACTTACGAAGAGTCTGCTGCTTAATCTGTCCAATTACGCTGTTGTTAGTGTTAGACGATAATTTTTCGTTAGATGTTTCTTGTGATGACATCTCCATCTCCTTATTAAACGATTAAAGGTTAAAAAATCACTTACCTTAATCGTAATAAGATTCAAGAGACTCCAGAACTCAAATCCGATTAGGTAAGTAGTTCATCTACTCGTAGAAAAACTACTCTCAATGGTCACTCCGTGACAAAGTTTAATAACTTAAATATCTTCTCGGCGCAATCTCGTTAGAAATTAAGCCTTTCCAAATATTTTCCAATTATATCACGAGGTTAGAAATGGTGCAACACAGCTATCACTAAGGGATTTGGGCGTCAATGAAAATGCATTAACCACTTGTAATTACTAAATAGATAAGGCAAATTACTACTATATTAATTATAAGGATGGGCCGTGAATCGCAAAAAAATATTGGCAGTGGTGATATTGTTCATAAATCTAGTTTCTTGCTCAAGTATCAAGAAAGTTGCCACGAATCAGATGGGGGATATGATTTTTGAAACATCTGAGGCCGTTTTCACTGAAGACAATTGGGACTTATTTGAATCGACAATCGATAGCAATATCAAATTAGTTGAAAACCTCTACGCCGCTGATCGCGAAAATCCTGAATTCATTGTTACTTTAATTAAAGCTTATAGTGGTAAGGCATTTGCTATTGATGAAACTTACTATCTTAAAGATCAACTACAAGAGTTATCAAATTCAAAGTATCGCACTAATGCCTTAGCAAATTACACTCGTGCCCTAAATTACTCAGCTCTCTTTTTTGAAGTGAAGGGATTCAAAGATTTTGATTTCACTCGCTATATTTCATCACCTGAAGAATTTCAAAAATTATTAAATGATAACTTCAGTGATGATGCCACAGATATTGAAGGTGTTTTCTACACAGGACAAACACTTGCCGCAATCATTAATCTTCAAAGAGATAATATGCGTGCCGTTGCTTACCTACCTCTTGCAAAAGTTATGTATGATTGGTCATGTGGGAAGAATGCTAATCTTGCCCAAGGTGCTTGTGATATCTTCAATGCTTCTTATGCCGCTTCCAGACCACGTGGTCTAGGAGGTGATCCAATTAAAGGTAAGCGCCTATTTGAAGAGGCGATCCAAAAGTGGCCAAATAATATGCTCGTTAGACTCTCATATATTCAATTCTATGCAGTACCAATGTTTGAAGAAAATACTTACCGTGCTCAAAAGTTAGAAATGAATAAATTTAACAGAGAGAATATGGAGCCAACTTATTGGAGTGGGGGAAAGATCGAAACACCAAAAGTTGATTACAATAACCTATTTAATTTAATTGCACGTAAGAGATTAAAAATAATTGAAGGCTTAGAAGACGAGATCTTCTAATTGGAAAAATCATGTCAAAATTGAAAGCATTACTAATTCTATTACTAACGACTAATGTTATGGCCCTAACTTTAAAGGTTGGTGTTCTAACTCCTGAAGGAACGAATTGGGCGAAGAATTTAAAGAAGATGGCAAAGGCCATTAAGAAAGAAACTAATGGTGAAGTAAAAGTGAAGTTCTACTTTGGTGGATCACAAGGAGATGAGCCTGATGTTTTAAGAAAGATTCGCGTTGGTCAGCTTCATGGCGGTGTTTTTACTGCAAAGACATTAGGTGATATCAACGGCGATGTTCGCGTTGTTGAAATTCCATTCAACTTTTTTCATGATCGTAAAAAGGCCCTAAAAACTCTTGATGATTTAACACCATTTTTAAATAAGAAAATTAACGAAAGTAATTTTGTAAACCTAGGCTTCTTTGATATTGGAATGGTTTACTTTGTTTCAAAAACAAAAATCTCTTCAATCGATAGCCTTAAAGGTGTAAAGATTTGGTCATGGGAAGGGGACCCTCTTGTTGAAACAATTCTAGAAGAAATGAAGCTTGTTTCAGTTCAACTTCCTCTTCCAGATGTTCTCTCATCACTTTCAACTGGTATTATTGAAGCAGCTTATGCTCCGCCATTAGCTATTCTTTCAATGCAGTGGAACACAAAAGTTAAGTACTTAATTGATTTCCCATTAACAATGTCTGTTGGGGCATTCTTGGTAAATGATAAGGTATTTAAAAAGATTTCACCTGCAAATCAAAAGAAGGTTCTTACAATTTCTAAGAAGTATATTGATCTTGTTAAAGCAACGAATGAAAAAGATAATCAAGATGCTCTTGATCTAATGAAGGCATCAGGTGTTGAATTTGTTAAGTTTAGCGATGCAGATATCAAACGCGGTTACGAAGTTCGTGAAGCAACAATTAAAAAGCTTAAGGGAAAACTATTTTCTGAAGAAGCTTATAAGAGATTAGAAAAGAGTTTAAAAGCTCAGAAGTAAGTATGATACGAAAAGTAGAAGAAGTTACAGATCAAATTGTTGGTTGGCTCGTTGTGGCCAACGTCGCTATTATGCTAGGACTAAGTGTCTTGGCCATTATCTTACGTTGGTTTGATATTTCTTTTTCTTGGGTGGATCCTGTTGTTCGCCATCTGGTCTTTGCTCTAGCTTTCTTGGGTGCAACTCTTGCCAGTGGTAAGTCGAGGCATATTTCAATTGAGATTCTCCCAAAGTACTTGGAGAGTGAAGGTAAATATCGCACCTTATTCTTTTTAAATAAGCTGACTCAATTATGTATTATTGTGGGAACAACTTGGCTCTTTGCTTCAGGTGTTCAGTTCTATAATGTTGAAAAACAATTTGGAAATTTAACTTCGCTTGGTCTACATTCTTCTGTCTTAGTTGCAATTATTCCATGTGGTTTTGCCTTGATTTTTTTTCGTACGATCTTGGCCTTTTTAAATTTTAAGGAAGAGTATGAGCCTCATAACAATTAGTATTGCCGCACTTGTTTTGGCACTAATTGGAGTGCCTTTATTTGTCGTTCTAGGTGGACTTGCACTTGCTGCATTCTTTCATAACGGTATTGAGCCGTCGGCCGTCTCTGTTGAGATTTACCGCCTGGCCTCTGCTCCGACAATCCTAACGATTCCACTTTTTACTTTTGCAGGTTACTTACTTGCTGAATCAAATGCACCAAAGAGATTATTTCGTTTCACAAATGCACTCCTTTCTTGGATGCCTGGTGGCGTTGCGATTGTAGGGCTTGTTCTTTGTGCCTTCTTTACGGCCTTTACTGGGGCCAGTGGTGTAACAATCGTAGCTCTTGGTGGACTAATTTATCCAATTCTTATGAATCGTGGGCATGATGATAAATTCACGATGGGATTTATCACGACGTCGGGATCTCTAGGGCTACTATTTCCGCCAAGCTTACCAATTATTCTCTATGGAATTGTTGCTGGTGTTGATATTGATCAACTCTTTAAGGCCGGAATTGTACCAGGGATGCTTCTTATTATTGGACTTGCAATTTATTCAATTCTAAAGGCCCCGAAACAGCGTAGTGAAAAAGGGAAGTTTGATTTAAAAGAAGTATTACTTGCACTTAAAGGTGCATCCTTTGAGCTATTCTTAGTGCCAGCTGTCCTTGTCGGAATCTACGGTGGGGTTGTAACGGTAACTGAAGCTGCGGCCTTTACGGCATTTTATATTTTAATGATTGAGTGCTTTGTCTATCGTGACCTTAGCTTTACAAAAGATGTCCCAAAAATTGTTGTGGACTCAATGACGATGGTAGGTGCTATTCTCATTATCCTATGTTGCGCTCTTGGGCTGACAAATTTCTTAGTTGATGAAGAGGTTCCAAATCAGCTTTTTGGTGCCTTCAACCATATCCTTACGAATAAGTATGCCTTCTTAGCATTTCTGAACGTCTTCCTCTTAATTGTAGGAAGTTTAATGGACATTTTTAGTGCGATAATTGTGGTCGTTCCACTTATCCTACCACTGGCCCAAGAATTTGATATTCACCCAATTCACTTGGCCATTGTCTTTTTAACAAATTTAGAAATCGGCTATATTACTCCTCCTGTAGGAATTAACCTGTTCATTAGTTCAATTCGATTTAAGAGGCCAATTACTGAACTGTATCGCTCGGCCTTGCCGTTTCTCTTTATTTTACTAATTTGTTTGGCCATTATTACCTATGTTCCTGCTCTGAGTCTTATCTGGGTAAAATAAAGAGGATGAATATTTTTAAATACTTACAAATTTTAACCTTGGGATTTTCTGCCTCGGCCTTAGACGTGAAAAAGGGTGAGTGGGATTTTGAAGTCTATGAAGGTCCACTCGATCCAAGATTAGTTATTGATTATCAGAATGAAAAACAAGAGTTCTTAGATGAAGTCACTGGGCGCACTTATTTTAGTCAAATGCTTGAGCCTGCTATCTTTGATCTAACACAAGAATTTGATCGCTATATCTATCCAAACTTTGCTTGTTCAAAGCACGAGATGGCCGAGAATATTGAATATATGCGCTACCTTGTTCGCTTAACAAGTATCGCAAGTCTATATGAATTCTATCGCCAGTCGAGTATTGCTCTTTACCAATTAGGTGATGAAAAAAGCTGCTCACTAAATTACGATGGGATTTTTAAGTCATGTAAACCAAAGTCAAAAGATATGAAGCTCTTTATTAAAAGGGTTTCAGACTATTTTCCTGATATTGTGGACTGGGGGAAGTACCCAATCAAGTTACAAACAGATCGTCGCTTTGACCTGGCCAATTACCATCCAAGCTTAGTTAAGATTTTAAATAAGAGCTTTGGTGGAGATAGTAAGTCTTCGCTTATTAAAAGCTGTCAGTTTGTTAAAAGCGAAATTCAAAGTTTATGTAGTGAAGAAGATTACTACCTATCTGCGATTAACGTTGAAGAGATTAAAAAAGAAATCCTAACGACTAGTGCTTATAAAATCATTAATGCTAGTGGAAAGGGAGAGGCCTGTTTTTCTCGTTATGAAGAAATGACGAAGGATCAGGTTGCCATTGATAATAAGAGTGCTGAAATCATTCGTACCGCTTTAAAGGGTGAGGATGACTTAAAGGTATTCTGGTTTGGTTCTCTGCGTGAATTTGATGAGAAGGGAATTACTCTCGTTGAAGAAAAAGTCGTTAAGGAAGAACCTAAGATCGTTGCCAAGGTTGAAGTGAAGAAGCCTAAGGTGGTAAAGACTGTTGATATTAAAACGATTAAGATTGTCAGAAAGCCTAAGCCTGAACCAAAGAAGCCAGAACCTGTTAAGGAAATTGTTTTCTCGGCATTTGAAACGGCCGTCTTAAATTATGAGAAATCAAAAAAGCAGACAGAAGTTGCTATGACTTCTTTCAAGCATGATTATAAATTCTCAAAGAAGACTCTTGAGAGATTCAACGGTTCTTTAAGAAGCTATCAAACAAGAAAACAACTTTCTAAAATGAAGAGAGTTGATAATCTTGGAAGCCTTCAGGCGCCAATGAGTTTAACGTTTATTAAATACCTAATCGATTATAACCTTCACCAAGGTCTTTATAATATGACAAGCATTCTAGGGAATGAGTTCTTTGTTATTAATGACCTCGAGGGGAGAAGTCGTCCAATTAAGATTGTTCTTGATAATAATGAAGAGACGAAGTTTAGGTGGAAGATTTGGGTTACACAAGCTGAATAAAAAAGGCCCGCTTTAAGCGGGCCTTGTTTTTTGTGCTTTAATTTTCCCATTGCTCCTGAGTCGAACCGCTCGGGCTTGAACCCTCGCTCTCGCTCATATTGTCTAGCTAAAGAGCAGGGGAGCTAGCACCGCAAACAATAGACTGGCCTATGCCAGTCAATTTTGCGGATGCTTAATACTTTCTAGAAAGTTTTTTAAGTCTCTTCTCATATGCTGATTTAACAGATAGAGCTAGGAAGAAACCTGCATTTTCACCATTCTCATCTTGACCAAATAGTGAGATGTTTCCAACTCTCTTGTCACCAGCTTTGAATGATTTTGTCCATGCAAATCCGTAAAGGTTAAAGTTTTGTAGTGGTACCCAAATACCAAAAACTTTTGGACCTACGTAAAATGCCATATTCTTAACTTTTTCAACAGTGAAAGCTACTGCTGGTAGAGCACCTGCTGCTACACCTGGGATCATACGTCCACCAGGAAGAGTCTTAGGGTCTAGTCTGTTTACATCTGATGAGAAGATATCATCAAGTGAAACTGTAAAAGTTAGAACTGAACCTGCACCTTCTAGGTTAGGGTTAAGTCCGATAAATGACTTCTTGTACTTAGGTACTTTGTAAGTAGCACCTGCCATAATTGAAACATCTTCAAGTACCATTGAAACAACAACATTATCTTCTAGAAGATTAACATTTGGTCCATCAACACCTGGGATGTCAACATTTCCTTCTCCACATGAAACAGAGAAGAAAGAGAAGCTTAGTAGAGCTACGACTGTCAGTAGTCTTTTTCTTAATGTGATTTCCATATCCATACCTCACTAGTTTATAGGAAAAAATTCTCTCGTATGTTCATCTATCGACAGATATGAAGGGGTTCTTAATTTTTTTTGAAGAAAAAAAAAGCCCCTAGATTCCTAGGGGCATTTTTCCTGTATAGAATGTTTTGGTCAGATATTACAGAATTTTTTGGACTACTAATTAGTATCTATCAGCAAGTCTCTCTAGTGATCTTTCTTGTGAGCTTGAAACTGTAAGCGCTAGGAAGAAACCACCGTTTTCACCATTTGCATCTTCACCAACAAGTGAAAGGTTACCAACTCTCTTACTATCTGTGTAGAAACGAGTTGTAAGCATTGCACCTGCCATATTAAGGTTATTTACTGGAACCCAAATACCAAAGATTTGTGGACCTACGTAAAAAGCGATGTTCTTAATACTTGGTACTGAGAAAGCAACTGCTGGAAGGGCACCACCAGAAACACCTGGGATGGCACGTCCACCTGGCAGAGTAAGTGGATCTAAACGATCAACTTTATCTCCAAAAATATCATCTAGCGATACAGAGAAAGCAAGTAATGTACCGTTAGATTGAAGGTCTGGTGAAACCTCAACATAAGAGTTGTTGTAGTTAGGGATGTTGTAACGAGCACCACCTTCTACAGAAATGTTTTCTAGAACGATATCAACTAAGATATCATCACCTAGAAGAACAACTGTTGGGCCATCAACACCTGGAATGTCCATGTTCTTTGAACTGTCCCCTGAACCACATGACGTCGTAAGTAGCGACAGAGTCATAAGTGCAGAAGTGATTAAAAGTTTCGATTGCTTAAATACTACAGAATTTTTCATAATTACCTCAAATGACTTTCTATTGATTATTAATTTTCCTTTTAATAGAAGTCTCTTTGAAGGCTTGTGCTCTTTTACAACTAATTGAACTCCACTGACGTACGACAAAGACCACAAATCGTTCTCTCTTCAATTTCGATAAATGCATTATGAAGAAATCAAGAATTTAAACAAGGTGATGTTGGGGCGAATTAACTTTTTTTGAAAAAAATGTAAATTTTTTGAAAATTCTTTGAATGATTTTAGTAGGTTAGCGGAGGGGTCCATGACTTTTTTTGAGGGGTGACGGCCGGATGACTACTTGAGAATTTTACTTTGAAAACTGCCGTAGAAAATGGCCACCGCCTAGGTAACTGGTCGAAACCTTGTGCGATGAGGGGGGATCCCACGAAATTTTCCACCTAACATCTGCTAGGGGAAAAGGTTAAAATAGAAGGGTGAGATTATTAAGTGACAGAACAAATTTACGAACGAATTCAAATCCTGCAACAAAGAGAGTTAGTCGCAGCGAGGTTTCTTCGGATTCTGTAGCTCCTAGATCAACTAGCGGACAAAAGATTGTTCGTCGTGAAAGGCCTTCTGAGCTAAGTAGAGGCGAAATAAAGGCCAAGATCGAAAATCACAAAAGAGAAAAAGAAGAAAAAATGAAAGCTGCTATCGCTGAACACAAGGCGAGTAAGCAGGCACAAGCGGCTCCAAAGCCACCTGCTGCTGCACCTGTTCCTGCTCAAGAGAAAGCAGAAGTTATCAAAGAGGCAACAAAGGCCGAAGTAAAGATTACTCCAGAAGGTGAGCCATTTGGCGATATCGCAAAGAATGATCCAAAGGATCCAGCAACTCAAGAAAAACTTAAGGGTGTGCTAACTGCAGGAGCATTTAATTTTTCTGATAAAGAAAGAGATGTTCTAGCAAAGATTCTTAATCAATAAAGAGTCGTTTCTACTCAATCATTAATTCAATTTTTTCAATGACCTCAGGAATAACCTTAGCAAGGTTTCCATCAATGATTGTCGCTGCAGAGTGATTATGCCCACCACCACCAAGGGCCTGTGCAATCACACCAACATCAACTGTCTGGTTAACTGAACGAAATGAAATCTTAACCTTGTCGCCAACTTCTCTAAACATACAAGCAACTTCGATTCCTTCAAGAATAAGAAGGTGATTGATAAAGCCATGAGTGTCTTCAGTTTCACAACCAAAGCTTTCAATTTCTTCTTCTGTTAAAGAAATCCAAGCGACCTTGCCGTTTGGACTCATCTGACAAGATGAAAGAACCTTTCCAATGAGCTTCATATACTCAACTTGTTTAACACCGTTGATTTGATTGAAGGCTTGCGGAGGCGAGATTCCCGTATCCATAAGCTTGGCAACAATTCGGTGAGTATTTCCAGTTACTGTAGGATAGCGGAATGAGCTTGTGTCGATAATGATAGAAGTATAAAGGGCCAAGGCCATCTTCTTATCAAATTTTACACCAAGGGCCTCGATTAATTCGCCAACCAATTCTCCTGTTGCTGCCTTTGTTGAGTCCACGCAGTGAATGGCCGCGATCTCTTTAGGGCAAGGGTGGTGGTCAATAAATAGAAGTTCACTTGATTTTAAAACAAGCTCTTGAACGTTCTTTCCAATTCTTGGAAGAGCGTTAGTATCTGTTACGATAAATAGATCAATTTTATCAAAGTAGTCTTTTGAATCATTGTAATTTGTAATCACACCATCTGGATCTAGATAGCGATAGCGATCGAATAATTTTTCTTCGTTAATACAAATTGCATTCTTGCCTAATTTTCTTAAGGCCATACACAGGGCAATCTCACTTCCAATACCATCGGCATCTGGAAAGATGTGAGTTGTAATAACAATATTATTAGCTTTTTCAATAAGCTTCTTAAAGCGATCTACATTTCTGGTCATATTTATCCTAGTCGGCAGAGTTAGGTAAATGATTAAATTTTAAGACTTTTCTTATTGTTTCATTTTTTGTTAGGATTTTAAAGAAGGATTTTTAATTTAAGGACTTATGGAATGAGTGACAATAACCTTGTAGAGTTGTCGGACATTAGAAAAACATTTCCTGGTAAAGATGTTCTCAAAGGGGTGAATCTCACAATCGGTCGCAAAGGAGTTTTAGGATTTCTTGGGCCAAATGGTGCAGGTAAGTCGACTCTTATGAAAATCATCCTTGAAGAGCAGGAGTATACAGCTGGCAGTCTTATTAAAGATAGCCAGCTAACGATCGGCTACCTACCTGAAGAGCCTGCTTTATATCGCCATATGTGTGTGAGGCCATTTCTAAAATTCGTCCAAGAGATTTATCAGATTGCAGATAAGACTTATTCAATTGAAGAAGTTATCGACAAGTGTGGGCTTAAGGAAGTCGCGCACCAAAGAATTGAAAATCTATCAAAGGGATATAAACAAAAAGTAGGGATTGCTGCTGCAATTTGCCACAACCCAAAGCTTCTTGTTCTAGATGAGCCATTAGTTGGCCTTGACCCTCATGCCATCATTCAAATTAAAGATGTTATAAAGGATCTTTCTAAAGATCATACAATTTTTATTTCTTCTCACCAGCTAAGTGATCTTGCTTCGATTTGTGATGATATCGCAATTTTACATGAAGGGGTTATCGTCGCTCATGGGCCAATTAAAGATATTGAGAAGAAGCTTGAAGTTTCTCAAAGAGTTGAAGTTGAGTTTGAATCAGTTGATGAAGCTAAGCTTCAGGGCCTAAAAGAGATGGGAATAAGTTTTATTAATAAGGATGGCGTTTACGAGTTTAGTGGGCAAACACAAGATAGTGACTTAAGAATTACACTTTCAAAGTACTTTGCTCAAAATGACTTAGCTATTTTATCGCAACAAAATATTAAGGTTGGGCTTGAGGATATCTTTAAGAAGCTAACGGCAAAGAAGGAGGAGACGCATGAATAAAAAACTTCCTCTCTTTAAAGGTATTAAACTTATATATAAGAAAGAAATTAGCGAAAGCTTTTCTTCTCCGATTATTTATATCTTTGCGGCCATTTCAAATTTTATTATGTCTGCAATTTTCTATAATAATCTTCAGATGGCACCACAGTTAACAAATAAGACAATTGTGGACTTTGTGATCGCTCCGACTTTTTCGGCCCTCAATTTTATTCTACTCTTCTTTGCTCCAATGCTAACGATGGGAGCCTTTGTTAAAGAGAAGAGAGAAAATACCTTTGGGCTTTTAAAGCTTTCAAATTTAACAGATGATTCAATTTTCTTTGCCAAGTACTTGGCAGCTGCAACGAAGCTCGTCTTTATTACTTTACCTATTTTTATTCTTCCACTTTTCTTAGCGCCAAAAGGCTTTAATGACTTTGCCATTTTATTTACGAATATGCTGGGAATTTATGGACTAGGGCTTTGTTACTTAATTGTTGGGCTTAACGCTTCATTATTAAGTCGCTCTTATATTGCATCCATTGTTATTTCATTTGGTGCACTTTTTTCTTTCTTAATTATTTATGCAAGCTCGAATGTTATTGATAATGAAATGATTCAGGCCATGATGAGATACTTTAGTTTTAGCTCACATATCTTCTACTTTGCTAGGGGAGCAGTCTCAAGCTTTGACTTAGTTTATATCTTCTCTTTTATCGGCTTCTTTAGCTTCATTGGCATTCGTAATTTGGGGGTTAGAAAATGAAAAAGGTTTCCCTAAGCTTATGTGCAATTTTCTATCTAATCGCTTGTTTCTTATTTCTCATTATCCCTGAGCATATCTTCTTAGTAGGTGCGACATTTATTATCGCTCTTTGCCTAACTGTTCTAACTTTTTACTTTCACCTTGAAGAAGTTAGAAATTTTGTAAAAAGTACTTTTGGAAAGAATCTTCTTTCTAACTTTACGGCATTCTTCTTACTATTTTGTATCCTTGCCGTTTTAAATCTTATTGTTTTTAAACGTGGGCCAATCTGGGACTTAAGTAAGAGACAATTAAATACTCTTTCTGAGCTGACTGTTAAAACAGTTAAAAAGATTGATGATAAGGTTGAGATGGTGGTCTTTTCTAATAAAGACTCAAAGAACGCGATCCTTTCTCTTCTTGAGCTTTATAAGAATCAAAATCCTTCTCTTGTGACAAAGTTCTATGATCCAGAGTTAAGGCCAGATATGATTGCTCAGTATGGAGTGACTGTTTCGCCTTCAATTGTTTTGGCCAAGCAAGATGGTGCAGAACTTAAGAAAGTTGTGGTGACTCGTATTCTAGAGCTAGGAATTACCAATGGCCTAATTCGTCTTGAAAGAGAAAAAGATCCTGCAATTTGTTTTAATTATAATGCGAAATTTCAAGATAGCTCAGATAATGGCTTCACTGGACTTCTACACGTATTAAAGCAATCTGCTTATCGCTTAAATATTGTTGATCTTCTAAAAGCAAATGAGATCCCAAAATCTTGTGATGTCTTCACAATACTTGAGCCAACAAATGATTTTTCAAAAGAAGAGATTTCAAAATTAGAAAGTTATTACTTTGATGGTGGCCGTATCTTCGCTGCGATCATGCCTAATTTTCACGGAGAAAAACTTCCAAATCTTAAGAAGTTCTTTTCTACAAACGGTCTTAATATCGCTAATGATATTGTGATGGACCCTGTAAATGGGCTAGAGTCATCAAAGGGAACAGCGCCAATTATTTCTCGCTTTGATTCTTTAAATATTAACTCTGACTTTAAAGAGAGAGTTTTCTTTCCACTTGTATCATCAATTTCATCAACTCTTTCTCAAGAAGAGCAGGGAAGTTACCACGCGCTAGCGACATCCACACCAGAGAGCTGGGCCGAGAAGAAGATGATCTCTGTGATTGCAGGGGATGTGAAAAAAGATAGTGACGATGTCGAAGGGCCAATTGATATGGCCGCGGCCCTTACAAAAGATGGTGTTCCTGCAATGGTGGCCATTGGGAATTCGGCCTTCATTTCAAATAAATTCTTTAGCTATCAAAGTAACTTTAAGTATATTTCAAACCTTTATCACTGGCTATCAGGTCAAGGACAATTAACATCACTTCACTCGGTGGTATTTAAAGAGATTCCACTTCTCGTTTCAGATATTGAAAAGAAAGTGATCTTCTACTTTTCGATTGTTGTTCTTCCTCTAGCATACCTTGTGATTGCTCTGGTTCTTTTCCAGAGAAGGAAGTTTTCAGCTTAATGAAAAATCGTTATCTCTTTATCATATTAGTTCTTTCTATCTTTGCTGCTTACTTCTTAGTTGAAAAAGATGAGCAAAAAGAAGTGGCCCTGATAAATCAGAAAAGAAGTATTCTAAGTTTTTCAACTTACGGAAAAATTAATTCAATCAGCGTTGCGGGAAATATAATTGAAGTAGAAAATGCAATTGAAGAGAATCTTAATCTTTTCTACGATGAGCTTCAGAAGCTAAAGGTTGATCGCATCCTCGATAGTGAAGATATTAACGAGGCCATATTAAAATTTGATGGGGCAGAGACTATCACATTTAATTTTGCTAATGGAAAAATTGTTAGCTTCATGGTGGGCAAAAAGATTGAATTAAATCAGTCATTTTATTTGGCCGTTAAAGATGGCACAAAGACGACGTGGCTTATTGCTCGCTTTGAGACCGCCTTTCCAGCAGATGCAAAGGATAAGAATCGAGATCGCTCAAGTATTCCATACGAGAAATTTCGTGAAGTTTTACAAACACCAAAAGAGTTCTTCTTTACTGAACTGAAAAAGTAGGTCATTGCCTAGTTTCAATTTATTAGGAACTCGATTAAAATAAAGACGTGCTAGAAATATATATTCAATACATTAAATATCTTCTCTATCCTAAACTTGTGAACTCAAATATTGCTGAGCATAGGTTAGAGATTGAGCGTATCAAAGAAGCGAGACTTTTTGAGATCGTAAAAGAGGAGAGTGAGCGCGGAATTAATTTAAAATTCGCTGACTTCGCCCTAGCTTCTTGGCCATTTGTTTTTATCTATGGCCTTTACTCTCTAGCACAAATCCATATTGGAATTAACCTCGCAGGGAAAATGGCAGAAGATGGATTCTTGCCAGCTGTTTTTTCATCGAGTGAGTTTCAGCAAAAACTTTTTCTATTTTCGACGCTATTTAAAGTCGTTTTCTTCCCGCTTTCAGCTTGGGTATTTGTTAAGTTCTGGCGTTTAATTATCACGATATTTGCCAGTCTCTTTGATAAAGACCTAAAGGATATTGAGTTAGAAGACGTGATAGCAGGTGCGTTAGTTGGGAATTTCTTCTTAATTATTCCAATCTTTGGAGATTTTTTAAAATTTATTTCTCAGGCAATCTACCTATACTTTGGTCTGCGTTATAATCTGCGCTTCTCATTTGTGCAGAGCTTCTTCATTCTTATGTCTCCGATTTTACTCATTGTAGGCTTCATGCTCTTTATGATGATGTACCTTATGCTCATGATAAGCTTTATTTAGTCTTTACGCGTTGAGCGCGTTGCCTTCCAGTTTTGAAAGAAGATGTAAGTGGCCTAAAACTGGCCCGGCCGTCATAATAGAATTTAGAGACACAACACAAAAAAATATCTGACATTAAGAGGAGTTTAAGTCAATGTACGCAAGTCACGCACACGCAACTGGTGGCATTGAAGTCGTATGCGGCCCAATGTTTTCTGGAAAAACGGAAGAGCTTATCCGTCGAGTAACTAGAGCACAAATTGCTCGTCAAAAAGTTCAAATTTTCAAACCTGTTATTGATGATCGCTATCACAAAACGAATGTCGTAAGCCATTCAGAGAGACACGTGGAAGCTGAACCAGTCAAAGACGCTGTTGAAATCTTACAGAAGGTATATGATTCAACTCGTATCGTGGCAATTGATGAGGTTCAATTCTTTGATGCAACTATTATTAAAGTTGTTTCAAAGTTAGCACGTCGTGGAATTCGCGTTATTTGTGCTGGTCTTGATCAAGATTTCAAATCAAAGCCATTTGGCCCAATGCCTGAGCTATTATGTATTGCTGATGATGTGATGAAGATTCAAGCAATCTGTACTGTTTGTGGAGCACCAGCTTCGAAGTCATACAGATTACCAACTGACAATTCAAAAACTGTCTTAGTAGGTGAAGCCGATCTTTACGAAGCACGTTGTCGAGCTCACTTTGATTACTACGAAGAAGATGAAGATGTTAAGGCATTTTCGATTTCACTTGGAGGCCTAAAAGAGGTAAACTCTAATGGCGAGGTGAAATTGAACAATGAAAACACAATCTAAAAATTCGAATCATTACAAAATAAGTCAAATCGAACATAAATATGGAGAGAATGTTTTCATTCTCTCCAATCCTCTTGCTGAGAGTTTACTTGCGCGCTTTTCAAGTGAAGGTGTCATTCAGCCAGAACTAAATCACTTAATTCATAAACTCTATTTCATTCTACTTGAGTCTGTACTTGGAAACTCTTTTCCTAAAGAAGTTGTAGAAGTTCGCTCTCGTATGGCCGGACTTACAGATAAGGCCATCTTCAAGCAAGAAGTGATAAAGAGGGAGCAACCTGTTCTTTGTGTCGACCTTGCACGAGCAGGAACTTTTCCAAGTCATATCTGTTTTGAAAACCTAAATTACTTTTTAAACCCGGAACTGATTCGCCAAGATCACTTCTATGTTCAACGTAAGGTTGATGAGAATGAGCAGGTGATAGGTGTTGATGTTTCAGGATCAAAGATTGGTGGTGGCCAAGAAAACGCTATCGTTCTCCTTCCTGATCCGATGGGTGCCACAGGTGGTTCAATGTCATTTGCCATTGGACACTATAAAGACAAAGTTAAGGGACGTGCACTTAAGTATATTTCACTTAATCTTATCGTCACACCTGAGTATATTAAGAGAATGCAAAAGGACCATCCTGATGTTGAGATCTATGCTCTGCGCTTAGATCGTGGGCTATCTCCTGATCACGTCTTAAAGACGATTCCAGGAACTCTATGGGATGAAGAAGTTGGCCTTACTGGAAAACAATATATTGTTCCTGGCGCAGGTGGCGTTGGAGAAATTTTAAATAATTCATTTGTATAGGAATTAAGGAAGAATTCATGGCAATCGAAACTTACTTCTCTGAAGAGAAAATTAATGAAAGAATTAAAGAATTAGCAGCTAAGATCGATTCAGACTTTCAAGGAGAGGAAGTTGTTATCATCGGAGTTTTAAACGGTGCTTTCATCTTCGTGGCCGACCTCATTCGCCAAATGAATTCTCCAGTATATTTTGACTTCATTGGAGCGAGCTCTTACAAGGGTACTGAAAGTACTGGAAAGATCTCAATCACCAAAGATATTAAAGTTGATATCAAAGACAAGAATGTCATTCTTGTGGAAGATATTGTGGATACTGGTTTAACAATTAGTGAGCTTACTAAGATGTTAAAAGAGAGAGGACCTAAGACAATTAAATTAGCGACTCTTCTCCATAAGAAAGTTAAAACACAACATAATGTTGAAATCGATTATCTCGGTTTTGAGATTGAAGATAAATTTGTTATCGGTTACGGGCTTGATTACGATGGCCGCTACCGAGAGCTTCCGTATATTGGAATTTATAATGGATAATATGATTGCCAAGGCCGAAGGTTCAGTTCGCGTTGACCTTCTTGGTGGAACACTTGATATCGTTCCTCTAAATCAGGTCTTAAGACATACAATAACTCTAAATCTTGCGACCTCACTTAAGGCCAAGGTTATGGTTGAGGAAATTGAATTTGAAGGCGTTGAGTTTGTTTCAATTGACTACGATTCTGTCACAAGACACTCTAGCGTTGATTTTACTTATGAAGATTTTGATAGTGACACTTTTGGGCCACTCTCTTTTCTTGCTCAGATCCTTCATCACTTTAAGTTAACAAGTGGGATTCGTTTAACGACGGAGTCAGGTTCTCCTCCAGGTGCAGGCCTTGGTGGTTCTTCATCGATGGGAGTAACTGTTTATAAGGCGCTATGTGATTACGCTGGTGTTGAGTTTCATCGTCAAACCGCAATTAATACAGTTCAAAATATTGAGGCCAAGATTTTAAATAAGGGCCCATGTGGATATCAAGATTACTATCCTGCTCTTTATGGAGGGGTGCTTGCTCTTAAGGCAACAAATAGTTGTATTGAAGTTGAGCAGCTCTACAATGAAGAGTTTAAAAGTTTTGTGGAGTCACATCTAACACTTGTGTACTCGGGACAACTTAGACTTTCGGCCATTAATAATTGGCAAGTCTATAAAGACTTCTTTGATAACCAAAATGGTGTAAGAGAAGGGCTTGGAAAAATTCGTGATCTGACTTTTAGTGCTTACAACGCCATTAGAAATGGTGAGTACGATGACTTTCTTGGAATGCTTTGCCAAGAAGGTGCTCAAAGAGAAAAACTTTTCTCAGGTATCGTCACAGATGATATGCGTGAGATCTATAATAAATTACGTGAAAAAAATTTGGTTATTGGAATGAAGGTATGTGGAGCTGGAGGAGGCGGATGCTTCTTACTTGCACATGGACCTCAACACAAGGGCCAAGTTTTAAAAGAACTATCACGTGCAAAAGATATGCAGGTGTTAGAATTTAGTGTCGAGAAACCATTATGAATTTAAGCTTCAATCGTGTTGCAGGACTTTCAATGAAGGGTGGACGAAGAGATAATTTCTTCTTCTGTCTTCTTGATCACCACGAGGGAAGCGGACGCTGGTTTCTTAAATCGATTCTTCATGTAAAAGACGAAGTTCGCGATGAAGATGTTGAGGACGGAGATGATATCCTCAACCAGTGGATTGATAAGTATAATCTTGAACACGTTATTATCGACTTTCCACTTTCAAAGCCTCCTTGTCACAATTGTGACCTTAAGTGTCCTGGTGTTGCAAAATGCCCTGTGGGGGATGTGAAGAAGGTGCGCGAAGATATTGCATCAATCCTAGAGATGGATCGCAAGATGGAAGAAGAGAATCCAAAAGAGTATGAGCGCAAAAGAAATTTTGAGGATCTTACTCACTTTGATCGCGACACATTTGGAAAAGAGTCAAATGACTTTATGCTTTCAAAGTCTTTTAAGAGAAGGCTTAAGAAAGGCTTTATCCCTTATTGGAACCGCTCACTTGATTTTTGGATTTGGTGCTCTTACCACGACCAACTCTTAGAATTATTTAATACAACTTTCGATTCATTTGGAAATACATCTCTTATGATGCTTTCACGCTTCTCTTATATGAAGAGACACTTTCCTGAAGAGTGCCAATTCTATGAAGGGCATGTGAATCTTATTCTACTTGAACTGCTTAAGAGTCGTATCATTCTTAAAAAGAATATCGTCAACTTAACGGATCTTGACCTTGGGGTAGAGGCCCGTCTTGATATTGTGAAGAAGATTGAAAATAAGTTAGGAATCTTTATTTACGATAATGACCTCGAAGTTATTGTAAAGAATGTAAGGGCCTTTGATTCATTCTTACTTGCGGTTTGTGGACTACAAAAAGCAAAGGGGCAAGCTCGTAGCATGCCTGATTGGACCCTTCCTCACTTAACAAATTTTATTCTTCCTTCATTTGACTCTCGTGCTTAAATCCTAGTGCATTAAAGAGTAGAAGTAATCCTGGAATTAAGAACATGGCAACCCTTGGTGTCCCAAGGTTAAAGAGCGCTATAATTGTCATGAGCACCCCACCTGTCCAGGCATAGAATTTGATATAGCCGTGAGCAAATTTCTTATTATAGATACGAAAAATATAAATAATAAAGTGAATGACAAGGTAGAGACAAATAATTGAGATCACAGTTTGAATCATCAGTTGGATAAGCTGATTTTGAAAATTTGGATCCTTAATCCCATCTGCAATGCTCGGGTCAACAAGTCTTAGTGATTGATAAGCAATCTTAAAGCTTTCGTGATAGGTCTTCGGGTTAGCATATACTAAATAAAGGTAAAGAGCGATAAAGGCATCTGCAATCAAGCATGTCGAAATATTTAGATATTTGAATGTCTTTTTGTTAAACTTAGAAAAAATATCGTTGAGATTTTTATTAGATGTCTTATTTGAATTAGTCATAAGCTAATTATTGGAAATAAAATATGGTTTTACAAGTTGTGTTATTAATTCTTGCTATTGTTATGCTTTACTACGGTGCGGAGTTTGCTCTGGAGTCCGCGGAAAAGATTGGATTGGCCCTTGGATTATCACCACTTGTTATTGGCCTTCTCATTGTTGGTTTCGGAACATCACTTCCAGAGTTCTTTGTTTCTCAGCTGGCAAGTTATCGCGGTGAGCCGGGGATTGCTCTGGGAAATATCGTGGGCTCAAATATTGCAAACCTCTTTCTGATTCTTGGTGTGTCGGGACTTATGGGACGCCTTTTCATCTCTGGACAAGAGATTAAGAAACAACTTCTACTACATCTAGCGCTTACGGCCATTCTTGCAATTGTTCTTTTGCAAGACCAGGTTTACTGGTGGGGAAGTGCACTACTTATTGGTTTTATGGCCTTCTATCTATGGGATACATTCGCTTCAATGAAAAAGGAACGTGCTCACCTTGGAGACCAGAAACAGCCTCAAAGCCAAGAAGAGAAAATTGGGCCAAAAGAAATCATTCATCTCTTTGCTGGGTTCGCTCTTTTATATGGTGGGGGAGAGTTACTTGTTAAGAGTGGAACAGCTGTCGCTCTAGAGTTTGGAATTTCAAATTATGTTATTTCGGCTATCTTTGTTGCCTTTGGAACTTCATTTCCTGAACTTGTTACGGCCATCATGACAAGCAAGAAGGGGAAGAACTCGGATATCATCACAGGAAATATTATCGGTTCAAATATTTTCAATGCGGCCTTCGTTCTGGGAAGTTTAGCATTTTACAAAATCAAAATTGCAGAAAACTTTATACCTGAGATGTCTGCTCTGATATTTGCGGCCCTATTCTTACTTGCACTTTGTTTTGCAAAAAGGTCTTTCTACCGCATTGCTGGTGCTGTCTTTTTAAGTTGCTATATCGCCATGGTTTTATACTGGGTTCGTTAAAGCACAAAGTTCCTTCTAGTTTCTAAGCATGGAAGTGTTAAAATATCCTCTATGAGTTTTAACGTACTAGTGGCCGAACCAGATTTTGAACTTAGTGATATTTATGTCTTGGGAATCGAGAATGCTTTCCAGGGTGTGAATGTTGTTCGTGTTTCTAATTTTAAGGAATTAAAAGCAAAGCTTCAGTCATCTAAAAATTTCAAGCTAATCGTTTCAGATTACTTCCGAGAAGGGGATGAGGATATCTTCTCTTTTTGTGATGCTATCGATTGCAATATTCCATCTCTTATTATCACTTCATATACTGAAGCAGAATTTGTAAATTTTGAAAGAGATGTAACTTATCACAAGAAAAGAGAGCATCTACCAAAGCCATTTTCATTTGTTAAATTTGAAAAGCTCTTAACACAACTTGGTGGGATCTCCACTTTTGTTCAGTCTAGTAGTGCCTATAAGAAGATCAATACTGAGTACTTCCTTAGGGGAACACTGGCCATCTGTGATACTTACGTAAAACTTAGTGATTCAAAATTCGTAAAGGTTATTCACCGCGGAGATACATTTACAATTTCTCAAATTGAAAGCTATCTGGATCGCGATATTAATTACCTCTATATCAACAAAGACGATATTGATGAGTATGTGAATAAAGCAGGAGAGGTTTCATTCTTAAAGTATGATCCTTCCACTCCAGCTGAACACTTAGATATTGCTCAGAAGTCAATGATGACTCTTAAGCGTCTTGTTGGCCGCTATGGAATTAGCACTGGAACATCGACTGTTGTCGATAGCTATGTTTCAAATATTTCAAAACTTGCGCAAGGAAGTCTTAAGCTTAAAACTCTTTTAAAAGAGCGCGAGAATATGACTAATTATCTCTATGACCACTGCTATCTGACGAGCCTCTTTGGGGTTGAGATCTTAAAGCAGCTAGCCTGGGGAAAGAAGGATAATATTGAAACCATTATCCGCACCTCTGTCTTTCACGATCTTCTTCTTGAAGATGAGGCGCTGGCCCGTATTTCTTCTCAAGAAGAACTACTTAAGGCCGAGCTTTCTGATTATGATAAGAACGTCGTTCTAGGGCATGGGCGCTTAATGAGTGAGATGCTTGAGAAAGAAGGGCTAACTGATCAGAATATGTATGAGATTCTAATCAATCACCATGAAAGGCCGGATGGTTCAGGATTTCCTCGTGGACTTTATGCCAATCAGATCAAGCCACTAACGGCCGTCTTTATTGTTGCTCATGAACTTGCTAAGCAGATTGAGCTTCGCAATTACAACCTCGACGAAAGCCGTACTATTTATCAGTACTTAGCGGATAATTTCGGACGCGATCACTTTGAAAAAATCATCAAAATTGTCGATAAAATCTTAAAATAATGATAGGGTGCATCTTATTATTTACTCGTAAGATCGGAATATTTCGTGGCCACTAAATATATTTTAGGTATTGAAACAAGTTGTGATGACACATCAGTTGCAGTTCTCAAGGGAGATCCAGATAAGATTTCTCAAGGAGAGGTTCCTGAAGTGTTGGCCTTTGAGCTATTTTCTCAAGAGCAGATGCTTGCCCAATGGGGTGGAGTTGTTCCTGAGATTGCCTCGCGAAATCACCTCGAAAAGCTAGCTCCTCTTATCAAGCAGACAATTGCTAAGGCCGGTGTGAAGCTTTCAGATATTGATCTTGTTGGCGTGACAACTTTCCCAGGACTTCTTGGGCCACTTTTAACGGGACTTAATGCTGCTAAGACAATTTCTCTTTTAAAGAAAGTTGACCTCTTTGCAGTAAACCACCTCTTTGCTCACCTTGAAGCAATTCATCTTACAGAGAAAGTCTCATATCCATACTTAGGACTTTTAGTCAGTGGGGGACACAGTCTCTACACACTTGTGACAGCAAGTGATGAGATTGAAGTTCTTGGCTCGACGATTGATGATGCCGCAGGTGAAGCCTATGACAAGGGTGGAAAGCTTATGGGCCTTGGCTATCCAGCTGGCCGTATTATTGATGACCTTGCCAAAGAAGGTGATATCAATCGCTTTGAATTCCCAATTGGTTTAAAGGGATCAAAAGATTGTAACCTTAGCTTTTCAGGGGTGAAGACGTCTTTAAGAACGTTCCTTGATAAGAATCCTCAGTATCTTGTGAAGTCACCAGAAGATATCAATCAGGATACCAAAGATATTTGTGCTTCTTACCAGCACGCCATTGTTTCTGCTCTTAAGCTTAAGCTTCGCTACGCCCTTGAGGCAGCAAAAGAGAAGGGATTTAATAACCTTCCAATTGTTGTTGGTGGTGGAGTTGCTTGTAATAGCTATCTGAGACAAGTTTTAAAAGAAAAGTATAAGCAAGTGCATTTTGTGCAGCCAAAATTCTGTACTGATAACGGTGCCATGATCGCAAATTATGCTTTTAGAAATTATAATAGTCGTATTCAATATCCAGACACACTAAGTATCGATGCGAGATCACGTTTTATTAATAAGAAAGAACATAGGAAGGCCTAATCATGGATGAGTCAAAAACAAAACTACCTTGGGCCAATAAAGATCTCGGTCAGCACTTTTTAAATAATCAAAATATTATTTCAAAAATTACAGACGACTTTGCTGAGTCTGCAGGCAATATTATTGAAGTCGGGCCAGGCCCGGGAATTCTGACAAAGAATTTAGCTGCTCATAATGAAAACCTTCACGTGGTTGAAAAAGATGAGCGCATGATTGAATATCTAGCGCCAATTGTTAAGGCCGAAAATATTAATTTTACAGATGCCTTAGCATTTGATTTTGAAGCCTTTATCGGTGAAAAGGGGCTAGGGGATAAGACATGGCTTGTTTCAAACCTGCCATATAATATTTCAACTCCACTCCTTCTTAAGTTCTTACAAACTCCGTCTATTAAGTATATGACGCTGATGTTTCAAAAAGAAGTGGCAGATAAGGTCTTTGCCTTCGCTTCAAAGAAGAATTTCATGGGCTCTCTAATGGCCTTATCACAAACATACTTTAAGACATCTCTGCTTGTTAAAGCGCCTCCTGGTGCCTTTACTCCTCCGCCAAAGGTTGACTCAGCTGTTATTAGTTTTGAACGCCTGGAGAGTCCAGTGATCCCTCTTTCTGAGTTTACGAAGTTTGAGAAATTCTTAAGAGCAGTCTTTCAATTTAAGAGAAAGCAGCTTGGTAAGGTTCTTAAGACCTATGCTCCTGCGGATAAGATTGAACAGGCCTTGGCCAAAATCAATCAGCCTTTGACAGTTAGAGCAGAAGCGCTAAAATTAGAGGACCTTCAAAATTTATATAAGTATTTAAATGAGTAAATTATGGGAAAGAAAATAATAGCCAAAAATAAGAGAGCGAAGTTCGACTATCAATTACTTGAACTTTACGAAGCAGGAATGTCCTTAGTGGGAACTGAGGTTAAGTCTCTACGTGCGGGAAAGGTCTCGATTGGTGAGGCCCATATTACAATTGATAAGAACGGCGAAGTTTGGGCCAATAATATCAAAATTCCTGAGTATGAATTTGGAAATCAATTCAATCACGAAGAGGCGAGAAAGAGAAAGCTACTCTTACATGAAAAAGAGATTGCTGAGATCGCTCACCGTGCAAAGGCCGAAAGGCTTACGATTGTTCCAACGATCATCTATTTTAAAGGCTCACGTGTTAAGCTTGAAATCGCCCTAGCAAAAGGGAAGAAGCTTCATGATAAGAGATCTGATCAGCAGAAAAAAGATGTGGAAAGAAAGTTAAGAAAAGGGGACTATCAGTAAGAACTGAGGCCCCCTTATAAATTTTAGTGTGTCATTTTTTGATACATTTTATCGAAGTACTCGTCATTTACTCCAGAATAAATTCCATCGCGATCTTTCTTATACCACTCAGGTGATTGGTCACTTGTGTGACAACCAAGACACTTATTCTTAATCGCGGCCTTTGTATGGGCCTTCTTTTGAGTCTCGTCTTCAATAGCAAATGGGTGATCTGTAACCATAGCGTGACAGTTAAGACACTGTACATTGGCAAATGAGTGCTCCACATTGTGTTTCTCATTGGCCTTATCCCATGCAACGCGAATTGATTTAATTTTCTTAGAATCAAGCTTACGAACAGAAGTCACACCACTAAAGGCCTTTGTTACATCCTGCCAGTACTTGTCTTTGTGTGCCTTAAATTTTGCATCACTTGTTTTTAAGTCTTTAAAGTGCACAATATCGTTGTGGTTGATATAACCACCTTCTTCATTCATTCCAAGAGAATGGCACTGCATACAGCTTGTTTTATTCTCTTCCTTGGCAATCATAAGCGTTCCAAAAGAAATCGCGTGAGGAGTCTTTGCCCAGTGATCACCTTGATCAGAGTGACACTCAAGACAACTCTTAGTATCTGCAAGCTTCTTGATTCCAGTGTCAGTAAAGCTTAGGCTCTTTTGTTCCTGGTCACGAATCTTATCAAGCTCTTGCTTGTGGTTATTGATAAAAGTTGTGAATGGATTATTTGGAATCTTTTCTCCTAATTGCTCGCGCATCTCATGGTAAGAAAATTCCTTTTCTAGCTTTTCAGGCCCTGCAGAGAAGGCGACTTCTCCAAGGTAGTGATTCTTAGAAAGAACTTGAACGATTTGAGTTGTTCCAACATCAATTGAGTAATTAGTGAAGCTTTGTGAGTGAGAGCCAATGATCCAGTCAATAACCGGATATGCTTCAGCAAACTTCTTATCATAATCAAGTCCAGCGTGAGACATAAGAACAAGTTTATGAAGAGGATTCTTTTCATCAAAACCTGCTTTTTTAAGCTTCGTTATTGTGTCCTTAAAGTTTTTAACTGGGTTAACAAATAGGTCTCTGTACTCAGATTGTAGGGTTCCTCCGGCAACGATTCCTGTTAGAAAGATTGTGCTCTTTCCAAAGGTAATCTTAGCAAACTCTTGGTGGGGTAGTGAATTTTTATCAGCAAGGTTTGAAACGAGGACTTTAAAACTAACTTGAGAAAGAACTTCTTTGTAGAAGTCGAGTCCTGCTGCTAAGTCCTGATCACCTGGAATTGTATACTTTAGGCCAAGTTTATCTAATCCCTTTGCCAGCGAGACCGCTGCAAATTTTTGAGACTTTTCAATATGTCCTGGGACAACAGATGAAGGAAATAGCATATCACCTGTGTCGATATAGAGGTATTGATGATCCTTTTTAAATTCACTCATAAAACCCGCTACTTGAGGAAGACCTCCGAGAGGGAATTGGCGACAGCCACATGGATGAGTTTCACCAGAGATTGAGTGAGAAAAGAGGATCGAAAACTTCGGTCCTTCAATCTTGATCTCTTCACTATCACGATCTAAGTCAATAATACTTTGGCAAGAAAGAGCAAAGGTTAAGCCTAGGAGTCCTAAAATTCGTTTCATTATTTACATACCTTATTTTTTGTAACTAGCTAATAGCTTCTTAGCAGTAGGGACGTGGCGACTTTTTGGAAATGACTTAAGCATCTCTTCAAGAGTCACAATGGCCTGTTCTGTTTGCCCTTGTCTCTTAAACGTTCTTGCTAGATAGACTAGTCCGTTACCGTTGTAAGCAGAGCTTGGCATTGATGTATAAAGAGTCGAGAAGTATGTAACAGCGTCGTCATTTCTCTTTTGGATATAAGAAATCATTCCTAGATTGTGAATGATACGCCCACGTCTTTTTCCTTTGATTTTACCTTCTTTATAAAGCTTTTCTAGGATTGGACGAGCTTCACTGTATTTACCTTTTCCATAAAGGAACATGGCCTGATTATAAGGCGAGCGATTTTTAGCTTTTGCTAATTCTTTTCGCTTACTTTCTTTTTTTTTTAACAGTGCCAGCACTTCTTTGATGAATTTATCTTGTTCTTCAATCTTAGCAGTAAGCTTTGTTACTTCGTCAGTAAGAGCAGTGTTTTGTTCTTCAAGTTTTAGAAGTTTTTGATCAACAGTTTCAAGCTTTTGATCTTTTCCGTTAGTGTACTCTTCAAGTTGTCCTTGGAATTGGAGAACACTATCTTGCAGCTCCTGCATCTTTGAAACAGAGTCAGCGTTTAGTTTTTGATTCTGTTGCATTTGCACAGACATGGTATTGATTTTTTGTTCGCGCTCAATTTGTTCTTGTGTTTTACAAGACGTCATTGAAGCACCCATTAATGTTGTTAATGTAATTGTAGTAAGTAGGGAAGTTTTCTTCATGAGAAATTCTCCGAATAAGATATATTAAATGCTATCGAGAGTTTTCTTACGATATGCCTTGAATTCGGCCTTTTCTGAGAATTGCTTAGAAAGAATGGCGTACTTCTTAGCTTTATTAAAGAATTTTCTCTTGTAGCTTGATTTCGCTTTTAAGTAGTAGAATTCGGCCTTTCGGTAGAGGTTAGGGGCGAGTGTTTGTCCGCCTGCTTCCTTGGCCGCAAGGAAAGCAACCTGTGCATAAGTCATTTCTAACTTCGGGCGTACGGTCGTAAGACCGCAGCTACCCAAAGATAGAAGTAAAATTAAAAATGTGATTTTATTTTTTAATTTTTTCATTTTTTAAAGATTACTTTGCAATAATTACGAAGTTTCCTCTTCTGTTTTGTGACCAAGAATCTTCATTGTGACCAAATGAAATTGGTCTTTCTTTCCCGTAAGAAGTTGTTGAGATTCTAGATGCATCAACACCAAGAGCTACTAGGTAGTTCTTAATTGCACGTGCACGGTTTTCACCAAGTGCCATGTTGTACTCACGTCCACCTCTTTCATCAGCGTGACCTTCTACTTGTACTTCAACAGAAGTATTTTCTTTTAAGAAGTCAGCGTTTGCTTCAAGAGTTGACTTTGTTGATGAGCTAAGCCCTGAAGAGTTGAATGCGAAATAAACAGTTCTTAGATTACCTGCTTTACCAGAGTCTGAGTCACCATTTACTTCAAGTGAAGCATTGTTGTAATCAACAGATTCTACAGAAGATGAATCATCAGTTTTTGATGATGAACCACATGAAGTCATAACTAGTGCAGAACCTAAAAGTAATAGTGTAAAAAGCTTTTTCATTTGTTCCCCCTTTCCATTTATGTAGAGATTTTATTGTAATCTGGAAAATAGCTATACCTTTAAAGTATATAATAAATTTAGGTGTTTAGATACCGGCAGAAAAGGAGATTTCACTAGAGTATTTTGCTCGGTTTATTAAAAACCCATACTTGATTGTGTTTCTTTTATTAAAACGTCCATTTTTCAAAACAAGAAAATTTTCTAATATCTGCCAAGTATTTAAGTAAAGAAAAGGTAAAGTTTGAGAAGAGCTATTTACAATGTGAATCAGTCAAAATAATGTTTATTTGAGGTTATTGAAAAGTCCTTATCTTGTGTGTAAAAGCCTGGCCGCCGTCTTTTCCTGTCTCTGCTTAAGTTGCGGCCAGGCATTTTTTCAATCCTCAAAATTTAAATTAAATCTCAAGTTGCTTTAATACTCCTCACAAATTTTAGACGCAAATGAGACTGTTGGTTATACCAATGGGCTTTTTTTTGTGCATTAAGTTAGTCTTTTGATCTTTAAGAAGAAGGGGAGAATATGAGTTCAATCGGAATTAGTAAAAAATTAGTTATTTTATCACTTATGGCCGTTGCTTCACATGCAACATTACCGGATGAGATCGATTATCAGAAGTATTCAAAGCTTTATGATAATTCAAAAACTCAAAGTCAATCAGCAAAATTCAAAGTTGAAGAGCTTAAATCTGAAATCTTAAAGATGACAGAGATGCTTGAAGTAAACACTCATGATCTTGAGTTAACGAAGAAGATCGTTGCTGATGCTACTGCTATGATCGATGAGTTAAGCGGAGAGAGTGAAATTCTTGAAGTTAACTTAAGTGAATTAGTAAGAGAGCAGGGGCAGGTTGAAGAAATCTTAGCTTCTGTTAAGAAAGAGCTTAGTGAAGGTAGAGTTATCATTAATAATAATGAGGCCATGCTAACATCTTTAAAGAAGAGTGTTGAAGTTGAGCAATCAATTTTAAAAGAAACACTGGCCGAGCTAGAGGCCAATACAGCTCTTAGCAAAGAGAATAAGGATAAGCTTATTTCTCTAAAGGCAAGAGTGACACTCTTAAGCAAACAAACTGAAAATAAAGCAGTTGAAGTAAAGAGTCTAACAAAAGAATATAGCAGTGTTTTAAAGAATGTATCTGCTAATAAGAAAAAGCTCGATCTAGTGGCCCCAAAAGTGAGACCTCTAGAATTAGAAATGGAAAAGCTTGATACTTTTATTGTAAGAAAGAGAGAAATCTTTCGTGCAGCAAAGCTAAGAGCTGAAGATATCAATATTGAATATAATGAGCAAACAAGCTCAATTCGTCCTTTACTGAGAAAGAGAGATACAATCCTTTCTAATATCAGTGTCGAAAAGAAAGAATATGCAAAATCACATGTTGCACTAATTAAGTACCAAGAAGTGATGGATTCATTAAAAGTTGAATCAAGTGCATATAAAGCTGAGATGGAAAGAATCGACGCTGATCAAACAATCAAAAAACATGAATTAGAAAAAATCGAAATCGACTTACTTCAATTGGGAGATGATCAAGCCTCTCAAAGAAAGGATCTTTTAGCTAAGAAGCTTGAAGTAGAAGGTGAGATTAAGATTTTAGATGATGAGCATGATGTTATTAAGAGAAAGCTCTCAGTTGTTGAATATAAGCTTAAAGATGGTGGATTAAAATTAATGCACCTTGAGAAGCAATATGAAAGTGCTGAGAAGAAACTTAGATATCAAGAGTCTCTTCTTGTTGCAGTTGATGAGAGGATCATTAGAGCTGCTCCAAGATTTAAGCAGCTTGAAGCTTCTTTAGCAGAAGCAAAGCTTGAGTTAAAGCGCTCGCAAGACGATCTTGGTGCCTCAATCACAGAATACGAAGAGGTAAAGCATCAGCTTAGACTTGTGAATGGAGAGATTGAAGTCCTAAATGAAGAGAGAGACGCCCTTAGAAAGAAAGAGCTTCTTGCTAAAGATAAGCTAAGAGTTGCTCAAGTGTCTCTTAAAGAATTAAAAGATGACCAACTTAAGACTCAAAATTTATTAGTTGAAACTGAAGTGAACTCTGGCAAGCTTGCAAGAAATCACACGACTCTTGAAGCAAAACGTGACCTACATCAGAAGAAGGTTTCAGGTATCAATGACAAAATTTTTGAAACTCAAAAAATGTCTGAAGATGCACATAAGAGAAATGAAGAGTTAAACGTTATTGTATCGACTAAAGAGAAGAGAAAGTCTGAGCTTGTTGATGAAATCGTGACAACTCGTTCTCGTCTTAGAACGAATACTGCTGCCATCGTTGAAAATCAAGCTGAGTTAAAAGCTGGTCAAGAATTTGTTGAAAAACTTGAAAAAGAAAATGCTGAGCTTACGCTTAGAAAAACGAATACAGAAGACACTCTCGTTATTTCTGAAGCAAGAGCTAATGAGTTAGAGCAAACAACTCAGGATGCTCGTATTCAGTATGAGACTCGTCAAAACCTATACAATGAATATGTGAGTGAATCAAAAGTTCTCGGACAAGTTGATGCAATCACTGATGGTGCAAGTATCGGTTCAGAAACAGCATCTGCTGATGCATTGGCCGATGCTAATAAGTATGGTGGCATGAATGGGCAAAATGTTGGTGAGCTTGATAGCTACCTTATTGGTCTAGGGGAAGGTCTAGAGCAAGGGAAGACTGATGGTTATAACCAAGGTGTGAACTCTCAAGAAGATTATGATCTTGGCCATCATGAAGGTTATGCAATCGGACTACAGAACGCTAAGAAAGTTGCTATGGAAGAAGATTTTCATGCGGCCTTTACGGAAGCAAAAGAATTAAAGATGTCTGTTCTTCCAAGTAATCATGTGGTTCTGACAAATAAGGTTCAAGAAAGAGAATTCTTTATGGGGTCTTCTGAGATGCCTTATCTTGCAGGTCTTGATGAAGATAGCACTGCTAATGATGACCACTCAGATCACGTACCTTTTGATCTAGGTGATTCAAAAGAAACATATGAAGAAGAGATTGTTCGTATTGAAAATGAAATTGAGGCCCTAATAAGCAATACTGAAGAGATTAAGGGAAGTGCAGAATATGTTTATACAGCACCGACTGAGATTACTGAAGGGAAGGCGAAGCTTCGTTGTCAAAAAGTTTACAAAGAAGTCGAAGAACTAAGAACAATTTGTGAAGAGTCTTATCATGAAATTTATGACCAAGAATTCTTAGCTTCACACCGTAAGGTTTACTTTGAAGAGTATGATCAACTATTTGTTGATGCTAGAGAAGAAGCGAGAACTAATGATCATCCAGAGACTCATAAGCAAGGTCTTGATCGTGGTCACCGTTATGGATTTGGTGATGCAATGATTGAAGGTCAAAGAGTTGCATTTGAAAACGGAAAGAAAGATGGTGCACTTCTAGCTGAAGAGGAGAACCTTGGAGAACTTCGTGAGCAAATGGCAATTGAAGGGAAAATGAAAGGTGAGGCCCTGTTCCAAGAGCAGGCCGTTGTCAGAGTTGATAAATCAAGAGGAGCTATCTTAACAAGTGGTGATCCTAGAGGACTTGCTCAAGATAGTAATTTTGGAGTTGGGCTTGGCCTTGTTAACTTCGGAATGATGGCAAGTGAGAAGGGTGTTATCTCTGCTAAGGTTATCTCAACAAGTGATAACGTTGAAGTCTTTGACAAGAAGGTGAATCTAGCAGAACTTCCTGCTGAAACAAAAATTGATCTAAAAGACGTTATCTTTGCAAAGATTGCCAATAATGCGAGACCTGGCTCTATTGTAACGATGGATATTGAGCTTACTTATCCAGGTGACAGCCTGAAGGATAAGTACACAGAGGTGACGACGTTTAAATCAGTTGTTCTGCCTAATCCAGATATCAGATATGCAGTTGCCTTTGATGAGACTGTTGAATATGGAAAGTGTTGGCTAGTTTGTAAGTATAAATCGCACGATATTAAGTTCCAACTTAAAGGGATTCGCGACAATATTCCTGGTGAGTTTGATGTAAAACTAGAAGTTCTAGAAGGCGGTAAGTACCTTGAATTAAACGAGACAGCTGCAAAAATGCCAGTTCCAGGCCAAGGGAAAATTGAATCAGGTAAGTTCACTTACAAGTTTAAAGAGAAGGCCGGTGGAAAAGAGTTAAAATTCAAAATGGATGTCCTCTATAAGGGGAGCGTACTGCATACCAAAGTTTTCAATGTTAAAGTGAAGTAATGTCAAAAGGGCCCACTTAGTAAATAGGTGGGCCTTTTTGGCCTTTAAATCTTGTAAATATTTCAAATCATAATGTCATTTTCTGATAAAAACTTACAATCGCCTCAATAAATTAATTTCTTTTTGAAGCACTCTCAACATTCTCAAAAGGGAATTATAAAACACTTCTTATCAAAGTGATCAAAAGGAGAGGGAATCATGATGAGATCAAATGCACTAAGCAGAAAAGTTGTTTTATTGTCAGTTATGGCCATGGCGGCCAGTGCAAATGCGGGACTTCCAGACGAGATTGATTACCGCACCTACCTAAGCTCTTACAACTCAGCAAAATCCCAAAGTGATGCGGCCAGAATGTCTGCCACTCAAATCAGTGATCTTATCCATGAGCTAGCGGCCAGACTTGAGGCCAACGGAAGTGAGATCTCGATCTCTAAGAGAGAAATCGAAGAGGCCATCGCTGTTGTTTCGGATTTAAATGCACAGAATATGAACCTAGAGACAACAATCTCTGAGTTAAGTTTTGAAAACCAAGGACTTGAGCAAGAGCTTCAAAGACTTGCTGATTCACTCGGTGACGTAAATAGCGATATCAATCGCACAGAATCTGAGCTTGCTGGCCCTCGAAATACGGCCCGCAACCTAAAACGTGCCCTTGATTCAGTTCTCTCTAGCCTTAGAACAAATGATGATCGTCTGGGCAACGCTCAAAAGAAATTAGATCGAACAAGAAATCAAATCAAATCCCTAGAATCAAATATCTCAAAAGCAATTGATGAGCGTGACCGCTTAAATATCAAGCTTCCAAAAATCCAAGAAGAAATGAAATCAAAGAAACAAGACCTTGCCCAAGCAACGTCAAAGGTTTCAACTTTTGAGTCACAAGTAACAAGTGCTCGCACAAAGCTTCAATCTGCAAATACACAAGTTAGTGAGGCCCAGGCCAAAGTTACTCAAATCGAAAATAAAATCTCAAAGCAAGAACAAGCTGTTAAGCCTCTTGTTCAAAAGAGAAGTAATCTTCAGTCTCAATTAAGCTCTGCTCAAACGGCCCTGTCGGCAAAGACAAGTGAGCTTGAAAAAGCAAAGAGTGAATTAGAGAGTGCTAAATCACAAATTGATGGCCTTAAATCAGAAAGAGGAACTCTTGCTTCTCAAAAGACTAATCTTGATAACAAGAGATCGGTTCTAGAGGCTGAAATGGTACAAGTTGAGCAGGCCCTTAAGGATTTAATGGCCGGTGATCGTAATGACCGTGGAAATGCTAACCAAATCAAGAATCTTAGAGAGCGTCGTAAAATCCTAAGAGATAAAATTCAACAAACGAAAACACGCCTAGCAAAAGTTGTTGCTGATCTTGAGCAACTTAATAAGAAGATTGCTAAGGCGCAAAATACAATCAATGGTGGAAGTAGTAAGATTGCTATCCTTGAGTCTGAAGTTAATACGAAAAAAGGTGAAGTTAGAAATCTTCGTCAAGATATCAAGGCGGTTGAGGCCGAGATCGCACAAGCGGCACCTCAGCTTGAAAAACTTAAGCAAAGACTTGCTTCTGCTAAGAGTGAGCTAAACTCTGCTAAGACTGCTCAAGCATCAGCGAAGTCAACACTTGATAAGGCACAAGCTAAGCTTGCTCAGGTGAAGTCAGATATCAAACGCCTTGAAGGTGATATTGCTTCTCTTAGAGATCAAAAGCAAAAAGCAACACAAAGAGTTGCTCTAATCGACTCTGATCTTAAGAAGTTTAGAAATGAGCTTAATCGCGAAAAGAATCAATTTGAGACTCAACGTCGTGAAGTTGGCTCACTTAGAAATACACAAAAGGCACTTGTGGCCGAGCGCGATTCATACCAAAGAAGACTTTCAGTGGTTGAATCAGATATCAAGCTACTTGTTGATCGTCTTGATTCTCTTCACGTAACAAGACTTGAGCTTGAAGAAGAATCTCAGGCAAGAAGTGAAAGACTTGTTGCTAACCAAAATATCATCGCTGATTCATCTCAGCGAATCATGCAAAACTCTAGTGTGATCGCATCGAAGAGATCACAGATGGCAAGTAACGAAGATCGCATTGCAGATCTTGAAAGTGAGAGAGGCCGTCTATTAGAAGATAAGCTTGTGAAAGAAGAAGAATTTGCAAGAGCAGACACTGTTGCAAGTGATCTTGAAGATATCACAAATGAGAAATACCAAGCTTACCAAGGCCGTAGCAACCTTTACGTTCAATACGAAAGAGATGCAAAAGCTCTTGGAGCTTCTCAAGGGGAAGCCGCTGGTGCAACAGCAGGAGAGTACAAGGCAAGCGCTGATGTCCAAGAAGATGCAAACTTCTTTGGAAGTGCTAACGGTAAGAAGCTAGGTGAGCTACGTGGCTACCTTGCAGGCCTTATGGATGGTAAAGAAGACGGACTAACAAAAGGTTATGAGGCCGGTGTTAACTCTCAAGCAAGCTATGATGAAGGAT
>NZ_JBEBMT010000002.1:500866-551195 GCF_043196705.1 Halobacteriovorax sp. HFRX-2_2
TTGCAAAAGGATATGAAGCAGGTGTTGCAAAGGCCAAGAGCTTAGCAAAGTCACAAGAATTTCCAAAAGGATATGAGCAAGTTAAGAGCGAGACTTTCTCAAGTAAACCAACAAATAGAGTGATGTTATCAAATAGTGTTAACGGAAGCCTTTTCTTAGAGAAAGCCTTCTCAATGGCACAAGAATTTGTTTCACCAGCTTTTGAAGCATTAGATTTTATCGCTCCTGAATACACAGCGTCTCCTGAGTCTTTAAGCTCAGCTTTCAACTCTAAAGTTGATCAAGAGATCGCAAAAACTCAAAGAGAGATCGAATCTTATGAAAATGATCGTGCAAAAACAAAAGCGCTTCCTCAGTATGCGTACACTGCGCCAACTCGTATCGATATCGATGAAGACTTCAAAAATTGCTTTGATGTTTACAAAGGTGTTAATGAGTTCAAGAAAGCATGTGGTGCTTCTTACGATGCCGCTTATAAAGCTGAATTTAATGTTAGTCACAAAGATACTTACTTCGCAGGCTACGTGGACTTCTTTGAGAGTTCTCGTGATGAAGCTGCCGCTGGTAACTTTGGGGCCGAAACGCAAAAAGGTTTCGACAAAGCTTACAAGACTGCCTTTGCTGAAGCTCGCTTAGAAGGTGAAGGGGTTGCATTCAAAAATGGTGCAGCTGATGGCCAGGAAGCTGGATTTGATGAAAATATCCAAGCAGCTAAAGAAGAAATGCTTGCTCTTGGTAAGTCACAAGCAAAGAAGCTATTTGCTAGTAACGCTGTTGTTCGCCTTAACCAAGTAGCACAAACAAGTGTTAAAACTGAAGATGCAAAAGGTCTAACTCAAGACGGGAAATTCTCTGTCGGACTTGGGCTAGTAAACTTCGGAAAGCTTGCTTCAAACCGCGGTGCGATTAGTGCAAAAGTAGTTGCAGCAACTTCAAATGTTGAAATCGTAAACTCTCGTGCAAACCTAAGAGTTCTACCTGCACAAGCACAAATTGAGCTAACTGATGTTATCCAAGCGAAGGTTGCAAATAACGCTCGTCCAGGATCAGATATCGAAATGAAGATTGAGTTAACTTACCCAGGTGATGAGCTAAGTGGAAGCTACACGGAAATTGCAACATTCAATGCAAACGTTGTGGTAAATCCAGAAGTTCAAGTAGCCCTTGATTTTGATGACAAGGTTAAGGATCGCAAGTGTACGCTAGGTCTATTTAACTGTAAGTTTAGAAGCCACGATGTAAAAGTAAAACTAACTGGTCTACGTGACTTTGTTCCAGGAAGCTATGATGTTGCAATCAGCGTTCTAGAAGGTGACAAATTTGTTGAACTAAAGAAGGGATCAACTAAGGTTGCAGCTCCTGGTCGCGGTGTAACAGCAACTGGTGCATTAACTTACAAGTTTAAGAAAAAGACAAAAGACGACAAACTTAAGTTTAAAGTCGATGTTTCTTACAAAGGCGAATTACTACAGTCCAAGGTATTCGATGTAAGAGCAAAATAGAAAAAAAGCCTCCGCAAGGGGGCTTTTTTTTTGCTAAAATTTTCCCATGAAAAAACTAATCCTAATTGCAATTTTAAGTCTTAGCTCTTATGCAAATAACTGCTCAAGTCTTGAAGCCATCGCAGACACTTTTAAAAGTGATCTCAAGGCCGAGCTTCAAAAGACATTCTATCCCGAAGACGCCGAAGGCCAGGCCCAATTTCGCACAAGTGTTGGCCAGAAGCTTAACTACCTAAAGGCCCTAAAGCATCAGGTGGATGTGTGTTATCAAGACTATCAAATGAAGGATGAGGTTTATGATTGTGGCCTTTCTGCTGATCTTCTAAAGTCACGCCACCCTGGAGGTCTAACGACAAGTTATACCGGAGCGATCTCTACTGATGGTGATTGCATGGCCTATCTCTTTCTCGGGCATACCATGACTCGAAATCGAGAAGGCAAAGTCGTGCTAAAAAACCTTGGTGGAAAATTTGATCTTAATACACTTTTTAAGTGCCATGGTGCTTACACAACAGAGGAAGATTCATTTCGAAAGATGATCTTATCAGGTGATAATTTCTTTGTGATGGATCAGTACATGATTTATCGCACCGATGTGAAGGTTCTTGGTAAAAAATATGTGACGCAAAACCTTCTTGAGGTTGATTATAAAGATTCGGAGATTGTTTTTAATTACGGCGCAGCTGAACTTGCCATCTCCACAAAGGATGGAAGTGTCATTCGCACAAATTTCCTGACGATGGATGAAGTGAGTGAGGGAAGTTGTGAGACTTCGTATAGCAAAAAGAATAACTCGATCTATCCACGCACAAATATTGACGAAGAGGCGTGGGGATTTAAGTTAGAGTACGTGGCATACTGAGATTTATGATATGAGAGCAAAGAAAGTTTTAATCACAGGCTTTGATGCCTTTGGAAATAATCTCATTAACCCTAGTGGGGAGGTGGTGGAGGCGACTACGGCCAACTTCTCACACCTTGAGGTTCACAAATTAATTCTACCTACAGTTTTTGAAAAGAGCCTGGCCATCTTAAAGAAGGAGGCCTTCTTTTTAAATCCCGACTATATCATCTGCTTTGGCCTTAACGAAAAGGCCCAGGAAGTAAACCTCGAAGTCCTCGCTCACAACCTTAACGATGCAAGCATCGCAGACAACGAAGGCAATTGCCCCGTAAACGAAGTGATCTTTGAGGGAGCAGCTGCAACTTATGATTCCACTCTTCCCATAGGAGAGATTGAAGACGCCCTTCTTGCGGCCCAAATTCCCGTGGCCATCTCTCGCGACTGCGGACGCTTCGTGTGCAATCACGTCTTCTATGGCATTCGCCACATAATTGAAGAAAAGAAGATGCGCGCCAAGGCCGGCTTCGTTCATCTTCCAAGCTTTGAGACCATGGGGCTCGCCGAGCAGGTTGAGGCACTTGAGGTGATTTTGGCGGTGCTTAATCACTAAATTTAAAAGGGCGCAGTTTTCACTACGCCCCCGAAATCACAATTTCCGTAAGATTAAAATAATTTTAACTACATAGATTATGATTTCTACAATTGACCATAAGTCATCCATGACTTTCTCCTTGAACTCCCATCATTGGGAGGAGAAAGTGGAAGCTCGGTCAAAATTATGATACACTCACTTTATAGACGTCCCCGAAAGGATTTCTACAATTGACCAAATCAGAACCCCGTTTTTACGGGGTTTTGCTTTTTCTGGCTATTCAAGTCTATAGAACTCATCAATTATTTCACTTAAAATTGTTTCTATTTCAATTTGGGAGTATTTCGTTTTTGAGATGAGATTGGAGTAGCTTTCGTTAAATTCAATATTTACGAGGGAGACTCTATGAAGAATTTGAGAATTATTTTAAAGAGTTACAAGTAAATTTTGGAAGACCTCAATTTAGAGACTAGGAAAAAGAGAATGAAATTTTCAAATAAAACGAGCTTATATTTATGGCCATGCCTTTTACTCTCACCAGTACTAGGATATTTCTATTCAATTAATTATTTACAGGGGAAGTTTAGCATAAGCATTTCAATCTTATTCTTTCTCATTGCATTTATGATTATCGTTTCAATATTTGGCTTCATTTACAATTCAATATTAGGACATGAGAGTGGGGTTAGTATTGGAAAAATAACCCAATTTAATCAAGTTCGTTCATTATTGGATTTACTAGAATATTATGCTGGCGTTTCACATATTGTTGGTGCGATTACTGTTGCAGGGATAACTTTTTATTACCTTGCTCTGAAAGGTACAAATTTTGAATTGGGAATGGCCTTGGCGGTAAGTGCTTCACTTTTTAGTGGGTTTCTTTATCTCTTTGTTTCCCAGTTACTTGTGGATTTATTTAATTATAGATCAAAGACAAATAAGGAGTAATACGATGAAGGGGATGCATCTTAAAAACTCTGGTAGACCACAGTTTGGAAACTTGGAATAAATTATGAAAAATAAAACATTGAACAATTTAATGATTTTCACTCCACTTATTGCAGCAGCACATTCTGTGATAAAAAGTTATAGTGAGTATTCAAGCCATGACAGTTCAGCTCTCATATGGATATTTATTTTACTTGAGGCTTTGCTTTCTCTGTTTTCTGTTTTTGCAATAGAACTCATTATTCTAGGAGTGATTTATAACACTGTAAGAATTATGAAGCCTGCAGTTAGAAGTGATATAGAAAATTGTAATGAACTTGGCTCTCTATTTAAAAAGGTGGTTTTAAATTCTCACAATGTGGAAATACTTGGTTATATTTTGATACTCAATCTATACCTATATAAGAATGTTGATTTAGAGCTCGGTTATATTCATGGAATTATTCAACCACTACTTGCTGCGATTTTATTAGTATGTTCCCTAGTTCTAATTAAGAACCTGATCTACTTTGGTGCTTCTTTAGTTAATCTAGAAAATGTAGATGAAAAACAAAGATATGTGCACAGCGTTGATTGTCGATGGATTTCTTTTCAGATATGAAATGCTGTGCTATACTGCCGCTTACGTATATTTGTTCCAAATATCCACAAGTCAAAATCTAATGGGGGTGCCCTGGTTTCGACGGGATGGTTGACAGGTATCCGGGCGTGTCCAGGTTGGTCTCCACGGTCCTGGTAAAAAGGAGTCCACCGTTAATTGCAGACGATTATGCAATGCCAATGGCTGCCTAATTAATTAGGATTAGTCTTGTGAGGCGCTACTGCCAAGAAACAGAATGTAGCAATCCAGTTGAATCTGCTGGTTAACTAGGTTTCGAGCCTGCCGGGGCATCTCGTTAATCACTCACCGGGGTTTGCCGAGGTCACGTATCACGGACAGTCTTGTCTTCTGACGATAAATGAAGACTACGCACGTAGGCCGCTATCAAGACGCTATTTCGGACGTGGGTTCGATTCCCACCACCTCCACCATCTAGAAACGGTCTTGGCAAATCACTAAGCCAAGCCGCCAAACTAGCAACAATCATTTTTTGAATTACAACTCTTCGAATTTTCGGTTCTACTCCCTTAATGGTGGAACGCACTGCACTCACGACCTCAACAACAGACATTCAATACTTTCAATCGATAGTTATTAAAGTTCCTATATCCGTAAGCCCGCTTCTGGAGCTGCTTACAAACATTGTTATATCCTTCAGTTCTGGCATTTGTAATACGATTCTCAAAGTAATTCAAGATCTCATCTTTCCATTCCATGAGAGTTCTTCTTAATCTCTGTAATTCTTTAACCTTAGAAAAGGCAAGGCCATCAAGTAAAATTCTTAAACTTCGTCTTGCTCTTTGATAACCTTTACATCGATAGATCTTAAGTAAGGCCTCTTTCGCATAGTAAACTGACTCTAAATCAGGATGATCTTTTAGCCATTTTTCAACGGTTCTTCTCGTATCATAATCAAGTTTAATAGCACTTTTTAAAAGTAGTTTTCTTATTGGATTCTTTCTCTTATCACCAGTAATTTCTTTTCTATATTTATTAATTGCAGGATTCAAAAGTCTCACTACATGGAACTTATCTGCAATTATTTTTGCATTTGGAAAATGATGTTTAATGAAGCTTTTATAGGGCTTTGAGAGATCGCAGACAGCGTTTTTTACACGCTCTCTACCTGGAATATAGCTAACCATTTTACAAAGCTCTCCAACATTTCTTGTAGGAAGAAGCTCCTTTGCTCTCTTGTTATTGTAATCAATAATCAAAGTTGCAAAGTCCATATGGCCACGCTTTTTATTTCTTAACCATGAGTGTTCATCAATACCAATTGTTCTTGGCCAAGGATCATCTTTTCGTTCACGCCACTTGAGTTCTAATTGCTCATAGTGTTTTTTATAAATCGTTTTATTTCCGAGCTTCGTATGATGTGAAACGGCCTTCATGTTTGCAAACTTATCACAAGTATAAAGAACCTCTCTGGCCATTCTAACAGTAACTCTAGCGCGTTTAGGAATCCCATCAATATTTTCAGTGAAGACTTTTTTACAACCAAGACCAACACATCTAAATCGTTTTTTGGTTATTTTAAGCGTTTTGAGTCGACCAGACTGTGGAGCATCTCTTATCTTAACGACGCGCTTGTCGTGTACTTTAGACGTTTCTAAGCCGCAATGAGGGCAGAATGCAGAGCTCGTCGTAGTTTTGCATTCATAAATAACAGATTTTCGAACTTGAACATTCGAAAATCTAGTAAGTTCTAGTTTCGGTAATAGTAAAAAATTAGTAAGCTTTTTATCGGGCATGATAATTTCCTCTGTTTAAAATTAAGTGTGGTAACTCAATTATAAACGATCGAGATTTCATGCCTGTTATCTAGTCTTTAACGCGGTGAAAACACCTTTAAGTGTGAAGAGCCGAATTTTCTCGAATCGTGTTGTGATTTGTCCAAGTTAGTTTCTTGATTTTGAAGATCGTATGAATGGAAGGTGGCTCGGGTTGTTGAGGCGGCAATTAGCATGATGCTAATTGAAGCCGAACATCCCTGACGAGCGAGCAGGATGCGAGTGAGAGAGGGCGGTTCCCTATTTTCGTAAAGGTATGATATATTTCGTTTAATCCAATTTGTAAGTATTGTATTTTAATTGATGAAATTAGAAGGAAGTATTGTGATTGAGAATCTTAAGTATAAAGATTATGTAATTTGTTATTTAGACGTATTGGGCTTTTCAACTAAAGTGAATAGGTCTGTAGATTGTAAGAATAGTCAGTTTGATATAATAGGATCTTATCTTCATACAACATCAACAATAGCAAAATTCTTTGAAACAGAGGATGAGATAGATGAGGATTTGGGGTTAAAGATAGTTGTTATTAGCGACTCTATAATAATTACTGCTCCAATTAAGGATTTACAAAATTCTGATGAACTATCTAAGGCAATTAAAGGAGTTAGTATTTATGCCGGAAGGCTAGTTGTAATGCTAATGAAGCTTAACTACTTCCTTCGTGGAAGTGTGACGGTTGGAAAGATATATCAAAATAAGCACCAGATTGTCGGTCCTGGCTTAATCAGTGCTTACAAAATGGAAGAAGATTTCGCGAAGTTTCCTCGAGTGATATTAGATATGAGTGTTGTAAAGAGATTTTATGGTGGAGACTATGACAAATTTAATCGGGAACTAAATAGGTTTACATATTTTGGCGTTGATACAAATACCTATATTAGACGAACAGAGTTTTGGGATACATATTATCAACCTTATTTTGATGACTGTGTTTTTCTAGATATTTTTTGTATTATTGAATATTTCGAATCTCCTTTTAAGTCTACTTTTAAAAGAATCTATGATTATGTACTGGAAGGTACTTTTGAAATGCCGAACATTGCTGAAAAGTATTGGTGGTTTTTAAGGTATTTAGTTGCGAGGTTAAAGGGACCATATGTAGATAATTCTCTTCCTTTTAAAAATAAAGATTATGAAGAGCTAATTAAAAAGTATGGGGATGTTTAACAATATGAAATCTAATAGTATATTTAAGTTTATTAAACCAGAGTTTCTTGAATCTGTTCTAGATGGAAAATTATACTTTTCAGATTTTAATTCATATAATGATCCTTTCGAGGGAAGCTTTAATCACAATATTATATATAAGAACTCTTCAAACTTGGATCCTGTTGTATTTAATCGATCACATGAGTTCTTTGGTTTTTTTCGATCTTTTCTGGCTACATATAGGTCTTGTTGCTTTTGTAATAACGCGAATGAGATTTTGATGTGGTCGCACTACGCAGATAATCATAAGGGTTTATGTATCGAATTTGATCGTGATGCTATTTGTGAGATTGGAGATTATGTTCAAGATGTTAATTACTCTTTAGATATTTCTAAGGTACATATTTTAAGTTCAACAACAAAAAAAGAATTTGAATTAATGACTTTGGATAGTTTGTTTACTAAGTCTTTGCTTTGGTCATATGAGAAGGAGTTTAGAGTCTTAAAAGAATCATCTGAAAACTTTATAGAATTTCCAATCTCAGCTATAAAGTCCGTTATTTTTGGGATTAGTAATGAGAGTTTTCGTGATCAGAAACTTTTAGAAAGGTTTTCTAAAATGGGGATAACTGTTCAATATGCTAACAAGTCTGTTGATAAGTTCGAGATAGATATTGATAATGTAAGAAGTGTAAAGGGAATGGTCACATATGATTTTGAATCATAATGAAAACCAGTATTAATTCAAATTTTATTTTGTTTCAAGGGATGGATTCATATATGAAACTATTGTTACTAGATTCATAAAAGAATATTCTCCCTATGCCACTTTAATGCTTCTTTTAAAGGTTGTGCATTAGCATTAGATGGAACGGAAATACTCACTTTATTGTATTTAGCAAGCGGAGAGTCTTGGTCAACTTTGGATGAGAGAACAACTTTATATTCATCTGAAATAGAAAATAAACCTAAATCAAATGCCCAATGTAAATCTTTAGACAGTAATAATGAGTTCGCAACATGAAACGTTCCGCCTTTTGACCAGGGAACAATATGAGCAGCATCTAAGCAGTATTTGTTCTCATGTGTAATAGATGTTTTTTTTATTGCACACTGATGTTTATAGTGAAATAGCGCTTGGCTCCTAAATGTTGTTTGCAAAGAGTTATCTCTGGTTTCGGTTTGGGTTATTTTAGATTTTTTTGACTTTACCCCAATAAAGGGACTTTTAATTTTTCCAACATCATTCTCAGTATTACTATGTGATATTTGTTGGCTGTTAGTATGGCCTTTTATTTTTTTTCCTTTTGAACTACCTAACTTTGATTTTACAGAGAGGTACTCATCAGTACCTTTTTTATAGTAGTCTAGTTTTATAACAAAGGGAGAATCTTCATAACTGAACGCAATAATATCATCCTTCTCTATCTGAGACTTTAAAAAATCATTAAGATAAATACGACATTCTCTTTTATTCGGTTTATTGGTAAATGAGTTATATAGTCTGAATGAAATTGGTATAAACACACTGTTGTTAACAAGAATTGTTGTTTCTACGACAGGGTTACTTTCAGTTTCATCAAATTCTAGAAGGTCACACCAGAAAGACTTTGGTACAAGAAGGGCTGTTCCTCTTGTTGATCTTCCTTGAGAGTCTAAACCTAACTCGTTATTATTAACGATTTTAAATACTTGTTCCATAACCTCTTATCGGAAAATAAGAGGTTATATTTAGAGATATTTTTGAATCTGTTTGAAGTTAGTTGACCTTTTTGATTCCATAGCTTCAAGTTGAACAGATAGAACTGTTGCAATCAACTTCGCAAATTTAGGTGGTACAGCATTTCCAATCATTTTATAGTTCGCACCCATACTTTCCGTGAATACAAAGTCATCATCAAAAGTTTGAAGAGCTGCACACTCTCTAACAGTTAAAGATCTTCCTTGTTTATGATCGGGATGGATATGTCTTAAGCCATCTTTATAGAGGTGAGCAACAATTGTTTTGCTCGGTTTATCCCATTCTTGGACACAGTACTTGTGAACGTTAGATTTTTTCCCTGTTAACTCTGTGTATAACGCTTTTAATGACTCTGTTGAATCATATTTTCTAACTTTGTTTAGTTTGTCTTTTGCAAGTAATTGAAAAGCTTTAATATCTCTTTGCGAGTGGAAACGTGGTGTGTGGTTTGGAAAGAATTCATTTGTTAGATGGGAAACCTTCGCATTATCATCTTTCTTGTTGATCGTTAGTTTAGGTAAGTGAGAAATAGCATCTCTAACAGTAGTTTTAGTATCAATTTTAAGAGAAGGCATAAAGTTTTTGTAAAAATCGTTTATAAAAGATTGGGATGCTTTTTTGCCATATCTTTTCGTATCTACACCAACTAAAATAACTCTCTTTCTATCCTGAGGAACTCCGTAATCAGAAGTGTTAAACACAGCTTCTTTAAAGTTCTCAATAATAGTGTATTCCGCATCTTCAAAAGACTCTTTTATTCTTTCAGTAATTGGGATTCCTCCAGGTGAGGCAGATAGCATTCCTGGAACATTTTCGAATACAAAGATTTTCGGCCTAAAGTGCGTAACTAGCTTGACATAACTTTCAAATAAGTAGTTTCTATAGTCATTCTTCATTCCATCTGGACATCTGATTCTTCCTGCAATTGAGTATGCTTGGCAAGGAGGACCTCCAACAATAAAATCAAGTTCACCTTTTTTGAACATTCGACCAATACCTTTCTTGGAGAGAGGATGAGGTTGATCGTTATCTTCATACCAACCAGTAAGAAGTTCAGAAACATCTTGTAGGTCAAACTGAAGTACCGATTCGTTAGGGTCTTTATGATTCCACTTGGTTTTCAATCTATGCTTTAATGTTTGTAAGGGAGCTTTATCCCAGTCTATATGTAGAGGAATATCAAATTTCTTTGTTTGAAGAAAACCTTCTGATAAACCACCGCAACCACAAAATAGGTCTATTGCTTTATACTTGTTCATTGTAAAATCGTTCCTTTAAGTTTTTCTGCTATAGCCTTCGCTAGTAAAGGTGGAACAGCATTTCCAACCTGTCTGTTTTGACTTGTTCTACTACCCGTAAAGATAAAGTTGTCAGGAAAAGATTGAAGCCTTGCATTCTCCCGTACTGTAGGAATTCGATTCCATTTATAGTGGAAATGATTTCTATGGCCAGTATCAATTGTTTTACTTGGCTTTTTGCTGTGGTACCTTGTCCACGCTTCATTAAACTTTCTGCTTTCACCAACTCCTGGCGGAAGATCTTTGTGATTACCACCTTCTGGAACTTGTGAAATTACATTTATCACCTCTGGTGTATGCTTAGAAGCAACATGATTATAGAGAACACTAGACTCAGATCTCATTAACTTTTGATATTCAGACTTAGGCTTCTTTGTATAAGGCTGCTCTTCTTGACCAAACTTAGTCCCGCAACTTAGAGGAGGCAGATCTGAAATAGCATCACCGCAAGTTACTCTTGTATTCTCACAGTTTACTGGTTCAGGGAACTCAAATTCACCAAGTTCTTTTTTTATTCCAACTATGAAAAATCGTTTCCTGTTTTGTGGTACTCCATAATCTGAAGCTAAAAGAATTTTCGAATTAACATTGTAGCCTAGTTTAGTGAAGGTCTGGTATATGTCTTCCTTCACTTTTCCTTTGTATAGAGTAGCAAGTCCAATAACGTTTTCTATGATGAATGCTTTTGGCTTTGCTTGCTTAACAATATCTACATAATACTTATAAAGCTGGTTTCTTTTGTCATTTGGGTCCCTTGTACCTGTTAAAGAAAAACCCTGACACGGTGGTCCACCAATGACAACATCTATCTTACTATTTGCTTGCTTTAGAAGATCCTTTGGACAAACTTCGGTAATGTCAGCACATACACCTTTTGCTCTTGGATGGTTAAGTGAAAATGTTTTAATTGCGTTTGGCTCATAGTCTAGACCTAAAACAACATTGAAACCTGCCTGCTCAAAGCCGTAGGAGAAACCTCCGCAACCACTAAAAAGATCTAATGTATTTAATTCGCTCATATGTCCCTAAATTTTTTGTGTGTTGATACTTATAGATTAGTTTAAAAAATATTAATCGGGAAGATTTATTATTGATAATGTTACTTTTCTCCAGCGGAAGGAGTGCGTTATAAATTTCACATGGCCTATAAACAAAATTCCATCTAAAATAATTAAACTATGTATAATTAAAAACTTATGAGGTTTGTGCAGCACGATGATATATGTAAGACTTGTAAACGCTAATGAAATAGGAATTCGTAAAGCTGGGAAAAGTAAAAGGGCTGGAAGTTTTCTAATGGTTTCTAAAAAGTGCTTAGACTTTCTTCCTGAATTAAACGCTAAGGTACCTGATGATACAATCAGAGTTCAATATATTTCTCCAAATGATCAAAACATAAATTTAGTAGAGTATGTATGGCACAATAAAGCTTTGCATGAAGAAAGAAGTACTCGAAATGAATACAGGCTTTACTTTAGCAGAGACTTAGATGCCCAAAATTATATAGAGCCACAAGATATTGTTGTTATGAAGAGAGTTAAAGAAAGTAGTTTTGATGGCTTGAAGCTATTTTTATTTAAAAAAGAAAAAGATAAAGAATATGATTTGATTACTGAAATCATTGGATCCAAAACTCATTCTCTCCATGAAAAGCTAAACATTGACTATATTGATAATTATACGTTCTGCTCTGAACAGTTAGATTCAAGTGTTGCTATTGATAGTAAAAGAGAGAGTGTAGTACATATGCATGAAAACAAAGATGAAGACCCTGACATCATAAATCCTTCAGCAGCTTCAATGATCGAAAATTTGAGATCATTTGGATATAGCCCAGAAGAAGCTATAGCAGACATAGTTGATAATAGTATATCCGCAGAGGCAACTAATATTCATGTTGATATTCAGTGGCATGGCACAAACTCTTATATATCAATTATGGATGATGGTATTGGAATGACAGAGTCTGAGTTAATTCAAGCGATGAGGCCAGGATCGAAAAACCCAAATGCAGATAGATCCAGTAGTGATCTAGGTCGATTTGGCATGGGGTTAAAAAGTGCTTCATTTTCAATAGGTAAAGATCTAACGGTAACAAGTCTAAAAAATAAAGAGCAAAGCACGAGACGTTGGGATCTAGAATATGTTGCTGAACATAATAAGTGGAAAGTATTAAAGACAGCGAAAGAAAACTCAATGTTTAACTCAGAACTTATTTCGGAGTCGGGAACTATCGTACTTATCGAAAGTTTAGATCGTTTACTAAGTTTAAACGGTTCAAAAACGATAATAAATAATGAGGATTTTTTCAGAATTGCAGAGAAGATATCTTTCCATCTATCATTAGTTTTTCATAGATATTTAGAAAAAGAAAATATTGCAATTTTCGTTAATGGTAAAAAGATAAAAGCATTCGATCCGCATTTTAGTTTTAGTGGAACTCCTTTATTTCACAGCGAAGGAGAAAATGTCGAGATAGAGAGTTTTATTGTTGATCGGGAAGAAAATTTATCAGTGCCGACTCAAAGAACCATTAAGAGAACTACTGGATTCACTCAAATGCAAGGGATATATATTTATAGAGAAGATCGTCTTATTTCTTATGGAGGTTGGCTAAACCTTGGTCGTAGACAACAAATGAAAATAAATGATGATTATGCTCTGGGCAGAGTGATAGTTAATTTAAAGAATTCGGAAGATAAAAATTGGAGAATTGATATTAAAAAAAGTACGGCTCATCCTCCTTTAAATGAACTTCCAAATCTGAATAGAGCGGCTGAGATTGCAAGAAAGACTTCAAGTCAAAATATCAATAAAGTAATTGGTAGAGATAAAAAGAAAGAAAACTTCGAAGGACTTTGGTCAAAAAGTGAGAAAGGAATAAAAATTGACCGTGGTAACTCTTTATATAGGCAATTAGCTAGTGATGATGATGTAGGTGAGAAATTTATGGAATACATTAAAGATTTAGAAAAGAAGCTCCCTCTATAAATAAAGGAAATTAATATGGATATTAATGCAGTTATGGACATGACACGAATTTATATTAAATCGAACTTCGTGGACAAGGGTGAATTACCTACAAAAGAGATTATTCAAAACTCAATAAAAGAAATGTGTGAAAAGTTTGGTCTATCATTATCAGAAGAGGATCTTAAAAAAAATATTGATATATTAAGCTTGAACTTTTCTGTGGAGATAGAAGGTGCTTCTCATGTAATTACTGATAATGAGGACCATATTGAGTGGTTATCGCAGGAAAGAGGTAAAATTGAATGGAAGTTTTGGAACCGTTATGAAAAGTACTTACTCCAGGATAAAGGGCTTCCTGAAAAAAGTGTTAAGTCTATAAATAGAACAACAGATAAAGCACTTTCTTTGCTTGAAAACCCTAATAGAGAAGGAGCCTGGGATAGGAGAGGTTTGGTTGTAGGTAGTGTTCAGTCTGGAAAGACAGGAAATTACACTGGATTAATTTGTAAAGCAGCTGATGCTGGTTATAAAGTAATTGTCGTACTTGCAGGAATTCATAATGATCTTAGAGCACAATCGCAGTTAAGGCTTGATGAGGGATTTCTAGGTTATGAGACTAATATTGATGGAGATGGTCCTAGGAACAAGATTGGTGTAGGATTTATCGACCCAACTCCTAAGGTTAATACGATTACAAACCGTAGTGAAAATGGCGATTTTCAAAGATCAGCTGCAAGTCAGTTTAACATTGAGCCTGATCAGATCCCATTACTATTTGTTGTTAAAAAAAATAAATCAATTCTAGATAACTTAAATAGTTGGGTTTCAACTTTTGCTGATGCAGGTTCTAAGAAAGTAAAAGATACTTCAATACTTGTTATAGACGATGAGGCGGATCAAGCATCTGTTGACACTAGTGAAGATGATCCAAGTACTATTAATAAGTTAATAAGAAAACTTCTAAATTCTTTTGAAAAAAGTGCCTATGTAGGATACACAGCAACTCCTTTCGCTAATGTTTTAATAAGTGATTCCAAGGATCATAATGATCATGGAGAAGATTTATTTCCAAAGAGTTTTATCTTAAGCCTTCCAATCCCTAGTAATTATGTTGGACCTCATAAGATATTCTCAGCAAGTGCTGATCAAGACTATCCAATAATTAAAAGTCTATCTGACGATATTGATAATTCGTCTGAGTGGATACCTAGATCTCATAAGAAAGATCTAGTTCCAACTTACCATGGAGCTGAAAGGATCCCTCCTTGTTTGGAAAGAGCCATCCTATCTTTTATTCTTTCGGTTTCTGCAAGAAGTATTCGAGGGGATGAAAAAAAGCATAATTCAATGTTGATTCATGTTACTAGATTCAAAGAAGTTCAGTTAAAAGTTACTGAGCAAGTAATGGATTATGTTGATGATATAAGGGCGAGAATCAATCATGAAGGTGATGGAGATAGCTCAATATTAAATCAATTAAAATGTCTATGGGAGGAAGATTATCTTTCTACGACAGAAGCGATCAGAGGAGAAGCTGATATTCACTGGAGTTCAATTAAGCACGAGATAGACAACACACTAGATAAACTTGAAGTTAAAACAATAAATGGATCATCAAAGGATGGTTTGGATTACCTAAGGGAAGACTATCCTGAATGTGTAATCGCAGTAGGAGGAGATAAACTCTCAAGGGGTTTAACACTAGAAGGGCTGTCTGTAAGTTACTTCCTAAGGCAATCAAAAATGTACGACACATTAATGCAAATGGGAAGGTGGTTTGGTTATAGACCTAGGTATGATGATCTATGTCGATTGTTCACAAACACTTCAATGGTATCAAACTTTCAATCAATCTTAATGGCGTCAGAAGAGCTTGTAGAGGAATTAAACGAGATGAGTGAGTTGGGAATGACTCCCAAAGAGTTTGGTCTCAAGGTTAAGGTGCATCCAGGTTTACTTGTAACAAACAAAATGAAAATGAGAGATACTCAGGAAGTTGATGTGTCATTTGCAAGTGGTGTCGCCGAGTCTACTGCAATGAACCCTAATGATTTAGAGAGAAATTGGACGGGGCTTAATAAGTTTCTATCGGTTTGCAACTTAGAGGATTCAGTAAATTCTAAAAGACTGAATAATCAATATATGAAAAAAGGCTGGAGTGATATTATTTATCTTAATAATGTAAAAGGCTTAGATGTTGCAAACTTTTTAACAGAGTTTAAGACACATGAATCTTCTCGAGCAGTAATACCTGAAATTATAGCTAAGTATATTAATTCGCAGATCACTAATGGAGAGTTAGTAAACTGGACTGTTGTAGTCCATTCTGGGACAGGAAGTAATGTTGACTTTGATGGTGGTTACTCTATTCAATCTTCTCAACGTAAAGTTTTAAGTTTTGATGATGAAAAAGTTACCTTTAGACGATTGGCCAGTAAAAATGATGAGTTTATTGATTTAAATGATGAACAAATTATAAAGAAAGTTAATCTATGGGAGTCTCGAGGTGAGGAGAATATAAAACTTAAGGATGTTCACAGTAGACAAATAAGAGATAAATCTAAAGGTTTATTAATGTTCTATATCGTTGAACCTCTTGATAAAAATAAAGAGGTAATTGCACTGGACTATCCTCTTGTTGGTTTCATGGTTAGTTTTCCAAGATCAACAACTGCTAAGTCTGTAAAATATAGAGTTAATAATGTTTGGATAAAAGAAAATATGTCATGATAGATCAAATAAAGAGTACATTTGAAGAATTAGATAAAGAGAAAGAGAAACTAAAAAACAAAGATAATACAATAGAACGTTCAATATTAGTTGATTCAGATATTCGCTTTAATCTTTACTATACACCTTCTAATAACAAAAGAGGACTTAGGATTATACTGAACTCGGAAGAATCTAAAATGAACTTTAAAGTAGAATCAAATGGTTTTAGCTATAAATACGTAAATTGTTCTATCTATATTGAAGAAGAAAGAGAATATATTACGAATATCTTTAAAACATTCGTTTCAGAGCTTCTCCCTGAAGGCTCAATTGGAAGTAAGAAGCTCTTCTTAGATACTTTGAAGAAGAAAGTTTTAGAGTGGAGAGATTTTTTTCAAGAAGTAAAAAAAATAAATATAAGTAATAGTTACGTTAAAGGCCTAATTGGTGAATTAAGCTATTTGAAATACTTGATTCAGACAAACAAAATTGAAAGTTTGGATTCATGGTCAGGCCCAGTCGGTGCTCGATCAGATTTCTTCATTGGTGGAAACCGTATTGAAGTGAAGTCAACCACTTCATCAAACCCAGTTAAATTTGCGATATCTAATCTCAGGCAATTAGAGCTAGATAACGATGATCTATTTATCGTTTTATATGAATTAGCGGCAAATGAAGAAGGACTTTCGTTATTTGATCTAGTTGAGAGCATAGATAACTTGTTAATAGATAGTCATTTAAGCTCAACAGACTTTTATAAAAAACTAGAGTTAGTCGGTTGTTCTTCGGATGTTCTGGAGTTAACTAGGAATGATAAATTTAAAATTTTAATGAACTCAAAGTTTGAAGTCACTGATAGCTTTCCTCGCCTTACAACAAACACTGTTCCACAATATCTTGTCGATATAAAGTACTCAGTGTTAAAGGATGGTATAAAGGACTTTGAAGTAGATTTTAATTAACATAGGCTCGAAGTGCTTTAAGTTTTTTTAATATAGATTTGAAGAATCGTAGATAGATATAAGTTAAGTACACTAAGTAAAGGAATAGCTAAGAAAATAAAGGTTCCAGGTGCTTTTTCTTTGCGTTGAGTGTTTCTAGATTTTTGAAAAAGCACCTGGAACCAATATTACTTTTAACTAAAGCTAGTTACAAGGCTAACACTTATAAGTATATTCTTAGAAATCCAGTAAAAGCTAGTCTTGTTACTGAAGTTCAAATGTATACTTATTCATTTTGTTCTTAGTTTGGTAATGATATCAGTTATCAATGTATGAGCTTGTTAATTTATTTTCTTTTTATTTGTATCGTTTAAATGAAATACTTGAATGGCTAAACGATAGTTTTAATATAGATGAAGACAAAAGTATTTCGTAGGGGTTACTTCGACCTGAATTTCTTTACGGTAAAGATACTAGTAACAGACTTGTTGAGCCAGAGATGATTCATCCAAAATATGTTAAGTACGATCGTTTGTGGAAAGAGATCATCCTAAACCAAAATACTAATTCAAATAAAACATCTCTTTTCTAGATTCTACTCATAAAAGCATTTTTGTGTAATTTTAAGGGACTGCCTCGTGAACCTTCTCTCTTTAATGAATTGATGATTTTATTCAACTTTTACTACTGACTTTGTCGATTAATAGCTACTGAAATTTAATACTAGGTTACGCAGTGTCTTGGAAAGGGTACTTGGAACTATTATCCTACAGTAAAGTCTCTTATTGTGAGATAATTTGGTCTTTTTAGATCAGTGTAACTCGGAACCATTACCTCATGAGTTCATATACTTTTAACTTGAGGTGTCTTTTTCTGTAATTAAGCTCGTAGTATTTTCCATTTTTCATAAAAATACTACGAGCTATAATTATTAACATGAAGGTTAACCCGAAATGTATTCAAGTAATTCTGCCTGCATAGCCTTTATCATTGTTTCAGATCTTTTTTCACCAATTTGATGGATTTTTAGAAGGTCATCTTTATTTACAGTATGTAAATCCCTAATCGTTGTAATATTGTTCTCCATAAGTTTTTTTATTTGCCATTCCGTGAGTGTAAGTACTGTGATAGGTTTCGCTAAAATACTTTCAAGTGACTTTTTATAATGTTTATCATTTTCAATGATAGCAATGATATCTTTTATTTTATCGTATTCTTTATATCCAGCTCCAAATTTAGTAAACTGCCTTATTGATATCTTGTTGAAGATTTCTTTCGAGGATTGGTGTGGGTTAGGAGCGAGTGCAATTATGCATCCATATTTAATTTCATAACGAGTTCCAATTTTTCCATGAGCTCTATTTGTTGAATCAATTTTCTTTATTATTCCAGTGTAAGTTAATAGTCTTAAGGACTCTTTCACTGTTTCTGGAACATCTTTATCGATCCAAAAGTATATAGTTGATTTTTTATTTTCATTCACTGTCGGAATTACTTTTTGCTCTAGGAAGTCTCTTCCCCAGTCGATTAGCTCTTTGTGTCCCTTGTATTTTTCTCCTAGCTCAGTATGTTCCGACCAAATTTTATTTCTGTAGAAGTCTTTGACCTCTTTGTTTACTTCGTTTGTGTTTAGCTTTGTAAGACTTTGGTATGTTTTAAATAGAATCCTGGGGTTACCTGAGCATGAATATACAAGCGTGTTAAAAATATCTTTATTGTTATTTATTACATTAAGAATTGAGTTGTCAGATTGTTTACTAAACATCTCATAAAAATAATCAAGGTAACCTTCTTCTGTAACACTTCTATCTAGTACTTGATAGCTACAATCATGCGTAAGTTCAAATGAGTTTCCAAAATGAGTAACTCCCGGGTATATCGCAGCATTACAAGTTATATATGAGGACCTAAGATCTTTAAAAAGGTTGAAGAACTGTCTTTGTTGTTCTGGTCTGAAGACATGCGCTGCTTCATCAAAAAAAAAGACTACTCTTGTTAATTTATTTTGTCGGCAGATTTCTGTAATGGCCTCTTTTACATCTTCAATGTCAGGGAGGTTATTTAGCTCTATCGGGCATTTATTGGTGTCTTTGTAAGACATCTCAAATGATCTTATAATGTCTTTAAGTTTATCTTTGATATTCTTACTATTGCTTTCTGAATAGTTACTTAAAAGTGAATTTGAATAGTCTGAAATTACTGCACCATCTTTGATTAACTTATTTAGTAATGCTCGTATAGTTTTAGCGAGCATCCAGTGGTAAAATTGTAGGCTGTCATCAGTGTTAATTAATGAGCTCATGTTAAATGATATGAATATGGGTAGAGTATCTCTTTTTTGCTCTAGCTCCAATTGTGCTATTTTCATCAAAAATGACTTGCCGGTTCCTCTTGATCCCTCTAGTAAACAAGGTTCTGAAGAAACGAGGTGCTCTATTATTTTTTTGTCACTTTCTCTTAGAACTGCGATTTTTTCAATCTCTTCATCTTTTATACTTTCTGTTCGTAACTTTAATTCACTCAATTTTATATCTCCTTTCTTAGTGTTTGAAGTATTCTTTAATTTTTGGGAATTCCTGAAACTTTTCGTATTCAAAATTGTCTGAGTCGATTTCTTTATAATTTTTTATAAACCATGTCGTTATGAAGATTTCAGCTACACTTTCTGTTAAAGTATAGTAAGAGTCTATTTCAGTGAGGTTTAATTTTAAAGCGGGGTCTTTAGTTGTCCATGTCTTATTATTTCCGTGGACATATTCAGAAAGTTCCCTATAGGTTTTATTAGCTTTTTTAAATAATCTATCTCTTTCAGCCTCAATTCCCGGGGAATGTAGTTCAATGAATTTTTTTGAAAATAGTCCGTCTTCTTCGGATGTCATTCGACTCCATGATATATCGTGTTTGTTGTTTACCCATGCCAGTTGATCTAATTTGAAGAGGCTTAAGAATATTGATCCAAGCGATATTTCAAATGTTAGCCTTAGTGACGAAAAAGCTTGCCTGTATAAGCCTGATAAAAGACAGATGTTTGAGAGTTGTAACTGGTGTGCCGCGTTTTTTATCATATTCTTTTCAATGGGGTCTGTTGTATTTGTTTCTAAGTAATACATAAGGTCAGAATAATGATTTGGAATAGACGATTTATTACCTAGTTGATCTAAGCTCTGTTGAGTAATAGATTTTAATTCATCTAATACCATGAGATAATATTTATCAATCATTTTGCACTCCTCTTTAATCGTTTTATCGTCTATTTATTAATTTTTATTATCTGTTTTTTATGTTTATACTTTGACTGTTTAGTTTTTCTAGATGTGATAATTAGTTTTGTCTTCTATGTGTCTGATTTAATGATGTTTCATGTGTCTCATGTGTTAAGTAAAATATTTAAAACCGAGTCACATTACTATCAATTTTAAATATTATTTTTTTTAGTTTTCAAAATTTTTAAATATATTGATTAGTAGAAACTGTTATGGATTCACCCCACAAATCTCCCTCGCTCCCGTTCCCCCAAAAGCGCACACGTCTCCATCTTAAAAACACGATGCCTATACTTCGCAAACAACCTATAACCAGTGTTTCTCACAAACCCAGGCATAAACCTAGGGCACCCAATCACAGGATAGAAAGAATCAAGCTCACCAAAGATTTCAAGCACTGCTTGTGATTCAATCAAGGCCTGATCTCCTTTTTTTACAATCATTGTGTCTTTATTTTCCAAATCTTCCAAATGTGGAGAGTCTGCAAGTTGGGGAAGAGGAATACGTCGTCATCGAGTCTAAGAAGCATAAGAATATCCCAAATACCTATTTAGATCATGGGCCTTATGACAATGCCACTGAGTCCTATTTTAAATTTTTAGGACGAGAGATGGATTACTCAAGACGGTTTATGGGTGATGTCTATAGTATTGTTGATGGAGTAGCCCTTGGGCTAGGTCGTGCCGTTATGTCTAAGCATATTGTGGAAGAGGATAGACGGTTTAAGATTGTCAAAGCCAAGAAGCGCTATGTGCGTCCAATTGTATTATCGTACTTTAAGCAAAGTTATTATACGCCATTACATACATTGGCCTTAGATCTGCTGACTTAGTTTTATCTAACAAAAAGGTGCATGGCACACTATCGTAATTTCTTAAGAAAGCATATAGGTTTAAGAGCTATCTACAAGTTATTGCTACAATTAAATATATTTAAACCAAGCGTGATTTATTGACGATAAGAACTCTATAAATTCAGATGGATAGAGGGGGAGTCGTGCCTAACTTAAAAGTAAGAAATGAAATATCGGACTTATTGCGTATCTTAATTTATTTTTTTTTAGCGTACTATATTAGTGATTTGGGGATGAAGTTCTTTGTGTATGGGATTTCATCTATTAGACATGCCATTCCATTTTATCTTTTGAATACGGCCCTGCTTTTTGTTGGATTACTAGCAGCCTTTTTGTCTTTGGTATTTCTCTTTAAAAAACATAAATGCTTTTTTCAATCTTTTAATATATTTTTGGGATATTTACTCTGTTTTCAGATTGTAAATTATAGCGTCAGATACTTCCTTCATGGGAATATTCGTCTTCCAGCCAACGTATCTATGCACTACCAGTTGATGCTTCCTATGATGTATGCTTTAGGATGGAAATTTTTGAATATCAGAAATTTAACAGCTGGGATTAATCGAAAAGTTAAAAATCAGGAAAGAAGTTATTCAGATGACTTTAATCTTGGTTGGATGAAGTATTTTATAAGCTTTTACTTAATCATGTCAGGGTTTTCTATTCTAGCAGAAACAGCAATCGAGTTTTATCGTTTTATGATATTGAGAGGAGCATTTCTTGAAGGAGCTTTTGACCCTCTGTTTTCTATTCCTGTTGCTTTCTTGAGCTTCTATGCTGTAATTTTATTATTTAGACGTCGTACTCAATTTATTTTCACATTCAAACTTATCATATTTTCAAAACTATTTCTTAGTGTCGTGGATATTTTGAGTGCTCTTACTTTTAAAACTAATTATAACAAACACGGATGGCAAAGTCTTGTTGCTGGTCTTGTGTGGAGTGTAGTTATTGCGGGTCTTTGGTTTGCTTATGTTTATCGTTCTAAAAAGCTATCGAAATATTGTATTTACTAAAAAAAGGTGCCATGCACCTTTGGTTTCGCAAGTGCGTAACCATTGGAGCATGGCATTTTATTGACTTTATTGAGAAAACTAAAAATGATGCAAAAAAAGTTTAGAAAATTAATATATGTATTTTTAGTACCAAATATCGCCTTTGCAAACGCAGCAATACCTGTCGTGGCATTTACATTTGTTGAAATGTTTACTCTATTAATACCGATTGTAATTATTGAAGCAAATTTATACCAAAGTCGATTGAAATTGGGCTGGAAGCAAAGTTTGTGGGGAACATTCTTAGCAAATCTAGCAACGACATTCATAGGCCTACCCTTAGCATGGATACTTTATTTTATTCCTTCAATCTTAGCTCTCTTAGGTATTGGTTATATATTTCCCGAGCTTCTAAAAACTTACTCTGTTTTAGCAGAGCTATTCAAAGGAGTATTCGGTGCAGTTTTACTGCCTTATTTAGGAGCGCCTAGTAAGACAGCAGAGACAGATATGTTTTTTTCATCTTTTATCGCACAGGCCATTATGCTATTTCTAGCTTTCTATGTTTCTGTTTGGATAGAAAATTGTATTCTTCGAAAGTTATATAAAGAAATTGATCAGAGTGATTTAAAGCAGATTGTTAGACTTGCAAATATTCGCTCATATCTTCTTCTTTTTGTTCTTCTTATAATTGGACTTTTATTCTTTGTAATGTAGGAAGAACTAGAAATGGAACTAATGTTTTTATGTGCTTTTATATTTCTCGTTTTGTTAATTCACAAGGGTTTAAGAGGGGAAAACAAGACAGCTTTACAGATGAGGTTATTTCTAAATAACGAAGAATACCATCGCATTCACAATATAATAATTCCTTCTTCTAACGGTACAACACAGCTCGATCATATTGTGATTTCAAAATATGGCGTTTTTATCATAGAAACTAAAAGTCACAAGGGATGGATATTTGGTGATGAGAATCAAAAGAATTGGACTCAGGTACTTTATAAAAGAAAGTTTTCATTTCAAAATCCACTAAGACAAGTATATCGACAAAAGAAAGTCTTATCAGAATTTCTAAGTTTAGATGAAAGCAAGATTTTTCCTATTATTTACTTCAACGGTAAATGTACTATTAAGACTTATCTACCAGATAATGTCATTAGTAGTGGTCTCGATACACATATAAGAAGTTATAGAGAACTAATATTCTCTGATGAAGAAATCAGGGCGATCACTGAAAAGATAGATAACTTTAAATTGTCTTCAAATCTAAGATTATCTGATCACTTAAGATCATTAGAACGTCGCCATAATTCAATGGTAACTTGTCCAAAGTGTGGAGGTAAGCTCTTAAAAAAAGTGGCCCGAAAAGGGAAGTATGCAGGAGGAGAGTTTCTAGGCTGTATGAATTATCCTCGATGTCGATTCATTAAGAATCTATGTTAGAATATGAGTATGAAGAAAGAGCAGCATATTAAAAAGACAAAATATTTTAAGCTTGAGATATTCTTTGCAATTGCTGCCATTGCTTTTGCTATTTATGTGAAGCTGAATACGACAAATGAGGCCCATCGCTATCCTGCTGGCTATCCAAGTCAGCTCATTTTAAAGCATAATGAAGCAGGTGATGTATTCATTATTAATTAAGGATCAAAATGGAAGGAAATGTAAGAGACCATATCGAAATAGGCGAGCGAGTCCGTATCGTCTTAAAGAAAGATCAACGAACAGGAAACCTTACTGAAGGTGTTGTTAAGGATATTCTAACGAAGTCAGATTACCACCCACACGGTATTAAGGTTCGTCTTGAAAGCGGAGAGGTTGGGCGAGTAAAAGAGATTCTTTAGTATCTCTTGTTAGCTGAGCTCCAGTGTAATCGGTGCATTCTTATACTTGTAACTCTCATCCAAGCTACAAGAGTTTACAAATATGATTCCACCAAAAATATCAGTGCCGTAGCCTTCGTGGATATGGCCAAAGGCATGCACGCGAGGCTGTACTCGTTGGATAGTTTTGAGCAGGTCAGTGCATCCGACACGTTCACCATTTGCACATAAGTCCATCACAGCGCGAGGTGGCCCGTGGGTGAGGAGGATGTCAGTATCATTTGGGATTAAGTCCCAATGTTTTTGAATCTCAGGTCCTCGGTGCCTGTTAAATGCCCAGTCATGAAACCACGGCTGAATAGGTGAGCCCCAAATTTTAAATCCTTCAATTTCAATTCCTGAATCATTTAAGTAGATGATGCCGTTGTCTTTTAAGATTGCTTCGGCCTCTTCCTTTCTTTCATCATCAAAGCAGAAGTCGTGGTTGCCAGCGATGACGATCTTGTGTTTGAAGTCAAGACCTGCTACAAATTCTGCAAATGCTCTCGTATCTTCCAGCGAGCCACGGCGTGTGAAGTCTCCTGTATGAAAGAGGATATCCCCTGATTCGAAGGGAACTTCGCTGTGGCGATTATGAGTGTCTGAGAAGAAAGTTAGTTTCATTTAGGTATAATAGCATATGTTTTAATATACTGGCCTTAAATCTAATTTGATAAATATCAAAATAAATATTGACCTTTCTACTTCTTGAGTCTATTTTGACAAATATCAAAACAGATTCAGGAGGTAAAAATGAATTTTTTGGATGAATTGAAAGAACTTTCAAAGCAGGCATCGAACCTTTCAAGAGGAAAAATCGATATCAACGTTGAAAGAAAGATTAGAGAGAATGTTTTTGAAATTATGGAAGAGCTTTATGGAAATGCTACGACTGCTAATTTCATCAAGACGACAAAACTTATGTACCGTGATTGGTCACAGAGCTATAGCGAAGACATAAGATTTGGCCGTGATGAAGATGCAGATAAGGCGATGGTTAAGCTTAGTACATTTGAGTGGATCGTATCTCTTCCATCTGTGCAAGAAATGCGCACATCCCTTGGCGAAGGTTAAGAGATGAGTCTTGCGAACGTATTTAAAGTTTTAGGTGATGAGGCGAGATTAAGTATTATCAGAAGCCTGGCAGAGAAAGATCTCTATGCAGAAGTTCTTGCAGAAAGACTTTCTCTGTCTCCTGGAACGATTACGCATCACTTGAAAAAGCTTGAAGCTGTAGGACTTATTAAGTCGCGTAAGGAGCAGTACTACAAAGTCTTCTCACTACAAAAGAAGATGCTTGATAAGAATATCCTAAGTTCAATTTTAGAGGTTTCAATTTCAAACGAAGATGAAAATGAAGTTCAATATGAACAGAAGATCATCAAGTCATTTTTTAAAAATGGTGTGCTTAAGTCGATCCCTGTACAGCGAAAAAAACGACTCGTTATTTTAAAGCATCTCTTACAAGAATTTAAAAAGGGCCGTGATTACACAGAAGCTGAAGTTAATGAAAGGATTGAAAAGTATAACGAAGACTTTTGTACAATTAGACGTGAGTTTATTGCAGAGAAGCTAATGGAGAGAAAGGCCGGCATCTACCGCGTAAAAGCTTAATGCTGGCCAATTTTTGTACATTTACAATTTATTCAACACTTTACTTCGTTCTCAACCCATAACTAGCTGATTATCCACACCTCAAAAGCCCACTTCTTAGAAAAAACTGGCTTCAGTCTTGCTGTATCTAATTACTGATACAATTCTTTTAAAAGTTAGGGATTATGAAGCACTCATTATTTTTATTCACAATTTTGGCCTTGCAGTTATCTATTTGCAATTTCGCAATAGCGAGTGAGTCTGCGATTCCGACGTCAATGGATTTAAGTAGTATTCAGTCCTCAGTTAAAAATCAAGGAAACCGAGGGGCGTGTACATTCTTTAGTGCTACCTCCTTATTAGAAAGTGAAATCATCAAACAGCAAAATATTGAGATAAATATCTCAGAACAATTTTTGATTTATGCTACCAAGAACTATGCTCGTTATGGAGAATTTGAAGAAGGCTCTAGTGTCATTAGAAATCTTTATGCAGCAAAAAAGTATGGGATCACTTTTGAGCAGGATCTACCTTATCAACAAAGCTGGTTCTCACCGGGCATGCCATGCTCGGAAGACGCCTCTGTTAGATCATCTGGTTATGAATGCTACCACCATAATAGCAGTGCCGATAAAAATAGAATTATCTCATTAGGGAATAATTTAGAAATCACTGATCTAGACGATTATGAAAATCAAAGATCTGATCTAATTATTTCATACCTCGCTAAAAATAAACGGCCAGTATCTGTTAATATCGTAATTAATGATGACATAATGCTTAGTTCGAAAAATGGAGAGATCAAATATAATACAAGACTAAGAGATGAATGCAATATTTCTAATCAGTGTTTTGCTCACTCCATCGTCATAACAGGTTATAACCTAAAAGATAAAACTTTTAAGTTTAAAAATAGCTATGGAAAAAGCTGGGGAAGTAATGGATATGGAACAATTACCTTTGAGTATATTAATAAACTCTATGGGGCCCCTGAAATTATGGCCGTCGAGCTAAAGAAAAAATTGAAGCTTATTATGCCGAAAGTGCCAGCAGCTACATCTCCTAAGGTATCACTGAAGTCAGATATTGATTTTGATGGTAGTGACATAAATATAAAAATCAATGGAAGGGCAGAGTACTTACCAAAAACACAGTTTAAAATTCAGTTTGCAATTGTAAGAATTGATGAAGCCGGTGAGCCAAAAATCATCACACTTGATGAAAGGTTTGCTACGTTGTTTCACTATGCAACAACTGATGATTCTGGAAATCTAGATTTAGATGAAATTAAAGAAGTAAGTTTTAAAAACGTAAGACATAAACTCAAAAAGCTAAAAGAAGAGCTCTACCTATTCACTCTAGTTAATAAAGTAAGTGATAAAGAAGATGAAAATATTGACTATACCTTTAATAAGCTCACTTTTCCCGCTTATGTGGAAACATTCAAAGACTGTTCTGAAGCATCAAAAACAGGTCCTAATCCTGACAAGCAAAAATGTTTTGATAAATTTAAGGGCAGCTACACGCTCCAAGAGTGTCTATCTCATGCAACGCTTTTTGATATTATCTATATGGATAAGGTTGCTAGTTGTTTTAAAGAGCTTAAGGGGCAATCTAACTTCTCTCAATGTAGCAGTCTCATTAGATCGATTCCTAAGAGCATGGACAAGTACACTCAACTTGAAAATTGCAAAGACATTTATGAGGGCGAATACACCGTATACGAGTGTAAGAGTGCTGCAAGATTAATGTCTGATGGCTACTATAGGGATCAACAGCTAACGAAATGTGAGCTAGGGTTTTAAAAATGATCTATCATAAGTCACTGTAATTATATTGTTTTAAAAGGTTTTTCATAGCTGAACTTAAGAAAGGCTGATTTTTTTAATTAATTTAATCTATCGGTGCGTCATCTGTTGGTCTATAACTCCTTCAACAAAACAAAAAGAAAAGGAGAATACAAATGAAAAAGACAATGATGATTTTACTTAGTAGCTTAATTCTTTCACTAAACACTTTTGCTTCTACAGAGGTTGAAAACTCAAGACTTGTTAAAATCGTTACTCAACTTGAGACGTTTATTGGTGAAGATAATGAGCTTATGGCCGATTCTCAGATTAAATTAATCTTCGAAGAGAGTTTAAATAATTTAGATGATTCGAAAGTTATTCTTTCAAATATCCTCGAACTTGATGAGAGATTTGAAGTAACAATGGATGATGAATTCGCCAATAAGTTAGCGATTTTTTCAGCACTACTTCATGAAGTGATGCTAGCGACTAGACCTTAACTAAACTTTAAAGAGATCCATCGTGTAACAGAAGACATCCTCTTGGGTTGTCTTCTTTACTACCTCACGTATCTCTTCAATGGCCTTTACCATGATACCATTTACCTTTGGCAGATCTTCCTTAGAAAGAGTGATAACAGAGGAATAGTGAAGCTCATCTTCAGTTGCTCGGTCCATACTTTCCATCGCACGCAGACGCCAATTTGAGTGATGTCTTGCAATCATTGGAGAGTTCTTTCCAAGGTGAAAACTTTTTGATGTAAGCTTTATTTTATCACCGTCATTAGTAATAAGCCCCGCATCCAAAAGGAAGTCGATAACCTTTGCCACAGTCTCTGTGGAAATTGAAAAAGTTGCAGCGATCACTTCTCTGTCATACTGCTTTGTGATTGAGAGGTAGGCGTGGATCGCAAGATAATGCCAGCTTGAGTAGTATTCGTATTGCTGCTCTTTTGTTAGCTCTTTCTTATCAGTTAGGCGTTTACTGAGGTCTTTTGAGTCTTTGACAAGTTCATCTATCTTGACCTTGTAATAGTCACTTAATCTCTTATTTCCAGCGCGCTGATAATTAACTAGCGTTAAATAGAACTCCGTCTGCTTATTTGATAGAGACAGGAAATCTGCTGTGAGCAATGCCTGCTCAAGACTAAAGTGAGCATCTTTGTTTAGGACTTGTGAGATATAGGCCGTTTGGCAGGCCAGTTTTTCAGCAAGTCTCGACCTTGTCCCGCGCACCCGTTTTCCAAGCTCTTCAAGAGCATCAATAGTGAAATCTTTGTAATTTTGATAACTGAAAATATCCATAAGTTCTCGTTATTATTGGCTTGTATTCTCTTCTTCGTAGTATTAGTTAATACTTTAGCATATTTTTAGTTAGCTTTGGCATCGTTGTGTATTTATTAAATACAGGGCCTATAAATTAAACACTTTGCCCTTTGCTAAATTGCTTTTGGTCTATATTGAAACCATGAAGACACAAAAACTTATTTCACTAATTGGACTATGCTTATGCTTGAATCACCAGGCCTTTGGTGTAGAAAGTTTGGATATTAAGCATAAAGTTCAAGTGGATTTATCAAAGTATAAGACACTTCTTGATATTAAGAAGTTTAATCTTCATAAGGAAAAGCCTCAGCAACTAGATTTAAATTCATTTTTAAAAAAGAGTGTGCAGGACAATTCAGATGAGGGTGGCTTTGAGAGTTCTGGTGGAGGAACGATTGTTAAAACAGGAGTCGGTGCACCTATCTTATTAGACTTTGCTGTTTATGATCAAAACTTTGTTGATGAATTTAATTATTCTCAAGGTTCATCAGTTGTCTTGAAAAAACATGCCAGTGTTCTTGGTTATGAGAAATTCACTTTTGACCGTATTAAAGAAATGGAAATATATCCACTTTTAGAAGAGAGAATCGAGAAGTGGCAAGAGAGTAGTCCTTTGATTACTCATGGGATTAAGTCCGCCCTAAAGGGAGCTGATTGGAGATTTACTCCACATCGAGTTAGAAGCTTTTATGAGGGAGAGATTTTTCAAGGTGCAGTTTTTTATTCTGGAGATAAAGGCGCTTGGATTTCTACGCCTGTTTGGAATAGTGTCGGTGACTTTTCAAAAATAGGGCTTCTTATTCATGAAGCTTTAAGACATATGAGTATTAGCTATGGTGATAAGTTAAGTGAAGAAGTAATCCATGATATCACTTACCGAATTACCCTTACTGAACCTATCGAGGGTGAAACCCTTGACTCTAGGGCCTATTATCATAAAGACTCAATTACGGCGCTACACTATAAGAGTAAGGATAAGCTTGCTCAAAGCAAAGAAAGACTAAGAAATCTTATTCTAGATGAGAGATTAACTAACGATCCTGAGCTCCTTTCTATTATTCAAAATAGCATCGATAATATTGACAACTCTAAAGTTCTAATGGAGAACGTAACGGCCCTTGATAAACTTTATGAAGTGACATTTGAAGATAAGAAGGCAAATCTCTTACTTGATCTCTCTAGTGGCATTCACGAAGTCATTACTAGTCAACTTCGTGTAAAAGCTTCAAGGCCTGCCTTAGAGTTAACGGATGCTATTCGATCAATGAACTCAATTATCAGTCTAGAAACAATAAGTGAGAGCTTAATAATTGATTATATTGAAAGTGGTAAGATTCCTTATGAGTTCTATCAAGTGAAGGAGCGCCTTCAATTTTTAAATGAAATTCAGAAACTAAAACAGCGACATAAGAAGCTACTTGAGAGAGGTGCCTTAATTGAAGCTTATTAGTTCTAGAGATAATAAGTAATAATTTGATTTTATAGTTTTTGCGATATACCCTAGGGGGGTATGTGTAATATCATGCTACCCATAGGAGAAATTATGAAATTATTTATAGCTTTAATATTATCTTTAAACGTTTTTTGCCATGAGTTAGAATATCAAAATTACCTAAGTCTTCAGAAGTCATTAGTTGAGGGTGATTTAAATAAGGCCTTAAAGTCTTGGAAAACGATGTGTACGAAAGAACTAGGTCACTATGCTAAAGATTATAAATACGGTGACTGTGATAAGAATATAAAAAGTGTCAGCGCTTTAAGAGATTCATTTAAACTTCTTTCTGAAATTTATATCAAGAATGGTAAGTCACTTGAAAATAGCGATCTTAAAATCGTTAAATGTCCAATGGCAAAGGCCCGTTGGATTCAAAAAGGATCTTCTGTTAAGAATCCATATTACGGAAAGAAAATGCTTACTTGTGGTGAAGTGGTCCAAAATTAGGAAGTTCTAGATTAATGAGAATGATAAAGAGTACTATTCATCCAGATATTGGATCGAGGGAATCGATTGAAGAAAAGAGTGTCTTCAAACGTCTTGCTACAAGGGCCATTGCTCTTAATGGTGAGATGATTCTCATGCTCTATACTGAAAGGTATGATGACTATAGTCTTCCTGGAGGGGGTCTTGATAGCGGTGAAGATATCAAGGCCGGGATGATTCGTGAGCTAAAAGAAGAAACTGGCGCTCAAAATATTCGAGAGGTCAAAGAGTTTGGTATCTATGAAGAATTTAGGCCATGGTATAAACCAGACTTCGATATCCAGCATATGATTTCATACTGTTTTACTTGTTTTGTGGATTACGACTTAGGCCAAACGCAGCTAGAACATTATGAAGTGAATAATGGTATGAAACCAAAGTGGATAAATATCCACGATGCAATTGCTCACAATGAACAGACCATTGCCTCAAGTGGGAAGAAAGGCATGTCCATTGAACGTGAGACTTATCTTTTAAAGCTTATACGTGAAGAGTTCTTATAAGTACTAAAGATTAATACAATCGTAAGTATCAAAAGTCTTTGACTCAATATCGTAAAGGTATAGCGCTTCAGAATACTTCTTTGTGTAAGCAGCGTATAGTCCACCTGATTGTGGATTTCCACAGTAGTAGCGCGTGTCATGTTCAAGTCGATAAAGAGCAGTAGAAGCTGAACTATATTTTTCAACGTCTTTTTGTGCTTTTAGGTAGGCACTTTGAACTTCATCGTAGAACGGAAGTTCTGGTGTGAATTCAACACATCTGTATTCTTTGAGATTCCTCAAGTCAGTGTTATCAATATAGTAGTAAAGTTTAGAATCTTGTTTGAAATAGATCTTAATGTGAGACTCGTGTTTCCCGCAGTAAAGGGCACCATCTCTTGGGCGGGCCGTGGCAGTGAAAGAGACAGCTAGTAGTAATAGAATGATATTTAATAATTTCATAAAATTGCCTTTGAATAATCTTTTTTAAATATATATACCAAATTGATTAGGTTTAGTTAGAGAGTGTATTTTTGACAATATTTGAACAGAAAGGCGTATGGAAAATATCCAGGAACCTCATTAGAAGCTCCTGGAATTATTAGATTGTATGTTAGTTTTTTTCAATCGAAGAAGTCTTAGCGTAGTTAATCGCTGTCGTAAGCAGAAGACCTACAAAGAATAAGACGCTTAGGCTTGTTTGGAAATTAAAGTCTTTAACTCCAGCAATCTCCATTCCGCCAATTGCAAGGATACCAAAAAGAAGAGCAAATAGAGCGTCTCCCGTGATTAGACCTGCGGCCGTTAGGATTCCTCGGTGAGTGATCTTTGTCACTGACTTTGTCCCAGCTAGTCTTGCAAGAGAACCTAGAAGAATTCCCGTTCCGATATATGAAGGAAGATAGATTCCAACTGCAAAAGCAAGAGAGCTTAGGATTACACCCTTACGCTTTCCGATGATCTCAACAATAACTGCAAGAAGTCCAAGACCTGTTCCTGCAAGAACTGGCATCATTGGAATATCACTTTGAATAAATAGTGACTTTAGTACAGTTGCAAAGAAAGCTGCCTGTGGTGCTGGTAGGGCTTCGCTTCCAAGAGTTCCTGTTTCATGAGCTACGTAAATTGCTAGAGGAACAGAGATTGCACCACCTAGAAGACCTACGATTTGTCCCACAAAAGAGCTTGAAACCTTTAGGCCATTAAATTGCATTGTCTTATAATCTTGTGATGAGTCGTTAGATGCACAAATGGCAACACAAGCTGCAACAATAATTGGAACTAGAAAGTAAACACCTTGGATACCTTCAAGACCAATTGCAAGTCCTACTAAACTTAGAACAAGCATTCCCATAAAAACGGTTCCACTTACAGGTGAAGCAGATGATCCAACTTGAAGTGATAAAAGTGCACCTAGGCCACTTAGGAAAAAGATAAGCAGTAGGGCAACGATTCCAAGTGCAACAAGTCCTACAAGTGTTGCTCCTGAATACATCATCATGGCTACTAGTAAGAATGCACCAAAGCCAATTGAGGCCAGAAGTTGTTTTCTTACGCTTGCTGGAATTTCTAATTGGTCAGCATCAAAGTCTGCTTCTTTATTAGCTAGAGCGTTGCGAGTTTTTCTACCTTCAATAATATAAGCAATTAGTGAGTAAACTACGGCAACAACCATGGCAGCACCACCAACCCAACGAAAAGTTGTCCCTGGCATATTTTGGGCCGCTGACATTCCCTTAACGACTGCGTTCAGAAGTCCTCCGAAGAAGATTAGGATTGCCGTCGGAACAGTAAGAAGGGCTCCAATACCAAAGTAAAGTGGGTTAATTGGAAGAGGAAGTTTAGTTTCAACTCCACTTAGAGTGAACTTAAGATCATAGATACTTGCTTTTAAAACTTTTATTTGGCTTAGAAAGGCCATCACAAATCCAAATGCTAGACCTGGAATAAGTGAGAATTTTAAAGGTGGACGGGCCTGAGGATTTTCTGCAGCTGTTTGGATAAGGCGGTCACAAGCGACGGCCTCTGGAGCTGGAAGTTTTGGATCTGTTAAGAACCTCTGTGTTGCAAGGCCCACAAAGCCCCAACCTAGGAAACATCCGGCAGCGGAAGCTAGGACGAGTGATAGAATATCGACTGGAGGAACTGGTTGTCCTAATTCTGCAGCTAGGATTTGAACGATTGGCGCAACGAAGGCGACACCGGCCGTTACTGCGACTCCTGCTGAACCTGTTACTTGGGCCATGGCAAGAAAGCCTTTCATGTCGCTTTTAAAGAAGCTCCCCATTGCGACCCAGCCAAATAAGACGACAAGAGGGCTGATTCCTGGGGTAATTCCTGCTTTTAGTGCTGAAAAAACAAATGCTGAACCGAGCACAAAGGAGATGACGAAGCCGAAGGCTATCCCAGCTTTTTTTGATTTTAACGATGGTTCAATAGCATGACTCATTTACTTCCTCCAATTATTATTTAGTTATAATTATAGAATCTCTTTACTGCTTAGATTTAGCAAGTATTATGTATGTATGACGAAAATTGATAAAGAAAAGCTTACAGAAGAAATGAATTCTAAGAATCGTGAATGGCTAATTGAGTCTGATGGTGTTTCAGCGCTCTTTATTCATAATCTTGAGAATTTTGCCTATCGCTACCTTGAAACCTCGACAGATAAAGGGATTAAGTGTGTTGTTGATGGGGATGTATTTCGAGTGCAATCTTGTGAGCCGTCAATTTTGGAGGCCCTAAAATGGGATAATCCAGAACTTAAAAAATCTCTCATTGAGCTATGTAAGAAGTATCCTGGAAAGGCTTCTCAAGGGCTTAGGATTAATCTGTGCATTGAAACAAAGATGCTAGGGGAGCATAAGAATGAATGCTCTGCCTTTATTAAGTGCCAACTTCCAAGTGGTGAGAGCACAACTCTCTTTGAAAAGACGACGTCGATGAGCTTTGATGACCCGATTGAGCTTAGAAATAAGCATGCGGCCCTTCTAGAAGACGTTTCAGTAATTTTTTAAAAACGGTGCCATGCTCTTTTTGTTGTGCATGTGCGAAACCAAAGGTGCATGGCACCTGAGATATAAGGATGGCCATGAGTCAGCAACAATATATTTTTGTATGTACAAATCCAGGAAATGAAATTCTTTTAAAAGAAGAGATTAAGATATTTTATCCGGAATTGGTTTTAAGTTTTTCTAAGAAAGGCTTTGTCACATTTAAGAATACGGGTGTTGCATATGACTTGAAAACAATCTCGCAACTCCAACTTACATTTGCAACACGTAGTGGGATCTTCTATGGAAAATCGACTCCTGAAAATATTGTAAATGATGTTAAGGCATCAGGGCTTGATAGTGAAAACTTCATGATTCACAGTTTTACAATTGGGTGTGAGAGCGAATTTGATGCTCAAGAGGCCTTTGGACGTGAGGTAAATGGCTATAGTGCTGAAGGTAAGACTGTTATTGATTTAATTGCCCTAGGCCCAAATGAAATTTGGTTTGGTGCTCATAGTGTGGCCAATGGATGTACTCGCTATCCTAACTCAGTGGTTGAAGTAAATGTGGCCGAAAATGCACCTTCTAAAGGTTATTTAAAACTTGCTCAAATCATAAAGCTATACGCAATCAAATTATATAAAGGGGATTTGTGGCTAGACTTTGGTTGTGCTCCAGGTGGTGCATCACAACTTCTTCTTGATGAAGGTTGCAAGGTTGTGGGAATAGATCCTGCAAAATTAGACCCAGAGGTCGCTAATCACAAAAACTTCACACATATGAAAAGATCAGTGCAGGACCTTTCTCATGAAGATCTACCTGAGGAAGTACGCTGGATTCATGCGGATATTAATATTAATCCTAAACAGTCTATTAAAGAAGTCCTAAGACTAGCAAAGAAGTATAACCGAACATTAAAAGGAATTATCTTTACTGTTCCAGTTGTAAAGATGGAGTATATCGAAAACCTCGAATCATTTGAGGATCAATTCTACGATTGGGGATTTCATAATATCATTAGTCGACAAGTTCCTTCCCACAAAAAGGAGTACGTTATTATAGCAACAAGATAGCTATAAATAGGTACTCATATGCCAAAGAAGTTAGTCCCAAGGTCAGTGTTAAAAATTGTGTCGATGCACAAGTAGCCGCAATTATTGGTGGCATGGTTCTTTAGTTAACTAGGTTAAATAAGCTAAAATCTTTCTAATGAATTATATTTGAAATCTTAAGATATCTTTGTAAAATACTTAACAAAGTTAAATATTAACAAGGTTACGCATTATTAAAGATTCATTATCTCGTAAATTTATCGAAGTCATCCCATCATCCATGAGCATTATTAGATCTTATATTAAAAGTGCAAGTGAGTCAGAGCTTAGCTTTCCAAAATATCGAATCCTTGCAAGGGTTGATAATGGCACATGTTCAGTAAGTGACCTAGCTGAAATCATGTGTGTATCTTGTGCTGCCATTTCAAAATTAGTGGATACCTTGGTCAATGATAAATATATATATCGAGAGACTTGTAAAACAGATCGAAGAATCACGAATCTAAAAATTACATCAAAAGGCAAAAAGAAGTTTGAAAAAGTCAGAAGTGCTGCCAGCTGTCGCTTTTTAGAAAACCTAGATGAAATTGATTCATCTGAGGTTAAAAGAGTATCAGATGCACTACTGGTAATTGAAAGTTTTGTTAAAAATATACAGGAGACTAATTCTTGAAGTTTTATAAAATTGGATTATTGTTTTTTACACTTGTTCCTTGCTTAAGTAGCGCTTCAGTTGAGGATCTTTATTTAAAATCTTTAAAAAAGTCAAAACAAGTTGAAGTATTTGATCTTACAGAGAAGAAGACTATTTCAGACCTTGCAACTGTAGAGTCAACGCTTTATCCGTCAGTTGATATTGTAAATACTAACACCTATAGTGAAGAGTATCGCAATGTTACAACTCGTAATAATGAAGTTGATTCAGAAGTTTTCCTTTCTCTAAATCAGAAACTATTTCAAGGTGGAGCTGAGTTTGCTCTGTATGACTATAATAAAATTGTACCAAAGCAAGCTAAAGCTCTTACTAATAGAAGTCTTGCAGAGTACTACTCTCAATTCACATCGCTTTTCTTTCAAATGTCTTCCGCTATTGAAGAAAAAGAAAGAGTCGATGCGTTATTAGAGAACCTAAGAAAGAGGGTTAGTATTGTTAGAGGTAGAACAAAAATTGGACGAGATCGCAAGGCCGATTTATTTGCTCTAGAGTCCCAATTACACCGCCTCGAAGCAGGACTTGTACAAAGTAAGGCACAGGTAAAGACTTCGATGACTGACCTTATGAATTTTTCTGGACTCGACAATATTGCTGAAGTGAAAGATAGTGTCGATCCATTAAAGCTAACGCTTTCATTAAATGTCGACCTTGAGAACACACCTGAACTAAAAAGTTTGAAGTATGATTATGAAGCTTCTATTGCAGAAGCAAAGATCGAAAAGGCCGCATATTATCCCCAGGTTGATCTTAGGGCCAATTACAATATTGATAAGAACGAGATTGGAGAGCGTGATTGGGGTGTAAGTCTCAATGTTTCCTTAAATTTATTAGATTTTGGTGAAAGAAAATCTCGAGTTGTAAGTAAGAGAATCGCTTCACAAATCAACAAGGCCCAAATTGATTTCAGTAGACGTAATACGAAAAATCGTTGGAATGCATTTGTTCAAAATTTTGAATATAAGAAAAATGAGTTAAAAACACTTAGAAAAGCATTGCTTCGAAGTCGTGCTTCGTATCAAGAGCAGTTGAAAGATCTAAATAAAGGCCTTGTTACACAGATTGAAGTTATTAGGTCACTAGATGATGTCATCGATCTTGAGAAGCTAGCGATTAGATCGTCTCTTGAAGTTAAGTCTTTATATTATCAAGCGAATGCTTACTTAGGTAATATCCCTAAAATTTAAGAAGGTTATATATGAGTTTATCATCATTATCGATAAGAAATCCTGTATTTGCATGGATGTTAATGTTCTCTCTCATTCTCTTTGGAATCTTAGGATTTAGAGAATTGGGAATTAATGAAAACCCAGATGTTGATTACCCATCAATTTCAATCGCCTACCAATATGAAGGGGCAACCCCAGAAGTTGTGGAAAAAGACGTATTAGAGCCGGCCGAGTCTATTCTTGTTTCAATGCAAGGGATTAAAGATATGACATCTACTGCTGGACGTGGGCAAGGGCGAATTGATTTAGAGTTTACACTTGATAAAGATATTGATTTCGCACTTCAGGAAGTTCAAACTCTTCTAGGACGTGCTCAAAGACAGCTTCCTGACGATGTCGAAACTCCAACAGTTACAAAATCCAACGCAGCTGATGATCCAATTCTCTATTTAGCTCTTGTTTCAGATACTTTAACTGAAAGAGAACTAAATATTTTGTTTAAAGATGGTGTTATTGATCAGCTGACCACAATCGAAGGTGTCTCTGAAGTTCGTGCTTTTGGTGCGAGAGAGCCTATGATGAGAATTGATGTTATTGCTGATAAGCTAGAAGCGTTTCAATTAACTCTCTCTGATATTGTTCTTACACTCCAACGAGAAAGTGTTGAGCTACCTGCTGGTAAGTTTGAGACGGTTTCTAATGAGAAGAGTTTAAGGGTTTTGGGTGAAGGACGAACAGTTGAAGACTTCAAGAATATGATTATCAATCGACGTGGTGGCCAAGCTAATTACGTACCGATAAGACTTTCTGAAGTTGCAAATATTTACGCTGGTGTTGAAAATCGTACACGTATCTCACGTGTTAATCAAAAGCCATCGCTATCGATGCCAATTTACAAACAAAGAGGTGTTAATGCAGTTGATGTTGCGGATAGAGTTAAAGCGAGAGTTGAAGAGATTTCTAAGAACTTGCCTGAGGGGACAAATCTTTCTGTAAACTTCGATAGAACTTCTTTTATTAGGTTATCAATTGATGAACTTCTTCAAAACCTTGTTCTATCAGTAATCTTAACTTCTTTAGTATGTTGGCTGTTTTTGAACTCAATGTCGGCAACAATAAATATTCTTCTGGCCATTCCTACTGCCATTATTGGAACGTTTTCTTTTATGTACTTAATGGGATTCTCATTAAATACATTCTCTCTTCTTGGACTAACCTTAGCAATCGGTATTGTTGTTGATGATGCTATTGTTATGTTGGAAAATATTGTTCGCTACGCCAAGAAAGGACATGATAAGGTACAGGCAGCTTTTAAAGGAAGTCGTGAGATTGCATTTGCTGTTCTTGCCACGACTGCTGTTCTTGTTGCAATCTTTGCACCTATTACACTAATGCCTGGAATCGAAGGAAGGTTCTTTAAAGAGTTTGCTTTAACAATCTGTATTGCTGTATCTCTATCTTCTCTAGAGGCCCTGACTCTAGCACCAATGAGATGTTCACAATTCTTAAATGTTGCTTCAAAAGGAATCTTTGTTCACGTTTGGGTTGATAGGGCGGTAGAGTTTGGGAATAAAGTTTACATGGGAATTCTTAAGTTCGCACTAGGTCATAGAATTAAAGTTCTTCTTGTATCGACAGCACTGATTCTTGTCGCTTTCTTATCTCTTAATCATATCGATAAGGAATTTGCACCTGAGTCTGATCGTAGCTTCATGTTTGTAATTTTCATCGCTCCAGATGGAAAGAGCTTAGATTACACAAATGAGAAAGTTAAAGAGTATGAAGCAATCGTCTCTAAAAATGAAAATATTCAAAGAATGATTGTTGCAGTTGGAGGTGGACGAGGTGCTACTTCTGGAAACCGTGGTTTTGGTGTTTTAATTCTTAAAGACCGCGATCACAGAAAGCTCACTCAATTTGAAGTTGCAGCCCAGTTGAGAAAAGAATTATCTGTTGTTAAAGGTCTAAAGATTATTATTAGAGATCGTATGGGATCTGCCATTGGTGGCCGAAGAGGAAGTCCGATTGAGTTTACAATTACGGGGCCAGATGCCGCTATTCAAGCACAATTATATGAACAACTAGAAAAGGGGATGAAAGAATCTGATCTAATGGTTGGAATTCGTTCCGATGATATCGGACAGCTTCCTGAAGTTCACATTATTCCTGATCGAATTAAAGCACAACAACGTGGTGTTGAAGTTAATACTATTGCAACTGCTCTTAATGTTGGAGTTGCTGGTTCGGCCGCAACAAAGTATACGGAGCGTGGTAGACGTTACGATGTATTTGTTCAATTAGCAGAGGAAGATCGTACACGCGAGAATATCTCGTCACTACTTCTTCAAAATAATCGCGGAGAATTTGTAACTCTAAATGATGTTGTAAAGATCGAAGATGCATTTGGGCCACAGTCTATTTACCGTGAAAATAGGGCAAGAGGGATTCGAGTTGATGCCAATTTAAAAACTGGTGTTGCTCAAAGTAGGGCGATTGATTATATCAAAGAACTTGGTGCGAAAGTATTACCAAAGGGTTACTACTTAAAGTTTTCAAAAGATCTAAATGAATCACTCTTTAGTGTTTTAATGATCATGGTTTTAGGACTTGTTATTGCTTATATGGTTCTGGCCAGTCAGTTTAATTCTTTTTCAGATCCACTAACTGTCTTTCTGGCAATACCATTTGGGTTAGCCGGTTCATTCATCGCACTATGGTTGTCAGGAAGTACTCTGAATATCTACTCGATGATTGGTATCTTACTCACAATGGGGATTGTTAAGAAAACTTCTATTCTTATCGTTGAATTTTCAAATCAACTAAGAGATGAAGGTAAAGAGTTAAAGAATGCAATCTTAGAGGCATGTGAAACACGCTTTAGGCCTATCATTATGACTACTTTTACAACTCTTGCATCTGCTGTACCTGCAGCGGTAATTGTAGGAGCTGGTTCAGAAACAAGAAGGCCAATGGCCTTAGTTATTATAGGAGGGGTTTTTCTCTCAACTATTTTTACACTAGTTGTTGTTCCTTGTTTCTATTCTTTGATAGCAAGGCCTAGAAGAAAAATTTTAGAAGAACTTGATTAAGAGATGCCACAGGATCGCAGTAACGATCCTGTGGTGTATTATGCTTACTTTAGGTCTTTTAAGACATTAATAATCTTTTGATAACTCTTGCTTGTGTACTGACCATTTAAAAAGGTAATGAGTTGTTCACTTGAAAAATTTTGCCCCTTATCCTTTGTTTCGAAGAAAAAGTTTACAAAAGACTCAGAGATCATCATGACTTTTGAGAGAGGGGAGATATCATCACCTGGATCCATGGCAAAGCCTTCTCCGTTTCGAGTACCGTGGTGTTGTAAAATTATTTGATCGACACCATTAGGGAGTTTCGTAAGCTTTGCAACTTGCTCCGCAGCTAGCTTGGCATGCATGAGAATATAGTTGAGATTCTTCTCACTAACATCGAGTTTATAGGCAAGGTCTTCAACTTCAAAAGCATCTGGATGTTCTTCATAGACAGGTGCCAGAAAGATGTCATGAAAGAAGAAGGCGCATGCCAGTTTTTCTTCTTGTGCAGAGTTACCCCAAGAAACTTGTTTTAGGATAAACTGACTTACATATGTAGCTAAAATAGAATGGGTGTATAAGTACGAAGATTTATTAGCAAGAAGATAGGCCAAGAGTTTCTCGAGCTCGCTAGATTCTTCAATAACTTCTTTGATGATTTTTACACAAGTAAGACTTACTTTTGTAACTTCTTCTAGATTAGCTTGATCACTCAATAAAACCGAGGCGAGTGATTCTAAAGAAACTTCAACAGCCTTTAATTTTTCTTCAGGTGTTGCAGTCTTTTTTAGGTGTAAAATTAACTCCATGGTTAAGTGATTGATACATTGGAGTCTTTTTTCAGGCTTAACGTAGACCTGATCATCCTCTGATTGAATATCTTTATCACTTATTTTTTCATCTTTTGAAAATGTTAATTCATATTCGTCGTTCTTGCGTAGATAAATATCACTATAGGCTTGGTCTGTGAGCTTTAGAAGTTCGATTGGGAGTGGATAAAATTCTCCTACATCTAAGGCAACCATATCCTTGGCCGTAACACTCATAAGTTTTGCGGCAGCTCTGACAATGGATTTAATATCGTATCTGTTCGGAATATAGACTACGGATGGAGGAATTGTAGAAGCCGAGTCCTTATCCACTTGATTGTTAAACATAATGATATTGGACTTTAACTTAACAGAGGGGATCATTTCTAAGATTTCATCAGAAATTTGAGGGAATTTATCGAGGTAGTTTGCACTGACGATGAGGTCAATATAATTCTTTCTTGCAAGGAGATTTTGAATCTCATTTTTGTTTTTTGCAACGACTACTTTCAAACCAACGTATGCACTTAAGTTTGCAGCATATACTGAACTTAAGATATTTTCATCTGAAATAATCAAAACTCTAGATCGCATATAATTCCCATCGTATTTATTCACATGTATTATATACTATTATTTAATTTAATTAAGCTAAAGTTGTTAGGAGAGCAGAAATGATAAGAGCATTGTATATTACTGATGAAGATATCAATAAAGACAATTATCTAAGAAGTAATCTGCCTAAGGATGTAGAACTAGTAAAGGTTAACTCTAAAGAAGAGGCTATTGATCAAGTATTAAGTAAAGGGCCTTTTCAAATTGGCCTAATTGATGTTGAAAATAAGAATATTTCAGCAATGGACTTAATGACGACTTACAGTGAACTTGTTGATGATATGGACTTTGTTTTCTTTGGAAATTCGTCTTTATATGCTGGCAATATCGAATCTCAATTAGATGATGAACTGATGCATCTTGCTCATCATCTTGAGTATCCATTTAATGAGGAAGCGCTAGAAAATATCTTTATGGATATTATTCTCAAATATAAGAGGATTGAAGAGAATGCTGCCGTTATTGAGATTGATGAGTCAGAGTTTGCTCCTTTAAAACTTCGAAGCCTATACTTATTTAAATCAATACCTGCTGATGCATATATTAAATTTACTTCACATAAATTTATGAAAGTAATTAAAAAGAATGCAGTCATCACAGAGGCCTTGATTCAAAGCTTTGTTAAAAGAAAAGTAAAATTTGTATACCTTTATAAAAGTGATCAATTACAAATCTTGGAAGACGCTATTACTGAGATGTATATAACTTTGGATAAACATAAGGACACAAAGGTCTTACTTGAAAATTTAATAAGATCTGTTGGAATTATCCATTCGTATTTAAGATGGATTGGTACTGGAGATGCTGTCTTATCTCTTGTTGATAAGGTGATTGAAAAATGTGAACTGGTCATTGAAAAAGAACCTGATCTATTGACACTATTAAGTAAATTCCCTTTCACTGCAGGAGATGTGGCAGAAAAGAGTCTTCTCACATCGCTATTTGGCTGTAGTATTCTTGAGTCCATAAACTATAAGGCAAGTGGGACAAGATCAAAAATCATTCTAAGTGCTATCCTATGTGACTCGACTTTAGAAAACGATGATTTATGTAAAATCAATTCAGTGAAGGATCCAAACCTAAGAATGTTCTCCGAAGAGGAACAAGAAGAGTTTAAGATTCATCCTGTTAGAGAAGGGGAGCTCGCGAGCCTTTTTACAAAGTATCCTGAAGTTGACTTCATTCTTCACCAGCATCATGAACAACCTGATGGTAGTGGCTTTCCTGTAGGGTTACGAGGGAAAAAGATAACTTTAATCTCTGCCATTTTTATCCTTTCCAATGACTTTGCTTCTTATATAATACAAAGAGGCCTAAAGAGGTCGGTACTGAGAAAAGCTGCAGAAGTTTTAGAAGAAAAATATGCGTATGTACCATTTAAAGAGCCTTTTAAAATGTTAACTAAGAAATTGGCCTAAGAATGACAACTAAACTAATCCCCTGGGGCGAAAGCGAAAAAGAAAAGTGGTTCAAAGAACAAACGATCAAGAGATCATATCTTGAAGAAGTCGTTTCAAAGATCAAAAAGTTAGAAGAGCATTTTGAAATTTTACAATATGGCGCTCTTCCATATGATGAAGAAAAGTATCCACTTTTTATCATTAAAAGTAAGAACTCTTCACCAGATAAAAGAACGGTTCTGATTACTGGTGGTGTCCATGGTTATGAAACTAGTGGAGTTCACGGTGCCCTTGGTTTTCTAGAAAGAGAAGCTTTAAATTATATTGATTCATTTAACTTCATCGTTACTCCATGTATCAGCCCCTGGGGGTATGAGACCGTCAATCGTTGGAACCCAAAGACAGTTGATCCAAATCGCTCCTTCTATGTAAATGGGCCAGCACCAGAGTGTAACCTCGTTATGAAGGCCATTTCTGATTTAGGTGTTGAGATCTTTGCCCATTTTGATCTTCATGAGACGACAGATACTGACAATACTATTTTTAGGCCGGCCCTAGAGAAGAGGGATGGAATTCCTCAAGATGTTTGGGATATCCCTGATGGATTCTATCTTGTTGATGATAGTGATAATCCTACTCCTGAGTTTCAAAAGGCGATCATTGATTCAGTTCGCAAGGTCACACATATTGCTCCTGCTGATGAAAGTGGCAAGATTATAGGATCTGCTGTTGAACAAGAGGGGGTTATCAATTATGCCCTAAAGAAACTTCATCTCTGTGCATCTTTTTCCAATGCAAAGTTTTGTACAACGACTGAAGTCTATCCCGATAGTCCAAAGGTTACCGACGAGGATTGTGTAAATGCACAGGTCGCAGCTATTGTTGGTGGGCTTGATTATTTAATCTCTAGAATATAGAGTCATCCCCTGATCTAACAGAACAAGATAAAGGCGCAGGTCGAACTCAACTTGATGATAATTAGGCTGCATATACTCACAAAGTTTATAAAAGGCCTTGTTATGGTCCTTTTCCTTAAAGTGGGCCAGTTCGTGAACAACAAGCATTTCAAGCATCTCACGAGGAGCATTTTTTAGAGTGCGTGAGATTCTCATCTCGTGCTTCTTCTTTAGCTTACCACCATGATTTCGACTAATATAAGTGTGGGTTCCAAGAGCATCGTTAACGAGATCTTTTTGCTTTTCGTAGATGACCTTGCTCAATTGAGGGACATTACGCATGTACTTGTCCTTAAGCTCATTTGCATACTTGTAGAGTAATTTGTCAGAGTTGATTTCATGCGGATGTGGGTACTTATTTAAGAGGTATGACCTAAGATTACCACTGGCAATCAAATCCTGGATTTGCTGTTTCAAATGTTCCGGATAATGTCGAAAGTACTTTTCAATAGGCATACCCACTCCGATTAGTTAGAAAGTTTCTAATGGAAGGTATTCAACACCATTTTTGGTTGAATGACTATGAAATAAGATAAACTCTTTAGTTTCAATACTAAATTCAGGTATGTGAAGTGTTTGAATAAACTCTTCTACTTCATCCTCACTAATTCCTCGCTCCATTCTGCCCAAAGTGAGGTGAGGGGTGAATTTCATCTTATCCATTTTTAGTTCTAGGTCTTGGAGAACCTCTTCTACCTTAGCCTGTAGCTTCATTAGCTCTTCATTATTTTCGACACCCATCCATATGGGAGTACCGCGACGATGAGGATGAAAGTGGCCCAAGGCCTTGAAGCTCAATGGAAAAGATGAGAAGTTAATTGTATCAAGCTGCTCTTTGATTTGTTCTAATAATTCATCTGAAACCTCGCCAATGAATTTCAAGGTTAAGTGGAGATTTGCCGCAGGATAGCGGTGAAATTTAGCATGGACCATCTTCACATTCTTCAATTTTTCCTTTGCGTCCTTGGGTAAATCAATGGCGACAAAAACTCTCATGATTGATTTCCTATAAGCAAGATCCTACTTTTATTTGCACATATTTGTGTCTATCACTACATTCAAATATTGCTATCTTAGCATGATTAAGTATTCGGAATTATTCCATTTAGTTAAAGTTTCTTTAGAAAAGTTAAATTCGGATTTGATCCCGTTTAAAATACCAAAGGTCATATCATACTGGTTTTTTTATAAGGGAATTAAATGAAAGATTTATTTAGAACGTTCGTTGTTATTAGTTTTGGATTACTTACATTCAATCATGCTTATGCCGAAATTAAAGGTCATATTGATGCAGTTAAAGTCGTCAATAATAAACTAGTCGTAAGTGGGTGGGCCTGTGACCAGACAGTTAATCAATCCATTAATGTGCATATCTATGCTGGTGACTCTTTAAGTAATAAGAAGATTCTTTCAAATTTTAAAGCAAGCAATCCGAGTGAAGCAGCGGTTTCAAATGTTTGTCAAAATACTTTCACTAAACATCGTTTTGCTCATACCTTTAGCGACGATCAATGGAAAACCAATGCAGGAAAGCTTGTCTTTGGTTTTGGGATCTCTTTGACTGGTGGCCCAAATTTACAAATTGGAAAAAGTGGATACTTTCGAATTCCTGCCTATGTCTCCGATAGAAAGATTAGTGAGCTATTTACAACAAATGGCCAAAATTTAACGATTCCATCTGGGATCACTGCCACTCTCGATCGCAATATTAACGTAGGTTTATTGCAAGTTGATGGAGAGTTTAGGTGTCCTGATAATTCTTCAAGTTACCGAATCATCGCTAAAGCAATTTTAGTAAATGGTAAGTTTATTTGTGGGACGAGTGGTAAGAGATTTCAAGGGAAGCTTAGAATTGAACTTGCTGATGGCCTTGAATTAAATAATGGCAATCATTCAATGGGAAAGAGGGCCTTCGCAGTTCACGGTCAAGGGCAATTACATTTACATGGGGTTTATCGTAATAGTGGGATTATTAAGCTCGCTAATCATGCCAACCCAGGTAATACAACAATTACACTTTCAACTAATGTAAATTGGAAGAAAGATGATGAGATTGTTATTTCTTCAACTTCATTTGATATGAATGAAGCAGAGAGAGTTAAAATTGTTTCCGTTAATAATAATGTTGTCTCTCTTAATAGAGGACTTAATTATAAGCACTGGGGTGTTAATCGTACTTTAAGCCACAGTGGGAAAAGTTGGACGCTAGATAATAGAGCAACTGTTGCAAATCTAACTCGAAATATCGTGATTGCATCTCATGGCACTTCTCATGCGTCTTCATACCTTGGTGGACACGTCATGGTTATGGGAAGCGCTAAGGCATATGTTGATTCAGTTCAGTTTTCTAAGCTTGGACGAATGGGGGAGATGGCAAGATATCCATTCCATTGGCATATGGTAGGAAATGCAAGTGGACAGTATATTAAGAACTCATCTGTTACTGACAGTTATCAAAGATGTATTACCGTTCACGCAACAAATTACGTAAGTGTCATTGGAAATGTTTGTTATAACCACTTTGGTCATGGTTATTTCCTAGAAGATGGTAATGAAGTAAAGAATACTCTAAGTCACAATATTGGACTGGTTTCAAAGAAAGTTCCTGAATCGAGGGCATTACTAATTTCAGATGTAAGAGGGGTTTCGGGAAGATTTCCTAGCCCTTCGACTTATTGGATTTCAAACCCAGATAATACTGTTGCATATAATGTAGCCGCTGGGTCTGAAGGAACTGGTTTTTGGATGGCATTTGAAAAAAATAGAATTTGTTCTCCTGACGGACTTTGTTCAACACCAATAACGAATAATACCCTAAGGTATGACAACAATACGGCCCACTCAAGTAAGGTCGGTCATACATGGGATGGGGCACCAGATGGTGCTTTAAGAAATAATCCAAATAATCCTGAAGACAGGGAACTTATGAGTGCTCACTACGGGCCTTCTAATTACCCAGTGTTTAAAAATCTCGTTGCTTTTAAGAATACTGAAAGTGGGATTTACTTTAGAGGAAGGGCCGCTCAATTTGATAATGCTGTACTAGCAGATAATCGTTGGGCCATCTTTACAGCTTACTCGCAGCGTTTTACGAACTCGGCAATTGTTGGGCAAAGTGCAAATAATTCAAATAAAGATAAGGGAATTCTTGCTAGTGCACTTCCTAGTAACTCATTTGTCTCGGGAATCGTTGTCTATGATGGGCCTTTTGAATTAGATAACGTAACATTCTTTGATTATCCAAGTACACAACAAACTTATAGTAATAGGAATATCACTCCAATACCAATTACCAATATTGGGGGAGCTAATCGATTTGAAAATAAGGTTCGTGGCCTAAAGTTTGCCTCAACACCATGGAAGAGATTTTACTATGAAACGAATAATCAAAACTGGATTGATTCGGCCTATTCAATGTCGGTTAGAGACCTCGACGGTTCTTTAACTGGGGTTAGTGGTTCAGTAGTCGTTCCTTATAATAATTTTAATAATAGTGCTTGTAGTGCAAGAACTGATTGGAATGCGTATGTTTGTAATTATAATTTAGGTCTTTTCACTTTCCGCTCTGTTAAAGGAAGAAATGGTGTTGAAGATAATAATAAAATCTACTTCACTTTGAAAAGAGGAGCGCAGTCTAAGGTTCTAACATCGATTGCTTCAAGTAATTGGAATAATAAATTTAATACTATTGTTGGAACTAGTGATATCTATCAAGTTGATTTTGAATCAGTTCCTTCTCTCGATAAGCAATTTAAAATTAACTACCAAGCTGAAAGTAATCAGGCCACAAGTGCTGTTGTCCAAATCGTTGGTGGGAATAATTGTGATCTCCTAGGAGCAACGAAGTTACAAAGTTTAGCGGCCCTAAGAGGTTACAATGGAAATGGGTACTATGTATCTGGCAATTCTATTTATCTTAGAATGAAGGCGACAGTTAAGCACCCTTGGCATGCTAAAGCTCCTCTTAGTAACTCATATTATCGAACTATGGATATAACGTGTAGGTAGTGATGAAAATAATCGCAATCATATTGGCATTTTCCATTACGGGGTTTCTGTTTCTAGACTCGGAGGTTAAAGAGCTCGAAGAGTCTGTAACAGAAAGCACTAGTAAAGAGCTTGTCGAAAAAGAAGAGGCTCAAAGTTTTGAGTTAAGTTCAGATAGCAAGATAGAAGTTGTGGATATTGAGGAAAGAATAGATGAGCTTGAGTCAAGAATTTATGACTCAGAGAACTCTTCGGGAAAGGATGCTAATGATACTAGAATGATTATTTCAAGTATCAAAGAAAGTCATGGGCAAGAAATTGATACTTTAGACAAGTTATCAAATGCAGAAAGGGCATATATATCTTTGAAAAATATGGCACCGGAAGATTTCTATAAATTGTCTTATCAAGATAGAGATAAATTAATGTTGGAGTTTGGTGGTCGAGAAATTCTTAGTGAGTATTACTATAAGTATGAAGTCCTCGGTGAGAATTATAACTTACCATCTTTCGATGAAATAAGTCAGATGAAAAACCTTGCTCAATTAGAACTAGTTGATGAAGGGGATCCAACAATGATGATTAGCGAATAAAATACGTAAGAGAAGTTAATCTTTAGTCTTCTTAACTGGTTTTGTTGCTAGCGTTTTTAGTAGAATAAGCTCAACTCCAGTGACGGTGAAAGAGCTTATGCAAAGAAAGGTCTCATTTCGTAATTTAGCAGGCCTTGTCGGTCGAGCGACAGGACTAGGTGAGAAGGAAGTCACAAAGCAGCGCTCAAAATTTGGAACAAATGAAATTGTCGAACGAGTAGGCAGTCCGTGGCTTGAGCTTATTGTGGATACGCTGAAGGACCCTATGGTTTGGTTCCTTGTCAGCATCTCTGCAGTTTTCTATTTTATTGGGGAATTTAGCGAATCCCTTATTTTAATTCTAGCTACATTGCCACTAATCTTCATGGACGCTTTTCTTCACTTTCGAACGCAAGCATCAACTGCTGGGCTTAGAAGTCAGCTCTCTTCAAAAGTTACGCTCCTCAGGGAAGGCAAGGAGGTTATCGTTGATTCTCTTGATATTGTTCCGGGAGACCTCGTTGTGCTTTCAAGTAAGAATCTCTTCTTACCGGCCGATGGTTATTGGGAAGAAGTGGACTCGTTACAGGTTGATGAGTCAGTCTTAACAGGAGAGGCATTCCCCGTAAAAAAATCTTCGATTGAATTTGACCCCTTTGTCACGAGTGGAGAAGCCTTCGTAGAGACAAGTATTTTAGGCTTTGCTGGAACAAGGGTCTTAACAGGCAAGGGAGTCTTAAGGGTATTATCTACTGGCAAGAGTACTTCCTATGGTGAAATTGTTCAGTCTGTTGTTAAGATTTCTCACGAAAGAACACCTCTTCAGTCATCAATTTTAGAACTCACACGTTTATTGGTCTATGCTTCTGTCGTTCTATGTTTGGCCATCGCTGCAATCAGATTTTATCAAGGACATGGATGGCTCGACGCTCTCTTAAGTGCTGCAGTCCTTGCCGTTGCCGCTTTGCCTGAAGAGTTTCCTGTCGTGTTCTCATTCTTTTTAGGTGTTGGCGTTTACCGATTAGCAAAGCACCATGCTCTCGTTCGAAGGGCCGTATCCGTTGAAAATATCGGTCGTGTCACTCAAATCTGTACCGATAAGACCGGTACCATAACCATTGGTAAGCTTGAGTTGGCCCACTTTGTTACATCAGATAACTTTTCTCAAACTCAAATTTTGCTAATGGCCTTAGCGGCATCTAATGCTGAAGGCAGTGATCCGGTCGATATCGCTCTGATATGTGAAGCAAAACTTAGAGGGATCAATATCCCTAAGAGACTAAATGTTATTCCATTTACAGAAGATCGAAAGCGTGAGTCTGGGTTCTTTCTTTACGATAATGATTTAACTTGTGCCATTAAGGGCTCGCCTGAGGTTGTCTTGTCAAAGTCAGACCTTTCACAAAATGAGAAACTTAAGTGGATAAAAGAAGTTGAGGATCTAGCGAAGGGCGGCCATAAAGTGTTAGCTGTTGGCGCCATTCAGGTGTCGCAAAAAGATGTGGAATCTTGCTTAGAGCCAGAAGGCGGATTCACACTTTATGGAATCCTTGCATTTGAAGATCCAGCGCGACCAGAAGTGAAAGAAGCAATAAATTATTGTCAGGATAATGCAATTAAAGTGCTTATGATAACCGGTGATCACCCCGACACTGCAGGTGCAATTGCAAAAGATGTGGGATTGATTGATTCTAATCCTATTGTCGTTTCGGCCGAACTTGAACCAGAAAAGCTCGAAGATGAGTG
>NZ_JBEBMT010000002.1:551293-585282 GCF_043196705.1 Halobacteriovorax sp. HFRX-2_2
TGTTAAAGAATCCTAATTTTTTTAAGAGTGTCGACATTGTAGCAAGGTGTAATCCTATTCAAAAACTTAGAATCGTCGAGAGTTTAAAGAGAGCTGGTGAGTTAGTTGTCGTTACTGGTGATGGAGTAAACGATGTCCCTGCTCTTAAGGCCGCCGACATTGGAGTGGCAATGGGGCTAAGAGGAACAAGAAGTGCAAGAGAAGTCTCTTCAATCATCCTCACAGACGATAACTTTAGTACGATCGTTAATGCAATTCGAGAAGGAAAACAACTTTTTGAAAACCTGAGAATGAGCTTCAAGTATCTTTTACTTATTCATATACCATTTGTTCTTACGGCCGCAATTATTCCGTTACTAGGTTACCCTCTGCTTTATTTACCGATCCACGTGGTATGGCTCGAACTTATCATTCATCCAACAGCTCTATTTGCATTTCAGCAAGATGCTAAGCAGGGCCCTCGTCGTCAGGAACTCACGACTCGAAAATCCTTTTTTAATCGAAGTGACTTAGTAATCATCTTGGGCATCGGGCTTGGCTTAACAATCATCCTTGTTCTCTTCTATATTAGCGCAGTCGCTGAGGGCCAAGATGTCGCTCACGGACGTGCAAAGGCCATGGCCCTTCTTTCTTTTTGGAGTGCAGGGATCGTTGTGGCCTTAACAAGAGGAAGGACTATTACAGCAAAGCTTATCATTGTAATCACTTCACTCATGACTATTGTCCTCATTCAGAGTTCATTAATGGATAAGATACTTCATTTAACACCTTTGCATTTTATGGATTGGGCAAAAGTTTGTGCAATTGTTCTTTGTTTTGTTATTGGCCTTAAAATATCTAGGTCTTCAATATAACAAGAAAGTAAATAAAAACCTAAATTTATCATTGAATAAATTAATATAATCTATTGTCAATATATATATTATTGCTGTTTACAATTCCGGTATAGTTATTGGAGGTGTTAACAAAGGAGCATTGCATGAATGCCGATGAAATCATCTTCTTAGTTTCATGCCTCGCATTGATTGGGGTATATATTACGATTGAGAAGTTTATAAAAATTAAATCTTCGAAAAGAGACTACTATACTAATGCCGGTGATATGAGCGATACAAAAGATCGTAGTAGTAAGGTTACTACCGATCACTTAGTGGCCATGAAAAAGAAAAATCAATTATCAGCTAAGAAAAGCGCTTAGAAAAAAACGATTCACTTCTGAGGTCGTACTTAATTAAGTATGGCCTCAAAATTTCCAACACACACTTAGATAAAATTAAACTCGTAATTTGTACGAAGGATTGTTTTGAAGATACTAATGGAAGGTATATTTTCTCTATCAAGTGTGAATAATCTATTTGGTGCACTTGTGGCCATCATTGGGTTAGGTGTCTTTGTCTATAGTTTCTTCTATATGAAGAGCTTTAGCATGAAAGATAAAATTATCTACTATATCTCACTTATTCTTTTCACAATTTCGATGTTTGGAATAATCTACTCATCAAATCTATTACTATTATATTTATTTTGGGAAATGACGAGTGTCACATCCTTCTTTTTGATTGGACTAAAGAATGAGGATTCAAAAGTTAGAGAAAAAGCAAAGTGGGCCCTGTACACAACTGTAGGAGGTGGGCTTTTTCTTCTCTTTGGTATCTTATTAATTTCTCAAATAGGAGTTGATTTAGGCCTATCATTTTCTGAGTCATTTAACTTATCCAGCTTAATGAAAAGGGAAGGCTTCTCTAATCATGAGTATTTTAAAGTTTCTTTGATCACACTATTTATAGGAATTAGTTCAAAATCAGCTCTTTTTCCATTCTCGTACTGGCTTCCTTTGGCCATGGCCGGCCCGACTCCCGTCAGTAGCTTTCTTCACTCTGCAACCATGGTAAAGGCCGGACTCATCTTAGGAGTTAAGGTATTTCCACTATATGCTCAAGATCCACTGTGGCAGGTGCTCTTTATTGGAGCAGGTATTTTAACTGTGCTTCATGGTGGCTTCCAGTGTCTGCTACAAAGTAATTTTAAGACAATGCTAGCATATTCCACCATTTGTATTCTTGGAATGCTTGCCATTCTACTTGGGATTGGAAACGAATATTCAATCATAAGCTTTGTCTTATTAGTCATTGCACATGCTTTTTACAAGGCAAGTCTCTTTCAATATGTTGGCTATTTTGCAAAAACTTTAAAAACAATGGATAGACATGAATTATTAAATAGTGATCGTGTTGGTATATTGCCATTTATTGTAGCTCTATTGAGTACAATGAGCATGGTAGGGATTCCACTAAGTGTGGGCTTTTATGCTAAGGAATATATTTACTTAACATCGATAAAATCTTATCTACTATGGATTCTCGTTCCTACCTTTTTTCTTGGAAACCTCTTTATGGGTATTCAGGCCGTCAATCTTCTTCGTGTCTCTTGGCCACAAGTAAGAAGTTACGTAATCGGTTATAAGGGACTTCTTATCTCTCCATTAATCTATTCATTAATCGCATTATCTATTGCCCTGGCCCCAAATATATTGGGGATTAATTTAATTGCTGAGAAGGTAGTAGGTGAGGTTGGGCTTAGCTCTCAAAGTCTTCATATTAAACCTTGGCATGGGCTTGAGTACCCATATGGAACAGTTTTAGTTCTAAGTATCATTACTATCTTAGGTAGTGTTTTAGGGAGTATTCTTCTGGATAAGCACTTTTTGAAACTCGATGAATTTTCAAAGAAATATTCTGACTTTAGTCCATGGCCCATGCTTGAAAGGGGACTGTCTATTACTTTGGATGTATTTAAGAAAATGAATCTGGCGTTACAAAATGGTAATTTCGCCCACTATATACGCATCACTCTTGGTTTTCTTACACTCCTGACTCTTTCTACTCATATTGGGATAGCAAATATAGTTTCTCCAAAGATTGACTTCACACTGTCAAAGTTTTTGAGTTTATCAGGGATTTTAGCTGGATTGGTTTTTGCATACTTAAGTAAATCAAATCTTAAAGCAATTCTCTATTTCGTTCTTTCCGGCTTCTTTCTGGTTTTATTCTTCGGCTATCATAGTGCCGCAGATGTTAGCATGACTCAGCTTATGGTTGAAACTCTCTCTTTATTCTTTGTATTCTTCCTCATTAAGGCCGTTCCCATTGATGGACGGGACTTGAGAATTAATATTAAACCGATTAATTTTATAATCGCTTTCTTGTACGGAGTTTCGATATTTATTTTTTCCATGGCCAAGAATCTTAATTTTGATATGACTGCCAGTCGCTACTTTTTTGAGAATTCAAAGCTTTTGGCCAAGGGGGAGAATGTTGTTAACGTCATTCTTGTGGATTATCGGGCCATGGATACATTTGGTGAAGTGCTTGTCGTGGCAATTGCAATTGTTGGTGTACTAGCAATTTTCTCTAAGAGAGGTGAACGTGAATGAGGCTCTAATACGGGGAAGCTTTAAGGTTGTCTGTCCACTTCTTGCTATCTTATCTCTCTTACTACTTTTAAGAGGACATGATCTATCAGGAGGAGGCTTTATTGGTGGGTTAGTATTATCATTGTCCATGATACTCCACTTTATCTCCCATCAGGATTCTAGGTTAAGGAAATGGATATACACTAATTTTACTTCTATTATCGCTATGAGTATCTTAGTTCTTATTCTTGTTTTCATAATACCCATTGCCTTAGGAAAGGCCGGTCTGAGTTCTATGTGGACAAGTATCCCTTTTCCGATCGCTGGAAAAATTAGCTCTGTCTTAGTATTTGATTCAATTGTTTTTATCATTGTCTCATCAAGCACTACCATGGCCTATGTGAAATTTATTAGTTTCTCAAAGGAGAGTGGTGTTTAAATGACATTTCTAGTTGGTTGTATATTTTTATTCATCGGTTTTCTTTTCTTACTAAAGAACACATGGGTCAATAGTATCTTTGCCATTATCACATTGGGCAATGGAGCAAACCTTATCATTTTCTCAATTGGCCAGGTCGTTGCTCATGGATACCCCTTCGCCAAAGAAGGAGATACCTTCGATTCCCACTTTGCAGATCCCTTAACTCAAGCGCTTGTTCTAACCGCAATCGTCATCTCTTTTGCAACACTGTGTTTTGTCATTTCTGTGATTAAGAAGATTAATGACTCTAGGCAAGGGGGAAAGGCGTAATGATCCATCAATACTTCTTTGTCATCTTTCTTGTCTTGCCGCTTCTTTCTGCATCCTTTACGCTCATGTTTAAAGAATCTGAACGGTTAGGGCTATTCTTTTCAAACTTATTTTCACTCTTATACTTTATATATTCTGGGATTTGTCTCTTCTCTTACACTGAAGCTTCCACATTTATCGCAGGAGACTGGGAGAGTGGTATCGGAATATCTTTAAGCTATGATCTCTTCTCTGGTGTTATGATTTTTGTTATTGGAGCAATTTATTTTACCGGTGCACTCTATGCGTACCCAGGAGTTACGGTTGAGAAAAAGAGTGTCTATCACTTCTTATATAACACCCTTTTTTTAGGTCTTACAGGGGCATTTCTTACTCGCGACTTATTTAATTTATTTGTGTGGTTTGAAATCACACTTATGAGTAGCTATGTTCTTGTCGTACTTGATTCGTCTCGAAAAAGACTAAAGAGTGGGCTGAAGTATATTCTTCTTAATTTTATCAGTGGGCTTATCTTTTTGATTTCAATTGCTCTAATTTATAAATTTACAAATACATTAGACTTTAAAGTCTTAAGTGTGAGGCTATCTCAATTATATGCAAATGATGCGGGCCTCGTTCGCTCTCTTGCGCTCTCGCTCTTCGGTGCCTTTGCCATTAAATCAGCGTTCTTTCCTCTATTTTTTTGGTTACCAGAAAGCTACCCAAAGCTTTCCGCAGGCCTTAGTGGAGTCTTGGCCGGGCTACTCACAAAGCTAGGGCTCTATGCAATGATTAGAGTTTTTGGACAGGTTTTTCCGCCAGATCTACAGTTGTTTTGGACAATTCTTATTTTGGCCATATTGACTCTTCTCATCGGTGTATGGTTCGCTGTCGTCCAAAATAAATTACGTGAGATCTTAAGTTATCATATTATTAGTCAGGTTGGTTTCATTGGAATAGGTGTGAGCTTTTGTTTGCATCCTGATATGGCAATAAAGAAGTTTGGACTAGCTTGTGCCTTATTTTATATTTTTCATCACATTATTGTTAAAACAAATCTCTTCTTTGTTTCTGGCCTTGTTAGAAACTTTGCATATACGGAAAAGATAACAAAATTGGGAGGGCTACTTAAGACTTCTCCAACAATTGCGATACTATTTATGATCCCTGCTGCAAGTCTAATTGGAATACCTCCATTTTCTGGTTTTTGGGCAAAATTAGGTCTTTTTAAGATAGCGACTGAAAGTCGTCTTATTTGGATCATCATACCTATGATTATTGGAAGCTTCTTCACATTATATAGTATGGTCAAAATTTGGAGTGGTGTCTTTTGGGGAGAGTACCATGAGTTTATTGTCTCTTTTCCCAAGGTCGCAATCATTCGATCATATATCTCTTGTATCTTACTTTGTATTTTTACTCTGATTATTAGTTTTAACCCTCTTCTCATCTTCAAACTGGCCCAGCAGGTGGGAAAGATTGGATTGGTGTATTAGTGAGGTGTCGATGAGATTATGGTATATTTTTGAATTTGTTATTCTCTACTTATGGGATCTTTCTTTAGGGGCACTAAGAGTCGCGCAAGATGTTGTTACGCCTCAGAACTTATCTACTCCTGGTATTATAAAATTTCCACTCGAAGTACAAAGCGATTTTGAAATTGCTCTTCTTTCTAATTTAATTACCTTTTCACCGGGGACAATGGTCATTGATTTAGACCCAGGTAAATCACACTTATATATTCATATGATGTTCTTAGAAAACGAAGAGGAAGCAATAAAAGAATTTAAGGAAGTTATTGAAAATCGTGTGTTAAGGATATTGAGAGGAAGTCAAAAGGAGAAGTCAAAATGAGTGTGCTACTAATGATTTCAACTGGTATTGTTATTCTAACATTTCTTTTGCTGACAATCGAAGCAAAGAGAGAACAAGAAGTTTTGGTCAAAGTCTTGGCTTTCGACTTAATTGGAATTTCAGGAGTTAGTCTCTTTCTAATACTGTATACAGCAAATAGAGATACATTCTTTCACAATATAGCGCAACTATTTGCGATTGTTGGCTTCGTTACAGCATTTGTCTTTGCTGTATTTTTATCAGATATGAATAAGGAGAGTAAATGATACATTTAATAGGTGAGGTCTTAATTCTCTTAGGGTCTATCTTTGTTTTCTTGGCAGTTGTTGGATTTATTAAAATGCCAGACTTCTTCATGAAGCTTCAAGCTGCAAGTAAGGCCAGTGCCTTTGGTGCTGCACTTATCTTATTGGGTTCTAGCATGATTATTGCTGAAATTAATATTATGATTACCAACTTTGTACTCTTCATATTTCTTCTTATTACAACACCAATTGCAACCCATGCAATGGCCTATGCTTATGCTAAGAAGAATGAGATCTCATGACTTTAGTAAACCGCTTAAGTTCTTCACGAAAGCATATGTCAAAATCACTGCAAAGCCGCTAAGTGCAATGAGTATTGTTATATCATCACTCTTACCCAATTGGTCTAGAAGAGGTTGGTAATTGGACATATTCTCAAGAAAATTATCGATAATTTGTTTTTCTGCCTGTGACATCTTTGTTGTGTAGACATGTATGGTAAGAAAATAGAGACCTCCTCCAAAGATAAGGGAGAAGATAACACCAAAGAGATTTGCGACTCTAAGCTTCTTATTAAAGTCTCTTGATGTCTTAATATACTTATCGCTATTTTCAAAATCAGAAGGGGCAATGATATCGTTATTCGTAATCATCTTCTCCCTCATGATTTCGAGAAGTCCTCGGTGATCGTTTGAAGCTAATGCGTGTTTTTTCATGCGGCCCTTGATCACAAGAGCTATGGGAGTGAAGGCCACTAGTGATAAAAACGGAATAGTCATTTTATAGATGAGATCAACTTTTAAAAGCCCAATAATTACCAATGGGATTATGACAAAGAGTAGGGAGACATAGGTAAAGACTTTATAAACATTGTCTTTTTGTAGAACTTGATTTTCCTTGTCTTCAACGAGGTAAATTTCAACTTCTTTTCCTATGAAGTTATTGAGATAGTTCTGATTTGTTCCGAGAAATAACTTTCTTTCACCCTGTTTGATATATTCAATAACTGGACGAATCGTTGTCGAGGTTTCACGTCTACCACGTGATCTTCTTGTCTTGGTTTCTTCTTTAAAGGCAATAATCTTACCTTTTGTGAGCCTACCATGCTTTTTATAGTATGAGTTTACACTTCTGATAAGAAGATGAAAGAAGAGTCCGAAGATGGCCATGGCCCCTAAGAAGAATAGAGGAATGAAGTTATCAAGGAGTTGATTTATCATCTCTCCATTATATCACAAATTATTACTTGAGCGCCTCGAAGGCATCAATAATCCCTCCTGATACACTAAGACCTTCTAGCGTCTTTAGAGGACGGCTTGTTTGTATAAGCCTTTCACGCATTGTCCACCTCGCTTCAGGGCCATACTTTGTTAGAACCATAGCTGCAACGGCGGCCACAAGTGGTGTTGAAAAGCTCGTGCCACTTGAATAACCATATGTATCCGATAGGTGAGTCGTTTGAATTTTTACACCTGGTGCAAAGAGGTGGACAGACTTGTTTCCATAATTTGAGGACTTCGCTCTTTTTCCATTCTTATCATTTGATCCGACGACTATGATATTTGAAAACTCATCTGCATAGGCTCCTGGATAGCGATTTGTTGAGTTTTCAACTCCTACGTTTCCAGAAGAAGCAATGACAAGAATACCTTTGTCATTGAGCTCTCTAAGAACTTTCTTAAATGCAGGAGAAGTTACTTTTAGACGTGCAGAAAAACTGATGATATCTGCACCTCGCTCCATAGCATATCTCATGGCCTCAATGAGGTGTGGAAGCTTCTCTTTTCTCTTGGCCATAGGCTCCGGTTTGACGATAGGGATGATCTTTATCCCCTTAGCGACACCTTTGATACCAATGTCATTATTATGTTTGGCAGCGATGACTCCTGCTACAGCTGTACCGTGCTTTGTTTGAAAATCGTAATCGCCGGCCAACTCACCATTTTTCTTATTCGAGTTATAACCATAGTAATCGTCAGTATAGCCATTATTATCATCATCAATACCATTATTTGGAATCTCATCTTTATTGATAAGAATGCTATCTTTTAAGTCTTCATGATTGACGTCAAAACCTGCATCAATAATTGCAATGACTGGTTGGTAATTCGATTCAAGGATCTTCCAGGCCTTCTCAATATTAGCGCCCTTATTCTTAGTATTATATTTTAGATACCACTGATCTTTTTCAAGAGGATCATTTGCAAGGGCCGCGCTTAATGTAAGAAGTGAAAGAAGAGATATGATTATCTTCATAGGATAGGTATTCCTTGTCGTTCTATATTCGTTTTCTTCCGGGACTTATAGTATTTTTAGTTACTTGGAACAAGGGCAAAGCCAATAATCCTAAAGATTTTACAATCCTTCCGTCTCAAACTTTAAATCTGCTATAACGTAACAACTTTGAAGATATTATTTATTTAGGGACTGTTATGAGAAAGATATCACTTACGATTATTCTACTAGTACTTGGGCTAAATACATGGGCCGTTGATTATAAGAGATATAAAGGTGGATGCGAATTTAGCGCTTCTTATCAAGATCTTTTTACTTATGAGACGCTATTTCAGGATAAGAAAATCTCGTTTCGTAATAACTTTGTCTATACTAAGGAGAGCCTAGGGCCTGCTGAAGTTCTACACCTTGATAGAGGATTTACTCCTGAAAATGCTGAACTACCGCTTGTTGATTATAAGTATCTTTATCAACGCTTTGTTTATCAAACAGCACCAAGCCTATATACATATTTTGCTGGACTACCATTAGTTAACTTCAAGAAGTCTTATTCTAAGAGTGAGGGGAAGCAATTCCTTGTCTCTCTGATCAAATCACTCGTGGATGAAGAGTTTACTGCGCCACTGGATGAGATCGAATACTTTGAGTCAGATGTTGAGTTCTCTAAGTTGTACTCAAGAGATAATGGTATCGAAAATAATAGCTACCTTGTTAATGATAGAAATTTTAAAGGCCTAACGACGGATCACTCTAAGCGTAGTGTGACAATTCGTTACCAACTTCACTTTTCACCAAAAGTTCATAACGGTGCTTCTTACCACTTGTATATGAGATGTTATGGTAATGAAGAAATGAAAAGAGTTGTAAGAAGATAAGCTTTTTAATACTGGCTACAATTCGTTGCAGCCAGTTGTTGTCTTTATAATTAATATCGTCGAATTCTTGATATCAATTTTGTCACGACGAGTTTCTTCCCATTTCTTTTCAAATTGACTCTCAAAGCTAAGATGATCAAATCCTGAAAGGGCCTTTTCATTCACAGTCATATACTTATCTGTAGTTCTTGGTAAAGTGATGGTTTGGCCATCAATAACTGAAGTTAAGAACGATATCTTATTGTTGGCACATACTGTATGTACTGAATCATTAGGTCTCGAATAAATCTTTGTAATATTCAATTTCTTATAAATCCTAGCAATATAATAATCATGATTAGGTCTAAGCTTCTCGTCGTCAATCAGGCCATAATCTGAGCCTACAATTGTTTGGCGAATAAGCTTCTTATTTCCAGCTGCCATGACCTTAAAAATATGATCGAAGAACCACAGAGCAGAGTTAAATTCTGTTGATACACCAGGTTGACCTCCACATTGAGCAGGGCCAGTTTCTCCTAACCAAACTTCTTTTGAGCGCCCTTTTGTGACTTTTGTAATGGCCTCCATTGTCTCAATCATATCATTGGATTTAATGGCCTTAATCATGCTCTCGTTGTCTGATTTAATAACTTGAAGTGGGCAACGAGTGGATTGAGTCGGGTAGTAGTGCCAAGTATAGATATCGAGTTCACTACCCAGATCTTTAACAATATTAAAAGAGTTTACAGTGAACCAATCAAAGACTTCTCCCAAGATTGGCCAAAAGGCATTGGCCGGGCCTGCTAGCTTCGCTTCAGGATAGTACTTTCTAATAATATTTTTAATCTCACGGTAGTTTCTCTTATATTCGCTTTCACTAATTTGACCAAAAGGCCCATAGTTTAGAAAGAATGCATTGGCCTCATTTCCAAGTTCAAAGTACTTTATGTCCTTGATCTCTTGCGATAGATTTTGAATAAAATTTTCAATTGGAGTCAGATTAAGCTCTCCATCATTACGATAGCCTGGCCCAATATTTAGTGTGATAAGAAGATCTAAATTATTTCTAGAGACAAAGCTTTTAATATTGTCGAGTTTGGTCTTGTTAAAAAGAGTCTGAAAACCTTGCTCCATTTCTGATTGAGTAAGAGCAGTGCGAGTCGACTTAATATCATAGTGTGCGGAGTCTGCTTCTGAACCACCTAGTCTGAGGGTGAAGGGGGCGAGAGGTCTTAATAATTCATCTAATTTATTTCGGTTGAAATCAAATGGTTTTGTTATCTTTCCACCACGTCCGCCTGTGAAATCCATTGATCCTTCCCACCATTTTCCACCAAGTACTTGCGCCATATCAAGTGCAAATGAAAGGTAGTCTTCGCTGACATCAATTCCCTCATTATTTGGCATGTCGAATTGGATAACTTGGTTATTGTAGGTAGGAAGTTTTGTATATAAGAATGCAGTAGGTAATAGGATTAAAAGGATAATAAAATTTTTCATACTTTATTATTACAATAGTTACAATGGTGATCCAAGACAGTTTTCTGTTAGTTTTTTGATATTAAATTGGATATGCTACCTTTTGCATTGCTCATTCTAAGTAGTTGCATTCATTCATAATTACGTATATTTGCTTATAATGCATTAGTAGGCTATACTAGGTAGGTCGGGATTTTCTTTATGGCCAAGTAGCTAGCAATCACTGAATTATAAATATCTTTTTGACTATAGGATAAATAAATTGTCCTAGGTTATTTTCGCTATTAGCAACAGTCTAAATGATTTAATTAAAACTTAAATTACACAATCTTGTGTATTAGGGACAGTTGTCTCGTTATATCTTTTACTTTTAGTGATGAGCATATCTCACTAAGGGGATTTACCTTGGAGGTAAAAATGAAATCAAATGTTTATGTAGGAAATTTATCATACGATATTGAAAACTCTGATCTAGAAAAACTATTTGCTGATGTCGGAAATGTTGTAGCAGTAAATGTTATAAGAGACCAAGAGTCAGGTAGAGCAAGAGGTTTCGGTTTTGTTGAAATGGAAACTGCAAGCGATGCTGAAAAAGCAATTAATGACCTTAACGATAAAAACTTTATGGGAAGATCTTTAATTGTGAATATGGCAAAAACAACAAAGAAAAAAACACACAATCGCTACTAGTTTCTAAATAAATTGGGCGTCATTTTATGGCGCCTTTACAATTTTACTAGGAGAAACTAATGATTATAGATTTTGAAAAACACATTATTGATAAAACAAAAGTATATTCAGATGAATATGGAGTTGGAAGAGTTGTTGGTATTTTTAAGTTGTATGACGGAGTCTTTGATTATTTCGAAGTTCACTTCGAAAAAGACAATTTAAAAAAGTACTTTCAAGTGAGAGCAAATGATAAAATGCGTATTTGTTCTAATTCAATTATTTTATCTTAAATACCAAATGACTTGGAAATGAAATTGCTAAGGAAGTAGTTTCATTCCTGATTCTGGCAGCTTGCTCATATTAATCGTAACATTATTTTTTCAACAGTTTTTGTGTTCTTTATACTAAATTCTTTAGTTCTTTTAATTTTCTCAACTTGACGTGAGGAATTTCACATTTTAAAATTTATATAGTTAGGGAGTAGTCAGTTGCCGCCCGAAAAGGCAAAAGTTACGTCGACATAATGGGGAAACCCCGGTGTAACTGCAAGAACCAATCTTGTTGACGAGACTAGCACTAGTAATTAAATGTAATTGCTGTGTAGTCTTGTATCCACCTATAAAACTCACCGCAATTCATGTAGTGAGGATATTATTCAAAAATTAATTTCAAATTTAACCAGAAAGCATTTTGTATATGCCAATATATTATTGGTTTATATTGCTTGTTTTCAAAAAAAATATCTAGAAAGGAGTATTAGATGAAAAAATTATTAGTATTAACAATTGTTGGCTTAGCGTTAGTTTCATGTTCGTCAAAGAAAACTCAGTGTACAACTGAAGATAAGAGCAAGTGGCAAGACCAAGAAGAATTTCAAGCAAAGCTTGTGGCCGAAGGTTACAAAATTAATAAATTTAAAGTAACTGAGGGGAATTGTTATGAGATTTACGGATGGGATAAAGACAAGAATAAAGTTGAAATCTATTTTAGTCCAGTTGATGGCTCAATCGTTAAGAAAGAGATGCACTAATGGATAAAGCAAGACTCCCATTAGTATTTAGAGTCTTACATTGGGGAGTGGCCATTGCGGTCCTCCTCAATGCTTTTGTGCTTGAAGAAGGCAAGCTTATCCATCGCTATCTTGGTTATGTTGCAGTTTCGCTTGTCCTTTTAAGACTATTAATACATAAGAAAAATCCAATTGATCATTATAATCCAAAGGCCAAGTATGTATATTGGTCGATGTGGGGAGCAATTATCGGACTGGCTTCTACAGGATTTCTAATGGGCCTTGACCGCTTTTTCGGAAATGATCTTTTAGAAGATATTCATGAAGTATTTTCAAATATCCTAATTTTTCTCTCTGTTCTTCATTTAGGAGGTGTCTTCTTCGATGCTTATAAGATGAAGCGAAAAACATGGATGCTTATGATAAGTGGTGAAAAAGATTAATAAATTTTAGCAATCTTTCAAGGCGGCGCATACCTATTCAAGGTAATAATTACAATGGCATAGGTTGCTGATTTTGCATATGCTAGGATGCCTCAAATTATGAGGTATCCTATGAGAAAGCTAAAACTATTGTCTTTAATGACAATGATTTCAATAACTTCATCACAAGCTGCTGAGAGATTTGGTGGCATCTTCTTTGATTCTTCAGTGCCTGCCCATCAGGTGTACTCTTTAAAAGAAGACCTTTCGTATCTCTATCAATCAGATCTTAAGAATATAGACGATGACTTTTCACTATTCTTCGAGCTTGAAGAAGTAAATGGACCGACTCTTTATAATTGGATTTATAATCGTGTGAAATATGTCGTAGGCCAAGACTACCGTGTACGTGGACGCAATTATGTCACACAAAGAGGTTATCAATTTCCTACGTCACCTCTTCCAGAAAGTTCAGCATTTCACAATACTGATGCCTTCGGTGGTGTGGTTGTCATGTCAAATATTGGGGCAGGACTTTATCTAAGTGGGAAGAAGTCAAAGCTTTTAAAAGGTACTAAGATCAATCGTCAAAAAGTTTTCGCTACTTCTCCAAGAGTTGGTATTTTACAAATCGGTGAAGGGCTATTTTTAAATAGTATTCTGATTAATGACGAAACAAATTCTGAAGCAAATAAAATTAAGCGACTAGGAACTCTTTTTCATGAAGCAAGACATAGTGATGGAAATTCTGAGCATATTGGTTTTAATCACCACACATGTCCAGAAGGGCATATGCTATATGGGTTTTCTGCTTGTGAAAAGTATGGAAATGGTTCTTATCAGTTAGAGGCCATCGCAACAAAGAATTTATTAGCGAATTGCTCAACTTGTAGTGTCGAAGATAAAACGAAATTAGAAGCATCAATTGCAGATGCCTTTGATCGCGTTCTTACTATTTCTCATCGCAAGAGTGAAGAGCAGCTCTTAAATGAGATCGAATCTTATAAGAAGGTTGTCGATTTCTACATCGACTTTATGGTTATGAGTCCTTCTCAAAATGAAACATCTCAAAAAGAACTTGATCGCTTTACTGCCATGTATGAAAAGGCCAAGGGCCAGCTTGAAGAACTGAGAAATACGCCGGCGCCTAAAATGATGGATTCAACTCCTGAAGGTGAGTACTCACAAGTAAGTACTGAAGAATCATCTAAACTCATCGAGGCATCAATTAAGTAATGAAGAAGCGATTTATCCTTCTCACATTGGTCGCTGTTGCAATCCTATTTCTAGTGGATCGCTCTAAGACACTTTCTGTGTCTTCGGAGAAGTTTGAATCAACTCTGGTGAAGAATGTTAAGAGCAAAGAAGTTAATCAAAAACATTTTTTTGATGAAGAGAACTTTGAGCAAGAATTAAATGATTTACCAATAGCTGCAGATTTACAAAAACTTACGCTGAAAGAAGTTCATCATACGCCAGAATTAATTAAGGATGCGGGAGAGTTGATTGGAGAAGTCCACGCAAAGGCCCAAGTTGATCCTGCTAAAAGAGCTTCCGCAATGAAGTTCTTTAAAGACTGCGCTGAAGATAACGAAGTTGTCCGCCCCATTCGTGCAGTATGCTTAAAGAAGGTATACAAACTTATGCCTAAGTGGAAAATTGCTACAGTAATTTCACATGAGAAAATCCCGGAAAATGTTTCAGCTTTAGCTTTTAAACTTCTCTAATTATCCAAAATATTTTAGTTCATCTATTACATAAGGTTAGGGGATACCAAATGTATTTGCTCCTCCCACAAAGATTTCACTAAATTTTATTCCACGATTGTACTTTATCAAGTTAGGATTTACACCCCAAGCGTCTTGTGGCTCAGCTCCCGTCTCTGTTCCGGAGTCATAACCAAAGCAGTACATGTCACTAGTACCATTCTCAAGTCCACAGCTATGATAAAGACCTGCTTGAAATGTCGACCACGAGTGTCCACCTGGTACAATAATAGGTTGAGGGGAGTCTGTGGATACACCTGTTGCTCGATTATTTCCATCGCCCCAACAATATGCACTATTATCAAGTCTTACGGCACATACATGATCATTTCCAACACTTAGAGATCTCCAAATGCCTGAACCTCCTGTAACTTGTACCGGAGTATTTGAGTCTGTAAATGAAGTGTCATTTCCTAATTGGCCGTCATCGTCACGTCCCCAGCAATAGATATCATTTCCAGTTGTAAGCCCACAGGCAAAATTATTTCCAACACTAATGTCTGAAAAAATATGTCCACCTGATACAGGAACTGGTGTTGGAAATGGCGTCGCGTCTCCAGTAGTCACACCATTGCCAAGTTGGCCAAAACGATTAGATCCCCAGCAATAAGCAGCTCCATCTGTACGTAGGCCACATGTTGATGACTGATTATTATTCACCTTAAGCCAACTATGTCCTCCGACAACAAGGTTTGGTGTTGTGAATGCTGCGGTTGCATCTCCACTTCCTGCTTGCCCTAGAGAGTTCTCTCCCCAACAATAAGCATCATTCGTTGTTGTTACTCCACAAGTTGTTGAGTAAGTCGATGTTACACTTATCCACTTGTGTCCGCCACTAACTAAGACTGGTGTATATTGACTTGTATTTGCACCACCATCTCCAAGTTGTCCATCAACATCACCACCGACGCAATAGAGGTCATCATTTGAAATAATTCCGCAAAAGTTTTCATAATCACTAGAGATAAATTTCCAATCGAGATTACCTGGGACTTTCTTTGGCACATAATAACCACCATCATTTATTCCATTTGCAATACCACCGTATGGCCAATAGTCACCCCAGCAGTATGCTTCGTTTGAGGTCGTGATTGCGCATATATTAAATCTTGCCATCCTTACTTTACTCCAAGAATAAGAGCCTACGACGAGATCAGGAGTTAGTTGATTAGTTGTATTACCATTACCTAATACACCGTAGCCATTAGAGCCCCAGCAATACATTGTGTTTGTGTTATCAATTCCACAAGAAAAACTCTGGCCTTGGATTCCGATATCTACCCAAGTTTGTGATCCTGAAACTTTTACTGGCGAGGCTGAAGCAGCACCTAGTCCATTCCCAAGTGCTCCACTTGTTGCAGGAGTTCCTCCGCCCCAACAGTAAACTTCACTCCCGTCTGTTAGTCCACAGGCGTGGTATCGAGATATATCGACTTTTGTAAATGTATGGCCTCCTAAGACGAGAGAAGGAGAGTAGGTGTCAGCACTATTTCCATCACCAAGTTGGCCAGCAACTCCTTCGCCCCAACAGTACGTTAAATCAGTACTCGTGATCGCACATGTAAAGCGATAGCCGACTGAAACAAATTTATATTTAGTCCCTGGAGTTACTTGAGTTGGATTTGGGGTTAAGGTTGTGTTGTCACCAATACCAATTTGTCCGTAACTATTATCTCCCCAACAGTAGAGATCATCAGTATTAGTAATTCCGCAAATATGAAGTCCTCGTGTCGAAGCTATACTCTTCCACTTTAAGCCTCCTGGCATTAGGGCCGGTGTACTTGTATATGTATTACCCCAGCAGTAGAGATCATCAGTGGAATCGATTGCGCAAACATCACGGTTAGCTACAACAACGTCCTTCCACGTTTTTGAAGCTTCAACGATACTTGGATAATAATTATCATTTGTCGTTCCATCCCCATGACGTCCCCATGTTCCACTTCCCCAGCAGTAGAGCTTAGCATTCGTTGTGATCCCGCATGAAAAATTATTTGAAAGACTAAGTTCATCCCACTGAAAACCACCAATCATTTTATAAAACTCATTTGGATATGTAGAACCATAGTCAGCAGAATCATAAACACTAGTAATCGCGTTATTTAAACCAATCATGTAAGTATTGCTTCCGCTAAATCCTGTGGCCATCCCACGTACCTCGTGTTCTGAAGACGTCGTCACTCCATCTGTGTAATAAATTGTCGTAAGGTAGAAGCCATCTTGAGATGCATTTAGTCTTATATCAACTGTACACGAACTGCCGTCACTCAAAGAGAAACCAGTACAATTATCATTCACAACTTGAAAATTAGCAGCGCCACCATATAGATTAGGAGAAAATAGAGGCCCTGTCGCTGAGCCTGTTGTGTTCGTCAACGTCAGTGTCGTATTTGGTCCTGGTCCTGTTCCTCCAGGTTGCTCAACAAGAGAGAAGGCTTCCGTACCAAATGATAGAGCTGTTATAACAAGAGCTGATGTATAATTTGCGCTTTGAACTGTACTTGTATTCCCTGCCATATCGATGGCACGAATTTCAACTTGATAATCAGTAGATGATTCTAGTGTTATACCACTGATGTAGCTGCCTTTTGTAAAATCAGTCCAGTCTTGAATAAGAGTTGAGTCAGAGACTTTTGTTACTTTGATTTGGTAGCCCTCAAGAGCGATATTATCAGTTGAGTCTGTAGTCCATGTTATATTTGGAGTTCTTGAAAGACTTAAAGGGACTGTTCCGAATGTTGGAGCCGAAGTTGGTGTTGGGGCCGATATATCAAGAGTAATATCTTGAGTGAAAATTTCAGAAGAAATATTATCAGAAGAATCGGAGATATAAATATAGACAGTCTTTTGACCATCTCCTCCAGAGAGAGTGAAACTTGTTGGAATAGGAGAAATCCAATTGGCGCCACCACACGTTCCTGCTGCCGTTGTTGCAGGTAGAGTAGTTTGAGTTTCACTTATACAAATTTTCGAACTCGCATCAAAACCATTATTTTCAACATTAACTGTCGTCGAACTTGTGTATAGTTTGGAGTTAGTAGAAGTATCTTCTAAAACAATTAGGTTGTTATTTATTTGGCCAACATCAATAAGGATTTCTGATTCTTTTAGACAGCTTCCTAGTAGAAATAATAAAGATAAAATGAATATTATTTTCATTTTTGCCCTCTCCCTTACATAACACATCTTCGTATCGACATTGGGGACGATAAACTTTATTGTAAACGTTTTTAAAAGAGTACGTGTAATCAGTTGCTTACGCTTGTTTTCTAATCTATCTATATAGAAATATGCCAATAAATTAGCAAACTGTGGCGCGTACTTTTACTAATGTTGGATTATTCTTCCATGTAAAGATAAATTATGTAGGAAATAATATAATTTTATTTAAGTTTCTTTTATTTTTTGGAGAGAAAAATTGAGTAAAACAGTTTTCTTTGTTCTTATATTTACATTCGCTTCTTATGTAAATGCAGCTGATCAAAAGTACTTTAAGAGAGTGATTAGCTTTGGTTATCTTGTACAGCAAGAAGAATCACTTGAAGATATTTATCTAAAGTTTACGAAGAGTAATTTTAAATTTTCGAAAAATAATAAGGTTGTTCAAAAAACAATAAATGCAAATAAAGAAATTAAGAATTGGGATCGACTTGCATCAAAGACAAAAATTAAACTCTATATTGATCTAAAGACTATCGACTTTACAAGTATTGGAGACTACGACCAAAATTTAAAAAATAGCATTATTAATTATATAAGTAAGGCCAAGGCGTATCGCCGAAATCGAGAGGAGAGGTCGAAAAAGTTTCAATACTCTTTATTCTATATGACTTCTAAAGGAAGTTTTGAACAGCAGCAAGGGAGTGATCGAGTTAGGTTTAATCAGAACTCATCTTTTTCATTAGGTGCCATGGCGATCTATAGTCCTAATAAGGGGCCATTTACTTATTCATCAAGTCTTTACTATTCACATCTTAATACTGCCTCAGATAATCAATCATTAGATAAGCATAAAATTGATCCTGAAATTGGATTCAATATTTATGCTGATTATAATTATAGAAGTAAGTTTAATACACATTTTGGTTTTGATGTTGAAAGGTTTAATACTTTTAATATTGATGGCCTAGTTAATAATGAAATTCAATTTGATACAAATCTTGTTGGTTACTTTACTGTTGGTATTAGTAAAAGCTTTCAGTTATTTAAAAGAAACTTCTATTCTAAATTAAGCATTTCGCAATCATTTTTTTCGAATAGAAATCTCGCCTACAATTCTTCTGTAAACACCGGAGAATTTCAGGGACAGAAAATCATTATTTATCTTTCTGGCGAAATAACAAAGAAGTTCTTTCTCCACGGTATGTATAAGTATCATACGATGAGTGGTCCTTCTAACTTATCAGCTAATCGACTGGGAATAGGCTTCGGTTACAAATTTTAGTTTGGCGCTTGTTATAAGAGAGGCTTTAATAAGCCTCTTTTACAAATCTTTTAAAAATTTCTTTATGTTTTTCTAAATTAAAATCGGCAGCAACAGAGACACGAACAATATAGTCTTTGTCGCTCTCTTTCGTTGTTCCTTGAGTTGAAGTGGCCGGAACAGTCCAGTAACAGCCTTTAAGCTGGCCATAACTTACACAATGCTTACTTTCTTCAGGAATAGCATCAATCATCATGCGAATTAATTTGTGGTTTAGTTCACGCTTGTGTTCTTCGCTAGTGGCCGGAAGGTCTAGTGAGAAAACAGAAGGTGTAAATGTTGCATCAGCAAGTTCATGTGAAACAAAGTTGATCTTTGCTTTTGGAAGTTGCTCTTGAATATAATCAACGAACCCGCGTGTATTTGAATAGGCCTTTGCAATTCTTTCGTTCATCGCTGGCATTTCACGAGTAAGAATTTGAAGTTGTAAATTTGTTGCAACGTTATCACAAAGCTTTAAGTGGTTTTCAACAAAGCTCATATACTCAGCAGCACTATCACTTGCCACAGCATAGCCAGCTGTACAAAGTCCACCACTTGGGAATTTTGAACCACTTACATATGAAATAACCCTAACGTCATTTAGGTAGCCGTGATCGCCAAAGAATTTCACATTTGGACAAAATGTTTGATCGAGATTAAAAACGGCACCAACAGCAGTCGCTCCGTCATTGGTAAATCTTGGCTTCTTAAGTGTTTCACGAAGTTTAATTAAGTCTGGAATTTCCACTCGTGGGTTAGTTGGAATCTCTCCAATAATATATGGAACTGCATCTGCATGAGCGACGTCTGTTAAAATACGCTCAAGCTCTGTTACCATATCCTTACCGCTATCAACAGGTAGATCAATAATTTCGACGTTATCGATACAAGCGGCAACACGTCTTGCTTGGTCATTTGTTCCACCGTAACAATTTGGAGGGACGATAAACTTAATATCCTTTCCTGGGTGATTTTCATTTGCATAGTGAACTTGCCCCATCATGATTGCATATTGAGCAGAAAGCCCACAATTGCTAAAAGCAACAGGAGTCTTAGAATTTGTAATTTCTTGAATTGTTCTTGTTAGCTCTGTTGTGTCGACAGGAGTCATGCTTTTTGGACTTTCTCCAGTCATGGCCTTAATTACTGTAAGACAGTTTTGCGGAGTCATGGCAATCGATTCACGACGTCTTACGTGTTGAATCTCTTTAATGTAAGCAGCGTTGTTGTCATTAACAGTGATAACACTTCCAAGATTTGGATAGCGAGCAACATTGATATCAGCTTTTTCACTTCCATCGATAACAATCGTTGTTCCATCAAAGTCTTTGTCCATTGTTTGATTTTGAATGAAGTCATATTGATAAACAGATTGAAAGAGTTCTGAAAGAGGCTTTTCACTTACAATTTGAGTGTGAATCCCTTTAAATTTATTTGCTCTAAGAACAGCAAGGATTGGCATTGTCTCTGAAGAAAATGAAATAACACTCTCTGGATTTAAGTCAGCTTCCTTTGCAATGGCCCACTCTAGAACACATGAAAGAGGGTGACCAAGGCGAATATAATCATACGCTGTTGGTAGCTCTTCAAGTGCAACACCTTCTTCAAGTTTCGTAAGGAATTCAACTTTTGCAAGCGACTCATTGTAGATATCAAGCCTGTGTGTCGTTAAACGAAGCCAGTCTGTAGGCATGTTATTTACGATTTGCGTTAATGTCTTTGTTATATTTGTGTCCATATGGAACTCCGTAATTAATTCAATATTTGGTGAGATTCTACGATATAAATTATCAGATGTCGGCCTTTGGCAGGGGATTTTTTTTGAACACAATGTTAAAATAATCCTAATAATACAGGGGTAGGGGTAATTATGTTGTTTGAACCAACAAAGCACGAAGTTTTGATTGATACGCCGTGGAATTTAGAGACAGTAAAAGAAGTTATTGAGTCAATTTTTAATGACACTCTGAGAAAATTTGATCCTAAAAAATATTGGGTTGCTGACAAGAATGAAGATGCGCAAATCAAAAGTAATAAGACGATTTATTATGGCGCTGCAGGTACTGTTTGGGCGTTGAATAAAGTTTCAGGATTTCTCAATCGTGACCTCCCTTTTAATAAAGTAGAATTATTAAATCAAATTCATGAGGACTATCTTCGTCGCCCAGATACTGATAATGTAGTTCCTTCTCTTTTTCTTGGAGAAGTTGGAATTCTTCTCGTTAAAAACCAATTTGCCCCATCGAAAGAAATTCAAGATAAAATATTTGAATTAGTTGAAGCCAATATTGAAAACGCTACGATTGAGGCCCTATGGGGTGCTCCTGGAACTATGCTTGCAGCTTCTTTTCTTCATCGTGAAACAAAAGAAGAGCGCTGGTCGAAACTCTTCCTAAAAAATGTCGATTTTTTAATTAAAAAACTGAAAGAAGAAGAGGCCAAAGGTGAGCTTGTTAGGGAACAAGATATGTATGGCAAGAAAGTTCGCTATATTGGAGCAGGCCACGGCTACTTTGGAAATATTTTTGGAATCTTAAAAGAGATTAATCTTCTCTCTCAAGGTGATAGGGATTATCTCCTTGCTCACGTTAAAAAAGTTATGAAAGCTGTTAGTAAGGAAGAAGGTGAGATGATGAATTATGAAGTTGTCTATCCTCCAATGCCGCAAATAAAGCAGTTAACACAATGGTGTCATGGAGCTCCTGGGGTAGTGACTTCTCTTGTAAATTATCCTTGCGATGAATTTGTTAATGATTGTCTTTTAAAATCAGCTGAGGTTATCTGGCAAGCTGGGCCACTTAATAAAGGGATTTCTTTTTGTCATGGAACTGATGGAAATGGCTATGCCTTACTTCAAGTATATAAGAGAACAGGTGATAAGAAGTGGCTTGAGCGTGCTCGCTCATTTGCCATGCATGCACTAACTCAAAGAAATGGCCGTGCGACTCTTTTTACGGGTGAGATGGGACTCGCTCTTTATCTTATTGACTGTATTAATGAAGGAAGTGATTTTCCTTTCCTAGACATCATTTAATTGGAGAGTCTTAAATGTTTGAAAAAGAATTACTAGATAAAATCAGATCTTACTATGATCACGATGATCCGAGTCACGACTGGTCTCACGTTATTAGGGTAGCAAACTTATGTGAGAGACTCTCTCATGGCCATGAAGTCAATTCCAGAGTCTTAAGCGCTTCTGCTTACTTACACGATATTATCAATATTCCTAAAAATAGTGAGCACCGTAGTAAGGCCAGCGCACTTGCTGCACAAAAGGCCAAGTCCTTGCTTGGTGAAAGTGATTATTCTAATAGTGAAATTGAGCATATTGCACAAGTTATCTTAGAGCATTCATATAGTGCCAACTTAAAGGCCAGCTCAATTGAATCAGAGATCTTACAAGATGCAGATAAGCTCGATGCAATGGGTGCCATCGGTGTAATGAGATGGGCCAGTTGTGGAACTAAGATGAAATCTAAGTATTATCATCTTGATGATCCATGGGCACAAGAGCGCACTTTAGATGATAAGAGTTTTTCTCTAGATCATTTTGAAAAAAAGTTATTAAAACTAAATGACCGTCTTAACACGCAAGCAGGAAAAGAAGAAGGGAAGAGAAGGCTTGCTTTCTTTCATGCCTTCTTAGATCAACTTAAATCTGAAATATAATATAGCTATCGGCTTAGATGACATCTTTCAGGATTTTATCAATTTCCTTTTCAGAAAATTCTGCACAATTATCAATGATAAGAAACGAAACGCCGTGGATACAGGCCAATATTTTCTTTATTTTATAATCATCTTTCTTAAGCTTTGTCTTTGTATCGATTGATTCCAAAAGGTATGCATAGAGTTGATCTGTGATGCTTTCAACTTCTTGAAACTCATCCATTGAACAAATTTTCTTAAAATAAATGGCCCTAAAGTGTCCTTCGTTTTCTTTTGCAAAATTAATATAAGCTTTACAGAACTTTAGAAGGCCAGGGGACTTTGAGTTTGAAATAATATCAAACTCTTCTTTAAGAAGACTTACTCCTTGAAGAGCAAGTTTTACTGCAATTTCATTTCTTGATTTAAAGTGCTTATAAATTGCAGCAGGAGATACTTTGCAAGCATTGCTAATATCTCTTATTGAGAAATCGACACTTCCATTCTCTGCAATGATTTGACTTGCATTCAATAGGATTGATTCTTTAAGTGCGCCATGATGATAAGTATCCGATTTTTTTCTCATTTCTTTATTTTGCCTTCTTTTTGCTTGAAAGTAAACAAGTGTTAACTTATATTATGTAAACAAGTGTTAACATTTGAGGAGCATATGAAAAATATTTTAGTTATCCAAGGTCATTCTGATTCAACTTCTCTTACATACTCTCTTGCCAAGTCTTATTTTGAGGCACAGGAGGCCAAGGGAAATCGTGTAAGCTTAATTGATCTATCTGAAATTGAATTCAATCCTATTTTAGACAAAGGATATAAAGAAATTGTTCCTCTTGAAGATGTGCTTATTTCTGCACAGGCATCAATACAAGAGGCCAGTCATATCGCTATCTTCTACCCAACATGGTGGGGGAGTCTACCTTCCAAATTAAAGGGTTTCTTTGATCGTGTTTTCTTGCCAGGGTTTGCCTTTAAGTTTGAGCCAGGGCAGAGCTTTCAAACAAAACTTCTGAGTGGTAAGACTGCGACAATTGTTACGACAATGGATACGCCACCTTTTTATTACAAGTACGTTCAAGGGAATTTAGGGCCAAAGCTACTTAAAAGTTTAATTCTTAGCTTCTCTGGGATTAAAACTAAGAGAACGGTTTTAGTGGGACCTGTGCGTAATTTCGATGAAAGCAAGACGAGGTCTTGGATAGAGAAAATGAAGCATATTGATTAAAAGAGGCCCTAGGAGCTGAACCTAGATATTTAATAAGAGCAGATCTCTGTATTGGGAGATTGGCATTTTCATTTCCTTCTTAAAGAAACGCCTAAAGCTCATGTCATCAATGAAGCCTAGTTTGAAAGAGATCTCCTTAATAGGCATGTCTTTGAGGATATATTCTTGAACTTTCTTTATACGATAGGACTTTAGGCTATCGCGGAAGGTTGTGTTGAAGTTTTCTTTCAGGTGTCGTTGTAGTCCACGAGGGGACATCCCTAAGCTTTGGGCAATACTTGTTAAGGTGAGCTCGTCGCTTTTAAGCTTGTCATAAACATTAAATAACTTTTTTAATTCTGGATCATTATCATATTTATGCTTTGGAATTTGATATTCGCGAATTCCTGGGCCTTGAATAATTTCGTTGTATTGTCTGGCCGTCTTCTTCCCCAGCTCTTTCTTTATTATTAGGCAAATGACATCAAGGTAACTAAGAACTCCACCTGCCGTAATAATCTTTCCTGATTCAATGATTGTTCTGTGGGCCTCGACATTAACTTTTGGATACTCTGCTTTTAACTTCTTTTCAAAAAGCCAGTGAGTTGTTGCTTTTCGTCTATCGAGTGCCCCTGTTGAAGCAAGCTTTATTGCACCACCACAGCATGCCACAACTTTTGCTTTCTTATGAGCAATATGGGCCTTGATTATCTTTGCTTCCTCTTTTGTGGCCTTTTGAGGCTTGTAGCAAGGGGGAAGGATAAGGTAGTCCGCAACATTTCCTGCTGCTATTTTTTTATTCATTTGGTTCGTGATTTTAAATGTAACCTTATTATTTATGTATCTAAGGATTTCAAAGTAATCGATAAAGTTCTGCGTCGTACTCTTTAAAGAGTCTTTGCAATCTAGAATATGAATATTTAATTTTGTCGTGTTTTGCATAGATTATGTCATAAGTGACAATGGTGTTTAAGTCAAGCCTTCGGTAGAGTTTACTTAAGGAGAATCTATGAAAACAATCAGTCCTCCTCACAAGTGTGGGGTAATCAAGAGCTTAATAAAATATGACTTAAAAGAGACTATCTATCGTAGCAAAATGGCGCTGACGAGAAGAAGTGCAAGCTATATCAACTCAGTTGAATGGAGTATCCCAAAGAGTGAAAAGGTGCAAAAGATTATTACTCTTGCTGACAAGCTCTATGATGGACCTCTCTTTAATCATGGCATCAGAAGCTATGCCTTTGGAAAGATCTTAATGAGTTTGAATGATGAAAAGGTTGATAATGAAGTTTTCTTTATTGGCTCGCTTCTTCATGACCTTGGCCTAATCAAGGACTGCACAGGTACGACTTTTGAGCTTGTTGGGGCAGACGAGGCATGCGCTCATTGTAGCGATATATTAACTGCAAAGCAGCTTGATATTATTCATGAAATGATTCTTCTGCACGGAGCAATAGGGTATGCGGAGAATAAAAGTAACGAGCTAAAATATCTTCACTATGGTGCTGGGGTTGATGTTGCGGATTTGTGGAGTCACCGCCTAAATGAACAAAATTATTTTGAAGTCTATAGTAAGTACCCTTCGCAAGGTCATATTCCGTATATGATTGATCTTTTAAAAAAGAGAATGAACGAAAACCCAAATATGTACCTCTCTACAGTTATTAACTTAGGCTTCCTCGGGAAAATGAAAAAAAAGGACGCCCCTAAGAGATAATATTAGACATGATTAAGGTAAGTGTTGAGATTGCTGTGAAACACCAGAGTAGCACACCTTGAAGCATAGGCTTAACTCCTGCTTCTTTAATATGATCTAAAGTAATACTCGAGCCAATATAAAAGAGAGTCAGGACCATAAGTTTTTTGGCACCAGCGTAAATCATCGTTCCTGTTGGTTTTAATTCAGGAATAAATGTAACGAGGGCCGCCGCCGTAATAAAGCCCAGAATAAACCATGGTTTCTTTGTTTTTGTTTGAACAGTAGCACCTTGTTTCTTAAGTTGCATGGCCGTTGTAAAACTAAAGATAAGAGCTAATGGAATAATCCAAAGTGCACGAACGAGTTTTACAATTGTTCCAACCTCAAGTGCTTTGGGCCCATAACTCAGAGCTGCTCCAACAACGGAACTTGTATCGTGAATGGCCAAGGCCGACCAAAGCCCAAATGAAGTTTGGTCAAGATGAAGTAAGTGGCCAACCCATGGGAAGACGAATAGGGCAATGGCATTTAATGTGAAAACCACGGCCAGTGATACTGTTACTTCATGATTCTTTGCCTTGATGACAGGAGCGACTGCAGCGATTGCACTTCCTCCACAAATTGCCGTTCCTGAGCTTATTAAAAGAGTTGTATTAAGAGGAGTTCTAAAAAGCTTTCCTAAGAGACTTCCTATAGCAAATACGGCCACAATACTTAGGGCCGTAAAACCGACTGATTGTAGCCCAACCTTTGTTACCACATTTAGATCCATTCCCGCACCTAGGCCAACGACAGCAAGGGCCAGTAGTTTCTTAACTGCTTTGCTCGTCCAGTCTTGAAATGGGTTTCCTATAAGTAATGAAAATAAGATACCTGCAAAAAGAGCAATGGCGGATGAGACCCACGGGCTTAAACATAGGATAGAGAGGATGATGAACAGTAATTTCTTTACGTTTTGATTTTTCATAACTTTACTATCGCACTCTTTTTGCGAATATGCTAAGTTCGCCACATGGAAAACAAAATAGAGTTAGTAGAATATAATGATTTTTGGTTAAAAGTTTTTGAAAAGGAGAGTCAGACTCTGGCAAAGCTTTTGAGAAATAATTTAATGGGTTGTGAGCATATTGGCTCGACTGCTATGCCAAAAGTTGTGGCCCGTCCAACCCTGGATATTCTATGTGTTGTCCATACTCTTGATGGCATTGAAATGTTTCGAAATGAATTCAAGGCCCAAGGTTTTTCATTAACTTCAAATGATTCAAAACATTTCTTATTTGAGCGCAAGTCACCTGAGGGAGATCGAGTCCTTACGAGTGTTCGTATTCTTAAGAAAGGGGATATCAAAATTAGCGATATTCTAGACTTTAGAGATTACCTAAACGCTGAACCTATGATTGCGACAGAGTATAAGAATGCCAAGATGAATCTCATACAAAATCACTCAAATGATATTGGTCTTTATGAAGAAATGAAGACCAGATTTATTGAGGCAGTACTTTCTAAAATTAGCTAGATCTTATTTAGAAATCGTTAAGAGTTGGTTAAGAATTTTTGGTATATTCCGATAAGTTTGCTATGCTTATTGGTAAGATGTCGAAATTATTTATTAGCTTAATTCTATTAAGTGGCCTCACTGGCTGCCAACAAGTTTATGTCTCTCAAAATGTAGAAGCCTCTACACAAATGATTGTCAAAAGCCCTCTTATTCATACAACGATTGTGAAGAAGGGTAAGGTCAAAAGGGGACAAGGTCTGTATCAGGCCCTGCAAAATATTAATATCGATAATAAGCAAGCATTGAATCTAATCAATCAACTTAGAGATGAAGTTGAGTTTTCAAAACTTAAAGTCGGTGATCGATTAGAAGCAACTTTTGATGAGTATAATATGCTTATTAAATTTTCTTTTGCGCAAAATGATTATGAAACTCATGTTGTTTCTTTAAATGAAGATACTGGTAAGTGGGATTACTCTTTAAACGAGTTGGATACTTATTGGCAGCCACGAATGATTGAAGGAAATCTCAATTCGGGATCAACTCTTCAAGATGATCTTTTGGCCATGGGCCTAGAAAGATCAGTTGTTAATGAAGTTATCAATGTTCTACTTTGCAAAGTGAATTTTAGAATGAATGCACGTGCGGGAGATCAGTATAAGATTCTTCTTAGCGAAAGAAAGCACTCTAAGAAAACTGTTCAAACAAAAGTTCTCTTTACTTCTTATAGTGGTGTAAAAGCTGGTAGTCATGAAGCTTATTTCTACGAAGATGAAGAAAAGAGCTCGACTTATACAGCTCATTACACTCCAAATGGCCAAGCCTTAATTAACTCAGGGCTTCGTTATCCTCTTCCTAGACTTCACGTGCGTTCAAACTATGGTTGGCGCATGCACCCAGTTACGGGAAGACGTGCTATGCACAGAGGTGTTGATTTAAGGGGAAGAACTGGTGAGCGAGTACACGCTGTTGCTGCCGGAAAAGTTATCATGTCCACTTATAATAAGTTTGCAGGTAACAAAATTGGAATTAGGCACAGAGACGGATCAACTTCGTACTACTATCACCTAAATCGTCGTAGTGTAAAAGTAGGAGCATGGGTTAGATCACATCAAGTTATTGGAACTGTTGGTGCGACAGGAAGAGTAACTGGCCCACATCTTCACTTCGGTTTTAAAGACTCAAGAGGAAGATGGATGAATCCACTAAATAAGAGAATGATTGCAACTCCTAAGCTTACAGGAGAGCGCCTTGCGAACCTACAAGGACAGGTTAGTAAGATCAAGGGTGTTGTTGCTGATTTACAAATTAGTAAAGAATCAAAATATCTTGTTGCTAACTTAGATAAGATTAAGCGCTTTCCAAGTGCTCTTGATAATTTTAGCTTCTTACCTAAAGAATAAACTCAACTATTGCTAAGTATTGTCGATAAACGTTCATATGCGTTTAAAGCTCTTTATACTATCAATTCAATTTATTGCCATCTTCGGTCTTGGCTTCTATTCTTCTAGTACGAAAGAAGGCCAGCGCTCGATAAGTTCATACTCAACTTCAAGATCTGTTTCAGAAATAAGTTGTTCAAGTGCACTTAGAACTTTTCTTTCTCCTTTAAATCTTGAAGAGAATATTATGCTTTGGCATATCTTTAAAGAGCAGGGGGCATCAGTTAATCCAAAATACCTTTCTCACGAAGACTTTGACTCTCTCGCATCAGATCCAGACCATAACTTTAAGCAAACTCAAACGAGTCAGCTTGAGGCCGTAAGTGGACTCTATGCCCAGGAAAGGGGAATCATTGCTGCGGGGATTGAAAGAGGGCCTGAGGGAACTGAGTTTGTTGATGGTGATGGGATCTTTTGGGATGTGAAAACACCAATCTCACCACTTCTTACTCATTCTTGGCGTTTTAATATTGAGAAGGCCGGAAATAGTATCAAGCACAAGCTTGAGGCCGTTGGTAATATTCATATTCTTGTGGATCTCTCTTATATGAGACAAAGAAATGTAAGCGACTTAAAAAAGTGGATTAAAAATAATATTTCCAAAGAATTACAACAAAGAATTCGCTACGTTACCGTACCTGATGCCATTGTCGATTAAAGCTTATCGCTGTTTTTAACGATAAGAACACATGAGATTAATTAAAGCATTTCTCATATTTCTAGTTGTGTTCACAGGCCTTGCAAATGAAGCCGATATGAATACGTTAACAATTCGCACCTCTAGCGAAGAAGCTAAGACTTATAAAATTAAAAAAATAAAAAAGACGAGACTCTCTGCTGATGGTGGACGAGTGATCCTTATTGAAACCTATGGGAAAGAAAAGTGTGTTATACCGATGGATAAGATTGTGAATACACCACGTCCAAATTACCAGGGCTGTACTCATTGTTTCACTGATGATGTAGAAGTTGAAAGTTACTATACGCAAATGTTTTTAAATCGAAGAAATCCAAAGATTAGCTGTGATGTAACAAATGGTGAAACAGTTGGTTTTAACTTTATTGGCGGAACAACAATTAACGGTGAATCAAAGCTTGTCTCTTCTGGCCTTGTCCTAGAGTCTGCAGTGTATTCAGAAGGGCCATTTCTTCATAAGGAAAAGAAGCCCAATGCTCTTGAGAGACTATTAGATGGAACTGCAGATCTTCTTCTAGATGCTGCATTTTAATTATTTTTTTTTATTTTTATGACTTCAAAGCAATCATATGTATTCATGCACATTCATCAATTTAATCTTTAGATAACCTAAAGATTCACGTCCTATTCCTCCTTTTTCGAATTTTTGGGCTGTTGACAAAGCTTTGCGTTGGCCAGTATTGGTGTCACCTATATTTATTTACAACCAAAATTACCGGAGAGAAAAATGTTTCGTAGCTTACTGACGATTGTGATTACTATTGCCTTTGCATCATCTGTTGTTGCACAGACTCAAGTTCCAGCTGAGTTTGAAAAGATTAATACTTACAAAGAAATGAAGAATTACGCACAAGATAACTTTGCTGCAAATTCAACTTGTATGGATGAGTATCATCAAAGAGTTAGAAAGCTTAGAAAAGACCTACTAATGCAACCAGTGAAGCTTACACTAGGTCTCGTTCAACTTCCAATCGTAGCAACTCTTGGTGGTTTTGTTCTTGGTGGTATTGCTGATGGTGGCCCGATTACTGAGTTCGGAGAAAAAATTCTAGAGCTACTTGATATTGATTTAACAGAGACGATTGACGCTGAAACGGCACAAAAGATTATGGATGATTTGGGAATTAAGCCTATTGAAGCTATTCAAACTGGAGCTGGAGCAGGGATTGGTGCTCTTGGTATTGTACTTATTTATAATACAGTGAAGATGGGTGTTATTAGTTCAAAGATTATTGCCACTAAGAATGCTGCGAAGATGTCATTTACTGGTTATATCGGTGGAGGGAAGAAGTTTGATAAGCTTGTTGCCAAGATTAATAAAAGAGTAAACCGTGCTCTTAAGAAAGAGGGACTTGAAGAAGTTGAGGTTGCTCCAGAAAGAATCTCTGAGCTACTTGTTGAAGCAGATCAAAACTCAATGTTTTGTACAGGTGAACTTAGAAAGTCGAAGAGTGCAAAGAAGTTTGGTGCTCCTCTTAGAAAGAGACTTGCAAAGAAGTCGGATATCTATCGTTACTTAAGAAATACAATTTTAGCAGAGTACGGAATTACTAAGTAATTCCAGCGGGCAAGCACTTGGTTTAGCGACGACGGTGCTTGCCTTTCGCATTTTGTTTGCGCTTTTCTTCTCGCTTTGTCGTCTTGCCACTGAAGTTAAATTCCTTATCTAAGTCTTTAAAGAGCTTATCGTACTTACTCTTTTTCTTCTTCTGTGGTTGTTGTGGCTTTTTAGCAGGCGCTTTCTTTACGGCCTTCTTATCTTCAGACGAAGAGCCTTCAATTAACTTGTAGAGGGTCGCCACCTCTGTTTCGCTTAGCTCTCGCCAGTCTCCAACACCAAGGCCATTAAGACCTACATTCATGATACGCACACGATCAAGCTTTGTGACATTGTAGCCAAAGTGTTCACACATACGGCGAATTTGGCGATTAAGGCCCTGAACAAGTGTGATCTTAAAGACCATCATACTCATTTGTTCAACCTTACACTTCTTAGTCATTGTTCCTAAAATTGGAACTCCACCGCCCATGCCTTTGATAAAGTTATCATTGATTGGTTTATCAACTGTAACGACATATTCTTTTTCGTGATTATTTCCTGCGCGCAGGATCTTGTTTACGATATCACCATTATTAGTCAGAAAGATCAGTCCTTGCGAGTCTTTATCAAGGCGGCCAATAGGGAAGATTCTTTCCACGTGATTGACGTAGTCGACAATATTGTCTTTTTCACTGCTTTCTGTCGTTGAAACAATTCCGCGAGGTTTATTTAGAGCGATAATAATCTCTTTTTCTGCAACTTTTGGTTTTACGATTTGACCGCGAACTTCAACGACGTCACCTTCGTTAACAGTGGCACCGATACCTGCCAGAACTCCGTTGATTTTTACAACCTGCTGTTCAATTAAATCGTCTACTTCACGACGAGAGCAGATACCACTTTGGCTAATGTATTTATTGATTCTCATATGCAGAATAAACCTTATCTAAGTAAATAAAAGTGAGCCAATCTATCATATTTTTATGTCATAAATATAGCATCTTGAAATAATTCTCTCTTTTTGAGTGCAATATGTTATCAAGGCTTTATGAGCAAAAAGAAAAAATCAACGATGGCATTACAGGGTGTAGGCATTGCACCGAATATTCTCCTTCAACATGTTGAAAATACAGCACCTTTTCTCTTTCAAGGGGAGCTGGATACGACAGGTGAAAAGCGAGCTTTTCTAGAGAAGCTAAGGTTTTACAAGAAGAATTTAAAGCAGCTAAATAATATCAATCTAGCTGAGTACTTTCATATTTGTATAAGTGCACACTGGGCGACAGCGGGAACTTTTGTTCCAACAGATGTGGACAATCAGATTAGAGAGTCTTTGTGGAAGCACGGACATATCTCAAAGCATATTGAGAAAATGGCCCGCCTGACAATTGAGTCGTGGACTTGGGATTACGCTCAGGTAACAAGTCGTAAGGCCTATAATAACGACAATAATACGGTCATGAGTACTCACGAAGGAACATGGCTAAGTGTTGCCATTGGTGCTTACTGTGCTCTTGTGAAAAATCGTAAAACTGAACTTGCCCAGGAAATGGCGGATGTCATTTTAGAAGAGATCAAAAAAGAAGAGCTTATTATGCAAAAGCTGCGTGAGGAAAGAGATCATATCAACTTCCTAAGAGCTGCTCCTCTTATGGCCCATAACTTTGGGGATCTTGATCGCGTGATGGTTCAGTGGAATATGAATCCAGAGGACGCCTTCTACAAGCGAATCTTTAAGCTAGGCCATCAATTAAATGAAAACTACGACCCGATTCTTGTGTATACAGGAAAGGTGAATAAGACATTCTCTTCAAAAGAGAATCATCGCCACATGTCCATGAGACAACCAAAGTGTCTAAGAAAGTCTTCAAAATTTCTTATCCCAGTTGGGCCATTTATGGATGATTGGGGAAGAGTGCTTGGTGAGAGTGACCTTCTTTCAATGGAGGAGAAGGCAGAGATTGTAACTGCATTCTACGATGGTTATAAGAGACAAGATGAAGCCTTTGGTTATATTCGAGGATATAAAAACCTAATTGAATCAGTTGACGGCGGACTTGCTGCACTTGAAATGTACCTTCCATTTGATCTTGTTGCAGAAATGAAGAAGTCTGAATTCAGCGAGCTTGCTAAAGTTTCTCGCGAAGAGTTTGAGGCAGACTACAAGAAACGTCTTGAAGACTTTGTCTGCCCCGTTACTAATATGAAGTTTTAATCTTCACGTCTTTTCAAAAGAAAGCGCTGAACCTTCCCACTTGGAGTTTTGGGTAGTTCTTCAATGAACTCAATTTCACGTGGGTAGGCATGGGCCGCTAATCCTTTCTTCACAAATAGACTAAGCTCTTCTTTCAACTCTTCCGAAGCCTCAAAGCCCTTATTTAAAACAACAAATGCTTTTACGATTTCTGTTCTCTTTGGATCAGGCTTTCCAATGACGGCCGTCTCTAAAACACAAGGATGCTCAAGAAGGACACTTTCAACATCAAATGGGCCAATTCGATAACCTGAAGAAGTGATGACATCATCATTACGTCCTACATAAGTGATGCGTCCGTCTTCAGTTTGTTCGGCGGTATCTCCAGTTGTATAGAAGCCGTTTGCAATGGCCGGAGTTTCAGCTTTTAAGTAACCCTTAAACCACATAATAGGAGAGTTCGCGATATCAACAGCAATAACCCCTGGCGTGTTTGGTGGGGCAACCTTGCCGTTTTCATCAAGGATGACTACTTTGTAACCAGGCATAGCATAGCCCATACTTCCTGGCTTAATTTCATGTTCTAGTTCATGGTGATTATTAACAGTCATTCCTGTTTCTGTTTGTCCGTAGTGATCGTTAATGACAACATCGAGTTTATTTTTAAACCAATTAATAACCTCGGGGTTAAGAGGTTCTCCGGCACTGCTGACAACTCTAAGTTGTCCTTTTATGGCCTTAGATACTTCATCACCATTTCCAATTAATAACCTGAAGGCCGTAGGAGATCCCGCTAAATTGGTTACTTTATATTTTTGAATCACACGTACTGTGCTTTCTGTACTAAAGCCACCTTCATAGAAGAGAAGGGCGTTACCATTAACAAGTGGGCCAATGACTGAATAATAGAGG
>NZ_JBEBMT010000002.1:585377-660570 GCF_043196705.1 Halobacteriovorax sp. HFRX-2_2
AGGCCATATGCCCAGCCTGGATCAGCAAGGTTCCAGAAGCGATCTGTTGGTTTCAAATCAACTGCAAGATCCATATACTGCTTAAACGAAGAGAGGGCAAAGAGTGGAACTGGCACGGCCTTTGGAAGTCCTGTGGTTCCAGAAGTTGAAAGAAGACAGAATGTATCTTCACCTTTTTTCATTACTGGGGTGAAGTCTACACTTTGTTCGGTCATGGCCTTATGAAAGTCAAAATCGTCTTGTGCTAATTGGTAGTCATTAGAACGTACGAGAACACATTTCTTAGGCTTCATTGGAAGCTCATCTAATTTTGCACGATTGGTATCATCGGTAAAAACAATCTTGGCCTGACTTGAATTTAGTCTTTGTTCAATTGCCTTAGGTCCAAACGCTGTAAAGAGTGGCTGATAGATTACGCCAGCTTTCCACGCTCCTAGGATTGTATACAAGAGTTCCGGAGTTCGTGGCAGAAGACCTGAAATAACTTCTCCTGGTTTGACTCCTTGAGCGACAAGAAAGTTTGCAAGTCTAGAGGTTTCATCTTTTAATTTTTTAAAAGTGATAACTTCTTCTTCGCCATTGACGCCTTCCCAGTAGAGGGCAACCTTATCTGAATCTGCATAGCGGTCACAACACTCGACAGCAGCATTGATTGAGTTATTGATATCTCCATCAAAGAATTTATTGAATTCATTAATGTCGAAATTACTATAGTGGTCTACGTACTTTCTTTTCATAACTTCTCCTTAAGGTATGAGTTTAATTATAAGGGGAATTTGATCTGTGTAAAACTTAATATGGTTAAGATGGTTAACTTTAAGCTGTGTTATTAGGTACTTAGTGAAGATTTCTCCTTGTCATAAAATTATCTTATTAGATATTACTCATAAATTTATTGTATTTATTAAGTAGGATTTTCTATCTTACTCTTAACCAAAGGGAGGAGAGATGAAGAATTTTCTACTAATCGCACTTACAATTTTTACGTCTACAAGTCTGCTAGCAAGTGATGGGAGTATCGTTCGCAAAGATTTTGAGGTTCAAAACTACGCTTGTTACACTGATAGTATTGGGGCGCTAAGCGGTGCTGTGGATATGATTCTACATGATGCTCAGAAGTGGTGCGATGGCCTAAATGGAGAATTGAGTCGCCTGAATAGTAACGATCTCGAGGTCGTTGTTCACAACGAATCGCCATTTCCAGGTGGATGTAGCGGTGACGTTACTGTGAAATCGACATTTACTTGCTTTGCTAATGGGAAAATTACTATAATCGAATAGGAGACACCTTTTAAGACTTAAAGAAAAGGCCTATATGAAATCGATTAATGTTGAAAAAATTAACTCTGAAGTAAGTAAATTTATTAGTGAGAGAGATTGGGATCAGTTTCACTCGATTAAGAACTTGGCCATGGCACTTAGTGTGGAAACCTCTGAGCTTGTTGAGATCTTTCAGTGGCTAAAAGAGAGTGAGTCCAATGATATCGCTTCAAATGCAAGTCTTAAGGAGAAGCTTGAGGATGAAGTTGCTGATATCTTTGTTTACCTGATGAGAATCGCTATTAAAGCAGATATTGATATTGAAGAGGTTACTCTTAGAAAAATGCATAAGAATGCAAAGAAATATCCGGTTGAAAAAGCAAAGGGCTCAGCAAAGAAATATACTGAGCTCTAAGCTTTCTTTATTATTTTATATTTACTTCAAAATATCTTTTATCTGAATCAATATTAACTTGATCAGTTACTTCATCAATCGTGAAGTATTCATTCACAAGTTTTCGATACTTTGATCTAAAGATAGTTATTGGCCCTCGGCCACTTAATTCATCAATTAAGTCTTGGTTGAATAGTTCCTTATCGTATTTGACTCTCGCTTCAGCATACTTACCATACTTAAGCTTATGTGCATCTCTCTCTCCTAGGAAAGGATCAAACTTCATAACTCGTCTCTGGTAAATAACTGTAAGCTCGACTTTCTCATTATCTTTTGTCAGCTTAATATCGCCAAGGTGAACAGAGTGGTCGAGTTTATTTAGAGCGACAACTTTAGGTCCTCCACCATAGTCTCCGCCGGCAAGGATACTTGCAGCGATAAAAGATAATACTATCCACTTAAAAAATTTCATAATTCACTCTTTGTAAATGTATCAGTTGTCATATAGGTAAAGACTCTTTTGCCTTTTACATTGGTACGATACTGTTTTGCTATTTCAGCTTTCTTGATAAAGGCTTCTTTATCAATCTCTAACCACATCTGGTAGGCTTCTTCTGGTAGGGATTCTACATAGAGTCCGATGAAGTTATCACCAGTTACTTCACAATTTTGATGCTTAGAATACTTTTCTGACAAAGTAAGCCCAGCCTTCTTAATGATTTCAGCATCGAGCTGAACTCTAGAAGTTCCAAGAGTAATGGCACCATCATCAAGGTACTTAATGGCATTGAGAGAAAACATATTATCAAGAATATGTAGTCCATGCTCACCGTATTTGAACATGATTAGATCACGCGTAACAGGTGCTGTATCAATTAAGAAGTAAATCTCACAAAAGACAGCATTCTTTAAAATTTCACTCTTTATGACTGCGGAGTAATCAACGTCAGTCTCCGGTAAATCAATTCCATCTTTTAAAACAACTTCTTTAATCGAATTTGGAAGCAGGGGAAGGAGCTTCGATGTATTGCTCTCTCCAAGAAGAACGCGGTAAATCTTTAGAATCGTAATGTGTCCCGGAGTATTCTCCTGACGACAGATTCTTTGGATTGTCTTTGGATGGATATCAGCACTTTCGGCCAGCTTCCTTTGACCAATCTTAGGATCCTTGAAATTCACAAGGTAGCGATTGATATCGGCCAGGACTTGTGCCCTAAGGCCAAGCTTTGAATAGGAAGCGGAAATGCTATTTTGCATGGATATATAACTATCGTTCACTATTCATTTAATCAATAATTGTTGTGAAACTATGAAAATTTTGGACAAAAGTCTGGGATTTGTCCGCTCTAGGGCCTTGAAATTAGGATATTGGACAAATGTCTTTGAAAATTTGGACAAAATTTGAAGAATCTATATTTTTTGTCGTGCTTAGTTCAAATTACCTCCATAGAAAACATTGCTAACCAATTCTTGGAGGATTTATGAAAAACTTATTAATCGCACTTACACTAATCGCAGGACTTTCAACTCAAGCAAAAACTATCTCATACGACGTATTCGCAACTGAGAAAAAAGTTGAGTCTTCTAGAACTGTAAAAGTAAACGTATTTGATTTCAAAATTACTGAAGTTGTAAAATCTAAAAATGTTGTTGTTACTAACTGTAACTCTAATGGTCCAGTTAGAGATAGAGCTCAAACAGGTCTTTGTAGTGAAGTAACACTTACAAAAGTTGAAGTTGCTCAAGTTGTTCTAAGCTATAAGCCATTTGGTACAGCTGACCGTCACGGTGAAGTAAATAACGGAAAAAGAAACGAGTTCGTAGCTTTCAATATCTCTCTAGACGAATTATCAAGCTCTGATGTAGAAATTCTTAAGAACGCTAAGAGATCAGATCGTAAAGATCTAGCTCTAGAAATGTTTGAATTTGAAGTTGTTAGAGAAGGTGCTGTTCATACAATCATTCTTCTTTAATTTTATATGTCCATACCTTGATTTCCCTAAGGTCGAGGTATGGACTTTCTCTTAAAATCGCCAACCAAGTATATGCGCGATCTTATTTCCATGAATCATCTCAATTACTCGACTTTCACTTACTCTTTGTTTTATAAGCTCTTTCTCTAGTTCAACGAGATTCTCTTTTTGAGAAATGAGAGTGGTAAACCAGCGACACTGACTCTTAAACTCAACACTTTCTTGAATCATATTTGTCACAAAGGATTTTTCGCCACCTTCGCACCAAAGCTCATTGCTTACACCACCGAAATTTGATTTCGCTGAAGGATTATGACCTTTCTTTACTTTATTAACATTTAAGTTCTTAAGCTTTGTGGCCCTCTCTTTATCGGCTTCTTCTTGTGATGAGTAGAAAGGAGGATTACACATTGTAAAATCGAATTTTTCATCATTCTTAATTAGATCGATAAAGATATGATTTGGTGACTTTTGAAAGCGTGCCTTAATATTCTTCTTAAAGCTTGCATTAGACTTAATGATTGTATTGGCATGATTAATGGCCTCTGAGCTGATATCACTGCCAACAAATTTCCAGCCATAGATACTATTGCCAAGAATAGGGTAGATACAAGTTGTTCCCGTACCAATATCAAGTCCCTTGATTTTTGGGCCAACTGGAATTTTTGCATCATTGTCTTCGGCCAAAAGATCGGCAATATAATGAATATAGTCCACACGTCCGGGTATCGGTGGAACGAGGTTTCCTTGGGGAACACTCCAATTTTCTACTTTGTAGTAATGAGCTAATAGGGCCTGGTTTAAACATAGGACTGCTCCAGCATCAGAGAAGTTCACGCTCTGATTGCCATACTGGTTCTCTTTGACAAAGCCTGCTAGGGAAGGGAATGATTTAATTAAGGCCTTAAAGTCATAGCCCTTATTGTGAAGATTTCTTTGATGTAATGCTTTATTTTCATTTTTCATTCTTTATTTTTAACATATTTTTAGTTCTTTATAAGAAAAAAGGAATTAGCGAAGAAAATACACAATGTTCAGCTGCTTGCAGATAAGAAATTTTTACTATTTATTTGTTGGAGTTTTTTTTGAAATAGAGTGATGATTGAAAAAATATCTCTTGAAAATATCTCTTGGAGGTAGATATGCATCGATCATGGGTTGTTGTCGCAAGTAAGTCTAATGCGCGTATTTATGAGCGTAAAAAAAGAAATACACTAAAATTAATCAAGTCTCTTGAGAACCCAAAAATAAAACTTAAAGAAGGGGAAGTCGACTCTGATCGACATGGTTCAATGGCCAATAGTAATGGCCATGGGTATCAGTCATTTACTCCGAAAAAAACGAATAAGAAGCATCGTGAGGAATTATTTGCAAAAGAAATAAATCAATTTCTCAATCAAAATCATAATAAGAATAACTTTGATGATTTAGTTATCGTTGCTGAGAATTCTTTCTTAGGAGTTATTCGAAATAACTTAAATAGTAAGTTAAATAAGCATGTAAGCAATTACTTAAATAAAGATCTAGGAAACTTACCTGATAGCGAGATTGAAAAAATTATGGCCGCGTAGAGGTTTATAATAGTCTTAAATTGTAAAACATAAGGGCCTTCGATGGCCCTTTTTTATATTCAGATTTTACTTACCAATAATAGATTTATTGACTTTAGACACTATTGTTAAAACTATTAACATAAGTGTGAATTCTTTGTTTGGTACCTATATTTCAACAATCCCAAGTGTTAAATTTGAAAAAAATAAACAAGGGATTAAATATGAGAAAACTTATCTTAGGTATATGTGTACTTTTATCAATCACAACTATTGCATCAGAAGCAAAGGTTCAAGAAGTAAAAAAAGAAAAGGTTAGTAAAGAAGAATCATCAAAAAATTGTCAAAAAAAGAATGAGGCCGGAATCAAAGAATACCGTAGTGAATTCTTTGGAAAATAAGAAAGAGTTAAATACTTTTTGATTCAATTTTATGCTTAAATAAAAATACTCTGAGAGGTGCTGACTTAGGAGATCGATGTGAAAAAGATTGCAATCGTTCAGCTTCCACCGGTATTTTTAAACTTAACTAAAACAATTGAACAGGCCTGTGACTCAATTTCCGAAGCCGCAGCAAATGGTGCCGACTTAGTAATGTTTCCCGAAGCTTACTTGCCAGGCTATCCTTCATGGGTATGGAGGTTAAGACCTGGTGGTGATATCGGTATGTCTAAAGAATTGCACCACCTTCTTTTTAAGAACTCTGTTGACCTTTCCAAGGGACAACTTTCTGAAATTCAAGAAACAGCTAAGAAAGAAAATGTGACAGTCGCAATTGGTTTCAACGAAATTAATTCTGAAGCTAGCGGCTCAACTCTTTTTAATTCCTATGCCATCATTGGACCTGATGGAAAGATTCTAAACAACCATCGTAAGCTTATCCCAACGAACCCTGAGCGTATGGTTTGGGGATGGGGAGATGCTCGGGGATTAAATGTTGTTGATACTCCTGCTGGTAAAATTGGCAGCTTAATTTGCTGGGAAAACTATATGCCGCTTTCTCGCTTCAGCTTATACGCTCAAGGTGTAGAAGTTTACCTCGCACCAACCTGGGATTGTGGAGAGTCTTGGGTCGGTACCCTAAGGCATATTGCTCGTGAAGGAGGCTGCTGGGTTGCCGGATGTTCGACTGCAATTCAATGCCGTGATATTCCAGATGATACCCCATTCAAAGACGACTTGTTTCCAGAACCAGATGATTGGTTATCAGATGGGGATGCGGTTTTATTTAGGCCCTTTGGCGGTGCTGTTGCCGGGCCAATGTCACGTGAGAAAGCAATACTCTATGCTGAATACGATCTTGAAGAAGTTATTGATGCTAGACGATCTCTAGATATTGGGGGCCACTACTCTCGGCCAGATATCTTTGATCTAACTGTCGATAAAAGAAAGATGGACGCTCTTCATTTAAGAAAAGCTAGTTAAACGCGTACCTCCTGCGGTGAAAAACGACGAGTAAAACAAAACATAGCAACCCTACGATGGCACCGATTGGTTGTGCTTGCGCTTTTGAAAGATTTACTCCTATAGGCGCAGTAAGGATATAGGATATCGTAACTGCTGTTCCCACGATAGCTGGAAGACTTACAACCCAATGTATGGCCTTGCGATCAAATAGGTATTTTGTTGCCAACCAGAGTACACTCGTTGATAAGAGCATATTTGAAAATGCAAAGTAGCGCCAAATAAGAGAGAAGTCGATTTTTGTCATAAAGTAGGCGATGGTTAGAATTGGAATCGATACGAAGAGTCGATTCTTTATACTTTGGTGAATATTAAAGGCATCTATGATCGTAAGCCTTAGTGAACGAAAGGCAGTATCTCCAGAAGTTATTGGAAAGATCGCTACAGCAAGTACTGCCATAACTCCACCGAGTGTTCCCAAATAGTTTGATGAGATTTGCTTTACAACTAAACCAGGTCCTCCCTGTGCGATGACTGCCTTTAGTTGAACATAGCCTTCTGGGAATGCCGATATCCCTGCTAGGGCCCAAACACAAGCAACGACTCCCTCTGCTAACATGGCGCCATAGTAAACAGGCCTTACATACTTTTCATTCTTAAGACATCTGGCGATGATAGGGGCTTGGGTTGAATGAAAACCACTGATGGCACCACAAGTGATTGTGACAAATAGTAGTGGCCAGACAGGAGGTCCATTAGGATCTCGATTTAATAATTCATAGTTAAGATGTGAATGAGAAAAATAGGCAAAGATATTTTCGATCTTAGGTAGCATTGGCGCATGGAGTATCAAAGCAAAGGCAATTAAGACCGTCATGACAACCATTAAGAGGCCAAAGAGTGGGTAGAATTTTGTAATGATTTTATCGATAGGAAGAAGAGTTGCAAGTAGGTAATAGGCAAGAATAACTAAAACCCAAAAATTATTACTCGCAAAGATTGTGTCCTTAAAGGCATCAAGGTTACTAATTAAACCGGCCGGACTCATAATAAAGACAACACCAACAAAGAAGAGCAGCATTGCTGTAAAGAGTAGCATGATTGCCTTAAAGTATTGATTCAAGTAATGGCCAGCTATTTCAGGCAAGCTCTTTCCATCTTCTTTGATGCTTAGAACTCCTGAGTAGAAATCATGAACAGAGCCTCCAATGATATTTCCAAGCACGATCCAGACGAGTGCGATAGGGCCGTAGATTGCTCCAAGTATTGGCCCGAAAATTGGCCCCACTCCGGCAATATTTAAGAATTGAATGAGAAAGGCCTTGATAGGTGAAACCTCAACGTAGTCAACACCATCTTCAAACTTTGTAACAGGGGTGTCTTTGCTAGGATCAATGCCGGCCTGTTTCTCGACAAAGGGGCCATAGAAGATATAAGCAAGGGCCAGCATCAGTAGGCAAATAAAAAAAATAATCATTTAACACATCCATGGTTAAGATTTTTCTATTCTTAATTATAAGGGGATAAACAGATGTCGTTGGTTAATTCTAAAAGTAAAATTTCTTGAAATTTATGCTAAACTCCAATCTAAGGAAGTTATAATGAATGAATTTATCTATATTGATTACCTTGGAACATTTGCATTTGCTGTTACTGGCGCGTCAGTAGGAGGCAAGTCAAAACTTGATCTCTTTGGAATGCTATTCTTAGCTTTTCTAACTTCAGTTGGAGGCGGGACAGTTCGAGACCTTATTATTGATGAACCTGTTTTTTGGACGCAAAATACAACTTACCTCTATATTATTATCATTGCGACACTTTCAACATTCTTTATGAGAAAGTTCTATGAGCGCCAGAGCTCTCTCTTGCTCTTCCTTGATACACTAGGACTTGGCTTCTTTGTTGTCATCGGAACTCAAAAGACTTTACTACTAGGTTTTAATAATGAGACTGCTCTTCTTATGGGTGTCATCACTGCTGTTTTAGGTGGTATCTTACGCTCTGCCTTTAGTGGGGAACTTTCAATTCTTTACCAAAAAGAGTTATATGCAACCGTGGCCGCGATCTCATCTCTCGTTTTTATTCTATTGTCTGACGTTGATCTTGAGCCAATTTTTCCTGCAATAACCGTTATCATAACTACTTTTGTTCTTAGATATGGGGCCATTAAATTCGGTTTAAAACTGCCAACAATGAAAGAGTAAAGCTAGTTCCACTTTGGATAGTGGCCAAGTGATTCATGAACGTAGTAGTCATGGGTTGGGATAATAATAAATCCTTCTTCTTGCATACTCTTTACAATTTTAATTTTCTTTTGGGCCACTTCTTTGTCTGTATCAACAAGCTTAGATGAAATGAATGGTTTATTTTGAATTGGGGAGAGCTGTCTAGTAGTCCAGATAGCATCACCAACAAAGAAGTACTTCTTATTCGCTCCATTTAGAATTAGGCCAAGAGAGCCATGCGTGTGTCCAAATAATGGAACAATGATGACTTTATTATCCCCAAAGACGTCATAGTATTTATCAAATCCAAGATAGCTTTCTTGCTTCCACTTAAATGGTTTCGTCTTTGTTCCTTTAAATTGCGAAGGAAATGTTCTATTGGCAATAGGGTGCTCAATTTCTTCCATTTCTTCAGGGCTTACTAGGGTTGTTGTGGTTGGATAATCAACGAGGCCACTGGCATGATCCCAGTGGGCATGAGATAAAATGATATTTTCAATTTGATAATTATCTTTAAGTTGCTCCTTTATTGAATCGAGTTTGTTATAGGCAAAGAGTGGCCTTGCCCACCAGGACATATCTTTATCAAACTGATGATCGACTTCATTTCCTAAACCTGTCTCAAAAAGAATATACTTTCCCATATTTTCAATAAGAAAACCTGCGTGATTAACCATCATTGTTTTAAAGAGACTTCCTTTCTCATATATTAAGGCCTCAAGAGTCTTGGCAGTACCCGTTTGAATAATTGAAAAACGAGGGCCTTCGCTGGCGGCAAATATATTAAGTGCAATTAAGAGAGTGATAAGATATTTCACTTGTTTTCCTTTTTGTTATCAGTTTAGACTAGTATAAACCTTAAACTATACTTTAAGGTCAAGCGTAGGAGAGAAAAAATGAAAATAGGTGATTTATCTAAGCAAACGGGTATACCTTCATCAGCAATACGTTATTATGAGAAGGTTGAATTATTAGTTCCAAGAAGAAGTGGTAATGGTTACCGTGTTTATCCAGAGGAAGCTGTTGATTTACTAAAGCTCATTGTTCAGGCCAAGGAACTAGGATTCTCTCTTGCAGAAATTAAGTCGATGGCAAAAGTTCTAGCAACAAGAAAACCAAATGGGCGACTTAGAAAGCAATTAGAAGAAAAGCTGACTCAATTGGATAATCAAATTAAGGTGATTAGAAAGTTTCAAAAGAATATTAGGGGACTTCTAGACTCTAATTGTCCGCTTTAAAAATATCTACAAGCTTGTCCTTATTAGTAAGGAGATCGGCCAGGGTATAGGCATTCAATGCTTCGTAGAATTGGTTTTGCGCGATCATTAGCGCACCTTTTAACTTGCACGCAGGACTAATAATGCAGCCGCCATTACTTCCAAAGCACTCCACAAGGGGAGAGTCTGCTTCTAGTTCACGTACTAAATTTCCAATGACAATTTGATCTGGAGCACTAGACAGAGTGATGCCTCCGCCTTTTCCTTTATACGAGTCAATGATTCCCATTGATGAAAGATTATGAACAACCTTTACTAAGTGATTACGAGAAATCTTATACTTATCTGCAATTTCACCCACAGTAGAACGTTCATCGCCCTTTGTGGCGATATATAAAAGAACTCTTAGACTGTAATCTGTAAAACTGGCCAAACGCATATTAATTTCCTGTTTACTTTAATACCATTTAAGTCTAGCATACATAATATGTATTTTAGATATATATTAAGGAGATATTATGTCAAAATTATTTGAAAGAATAGGTGGTAGAGATGCTGTTAATGCAGCTGTGGATGTTTTTTATAATAAAGTTTTAGCAGATACACGTATTAAGCACTTCTTTGAGGGGATTGATATGGCCGCACAAAGAAGAAAGCAGATCATGTTCTTAACATATGCTTTTGGTGGCCCAAATACTTATGACGGAAAGGGAATGAGAGAAGCACACGAGGCCCTAGTTGCCCAAGGTCTAAATGATGAGCACTTTGATGCTGTTGTTGAAAACCTTGGTGCTACTTTACAAGAGCTGGGTGTGGCAGATGAGCTAATACAAGAAGCAGCAGCAATTGCTGAGTCGACTAGGGCCGACGTACTTCTTAAATAGGCAGAGAGAAGTGATGGGGTTAAGACCACTATTTTCAATTAGTTTTAGGCCATTTTTTATCATGGCCGGATTAATTGCGGCCCTTAACCCCATTATTTGGGTTTTGACTTATCTGGGACATATTGAAGTTCCAGTCCTTAACTTAAGTTCTCTCTTTTGGCATTCTCATGAAATGCTCTTTGGGTTCACTGGTGCTCTCATTGCTGGGTTTCTACTTACGGCCAGTGCCAATTGGACGGGCTCAAGGCCATATCAAGGAAAGGCCCTCGTTGTTTTACTTCTATTGTGGCTTGTTGAGCGCTTCTCATATTTTTTACCTCTCTCAGGGCCTGCACTACTTATTGCTTTAAATCTTTTCTTTCCAGCGCTTCTACTTATGCTTTTTAGAAAGTTACAAAAATTTCCAAAGCAAAAATATGTCTTTATTCCAATATTATTGGGGTTCACATTTTCTAACTTTTTACATACTTGGGGAAATTTATATTCAGAAGCGGCCATTGCTGATTATGGAAGGGACGTTGCGATTGGCCTAATACGCTTCATTATTCTATTGATAGCTGGAAGAGTCATCCCATTTTTTACGAGAAGTAAAATTCCTAATACTAAGATTGATATTCCTAAGTGGCTTAATCTCCTAAGCTTAGGGTCTGTTCTACTCCTGTCATTTTTTTGGGATCTCATGAACCCATCTGTAGCGTATATTTCAATCCTTATTATTGCAATTATCTCGAACCTTTTTAGACAGCTTTTGTGGCATCCCTTATCAACGAAAAGTATTCCGATTCTCTTTATTCTTCATATTGGGATTGGGTGTATAAATTTAGAGCTGATCTTAAGACTGATTGGAATTTTTGATGTACGTATTAGTCATACAAATGCAGCCTTGCACATGCTACTAGCTGGAGGATTAGCGATTGTTGCCATTGGGATAATGACTCGCGTTTCTCTGGGGCATACTGGCCGAAAAATTATAGCGGATTCATGGACGAAGCTTTCTTATTTATTGATTATAGCAGGGGCCTTAACACGTTCTATAATTCCTATGGTTTCATCACAACACTATTTCACTAGCTTGTATTTTGCAGCTGCCTTATGGTGTTTTGGTTTCTTGATCTTTGTTTTGAGGTACTTTGTTATTTTAACTTCAGAAAGACCAGATGCTAGAGAGTATTAACTGGCCTCCCTCGTTTCAACGATTTCTTCTTCTTTTTCCTTTTCTTCTTTTTTTATTTCCACTAATTTTTCCATGGCCTCTTTTCTCTCATTGTCACCAATATCAGCAGTTCTAGTGCTAATTTCAGTTAACATGTCAGCTCTCCCGTAAAGAATGGCCGTATCTCCCGGAGTGATGACATAGTCTTTTGAGGGAAGTCCTAGATACTCACCATTTGCAACTTGAACTCCCAGGACGATAAGGCCTTCTCTTGGTAGAGAGAGTTCTCGAACATTCTTATTGGCAAACCAGTGCTTATCAGAAACATAGACTTCGCCAATGCCAAAGCGATCACCTAGGTGAAGTAAGTTTGCGTAGTCCACGAGTTCGACATTAGAGAGTTTATTGAGATACTTTTTTAGTTTTTTATTGAGCCATTTATTAAAGAAGCTACTCTGAGTTATATAAATAATAATTGAAAATAAGCAGACTGCGATAGCGAAGCGGCTAAGACCTTGAACCGTCGTATCGATATTTACAAATGATAAGATGGCCGTTGAGATAACGGAGATGATTCCCACATTACTAATTGTCATAAGAAAGCTTAGTACGCGTCTTCTTAGTGGGTGATTGACAAGACTCTCGGATTCACTGGTCGTATACCCTGTGCCTGTAAGAGCTGACTTTGCTTGAAATCTTGCAACTTCGTCACTTAGGCCAGTTAAAACTAAGATCTTTGTTGCTACTTTAACAACAGTAATTGATGTAAATAGTATGATCGTTAACGTTAGTAGGGCCAGCATGATAAACTCCACTTTCCATTATAGAGAAAAACCAGCTAAACTTATCTATAAATGAACTTAAATATACTTAAGGAAGTCTTATGAATTATCTCAAGCTAAAATCGACAGTACTTTGTTTACTCACACTTTCAACATTGCCAACATGGGCAAGTTGTCCAGACCTTGCTGGTACTTGGGAGGGAATGTGTGATCGCGATGGTACAGTGAAGATGGAAAAACTTCATGTAAGACAGCAAAGTTGTGAGCATATCAATTTCTATGGAATGGATTATAAAATTGGTAGGCCTTATAGTGAACAGTATGAGAATAAATTTGAGAAGACATTTAATGTTCATAATCTCTACTGGGGAGCCGATAGGAAAAGTCTCTATTTCAATGTTGACCGCGTCCAGTGGATGAAGGATCGCAATCAAACTTCTAATGCTCAAGGTGTAGGAGTACTTAAGGTCGAAGGTGAGCAAATGGATTATTTAAGAGTCTATAGTGGACGTAGCCGAGATGGACAATATTTTAAAAAGTCGAGAAAGTGTAGCTTTACTCGTATTTAAAAGCAGTGAGAAAACAAATGAATATTAAAGACCTTTTGAATATTGGAAAAGAAATTGAAGCCCTAAAACCTACGGCCGAAGACTTTTCAAAAGTGTGTACTGAATTTCTCATAAAGTCGAAATTCGATTTTGAGCTTGAAGAGCTAGAGTCATTTATCGCGCAGTGGAGTTTAGAGCAAGAAACTTTGCCAGAACAAGTAAATGTATATAATGGATTTGGACAGCCTCCTGTTACCATCTTTAATAATGGACACTTTGTCGTTGATCTTTATTTTTGGCAGACTCTAGATACTTCTATTCACTCTCACTCTTTCTGTGGTGCTTTTCAAGTCGTAGCAGGGGAGTCAAGACATGAAGTGTTTAAGGTTCATAAGAAAGAAGAGTTCTTTCCTGATATTTATACAAGCCAAATTGAATGTGTAATTGATGAAACTCTTGTAAAGGGTGATATTCGTGAGATTAAAAGAGGACTTGAGTTCTCTCATCGAGTGCTTCATGAACAAAATCCAACAGTAACTCTATGTATTCGCACAGTAAATGATAGGACGCCTCAGTGGCATCACTTTGATAATGGCCTTAGTATTCAAAAACGCTCACCTGAGGCCTGTGATATAAAAAGATTATCTATTTATGACTATCTTTTAACTCGAAATCCACAGCATGGGCTGGCCTATCTTGAAAAGCTTATGGATTCCTTTTCGCCAAGTCTTATTATGAATCTCTATGAGCAACTCTCATATGATCAAATGGGGCTTACTGAAGAAGGTGTAGAAGTCTTCTTTGATAAGGTCGTCGAGAGATTTGGAGAAACACCTTGGTTTAAGGTGTATATGGACTTCTTTAATTAATATCTTTTCGTGCTTGATTATAATGATTAAGTACGGAAAGCTTTCGCTCATACTCCGTGTCCATTAAGCTTGAATTAATGAAGTAATCAGCACTTGTTTGATTACAGGCCATTGGAATATTATAGAGTGTTGCAATTCTTAATAAGGCCTTAATATCTGGATCATGTGCCATGGATTCCAATGGGTCCCAAAAAAAGATCAGCATATCAACGCTACCTTCAACTATGGCACTACCAATTTGAAAGTCTCCACCAATTGGTCCACTTAAATACTTATTAATATTGATCCCTAGCTTTTCCTCTAAGAGTCTTCCTGTCGTCCCAGTGGCACAAAGGTTGTAATTGACGAGTTTGTCTTTGTGTTCCAGAGTCCATTGGATAAGGTCATTCTTTCTACTATCGTGGGCCACAAGGGCGATGGTCTTTTTCTTCATAGTATTATTCTATTCTCACACTTTATTTAAGTAAAGTGAACTTAGTGATCATTAATAGAGTGTTTTCCGAGTTATTCCATGCTAAAAGCTCCTATTAGTTTAAAAAAGTGAGATAAAAGTGAAGAAGACGTTTAAGTTAGTAGACGAAAAGCGCGCTCCAGAAAGAGTTGCGGATAAGATAAAATTTGAAGTTAAGAAATATATTAAAAGAGAGCGTAAGAAGGAATTACCTGAAGGTGCTGACTTTTGGGATTTTGACTGTCGTATTGGTACTTCAGAAGAGGCCGCTAAAGAGATTCACGAGAAAGAGATCAATAAGAATATTGATTTAATGGTTAGTGAAAAAGCCGAGTCTTTCTATCTTGAGATTATGGCAAAGCAGGCCCGCCGTACTCGTCGTTTAGATAAATAGAAAATACTAAGTTCCAGGAACCAGTTAAGGTTCCTGGAGATACCAGGAGTTTTGCCAAGGGATAAATTACGCGACTTGTGGTCCACGTAAGTTACTTGCTAAGCTTTTACTAAATCTTTCTCTTTTCCATGTTAATAATTGCTCATCAATAGCCTCTTCAAGAAGTAGAATTGCATGAAATGGGGTATGTGCAACTTTCTTTGCATGAAAGTTCTTGGTATAGGACTTGATACTGAGCTGACCTATGTAATTTGATTCATGCTTTTTGAATTTAAGTTGATAGTGACTATAAATAGGACAGCGATCCATAAGCCTATCCAGTCGTGTTTTAATTTTCTGATACTGCTTTGGCGCTAATTCAATGCCAAATTCTGAAAGTGAAGGTTTTGAAAAATCACATAAATTAGTTTTCTTAAACATAAAGTCTCCTTGATACGGTTTGTAGTAAAAAAGATTCTTTAGAGGTTGAAAAATTAAATATTTACCTCTCGTGATAAAATAATGGTAGCAAAAAAAGTAGTGTCAATGCTAGCTAGGAATTTTTTTTATTTTTGTCTATAACCAGCTTGGTGGGCGATCGGCTTTTGCGTAGCTTAGACGACCTAGTGGGGCCGTGCTAAAGTAAGAGTCTAAACCAGATACACAAATTGTTCCCGCCTTATGAATATCGATATGACCATCTTCTTCGAGGCAATCTTGTGGCAAGTGTACACTTTTAATTTCTCCAATTAAAAAATGAGTACCATTTTCCTCAATTTTAATTTCACGCACAAATTTAATGGCCATCTTTATATTTGCTTCTAAGACAAAGGGTGCAAGGAAGTCGTCTTTATACTCTTCACTTAGGTCACAGGCATCAAACTCACTTTGGTCTTGAGGATAGCGAGCACTCGTTTGATGGGCCTTTTCGACTATTGATTTATTAACATGATTAATTGTGAAGAAACCATTTTCTCGAATATTCTCTAGTGTATCTCTTCTGGCGATATCAGGTCTAATAACGAGTCCAATAAGTGCAGGGGATGCGCCTAGATGAACGACGGAACTAATAATCGATAGGTTTGTTTGTCCTTCATTATTGATTGTTCCTACAAGATTCGCTGACTTAAAACCAGATAAAGCATTAATGAATTTTATTCTTTTTCTTTCATCAAAATTCTTAAAATCAGTATCTTTAATTGTCGTCGTTACCATGGAATTTCTCCGCCGTCCCAAGATAGAAACTTTCCAGTTTCACTAAGTTCTCTATTATTTATAATATTAAGTATATTGGAAGCGGTTTCATGTGTCTCGTGAATTATATAGGAGGTTCTATCAATAAATGGTTCTGACAAGTCTGTTCTAGTAGTCCCTGGGTGAATGGCAAGAACAAGACACTTCTTTCTCTTTCTTTCGAATTCAATGGCAATATTTTTTATAAGCATATTGAGAGCAGCTTTTGAAGCGCGATAGCTATACCAACCACCAATTTTATTATCTTCGATACTACCTACTTTTGCCGAAACTGTAGCAAAGAGGCCAGGAGAGTCGCTTAAGTTCCTTTCGAGGTACTTTGCTAGCAGTGGAGTGACCATGGCATTAACTCTTATGAGTTCAAGAAAGGTATCAGGATCAAATTCACGTAAAGCTTTTTCTGGGGAGATTTTTTTTGTATGAAGAAGGCCTACGCTGTTAATTATTAAATCAAAGGAGCTATCAGTATGCTCTTGGGCAAAGGCACTTATCTGTTCTTCTTTTGTTGGATTCAGCTCTATTACCTCAAGTCTTTTTGGAAATTGTTTCTTTAGATCTAATAAATCTAAGGCATGATCTTTTCTTCGATAAGTTGCCTTAATAGAGAAACCTGAGTAATTCTCTAGTAAATTTTGCACTATCCCAAGTCCAATTCCGTGGCCAGCTCCAATAATTAGAGCGTGCTTGCAATTATTGAGTCGAAAATTCATCCTTTCTCCTTTAGTTAATGCTAGAATAAGAAGGCCAATGAAGAAAATAAATAAAATAAAAAATAAGTTCATTTCAAGACAAGTCGGCGTTGCAAAGCTTGCCCTCAAGATGGGAAAGGACGTTTGGTCTAAACGCAATGAAGATTTAAAAAATAAATTGAGTGGCAGTATTGGGCCTCATGTTGAACTCATTGTAAATGAGTTAGGGGTGATGAAGGGCTCTTTAATGAAGGCCGGACAACTTCTATCAACTTATGCGAGTGCATTTCTTCCTCCTGAGGCGCAAAAAGTTTTAAAACAATTAGAGAGTCAGTCCTACTATTTAGAGTGGGATCAAATCAAAGAACAGCTACCGAAAGAGTTCTTAGAAGAACTTAATATTCAAGAGAAACCAATAGCAGCGGCAAGCCTCGGGCAAGTTCACCTGGCACACTTTAATGGAATCGATTATGCCATGAAGATTCAGTACAAGGGTGTACGTAAGGCCATCAAGAATGATGTGAAGGCATTAAAGATGTTAATGAAGCTTTTGAATGTCATCCCCAAGGAAGTGGATTTAAAAGAAATTTATTCTGAAATTGAAGAAATGCTCTTTCTTGAAACTGATTACCAGGCAGAGGCCAAGTCAATAAATGAGTTTCGTGAAATGCTCAAGGATTATTCGCAATACAAAATTCCCGAAGTATTGGAAGACTTTAGCAATGAGCGAGTTTTAACGATGGAATATCTCGAAGGTCATAGCTTAAGAGACATCGATCAATTGAACTTATCTCAAGAAGATCGAGATGAACTTGGAAGAGACTTTATGAGGCTGATGTTCTTAGAGCTTTTTCAATTCAAAAAAGTACAGACTGATGTTCATATGGGAAATTATATTCTACTACCAAATAATCGTTGGGGCCTAATCGACTTTGGTGCCTCAAAAACTCCACCAGATAATTTCTTAAAAGGTTATCAGACTCTAATCATCGCCTGTGCAAATCTTGACCGCGAACTATTCTTTTCAAATCTTTATGAGATGGAGTACCTATCAAAGAGTAAGAAAACTAATGAAGACTTCTTTTGGGAATATGCCAAAGTTATTGCGGCACCTTTTCAGGGTGGGGTCTATGACTGGGGGAGCTCAAATGTTGCGGACAAGGTCATGGAGATGGCGCCTCAGCTAATGAAAGAAGTAGCTGTCGGTAACCCTTCAAGGCATACCGTTTTCCTCGATCGCAAGATTGGTGGGGTCTTCTTTGTTCTACAAAAGCTTGGAGCACGTTTTGATGTGCGAGCATTACTTGATGAATGCTTATAATTTTTGTGCGGCCTTAATTAGCTTCTCATTGAAGAGTTTAATATGCTCTCTTTGATACTCCCATTGATGTAGAAAAAGTGAAACGCTAAAATCCTTAGAGGGGTTTAGTTGTACAAATTTTCTCTTTTTCATTTCTTTTTCCATATCAATAAAGGGCAGGAGTCCATAGCCATATCCTCCAAGGATTGCTTTTTTAAAGCTTGAGACAGATGGCATAAGGTTAATTTTTGTCAGCTTATCGACTTTAAAGTTTTCTTTTAGATAAGTGTGTTGGGCCTTATCATACTTATCAAAGACGACAAGAGGAGCTTCTGAAAGAGTTTTCTTGTTCACACCTTCACTAAAATATTCTTTATAGAACTTCTTCGAACAAACAAGAGAGTAGACCATATCTCCAAGGTGAGTGGATGTGTGATTAGGAAGTGGCTTCTTCTCAGAGCTAATACACATATCAACCTGGCCACTCTTTAAATACTTCAGTGTATTGTCTTGGTCATCAGCAATAATTTGTAGTGTTAATACTTGTGAGACTTTGCTGTCTGTTAAGACATCGTGAAAGAAGAGATCCAGACTGTCGCGGTTCATGGCGATCTTTAGTGTTGGCTTTGCCTTTTTGATGTCGTCATCTTCTAGCATCTCATTCTCTAAGCTTGTCACCTTACGTAAGAGATTTAAATAAGACTTTCCTTTTTCTGTCGCACGGTAGGGTGTCTTTCGAATTAGTAATTTTGTCCCGAGGAAAGATTCAAAGTTTTGAATACGTTGAGTCACTGCTGACTGTGAGATGCCAATGGCCTTAGAGGCAAGCTCAAAGCTTTGATATTCAATGACGGCCTGTAAGGCCCTTAGTGCATGGTAATCAATCATTATTTACTCTCATAAGTTTTACTAATTAATAATTAAAAAGATTAATTTAACTTATATCACGGTTTGCATTAAATTACGCCTCAGGAGCAGGTTTTATGGAATTTTTTACTCAAGGTTTTTTATTGCAGGCAAGTCTCATTCTGGCATTAGGTGCACAGAACCTATTTCTTATCGATATTGGGACAAAAAAGAAGAATCATTATTTAGCAGCAGCTATTTGTTCTGTCTGTGATATGGCCCTTATTCTATTGGCCGTTCTTGGTGTTTCAGGGATGCTTGTAAAGACTGTTGAGTTTAAAGTTGGTATCGGGCTTCTTGGTGCTTCCTTTCTACTTTACTATGCAGTAATGAAACTTATTGATTCTGTAAAAGGTGTGAAGGAAACTCAAGAGAGTAAGAAATTTGCTCTTTCTCGTCGAATTGTGATTTTAACGACGCTAAGCTTTACGCTTCTTAATCCTCACGTCTATATTGATGCTTTCTTTTTGATCGGCGGTTATTCGACTCGTTTTGATCTTGTTCAACACCGTTTTCTCTTTGGCTTAGGCGCAGGGGTATTTTCAATTGTATGGTTCTACTTTCTTGTTACATTCTCTTCTAAGTTCTCTCATATCTTAACTAAAGAGAAGAACTTAAGAATTTCGTCTCTAGCAACAGCTATCGTTTTAGGATATCTTGCACATAAACTAGGTACAGAGTCGGTAACAGAGTTTATTCAATTGATGTCTTAGGAGATTTTATGTCGACAACAGCTGCTTGGATCATTCTTCTTATAGCGGGACTACTCGAAGTATGTTGGGCCATCGGCCTTAAGTACACTGAAGGGTTCACAAAACTAGTTCCAAGTATTTTTACGCTTGTCACTCTTGCTGCAAGTATGTTCTTGCTTGCTAAGGCCAGTCAGTCCCTGCCTATTGGCACAGCTTATGGTGTATGGGTTGGGATAGGAGCGCTAGGTGCTGCAATTTTAGGAATTGTTCTATTTAATGAACCAATCACTCTTGCACGCACCGTTTTTCTAGCGCTACTTCTTATTTCAATTATAGGACTTAAACTTACTGCTTAAATATTTCAGACAATAATTTTAAGGATTTTATCTTTTTCTCATTATCAAAGATTGAAGTCACAACCATCAACTCGTCAGGTCTGTAGCGCTCAATGAATTGATCGAGACCTTTCTTGACTGTCTCCTTTGAGCCAACAAAAGAGAAGTGAAGCATATGTTGTGCCGTCATCTTCTCATGCATATCCCAATAGGTATCCATATCGTCAATAGGAGCTTGGAATTTCTTCTTTAATCCACGGCGAAGATTGGCAAAGGACTGTTTCTGACTCGTTGAAAGAAATTGAGCTTCTTCATCAGTATCTGCAATAATGACATTTACACCTAACATGACGTAAGGCTTTTCTTGTTGAGCAGATGGCTCAAAGCCTGCATGATAAAGTGATAGCGCTTCTTGAATGGCATCAGGTGCAAAGTGAGAAGCAAAGGCATATGGTAGTCCAAGGTGAGCAGCTAGTTGTGCCCCAAACGTACTTGAACCGAGAATCCAGAGTGGAACTTGTGAGCCAAGGCCAGGTGTTGCCACTATTGGATCACTACCACTTTCTTTAGAAAGGTAGCGCTGAAGTTCGACAATATCTTTTGGGAAGTTATTTGAACTCTGGGCCGTTGTTCTTAGGGCCTGAATAGTCATTTGATCAGTACCTGGGGCTCGGCCAAGTCCTAGGTCGATACGTCCAGGATAGAGTGCCTCTAATGTTCCGAATTGCTCAGCGATAACAAGAGGTGAGTGGTTGGGAAGCATAATTCCTCCCGCACCAATTCGAATAGACTTTGTTTGACTGGCAAGATGTCCAATCACAACAGATGTTGCAGCACTTGCAATGGCCGGCATATTGTGATGTTCGGCCACCCATATGCGATGATATCCATATTCCTCTGCTGCTTGTGCGCTACGTATTGAATGATCAAATGCTTCTTTAAGCTCTTGTCCTTCATTAACAAAGACTAAGTCGAGTAGGGATAATTTTGGAGTCATGGTAAATCCTTTAATGTTGGGTAGTCTGTATAACCAACGTGATCAGGGCCGTAGAATGTTTCAAATACTGGCTCATTTAATGGAGCATCTTTTGCGATCCTCTCAACAAGATCAGGGTTTGCAATAAAGGGAACACCAAATGAAATGGCATCTGCTATTTTATCTTCTAATGCTTTTTCAGCTGTGGCCTTGGTAAATTTCTGATTGGCAATAAGGACGCCGTCAAACTTTTCCTTAAGCTTTGGAAAAAGACTGTCATTATCTAGCGGATCGCGAGTAAAGATAAATGCAATCTTTCTCTTATTTAATTCCTCTACCACATGGCCAAAAAGGGCCAGGGGATCAGAGTCACCCATGTCGTGGCTATCGCAGCGAGGAGCAAGATGAACGCCGACGCGATCAGCGCCCCATACTTCAATGAGTTCGTCTGTAACTTCAAGCAAGAATCTTGTGCGGTTTTCAATACTGCCTCCGTATATATCGTCTCTCTTATTAGTCGAGTCTTGTAAGAACTGGTCAATGAGATATCCATTGGCCGCATGAACTTCAACACCATCAAAGCCTGCCTCCATTGCGTTGATTGCTGCTTGACGATAGTCTTTTACTATTGCTTTTACTTCTTGTGTCTCAAGTGCTCGAGGAGTTTCATAGTTCGTAATTGGACGAACAAGAGAAACATGACCCGCTGGTTGGATCGCACTTGGGGCAACAGGCTTTTGCCCATTTAGAAAACTAGAGTGTGAGATTCTTCCCACGTGCCATAGCTGCATGTAGATCTTTGAGCCTTTGGCATGCACTGCATCTGTAATTCTTCGCCAGCCCTCGATTTGATCTTTCGACCAAATACCAGGAGTATTGGCATAACCAACGGCCGACGGTGTAATAGCGGTTGCCTCTGTGAGGATCATTCCTGCATCAGCACGCTGTTCATAGTATTTAACCATAAGATCATTTGGAACTCGTTCTTCTCCTGCTCTTGCTCGAGTTAGGGGGGCCATAATAATTCTATTTTTGAGCTCAGTTCTTCCAAGCTTTATAGGTGTGAATAAATTCGTACTCAATTGAGACTCCTTTAGTTTGATATTTATCAAACAATAGGCCTGCCCTTGATAAAAATCAAGTCCTTTGTTAGAATTTTATCTAACTATGAATGACTGCACACAGATACCATTGGATAAGATATTTAAATCACTAGGCGACCCTATTCGCATGAGTGTGATTAAGCAGCTAATTGCTTACGAGGAAGAGCATGGACACAAGGAGATAACTTGTGGCGGCTTCGATTATTGTGTGAATAAGGCCACATTTTCACATCATATTAAGATTCTGATTGAGGCCCATATCATTTGCCAGAGGACGGAAGGAGTGAAGAAGTACCTATTTCTCAATCCTAATATCAAAAAGTATTACCCAGGCTTGATCGAAACAATTAAAAAAACATGCGAATAAAATACAGTAAGAAGAATCTCGCTTGTATTAGAGCTTTGGACATAGTATCTTGTGTCAAATTAGGTTTCCTATAGTTCACTTCCTTATTTCGGTTCTGTCTATTTTTAATCTTTTATTATTTAGAAACGACAGAATTGCAGGGAATACCTTAGTGAACGAAGTGCTTAATGCAGACTCAGTACCATTGAAAGATCTTATTAAAAATCCGCGTACATTTATGAGAAGCAATAATCATCCTCTGGAACATGCAAAGGATTTAGATCGGCTGCTTGGTTTTCGTATTCCAAAAATAGAAGGAAAGCTTCTACAGAAATACAAGGCCTATTATAAGCAAAATGATGGCATTAAAGGAAAGCAGCACTTTCAAGGCACGCAAACTTGGATTGGATTACATCCGCAAGTTTTGCAGACACCTTATAATGATATCTTTGATGCACTTTATCTTTTAAAGGATTTTGAGGTTGATAAGATAGTGGATGTTGGTGCTGGCTATGGACGAGTTGGTATTGTGATGAACTCTGTTTTTCCAGAGTCCCGCTTTATCGGCTATGAGATTCTTAAACAAAGAGAGAGCGAAGGAAATCGTCTTTTTGAAAAATTAGATCTCATAAATTGTGAAATTATTTTAGAAGACGTCTTGGATGATGATTTTATTCTACCAAAGGCGCAAATATACTTTATCTATGATTTTAGTGAAATTGAGGATATTTCGAAGATTTTAGATGAATTAGTAAGTCGAATCGGTGACTATAGTTTCTTTTTAGTGACTAGAGGTGATCGAATAGATTTCTTGTTGGAAAGAAAGTATAAACAATTTTGGAAGGCCAATGGCGTTTTAAGCTCTGGCGAATTAAAAATATATAGTTCTAACGTAGACCTAAAGAAACTTAAACATAAGGAGTAAGTATGAAAACAGGTAAAGTTAAGTTTTTTAATGATGAGAAAGGTTTTGGATTTATCGTTCCTGACGATGGAAGCAAAGATCTTTTCGTACACATTTCAGCAGTAAACGGAAACACTCTAAGTGAAAATGACGCTGTTGAATTTGAAGTAGGTGAAGGACAAAAAGGTCCTTGTGCTGTTTCAGTAAGCGTTCTTTCTTAATCTTAAGATTGATACACCGTGCCTTTTAAGAAAGTGAAGAATTTCAGCTTCTTAGAAGGTACACCTTCTTCTAAAGACTATCTGTTTATAAGAATACCTAATATACCCTATAAGATTTAATAAATTTTTTCATTGTGTTCATGTATTTTAGTCGATACTCTCTTTGCATGAAAATCACACACATCACAACTTTTCTAATTTTCATCACAAGCACGGCCTTTGCTTCAACTTGTGATCAAACACAATTTTATTCACGACTTTCTAAGCATGCATCTGGCTACGAGTTTAAATCAGAGCTTTCTTCTCTTTTAAGAAGAGAACATCGTAGTATATCGTATGATGACCTTCTTAAGGCGTATCGTAGCACTGACCTCGATACTACTTACGATGGTGATCGCACGATTATGGATATGTACTCAGAAAATCCAAATGGAAAGGATCCGTATCGTTTTCAACCTGGTCGCAGAACATGTGGCCAATATAAGGGAGAGGGTGACTGCTACAATAGAGAGCACTTATTCCCTCAAGGTCTTTTTAATAAGAGACGCCCAATGAAAACAGATATCTTTCATGTTTATCCTACTGATGGAAAAGTAAACGGACATCGTGGCTCTTATCCTTTTGGAGAAGTTGGTGACGCATCATGGACTTCTAAGAACGGATCAAAGGTTGGGAGAAGCTCAACAAGTGGTTACCGTGGTCGCGTTTTTGAACCAATCGATGAATTCAAAGGTGATATTGCAAGAGCAATGCTTTACTTTGCAGTTCGCTATGAAGCAGAGATTCCAAGATTTAAGAATAACCCAATGACTAATGGTTCACGTGAGCAAACATATAGCACTTGGTTTATTAAACTACTTCTAAAGTGGCACAAGCAAGATCCTGTAAGTGAGCACGAAAGAAGAAGAAATGATATCGCATGTGAATATCAAAAGAACCGCAACCCTTTCATTGACCACCCAGAGTGGGCAATGGCCATTTGGGAGGTTCAATAGATGTTTAGAATTCTAATTACAGTTATTCTAACATTTATTTTTCTCGTTCCGTTCTTCTCCACTCCTGTTGGAGAAGAACTCTACCTCGAATATCAAGACACAGACCTCTACAAATCGATCTATTGCCAATACGTTGAGTGGTTTGGCGCTGAAGGATTTGATAAAATTAAATTTGCAGTAAAGTGTCAGTTGCTAAAGTAATTTCCTTGTTTAAAATTCTATAACCATTTTTCAGCTAGTTAGATCATTTAGCTTGAGTCTTATGTTCTGCTGTGGCATATTCTAGAGTACACGTCTAGACAACTTGTCTACAAATGGAGTGATTGTGAAACAGGATTCAAAAGAGGCCATCTTTGAAGGTGTCTTAGAGCTTTTAAATGAAGAGGCCATTTTAGATATTTCGGTTTCTAAGCTTAAGAAACACACCGGGCTTTCAACTGGAACTTTTTATTATCATTTCCCTGGTGGTATCGAAGATATTTATAAGTCTCTCTTTATAAAGCTTTCATCTAAGATTAGAAATAGGGCCTTTGTCGCTGCCAGTAGTGCAAAGTCGATAGAACAAACTCTAAATGATTTGGTATGCATCTACTTTGGTTGGCATAAGAATGAAGTCAGGGAGAGTGATTTCTTTTGGAAGGCGACAATGTCTGGCTTTCAAGAAATTCGTGAACTCTTAGTGAGTGAGTATGAAATTCTATCCACAAGAATTTATGAAGTCCTCACAAAACAGGCCGAGCTTGAAAATATTAGAATTGTTGATCGCCATATACTTGATGCCATTTTATTTGGTGCGGCCAGAGAGCTTGTTCACTCGTGGATTGGCCGTGGTAGAGATGAGAAAGAATTTGATCTTCTAAAGGAACAATTTATAAAGACGCTAAATCGAGCATGTGTCATTGGAAGCCCTTGTGAAATACAATAAAGACTTCTTTAAACAGTTCGAGCATCGTGGCGAGAAATACGTCATCCGAAGTGTAAGTGAAAAAGATCAAGAAAAATTGATCGAAGCTTTTAAGATGGCCTCTCATCGTACATTGAGTAGTCGCTTTCTAGCGGCAAAGAAAAGTCTCTCAAAAAAGGACTTAGAGTTATTTACTTGTCCTGATTATGTTAACCATGTGGCCTTAACGGTTATGAAGCAAAGTGAAGAGGGGGAGCTTCCGGTAGGCTCCACAAGATTCTACCGTGACTCTGATCATTCACCAAAGGCCGAATTCGCCGTTACAGTGATTGATAAATATCATCGTATGGGATTTGGTGGAATTTTAATTGATCATTTAATTGAGGCCGCCAAAGAGCGCAAGATCAAAGAGATATATGGCACGGCCAGTACTGGCAATCACGCCGTATTAGGGCTTCTAAAGAGCCGCGGCGAAGTTGTCATAGAGCCTGAAACAATGGGAATTGTGAATATAAGATTAAAGCTATAAGAAAAAAGGATATATAAATGAATAAAGTATGGTTAGAGAATTACCCAAAGAATGCTGCAGCAGAAATCAACCCTGATCAATATAATAATATTGTTGAAATGATTGATGAGACTTGTGAAAAATTTTCGGCGAGAAAAGCATTTATCAATATGAATGCTAGTATGACTTATCAAGAGGTAAGAGAGAAGTCTGATGCATTTGCTAACTATCTTATTAAAGATCTAAAGCTTAAGAAAGGTGATGTCATCATGATTCAGATGCCAAACCTTCTTCAATATCCTGTCGCTCTCTTTGGAGCATTCAAGGCGGGGCTAGTTGTTGTTAATACAAATCCACTTTATACAACAAGAGAAGTTAAAAAAGTTCTTGAAGATAGTGGGGCAAAAGCAATTGTTATCTGTTCGAACTTTGTGGCAAATTTAGAAGAGGCCATTGAAGGAAGTAAGATTGAGCATATTATCACAACTGAAATCGGTGACTTCTTTCCTTTAGTAAAGAGAAAGCTTACAAATTTTGTTATTAAGCACGTAAAGAAAATGATTCCTGCTTATAAAGGAACTTACTTAACGCTTAATGAAGCTATTACAAAAGGAAGAGGGGCGAGTGCAACTTTTCCAACGATTGAAAGAGAAGATACTGCTCTTTTCCAATACACTGGTGGAACGACTGGGAAAACTAAGGCCGCGATTCTAACTCACAGAAATATTATTGCTAATATGTTACAAATGGATGTTTGGATCAATGCTGGCCTAGGTACGGAACACGCTAATATTCTAGCTCCACTACCAATTTATCACGTCTTCACTTTATCAGTTAATATCTTTGGGTTCTTTAAGATGGGGATGACAAATGTACTTGTCACAAATCCGCGTGATCTTAATTCATTAATCAAGGACGTCTATACTCATAAGCCTAAAGTTATGATTGTTGTAAACACTCTTCTTCAAGCTCTACTTGCAAATGAGGAATTTAGAAAGCATGACTTAAGCTTTATTGGGTTTAGTGTTGCTGGTGGGATGGCCCTTAAACCTGCTGTGAAACAAGAGTGGGAGAAAGTAACGAAGACAAGAGTTATTGAGGGTTATGGCCTTACTGAAGCGTCTCCAGTTGTTAGTTGTAACCCTACAGATGGGACTGATGAAATTGGTTCAATTGGGCTTCCTCTTCCTTCTACTGATATTAAAATCATTGACGGGGATGAGAATGAATTAGGCTTTAATGAAGAAGGGGAGCTTTGTGTAAAAGGTCCTCAGGTTATGAAGGGCTATTGGAATCAACCTGAAGAGACGAGTAAGACTTTTACAAAAGATGGTTGGCTTAAAACTGGTGATTACGCAACGATTGATGAAAAAGGTTTTCTAAGAATATTAGATCGTAAGAAAGATATGATTGTTGTTTCAGGATTTAATGTTTATCCAAATGAGGTCGAAGGTGTTCTTCTTGAGCTTGATGGGGTTCAGGATGTTGCTGCTATTGGAATTGATAGCGAAAAGTCAGGACAGGTTGTTAAGGTCTTTGTTGTTAAAGCAAATGCCTCTTTAACTGAAGAAGATATTAAGGCCTATGCAAAGAAGAACTTAGCTGGATATAAAGTTCCTAAGCAAATTGCATTTGTCGATGACCTTCCAAAGAATAACGTTGGTAAGGTACTTCGCCGAGAGTTACGTTAAGATGTACTCAAGTTCAAGAAGGTATCGTAAAAATGATTGGTGGGATCTTGTTACCGTCATCGACCAAGAGTTGGAAAAAGATGATGGCCCACAAACGTATTACTATATCCTTGATGAATTAAAGTGGAGAATGGTTGAGTCTATTTCAGAGGGCTCAACCTTTAAAATAAAAAAGAAGGCAACAGAGCTTTATGATCGAATTCAGGTTAGCCAGAAGAAGTGGACTAAAGTTGAACCTGATCTTGCTAAAGAGCTTGAATTGCTTTTAGACTTCTTACTTGATCCTCCGACTAAAATTTTAATTTAATTTACCTACATTGAGATATTGAGGACCGCTATAATATCAAAAATGTAGGAGGAATGATGACGAATGTACTTCACCGCGCGGACTCGCGTGGCTACGCAGAACATGGGTGGTTAAAGAGTAATCATACTTTCAGCTTTGCCAATTATTATGACCCGGAAAGAATTCACTTTGGCACACTTAGGGTTATTAATGACGATGTCGTTGCTCCAGGGGAAGGCTTTGATACCCATCCCCACCGTAATATGGAGATCATTTCGATTCCTTTAAAGGGCTCTCTTCACCATCAGGATACTATTGGAAATGATTTCATTATAAAGAAAGGCGAGATCCAAGTTATGTCTGCTGGTTCGGGAATTTCTCATAGTGAATATAATAACTCTGATCGAGAAGAGGTACACTTCTTACAAATTTGGGTACTGCCTAAAGAGCATAATATTAGGCCTTCTTACTCTCAAAGATATTTCAAAGGCTCTGGGCGAAGAGGAGAGTTTCAATTAATTGTTTCCCCTGATGGCCGAGATAATTCTGTGACGATAAATCAAAATGCCTTTTTCTCATTAGCAAACTTAGAAGAAGGGCAGAATTTAATTTATAAGAAGTATATCAAATCAAATGGTGTCTATCTCTTTGTTATAAATGGCGAAGTAAGGGTTAATGACTTAACATTATCAACTCGTGATGGGCTAGGGATCGATCCAGATAATAATATTGGACTAAAGTCACTCGATGACTCAGAGGTTCTCGTGATGGAGGTACCGATGGATGTTGAAAAATATAACTAAAAACCCTGACATTGATCAGGTTAAACTAATATAATTGTTTGCTAAAATAAAGTATGAAAAAAGAAAATATCGTACTACTTATTCTTATTACTTTAATCTCTTTTGCCGGTGCTGGTTACTATGCATCAAACCTAAATGAAGATACGAGTCTTCAAAGATGGGTATTCTTTGATTTAGGGGATACTATTATCAACACGAAAAAGAGTGGGAATTATCACTACTACGAAGGCTCTCTCGAGTATATCCATGCTTTAAAAGGGATGGGCATTCATGTGGCCATTATCTCAAATATTCCTGAATCTTTTGGTGAGACTTATGAACAGAAGATTACAACGCTAAAGGAATATGTAAGGGCACATTGGAATGATTCAGTAGAATTTGACTGGAGTGTATTTGAAAAAATCTATATTCCTATGAGTAATGATGAACTAAAGCCTGCGCCTTATATTTTTAATAAGGCGCTAGATGAGACGGGACGTTATCCTAGTTTGTATATTTCCGAATCCTTAAAAGAAGTAGAAGCCGCAAGGCAATTAGGGCTTGCAGGATTTCACTTTAAGGAAGGAACTTTAAATAAGGCCAAGTTGATCAAGAAAAATATCTATATCCACTTAGATGAAATCATTGATTATATCGATAATAATAGTCACCTGTAGTAGGTGACTATTTTATTTATTAAAAGATATATTCACCTTCAAATTTATAAGTTGCTTCTTTATCTTCTTTTTTAATATATTTAATACCTAACTTTAAACTGTCTTTTAATATCTTTGTTTGTGCAGCTATATATGTAGACTTTTGGTTTCCTTTCACCCAGAATCCTGTTCTTCCATATAGTGGGGCCTTCATTCCAACTTCAAATGAGTGACGTCCATCTTCTGAGTAGAGCGTAATACTATAGTCCGCTGTCGCACCTTCTTGCCTAATATAGATGATATTTTGAATACCTACTCCATACTCATCCATAATCTGTCTTTTGATTTCATTTTTAATTGTTCCACCAATTACGGCCATCGTGTATTTACCTTCTTCTCTAACATCGGCCTTCATAATAGAAGCGTGGGCAGTTACGATACCTTTCCAATTCACTCCCATGTAGCTCGAATCAGCATATAGGGAAGAAGAGAACATATTTTGGCTGTCGCTAAATTCTCCGTCTGTTTTGAAGTTCTTAGTTTTTATTTTTCCATTTCCAACGGTAATACTTACGTGTGACTTTATGTCCGCGTAGACATTTCTTAGAATACCTAAGTCGACTTTTCCTGACTTCAGTCGTGCATCCATACCGAAGTAAAAGCTAGTGCTATCTTTAACAAACTCTCTATGTTCTAATTTTTTTTGTTCTCTTTGAAGCGCAATTCCAGCGTCAAATTTAATTCTGTTTCCTTGGTTTTTTAGAGTTGCGGCAACACCTGATGCTGTTAGGCCATTTTCAGTTTCTGCATAATAACTCTTTGCTCTTATGGCCCCGTTCTCATAATTCATCGAGATAACATCGATATTATCAAACTCGACACCAGGAGCGACCATATCAATGTCTAGACCGACTGCTTGATTTAGTAAGTAACCAACCTCACTAGGAACTCTGTCAACTGGTTCTCCATCTGCATTAAAAATTCGATAATTAATTCCAAAGTCAGCTAGGGTTGTATCTTGTGCTAAGCTCTGCGCACTTTGCCCCTCATTAATTCTGGTTTCACCGTAGTTGAAATTAATGATGCGATCTTTATTTCCTGGGTCTTGTACAACGACTGTAGCGTGACCTACATTTCTTGTGTTGTAAGCGACAACATAGACGTCTTCAACATTTAACTTCTTTAGGACATTGGCCTGAGTTACGGCAATGTCACGACAAACACCGGCCTTTGTACCACTTCTGATTGCTTCAAAGATATCTTCTGTTGTTACAACGCCATCTTTATCACGTTCAAAATCATAGTGATTATTCATAATTGTCCCAAGAATATGGGCGAGGTACATCTTTTGATTAAAGCTTAAAAGAAGCTTTGCTGATGAATAGATATTCTCTCTTCTAACTTCAGGAGAGCCAATGATTAGGCCCGCGACAACGTTAGTGAAATACATTTCACCTTCTTCTTTACCAAATTGGGCAACGGACTCTTTAAAGATATCCGACATATCCATTTCATTGAAATAGGCACAATTCTCACTTAGACAACCAACAATTGATTTTACAACAGTTGTTCTTCTGACGGTATCTGCCCAATAAGATGATGTATTGAATTCTTCAGTTTGAATAAGCGGTCTCGTATGATACTTGCGCTTTTTAATATCAACATTTGAGCCATTGGCGCTTATGCTAAACTCAGCTTGAGTATTAAAACTTAAAAGTAGACTTAGAAAAAAGATTTTCTTCATTTGAAATCGCTCCGTTCAATATTTCTGTATATTAATGCAAGGGGAGTGCCAGTATTTTTCTTGAATAATCATTTAGTTGGCCTAAGAGCGGTGTTGATAATCCATGCGGCCGTACAAAGTTCATTCATTAATAAAGATTAAGGCCTGTTTTTCTAACTTGTTGAAATTACTAACGATTTATTCAAATAAAGAATATGATAATTTTATGATACTGGTTTTACTGCTATATTTATCTCAATAATTCATTTTGATATTAGACATAGGTTTATTAATGAAGGATTTTCAAATTATTCTGGCCGCAACATCGAGTGTAATACTCTTTGTCTTTGGCCTTGAGAACTTCTCAAAAGAAGTTCAAAATATTACTGGTGAAAAATTTCGAAAATTTCTCGGAAGTGCAACAATGTACCCCGTCGTAGGGCTTTTAATTGGAGCTATTATCACGGCCTTCATTCAGTCGAGCTCTGCAACATCTGTCATCGCAATTAGCTTGGTAAATGCCGGTGTTATGTCCTTTAAAAATAGTGTTGGGATAATTTTTGGTGCTAATGTTGGGACAACGGTTACGGCACAATTAGTTGCCTTTAAGCTGACGGCCTTTGCTCCTGTCTTTATTATCGTTGGTTTTCTCCTTTCTTTTACGAGATCTCGCTACGCTATCTTTGGAAAGACACTTTTCTATTTTGGTTTCGTCTTCTTTAGCTTAAACCTAATCTCATCGGCCCTTGCTCCTCTTCAAACGGATGCGCGCTTAATTGAGTTTCTAACAAAGGCCCATAATCCACTTCTTGGTGTTCTCGTTGGTGCTGTCATTACCGCTATTGTTCAATCAAGTTCAGTAACAACTGGTTTAGCTATTATCTTCACACAACAAGGGCTTATGAGTCTTGATAATGCAATTCCGATTTTAATGGGGTCAAATCTTGGAACAACCGTTACGGCCCTTATTTCTATTATTAGTATGGATATTGCAGCAAAGAAGACGGCCCTTGCTCACTTTCTTTTTAACTTAGGAGGAGTGTTAATCTTTCTTCCAATCGTTATTTTTTGGAGGGAGCACCTTCCTCTGATGTCAGATATTCCGGCCATTGCGCTCGCAAACTTTCACCTCATCTTTAACGTCACCACGAGTTTTATCTTTGTTATTTTCTTAAACCCTTTTACTGCTCTAATCGATCGAATGCTTGGGGAAGGGAAAATGGATTTTGAACGAATTGCTCTAGGCCTAAAAGAAGAATCAGAATTTAGTGAGATTGAAGAAAACTTAATGGATGACCTCGAAAAGACCTTTCAATTTGTACAAGAAAACTACAACCTTATTACCTTAAGTATTGAAACAAATTATAAAGGTATTTATGAGGCGGCAAAGAAGCGTATTGAATATATGGACTTTCTTAAGGCCGAACTTTTAGGCTTCTTTTCTAAGTTCATTTCCAAGTGCAATAATGAAGAAGAAATTGATCGCATCGTAAATATCATGGCCATGTATGAATATATCTTTCAGATGCACGACTCAGTTAAGGATATTACAAGTGTTAAAGTTTCAATGGATAATAACTATGTTGAGCTCAAAAGTGATGTCCTGATGATTGTGCGAGAGATCGCAAGTAGCACGCTTTCGGTTTTCGACTATATTTCAAGTGATAGTCAAAAAGATAAGGATCTAAAGAAAGTATCACAAGACTTTCAAAGAAACCTTGAAGGCTTTGGAAAGAAAGTATTCACACTGATGGCAAAACCTGAACGAAATGATGCAGGCGCAATTATGCACCTTCTTACTTATTCTCAAAGACTTAAAGATAAGTTGATGAATTATTATCACTTGAGAGAAGGTCGAATCGTACCATGAATATGCTGAGGAAAATTGAAAAGCTATATCTTGATATTCTTATCTATTTTGCTTCTAAGAAAAAGGGTCTTATGTTTAGGCTGAGGAAATCTCTAATTATTCTTCGAGATGGCCTTGAAAAGGAAGGAACTGAAACAAAAGAGATGTTTGCCATATATGGACGCTACACTCAGGGACGTGCCTCTAAAGAAGAGATGAAAGAGGCCAATAAGCAATTTGTTGAGGTCATTAAAGGGCTAGGAGTTGGTGTTTTACTTGTACTTCCTTTTGCCCCACTTACAATTCCATTTGTTGTTAAGCTAGGTGAGAGACTAGGTGTCGATATTATTCCTTCATCATTTCGTTCCAAAGATTAGTTATCTAAAATATATTTTAAATTATCATAGAGGTATTCTTTAAATATCTTCACATGTTTTGGAATATGTTTTGAAGGCTTAGAAAGTAAGAAGAGTGTTCTAGCTAAATACTTATAGCTTGGTAATATCTTGATGAATTCATTTTCAACGAGTTCTTTTTTACAGTAAAAACTTGGGATCATTGCTGGTCCCTTATTGTTTTTTACATAATCCTTTAAAATAGGGAATGAGTTGCTTGCAAATTGAGGAACGAGGTCTTTAAAGCATGACTTATTTAAAGGGTTACCATAAAGGTCAGTCAAGATTGCCACCGGATGTTTTTCAAGGTCTGCTAATTTAGAAATTCTTGGAGAGCTTTTCAAATATTGTGAGCTAGCGACTAGGCCAACTTCAATATCACAGACTTTCTTTTGAATCAGTGATGAATCCTTTAATTTTCCAATACGCAGGGCAAGATCTAACTTATGCTCTTTGAAGTCCATAAGGATATTTGTAGAGAAAAGTTCAACTCGTATACCAGGGTATTTATCCATGAAGTCACAAACAATATTAGTAAGGAGGGACTGTGAAAGATCCTCTGGTGCGGTTAATTTAATTAAGCCTTTCATCTCATCTTTTTGGCTCTTTATTTTTAGAAGAGATGCATCAAGAGACTCTAGTGGAGATTTAATCAACTGTAGTAGAGCTAGGCCTTGTTCTGTTAACGTTACTCCTCTTGGCCCGCGAGATAGTAAAGTCTGTTCTAGTTCATCTTCTAACTTGACGAGGTCGCGACTAATTTTGGATTTAGGGTGACCTAGCGCCAGAGAAGCTTTTGTTAGGCTTCCTGCCTCAGCAACTTTTTCAAATATCTTAAGTAAATTTAGATCCATTCAGTGTTCCTTATATGGAACATTATATTGCATTATTGTGGTCTGTTGCAACACTCATTTTTTCTCCATAATACGAATATAGCAAAACAAATCAGGAGAAAAGAAATGAAAGCTAAATTTATAATTCTAGGACTAATTTTAACTTCTTTAACAGCGATGGCCGATAATATTGACTTAGCAAGAAGTTCATTCGTATGGAAAGGTTCAAAAATCACAGGAGATTTTCACTCTGGGCCAATTAAAATGAAAAGTGCCACTTTAGATAATGGAAGAGGGATTTTCGTCGCTGATATGAGCTCTATTGATGATGCAACTTTAAAAGGTGAGTGGAAGGCAAAGTTTCTTTCGCATATTAAAAGTAGTGATTTCTTTGATGTTGAAAAGTACCCAACTGCAAAGCTAAAGATAAATAAGATTGATAACGGACAGCTTTATGGACAACTAACTATTAAAGGCAAGACTAATGCTGTCGCAATCCCTGTGACAAAAAAGGGAAAGATTTATTCTGGGGTTCTTGCCTTTGATCGTACTGAGTTTGATATGGTTTATGGTTCAGGAAGTTTCTTTAAGAACCTTGGTGATAATATGATCTCAGATACAGTAACACTAACTTTTAAAGTCGTTACTAAGTAGTAGGCGGAGCAGTCATGACTAGAGAAAAGATTCCAGCGATATTCTTAGGACATGGCTCTCCTATGAATGCAATTGCAAGTAATGAATTTACTGATCAACTTAGAATAATAGGAAAAGAGCTGCCAAAGCCTAGAGCAATACTAATGATATCTGCGCATTGGGAAACACAGGGAACGTGGATTACAGCAATGGATAAACCTAAAACGATTCATGATTTTTACGGTTTTCCAAAAGAGTTATATGAAATTGAATATCCCGCTCCGGGATCACCTCATCTTGCTAACGAGATTGTCGAACTTATTGGTGAGAGTGTTAAGCTTGATCATGATAATTGGGGGTTGGATCACGGGACATGGACGTTATTGAAGTTTATGTTTCCAAAAGCAAATATACCCGTTCTTCAGTTGAGTTTGGATATTAGGAAGCCTCCACAGTATCACTTTGATCTAGGAAAGAAGCTGAAGGTTTTGAGGAATCAAGGAGTACTCATTATAGGCAGTGGAAATATTGTTCATAACCTAAAAACAATAAGCTGGAGTGAGGATGCTCCTGTCGCTGATTGGGCCATAGAGTATGATGAACTTATCAAAGAGAAGCTTATCAATAGAGAGTTTAATTATTTGATTAATGATTTTCAAAGCATGGATATTGGAAAGATGAGTGTTCCTTCAGTTGAACACTATTTTCCTCTTTTATATGTGATAGGGGCCTCAGATGAAAATGACATCCTGAAGTTTGATTTTGAAGGAATTCAAAACGCTTCCATTTCAATGAGAAGCTTTAGTTTTAGATAATAAGGAGAAATATATGATTGCATTAACAGGTGCATCTGGTCAGCTAGGCCAATTAGTTATTCAACAACTCTTAGATGAGGGGATTAATCCCAATGAAATAGTGGCCATTGCAAGGTCTACTGAAAAACTTGATCAATTTGCAAAAAAAGGTGTTCAAATAAGGTATGGTGATTATGAAAAGCCTGATTCATTGAAAGAAGCATTAAGAGGAATTAATAAGCTTTTATTAATATCTGCAAGTGAGGTTGGTAAAAGACTTCCTCAACATAAGAATGTTATTGATGCTGTAAAGGAATCTTCAGTTAAACATCTTATTTACACTAGTATTCTTCATGCAGATACATCTCCACTTGGGCTTGCGAAAGAGCATGTTGAAACGGAGGATTTGCTAAATGACCTTAATATATCAACGACGATACTTCGTAACGGTTGGTATTCTGAAAACTACATGATGGGATTACCTAGTATTATTGAACATTCAGCTGTTATTGGTTGTGCTGGTGATGGCAAGCTTTCAACTGCAGCACGTGTGGACTATGCTCTTGCCGCTGCGAAGGTCCTAACTGGTACAGGTCATGAAGGAAAGATTTATGAATTAGCAGGGGATGAAGCATTTACCTTATCTGAATTTGCAGAAGCTGTAGGTAAAGAATTTGGAAAAGAAATACAATTTCAAAATCTAAGCGAAGCTGATTTCAAAAATGCTTTAATGCAGGGAGGTCTCCCTGAAGGATTTGCACAATTATTGGCAGACTCTGAAAAAGGAGCGTCCGTAGGAGGCTTATTTGATAATCAAAAGCAATTATCAAGTCTCATCGGACGCCCAACGATACCTATCTCAAAATCAATTAAAGATTTTAAAGAAAGCTATCAGTCTTAGTTATTTTGATTTGCTAAAGACTCATTCATGCTAAGTACCTGATGAACTAAATCGTTACCGATATCGTTTATCTCTTTTAACGATTGCTTGAGTGAGTCTTTAAAGTTAGTCAATTGATCGAGAAGTCCCGAAAGCTCTCCTGAATTTCTATTAAGTCTTGCTGCTTCGATCTTTCCGCTGATACTTACCATCTCTAGGCCAATTGATAACTTCTTCACGTCGTTACACACTCTTTTGAATTCACTAAACTCCGTTTGAATTTCAATGAGGCTAGTCTTGGCATTCTTAATCTGCTGTTCTTGTAACATTGACAAGATACCCATCTCATTTGCCTTTTGAATTGGTGAAGGCTTTGTTTCTTTTTCAAAGAAGTTGTAAATCTCTCTTTGAAGAATTGAATTACAAACAAAGAATTGGCAATCCTTTACTTTCTCTTGAACAAGCTTTCCAGAGACCATGAACTTATTAATTTCGTCTTGAATCTCTTTAGCAAGATTGTCGTACTGAGTAGAAATCGTCGCCATTGAAGCTGCTTCTTCCCCAATCCTTGCAGCTTGAACTTCTAGGTTCATAGGCACAAGTGATGTCTTCTTGTATTCTTCAAATATACCTTCTGACTTCTCTTGTAGAAATGAGCCGGATTCTAGGGCCTTTCTTAATAAGTTAAGCTCTGCAATTGGCTCTTCTCCAAGTGCTTTTTGTCTTGATTCAAGCTCTTGCATGAGGGCCTCAATCATGAAGTGCTCGTAGGACTCAAAGCCTAACTCATTAATCATTGCTAGAAGAGTTTCTTGTGATTGTGCCGGTGTAAGTTTCTTACGCTTTTCTAATTGAGCTAGCTCAATATACTTTTCCTTCACGATCTCAAAGAAATGACTACTAGGCTTTAGTCTTACTGACAGGTAGCCATCGTCTATAGGTGAGACGAGGGCAAAGACCCAATAATTGCTTCCATCTTTAGCTTGATTGTTGACATAGGCGCCGATCATCTTGTCTTGGGCAATAGTGTCCCAAAGTAATGAAAATACCCCGCGAGGCATTTCCGGATGTCTAACCACCTTGTGGGGTTTGCCAAGCATCTCTTCCCACTCGTACTGACTGACTCGTTGAAATACTGAATTTCCAGACGCGATAACTCCTCGCTTATCGGTCCTGGAAAAGAATAGTTCATCAAAATCGAAGTTACTCTCTCTCTCCTTCGACATGCATCCTCCCTTTTCTGAAAAATGATGAATATTTTCTGTTTAGAATAAAAAAAAAGAACAAAACATGATATATGTCATAAACTGTTGATTTTATTGAACTCTTAACATTACTGCCATCTTAACTCGTCAAAATAAATTTACAACTAAATAATTAGTGTATAAATTTCACCACTTATTTTCTTTGTTACCTGTTCAGGGTAGATAGACATATGAAAAATCATCTACTTATCTTTATTCTGTCATTGAATATGAGCTTTCAGGCATGTGGGTTAAATCTCGCGGGAGAAAGTGCGTACTTTGATAAGAAAGATATCGCAAAGGCCCAGGCAGAACTGAGTTCTCAAGAGCAGGCCTTATTAGATGAAGTGGAGCTTTCATCACGAACTTGTGAGTATGAGCTTTTAGAAGATTTAAATCAATTTGCGCAAGGTAAGTTGAAAGAAGCTCTCGTTTACTTACGAAGTAATTCTCGAATCGATGACACCCAATACCGCTTACTTTTAAGAACCCTAAGATCATTTGAAATCTCTAAATTAGAAAAACATCTTTCTCCTTTTAACCCTATTGTTAAAAACTTCAAGGCGCAGACTTTTGAAAACTTTCAAAGGGCACAGCAAAGAGGTCTTTGCTTCAATGCTATTGCTAAGAATTTATTTAAAGAATTAGGAGAAAAGAAACCAGCTAAGTTTCTAAAGAAGGCCTATCATAAAAATTTAATTGATAAGCGTACCTATTGGATGCTCAAAAGACTAGTTCAAGAGGACTATCATCTTGAACCACAGATATTAGCAGAGTACTTGAAAGAACAAAAATTTCTAACAAGGCAATTTCCAGAGCGCCTTAATATTCAAAAGACAAATTATATTTCAGGGCGACGTGATAAGAGTAAGGTGTCACGTAGAGAGGCCTTGCTTGCAAAGTACAATCAATTTCAAATTATTTACCTAAGTGGAATGACTCAGAGGCTACTTAATCGTCTTAATGCGGATGAAGTAATTATCAACGTTATGATTGATGATGAAAGTGTTGAGGAGATTATTCTAGATCCAATGGAGCAGTATCGTTTCGCCGCTAAAATGGTAAGGAAAGAGTTAGGTGATCTTCAGATGATGAATTTATTTGAAGGTACTAATGTTGGTTTTGAAGATATTCTGGCCGCAGCATTTGAAACAGGCCTGGTCTCTGGTGGGGACTTGAGCACACTAGCATTAGTCGATGATGTATGGAACCCTGAGCTTACAAAAGCAGAAAAGAGAAAAAGATTTATTAGAAGATATGGAACAATCTTTGTTGCAGCTATTCCAACAACATTTTACTTTGTAAAAGTTTTATCATTAGTTGGTATCGAGATGTTAACAGAGACAAAGCAGGAGCCACAACGTGATCATTCAATTTTCTAAGCTCCTTCTACTGTCACTTCTCGCATCGTCAATCATGGCAAGCTTTAAGGCCCAGGTTATCACTCGTGATGATGATATGGACTTGGTTAAGAAGGAAGTAGAGCTTGATCTAGCAAAAGCATCATTACTGGAAAACCAGAGCTTTAAAATTGTATACGGTAAATCAAATGAAGCGATAAATTTAGAGACTTTAGAAGATGAAGTTGAAAAGCTTAGAGCAGCAAGTGTTTTCTATCACCTGACAAAGGCAAAGAGTTATTTCTTAAACGTTGTTCAGTCTTCATACGTAAAAGAGCTTCCTCAACTTGTGGTACGTTTAAATATAACAAACCAATTTAATTCAATTGGGCATTTTGCACATGACAACTTATCTCCTGAGTATAATAACGCTCTTTCGATTCCACCTGGTGAGGGAAGAGAAAAGTTTGGGATTAAGCCTTGGAATTATGAAATTTGGTTTCGTCCGGCCAAGGAGATTAATCTTCCTAAGGAAGGTTTAAAGAATGACTTTGAACAAACTGCCGCAATCTTTAGTGAGTTTAGAAACCAGTCACGTTTAGCAAGCTTTCAAAAATTTGTTAGTGACCTATTTTTACTTACAGGAGATGCCCTAAAAGACAGCGGGCTTAATATTCTGGGCTCAACGGCCATTATCGAGGCATCATTCTTTGCTATGAAAAAGCTCTACGGACTACTTCAGGGAAAGAAATTCTTTTTAGATACAAGCTTTATTCCCGAAGTTGTCTACCATGAGTTTGCCCATGTCGCACTCAGTGATCATCTAGGGCTTAGCCACTCTTCTCCCGTTAATGAAGGGATGGCCGACTTCTTTGCTGCCTCTATCGCAGATAGTGCAACGATTGCTGATAATGTAAAAGACTATGCAAAAAGAGTTCGTGAAAAGGATGCCTTTCGCGATGAAGTTTATAATGCTGGCTTTGAAACTAATGCTTATGCCAATATTGATTTTGTTCTTGGGGTTTTGTGGCAAGTTCGCGAGCTTGATAAAGACTCAAGTCATGGGCTGATTTATGATGTTCGCAAGAATATTACTAGTAGCTCAAATATTAGAGGAGATTTATTGAAATCAATTCTTAAGGAGTGTCGTAGAAGTTGTAAGTCACCCTTGAGAGATCGCATAAATCTTCAAAACGCCTATCATGAGATGGGTTTGTAAAGGAAGTTAACTTTTATTAAATTGACAAAATATATTTAGATAGGGTAGTTACCCATATCTGTTACTAATAGGGAGATGTTCATGTTAAGAAAATTAGCTGCTATGGCACTTGTATGCTTTTCGTTCTCAGCTTCTGCAAATGTTGAAGCTAAAATCGCGCCAATTTTTGAAGAAGTTGAATTTAAATTATCTGTAGAGTGGGATCAAAAAGATCAAAATTTCTACAATGAAACTGTAAAATCATTTGAAAAACAACTAGGTGATCTAGCTCAAGAAGGTATCACGCCATCTGAGGTTTTAAATTACCTACAAGCAAATATCAAAGATAAGAAAGTTGCATCAGAACTTTCTAACCTTGTTGGATCAATTGACGTAGAGAATATGACTCTTGAAGAATCAAAGTCACTAATTCAAGACTATGTTGATGGTATGAAGAACACAGGTGCTAACTACTCTGGTTACTATAGCTACGACTACGGTTTATACTTTGTTGTATTCGGTGGTGTTGCATTCTATTACTACTGGTATGCATTTCAGTACACTTACTACTATGACTGCTACCGTGATTACTGGGGTAATTACTACTGCTACTAAAATCAAATTAATAAAGGCCTCCTTTCGGAGGCTTTTTCATTTTTAAACTCTTCCAAACAAATAATCTCTAAGTAAAGTTGTCCAGTATATTGCCGATAATGCCCTAATCATTTTAAGGGCTCTCGTATGGTTTTAAATATAAGATCAAAGGTTGTTGGCTACGAAGTCGCAACCCCAAGTGGAAGTGATCGTGTTTTTAATTTTATCAAATTTGAAAATGGCGTAATAATAGAAAATGTTGTTACATCGGTTTCAATAGCTGAAAACTTCGATAAGGGTGAAGAAGTTGAATTGGCCTACTTTAAGGTAGGGAGGTTCTTCTATATTGCAATGGCAAAGATTGGAAAAGAGGTGCTGACTGCAACGACGACTAGAGCAATTATCTTTAGTATGATTGTAAACTTTATTCCTATTTTTCTATGCTTTGGAACGATTCTCTTTATTAGTACATTTTCAGCAATTGCTTATTTCCTAAATGACTTTGCAATGGCCATGTCCTATGGGGCAGTAATAGGAATTCTTCCTGGCGCATATTATCTGACAAAGTTTATAAAATTCTTTCTAGAGCTCAAGCAGTGTAAATCACTTATAAAGTAGGGCATTATAAATTGCTTATTAACCATTTCAAACATACAATATTTACATGCAAAATAAATTTAACGTAACGTACGTATTCTTCGGTTGTATCTTTCTTTTAGTCTGTTACCTTGTTTGGATGATGGCCAAGCAAATGATTGCTCCAATCATTTTTGGCTTTGTCTTAGCAGGTGTTTTTAATCCACTAAATAATCGCTTAATTGAGAAGTATAAACTTTCTGATAATTTAGCGGCCACAGTTACAAGCTGTATTATTATTCTACTGGTTCTTATACCTCTCATCTTTCTATCAATCGCTCTTAGTAAGGAAGCCTTAAGTCTTTATCAAACAATAATGAAGGCAATGTCTCACCATGAGGTAAATGATTTCTTATTTGGAGATGGTCCCGTTGCTGTTCTTATTAAAAGTGTATCTGATATCACTGGTGTTGATATTGATATGGAGCAAGTTAAGACAACTGTATTTGGAACTCTAAAAGGAATTTCTGGAACGGTTATTTCAAGTATTAACTCGATCGTTGGAAATATCATTACTTTTATTTTTGATCTTGCGATAATGATGATTGTGGTCTTTGGTATTTTTGTTGAAGGAAAAAGACTTAAAACATATATTTTTGATCTTTCACCACTACCATCTGATCAAGAACAAAAGATTCTCGATAAATTTAACCAAATGAATTATGTGACTCTTGTTTGTAATGGAGTTGGAGGGGTGATTCAAGGTGTGCTTGGAGGACTTGCACTTTGGGCCGCTGGTATTGAGTCTGTTGTGCTTTGGACAGTTCTGATGATATTCCTAGCATTTGTTCCACTCGTTGGGATTTCAATTGTAACAATTCCTGCAAGTCTTTATCTCGTTCTGACTGGTAGTCCAACTTCAGGAGTGGTGCTATTTATTTTTACAACACTTGTTGGCCTGATTGTTGAAAATTGGTTTAAGCCAAAATTCATTGGAAATCGTATTCAAATTAATTCAACTTTTGTCTTGCTTGCAATTATTGGAGGGATGGGAGTATTTGGAATGGGTGGTATTTTCTATGGCCCAATTATTGGAATCCTCTTTTTGACAATTGTTGAAATTTATCATGATCAATATAACGTCGTATCATAGGCGAAAGGAAGTGAAGGGCAGTGGAAGTCTTTAAGCTCATTTATTCTGTTTTTGGAGGACTTGGAATTTTCTTCTATGGAATGAAGAATATGTCAGAGGCCTTACAATCTGTAGCCGGTGATGTTGTTAAAAATACAATTAACAAAATTACAACGAATCGCTTCTCTGCCATTGTCGTTGGAACTCTTGTCACTGTCTTTGTTCAAAGCTCATCTGTAACATCTGTTATGACGGTAGGCTTTGTTAATGCTGGCCTTATGAACTTAAGCCAAGCAATTGGTGTTATTCTAGGTGCAAATATTGGAACAACCGTAACGGGTTGGATTATCTCAATTAAGGTAGGGAAGTATGGCCTACTCTTTATTGGCCTAGGTATTTTTCCTCTCTTATTTGCTAAAACTAACCGCTATCGTCAAATTGGGCGTATCTTATTTTCAGTCGGGATGATCTTCTTTGGCCTAAGTATTATGTCTAATGCATTTAAGCCTCTAAGAACGATGCCTGAATTCTTAAGTATGATTTCATACTTTTCTGAACAAAATTACGGCGCATACTTTGCGTGTATCATCGTTGGTTGTATTTTGACTGTCGTTATTCAATCTTCTTCGGCCATGCTAGGGATTACCATTGCTCTTGCTAGTTCTGGAGTGATTCAATTTCATACGGCAGCAGCACTCGTATTAGGTGAGAATATTGGAACAACGATTACGGCCCTTCTCGCTAGCGTTGGGGCAAATATAACGGCGAAGAGGGCCGCACGTGCTCACGCTATCTTCAATCTTCTGGGTGTCCTTATTATCTTCTTATTCTTTCCATTCTATGTTGAGTTTATCGATTATCTTGTTCCCGGAGCTGCCAACGCTGTGAACGCAGAAGGTGACTTTGTTAATGTTGCAGTTCATATTGCAACTGGACATACGATCTTCAATGTTGCGGCAACGATCATCTTTATTCCATTCCTTACTCAGCTAGCAAACTTTGTCACTAAGATCACGCCTGCGACGGGAGAAAAAGAGCAGCATCATCTTGTGATGCTTGGAGATCCAAGTCAAATGGTGACAGCTGCAGCACTTGCTCAGGCACAGGCCGAAGTTAATAAAATGAAAGATATCGTTTCAAGACTTTACGCTCTTGCTGAAGAGATTTACATAAAACAAAATTTTAAGGATCAAGAACGAATTTCTCTAAAGGCCAAGGACTACGAGAGGATTACTGATAATATTCAAAAAGAAGTTACGATCTTCATTGTAAAGCTTATGGTTAATCCTTTGAGTGAAGATGAATCCCGTCGTGCTCAATCGATGATTAAAGAAGTAGATGAACTGGAGAGTATTGCGGACTATATTGAAAGGCTTATTGCTTACAGTGCTCGCGGTGATATCTCTAAGCTAATTCGTGATGAAGCAAAGAAAGATTTTGATGCCTTATTTGTTAATGTTAAGGCCTTCTATGATTCAGTATCAAATCAAATATCACTGGATAGAGTGGACTATAGCGTTGCAGAACGAAAGTCTAAGGAATTAAGAGATCAGGCCGAACAAATAAGAAAGAAGCACTTAGATCGTGTTTCAAGTGGTGAGTATGATGCTTTGGGTGCGCTTACTTATTCAGATATGATTGTGGCGCTTAGAAAAATTAGAAGTCATACAGAAAATGCAGCTCAAGCACATGTTTAATTAGGAGTAGTTATGGGGACGTATACAACGATTACTAAAGGTAATTCTGAAAGTATTGAGTTAAGTCTTACGGCAGATAAGAAGCAAAGTATTACGATTACTCCTCCGCCTGAGTTTAATGGAGTCGAAACAGAATGGAGTCCTGAGGATCTCTTTAGTGCGAGTATTTCAAGTTGTTATATCTTAACATTCAAATCATTTGCTTCTTTTAAGAAACTTGATTTTAGAAATATTAAAGTCAAGGCAGATGCTCATCTCGAGAAAGTTGCCAAGGGTTATGAGTTCACTAAATGTGATATCCACGTTTTTCTGGAGATTTGTTGTGAGTCGGATGTTGATCCCTACTTAGATCTTCTCTACAAGGCCAAAGATAATTGTCTGGTAACAAAGTCGATGAAGTGTGAATTTACACTTCACCCTAAAATAAAGAACTTAGCAAAGAAGTAAATTACATTCGACCTTTTAGCATTCCGTGCCAGTAAACGACAGGTAGGATATGTGCTTTTAAAAAGTACATACTCCAACGAGGCTTTGCTTGGTCAAAAGGGAACGTTTCACAAGGCTTCCCATCGTAATCAAATTCTGCAAGGATCAGTTGCCCGTAACCAGTTACAATCGGACAAGAAGTATAGCCATTGTAGCTAGTGTTAAAATTTGTTTTCTTGTTAATGAATTTAACAATATTTTCCACAAGAACTGGAGCTTGTTTTCTTACGGCCGCACCAGTCTTAGCTGTCGGAACATTTGTAGCATCTCCAATAGCAAAGATATTTGAGTACTTCTTGTGTTGAAATGTATGCTTATCGACATCAATCCAACCTGTATTATCGAGTAGGTCACTGTCTTTTAAAAAGTCTGGAGCTGACATCGGTGGGACAACATGTATGAATGAGTAGTCTTTTTCAATAACTTCATTTGTTTGAAGATCTCTAAAATAGGCCTTGTTATTTTCACCATCTATTTTTTCTAAATTGATTTGAAAGTGAGTTTTGATATCTCTTTCATTAATGATTTTCTCAAGTGCGGCCTTGTACTTCGGAATACCGAAGATTGCCTGTCCAGGACTCGCAAATTCAATTGTTACTTCTTTGCGATTACCATGTCTTCTGACATAGTCCTCTACAAGATACATAATTTTCTGAGGTGCTCCACCACACTTTAGAGGAGAGTTTGGAAAGGTAAAAAGGGCACTACCACTTTTAAGCTCCTGTAGAAACTTCCAAGTATAGTCGACATAATCATAACTATAATTTGAGCAAACACCTTTCTTTCCCATGGCCTCTTTTAGGCCTTCAATCTCGTTCCAGTTGATTTGAATACCAGGAGCAACGACTAAAATATCGTAGGTAAGGGTTCCATGCTCAAGGGTTTCGACTTCATTTTTGTCTGGTCTAATCTGTTGACAACGATCTTTGATCCACTCGACACCATCTGGCATGACTGAAGCAGTTGTTCGTCTCGTATCTTCCTTTTTCCCGATACCAGCTCCATTTAGAGTCCAGTAGGGTTGGTAGTAGTGATAATCAGAGGGCTCAATTACTGAAATCTTAAATGTCTTATTCAATTCATTTCTTAAGCGTGCGGCCATTGTAATACCGGCCGTACCACCACCAACGATAATAATTTTCATAGCTGTCTTCTCTTATTTTTGCGTCTTAAACGTTGCCCAAAAGTATCCTCGAATATCACCACTCTTATAGCCTGTGGCCTTATCACTTGGATAAAGCTGAGTGATTTTATTTTGTACTTCCGGTTTTAGGTTATTTCCATGACAGTTAAGACAAAGAGGCATTGTTTTGATAGGCATGATAATACCATTCTTATCAGAATCAATTCTTACGACAGAATATTTCTTCTTATTCTTTCCTGATTCATAACTCATGATTGCGTCATTCATCCAGCCCTTTACGGTATTATTTGGGTTACGATTTTTTAGACTCACGCGACCAACTTCAATACCATCTTCATGATACTTCTTAGTGATCGGTAGGGCCTTTGTGTTGCAAACTGACACAGCGTTAACGGGAGATACTTTCATTGCTGATTGTAGCTCTTTCTTTAGCGCCATTGCTGTCTTCTGTATTGCTTGTACGGCCTCTTTCTCTGAGGCAAATAAACTTGATGTAAATAGTAGGGCGATGATTATTTTTTTCATACAAATATCCTACCATAATCTCTATTTAGTAAGTTTGATCTTCGTCAAGTTTAGATTTTTTTTACCTCTAATGGTTGTTATACTTTATGCATTATAAGGAGAAAAATATGGATCAAAAATATACACCACCAAAAGTGTGGACATTTAAAGAAGGAAATGGGGGAGAGTTTGCAAGCATCAATCGCCCAACAGCTGGGGCCCGCTTTGAAAAGAAACTTCCTCAAGGGGATCATCCGTTTCAATTATATTCGTTAGGAACTCCAAATGGGGTTAAGGTTACGATTATGTTTGAAGAGCTTTTAGAGCTTGGAATTAAGGAAGCAGAGTATGATGCTTATTTAATTAATATTGGTGAAGCAGACCAGTTTGGTTCAGACTTTGTTGCTATCAATCCAAACTCTAAGATACCTGCTTTACTTGATAAGAATAATGGTAATCCAATTCGTGTTTTTGAGTCGGCTTCAATTCTTGTCCACTTGGCAGAAAAGTTTGGTCACTTCTTACCAAAGGAATCAGCTAAGAGAGCAGAAGTATTTAACTGGCTTTTTTGGCAAATGGGAAGTGCTCCATATTTAGGCGGAGGCTTTGGCCATTTCTATGCATATGCGCCGGAGAAATTTGAATACCCAATAGACCGCTTTGCGATGGAGACAAAGAGACAACTTGATGTACTCGATAAACAATTAGCAAGTCATAAGTATATAGCGGGAGATGAATATTCAATTGCGGATATGGCAATCTTTCCATGGTACGGAGCACTTGTAAAAGGCAAGCTCTATGATGCAGCAGAGTTCCTGTCAGTACATGAGTATAAGAATGTAATCCGTTGGGCAGATGAATTAATTAAGAGGCCAGCTGTTTTAAGGGGGAGATTAGTGAATCGCGCTTGGGGAGATGAAGATCAACAAATCCTTGAGCGCCATAGTCAAAGTGACTTTGACGCTAAGGATATTACATATCGTTAAAACTTATAACCAAACCCAAGGCCTAGTCGATTTACTGTTAAGTCGGTTGGGCCATCCATAAAGTGCATTTTAAAGATGACGTGAGCAAAGATCTTCTTTGTGATATCACCCATGACATAGGCCATGGCCTTACCACCAGTAAACTCTTGCTTATCACTTGTATTTGCATAACCAATATCACGGCTTGAAAACACTGAGTGAGAGTAACTAAACTTTGCTAAGAAGTTTCTACGATATAACTTAAAATTCTTTTGAACTCCTACAGTTAAGAAAAAGATTTGATTCTTATCAAATGTCACTTGGTCAGCATCTGTTAGGCCATCGAAGTTGAAAGTATTAAAACGTTCAAAATCAAGTCCACCATAGGCTTCAAGTCCATAATCAGCAAATTTATAAGTTCCATATAAGTTAAATCCAATCTCCGGATCTACAGAAACATTATCAAGGTACTTATTTGCTGAGGCCGTGTTAAGTTGAGAGTAGTAAAGACTTGCTTGGGCGCCATACTTTGTATTAATTTGATAATTTGTCGTTAGACCTAGAGAAACAGAAGAGTTTTGTTTAAACTCGACTGAGCCTGGTGCGCTTTTTTGGTTAAACTCACCAAGAGAAGTCATATAGAAAACAGAAAAGCTTAAAGGCTTCGTGTTCTTTTGTGTTTGAGCTACTTGCTCCTTTGCCTTAACAACGCCAAATAGGGCCTTTATTTGCTCATCAGATAAGTTTAGAATCTTCATAAATTTGTTAATATCGATAAGTTCAATCTCGACATAGAGTCTAAAGTTCTTCTTCTTTAAACTGGCCCAGTCCTTAATATGACCATTTTCACGTCTGGTCTTCTTGGCCATCGCATCTTCTTCAGTGTAGCTATAAGAATCAACTAAGATCTGCTCATAGATTGTTTCAAGGTTCTCACTATTTACGGACTGATATGAAAGTCTCAGGTATTGATGCTTAGAATTCCTCTTTGATTCCTCAAAGTTTATTGAATCTGCATGTAAATAATTAAATGATAAAAAGAAAAGGCAAGTTAGTTTTAATAAATTTTGTTTCATTGATTCTCTCTTATATTTATTAATTTGAGTTAAACCATTTTAATTGAAGATTAAACTCTGTCATATAGAGCTATTTCTGCAGTCAATAAAAAGATAACTGATGTAAATGATCGATTTTTATAAATTTTTTTTAACCATAGTAAAATTTTGTTTAAATAAGTGAAAAGTATTTACCGATATAAATTATGTTGTTTTATAAGGTGAGGGAAATGAAAAACATTCTATTATTGTCGGTTATATTTTTAATGACTAGTTGTTTGAAGGAGTCTGAAGTTGAATTTAATTTCGGATTTGATGTTGCGGGCTTGGAAGTTATCTTAAGTGATAGCAGCTCTGGATCAACAACTCACTCTAATATTAATAGCATTGATATTGCAAAAACTGGTGGTGATGATCTTACTCAGTACTGTATTAGTGAAACGCAAACAACACCTCCGGCAGATACGAGCGCTGGCTCATGTGGAGGAGGAAATTGGGTTACTGGCTTTCCTTCGTCATTTGCACTCTCTGGTGGAGATGGACTAAAGACTGTTTATATTTTTGGCGCCGATAGCTCAAATGCTATTTCGTCTGAGAGTGTAACAAAAAACATTACTCTCGATACAACAGACCCTACTGCTGTGTCGGCCCTTACTCTTGGTGCAGTTCCTGCAAGCTTATCAACAACACCTACCATTACGTGGACGACTGATTCAACTGATAACCTTGTTCTTGTTGGCTATCAGGTAAGAGTCGTTAAGGTTTCTGATTCCTCTATTGAGCAAGATTGGACTTCTTTTACAAAGGGAGACTCCGTAAGTGGACTGTCTTTAGATGGAGCGGAGGATTATCGAATCGATATTCGTGCCATTGATGAAGCCGGAAACACAAGCGTTGTCGTTTCTGAGACCTTTACAACTTTAAATATAGCAGGAGGTTTAACTCTTGGTGCAACGGAATTTTCTCTACTTTATCAACCTGGTGGAGCAGGACCGGGGGAGACCCAGTCGATTACTTTAACGAACTCTGGTGGTATAACAACTGGTCTTTTACAAGCACCGCTTATCTATGGAAGTTCAGGAAATTTTCAAATGACAAACGATACTTGTACTGGAACCACTTTAAATCCAGGTGAAACTTGTACCATCGATATGACAATTAATGCAGCTGCTGATGGATTTTATTTCGCAAATATCTATATTACGGATGGGACAATTGTTTCTTCTGAGCACCGAGTACAGGGGATGGCCACAGGCTATAGTGCTGGAAACCTTTATTACTTTGGCTCTTGGGATGTTGGTGCACCTATTGATGTTTATGATCCACAAAAATTTCAATCTCTTTATCCAAATGATCTGAATAAGGTCTTAGGGAATTTAACTTGGTCAAAAATAGTTGGTGGAGATCAACACTCTTGTGGAATTACAACTGAGTCAAAACTCTACTGCTGGGGTGAAGGTTGGTATGGTGAGATTGGCTACGGAGTTGATGAACCTAAGTATATTCCTCATATCGTTGATGGTGAGAAAACATGGAAGGATGTCTCAACTGGTTATCGTTTAACATGCGGAATCGATGGTAGTGATGACCTCTACTGTTGGGGAGATAATAGTTATTATCGATTTGGTGATGGAACAGCAACTGATTCATTTGTTCCAAAGCTTGTTCCGGGAGGAATGAAGTGGAAAATGGTTTCAACTAGAAACTTTCATGTTTGCGCTATTAACTCCCTTGATGACCTTTATTGTTGGGGAAGAAATAATTACGGTCAAATCGGAATGGGAGATAACACAACAGTTATTACAGCACCTGAGCATATAAGTTCAGGAACAAAGTGGAAAAATGTTGCTGTCGGTGAATATTCCACATGTGCAGTGACGGTCGCGGGAGTTGGGTACTGTTGGGGAATGGGGTCTAACCATGTTTTAGGGGATGGGCTAAGTGCTGATACTTATTCTCCTAGTCCTGTCAGTGGTGGCCTTACATTTGATAAAATTGAAGTTCATTGGTTTCACGCTTGTGGGCTAACAAATACAAGTGATATTTATTGCTGGGGAACAGACTTTGGTGGGGAAGGAAACTTAGGTGATGGCCTAGGGACAACTTCTAATGTCCCGGTACAAGTGACTGGTTCTCAAGACTGGGTTGATGTTTCGGTTAGGGGAAGACACTCATGTGGTATCGATAATCTAAATCAAATGTACTGTTGGGGTGAGGGTGAAGAAGGAGAGATCGGAGACGGTGATATTCAAAATCGCCTGACACCAACTCTTGTTATTGGTGGCCATAATTGGGCATCTGCTTCAGCTTCTGACTATTTAAGTTGTGGTGTTACAACAGGTGGTGATGGCTACTGTTGGGGACAATATTGGAACTGGGGACAGGCCGGAACAGGTGTGGGGAATGCTGGGCTTTTTATGCCTAAGAAAGTTCCTTTGGCAAAAACTTGGAAGTCAATGGCCGCTGGTTATATGCTCTATTGTGGTATTGATAACTCTGACGATGCGTATTGCATGGGACGAGACCTCGATGGGGCGCTTGGAAACGGCGCAGCTGATACGGCCACTTATTCTCATCCATCGACAATAGTTACAGGTGGTCACAAGTGGGACGCTCTTAGTGTCAATGAGCGCTCAGTTTGTGGTGTAACAACTTCTAACGATGCTTATTGTTGGGGTAATAATAGTTATGGAAATCTTGGAAGTGGAAATACAACAAGCTCCTTCCATGATCCTAACTTAGTTGTTGGTGGTCATAGTTGGAGTAAAGTTTCGGCGGGTTATTATCATACTTGTGGAATGCGTACCGATGGTGCTGTTTACTGCTGGGGAGCAAATCGTTTCGGTGGTCTAGGAAATGGAGTGGCCACTGGAAATACGACTACCCTTACGACAACACCTACTGCTGTCAACGGTGGCCTTACCTTCACTGATATTGGAGTTGGAGATCACTTTACTTGCGGGTTGGCAACAGATAGTAAAATCTATTGCTGGGGACTCGATTCTCAAGGACAGTTAGGAAATGATACATCTTACACAAGCTCTTCTACACCTGTTGAAGTTGTTGGTGGAGCAGTTTGGACGAGTTTATCTGTTGGGGCATCTCACGTGTGCGCTCTTCAGGCCAGTGGTAATGGATATTGTTGGGGTGGTGGTAATAATGGAGCTCTTGGGCAAGGGGATTCTTCAAACCGACCTGAGCCTGCAATCATAGCGGGACATTCATGGAACAAGCTTGTTTCTGGGATGTGGCATACTTGTGGGATCGAAAATGTAACAGGAGATTTGTACTGCTTTGGTTATGGTCAAGGTGGGGAGGTAGGAAATTATCCAGACACTTTCTGGGGCACTATTGAAACACCACTACTATACGATCGAGGAATTAAATTCTCAGAGATCTTCTTAGGAGGGTCAGCGACATTTGGAATCGCCGCCCCTTAAAAGATAAAGTGATTAATTAGAATTGATAGTTAAATTCGATTCTGTGGTCACCGTCAGCAATGTCTACTAGGTTACTCCAATTCGCAAAGTAGCGAAGATTAAAGCGTGGAGTAAACTGGTAGCTTGCTACGAATTCGTGAAGAAGAATATTATCCTTTCCACCGTATGCTGATGACTCGTAGAGATCAGAACCTGCTAGGGCCGCTGCCCAGATTGGGTTGTAGTTAAGCCAGATCTTTTCTGTAATTGTAAATTTTCCGTAGAAACCAACTACACTATTAACACCAATAATAGAGAAGCCACTATCAATAGAGCTATCATCTTCAACAGTATTTTTTCCAAACTCAACGCCAGCGCCAATTAGAGGATAGAGATTAACAATCCAAAATTTTGGTAGCGCTTGTAGAATCGAATAAGAAGCATTACCTGTTCTTTCCGCAAGAAATGATTCTTTGAGGCTATAGTTGATATCAAGTTGAGAGCCTCTACCTGACTTTATATTTGCGCTAAAATTTCTAAAGCGAAAACTATCAAGTCGATTTGTCTTCTTGGATGAACCATCCCATCCAAGATCTTCTCCAAAGAAGCCCTTGAATTCGATAACATTCATGGCCGCAACGTCTTTGATTCCCGTATCGTAAGATATACCAATCTTTGCGTTTAGCCCTTTGTTGGTTGCCCCAAGACCGGCCTGAGTATACACCGCCAGAGGATCTGACATATCTTGAACTTCCTTTGCTGCTACAGTTGAGCTTAAAAGAAGTGAAGTAATCACTAATGATAAAAGACGTTTCATATTTCTCCCTTTTTTATCCTAAATAATAAATATTATTCCTGAGAGATAAAAGCATGCCAAATAATTCTTTAAGAAATTTTAATATTCTTAAGTTTTTATCCCAGAGCGCAAAAGGTAATTTTTTTGTAGAACTAAATTTTATAAGTATTTAGGAGTCATTATCGAAGCATTTAGCGATAAATTATTAGATATGATTGAGCGAAAGTCTCTATGCGTCGAAAAGTATCGACTCGTAAGAGAGGCCAGTCTAAAGATCTGCGTAGGTCTTAAGATTGAAGACTTTACGGTGCAATCAGCTCCCGAAGTGAGCCCTCCGAAGTGGCATCTCGCTCATACGACTTGGTTCTATGAAGAGTTCATTCTTGCCAAGTACTCACCAGGATATGAGAAGTTTAATGATGAATATGGTTTGTTATTTAACTCATACTACAAGTCAGTAGGGACCCATTGGAAGCAAGAAAAGAGAGGCCTTTTATCTAGGCCCACTGTTCAAGAAGTTCTGAGTTATCGCAATCACGTGGATACTGCAATGTTGACCTTGTTGGAGACAACAATGGAGCCTGAAAGAATTGAGTTTCTCTTAGAAGTAGGACTCAATCACGAGCAACAGCACCAGGAATTACTTTTAATGGATATTAAACATATCCTAAGCTCATCTCCACTGATTCCTGTTTACTCTGAAAAGAGAGTGGAAGCTTTCTCGGCCGGTTCATTAAAGTGGAGACACTTTAAAGAGGGAGTTTATGAATTAGGTAATAGTGACAGTGGGTTTGCTTACGATAATGAGAGGCCATGTCATAAAAAATATATAAACTCCTTTGCCATTCGTGAAAGCTATATTTCAAATGGTGAGTACTTAGAGTTTATTAATTCTGGAGGATATCAAAGCTTTCAGTATTGGCTGAGTGACGGTTGGGACTGGATTAATGAAGAAAAAATTTGCTCTCCACTTTATTGGCGACTAATCGAAGGAGAGTGGTACGAATTCACTCTACATGGTTTAGTGCCTCTTGATATGTATGCACCTGTAACTCATATAAGCTTATATGAGGCCCAGGCATTTGCGAAATGGTCTGGTCAGCGCTTGCCAACAGAGTTTGAATTAGAACTGGCCCTTGGGGATAAGAAATTACCTCTTTGGTGTTGGACTTCATCACATTACTCACCATACCCATCCTATGAATCATATATGGGGGCCTTGGGAGAATATAATAGTAAATTTATGTGTAATCAGTTTGTTCTGCGTGGAGGCTGCTTTGCGACTCCTGATGAACATTACCGAAATACATACCGAAACTTCTACCGTGCTCATCAGAGGTGGATGTTCTCGGGGATTAGAGTTGCAAAGGATATATAATGGAAGTGTCAGTACTTAGAGAAGTTAGTGAAGAACAAAACTCAGAATTTTTAGAAGAGTTTGCAATTGATGTTTTAACGGGTTTATCAAGGCCCGAAAAAAGATTATCGACGAAGTATTTCTATGATGATCGTGGAAGTGATTTATTTCAAAAGATCACACAGCACCACGACTACTATTTAACTCGCACAGAATTTAATATCTTAAAAGAGTCGAGTGCAAAAATAGCGAATTTAATTAGCGAAGATGAAATTGATATCATTGAACTTGGCGCTGGTGATGGCCATAAGAGTGAGCTGGTCATCGATGGGTTCTTAGGACAAGGAAAGAAAGTTAATTACTTTCCAATTGATATTTCTGCCCAGGCCCTTAAGCAGATGGAAGAGCATATCACGCACAAATCTGACCTAACGATACATGGTATTGTTGCAGACTACTTGCAGGGGCTTAAGTTCTTAAAGGAAAAGTCAAAGAGGAGAAAGCTCGTTCTCTTTCTTGGATCAAATATTGGAAATTTTGATCGTACTCAAAGCGAGAATTTCCTTAGACAGCTATGGAAGTATTTAAATAGTGATGATTATCTTTTAATTGGCTTTGACCTGAAAAAAGATGTGGAAAAGCTAAGTGCTGCTTATAATGATTCAAGTGGCTACACTCGTGACTTTAATCTCAACTTACTGGATCGAATAAACCGAGAGCTTGGTGGCAACTTTGATAAAAAGAAGTTTCAGCATATTGGTGTCTTTAATCCAAAGTTGGGAGCGATGGAGAGTTACTTACTTCCTAAGGAGAAGCAGGAGGTGTATATCAAAGAGCTAGAGCATAGCTTTGAGTTTGAAGCCTATGAGCCACTTCATCTCGAATATTCATTCAAGTACACGAAAGAGGATATAGAGCGAACGTGTCAGTACACGGGCTTCAAATTAAAGGATCACTTTACTGATAAAGATCAGCTATTTATCGATTCTCTTTGGCAGGTTGTAAAGAACTAGACTTGGCCTAGGCTTTCTTTACAACTGAACACTTAAGATACATCGAGCCATGGCCGTCGACTTTACAGGCAATATCGTGACCATTAACTGGTTCTTCTAGCAGGCGGATATTCTTAACTTTTGTTCCTGACTTGATCGTACCTTTTCCGGCCTTCAGGTCTTTGACAACTGTTACTGAGTCGCCGTTTTGTAACTGGGCACCATTTACATCGACGAATTGTGGAGTGCTATCATCTTCTTCAGAGCTAGCATCTAGGCTCCACTCGTTGAAGCATTCTGGGCAAATCCATAATTGGCCATCGTTATAGGCGTAAGGTGAACTACATTTTGGGCATGTTTGATTTTCTTCTGTCATTCGATAAGGTTAAACCTAAGAAGCCTCATTGTAAACATGACAACTCTTTCACAAGAAAAAAGATGCTAAAAAATAATTAAAAATTTATGAATTATATTGACTTTTATAGTCGTTGTTCAGGAATTCTGGATTATATTATAGGTGTGCAAAATTAGTTTTTTATTTTTACGGAGTGCAAATGAATATTTTGATTTTATCTTCTAATAAACATCTTTACTCGACAAAGAGGCTAGTAGAAGAGGCAAAGCTTAGAGGTCACCATGTAGAAGTTATTCGTCCTGATAAATGCTATATGGACGTGGTCACAGGGTCTCCTATGGTTTACTACCGCAAGAGAAAGTTAGACAAGGTTGATATTGTCATACCAAGAATTGGAGCAAGTGTTAGTGCCTACGGAATGGCCATTGTTCGCCAATTTGAAATGATGGGGGTTTACTGCTTAAACTCATCCAATGCTATTGGACGCTCAAGAGATAAGCTGCGCTCTCTTCAAATCTTATCGCAAAAACATCTCCCTCTTCCTAAGACGGGGATGGCAAATAATACTCAACAAACAGAAAGTTTAATAAAACTCGTTGGTGGTGCACCGATGGTTGTAAAGCTTATTGAAGGATCTCAAGGAAAAGGGGTCATCCTGGCCGAGACTAAGAAAGCGGCAGAGAGCTTAATTGATGCCTTTAGAATTCTTAAGGCAAACTTTCTTGTTCAAGAATTTATCAAGGATGCAAATGGCGCTGATATTCGCTGCTTTGTTGTTGGTGGTAAGGTTATTGGAACAATGATGAGGCAAGCAAAAGAAGGTGAGTTCCGCTCTAATATTCACAGAGGTGGTGTTGGGACTCCTGTAAAGATCACGCCAGAAGAAAGAAAGGTTGCCATTGCAGCTGCAAAGGCGATGAAACTTAATATGGCCGGTGTTGATATTATTCGCTCAGGTAGTGGACCAAAGATTTTAGAAGTAAACTCTTCTCCTGGACTGGAAGGAATTGAAGGCTGCACAAATAAGAATATTGCTGTTGAGATCATTGACTACGTTGAAAAGAATTACACAAAAGTCATCAAGGATAACTAATTGACGGATCAATTATTTAAATTAAAAGTTGAAGAAGTTGAAATTGGCAGACCAATCGTTGAGTTTGTCAATTTCCCTTCTTTCTATGGGCTACAAAAAGTAAAGGCTCCCATTTATATATATCGTGCAACGAAAGAGATTTCTCCCTGTGTTGTGGTAACAGCATGTATGCACGGAGATGAGATCAATGGATTAAGAGCGGCCCAACTTTTAATGAAAGGAAAGCTCAAACTTCTTAAAGGAACACTGATTATTATCCCTGCGGTTAATATCTATGGCTTTCTTAATAAGCAGCGCTACCTTCCTGATCGCAAGGATTTAAACAGATGCTTTCCTGGAAAACCCAAGGGTAGCTTTGGTGCTCGCTTTGCAAATTTTATCTTCAAACAAATTACAAAATATGGTGATGTCTTTATCGACCTACACTCAGGTGGCCCAGGACGATTTAATATCCCGCAAATACGCTGTGACCTCGATACAGAAGGAATGCTTGATCTTGTCAATAATATCAGTATCCCACTTGTTGTTAATAGTACCCTAAGAGATGGCTCTTTAAGAGAGGCCATTAATGATCTCGGCCGTCCTTGTATCGTCTTTGAGGGGGGAGAGGGCCTTAGAATAGATGAGACGATTGCTAAGTATGGAGTTAACCTCGTAAAAAGTATCCTTAGCCACTACGGCATGATTAAAAGTAAAAAGAGCTTTAAAGAAGAAAAATTCATCATTCGAAAAACGAAGTGGATGAGGGCGGCAAAAGGCGGACTCCTAATCAATAAGGCCCATCATGGAAAGATTGTTAAAGAGGGTGAGGTTGTAGGAGAGCTTAGGCAACTTACTGGTGAACTCATTAGTCGTATTACAATGGAACATGATGGTGTGATCCTAGGAATCAGTAAGTCTTCAGTCGTTATGGCCGGAGATGCTCTTTATAATATTGGCTTCCTCTGTGAAGATACTCATGAGGATATTGATGATCTTCAAGAAGGCGAAGGTGAGCTTTCGGATTACTTCGATTTCGAAGTTTAAAAATATAAATTGTTCATTTTTTATTCCCGGTAAAAAAACAAAAATGAGTAAGTGAAATACTCAGGTATTAATTTCTTGCTTATTTCTATAGTTATCAATCACAAGTGCCTGATATTACAGTTGCGATCTAAATAACTAACGTTACGTTAAAACTGAGTAGTTTAAAAAATGTGGAGTCATATAATTTCTTTATTACAAATTATTTTCTCAATGAGGATGTAGGAGATTTATATGACCATGGCAAAATTAAACCAAGAGCTTGACTGTCGAAATGTATTTGAGGGAAGTGGAGCAATCTACGATATGTTGGATAAGCTACCATTTAACGTAATGTACTGTGGGACTGATCTCGTTATTAAGTATATTAACCCAAAGAGTTTTGAAAGCTTAAGAGCTATTGAGTCACTTCTACCTATTCCTGTCACAGAGATTATCGGTTCTAAAATTGATGTCTTTCATGAGAATCCAATTCACCAACAAAAGATTTTAGCTAATCCAAAGAATCTACCAATTAAGACGGAAATTAAAATTGGAGACGAAACACTCGAATTAAATGTCGTTGCTGTTATGGAAGGTAATGACTACATTGGGGCCATGGTTACTTGGGATATTATCACAGATAAACTCGTCGCAGATAATCGCAATGCTCAGTATTCTTCGATGCTTGATAATATGCCAATCAATGTAATGCTATCAGATCGTGACTTCAATATTACTTATATAAATCCAAAGTCGAGACAAACTCTAACGTCAATTGAAAACCTATTACCAATAAAGGTTTCAGAGATTGTTGGAAGTAGTATTGATATCTTCCATAAGAACCCTGCTCATCAAAGAAGAATGCTATCTGATCCTTCTAATCTTCCACATGAAACAAATATTCATGTAGGGGATGAAATTCTAAATTTATTAGTAAGTCCAGTGATGGACCAAAATAATGTCTATCAAGGTGCTATGGTTACTTGGGATGTTATCACTGAGCAGGAAAGAATTAAGACGGCCATTAATGAGCTGGCAACTGAGATGAGAGATAGCACTGAAGATATTTCAACAAAGTCATCTCACGTTGCAGAAGGTGCCGTTTCGTTAGGAGCAACAACTGAAGAAATGAATGCTTCTGTTGAAGAGTTAACAGCATCAATTAACTCAATTGCACAAAATGCTAAGTCGGCAAATGAAATCGCAGAGCAAACTTCTTCGGAAGCGCAAGAAGGAGCAAAGTCGATCAATGAGGCCGTTGAAGCAATGGATGTTATCACAAAATCATCAGAAGAAATTAGTGAGATCGTTGAAGTGATTCGTGAGATTGCTGGTCAAACAAATCTTCTGGCATTCAATGCCGCTATTGAGGCAGCGAGAGCTGGAGAGCATGGTGCAGGTTTCTCAGTTGTTGCAGACGAAGTTAGAAAACTAGCAGAGCGCTCTTCGCAAGCAACGAAGGAAATCTCTAAGTTAATTAATGATTCGGTAAAAAAGATTTCAGAAGGAAGTCAGATTTCAAAAATGGCCGGAGAGGCCTTCACTAAAATTGTTGAAGGTGTTAATAATACAAATCATTCAATTGCAGAAATCTCAAGTGCTACTCAAGAGCAATTACTTGCAGCTAAAGAGGTTAGTGAGGCAGTTCAGCAGGTGGCTTCTGAAACAGAAAACTCTGCAGCCGCTTCTGAGTCGATTGCAATGGCAACTCGTAGTCTTGCTGAAGGTGCTAAGAAACTTAGTGACCTAATTGAAGACTAAGGCCAGGTGTAGGAAATGATTTACCTTATGGAGCTTAATAGTAATCAACTTGAGAAGATCATTAGTCTTGTTCATGTGCATACAGGAATTACTATTGCTCCATCTAAAAAAAGCATGTTACAGGGTCGAATTCGTCAGCGATTAAAAGCATTGGAGTTAGAGAGCTATGATGATTATATTAATTATTTGCAAACTGATAGCAATGAGAAGCAAGAATTCATCAATATTATAACTACCAATGAAACAACTTTCTTTCGAACACAGAAGGTTTGGAATTTCTTTCAAGATGAGTTTTTACTTAATTGGAAAAGTAGCTCACCAATAAAAATTTGGTCGGCCGCTTCTTCTACTGGAGAAGAGGCCTATTCTATTGCAATGTCTTGTGAAGAGCACAAGAAGAATAACGGCATACTGAGGTATGAAATCATAGGAACAGATATTTCCACAAAGGTTTTAACTTATGCTCAAGATGCCAAGTATAGTGGACGCAATATAAATAATTTTAAAGAGCGTTTTACAAGTCTATACCAAGCATATTTTAAACCAGTAGGAGAGGAAGCTGAAATCCTGCCCGAGGTAAGAAAGAATGTAAGCTTTATGGCCCATAATCTTTTTTCACTGCCAAAGAGTAATATCTCAAATTTTGATATTGTGTTTCTGCGAAATGTTTTAATTTATTTTAAACAAGATGATCAAATGAGAGTGATTAGTAATATTTCGAGGGCAATGAAGTCTGGGGCAATCTTAATCCTTGGAGAGTCTGAGAGCTTAAACGGTCTGTCCAATGATTTTGAGTATGTGAGTCCTCAAATCTATAAGAAGAAGTAGGGTATGAATAGTAGAGACCGTGAGTATATTCATGTGCGAATTGGTGAAATAAAGTTCGGCAAAAAAGGCGCTGTTCTTCAGGCTACACTTGGCTCTTGCTTAGGGGTCGCTATTATTGACAGAGTAAAAAAACGCTGTGGCCTTGCTCATTGCTTTCTTCCAGAGGGGGAAGGGAAATCTCCAGACGCTCAGCCCGGAAAATATGTGGTGGATGCTATTCCATATCTCTTAACAAAGCTTAATCTAGAGTCTCGCTTGCAAGATGATTTTGAAATTTATCTCGCTGGTGGCGGCAATATGATGGCGCAGTTAAAACAACGAAATGTTGACCATATTGGAAAACTGAATAAGGCGAAGGCCCTAGAGATTTTACAAGAAAAGAAATTAACAATACGTAAGATTTTAGATGGTGAAGAATTAGCAACTAAAATTATTATTGATTGTGACACTTTAGAAATAAAGATGATTCGCATTAATGATAAATCGGAACAAAAAAATGAATGAATTAAAAGAAGTTGAAGTTTTAAAAACTAATTCTAATATTTACGCTTCATTTTCATTGAGTGGAAATGAATTCGTACTTGATATTAATTCGGTTCAAGAGGTAGTGAATTACCCTAACTCTCTCTTTTCAATGCCTCTTGCTCCGAATTACCTTGATGGAATCTTTAACTTGAGGGGAATGATTATTCCAATCTTATGTTTATCAAAGCTTCTCAATCTTAGTGAGGATGAAGAGGTTAATAAATCTTCCTCTAAAGTTGCAATTGTAAATGTTGATGGCATTAGTATTGGCGTTTCATTTGATTCTACAGGCGAGATTTTAAGAGTTGAAGATTCTGAAGTTAGTCTATTTGATATAAGTGATAGTGAAGATAGTGCTCAGGTTGTAAAAGGAGCGATAAAAAGAGATGAGGGAAGAAAAATATATCAAATTCTAGAACCATCTCTCATTATAAAAATAAGAAATCTTGCTAGGCTTGGAAGTTACGACTCTTTTAGGCAAGGGGTAGATAGTCGCTTAAAAATTCAAAGTCAGCATAAGAAGTGTATCTCTTTTCAAGTTAGTGGAACTCCATTGGCGATGGAAATTACATCAATTAATGAAATTATAAATATGCAAAATATTGAGCATTCAGCATTTGCTTCAAAACTTTGCTTAGGGCTTGTTAATTTAAGGGGAACTACGATTCCTGTTTTAAGCTTTTCTCGTATTCTAGGACTTCAGACAGAAAGTAATCAACTCAAGGATCAGAAAATTCTTATTATTAAGATTGATAATGAATTCTTCGGACTAGTAGTGGACTCTCTCAATGCAATCACATTCTACGATGATGATGGCGTCATGCCAGTTCCTGTCTTCTCCTCAAAGAGGTCTAGTATGTTCCTTGGAGGAATTGAAACGAGTGACAATGGGATGACATTTTTGATTGATCATAAAGAGATTTTAAATAATGGGGAAATTAAAGAGATCACAAGAAGTCATGCTGAAATTTATCAGGCATCACATGAAGAAGAGGCCAAGAATAAAGTCGAAATGAGACTCGAATCATTTGTGACGTTTGACTTTGGTTATCACTTTGGATTAGCCGTTGGTGAGGTACGAGAAATTATAGAACGTCCTAACGATATCCTTAAAACACCTGGAGCACCTTCTCATGTCATTGGTGTCTATAACTTACGCGATCAGTTAATAACGATCATTGATGCTCGTCGAATGTATGGCATAAAAGAAGAGGCAGAAGAAAAGCCAAGCACGGTCAAGAAGGTTATTATTCTTGAGGCCGATGAAAGGGGAGAGAATTACGCTCTCTTAGTTGATGATATTGATAGTATCGTTAAAATCGATATGCTTAATAAGATGAAAATGCCAAGTATTCTTTCTAAGATATCAGGACAGCTAGACCAGGACGTTTCCGAAATTATTCGAGATACGAATGGCGATGGGGTTGTGATCTTGAATCACGCTGCAATCATCAGGCGAATTGAAACATCTATTTAGTCGTGTCTATCAATCAGGTGAGAGTTTTTGATATATGAGCTAATCAATATATCAAGCTCTCTATCAAGCTCAAAACTTCCAAATTTCTCAGGGCAGAATTCTAAGTAGTAGCGGATTACCCCACGTAGTGAACTCACGATAATATCAATGGGAAGTTCAGATTTGATTTCAGAGCTTTGATAGAAGTGGTCCTCAATCAAAGTCTGGGTTGCTCGATTGACGTAAATGAACTTTTTTTCAACAGATGGGTGTCTCTTGTAAAAAATGATCAACCTTCTAAGCTCAATATTTCTGCGGTAATTATCTAAGACAACTTTTAAGAATTTGTGAAACTCTTCTTCAATAGTCTCTCTTTTGGACTCATCATTAAAGAAGTTACCATAGGTAATGAGGTCTTCATCAAGTTGATTATTGATTAATTCAATAAGAATCTCATCTTTATTCTTAAAGTGATTATATACACTACCTATACTGACACCAGCAACGCGGGCAATCTTATTTGTCGTTAGCTTGCTTGCTGGGTTTTGTTGCAAAAATAAGTCCGTGGCCTTAAGAATACACTTGTGGGTTACCACAGTACGAACCTGCTCGTTCTTATGTGTTAAATCTTTTTTCTCTTCCGTATTCATCAGAGACTATTTTACTAAATATTTATCCGCTAATCCATAAAAAATACAAAATAAAATTAGTTTGACCTGTTTTATTTAGTTCAATCATGAACGTTTTAAGTACCACCATAGAAGTCGATTTAAAGGGGCAAAGATTCCATGAAGGAAATTCAAGCGATTTTCAACCCAGGAGATAACTAAGCATCCATCTTCACTTGTTGTTGATGGTTCATGAGTGTCTGATTCCTCAAAAGTTGAAAAGTCTCCAGTATCGAGTCTATGGCCATCACTGCTGTAATACCCATCGAGAACATAACTATATTCTCTGCCATGGTGACCGTGTTTGGGAATGGTTTCCCCTGGTCCTAGGTAGATAAAGAAGAGCCCACCGGCTTTACCAGATGTCACCTGAGCAACAGCACTATTTTCACCAAATTCTTTCCAGCTAATATCCTTATCTGAAACAAATGAAAGAGTATCTGGTAGGAGAAATGTTTTATCATGAAACTTTAAGGTTGCCGGCCCGTTGGTATTATTCCTTTCTACCTTCGGTTGAGCGCCTTCAACTTTTTCAAAAATGGAGTTGAAAATATCATCACTCTCATCCGGAGAAATTTGCGTTGTGTCAATAGAGTGAAAGAAGTCACTTGCTTGTCTTTCTAGCTCTGACTCGGCCCGCACACGACAAGCTTCACAATTATTAAGGTGAGTTTTCACAAGAAGTCCAAGTCCTGCTTCAAGTTCACCAGATTCATATTTTTTTATTAATTCAATGTCTGGATGATAAAGCTTCTTCACTTTTCCTCCAATATAATCTTTAAGTTTTTAATGGCCAGGCGAATACGTGACTTTACGGTTCCTAGCGGTATCTTTTCTTGTTGTGCAAATTCTTTTTGCGTTAGTCCTTCTTGGTAGACGCCATTAAGGACTTCCTGCTGTTCGAGTGATAACTTATTTATCATTTCTCTCGTATAGGCCAAGTGATAAATTTCTTCACTATTATAATTTTCATCTTCTTGTTGAAGGTATTCGTCATCAAAAATATCATTAGCACTAATGATACTTAATGGATCTCGGCCCTGTTTCCTTAATAGATCGTACTTTTGATTTCTCACAATTGCATAAATCCAAGTGTTAATATTTCCTTTATCGTTATTATACTGATGAGCATTTCTCCAGATTTTAAGCATCACTTCTTGGGCCATATCTGCAGACTGTTCTTTATTTAGGCCACCTTTTAGGCCATATCCAATTACTTTTGGATAATAGAAGTCAAATAGCTTCTTGAAAGCATCTCGCGATTTATTCTTCGCTATTTGCATTAGCAAATATTCATTGTCTGATAGACTTAGTTGCACCTTAGCTGCTCTCCCTATAATAGGAATTATTTTAGCATAATTTATGCACGTGTTATTTAGTAAGTCATTTGTTGCACTAAATGCCTTCATATTACTTAATACGTTAATCACATCGATTTGGATCACTAACTAAGAATAAAAAATCTAAGTGTTTAATATTAGGAGAAAAATAGAGTTTTCTTCTTCGAGGGTGATCTTTTATTTAAATATGCTCGTATCCATAGGCATAAGACAAATAAAGGACTGACCGTGTTTGATGTAATCGTGCTCATACTATTCTTAGTTATTCTCTATTTTTCTATAGGGTGGTTCATTTCTTTGAATATTAAAATATTCTCATACTTGGACTTTTACTGGAGCTCAAGCTTTCTCATCGTGATAGCTACTTTGCTCTTGTCTGAGCCTCGTTTACTTGAGTCATCTCAGTTCATTTTACTCGGCCTCCTTTATTCATTCTGGTCACTGCGCTTAAGTACACATTTATTTCAAAGGATTAGAAAGACTGGAGAGGATAGTCGTTATTTAAATTTAAAGAAGAAGTGGAAGGTTATGTATGGTGTTTACCTTTATGGACTCTTTGTTGGCGAGGCCATTCTCACAGTTGTCTTGTCGCTACCTCTATTTCTTCTTGAAGTGGGAAGCTTAACAGCCTTTAACTTCTTAGGTCTTTCCATATTCATCATTGCACTATTAGGGGAAATGACTGCTGATGGCCAACTTAAAAGGTTTATTTCTTCTAAGGATAATAAAGGTAAAGTTTGTGATATTGGATTATGGAAGTACTCACGTCATCCGAATTACTTCTTTGAAACATTAATTTGGTTATCATACGGAGTTTATGGCCTTGATATGGCACGACCTATTACTTTCATTGGTTTTATACCATATATCATCATGCTTTATCTTATTACTTCTGTTACAGGAGTTCCTCCCGCAGAGGAGTCATCGTTGAAGTCTAAAGGAGAAGTTTACCGAGAGTATCAAAAGAGAACAAATCGTTTTCTCTTATGGTTTCCAAAAAGGGCCATGAAACTTGTTTTAATAATATGTTTAATTGGAGGAGTCAGTGTGAAAGAGCTAAAGGCGGCAGGCGTAGATAATCAAAATCAACAAGCGCAACAAATTGAAAAGGTCTTTAACGAGCTTCGAGCTGATAATATTGAAATCTTAAATGACTTCTATGACAAGAAAGCGCTCTTCATTGATCCCATCGGTGAGCATAAAGGACTTGATGCGGTTAAAGACTATTATCGAGGAATTTATCAAGGAGTTGAAGATATTCGTTTTGAATTTTCCGAAATTATTTCAAATGGAAATCATCATGTTGCTGTTTGGAAGATGATTCTTATTACGCCTAATCTGAACTCTGGGAAACCTGTAATCTTACATGGAAACTCTGTCATTAAATTTAATGAAGCTGGCCTCGTAAGCTACCATCGTGATTATTTTGATATGGGAGAGTTCATTTACCAGCATATTCCAATACTTGGTTCCTTAATTAAGTATATCAAGAATAGGCTAAAGGGGCAGTAATGAGAATTGCAATCATTGGTTCTGGTATTTCCGGCTTGACATGTGCCTATAAGCTTTCGAAGAAGCATGATATTACGCTATTTGAGGCCAATGACTATCTTGGTGGCCACACTCATACTCATGAAATTGAATACGAAGAGCAAGAGTTTAGAATTGATACTGGCTTTATTGTCTTCAATAAAAAGACTTATCCTCATTTCTTAAGTCTTATGGAAGAACTAGGTGTTGCGTATAAGCCTACTTCAATGAGTTTTAGTGTTCATTGTGATAAGACAGGTCTTGAATACAATGGCACTACGTTAAATACTCTATTTGCTCAAAGAAGAAATCTCTTTAGACCTTGGTTTTACTCCATGATTAATGGAATTATGGACTTTAACAAAAAAGCGAAGGACTTTTTATGTAATGACTCTGGTGATATTTCTCTTTCTCATTTCTTTGAAACAAGGGGAGTTAAGAAGAGTGTTATTGATTATTATATCGTACCAATGATGGCGGCAGTTTGGTCGACTGATCCAGTTGACGTTTGGCGATTTCCTGCCAAATTCGTTTTACGTTTCTTTGAAAATCATGGCTTCTTAGAAGTTGATGATCGGCCACAGTGGTATGTGATTGAAGGTGGATCAAATTCATATATTAAGAAAATGGTGCCACACTTTAAGAACTCAATAAGGTTGAAATCTCCTGTTAAATATATCTCTCGTGAAAGAGAACAAGTTATAATTGAAACAAAAGATGGCCGAGAGAACTTTGATCAAGTTATCATTGCAACACATTCAGATACTGCCTTAAAGCTATTAGAGAGTCCAACAAGTAAAGAAGTCGAATTACTTTCTGCGATTCCCTATGTTGACAATCCTACTTATCTTCACACAGATGATAGCTTCTTACCTAAAAGAGAGCTTGCTGTCGCAGCATGGAATTATCAGTTACCAGTAGAGGAGTCTGTTGGCTCAACTGTCACTTATAATATGAATATCCTCCAAGGGATCAACTTTCATAAGAATTTCAATGTCACATTAAATCCATATCGCCCTATAAAGGAAGATACAATCCTTAAAAAAATGAATTATATGCACCCTCTATTTACTTTAGATGGGATGAGGGCCCAAGCAAGGTGGCATGAAATTAGTGGACACAATCGTACTCACTATTGTGGAGCTTATTGGCGTAACGGTTTTCATGAAGACGGTGTCTTTAGTGCCTTGAGAGTTATCGAGGAATTGGAGAAGTTATGAAATCGTGCCTTTATGAAGGAGTCGTCATTCATTCTCGCTCTCGTCCTAAAGTACACTTCTTTAAGTACAAGCTCTTTCTCGTTTATCTTGATTTAGATGAGGTGGATGAGTTTTTCTCACTTTCTCCTTTCTGGTCTTATATGAAACGAAATATAGCTTACTTTAAAAGAAGTGATTACCACGGTGATAAGACTAAGAGTCTTAAAGATGAAGTTTTAGAGACTGTTGAAAAGCACCTTGGGCGCAAGAGTGAAGGGGCCGTTAGAATGCTGACAAGTCTTAGATACTTTGGTCACTGCTTTAATCCCGTTACTTTCTACTACTGCTTTAACAAGGAAGGTGAGATCGACGCTGTTATGGCCGAGATTGAAAATACACCTTGGGGCGAGAGGTTTTGCTACGTTGTTGATGCAACGAAATCTTGCAAAGATGAGATCAAGGTACAATTTGAAAAGAAATTTCATGTGTCACCCTTCTTTCCAATGTCCTTGGCATATGATTGGAAATTCTCTAAGCCTAATAATTTATTAAAAATAAATATGGAAACATTTGATAAAGGAGAGAAGGTCTTCTTTGCAAATATGAACTTAAAGAAGGTCGAGGCCACTGAAGGTGCGCTGAACAGAGTCTTAATTAAATTCCCTTTGATGACTCTGAAGGTTGTCTTTGGCATTTACTTTCAAGCATTCCTCTTATGGATTAAAGGTGTGCCTTTCTATGATCATCCAAACCCAGATAGTCGCAGGAATTTATTCTCACAAGCGAATATAAAGGAGTAATAATGAAACCAGATATCAAAACTATTGAAAAGTCTCAATTGTTAAATAAAGATGATGCACCAGGTGTTCTCCTTCGAACTCTTCGTGATGCAATTCTAAAGAAATTGGACCTGTTAGAAAATGTTCGGCTAACGATTTATGTTGGCCGTAAGAAGCATACACTTGGCCGTGGCCCTAAACGCATTAGTGCTGAAATGATTATTCATGACCAGAGCTTCTTTACAGATATTTTTATCAAGGGCTCCATTGGTGCTGCAGAGTCTTATATCCTAAAGAAATGGGATACTCCAAATTTAAGTAATGTTATGAGAGTATTTGCTATCAATAAAGGCCTTCTTAGTGAGATGGACTCTGGCTTTGTAAACCTTTTAAAACCAGCGAGATTCCTAGAGTATTGGCAAAGTCGAAATACACTCACTGGCTCTAAGAAGAATATTGAGGCCCATTACGATTTACCAGATGAATTATTTAAGCACTTCTTAGATGATTCTATGATGTATTCGAGTGCAATATTTGCAAATGAAAACTCTACTTTAGAAGAGGCCCAACAATATAAGCTCAAACTTATCGGTGAACGATTAAATATTAGGGCAGGTGATCATATTCTCGAAATCGGTACTGGCTGGGGAGCTCTTGCTATCCATCTCGCTCAAGCCTATGACTGTCATGTTACAACGACGACCATTTCAGAAAATCAATATGAAGAAGCTAGCAGAAGAATTAAGGCAGCGGGCCTTGAGGATAAGATTACTCTTTTGAAGAAAGACTATCGTCTGCTAGAAGGACAGTTTGATCGTGTCGTATCAATTGAGATGATTGAAGCCGTTGGTGAAAAATTCTTAAATACGTATATTAAGAAAATCTCTGACGTCCTCAAAGAAGACGGCCTTGCTCTTTTACAAATAATTACGATTAATGATCAAGAATATGATCGAGCTGTAAAAGAGTTAGACTTTATTAAGAAGTTTATTTTTCCTGGAAGTTTTATTCCTTCGATTCATGCTGTCCTAGGTGCCGCTAAGAAAGTTTCAGATATGCGCCTATATTCTCAAGTCGACTTCGCTCAGGACTACGTTCGCACTCTAGAAGAGTGGCAGAATCGATTCAATCACGAAACACATAAGATTCCAAAACTTGGTGAAGACGAACAATTTAAACGACTTTGGAATTTCTACTTTTCGTATTGCATAGGGGGCTTTAGTGAAAGGGCCATTGGTGTTTCTCATTTAGTCTTTGGAAAACCGTTATACAGATCTTAGGAGGATATGATGTCTATATTAATGAGTGCTGCTGAAAGAGGTTTTATTCCTGATCCATTAATTAGAATGGGGATAAGAAAATTAATTAAACAACGTAAGGATGAAATTAATGAAAATCTTGAGTTCCATAAGAATGGAATCATCAAAGAATTCAACAAGTCTCTTATTGCAGAAGATGTCGATAAAGCAAATGAGCAACACTATGAACTTCCACCGGAGTTCTTTAAGTTAGTTTTAGGAGCTAACCTAAAGTATTCAAGTGCTCTTTTTGATGATGGGATTAAGACTCTTGATGAAGCGGAAAGTGCAATGCTTGAAAAGTATTGCGAAAGGGCCAAGATTGAAGATGGTATGGATATACTTGAATTAGGTTGTGGTTGGGGTTCACTAAGCCTCTATCTTGCGAAGAAGTTTCCAAATTCAAAAATCATTGCCATATCTAACTCCAATGGGCAAAGAGAGTTTATTGAAGATCGCATTAAAGAGCGCTCCTTAAACAACCTTGAGATAAAAACATGCGATATCAATGAGTTTAGTATTGATCGTAAGTTTGATCGAATTGTTTCGATCGAAATGTTTGAACATATGCGCAACTATAATTCTTTATTCTCTAAAGTCTCTTCATGGTTAAAAGACAATGGAAAACTATTTATACATATCTTTTGCCATAAAGATGCCTCGTATTTCTTTGAAACTCAGGGAGAAGACAATTGGATGGGGCGATATTTCTTTACTGGGGGAGTAATGCCTAGTTTTGACCTATTTGAGAAGGTGCAAGATAGTTTCAAACTAGTAGAAAAATGGAAGGTTAATGGTGCCAATTATCAAGAGACATCAGAACAGTGGTTTCAAAATATGGAGAAGAAGCGTTCTGAAATATTGAAAGTTATGGCCGCTACCTATGGTGAAGACCAGGCAAATATTTGGTTTCATCGTTGGAAGATATTTTTTGCATCTTGTGCCGAGTTATTTGGCCATGACAAGGGTGAGGAATGGTTTGTTGGACACTTCTTATTTGAAAAGAAGTAGTCAAACACGGAGATTAAAATGATTTTTGCAATATGCTTTTTATTTATCCATTGGTACTTGTCATTATTTTGTCAGTCCTTTTACTTACATCGTTATATATCACATGGACTTTGTAAGCTAACACCTGCTTGGGACAAGTTCTTCTTGGTTCTTACTATTATTGCACAAGGGCCTAGTTTCTTGCGTCCTCAACATTATCGAGCATTGCATTTAAATCATCATATACACTCAGATGACATTGGAGACCCTCATTCTCCAGTTGTTAGTAAAAATATTATCTCTATGATGTTTCATACTTATAGGGAGTACATGAGCGTAGAAACACAAGAAGAGAAATATCCTAGTGTTGTTGCTTTCGCTGATTCCGTATTCGTCAGATTGCTCTTTGTCGTGCTTTATACGCTCATGTATTTATTATTCACGGACTCATATTGGTATCTTCTATTAGTTCCTATTCATAGTTTTTTAGGGCCAATTCACGGAGCGATTGTAAACTGGTGTGGCCATAAATATGGCTATCGAAATCATAATCTGGATGACCACTCCAAAAATACTCTCTTAATTGATTTTTTAATGATGGGTGAGCTATATCAAAATAATCATCATGCAAATGAGACTAGCTTGAATTTTGCAGATAAAGAATTTGAGCTTGATTTTACTTTTATTGCTCTTAAGTTTTTAAAAAGGGCCAAGGTGGTGAACTATGATTAAACTAATGAGAAATATTATATTATTAGGACTTCTTACTTTCTACGCTAGCGCTGCAAATAGTGAACTGCGCCTGATTGGAAAGGGGACCTTGTCATATTTTATATGGGATGTTTATGAAGTCTCTTACTTTAAAAACTCTAGTGATGATGTTGAATTACTTAAGATTAGATATCTTCGAGATATCGAAAAGAAACTTTCACAAAAAGGGTGGCAGGAATCTTTAAAGCACTATGATGATATTGAAAATCAATTGAAGGCATTTGTTGAAAGTAGTGTCGATGTTAAAGAGGGAGATATCATTTCCATCTATAAGCTTAATGGAGATCAAGTTGTCATAAAAAAGAATGATAAGATCATTCTTGAACGTAAGGATGATAAAAAACTCTATGGATTGGCCCATGCCCCATGGATTGGTGAGTACCCAGTTGATTCTGATTTAAAAAGAGACTTGTTAAAGTAACTTAGATCCATGCCATAGTCCCAGCACTATAGTTACTGCTCTTTTCGGCCCCTTCAGTTCCTAGTTCATTATTCACTTTTTCAATCGACTCCTTTAGGGCCTTCTGAATTAGTACTTGCTCACGAGGTGTGAATTGTAGCTCTTCTTTAACTCCTATAATAAGGTCAACTTTTCCTTGCTTGATTTGTGTAGGCATTTTCGTCGCAATTGTTAAGTTCTTAAGTTTTGAGTGGTTGATTTTTCCATCACCAACACCTGTCAGAATCTTCCTTAGGTGCTTTTCCACGAGCTCTCCATGGACGGCCAAGTTTGTTCGATCACTCTGTTTAACTCCTGCTGGTATAATACTTAATCTGTACTGTGAAGGGTTTTCTTGAGATGCGAATTTACTAACAAGTGCAATCTGATCTTTGGCCGTTAATTCTTTTGATGGAATCATGACACAGTCATCACCACTACAAGCATTGGAGTATTCAATTTGTCGCTCATCTAAAACATCTTTTACAATTTGATTGAATCTCGTTTTAATTTGGTCAAAGGTTTTTGTTACTTTCTCTTCTCCAGCTCTTGTGGCCTTGACGATATCAGAAGGTGATTCTTTATCAGTATTAAGAATATCAAATGCAACTTGGCGAATATTTCTTGCTCCCATTCCTGTGATATCTCCTGACATTCCCCCTAAAGTTGCATCGTTTAAATTTGCATTAACACGCTCTTTAATCCAGAGCCCAGGTGTTAGGGAGTCAAGGTTTTTAATATAGCTCATTAATTCTTGCCCATCTTGAATTGATAATTTACTTCCAAAGCGACGATTCAATTCATTGGCAAGGGATTCTCCCTGAGCAGAAGGTGGACCTGTGATTTTTCTCGCCACTTCAAAAACTTCGAGAGTAGGTACAAAAGATTTTTGATCACTTACTCTCTCAATAAGCTCTACCTTTGCAAGAGGGTGGTTTTGATTCAATTTATCTGTATACTTCGTGATGCTTTTAACTTCTTCTTCGATCGTAAATTTAACTTTTTGAAAGTTTGCAATTTGACCCGAACGATCTACCGAACGACTCCTCTTTGATGCCTGTCCTGCCTCGTCTGCCGTCTCTCCAATTCCTGCTTGAAACCAACCTCGAATATTTTCAGTTGTTGGGATTCCCTCCATTGTTTTAATCATATCGGCAAATTCGCTATTTGCTTCTTGGTAAACACTATTGAGCTCTTTTGATAATTGGGCCTTAGTTTCACTTGATATGTCTTTTGGAACAAAGGCAAAGCGCGTTGATTTGAAGTCTGAATAGACTTCAATATCTATATTTGGATACTTCTTTAATAACTCATTGATTCTCGTAGCGATAATTGTCTTGTGGGCATTTGTTAGTGATGTCACAAGACTCTTGTCTCCAATTGTATCATTTAATCTTTTTAGAGCAGAGTTTTCAATATCTAAGTAAAGAGATGCATTCGTGGCCCTTGCATTTTGAATCCATCGACTATTTAATTCTGGGCCAGTGAGGACGAAGTCTTCATACTTCGAAATAAACTCGGCCTTACTTCCAATTTTTTCGTTCGGATTTATGAATGTTGATTGACGATACTGATCTCTTTTTCTTATCCCCTTTAGATCGTAGTCGACACTTGTTCCAGAAGGGGAGTAGCGTATTGCTTTAGAAGTGAACTTGACGCCACTTCCGATAAATTCTCCTGTGACAGAAAGTGGAGCAAGCAGGAGTGTGAAATCTCGTTCAAATTTTCGATCCTCATATATTTGAGCTGTTGTAAGACCAGAGTTGAATGCTAGAGCAGCTTCTTCATATCGGTTCTGAGCAATACTAATTCCAATCGTCTCAGCTGCAACACCGACTCCTATTATACACCCGATCCCTGCAGTGAAGGCGCATACTCCACCACCTATAAGTGCTGCCCCTGCTAGGGCGAGGTCAGTTTTTATCTCATTAAACTCTTCTTGATCTTTTAGGTTCTGAGAGACATCACAAAGAACCCTTGATACTCCTCTGTCTTTAATAAACGAATTTAAAATATTATCATTTCGAATTAGAGACGCTTCGTCTTCTTTTTTTAAATGTGAAAGTCTATCAATTGAAAGACTTGTTTGTTTGGCCAAGTTTGAAATGACTGTAGCGACTTCGCTAAGGATTTCTTTATTGCTCTCAGTTCCTCTAAGATCAATATGTGCTAGAATCGGATTACTTGCTAATTTATTATTATACTCTTTCTTTAGTTCTTTACGGTAGTTGGCCATATTGAGAGCAACCGCTTTATCTCGTGTTCGCTGGTGAAATGACTCACATGAATAACGTCCTTTAGTAGGAAGAAAGCGAAAAGAATTAGGTGATAACTTTTCGATACATTTGTTTTTGCCAAAGTTATCCTCAAACCAAGCTTGTTTAAAGTGATACTTTATTGCCTTTGCTTCCTCTTCAATTTTTACTCTTTCATCTTTAGTTAATGGCTTAAGTTCTTTATTCTGAAACTTATGCTTTATTGATGTGCTATAGAGGATTGGTTTCATCCTCTGGAAGTTTGGGGGAGGGACCATCATAGACATTGTGGCCCTAAGTTTTGGAGATTCTGTTCTTACTGTATTAAGTATGGACTCTTTGATCTCGTTACAATTTGGATTATTTGAAATGAGACATTCTTTTATTTTATCAAAGTATGCTTTGTTCTTTCTAAGTTCTCTTATTGTGAATTCTCTTAGCTCACTTAGAAGATTGTCTTCGTAAATATTTCTTTCAATAGCACTTGCTGACTTTGACAGAACTGAGAAATCTTCAAAGTAATTGATTCGTCCATTTTCACAACCAATATAGTATTCATCATTTTGGTTATTTGATTCTATATCTTGGCAGGCCGCTATTTCATATTCTTGGTGGGATTCGATGACTGAGGCACTTTGCGCAAAAGTATTTATTGCAATAATAATACCTGTAAATAGCAAAAGAAGCCTTGTTCTCATACCTTTATTATCGGTCATTTACAGCTTTTTTCTTAGTATTTTCTGAAGAAGAATAGGGGTAAAAAATATGACTTTTAACATGTTTTTTGATTAGATATTATAACGTTTAGAAATTAGTCATTTATGGAGAAAAAATATGTCACATTTTAATCATGCGGCCAATACTTGGGACTCTGAAGATAAGATTTCCCTAATGCAAACGCTTGCAGAAAAAACCAGAGAACGTCTTAATCTTTCTCGTAAAGTCGATCTTCTTGATTTTGGATGTGGAACAGGTCTTTTTGGCCTTGAGTTTATCGATGATGCTAAAAGTATCACAGGAGTGGATACATCCACAGGTATGCTTGAAGTTTTCAATAAGAAAACAGCTGACTACGATCATATTAAATCGGTCAATACTGATTTAGAAAATCAAGAGCTCAATGAAAAATTTGATTTGATTATAAGTTCGATGACTTTTCATCATCTTGATTCTCCTGAACAAATGACGCTGAAGCTTGCTGGCATGTTAAATGAAGGTGGAAAGATGGCCATCGTTGATCTTGAGTCTGAAGATGGAAGCTTTCATCCTGATCCAAAAGGAATGGGAGTGAAACACTTTGGTTTCTCTAATGAAGAAATTGCTTCTTGGGCAGACAAGGCAAATCTTAATGTGAAGATAGAAACAATTAACTCACGTACTAAGAATGGGCGTGAGTACAATCAATTCTTAGCAGTATTTTATAAGTAGGTAATATGAAAATAGGTGTAATTGGTGGAAGCGGGGTTTACGATCTTGATCTTATGGAGAGAGTCGACTCATTAAAGATAGAGACTCCTTATGGAGATCCAAGTAGTAACATTGATCATTTAAAGATCAATGGTAGCGAATTTTTCTTTATTACTCGCCACGGGAAGGGCCATCATATTAGTCCTTCAGATATCAATTACCGCGCCAATATTTTTGCTCTAAAGTCTCTTGGAGTGG
>NZ_JBEBMT010000002.1:660664-668995 GCF_043196705.1 Halobacteriovorax sp. HFRX-2_2
GTGACTCATATTATTTCTATTTCTGCAGTGGGGTCTTTAAAAGAAGAAGTTGCGCCTGGTGACTTCTTTCTTCCGGATCAGTTTATTGATTGGACAAAGGGACTACGTAAGAGATCTTTCTTTGAAAATGGAATCGTAGGGCACGTTTCTGTGGCGGAGCCAGTTGAAAAAGCTCTTATTGAACGAATTAAATTAGTAGCTGATAAAATCGAAACAAGGTTTCACTTTGGTGGAAGTTATATTTGCATTGAAGGCCCACAGTATTCATCACGAGCAGAGTCTGAACTTTATCGCAGCTTTGGTGCTAGTGTTATTGGGATGACTAATGTTCCTGAAAGCTACCTTGCAAAAGAAGCTGGGATTGCTTATGCAACAGTGGCACTTGTAACTGATTACGATTGCTGGAAAGACGAAGCCTGCTCTCTAGAAGAGATCACAAATGTAATCAATAAGAATGTTTCAAATGTAAAAGAGTTATTAACTCATTTGATTCCAAGCTTAGTTAACGACGAAGTTAAGTTTGAGAGAGTTAATACTAACGCAATTGTGACACAGGAATCATATTGGCCAAAAGAGTCAATTGATACAATCAAGACGCTAATTTCCTGATATTCGGCATTTAATGTGACAAAAGGTGACGATTGTCATGTAATGACTGTCTCGTAAACGATATAAATTTATCAAGAAGAGGAAGGCGTTTATGTTGTATTATTTTAAGGATCTCCCTGAAGAGAAGAAAGAAGTTGGTGGCAAGGCCTATATGCTGGCGATGATGGCCCAGATGGGAATTGTTGTCCCTGATGGAATTATTCTTGATGCACTACCAACGAAAGACGAGTTAGCAGAAATTTTTAAATTTGCACGCGATGGAGAATATTCTCTCGCTGTAAGAAGTTCAGCAACTGGTGAAGACTCAAAAGAAAATAGTTTCGCAGGTCAAAATTCGACCTTCTTATATGTAAGCAATGATACAGACTTAGAGCATGCAATTGAAAATTGTTTTAATTCAATTCATAAAGAGTCGTCTAAGGCCTATCGTAAACACTTTCTTGGTTCAGATAAAGAAGTTCCAATGAATGTCGTTGTTCAGCGTATGATTGACCCTTCATATTCAGGTGTTTACTTTTCAAAGGACCCAAGAGGTAAGTTCGAAACTTGGATGCTAGAGTATATTGATGGAGTAGGTGAAGACCTCGTTTCTGGAAAGCGTACTCCGATCATTCTAAGTGAAGAGAATTTTGAGAGTGAGCATATCACTGAAGAACAAGTAAAAGAGATTGTTGCGTTTGCTAATCTCGTTGAAGATAAGTACCAAGATGATTTTGATATCGAATGGGCACTTGATAAGGCCGGAAAGGTTTATCTATTACAGGCAAGACCAATTACTGCCAAGGCATCGATTACAAATCTTAAGAAGTTGGCCCATGACGAGCTTGAAAGACTTTCAAGTGTCTTCTCTGACGATACAGTTTGGGATGGACAAACATTTGCTGAATGGACTGTCTCTCCGACAACGCTAACGACACAGATTTGGTCTGAGTCATTTAAAAGAGATCAGGCCTTTGATAAGGCCCTCAGAAAATTAGGCTATGTTGGTTTTGATGGAAATGAATCCATCATGGATGAGGTCTTTGGCCGTAATTATATTAACCTTAGTAAACTTGGTCAGATGTACTTTGGTCCAATTCCGTATTCAATCGAGCCTATACCAAGACCGCACCTGAAGTTTCATTTTTCTAAAATTACTCCAAAGGTTTTATTTCGTACCCCACAAACAATGTGGCGTATGCTCAAGGTTGGACTTTCAATCAATACTCATCGCCAAGAAGTAATCGACGAGGCCTCAAAAGAACTACTTGAGATTACAACAATCTCAAAGCGACCAAATGATCCAACAATCTATAAAGACTGGAGTGAAGAGGAGATTAATGATCGCCTTTCAAAAGAGATCGCAATCTTTAGTAATCGTACTCTAGAGTGGCCATATATTTTGATTTCTCTAACAGAGACAACAATTCAAACCTTAATCTCTCTTCTTAAAAGTATTTATACTGAGCAAGAAGCTGATCAGATGATTAAGAAATGGTCTGGCGCTGGGATTAACTCTGAAACATATAATATGGGGCTATATTTTAAAAAGGCCTGTGCAAAACCTAATACGAGATCTCTCTTTCTTGCTCGTTACGGCCATCGTGGACCGGGAGAGCTTGATTTAAGTGCTAAGAGATGGTCTGAGATTGGAGATGATGCATTCTATGACTATCCAGTTGAGAAATATGAACAGGATAAGAACTCTCATGCCTTTATTGATGTAGAGGCAGAGATTATGGCAATGAAGTCTTTTAAGAAGACTTTAATTCTAGAAGAATGGAAAATACTCAAGCAATTATTAGAGCTAAGAGAAAAGTGGAAAATGGCCATCCTAAGGCCTTATGCTCATATCCGTTTCCTTGCTCTGGAAAAGGCGAGAAGACTTCAGCTTGAAGATGAAAATGATATCTTCTTTCTAAATAAAGAAGAGATCTTAAGCTTTAAACCTTCAATGCTTGAATTAATTAAAGAAAGAAAAGAGCGCGCTCATATGTTTAAGAACTTCAATTTCTCAACTGTTACTTCTCTCCAGGAGATTAAGGCAGTTATTGATGGAGAGGAAGAATCTAGTACAAATGATCTTGTCGGAGAGGGGCTTTCATCTGGAGTCGTTAGAGGAAAAATTGTTGTTGTAAATAACCCCGCAAGTTGGAAGGAAATTGATTGGCCTCAAAATGCAATTGTTGTGGCCCAGTCAACAGATCCAGGATGGACACCTGTCTTTACTAAGGCAAGTGGAATCATCGTCGAGCGTGGTGGAGTCTTGTCTCACTGTGCAATTGTGGCCAGAGAGATGGGAATCCCTGCAGTAAGTGGAATTAAACAATGTCATTTAAAATTCAAAGGTGGAGAAGATGTTTTCGTTGATGGAAATACTGGATCAATTAAACTCATGCAATAATTTATGTAGTGACTTTAGCTACTCAATTGTACCAACTGTTTTATTACCACTAGCTTTCTTAAGTACTGGTATCACTGTTGTTGCGACTTTTATTGCAGGCCTTTTTGGAATTAAACTTAAGGCTGAAGGTCCTAAAAAATTATTAGAAGTTTTATTAAAGCCAAAGATTCTGATTTCTGCCATGATCTTTAATGTTCTTATTTATGGCGGAATGGAAGCTTACCAATACTTAAAGCATGGCCCTGTACCTCTTTTTGTGCAGGAGTTTGTGAATAAAGATACTAGCTTTTCAAAAGCTCCACTAGAGGCGCAAGCTGGCCTTTTGTGGCAACAAAGTGTTGAAGAAGGTATTTTTGCTTCTGGTGTTGTGGTTGGCGACGAATTATTTGTTGGCTCCAAAGAAGGAAACCTCTTTGTCATTGATATAAATTCAGGAGCAATTAAGAATAAGATTTTCTTCGGGAAATTTCTTTCACCGACTCCGGTCTACTATAAAGGGTTCCTATATTTTGGAGAAGGCCTTCACGCTTCTCACCATATGAGGGTTTATAAATTTGATCCTAATGCTAAGAAAGTTGTTGGTTCATTTCAAACTAAAGGACACACTGAAATCTTCCCTGTTCTCAAAGAAATTGATGGAAAGGACTATCTCTTTCAATCAGCAGGTGGGGATGGCCTTTATGCAATTGATCCAAATTCGATGGAGCTAATCTGGCAATACAAAGGTGGCCATATGGATGCCTTTGTTCTTGTAAGAGACCAGGCGCTTTACGTGGCAAGTGGGGTACCGGAAGAAGATATTGGTAAGGCAAGGCCATTCGCCTATAAAATTGATGTGAAAACAGGAAAGCTTTTATGGAAAGAAGAGCTACCTCTTTCTAGTTGGTATGGACCAGTCGCTACAAGAGATAATATCTGCTTTATTCAGGGGGAGCTTCACGTTAAGTCTGAGTTAGGTGGGCTTGTTTGTTTAAATTCACTAGGACAACAAATTAGCTCAATTAATATTGATTCTCCTGTCATTGGAAAGCCAATTGTTTTTGATGACCTTATTGTCTTTAATGACTTTGATGGAAGAGTCTATGCGTGGAATAGCATTACTTCCAAACTAGAGTGGAAGTACGCCAGTCGTGAGAAGAAAATTGGCTACAACTATTCGTCAGTTAAGTATGACGGTGAAAAACTTATTTTCTCTGATCGCAAGGGAAAGATTTCTTATCTTGGCCTAAATGATGGGAAAGTGATTAATTCCATCGAGTTTGGGGATGAAAGTGTTTTTGCGGATTCACTGATTCTCGACCAAGGTCATTTAATCTTTGGAATGAAGGGTAGTATCAAATATTATAAGAATACAGTTAATTAGAAGAGGGCCTTAGAGGCCCTTTCTTATTTGATCTCACATTTTGGAATCGATTTTTTGAAGTTTCTAAATACTTTATTACAAATTGATTTTCTGTACTGATTTTTAAATAAGCTTACTTCTGTACTTGTTGTTACTTCCTTAGATATCACTCTATAATTATTTTTATAAAGCTCCACATTCATACGGCATAAGTGGTCATCTGAATTTTCACCTCTAAGGTCTCCTGAGATGATTTGGTAAGTAGCACGATAAAAGAAAGCTAGTGCCTTTTGATCATTAGCATTTTGATGAACATATGGATGATCATGATAAGTTCCGATGCTCATTTGATCGACAACATTATATCCCTTTCTTTCAAAAGCTTGTCTAAATTTATCAAAGTAATCTTTTGGCATATCATAATTTGCAAATGTTCCGTAATAAGGACCTTTTGCCATCACAACATTACAAGTTTCATGTTTGATTGTTCCGGCAGCAAATGATTGGATCGATAGGATTAATGTTGCAATTAAAATTAAAGTTTTCATGTTGTTCTCCTTTTGTTTTTTGCCAATGTAATCGAAAGGAGGACTGCGCTCAATATGAGCAGGGGCCAATGTGTTGACCCTCGATTGTCATCATATAAATACTACAGCTTTTAATAATTTTAAGGAGTTATTTCTTCTTTTTTCCACTGAGCGGAAAAAGTGAAAGACTTAATTGATAGATTGAATCATATTCATTTGTATCTTCGAGAAAATCACAAAGCTTACGCCTGAAGTCTCTAATCAGCACCTTTGCCTCTTCAATTTTCTTCTTATTAGTTGCCATCATCATTGATGATTGCTCACGAAACTCAGGAGTGACTTCGTCAATGGCAAGCTTTGCAAGTTCAAGAATACGACGTTGAGATTCTTTATTGGCCATATTGATATCTTCATCACTAAGAGCATGAGTAGAGCTTCCTTCCGTAAGATCGAGCCAATCACCATCTTCACGAATTTCTAGCAACTTTGCTTCAACAAGGTCATCAATTAGGCTTTGTGCATAGTCTTCAGTCGTATGGAGCTCTCCCGCAATCCACTTTGCTGTTGGATCGAAGCCTTTAACTTTCATTAGCTCTAGGATAGCGTAATACTGCCAATTCTTTATGACCTCTTGGTGAATCATATCGACACGAGTATATTCTTCTTTTGGATTTTTGAGGCGAAATGACTTTATAACCTCTTTAGATCTTACCTCTTTTTTAATTTTGGAAAGCTCTTCATCTGTAATTCCTAAGAGTTGCGCTCTAGATTCGATGAAGGCATCCGGAATTTCACGTTTACCATTTAAGTATTTAGAAAGAAGACCTGGGTCCATATCGAGGTAATTAGCAAAGGAGCGCATCGAAAAGCGTTTATTCTTTGCTTTCTTTTCTTCAAGTATTTTTGTGAGTAATTCTAAATAATCCATTAGCTATAAGTATGAGGCATCTTTGAAGGAAGTTCCAGATAAAGTTATCGTCACAAAATCTCTAATAAAAGTCAGTGAAATCAGTGACTTGGCGTTTGCTTAAGATATGGACACCATGGAGATATTTTACATAAGGGCCTAATATCTCTTCGTTGGCCGATATGATTTAGCTTATGAAAATGAAACTTATTATTTTATCGGTTCTTCTAACTCAGATGCTTTCTGCTTCAGCAAATGACAAGGCAAAACAAATTCGTGCAAGTCTAAGGGTTGCAAGGCCTGAGATTAATTTACAAGAAACAAAGATTAATAAGAGCTTTCTATTAAAGAAAAATATCGAAGAAAGAATTCAAGTTTTAGAGATATTAAAAGATCGTCCAGAAGATTTTAATATTGACGAAAATATTCTTGATCAGGCATTACGCCTTGGAAGGGAAGGAAATGGTGGTGATGATATCGCAGCTGAATTCTTTGAAATTGGAGCAAAGCTTCGTGATCAAATTGAAGGGCAACAGGCACTTCTTTTCTCAAAGCATAGTATCTTTGATGATATCAATCTTGATCTATTGGATTTAATTGTTGATAAGACAGCAGTCTTCTCTGTGAATTATAAACTTTGTTCGAGGGCCGGTGATTACCGTTGTCGTAATGAGCGTGGCTTTGTTGCAAAGAATTTTCCTGAGACCTTAGAAATTCATGTTAATCAACAGCGTTGGGAGTCACTTAATGATCATGAAAAGTTAAAGATCGTTTTTCATGAATACTTAGGTCTATTAGGGCTTGAAGAAGGAACTTATAACTTAAGCTCTCTTCTCGTTGTCGATGCAAAAGAGCAATCATCTTTTAATAATGTATCTTGTTCTTTTTCATATATTGATCAGTTAAACCGTCTCCACTCAGGTGCCGCTTCTGGTGTAAAGCATAGCATTCTCTCTGGTGGAGTTCCTCTGATGATGGGAAATCATTTCAAATATATGATCTCTTATGTCATTTCAACAGGGTACCTTCGCATTGAATTAAGAGAAGGAAAGCCTTTTGCAAACTCAGTAATGCCTAAGTTTGAAGTGGAACCAATTCTTCCTGAAGTTATCGTTTTTGATGGAGCTGTAGAAGGGCGTAAGTCAATTGAGTTTGATAAAGGTAAGCTTGTAATAAGCTGTTCTGGTGTTTAATTATAGAGACAAGACATAAACTTTTTTAGATTATTCTTTGTCGAGTTCTGTAGTGGCCCAAAGTGATTGTATGACCAACCTGCATAGAAGTGAGGAGTGACACATCTTTCACTTGCGCTCTTAAGTTTTCCATCTTCTTGATTTTTCGGATGAGTGAATTTTTTTTCCGAAGTATTCAATTGTACTGAAAATGCTTCGATGACTTTATGAACTCCACAATAGGCATTGAAATGCTGAGCAGTGGAGCCGAAAGCATTAATCAACGCATCCTTCTTTTTATTCTTTATCTGACAACTTTCATTTGAATAATAATGATTCCATGAATCCACACAAGGTTTTATATTTCCACCATAATTCGGCGTGAATTGATAGAGGCCAATATTTAAACGACTCACTTTTGGCTGCCATTTATCGTAATAGAATTTTACCCCTTGAGGTCTTTTGTAATTTTTTGGAGCATACTTCTTTGCGAGTTTCTCACTTGCTGCAAAGTCCGCTGTTGTTAAGCTTTCAGTGTATGCTAAACACCCAAAGAACTTACCCCATAGTTGTTGAAGTTCTGCGTGATCATCTTGCTCTCTAAGCTCATTATGTTCACGAGCAAAACGATTGGCCAATTCAATCGTCATCTCATCTGGCATATTCTTAATCGTCTTTGAAAGAGATTCTTTTGTTACGGGACATAGCGGATGACTTAAAAGTCCGACTCGCTCTTGATCTTCCATCTTTGTAGGCATCTTATAAATACTGCTTACGTGAAGAAACGTTGATCTCTTTGATGATAAGTCCTTTATGAAATAGTGGAGAGTCTCACCAAAGGAGTTTTGGTTTTCTAATTGAGTGTGACACTTATCGATTTGAAACTCAGACTGATTTCGAACTTTAGTTAATTCATTACTTTGAAAGTAAGTATCAACTTCATCAACAAAAGAATTTGTTGCCAACGAGAAGGTTGAGATAAGCAGTGCTATTAATATTTTCATCTATAAGGACAATAGTAAATATTTAACAAATCGAATAGTATTTTAATAATTGCCTGTAATAGCTCTACGTATTATAAAGGTCTTATGATTAATTATTTTGAAGTTATAGTTATTGGTTTAGTTCTATGTGCCGACTCTTTTTCTGCTGCTGTTGCAATGGGGGCCAGACCTCATAAATTTAGTGATACTCTGAAGTTTGCATTCTCATCGGGGGGAGCAGAAGCACTGGTTGCTTTCTTAGGTGCAATTGCCGGCGCGAAAGTTATTGCCCAATTTGACTATATCGATCATTGGATTTCGTTTGGCCTCTTAACAGCTGTTGCTATTCACATGGCCTATGAGGGCTATGAAGAGCTTAGTGGTAAGAATGATGATGAAGAAGAGAGG
>NZ_JBEBMT010000002.1:669091-811448 GCF_043196705.1 Halobacteriovorax sp. HFRX-2_2
TGCCGAAGCAGTTTCATAGCTTATTAAAAGTGATCCTGGTTTCATTTGCCACAAGCCTTGACGCATTTGCTGTTGGTGTGACAATTGGCGCATCGGGTAAAGTGCTGACTCCATACATTACTTCAATTGGTGTTTGGGCGTTTTGTTCGACAATAGTGGGAATGAGCATTGCTAAACGCGCTTCTGATAAGTTAGGACCAGTTTTTAGCATCATTGCCGCGATTATTTTACAAAGCCTTGCGGTGAAATTCCTACTCGAAGGCCTATAATTGGCAAATTCAATTTATTCACTTATGATTTTGCAAAAAATAACATAGGTGAATTATATGGATATCAAAAAGATTTTTGAAAATAACAAAGAATGGGTTGATTCAAAGCTTAAACAAGACGAAAAATACTTCGACAAATTAGGGGCAGGACAAAACCCTAATTTTCTTTATATCGGATGCTCTGACTCTCGTGTTACGGCCGAAGAAGTAATGGGTGCCGGACCAGGTGAGATCTTCGTTCACAGAAATATCGCCAATATGGTTATCAGTATCGACCTAAATGTCATGAGTGTTCTAAACTACGCAGTTGATCACTTAAAAGTCGATCATATTATCGTTTGTGGGCACTACGGGTGTGGTGGTGTTAAGGCCGCAATGGAAAGCCAAGACCTTGGAATTCTAAACCCATGGCTTAGAAATATTCGCGATGTTTATCGTACTCACAAGACAGAACTTAATGCAATTGAAGACGAAGACAAGCGCTATGAGCGACTAGTTGAGTTAAATGTTCAAGAGCAATGTATTAATGCTATTAAGACAGCTGCCGTACAAAAAGCAAATCGTGAAAGAGGCCTAAAAGTTTACGGCTGGGTTTTTGATGTTCACACTGGAGAACTTAAAGATCTCAAGATTGACTTTGAAAAAACTCTAGAAAATATCATGGAAATCTATCATCTCGACTAAATGAATTAAGTTTTCATTAATTACAGTCATATACAAGCCTATGGTGCCTCGCGGTATCATAGGTGACATCTATCAAGCATTAGATAATAAATATTAGATTAAAATCACCTCTGATGGAAGAATCTTATAAGTAGAATATCACTTATTAAAACTTCTAAAGGAGATGAATAGTGCAAACTTTAATCAACACAAAAGTACAAGACTTCAATGTGCAAGCTTATCACAATGAAGAATTCAAAACAGTTACAGCTAATGATCTAGAAGGTAAATGGTCGATCCTTTTCTTCTACCCAGCAGACTTTACATTCGTATGTCCTACTGAACTAGGTGACATGGCAGATAAGTATGAAGAATTCCAAAAAATGGGTGTAGAGGTTTACTCTGTATCAACAGATACTCACTTCACACATAAAGCTTGGCATGACACTTCAGATACAATCAAGAAAATTAAGTACCCTATGCTTGCAGACCCAACAGGTCAACTAACAAGAGCGTTTGGTGTTCATATTGAAGAAGAAGGTCTTGCTTATAGAGGAACTTTCCTAATCAATCCAGCTGGTGAAATTAAACTTGCTGAAATTCACGACAATGGAATCGGACGTAATGCTGATGAACTTATGAGAAAAGTTCAAGCTGCGCAATTCATTGCTGAGCACCCAGACGAAGTATGTCCAGCTAAGTGGAAGCCAGGTGCTGAAACACTTAAGCCAGGTTTAGACCTTGTAGGAAAAATCTAAGATTTATCCTCAACGATATTTTGGGCCCAGGCTTTATCGCTTGGGCCTGTCCTAGAATTTTATTGGAGTAATTATGTTAGATAGTGGAATCATTGAACAATTAAAGTCTGTCTACGCTCAACTGGAGAGTGAGATTGGGCTTGTTTACAATGAATCAAGTCATGCTAAACAACAGGAGCTTGTTGAGATGCTTGAGAGCATCGCGACTACTTCTCCAAAGATTGTGGCAAAGTCTAGCGGACAAAATTACGATTACCCACATTTTGAAATTCATGTAAATGGCAAGGCGAATGGAATCAAATTTTCTGGTATTCCAGGTGGACATGAATTTACATCACTAATTCTTGCTATCCTAAATAGTGATCTTAAAGGGAAGCTTCCTGATGAGATGATTATTAATCGAATTAAAGCTTTAAAAGGTGAGATAGGCCTTAAAACATATATTTCTCTCTCATGTGAGAATTGCCCTGATATCGTACAAGCACTTAATCTCATGGCCATCTTTAAAGACGACTTCACTCACGAAATGGTTGATGGAGAGTTTGATCAAGATGAAATTGCTAGACTTAAGATTCAGGGAGTCCCAAGTGTGATTGATGGTGATGACTTAGTTCACTCTGGAAAGTCTTCACTTGTTGATTTACTAGAAAAGCTAGAAGCACGCTTTGGAAAAGAAGACACACAGTCTTCTGGCGAAGCAAAAGACTTAGGTCTATACGATGTTATCGTTATTGGAGGAGGTCCTGCTGGTGTCTCATCTGCAATCTACACAGCTCGTAAAGGGCTTAAGACAGCTGTAATCACTGATCGCGTCGGCGGTCAGATGCAAGATACTAAGGGCATCGAAAACTTTATCTCGATTCCATATACAGAAGGCCCACACTTATCTGCGGCCCTTAATGAACATATGTCACAGTATGATATTAAAACACTCGAGCATCGTCGTGTTGAAAATATTGAAAACGGTGATGTTAAGACTCTATTTTTAAATAGTGGGGAAACTGTCCAAACAAAAGCTCTCATTATTGCAACAGGAGCAAAATGGCGTGAGCTTGGTGTTGACGGTGAGAAAGAGTATATCGGTCGTGGTGTTGCTTATTGCCCACACTGTGATGGCCCTTATTATAAAGGTAAAGATATTAGTGTTGTTGGTGGTGGAAACTCTGGTGTTGAAGCGGCCATTGACCTTGCTGGTATCGTAAAGTCAGTGACACTCTTTGAGTTTGCACCCGAACTTAAAGCGGACTCTGTTCTTGTTAAGAAGCTTGAGTCTCTACCAAATGTAACTATCGTTAAAAATGCACGAACAGATAAGGTCGTTGGTGACGGCGAAAAAGTTATCGGTCTTGAGTATGAGGATCGTGCAACTGGTGAGATGACGAAAGTCGACCTAGATGGCGTCTTTGTTCAAATCGGACTTGTGCCAAATAGTGGCTTCCTTGGGGAGCTTGTTGAAAAGAATAAATTTGGCGAGATTATTGTGTCGGATAAATGCCGTACAAGTGAGAAGGGAATTTATGCTGCTGGAGACGTAACAATTGTTCCGTATAAGCAGATTATTATAGCAATGGGAGAAGGGGCCAAAGCAGGCCTAACTGCCTTTGAAGATTTAATGCTTGTGTAAACGCAACAACTCTCTCTGCGTTACATAAATAATCTAGAGAAATCTAGGGGCCCCTCATCTTCTACTCATGCGTGAGGGGCTTTTTAAATTTTAGATTCATTAATCGATTGAAGCACTTACGCTATATCTTCCAAGTAACTCGCCGTCCTTATTAAGTAGAAAGTACTTCGTTGTTAGGTGCATATTATCCCATTCTCCACCAGCAGATTCGTATTGAAAAAGGTAGAGGTTTCCAACCTTGTATGCATTTTTAAAACCTGTTGATGATCCGTACTCACCATCTGGTGAAGTGTAGCGTCCACCCATATAATCCTTTGAGCGAAGTGCCTTTGCCAAAGTGAACTTCATATCAAAGCTTGTGTCATCATGGATATTAATAAGCTCAATATCTCCACCTAAGATCTCAGCAACTTTAAATGTTATCTTTGTTACCTTAAACTCGTAGCACTTGTAGGCATCATCTCCTGCATTAATGTCCTGGTTGTCGTAAATGTCATAGAGGTTACAGTCTTTGAAGAGCTTGTAGTCATTTCTTAGATCATTAAAGTAGCTCTTTAGCTCTGGAGCATTTGCGTTAGCAAAAGCAGGAATTAACATTGATAAAACAATTAGCGATAAAGTTTTCATAGATAAGCTCCTAAGTTACTACTCTACATAGTACAGCGGGTTAAAATTGACAAAACATTGTGTTTTGTAAGTTGTGACACTAGATATAATTTACTTAGTTTAAGGACAATATTTTTGAAATATTAGTGTTTTGTGGAGTTCTGTGAATAGTGTTGCATTGAGTCTTAAAACTGGTTAAAAAGAATTTGGCCATTCTTATCTGTGGCCCAGTTCTAAGAGCTCCGATATTAGCTCTATGGGAAATAAAGCACTAAAAAAAGATCGCTATCCAATTGAGACTGAATTTCGTTACAAAGGTGAAGAAAGCTTTGGCTCATTTGTCTCAAAGGGAAGTCTTAGAATTCTACAACTTAGAAAGATCTTTTCTAAGATTGTTGAAAAGAAGAAAGAAGATCCCATTCCAAATGAAACGAGTATACCTCGTGCTTTCTATCATGAATTTGATATTCACTGTATGCAGATACAAAATCGCAACCTCTTCCAATTTAGGCCAATGGGTAAGGAGTGTGCAAAAACAGTTTTTTATATTCACGGCGGAGCATTTATTTATAATATGAATGTTGGCCAATTCCACTTGCTCACACAGTTGATGCGAAATATAGATATCGAAATTATTGTTCCTGACTATCCCTTGGTTCCTCATGGAAGCGTCTTAGATGCTCTTTCGATGATTAGAGAATCTTTTGAGAAGACAGCGCAAAGAGTTGGTGCTGAAAATATCGTTGTCATGGGAGATGCAGCGGGAGGTTGTCTTGCACTTGCGCTTTGTGAGCAAATGAGAAATGAAAAGTATTCACTTCCTTCTTCAATTATACTCCTTTCACCGTGGCTTGATATCACCATGAGTAACCCTGAGATTGAAGACTTTGATGAGCATGAAATGGTTTTGGATCGAAAGGGGATTAGAGAGTTAGGACAAATATTTGCAGATGATTTACCTGGGGATGATTATCGTATAAGTCCATTAAGAGGAGAGCTTGATGATCTTCCTGAGATTAATATCTTTACAGGTACTCACGATATTTTACATCCGGATGCGAAGGAATTAAAAAATCGTTTGAAAGAAGGTAGTAGGCCTTATCGCTACTTTGAATACCCCAAGATGATGCATGGATTTATAGAGATGCCTCATCTTAGGGAATCTAGATTTGCTATTAATCAGATTATCTTTTTACTAAAGAGTGAATTTGATCGTTGAAGATTTCTCTATGAACCACAACCGATGCAGTCGATAAAGCTTTCAGGTGGTTTTACGCCATCAAGTTTCATTTTAATATTGTGAATTCTGCCACGAATATCCATATCTTCCATCATATTTCCAGTAAGTTGCCCTTCTAGAAGTGTGATTTCTGCAAGTAATTCTTCTTTTTGTTGTGGCGTCAATTGACTCATGTATTCTCCCTATATTGTGTGTTGTGTGACTTAAATTATCTATTAGTTTGGAAAAATATGCAAATTATCAAACCTTTATCATTGATAGCTAATACCTATCAGCTCTTATCCTTAATCGAATTTTATCAAATACAGAAGTGGCGTAGAATCTAATTATTCCCTCTAAAAAAGGGGGAGAGGAGAGTCTATGAGCACTAATTACATGGCCATATCTGGGGTTCTTATTGCGGGCCTAGCTACTGGAATTGGAGCATTACCTATTTATTTGAAAAAGCAATATTCAAAAGAGATGCTTGATATTGCAATGGGCTTTAGTGCTGGGATTATGTTAGTTGCATCATTTGTCTCTCTTATCATTCCTGGGATGCAAGAAGCTAAGAGTTTGTATTCGGCCACGATGGCAATGCCTATATTTCTTTTAAGTTTATTCTTAGGTTATGTGTTTATTATTTTTGTTCATGATCTTATTCCTCATAAACATCTTAATAAGAAAAACGATATGGAGCTTGGTGGTCACGAGCGAAAACTAAGTCGGGTTATGTTAATCACTCTGGCCATTGCGTTACATAATATACCTGAGGGCCTAGCTGTTGGTGTGGGATTCGGTGGTGGAAATCATACTGGTGGGATGGCCCTCGCAATTGCGATAGCATTACAAAATATCCCAGAGGGTTTGGTCGTGGCATTTGGAATTTTAAATGAAGGAGCAACTAGGAATCGTGCTTTTTTAATGGCCTTACTTTCTGGCCTTGTTGAACCAATTGCTGCAGGTATCGGATATTTAGCAACTAGTGTATCTGCACAAAGCCTTCCTCTTGCACTGGGGTTTGCTGCAGGAACAATGTTATTTGTAATTTGCCAAGAGATGCTACCCGAGCTTTTTAGGCAAGGGCATGAGAGAAATGCAACTCTTGGCGTAATTATTGGTGTGATGACAATGCTTGCAATAGATTTTTATCTATAGAGCACGTGATCCACTATTTTGCTTTGCCTTCATCAAATGATGATCAAAAATGCTCGCTATATTTCTCATAAATGGCCTGCCTTCTTCTGTGACAATAATCTTATCACTACTTGTAATAAGGCCATCTTCTTCAAGCTCGCAAATCTTATGACTAATAAGTGAAGCATTCTTTAGGCCCTGCCATGCTTTATTTGAAACACTATTTGTCGCAAAGAAATTTTGTAAAATTTCTTCAACGGCGATATCTTCTTGAGAGTGAATATGACCAGCAGTAATAGCAAGTTTCCTATTGCTGATTGATTCATAATACGCTTTCACATCCTTTTCATTTTGCACAAAGCTCTTAGCAGATGATGAAATTGAAGAACAACCTAGGCCGATAATAATCGGAGAGCTCTTATGAGTGTGCCCCATAAAGTTTCGTCTCAGTTTACCTTCTTGTTTTGCTTGGTAGAGTTGTGAATTTGACTTGGCAAAGTGATCGAGGCCAATTTCTTTATATGAATGCTTTTCAAGTAAACTCTTGCCGTGTTCGTATAATGCTCTTTTTTTCGCTCCTTCTGGTAGAGCTTCTTCAGGAATCAGCTTCTGATTTTTTATTTTAGATGGAAGGTGAGCATAGCTGTAGAAAGCAATTTGTAGTGGTTTAAGTGAGATGACCTTTTCTATTGTTTCTTCAACAGACTCTAGTGTTTGAAAAGGCAGCCCATAGATTAAATCAAAATTGATATCATCTATTCCTATTTCTCGACAGTAGTCCACAAGCTCTTTTACATTATCGAAAGGCTGTACGCGGCCGATTGCTTCTTGAACAGTAGGATCAAAATCTTGAATTCCCATTGAGAGACGACTAAATCCCAATTTCTTATAAAGGTCTAATTGTGACTTTGAACAAGTACGAGGATCAATTTCAATTGAACCTTTAAAATCTTTAGAATCAATTGATTCCTTTAGCTTATCTAATAGTGTTGAAAAGGCCTCTTCGTTTAAAAAATTAGGAGTTCCACCACCAAGGTGAATTGATGAGATCTTAATATCTCCCATTTGCTCCCGGTAGAGTTCCCACTCTCTTAGTAAAAAATCAACATATTCAACACCACGATTTTTATTTTTAGAAATAACTCGGTGACAACCGCAGTAGTAACAAAGCTTTTCACAAAAAGGCACGTGGATATAAAGCTCTACACCTTGTGACTTACTATGGCCTTCTTTAAGGTGCTCAAACCACATCTCTTGTGATGGTGCCCCCGTCCAATAGGGAACAGCTGGAAAGCTAGTGTAGCGAGGTACTGGTACATTATATTTTTGAACAAGACTGTCTTTAATCATCTTTTTATCTCCTAAGGGCAATCTTAGAAGAATTGGAGCAAAAAAAAGATGATGTAGCTTAGGTTTTACTTGAATTGCAAGTTGAATCTGTTTTGTGTTCTTTCAAGCTTTAAAGATTATGGCCTTGTTTTAGTTATTAAACAAAAATAAGGATTTCTTTAAAGCTGCTGGACTACAAAAACCCTTAAGATAGCAAAATAACGAGAACATTGGAGTATATATGAGTATCTACAGTACCAACACCCACGGCGAAAGAAATGATGGAAGAATGAAAATTTCTTCTAAAGGAAAACAGAATTTGGAAGCGACGGCACCTCCCGAGTTTAAAGGGCCAGAAGGAGAGTGGTCTCCAGAAGACCTATTCTCAGCTAGTATTTCAAGTTGCTACCTACTTAGCTTCAAGGCATTGGCCCAAGCAAGAAAAATGGATTGGGAAACACTTGATGTTAAAGCAGATGCTAAGCTAGAAAGAAAGGATGGAAAGCTCACTTTTACAACGGTAGAGATTCAACCAAATCTTGTTGTCCATGGTAAGGAGAACGTTGAGGATTATCTAAAATTATTAGAAGAGACTCAACACAAATGCCTGGTTACAAATTCAATGAATTGTAAATTCACGCTAAATCCTAAAATTAAAGTAGCCTAGTTACACCTCATCTATAAGTGGGGGAATACCCCACTTGTAGAATGTCTAATTTATCGACGGCCTTGTAAAAACCACTGTTTAACCCCAGCGATGAGCTTGGGTATGGTTAAATGCATAAAATTTAACAAGGCCAAAAAATGAAGAAATTATTCGATAAGATTGCACTCTCTTGCTTGCTCGTTTCGAGTGCTTTTGCCAGCGATTTAGCGACTGATCTATCGTCAGAGATAAAAGTCTTAAATGCTGAATACGGGAATATAAAAGACTATCCAATTGTTATCTTCGATAAGAGTGAAGTGATCCCTTTGCTTAAAGGCCATAGTGAAGAAGAGCAAATTAAGCTTTTAAGCGTATATATGCTTCAAAAATTTAATATCGAATTAGAGCGAAATGAGGCGATTAATCTCATTCCATATTTTGGTATCTTAAATGGTTCAGCATCGGCCCTTCCTTTCATGAAAGGAGGATGGAGCAATGAATTTAAATTCTGTGCCGTATTTCCAAATGGAGTAGTGAATGATCTACCAAGCGAAGTAAGAAGGGTTCTCGGCCATAGTGATGAAGTTGATGTGTATGAGAACTTTGACTTTTCACAATTTGAAAAAATATTCTCATTAGAGGAGTTACACTACTATTCTCTCTACCATGAATTGTCGCATTGTCTGGACGATATTTATCTTCCTGAGAATTATCAAGCACCACCTAGTGGTCATGGAGTTCATCAATCAGAATCATTTGCTGAGGTGAATGCCTTATTCCTCATGGCACAAAAGAAAGGATTAAAGCGCATAGGGATCAATAGAGCACTTCTTAGAAAGACTTATAGTAAGTATATGGGGCCTTATCTTGCAAGTGATAAAGTGAGTCCGTTTGCCGGTGAAGTCGTCAAGCAAGGGGGAGGTGTCTACTTTCTTTCACCTGTTCTCATTGCTGCTCAAAGAGAAATTGAGAATTACAACAAGGATGTTTTAAAATACGATCTTAATGAAACCCTTAAGTTATCGGCAACTATTGTTGAACATCATTCGATAAACTCACGAAGCTTTCAAGGTTTTGCAAAATACTTCAAAGATGGAAAAGAAGAAACCCTCAAGTATTATAAAGGACTTGCGGATAGAGATCCTGACCTATTCTTGGCCTCATATTATGATTTAGTATATCTGACTTCGATTCTTGAGAATTGAGGTTATTAAAGGACGTCATCGATTGACCTTTCGTGGCTTTTTATGGCCTCGTAAAGGTCGTACATCTTGCTATTTGTTCCGTAATCGACTTCTTTAAAGTCCTGGATATCTTTAATAAAGTGAGTGATCTTGGAGATACGATCGAGATTCTTTTCACAACGATTTAATGTATCGTTATCATAATTTCTCTTTAATCTACTTAAGCACAATTTTGAAACTGTAAGAGGGTTATTTATCTCATGAGATAAGGTGATAATCATTTTTGAAATGGCATCACGTTTTTGAAATCGTTTAAGCTCCTTAGACTTTTCGCGGTCAACGACATGTTTGTAATAGACCACTAAAGAAAAAAGAAAAATGGGAATCCCTTGGTTAACAATAACTTGGAGTTCTTTATCGAGAATTCCAGAAAAGCTATGCCCCATATATGAGTTATAAATTATGGCGATAGAGTTTAGGAGTATTCCTCCAAAACCGACTCGAAATGAAACGGTATATGAGATCAGGGCAAAGATCACGAGCATCCATGGGACTAGTGAGCCAGCATGAGATTGAAGCTCAAAGGCCCTTAAATTGATAATTATATAGCTTAGGCCAAGGATTAGGACCTTAAACAGAAGTGGGTTATCGTACCTCTTATAAAAGAAGAGGGTGTATGATGCAGTTGGGATAAAGATCAAAAAGGGAAGATTGTATTGGCTCGTAATTCCAACATTATAGGAGAAGACACCAATCATTAGAAAGAAAATAAATATTATCGAAACTAACGTAAAAACGATTAAGCGAGCTTCGTAGCGCTTATCAATAGCTTGAAGTTCGTTCTCATCATTTACGGAATTTGGATAAAAGTATTTGAATAAATCGACGCTTATGATTCACCTCTAGTTGACTCAGTCGCTCTCGATTAATTTTAGGTTTTATCTTCTACTCAGTCAACAGAATCAGTTTTGCTAAGATATCGCTGCTTTATCTCCTCAATCAGAGCAGTGTTGCTATGCATAGGAGATGTTTTAAAAGCGGCCTTTCTAATCCTCTTATCCATTTGAGATTCAATTGAGTCCAGGACGATTTTTATTAATTCTTTCTTAAGTTCTTCTTCGTTTTCCTTTTTGAAAATTTTAGGAAGAATCTCTTCTCCAATATATTGGCGAACTAGGGCCAGCTCACCATGTTCTTCATAGAGTCCGCGATTATCATACTTTGTATTTTGATCCTCAAATGACCTGAGTTTAATTAGCTGATAGGCGTCGTCTGTCATCTCGTCATAGTAGAGAGCATTAAAGATGGCATTGCGGTTATTTGTTACAAGAACGGCCATGAGATCAGCAAAGAGCTCGTTATATGAAGATGAAAGATGGTATTTTTCAAGCTCATTATGAGTTTTTATTCTCGCCTCAATGGACTCGATTTGCTTTGTATAGAATTCAACCACATTTCTTGGGTTTCCTTCAGCGTATGCTTTTTGGCGACTAACTTTAAAACGCGATAGCCTTTCTGCTAAGGCCTTAAGCTTCGGATAGAATTGTGTCCCAATTCTCTTTCCAAATATGGCATGAGAGTACTCATGGTAGAGGATTGCATCAGTTCCAATTGTGTATGAGTTAAAGACTTGTCCCCATTGATTGGTAAATGTTAGATGAAGAGGGATACGTACTGTTTCTCCAATATCAAATGACGCTCCATTATCCCTAGCAAGTAATTCCAAGTTAACCATTGGTGCATCAGGCTTAAGATTCGCAACCTTGCTTAGGGCATTTTCGGCCCAATCAACATCGCTGCAGCTAATGGATTCTCTCTTCTTTACTTTAAATACTGAAGCAACGAATTTGTATTCACGACTACATTCTAACTCTTCTTGAATCTGATGAAAGTCTAGCAGTCTGGACTTGATGTCGCTTGCTGAGGTGTTTAAGGCAAATAAAGTAATAAGTAGAGGGGTGATTTTGTTCATATTTATAAATATCACGTGCGTATGGGCCACTCTGGTAAATTGAAAGATTTCCCTAGGCCGTCCAAAGCTAAAACATAATAATCATTTGTTTGAGTTTTTAAGTGCTTGTTTTTACGGGCTTTGCAAGATTGTAAATTTTCACATCACAATTTTTTTCTCGAATCTCTTGGATAAATATAGTAAAGACTAATTGTTTACGTATTTAAAATTTAAAGGATTAACTATTGGAAGCCCTAATCAATTCCTTTGGGGAGTTTAAGTCGCGTACTGAAGAGAGAAATTATCTTCAAACGTCTTGGCCAAAGGATCGAACATATACACTCTTGTCGTATTTAGTCTGCTGTATCCTGCTCTTATTTGCTGGAATACTTGCTGACTATCAACGTGCCTATACTTTTGGATCACCAAATATTCTGACTTTCTTTAGATCTCTACTTGTTGCTTATGGGCTTGGCTTCTTCGTTGCTTTTAGAAAGAGTGATTATAGTGACAAAATTGAAACACACTTATTCTTTATTAAGCTCGTTTCCGTAGTCATTGTTGCACTAATGACATTTATGATTATGGGAACTAGTACGACACTACTTGCTGGTATTATGATCATGACCACTTCATTCTATGTCATGCTACCTGGAAGACTAAATGGCATTATCGTTAACTGTGCACTTCTTTTTGCTCTCTTTATGATTATTCCTATTCTTAACGAGTCTCTTGATCTTAAGAAGCACTTCTATAAAATCTTTATTCTCTTATCGCTAAATATTGTCCTATTTGCCTTCAGGTCAATGTTTAACAGAGCATGGAGGTTATTTTATATTTCTAACCGCCGTCTTGAAGAACTTAATAAAACAAAAGACGATGTTATTTCAACGATTGCTCACGACTTAAAGAGTCCATTACAAGTTATTCTCTCGTCAGCTTCTCTTGTTTCAAAAAGGAATGAAGAGCTGTCAGTTGAGCGTATTAAACTTTACCAAGAGCGCATTATCAAATCGGCGAAGAAAACAGATTCGCTCTTAAAGGATCTTCTTGCTTGGGCGCTAACGAGTAATGAAAGCCTAGGCTATACTCCAAAAGAGCTCAATATAAAGGATACGATAACGAGTGCTGTTGAGTTTGCCTATGAGTTAGCTCAAACCAAGGATCTCGAAATTGAAGTTGATTTAGAGGATTATATCTTCAATCACGATAGTAATATGATTGAAACTTGTGTTCGTAATATTATATCGAATGCTATTAAATTCTCTCCTGAAGGAAAGAAAATTGTTGTCAAGGGCGCTGTCTCAGATGGCTATGCAATTCAAATTTGTGATGAAGGAGAAGGGGTTCCTGATATTGTTATTGATGGGATTCAAAGTGGACAGACATTCCATGTAAAGCAGGGGACAAAGGGAGAGAAAGGAACTGGCATTGGTTTAAAACTCGTTCACTCTTTTCTTAAAAAGCACGGTGCTGCTCTCTTTATCGAAAATATGCCAAATCGTGGCTCTCGCGTGACTTTGAAATTTCCAATGATATAATAAATACTTTATTAATCTTTTGAATCTTAAAGGTTTCGCCATGAGCTTTTGGCAAAGAATACCACCAGAAAAGGCCATTAAATTACTTAAGTTTTGGCCACCTTACCTGGGTGCAGGAATTAAAGTCTTATCTATCAATGATGAACGCACAAAGATCTGTGTGCAAATGAAACAAACATTTCTTAATACTAATTATGTTGGAGTTCACTTTGGGGGCAGCTTATACTCAATGTGTGACCCCTTCTATATGTTACTATTGAGTTTTCATCTTGGAAAAGATCATATCATTTGGGACAAGTCTGCAGAGATCGACTTTTTGAGTCCTGGCAAAGGTGTTGTTAAGGCCGAATTTGAAATTAGCCTGGAAGAAGTCGAGAGAATAAAAAAGCAGGCCAGTGAAGAAAGAAGAGTTCATCCTGTTTTTGAAACTTATATTTATGACAAAGGCGGAAAGCAAGTGGCAAGAGTCAAAAAAACTCTCTACGTTCGTCGAAAGAAATAATTAAAGTTATCTATTATGAAAGTAGCAATTGCTGGTGCCAATGGTTTTATTGGTCGCAACCTCATTCAAAAGATCAAAGGCCAACATCAAGTTAGGGCCCTGGGGCGTAGTGAGTCCTATTCAGATGAGAATATTGAGTTTTCAAAAACAGACCTCTTTTCTTATCACAGCACTAAAGAGGCCTTAAAAGATATTGATATTGCAATTTATCTTGTCCATTCAATGCTACCATCATCACGATTATTTCAAGGAAACTTCCGCGATACAGATCTTCTTTTGGCCGATAACTTTGCAAAAGCATGTCAGCATAATGGTGTAAAACATATTATCTACCTTGGAGGACTTGTTCCGACAGGTGAAAGTAGTGAACACCTAAAAAGCCGACTTGAAGTAGAGGAAGTCTTTAAGTCATCAGGTATTGCTTATACAATTTTACGAGCTGGTATGATTGTAGGAGACGGGGGCTCTTCTTTTGAGATCTTAAAGAATCTCGTTATTAACTTACCAGCAATGATTTTACCTAAGTGGACAAAGAGTCGCACTCAGCTGGTCTATATCGACGACTTATTGCGAGTTCTGTCGCATTTGATTGGTAACGAAAACTTCTTTCATCGTATTATTAATATTGTTAACGGCGAGGATGTTACTTACGAGCAATTGATAAGAAAGACTTCTCGTCGCTTTAGAAAGTTTTGTCCTATGATTCCTGTTCCTATTAATTATTTAAAATTATCAAAGTGGTGGGTGACTATTTTTGGTGAGTCACAAATTGAGTTAGTTTCTCCTTTAGTCGATAGCTTAAAATGTCATCTTCCAAAAGTTGATATCGAAGATGATATTAGAGACCTAATCAAAATTCGATCATATGATGAAATGTTAAATTTGATTAATTTAAGAAAAACTAAAAGAGCTCCTCGGAGAGCAAGGCGTAGAGAAGAGAAAACTGTTCGCTCCATTCAACGCCTTGATAACCCCAACCATCTTGAAATGAAAGAGCTTGCGAGTACTTATATGAAGTGGCTTCCACGCTTTATTCGATTTATTATTCATGTTCATGAAGAAGAGGGAACTATTACTTTCAATATTTTTGGATTTAAAACACCACTACTGATTCTTAGGTATATCGAAAATAAGTCGAATTTAAGAAGGGCGAAGTTTCATATTGTTGGAGGAGTTTTAAGTGCATCTGAAGATACTGGTTGGCTGGAGTTTAGAAGTGTCGCTAATGGAAAATTTACTCTAGTATCAATTAATAATTTTCGGCCATCACTTCCTTGGTATATTTACTGCTATACTCAGGCACCAATACATCTCTTTGTCATGAGATCTTTTAGTTCTTATTTGAAGCATTTAAAAATATCTTAAGTTTATCCGACTCATTCACAATGATAAGATGGCGTTATCTTAATAACAAGAGATAGGTGACGATGTTTATCTATTGGCGTCGTTATGTACTCTCTACAACACACACGTAAGTTAAAGGAGTTTCCCATGATTAGACGTTCAATTGTTCCCCGAAAAAGTTCAGCATTTAATTCAGACTTTTTTGGTTCCGCAAATTTTGATAATGAGTTTAGGGATATTATTACCGGCCTTGAAGACATTTGGCAGGGCAGAGGAAGTGGAAGCAGTAATGCCTTTGGTGAAATGAAGGAAACTGATAATGCTTATCTGCTAAGTATTGATATGCCTGGTGTTAAGAAGGAAGACCTAAATATTCAAGTCGATGATGGGCTTGTCACTATTGAGGCCGAACGCAAAACTCTATTTGAAGATGGAGGCGGGGAGACTCGACGTATCTCACGTAGTCTAACAGTGCCTCATTTCATCAATCGAAATGAAGTTCAGGCCCAAATTCAAGATGGTATTCTCTACTTAGCATTACCTAAGAGTGCAGAGAAGAAGTCTCATAAGATTGAAGTCTCAGACGCTACAGAAAATTTTGTAAAATTATTTGCGGATGAAAAGGATAAATCATCACATTAAAATTTTTGGAACACTAGGCTTGAGGGCCTAGTGTTTCTGAATCTAGTAAGTAGATAAATACAGGTAGCTCAGAATTAATATGTACTTCACCTGAAGCTTTATTTGAAAGGGTCAGGCAGCTAAGAGTTTTTACTTTCTTTTGCGTATTAAGAGGAAAGTCACATGAGCCGCTAATTTTAAGCTCTTGTTTCTCAAGGCTTAAAAGTGAAAATGTACCATTGTGAGTAAATGAGAACTCACCACCAGAGCTTGCAAGAACCTTTCTTTCAAAATTGCATATCGTTTGTAATTTTCTTTCTATTAAAAAATGATGAATTGAGCCGAGAGTAATCATTTGATGATCGAGTCTTCCACCCAAGAAGCCAAATAAGTTAATCTCAGTGATATTATCTGGCACCAGTGTTAAAGCAAAGGTGAGGTCGGAGTAGTCCTTATTTTCATCTAGAATGATATCAAGGCTATCATTTGTTTGATTAGAGTCATCATCGCCAACAGAGAGGTAGGGATGATCATCACTTGGCCTATGGTTGAGCCCACCATCAACATAGATAATAGGAGAGTCAATTATATAAGGGAGGCTTAAGGCCATTGGCCCAATAATTGTGATCTTATTTGTTTTTGTTAGTTCTTGTTTAAAACTTTCTAGCTTCATTAAAAATTGTCTCTTTGTTTCTAATTCAAGCTATTATACCTCATCGATGACTAAAATATCCTCTAAAAAGAATGCCGAAAGTTCACTGCGCCCACTTAGGTTTGATTTACTGTAGATATTAGAGCAATGTTGTTTAATTGTTTTTTCAGCAGTTGACCTAATTTCAGCTATTTCTTTTATGGCCAGCCCTTTTAGAAGAAGTAGGGCGATATCCTTTTCTGACTTTGTTAGCGACCATTCATTTAGCTGATCATTTATTTTCTCTGAAAGTCCTCGAGATAATTCACGGGTTTTTTGTTTATAGTTTTCTAGATCAAACTTTAGCTTTGTAACATCTGAATTAATTCTTAAGTTTTCTTTTTTCGTAAATAGCCACTTGAACCATAGAACTGTAGTTCCGATAAGTCCTATGAGCATAACAATACCTTCCTCGATAACATGCTCATAAGTCGAACCTTCGCTGAGGTCTTCGTAGATGTCAAAAATGAGAAAAATGGATATTAGAAGGAAGAGTATTCCAGAAATTAGGCGTTCACGTTTATTAAGCATAGTTCTAGGACCTTAGTCTTATAAGAGTTGTATCTATTTGATAATACACATTTTATTTGGAATTAGGACTTTCGTCCAGTTACAAAAATTAGAAATTTGAACGATTCTTTCTCTAGGAAAGGAGGAACAAATGACACGTATTGTTCACATGGAAACTTATAAACCAGATTACACGTACAAGACTGAAGAGATTGTTGAAGCAGCACAGCGCCTATGGCTAAAAGATGTTGATGAAACCACAAGACGTAAGGCCCTGAAAATATTCAAGGGCTCCAAAATTGATCAACGTAGTGCAGTTGTTGACCTCGAGACTGTCTTCTCTAACATTAGCTTTGAAGAGAAGAATAATATCTATAAGGCCAAAATGGTTGAGTACGGTAAGAGGTTATTGAAACGAACTTTTGAAAGATCGAATATTGATCCGAGTGAAGTGGATTATATTATCACAACAAGCTGTACAGGATTTATGATTCCATCTGTTGATGCATATCTAGTCAATGAATTTTGTTTAAGAAAGGACGTTGTTCGTCTGCCTGTTACAGAAATGGGATGTGCGGGAGGAACCTCTGCACTGATTTATGCTGATGAATTCTTAAAGGCCAATCCGGATAAAACGGCCCTTGTGCTGACAATGGAAATCCCAAGTATCACATTTCAACTAAATGACCTGGATGCGGCCAACCTTGTTTCAACTGCAATCTTTTCTGATGGCTTTGCTTGTGCTGTTTTAAAAGGTGGGGAGGGAAAAGGGGCCCATATAATTGATACCGATATGTATAACTTCTCTCATGGTGAATATTTGATGGGATTTGAGTTAATTAACTCTGGCCTCAAGATTGTTCTTGATAAAGATGTACCAAGTGCAATTGAGGGTAATTTTGAAAATATCTTTCTCCCATTCCTAGAGCGTAATGGCCTAAAGATCGAAGATATCGATAATTATATGTTTCACCCAGGTGGAAAGAAAATCATTCAAATGGTTGAAGACTATATTGGTGATTACAACAAAGATATTTCAGAGTCTAAATGGGTTCTTGAAAATTGTGGGAATATGTCATCTGCGACAATTCTTCATATCTTTGACAAGGTTACGAGAGAAAGGGTTATCGAAAATGGACAGCGTGGTTACATGCTAGCATTTGGCCCTGGTTTTATGGCCCAAAGTATTCTTCTAGAGTGGAGGTCATAATAAAAGCGATCCTAAGATCTCTATTTATTATTTCCTTTGTCGGCGTCTTTGCTGGAATGCTTTTTTATACCAAGGATATCAAACAAAAAAATCCTGAGTCGATTTTTTTAACTGATGAGGGTATGGATCAATTCAGAGCATTTCAGCAGGACTACCCGGAAGTTGACTCTCTTGTTGTTTACATAAATGAAGCCCCTAGCGAAGAGGCATATTTAAAGCTTGAGAAGTTTGGGAATGAATTGGCGCAGCTATGTGATGATGAGTGCTACTTTGTTTATCCTCATGATCTCGTAAAAGAGCGCACAATTCTAGATAATGAGCTTATTAAAGGGGCAGCTGCTAATGCTGATCTTATCTCGTCTAATCGACTAGGCTTTCTGATATTTAATAATGGAAAGAAAAGTCAGCTTAAAGATGTGATTAGAAAAGTTGAAGAAAATCAAAGCTTCTTCTGTGCCGGCCATGAGTACACAAATTATCATCTTAATCAGTCATCAGCGCTGGTGCAAGAAAAGCTATTTCCAATTCTATTTATCTTTTCATTTATTCTCTTGTTGGCGTTTATAAGAAATTTCTTAGCGACGCTCTTACTTTTTATTCCTTGTCTTTTTAGTGCTCTTTTTTCTCTGTCTGTAATTAAGTTCTATTTTGGAACGATGAATATGGTGACATCAATTGTTCCGCTCATGACCTTTGTAATCGTGCTCTCTCTTGGTCAGCATATCTATTTTACAGCAAGAGAAGAGGGAAGCTTATCACTTGCCCTTAAGAAAAAAATTAAGCCAATTTCTCTTATGCTTGTGACAACTTTCATCGGTTTCTTGTCACTATACGTGAGTGAGATCTATGTGATTCGAGTTTTTGGACTACTCAGTAGTCTTATGATTCTTCTATCTTCATTCGCCTCAATGCTCTGGTTAATAAGTGTAGAGAAAATCTTAAAACTTGAAGAAGCGTCTCGTGTGAAATTATCAACGTATCCAGAACGTAGCTTATCTGGAGCAAGTCTATTTCTTATTTGCAGTATCTCTCTATTTATTGGGATATGGGGATCGATGAATATCAATATCATTACAGATGCGACGAAGTACTTTCCTAAAGAGACGGCCATTGCAAGAAGCTTTAATGAAATCTCTCCAATCGCAGGAGGAGTACCATTGCTCGAAATTGGAATGGGAGAGTTAAGCTACGAAGATTTAAAAAAGATAAGTAATATTGAAGATGAGTTGGGGACTCTTGCTGGGGTGAGTGTAATGTCTCGAAACCATGTGGTGAGAAAGATCAATCAAGCTTATAGTATGCGCTCTTCTCTTCCTGACAATCAATTTGCCTATGCGACTCTCTACTCAAAGGCCGCAGAAGGTATTCGAGAAGCTTATCCAATTGATTCATTCTATAAGATTACTCTTTTAGGGACTCCTTTAAATGTTGATCAATATGAAGCTCTCTTGAAAAAAGTAAGAAATATTCTTGGAGAGAAAACTTATGTACTCGATGGCCTTTATTATAATTTAATGATTTCGCAAAAAGCGATGGTTCATACTCTTTCAAAAAGCTTTCTTTTAAGCTTGTTTATCATGGCGGCCATTGCTGTTATTTCCTTAAGGCAGCTAAAGCTATTTATGATTTTCATTATTGTAAACACTATGCCTCTGGGGTTGTCTCTTGGTTTTCTTAACCTTACAGGGATGTCTCTAAATATTGCAACAGTGATGACTTATAGTGTGGGGCTTGGAATTGTTGTTGATAGCACCTTTCACTTATTACATTTCTTTGATGAAAAAAAAGGTGACTTTTTGACGTATGTTGAAACGATCGTGAAACCAATACTGACAAGTTCACTGACACTCATTATCGCATTTTTACTATTTGGAATTTATGACTTTCTACCAATTAGGGAGTTTGGTGTGAATTTATCCTTCATTTTACTCTGTGGGATGATTTTTGATCTCTTTGTTTTACCAACTCTTTACTTAGGTAGCTCCTCTTTAAAAGAGGTGATGGAGGACTGGGAATGAATATCTATGATGTACTAATTGTTGGCGGTGGTCCCGCGGGGGCACTCTTTGGTCATCTTATGGCCAAGAACAATTCTAAGGTTTTAATCTTAGAAAGAAACAAGGAAGTTGGCCGCAAGGTGTGCGGTGAGTACCTTTGCCCACAGGGAGTAAAGCTATTAGATGAACTTGACTTAAAGTCAGTCTATAAGGACTTCCTTCCTTTGGATGGGATGATTATTCACACTCCAAAGAGAAATAAGGTAAATACAACTTTTCCAAATAGTCATGGTCAGAAGAATTTTGGAGTCAGTGTTAATCGTCAGGTTTTAGATAAGCGTTTGATTAATCTAGCACATGAAAGTGGCGCTCAGGTTCTTCTAGGCAAGAGCGTGGTCAGTATGGAGTACTTAGGCACTTATTGGCGAATTGAAACTTCTGATCAAGATGTCTTTTACTCAAGACTCTTAGTTGGTGCAGATGGAAGAAACTCTCTTGTTGCCCGAGAACTAAATCTTCAGCTACCAAATTCAAAAAAACGCATTGCTTTACATGCTTGGCTTGAAACGAAGAAAACACCTCCACGAAAAGGCCAGATGTTTATTTTTGATAAAGGAAGCTATATCGGTGTCGATCCTATTTCGTCCAAAGAGTTAAATCTCTCCCTCGTGTGTGGGGCCCAAGAGATTAGAAAGTACGGAAATGCGAGAAGTACATTTGAACACTATCTTGGCCAAATCAAAAATGAACTTGGTGTTGAATTAACAGAGGATTCAAAAATACATACGAGCTATCCTATTGAACATAATGTTAAAGATGTTATTGGAAATAATGTTGCCCTCATTGGAGATGCCGCGGGCTTCGTTGATCCCATTACAGGTGAAGGTATCTTTAATGCACTACTTACTGCACGAATGCTCTTTGAAAGTATTAATATCGCTAACACATGTTTTGATTATAATCAGTCTCTATTGATTTACACAGAGAAGAAATCGAAAAGTTTTCGAGAAAAAACTTTTCTTAATATTGGGTTTCAGTGGCTCATTCGTCGCTCGTGGTTAGTTGAGATCATTGCGAAGTTTTTAAATCACAGTCAAAAAAGAAGAGATAACTTTATTGGAATTATTGGAAATATTCATACTCCTATGAAGGGTCTCTTTAGAATTATTTTTTCTTGAGGTATCGATGAAATTTTTTAAGCTACTTACAATTTTACTACTCCTTCAAACTAGTCTCTTTGCTGAATCAAAGCTGATTCTTAAATACGATAGTTATGATAAAGCACTTGAAGCAAAGAATCATATCTTCTTTAATATGTCTTCCACTAAGGCGGGTATCATAACAACGGATTTTAAAGGGGCCGTTAAAGATGCGCAGATAACTTATTCCAAAGACGCAAAAGGTAATTACAAAGATATTTCAATCGTTATTAATGCCAAGCAATTGGATACAGATAATGATGCGCGCAATGATAAGATGTATGAGCAATCTCTTGAGGCAGAAAAATACCCTAAGCTTATTGTTCGCATACCTGGCCCTATAAGACTCGGCGAGTTAAATAAGGGAAGTATTGAGGTAAGAAATAAGAAGCACTCAATTGTTCTCTTTATCGAAAAAGTTGTGAGCGCTGAGGGAGAAGCCTCTTTAGCTGGAAAGTCTGTTCTGTCTCTTAAAAAGCTGGAGATCCCAGATCCATCAATTTGGATCGCAACTGTTCACGATGAAGTTGAGGTAAGATTTAACGTGCTGCCCTAGAGTAATTTCAAGCTATTATGAAGATTTTTTGCTAAATCGATAAATTTTATCAATACTTTTTAGCGATAAAATGATAATTATAAATAGTGAAATGGGCCAGGGTTTTATTCATCACATTCACTCTTTTTGTCATGGCGCTTCCAAGCATCGCTCTAGATAAATATGAAGTTCTTATTCTTCATTCTTACTCGCGCGATAGTATTTGGACGGACCTTATTGATCAATCGATTAAGAAGAATCTTCATAGTGATAAGAATCACTTAGATGTTTATACAGAGTATATGGATTCTAAGCGTTTCTTTGGCCGAGATTATGGTGAGAAATTATATAATCTATTTTCGATTAAATACTCTGACAGAAATATCAAATTAATTATCACTTCTGATGATAACGCTTTTGCCTTTGCGATGAAGTATCGTGAAAAGCTATTTCAGAATAGTCAGATTATTTTCACTGGAGTTAACGGTTATAATAACGAGTTTAAGCAGAAATATCGTAATGAGAATAACTTTACGGGACTCGTTGAAAGCTTCAAGATCAAAGAAATGCTTGAGCTTTCTAAAGACTTACACTCTAAGGCCAAAAAGTTTTATATTATCAATACTATTCATACTCCAACTGGACAGTACCTAAAGAAAGAATTCCAAAAGTCGATTGCTGAATTAAAATTAGAAGACAAGGTTGAATACCTCGAAGATATCAGTGCAAGCGATCTTTATAAAAAAGTCGAAAATTTAGAGAAGGGCTCCTTTGCTCTTTATGGTGGTTTCTCTCGCGACCGTGATGGAAACTTCCTAGACTTTGAGAAGAATCTTAGCGAATTAGCAAAGCACTCGAATGTTCCTATTTACGGCTTCTTAAAATACTATCTTCCATATGGATTGACTGGTGGCTACTTCACTAGTGGTGAGCTATACGGAAAGGAAGCCGCCCTTATTGCAAATAAAGTCATTGCGGGTGAGGATATCAATTCTATTCCAATTGTTGAAAATGTGGATGCTCCGATAATTTTTGATTACTCAAAAATTGTTAAGTATGGCCTAGACTTCCACAAGCTACCCGTTAGTTCTCAGATTATTAATCGCAATAATAAGCTCCTTCGTTTTTATGAAGAATATACCTTTGAATTTTGGTTTATTCTTTTTTCATTTGCGTGCCTATTTATTAGTCTGGTGGTTCTTGCTTATCATTTTGAACAACAAAAGAAGCACAAGAAGGCCGTTCTTCGAATTAACGAACAGCTTGAGGACCGAGTCGAAAAGAGAACAAGACAGTTAATTGAGCAGCAGTCGAAATTGATTAACTCGGCCAAGCTTGCTTCAATAGGTGAGATGGCCAGTGGTATTGCTCACGAAATTAATAACCCTCTGACTATTATTGATTTGAGTGCTTATCGAATTGTTCAAATGGCCGATAATGAAGTCGTTCTTAAGTCTGCTCAAAAGATCAAGCTTACAGTTGATCGTATCTCTAAAATCATTAAGGGGCTTAAGCAGCTGGCCAAGGAAGACGCTAGTCTTTCAAGCGAGCTTGTTAATATTAAGGCCGCTATTGAAGATGTTATTTCAATTTGTAAGGCGAAGTTTAAAGAGAATGAAATTCACTTCAAAATTGATGTTGATGAGAACTTAAAAGTACACGGTGCTCCTGTTCAGATCTCTCAGGTCGTTTTAAATCTCTTAAATAATTCCTTTGATGAATTAGTACAAGGTGACACTGAACGCTGGATTAAGCTTGAAGGAAAGAAAGACAAGGATATCGTTGAGATTTCTGTTACGGATTCTGGTAAGGGGATCTCTGAAGAGATCTTTGAAAAAATCATGGAGCCATTCTTTACAACTAAGGTTGATCAAAGAGGTACTGGCCTTGGTCTAAGTATCTGTAAGAATATTATTGAGCACCACAAGGGCCGCATCTTTGTCGATAAGTCATGTCCGAATACTCGCTTTGTCATTCAACTACCTACCGCGTAAATAAATAATTACATTCTAAGTAATAAGTGATATTTATTTATGATGATTAGTATAAAGGTCATTAGTCGGGCCATTGCATTTTTATTTTTCTTTTTAAGCTCCTTTGTTCAAGCATCAGATGCGTTTGAGATTCTTATGTTGCACTCTTATGAGAAGGGGAATGTTTGGACTGAAGAACTTGATAGCTCCTTTCGTTTTCACGTGCATCGTCGCAGTAATTATTCAATGAAGTTCTATACAGAGTATATGGACTCTAAGAGATTCTTTGGGCGTGAATATGATGAAATCCTAGCGAAACTCTATGCGACAAAATTTAGCTCTCATAAAATTGATTTAATTGTAACAACTGATGATTATGCCTTTGACTTTGCAATCAAGTATCGAAGAGAAATATTCAATGATGCTCCTATCATTTTTAGCGGTGTAAATGGCTACGATAAGTTTAAACGTGATCTCTACCGAACAGAGAAGAACTTCACGGGAGTTGTTGAAACTTTTGATGTTATTCCAACTGTTAGGGGCGCCCTTGATATCAACCCTACGGCCAAAAAGATTTATGTGATAAACACACAATTTACTCCAACTGGCCGCTACCTTAAAAAGCAATTTGAAACTTCATTTGAGAAGATGAAGCTTAAGCAGAAAGTAATCTATATTGAAAATTACAATATGGAAGAAGTCTATGAAATGGCCAAGCACTTTGAAGATGACTCAATTGTTCTCTTTGGAGTTTATGCAAGAGATCGAGACGGGAAGTATTTTGAGTTAGATGAAAATATTAAGAACCTTAGTAAAGTTTCAGCTCAACCTATCTATGGTTTTAATAAGGTCTTTTTAAATAAGGGAATCGTCGGTGGAAATGTTTCTGATGGAACGATTTATGGAAGAGAGATTGCTCGCATGGCAGATGAGTTTCTTTCTGGAAAAAAGAAAATATCAGAGATCCCACTAATTATTGAATCGATTAATGACCTCGTTTTCGATCTGGATCAGCTAAAGAGATATGATATTGATATCAATAAACTGCCAGAAAGATCTAAGGTCATAAGTTATTCATCTAGCTTCTTTCAGTTTTATCATGAGTACAAGTCGGAACTTTTAGTCGTTTTTGCATGCTTTGTTTGCTTGTGTATTTTCTTCTTTATCTTATTATACTTCTTTGAGAAGCAGCGTAGCTATAAGGACTCTCTCATTAAAGTGAATGAGAAACTAGAACGTAATGTCCATGATCGCACGGTACAGCTAGTACAGCAGCAGTCACAAATTATTAACTCTGCTCGTTTAGCGTCAATTGGTGAGATGGCCAGCGGTATTGCTCACGAGATTAATAATCCATTAACAATTATCGACTTGAGTGCCAATCGAATTTCCCAGCGTACCAGCTCTGATAATATCATCAAGAATGCGGGCCGTATTTCAAGTACGACATTTAGAATTTCGAAAATTATTAAAGGTTTAAAACATCTTGCGAAAGATGGAGATAAGTCAAAGTTTGCAAACTTCCACTTGATTGAGGCCGTAGAAGATGTGACATTTCTATGTTATGAAAAATTTAAAGAGAATGATATTGAATTCAATATAAATGTCGATGAATCAATTATTATTCATGGCTCAATTGTTCAAGTCGCTCAAGTTCTTCTTAATCTAATCAATAACTCATTTGATGAGCTTATCAATGTTAAAGGAGAGAGGAAGATTAACTTAAAGGCCGTTCCTATCAAAAAGTATGATCAGGACTACGTGGAAATTTCTATTACTGATACAGGAAGAGGGATTCCTGAAGATATTCGTGGCAAGATTATGGAGCCCTTCTTTACAACGAAGAAAAAGAATAGAGGTACAGGGCTTGGCCTAAGTATTTCTAAGAATAATATTGAAAAGCATGGTGGTGAGTTCTATCTCGATGAAAGCTCGTCCTTAACTCGCTTCGTTTTTACCATTCCACTTAAAGTAGAATAGTGGCACTTGCGTGCCACTACATATATTACTGAGCTCGACGATCAAAAATTAATCTGACGCGATTACCATCGCAAACCTCATTTCCTTCATTTAGGATATCAACTGCAATATAACGAATACCTCTTTTTGAAGCTTCATATGCAGAAGATTGAAGCTTGCTCTTTAATAGCTCTTCATTTTCTAAACATGCTTCTGGTGATCCATTTGTTTGTGATTTTGTATAGTCAAGATCAAGTGTTCTCGTCTCTCTTGCACGATTAAAGAAGAGACCAAAGTGACACGTTTGACCAGATTCTGTGTTCCAAGAGGATTCAATTGAAAATACATTTAAGTCACTATCTGCTGTTAAGAGATCGAATTTAATTCCTTTCTCAGAGAATACCTTTGGTGTTGTTGTGTATTCAACTTTGTAGCGTCTGATGAATTCGCCACAGTCGTATCCTGTTCCCTTAACGAAATATGTTGTTCCAGTTGGTAGTGGCCAAATTTGGGCACTTACTGGATTAGTTAGAAGTGTTACTAATAGAATTAAATTCTTCATTATAGGCTCCTAAGAAATTTAATGAGATCGTCTCGATCTTTCTTTGTTAATTTAATAAATTCATCCTTGGACTTTTGTGCCTCTCCGCCGTGCCATAGGATTGCTTCTTGCAGGTTTCGTGCACGTCCATCATGTAGAAAGCGAGTGTGGCCATTTACGCTCTTTACAAGCCCTAGTCCCCAAAGGGGAGGTGTTCGCCATTCTCTTGTTGTGGCCTTTCCTTCAAATTCATAAGAGCGTGTATCATCGGCCAGCTCATCTCCCATGTCATGTAGGAGCATGTCCGTATATGGATAAATCTTTTGATTATTTAAGACCTGATATTTTGAGTTTGAACCTGTCGTAAAATCTGGCCTATGACAAGCTTGGCAGCTTATTTGATGAAATAGTTTCTTTCCATTCTTAACACTCGGATCATGAATGTCTCTTCTAGCAGGAACAGAGATTAACTGCGTGTATAGCGTTACCTTATCTAAAAGCTCTCTTGAGATATCTTCCTGCGTTTGTTTCTCTAAACAATCAATTTGAACGAGAGTGCATTCTTCTGTAGGAAAGAGGGGACTTGTGATTCCTAGATCACCATTGAATGCGGCAGCATTTTGTTCTAAGAGGTTTGGACGAGAAGCTTTCCAACCAAAGCGTCCAAGAGTTTGTCTTTGTTCAATAACTGAGTAGATATAATTTGCACGGCCTGAAATACCGTCTTTATTTAAATCTTCAGGATCTTCTCCTGCAAGAATATCTTCTTCATTAATATTTTCAAGAAGTCCGAGTCCAATCATTTGTGGACCAACTCGTGGTGAGACAATCGTATTGTCTCCTAAGTTTCCTAACGCTAGTTTTCTAAAGATATAGTTTGGTTTCTTTAGCTCGTAAACTTCACCATCGGCAAAGCTTCCCTTAATTGTTTCAAACTTTACGAAGACTTCTCCTTCTCCCTGGACACCCTCAATACTATGAGGTTGAAATTGATCGCCATAAGTTGGGTGTGGTGAAGTCTCTCCATTTTCAGCCACCTTCTTAAGGCGAAAGAGTAGGGAGATATCAGTTTTGCCGTCACTATCAGGAAGGCCACGTCCGCGTCCATCTAGTAGGTGGCAAGCGGTACAAGAAGTCGCATTAAAAATTGGCCCTAATCCATCTCTTAGGGGAGTGGAAGAAGGGGATGTTACCCATGCTCCTTTAAAGAAGCTATTTCCAACTTGGAACTGTCGTCTAAGCATGCCACGTGTTCCACTCATCGGGTGTGAGAAGGCATTTACGGAAAAGTCCAGTGTAGTCCCGGCACCGGCCGGGAACTTTTCACTGGAATATGTATTAAAACTTAATACTGAAATTAATGTGAGAACAAGAGCTCTTACCATTGTACAGGAGTCTCTAATTCTTCAGAAACTTCAACAAGCTCGATTGCAAGTTGTTCCATCTCTTCGATTGAAGCTAGAATTTCTGGCCTTGCATTCTCATCAAGAATTGCTTGATCAAATGGTACAGGAAGGCCTGCAAGCATTTTGTTAATCTTTGCAACTCTGTTGTCGATTGTTGTCGTAAGAACTGTGTTATCTGTCAGACCTAGGATTCCTGTTGCTTTTAAAATATTTGCAACACCCCAGAAGTTCCACTGAATATCCATGTGAGTCATATCAGAAAAGCATGAGTGCTCATCTTCTTGTCCTTGAGTTTCCCAAGCAACAAACATTCTTTCACCCGAAAGCTCATCTCCTGACATATAGATCATTCCTGAAAGAATATTATTAAGCGCTTCTTTTTGGTCTTTTGCTTCAAAAGCTGCTCTGTAATTTTCCTTATTAGGTGCCCAAGCATCAACAAGCTCAGTTAAGTGATCGATAAGAAGATCAGTTACTGTTGAAAGGTAAACTGCACGTCTCTCAGCGTTTTGCCCTAGACCGATAACGTAATCAGTGTGAGGTCTGTCTCCTGCACCATCAACTGAAAGATCTTGTCCCCAAAGTAGGAATTCAATCGCGTGGTAACCAGTAGAGATATTCTTTTCACCATTAAGTTCATTAAGTGAAGAAAGAACTTCTTTGTTGATAACTGGGTAATCAGCAATGTTATTTACGATACCTGCGTTTGGTGCACCTTCAACATAGTCGATATAGGCTTCATCAAGTGGCCATGCGTTTAGAAGTCCCTCTGGACCTTCGTCACTATCAATTGGCCCATTGTAAAATCTGAAAACTTCTGATTGTCCATAAGGAGCTCTTGCTTGTCTCCAAGATTCTCTTGCCATCTCAAGTGTCATAACACCTGGGTTGGAGATGAAGAATTCAACGTCTTCTTGAAGAGTGATCGCCTTATCAAGAGACTCTGTATAAGTCTTGTAAACAAGGTTCGTGTAACCTTCGATCACTGACTGCGCTGTTGTTGCAGCAGAAGTATTTAAGCCTAAACCTAATGAAATCAGTAAGATAGATCTTTTTAACATATTCTTATCCTTTGTTAAAATTATGATTGCTTGTTGAAACTATGGTTTGATACATCAAACATTAGTTAATATCAACAATTAAGTTCATTTTTTTATAGGAATAGACTTTATTTACTTAGGGTGATTTAATTTTCTGTATGTCTTTATTTCGAATCGTAACCCTAGTTCTATTTTCACTAAGTTTATTTGCATTGCCTATTGGCCATGAGTCAGGCTTTTTGGGAAATACGACATCTCGTCCAGGTGATATTGGTGCTGCCTTGGTGTTTCCATCTGCCACGGCCTATCTAAAGCGTGATGAAATCAAGATCTACTTTGGCCTTATGTACTCGAGGCAAGATATTGATGTTGAGGGAACAGCTGGTAGCGATTTTGAGAGTCAGTTCATTCCTTATTTCACAGGTTTTGCAGGGGACTTCTTTGGCATAACATTCACGAATTTTGTTACCTATAGTGGAACAAATAATGGAACGATCAATTTTAGTACGAATGAATTTAAAGGAAGTGCAGATATTCAGGCCGAAGAGACGGTGCTTGGAATTAGCGCAGCAAAGAAGCTAAATGATAAATTCGCCGTCGGTTTTTCTGGTAGTCTTGATATTCAATCTTCAAAAACATTTGCTACTTTCTATGGGAATATTGCTGGTAGCGAATATCTTGAAACAGTAAATGATCGAACAAAGTATATTATTATTAATACTCTTTTAAGTGCATCTTATATCGAAAGGAAGCACTTTTTGAGTGCTTCGGTTCTCTTTCCTGGGATCAAGTATTCTTCATCAAGTACTCAGGAGAGCTTTTCTCGTGTTGATGCAGATCCGGCCGTATTTAATAGAGTTGTAAGTAAACCGAGTTATAAGAGTAATACGGGATTAAATATTGGCTACAGTTATTTATCTACAGATAGTTGGTCGCCTTCATTTGAAATATTCTATGATATTTCTAAAGATATTATTTCTTTTGATCCGAACCAAGAGCAAAATCGAAATAACTTTTCAGATGATATATGGCTTAAATTTGGATTGAGTACTCCTGAATATACGATGTCTAAACTTTACAAAGGAACAACTTACTCATTTTTATTTGGCCTTCAATACCGTGAAGTCGAAAATAGAGTGGCGCAAGACTTACCTGAAAATATCACTCGTACCTACGAGGCATCCATGGGGTTTAAGCTAACTAACCGAAAGGCCAGCCCTATTTTTGGTCTTTATTACCAGAATCAAGATGGTCCTTCAGACACTAGTGTGATCGGGCTCATGTACTCTTCAAATTATAATATTTTTGACTAATTTATGTAGACTTGGATCTACATTGTGGTGTAATAAGTCTCGTTCTATTTTGGCTATGTCAGGAGATTTATTATGAGTACAATGGCCCAATTCTTTAGTCGCAATTATCGACACTTTAATGCCGCTTCACTTGTTGATGCATCGAAGGCCTATGTCGACCATTTAAATAGTGGGAAGAAGATGATGATCACTCTTGCTGGTGCCATGAGTACGGCAGAGCTTGGGGTTTCACTTGCTGAAATGATTCGTCAGGATAAGGTTCAAATTCTTTCTTGTACAGGTGCAAACCTTGAAGAAGATATTATGAATCTCATCGCATATAACCACTATAAGCGAATTCCAAATTATAGAGACCTCAGTCCAGAGCAAGAAGAAGAGCTTCTTGAGCAAGGCTTTAACCGTGTGACTGATACTTGTATTCCAGAGGAGACTGCCTTTAGAAAACTTCAAAAGTATCTCTTTGAAGAGTGGTCAAATGCTGCCAAAGCAGGGGAGAGACTCTTTCCTCACGAATTTCTTTATCGTATTCTTCGTCGTGAAGACTTTGCAAAAGAATTTGAAACAGATGTGGCAAACTCTTGGGTTATGGCCGCTTGTGAAAAGAACCTTCCTATTATCGTTCCAGGTTGGGAAGATTCAACAACAGCAAATATCTTTGCTTCATACTGCTTAACTGGAGAGCTTGAGCCTTCACTTGTCAAAAACGGAATTGAGTACATGATGTTTCTTGCAAAGTGGTACCCAGAAAATTGTGGTGATGGTGGTATCGGCTTCTTTCAAATTGGTGGTGGAATTGCTGGAGATTTTCCAATTTGTGTTGTTCCAATGCTTAACCAAGATATGGAAGACGATGTTCCTCTATGGTCATACTTCTGCCAAATCTCTGACTCGACAACAAGTTACGGTTCTTATTCAGGAGCTGTTCCAAATGAAAAGATCACTTGGGGGAAACTATCTTCAAAAACTCCAAGGTTCATTATTGAGTCCGATGCAACGATTGTTGCGCCACTTGTTTTCCATTACGTGTTGGAAAACTAAGTTCATTGCTCTAAGATAGAGGGGCATGAGAATACAATTTTTATACAAATTTGGGGCATTCTTTTTAGGATGCCTTTTTTGTTTCATCTTACATTCACAATTCAGCTGGTCTCCAGTCATTGCCTCCGCAACTGTTGGCCTAATCGCTGGTCTCATTCCAATGAGAATGACTCTGCAAGCAGCAGTCTATAGTGGAAGCTTTGCAGGCATGTGCTCTAGTGAGTTGGTCTCAAATTACTGGGAGATTTTAGGAATCTCTCTTATTGGTGCAATTCTATATTTCTATACATTAAGAATCTTTCAAGGCTTTGGCGGAAAGCTTGGAACGATTGCCTTTGTTAGTGTTGCCTTATTCTTCTTTATCAAGGGGAGTATCATATGATTACTGCAATTGGAGTTTCACTCATCGGTGCACTTTCAACTTTTCACCTATCACGCTTTAAGAAGATAGGGGCCATTAGAGCTTCCGGTCTTTTAACTTTAGTTGCTTATGCGATCTTATATTTTACAGTGCCCAATTATGAAATGATGGCCGTGATATTCTTTGGCTCAACTTTTGTGGGAATGAGTTGTCCTACAAAGATGCATAATTATACCATTGTCATCGGTGCAGTTTTCTTTGCTCTTTTCTTTCAATACCTCGTCCCATATCTAAAAGGCTATGGTGGAGCACTTGGAACGAGTGCATTCTTGAGTGTTTTGATCATCCAATTGACTTTATATTTTGGACGTAAACTTGCCAGATCAAATTAAGATTGCCATCATTTTTATATGAAAAATCTTTTACTTCTAATTACGCTACTTATTTCAAATATTACTTTTGCAATTGAGACTGTCCAAGTCACTGGCAGTATCGAAATCGATGCACCAATTGAAGAAGTTTTTGAATTTGTGGCCGACCCAATGAATGATCATCATTGGCGTAGTGAAGTTAATGATATGGCAACGAACTCTCGTACTTTTGAAATCGGGAGCACTTTTAGAGAAGATGCATGGATTGGTATTCGTAAGCACTTTATTACGACAACTGAACTGATTGAATTAAATGCTCCTTATCAGGCTTTATTTGAAACAGTAAGATCAAATCCATATTTCTTAAGAAGTAATCGCATGTTTAAAGAAGGTGAGAATGGAACTCTCTTTACGTATGTGGTGGACTTTGATCGTCGTATGATTAAAGAGACCTTTGGCTTTAATGCAAAGCCAGAGGTCGTGGTAAAATTATACGGTGTTCTTATGAAAAAGTATTTGAAGAAATTAAAGAAGAAATTAGAGTAGTGTTTCTCTAACAATCATAAAAATTCCCATCACAATTAAGAAGTAACCAAAAATCTTTTTAAGTTTTTCTTGCGGTAGCTTATGAGTCAGGGCCGAACCAAATTGTGAACCAACAATGGCCAGAGCTGTAAAGATAGCAATAAATTGATAATCAAGTTCTAGGTTAGGTGAGTTGATAATATTTCCCACAAAACCAATCAGAGAGTTAATCGCTATAATTAGCAGGGAAGTTCCAATCGCCTTCTTCATTGGGACATGAAAGAAGTTTACCAGTGCTGGTACAATGAGGAATCCGCCACCAACTCCAATAAGACCAGTGACAATCCCGACAACACTCGCAGCCCCAAAAATCGTTAGATTTGATGACGATTTAACCTTGATATTCTTACCATTTTTTAGCATCGAAACCGAGGCCAAGAGCATGATTCCTGCAAAGATATAGAGTTGAACCTGTCCACTAATGAAAGAGGCCAGGTAAGTTCCAAGATAAGTTGAAAGCATTGTCATGGCACCAAATTGAAATGCTAATTTCACCATAACATTTCCATTCTTGTGATGTCTTAGTGTCCCCATAAAGCCTGTTAGGCCGACAATTGCTAAACTCATGGTAATGGCAATCTTTGGATCGATTTTGACAATATAAACTAAGATTGGAACGACTAGGATTGAACCGCCTCCGCCTAAGAGCCCAAGAGTTGTTCCCGCGATAAGTGCTAATAGATATGCCATATATATTTCCTCCTGAAATCAGTATAGGGGATTAATTTTTCTTAAACATTGATGGGGGTCAATGTCTTTTCTCATAAATTTATTTACTCTATGATAGGAGGAAATTATGGATAATTTAAATATAAAAACATTCTTTGATGAGCAAACTTACACACTAACTTATGTTGTCTATGATGACGTGACAAAGGATGCTGTGATTATCGACCCAGTTCTTGATTATGATCAAGCATCATCAACAATCACGACAGAGTCAGTTGAAAAAGTTGCTATCTTTGTAAAAGAAGCGGGACTTAAGCCTCACTATATTTTAGAAACTCACGCACACGCTGACCACCTAACAGGGGCCTTAAAACTTAAGGACTTCTTTCCTGGTGTAAAAGTTGCGATCAACGAGAATATTAAAATTGTTCAAGAAGTTTTTGGTGCAAAGTTTAATATTTTAAAAGAGATTAAGCTTGAAGACTTCGATGCTTTTTTAAATGAAGATGAACCACTCGTGGCCGGAACAATTGAAGTAAAAACGATCTTCACTCCTGGGCATACTCCAGCGTGTTCTTCATTTATCATTGGTAATAATGTCTTTACAGGGGACGCTCTCTTTATGCCTGATTATGGTACGGGAAGATGTGATTTTCCTGGTGGAGATGCAAATGCACTTTATGACTCAATTACAAAGAAGCTTTATACGTTACCAGATGAGACAAATGTTTACACTGGTCATGACTATCAGCCAGGCGGTAGAGAGCTAAAGTACAAGAGTACTATTGGTGAGAATAAGAAGAGTAATGTACATCTTAGAGCAGATACGAGTCGTGAAGAGTATGTACAATTTCGCACAAGTCGCGATAAGACACTTGCTGCACCAAAGCTTCTGCTACCAAGTATTCAGGTAAATATTCGTGGAGGGCATATGCCAGCGCCACAAGATAATGGCGTGAGATACCTTCAAATGCCATTAACATTTAAAGATTAAAAAACTAATAAGAGAGTGCTACAGGTGCTCTCTTTTTTTTTCTTCAGCTAAGATCTCATCCTTGGCCTGACTTTGTAGATCTTCAACTTCATCAAACTCATCCATAATTTCAATTCCAAAGAATGTCTCAACAATATCTTCAAGTGTAATCACTCCTAGAATTGTTCCGTAGTCATCACTCACCATGGCGATATGTTCCTTTTCTCGAATAAAGCGCTTAAAGAGATTTCGAAGTGGGGTTTGGCGATTGACAATAGCAATAGGCCTTATGATATCTAATTCATAAAGCTTTTTGTCTTTATTGTTTTCAATAATTGATTTTGCAATATCTTCTTTATGGATATAGCCGTTAATTTCATTAACACTCTCTCCATAACATGGGATGCGTGTTACTGGAGCTTTTAGGTCATAGACAGATGCAATTGTATCCTCGATATGTACCATAAAGACCTTGCGTGCAGGAGTCATGACTTCTTCAATGACTTTTCGAGATGCCAAGAGAGACTCTTTTAAGAATTCCCCCTCATCTTTTGCTAGGGCCTTTGTTTGAACACCTAATTCAATCATTGATTCAACTTCTTCTCGGCTCATCTTATGTTCGGCCTCTGTCTTTAATAACCTCATCAATGTCATTGATATAAAGAGGATTGGCTTTAAAATAAAGATCAATGGAGGAAGAATCTTTAATAGGGAAGGAGTTAAGCTCTTCCAATAATGATGCCCAAGAGACTTCGGAATGATTTCTGATAAGTAGAGGATTGCCAAAGTTAAAATGATGGAAACAGCTGATAGGTAGTACTCTAAATTAGCACCACTGATTCCCATGTCCTTAAACATTTGGATGGACTCAGACCCAACACCAGCAGCACCAAGGGTGTGAGCAAATGTATTTAGGGTAAGGATTGCAGAAATGGACTCGTCTTTATTTGAAGCATACTTTTTCAGTGCCGTTGCATAGCTACGATTTTGGCGCTGGGAGGCCAAAATAAAGCTCGGAGTTATGGAGAGCAGGACAGCTTCCATTATGGAGCAAAGAAAAGAGACGCCAATCGAGATGACTATATAAACAATTAGCATTACTATACTTTAATTTGGCCTTAATTTTGTGTCAAATTAAGTAACGGCCAAAAATGATGCATAATATATATTGGATTTAAGTACTTTATCGTTATAGTCGGTTTTAGGCACATGTTCATAATGATAGCTAAGGGGCCAAGTTTAAGTTAAAATAGACGGGATTAATAGAAAATTGAGGTTTATATGAAAGTAACTGAATTTATGACTAAAGATGTAACAACTTGTCGCGATACTCAAACTGTTGCAGATGCTGCAAAATCGATGCTTGATCTAGGTGTGAGTGTTATGCCAATTTTAGATAGCAGTGATAAGCTTGTTGGAATTGTAACTCAATCTGACTTTATCGGTAGAGAAGTTGAGATTCCACATGCACTAGCTTCTATCAAGAGACTATTTGGAATGGATTATAATCTTGGTGATGTTGAAGATATTTACAAGAAAGCAAAGAGTAAGCCACTATCTGAGATTATGACAAAGAATGTAACGACTGTTACTTCAGATTACTCTCTAACTGCTGTTGTTGAGCTTATGATGAAAAAACAACTTAAGAGAATTCCTGTATGTGACGGGGATAAGCTAGTTGGAATCATTACAAGAAAAGATATTTTAAAAGCTTTTGAAAGCGTAAAATAAAAAAGGCCTCTAATGAGGCCTTTCTTTTTTTCTTTTTATTGCATTTCTGCAGTCATTTCACAATTTACTGATTCTACATTGTACCAGTTAGCTTCTTGAGTTGTGTGGTCATAACCATCAAATAGCCAAGATTCTACTGTAATTTCATAGTGATCAAACATATTTTGATCGTATCTTTGCTTTCCTGTGAAAGTTGATACGAATTTATAGTCTACGATCCCTTGGTCAACAACAACTTTTACTTTCTCTGTTGAAACAAGAGTAAGGTCTTTCATTACGTTACACTCGTTGATGATAGCGTCAACGATTTTGTCATTGTGACGTGCTTCAAAAGTTGAGTTGATGATTGAAGCTGATGCCGAAAGAGTCATAAGTGCTACTAGAATAAATTTCATTTTTTTCTCCGTTGTTAGTAAGTGTATTATTAATTAAAGATTACAATTTCCTTTCACATCAGATAGCAATTGAATCGATAGCTTCTCTTCGTAACGGCGCCAGTTACTATAATCAGCATCTTCAATTTCAATCTTGATGTCATTTAGATTATTTCCAATATTATCTAAGTGGGTAAGTTCAATTTTGTAGTAGTAGTCAGTGATCCCTTGATCAACTCGATCCTCAGAAATTGCGATATTTCTGATATCAAATCTCTCTTGAGAAAGTCCTAGAGAACACTTCGTTAACTCTTTTGAAAGATAATTTCTAATCTCTTTTTGAATTTTAAATTGTCCCGTTAAGATTACTCTTCCGCGCTCAACACCGTTTCCAGCATAAGTCGTAAGGCAAATTAGTAGCAGAGCAATTAGCTTTTTCATTTATTATTATCTCCAAATTTTATTAATGAATGAGTTCTATAATTCCGATAATTCATTGAAAAGTATTCTATTAGGCGATAATCGCCTGTCAGGAGATTTATGGATCACTTTGGTCAAGATTTGGTTAAGATTAGAAAGGCAAACGGTTATAAGAGTGCGAAATCATTCTATGAAGTATTGGCAAAGAAAGGTTTGGACTGCAATTATCAATATTTCGTTAAGATTGAAAAAGGGGATGCTTTTCCTTCTTCTGCCATCGTTAATCAAATTGCTAAGTGTCTTAAGACGAAGGATGCCAATATTCTTATTTTAAGCTTTTGTCGCAATCAATTCTCTTCTTTTGATTACTTATTTAAAGAGGATAATCAGAGTGATGAGAAGGTCATAGAAGTCGCTGCAAAGGCCAATCAAGGACAACGCTACCTCTCTGTCATGCAGATTAATACACTTGCTCAAACGAAGTCTCATTACTTTCTCTTTCTTATTTTGACTCTTTCAAGAAGTGCCTTAAAGATTAGCGAACTTAAAACTTATGCCATTAAAAAGAGTGTTGTTAACGATCTTATCAAGGCCGAGATAGCCTTTGAACAAGATGGATTGATCTATGCAAGATCAACTGAGTTTAGGTTTCCAAAAGAGGAGAGTGAGGCGATTAAGAAGGCCTACGGTAAGTTTGACGATTGGGATATGGAGTTTGGCCGAAACTTTAAGTTTCAAAATCTCGTCAATAAGATGATGATTCGAAGAATCTCCCCAAGATATCTTTCTCTTATCAAAAATCAGATTGATTCAATTTCAGATATTGTGCGCTTATCAGACGAGTCGGATAATCGCTACAATAACGAAGTTCTTCATCTTCATATCTCTCTTAACCGAGGACAATTACCTGGTTAATTAAGAAAGTACTCTGCAATACCATGTAGCCCATTTTGATGGAATGGGAAAACAAGTCGATTAGGCTTCCCATTAGCTGCTGGTTTGTAGAGTATGCGGTAGCCGTGACATGCGGCCGTTCCTGGTATTGGAAGAACAGTTCTTGTATCGGAAATCGTATCCCACTTAACTAGCTCATACTCTTCTGTACAGCCGTAAATAAGGGTTCCAACCTTAACAATTGAGCTAAAGCTTGTTTCACCATAGTTAAATGCCGAGAAAGAAGTATTATTATTTGATAAATGTCTAAATGTCTTTGCGCCACTTCTATCGTATTCCATTTCAAATAGGATTTTTCCTGCGCTACTGTCCCAAGTTGAAGCGTTCCAGTGTTGTCTTACATTTCTTAAGACACAATTTTCTCCTGGCCCAACTGGACAGCTTCCTGAGCCAGCATGAACACCGCCACCTGTTCCTGCGATGAATTGGGACATTCCATTTGTCGTTGTAAATCTGAAAATAGAATTATTGTGTGCCGTTCCCGACCACGAGTAGTGTCCAGTTAGAATACCGCCGTTATAGAAGCCATTAACAGAAGGTGCATAATTACCCATATCAATTGTAAGCCCATCTACTGTCGCAGTTGTCGTCCAGCTTCCTCCGCCATTTTGTCCCATAAAGTGTGACCATTGATTAGTTGCTCTTGAAAGGCGACAGACATTATCCCAACGGCATGGGAAATAAATATCGCCATTGGCCGGATTTGTCGCCATTGAATAATTTTGTGACCAGTTAGCAGTATCTAACATTTGCGAACGCGGGTCTGCACTAATACTAAACGAACCACGTGCTAGAACTCCATTTCCTGCAACTCGAATAACCTGATTAACAGATTCATTCGGTTGAACCTCGCGAATAATTCTTTCTTGTGAATCAACTAGGACAACATTGTCTCCAACCCCGTGATCGATAAATTGAATATTTCCAAAGCGCGCATCCTGACCGAGGCCATTATCTCCAAATGCTTGTGTTTGCCCATATAGTGTTTGCACTTTTCCTTGGGCATCAATTACTCTAATCGTATTTGCATCAACAAAGAAGAAGACTCCATCTTTGTTTACAAAGAAATCCTGTAGTCTAATTGGACAACTTGTTGCAAGTGTTCCGTCTGGACAAGTCCCATGAATCCCATTTCCTAGCTTTGTCGCTTCATAGGAATTTGTTGTAGGGTTATAACGATTTACACGAGTCGCATAACCGATATGATAACTCCATCCCCATGAACTTCCATCATTCGTAGACCTTCCATAAGCATCAACACAAGTTGTATCGTGGCTTGGAATCGCAACACCTGTTGCAACAAATGTAGAAGGGTCAATCTCTTCTCGCATGTAGTATGAACAACCATTTAGGCCACGGTAGTATTTTGCAAAAAGAGAAGTAACTTCACTTGTGTTTACATCAAAGCCAATCTGATAAGCCGCAATTGATTCTTTATCCATCTCGGCACTTGCAGATGTATTTCCACTAATAGCCGATGTTGGTGGAGCACTTCCACCAATACCTGAAATTCGTCTCGATTCAATTCGTGGTGAAGAAAGAGATCCCTTATAGATTCTAATTAAATTATTACTATTCACACTATTAGATTGATCATTGAACCAGATATCTCCATTTGGTAGGGGCTGGAACATCGAATAAGAATTACCGTGATTTAAATTGAAATCTCTTGGATCAAGAATAATATCACTACGGTTTGTTCCAATAGTCCCGTCTGCTTTCATTCCGATAATCGTTTCAATTGTCATCGGAACGACTGTTGTATCAACTCGACGAATTGAATTCTCATCCCAAATGAGTAGGCGATCTTGGAAGTCCATTGTGATTTTTCGTACATTCATAACTGTCGCTTGATCAACTGTTACACCATCACCAATTTCCTCTTCACCAATTGGAATAAGTTGTTCGAGAACATTGGTAAATGGATTGATATAGAGAACACCACGAACCTTATCATTAAAGAAAATCTTACCATCACTTGTTACCGCAAGAGAGTACGGTGCTTGTGTTGCCTTAGGGAAGAGTTGTGCAGATTTTGCTGATGAGCCTGTCCCCGGATCAACATTACCAGCAAGGATTTTAAACTTAGTAGAGTTAAGTGCTACTGATGTTGCAGAAGTGTCTTGGTTGGCACTGTCTGCGGCAGTTACACTTAGCCTAAAATACTGCCCATCTGTAAGTGGGAATGTCCATTGGTAACAGGCCGTCGCATTGTCATCGAGTGTGTTTGTTGCAGAATTCACCTGTGGACAATTATTTGCTCCGTTATCGAGATTTTGTGCAGCCGCGATTGGGTGAAATTCGATATCATCAGTTGTATAAAAGAGCTTTGTTGTTCCATTTGGAATTGTTTTATTATCGACTGTTCTCCAAGAAATATAGACAGTGTCACCATTATTAAATGTTAAGTCGATATCTTCAACAGGATTACTTGGTGAGTCTGAATTGGTCACAAAGAATTCCGAGATAACTGGAGCCTGGTCAGGAGTGTAGTTCATTGTAACGAAGTCTTTCCCGAGTGTTGCATCTGGGTTAGATGAAATATTGCCTGCAAGGTCTTTTACCCAAACAGATACCTTGAAATTAGATGGAGCAAAACCAAGAAGGAAGCTGTAGTCACGTACTTCCATAAATGTATTTAAGCTCAGTCCTGGAGAAGGTGCATCCATTGCCTTCCAGCAGTCATCATTAGCGTTTGGTTGAGTTGTATCATTTCCTTTAAGGCAGAAATGAGTGATTACTGTATCAAGGTCTTCAGCATCGAATTCAACGCTTACATACTTAACTGCCGTAGGAGTCGGCGTTGTCGATCCATTAATTTTGAAAGTTGCTGTGTGAATGAATGGGGCACCTAAGTCCTCAACGATCCTAAATGAGTTAGAGATCGCTTCGCCTGTCATACCATTATCATCCGTAAGAGTTACCTTAAAGCGAACATCATTATATAGTGTTCCTGAAGGAACAGTGTAATTATAGCTATATGGTGTATCAGAGTGAGGGCCATCTGTCGCTACAGATGTAAGCCCAAGCTGTGTCCATGTAGAACCACCGTTATATGAGACTGAAAAAGTATGATTCTTTGTTGCACTGACAGTAGCCTCTGTTGTTTTCCATTTTATTGCGTAGTTTATTCCCCAAGGAAGTGTCGGAACATCATCAAAAGATAGTGACGGAGCAAGGGAGTCATATATGAAGTCAATACTGTCGTAAGCTGAAATATTACCCACAGGATCTTTCCCGTAGATACGCAGAGTACGGTACCCTTGTGTATTAAGAATACTTGGATCATATGATATTGCTGCGACTGTTGTCGAACATGCTTGCCAAGAAGGATCAGAAGAGAGTGGTGTTGTCGTTGACTCACTTATTAAGACTTCTGAAATATCATCACAGCTTGCTGCCGTAAGAGTCATAGGATTTGAACTTGTCGATGTTCCAGCTATGAAGTTAACTGGTGTAAGACTTGGTGTTGTTGAAGTTTCATCATTAATTGTTATGGTTAATGTTGTTTCTGTACTTGATTCTAGTTGGCCATCATATACGACGTATTTAATTGTAACAGTTGTGTTTGTATTTACTGGTGCAATATAATCACAAATAAGATCACTTCCGTAACTTATCTGATCAATACAGTTTGAGAGTGTCCCAACGGACGGAGCTTGAGTGATCTTATACTGTAGAGATCCAGTTGCGGTCTCAACGTCACTTCCCGGGTCTAGATTTATTGTATATAAAGTATTATCTCTAAATGTTAATGAGCTATCTGCTGCTGCGACAGGAGCATCATTTAATGCGTTAATAGTAATATTAACTGTCGCTGTAGTAGAATTATATTCTCCATCACTTACTTGATAAGTGAAATCATCAGATCCATTAAAGTTAGCAGAAGGAGTGTAAGTACAAGATCGACTTGTCCCTTCGTCGCAAGATAAAAATCCATTTCCTGTTGAAAGAGTAATCGTGTAATTTAAGGTATCACCGTCCACATCAACACCAGCATTAAGATCGAATGTGATTGGAGTATCTTCATCTGTTGTTATAGATTGTGTCGCAGCTAGTGTAGGCGCATCATTGACAGCAGTAATATTAATCGTAACCGTTGTTACTGACGCTGCATCAGCTGTCCCATCGTTAGCACGATATGTAAAAGTATCCACTCCATTGTAATTTAAGTTAGGAGAGTAATCACAATTAAGATCACCATCAGCGGCCATGCAATTTGTTAGTAGGCCATTTGATGGTGGAGTTATAATTGTGTATGTCAGAGTGTCTGGATCAACATCACTTGCCGCTGCCACATTAAAGTTAATTGGAGTATCTTCCGGTGTTGTAATACTAAAGTCCGCTGCCATAACTGGTAAGTCGTTTACAGCATTGACTGTGATTGTAACAGTTGAAGTTGATGAATTAATCGTTCCATCATTTACATAGTAAGTGAATGTATCTGTTCCATTAAAATTTAAATTCGGAGTGTAAGTACAACTTCGACTTGTCCCTCCCGTACAAGAGATTCCTCCATTACTTGGAGTGGTGGCAATGTGGTAAGTCAATGTGTCACCATCAATATCAGAGCCAAGGTTTAGATCAAAGGTAATAGGAGTGTCTTCATTTGTTGCAAGCGATTGTGTTGCTGGAATTGTAGGGGTGTCATTTACTGGCGTGATATTAATTGTAACAGTCGTAACAGTTGCTGCGTCGGCCGTCCCATCATATGCACGATATGTAAAAGTATCCACTCCATTGTAATTTAAGTTAGGAGAGTAATCACAATTAAGATCACCATCAGCGGCCATGCAATTTGTTAGTAGGCCATTTGATGGAGGAGTTATGATTGTATAAGTTAGCGTGTCTAGATCAACATCACTTGCCGCTGCCACATTAAAGTTAATTGGAGCATCTTCCGGTGTTGTAATACTAAAGTCTGCTGCCATAACTGGTAAATCGTTTACAGCATTGACTGTGATTGTAACAGCTGAAGTTGATGAATTAATCGTTCCATCATTTACATAATAAGTGAATGTATCTGTTCCATTAAAATTTAAATTCGGCGTGTAAGTACAACTTCGACTTGTCCCTCCCGTACAAGAGATTCCTCCATTACTTGGAGTGGTGGCAATGTGGTAAGTCAATGTGTCACCATCAATATCAGAGCCTAAGTTTAGATCAAAGGTAATAGGAGTGTCTTCATTTGTTGCAACGGCTTGAGTGGCTGGTATCGTTGGAGTGTCGTTAATTGAGTTTACCGTTATTGTAACAGTCGTTATTCCTGCAGAGTCTGCTGTTCCATCATTTGTCTTATATGTAAAACTATCTGTTCCAAAATAATTAGAGTTTGGCGTATAGTCACAATTTAGATCATTATTATTTGCTAAACAATTAGTAAGGATACCATTGGCAGGAGGTGTAATAACCGTATAAGTTAATGGGTCTGCATCTGTATCTGTTGATGCATTTACATTGAAGTTTATAGGTGTATCTTCATCTGTTGTAATTGAAAGGTCACTGGCCGTTGTTGGAATCACATTTTCTGAAATATAGCTTAAATTTACTGATGTAATATCCGTATCGCATGCCCATGTTAGTGTCGCTGACTTTGGACCTTTTGTTGTAGGTATGGCCTGTACTCCATATGTACAGCTTTGATTAACCATTAAGTTATTTGATCCACAGCTATCATTAAGTATTTGAAATTCACTAGCGTTTGTTCCTGAAAGTTGTGGAGGTGTACAGTTCTTTGTTATTCCAGTTCCCGAATTCGTAATAGTAAAGGACTGAGCACTAGAAATTGAATTATTTGGTACTCCACTAAAGTCATAAGACGAAGGAGATGTTGAAAGGAGCGCCTTTTGTAATTCAAATATATTAGACTCTGCAGTTGATGTGTTTCCTAGTGCATCAGATAGAGAAATTCTAATTTTTGTATTTGTTTGTGCACGATCTGGTAGTGTGAAACCGTAGTTAAAAGCATTATTAAGGAGTACTCCATCAGCAGACGGTGTTGACGTAGATAAAGTTGTCCAGCTCGTTCCGTTAGTGTCTTGAATCTCAATTGTATGAGGAAGAATTGCTAGGCCATGTTGCTCTGATACATTCCAAGCTAGGTTAAAATAAGTATCGGCCCTTAGAGCTGCTATGGCCGGGATATTAATTTGTGGAGGGGTCTGATCAATAACAAAGTCAATTTCTCTAGGAGAGCTTATTTTAGAGTTATGATCAATTGCCCATAGGTAGAGCTTTCTCGCTCCATCACCGGCCGTGACAATCTTTATAATATTTTGAAGATTTTCATCAGTACAATTTATGTTAAACTCTGCAGGAGTAGGAGCTGCCGAGCTTTCTGTGATGGCCAGTAGTGAAAGGGTCTCACAATTTGTCATTATGCCAGGTGATTGCTCTGGACCAGTAAGTACTTCAAGGTTAATCGCTAAGTTATTAGTAGGATTATTTTGTGAAGGCGCAAGTTGAATTGTTGGTGCTGTAACAGGGTAGGAATCTGTAAATGATGTACCAATCGTTTCATCAGGATATTTCCATGAAAACTCATGATATGGTATATCAGTGTCTCCACGGATAACATTTCCAGAACCATCACTCTTTCCTACAACTAAAGAAATAATAAATTCATCGCTATGGTTTGCTGAAGGAGTATATGACCAATTAGCTGAATTAGACATTAGTACTGGTGGCGTAGGTGATTTGAGATCTTCCATATACCATTCATAAGCAATTTCATAATTTACTGACCAGTGATCATAAGCTTGGATAGAGAAGATGTAGTTTGTCTTCTCGATAAGAGATTTTGGAACTGATATTTCCTTAATATCTGGTAATGAGTTTTCTAGTATAGTATGTGCATCACTAAACGAATTATCAAATGTATCGCTTATGGTTGTACTATTTTGTAACTTTAAATAGGTTTCACTAAGGTCTTCATCTGTACTTATCTGTCGTTCTAGCTCTGTAATCATTGATGAGACAGTGTGGCCATTAATTGTATTTACTTCTTCTTTTAGCTTCGTCTTAACGACCTGTGAAATAAGAGTTGAAGCCTGTGTGATATCTTGAGGATTTGTAAAGCTCGTTACAATTCTTTCAAATACATGGTTACAACCTGAGGTTCTAAGAAAGTACTTTGTAGGAGCTTGCATATCTAGGCTTAGACCAAAAGGATCAAATTCAAAAAATGTTTCCTCCTCAACAGCATTTCCAGAAAGAGGGTTATCTGCAAGAGGAGTCATCGTCGCTAGATCAAAAAGTTCAACCTTCGCTTCGCTACAGTCAATATCGAGGGGTGCCGCATAGGCTTTTGTTATTAGTGATACTGAAGTCGTTTTAAAATATTCCTTAAGGGGTGGAATGACTCCGTAAATATTAGGTCTTATGGGTATATATGAATTTCCATTTCCTTTTTTACTCTCAGAACCCTCTTCTTTTGGATCTTCTACTTTTTCTACCTTTAGTCCACCAATCGTTTCGATACTCTTATTTTCTATTTGTTTATCGCTAGGGTTTTCTGATTTAGGGGCATCTGCTAGCTCAATAGCATTTTCAAAGCTTGATGAATGATCATAATAATCAGGAGAGCTGATTAATGGAGAGGCTACAGGTTTTTTTGCGAAGTCCTCTGGTACATTTGAAGATAGATCTGATGATTGGGGATTTTTGCCATAGCTATCCGGATAATCTGTTGATCTGTCTTCGGAAGAAATTCCTCTTCTAAAACGACTTTTGTACTTCGTAGAAGTTGTGTTTACTGAACTCGTTGGGATACCAACTTTCTTATAGTTTTTTATTAAGTCTTTATTTGAAATTTTTTTACTTGAAGATTCTTTTTTTTGATTTCCTGAAAAAATAAGGGCGTAACATACTACAATTGTAAGTGAAAAAAATAATACCTTTGGTGTGAATATTAGTTGTCTTAATTTTTTCATATCACTTTTCTGGGTTCCCCTTGTAAAGTAATTGCTTTTAGACTCACTAAAATTTATCGGTTATTGTGAACTTTTTATTAAGTTATCATGAGTTTGATACACCTTATCTGTTAAATATAAGTTATTGAAAAAAGGTTGAAGGATACTTGTGACTAATTTAGTAAGTGATAATAAAAGTTTGCGATGGGCCTCAAATAAGGCCCAAGTTGCCAATTAAGTTCTTATAAGAAGTTTGTTAGAAAATTATCTTTTGCCTTTAAAAAGTGTGGATACTTGTTATCCTGGGTGATTTTCTTTTTTATTTTCTCTATTGAGCACGCTTGAGTTTTACACTTCAGCTTTGCTTCTTTAATAATTGTTTTTAAGTATTCTGCTACGGGAAGGTTATTGCATTTACTCGAGTGCAGATACTCTTGCCCTAAGAAGATATAGTCACGAATAAAGGCGTACTTCTTTGGTGACACTTTCTTTAAATGAGTCGGGTTTAAACGGTAGGCCGCGATACTTTCTGCTGCATCTTCGCTTGGATTTGTTTGCCCGTATTTTGAAACCATTTCATCGCGGTTATAGCGCCACCCCATTGGGTGATCGATCCATCCAGACATATCCCACCAAAAAGATGAGTAGTTTAAGTTATAGAAGTAGGCGAGGTTATGTCCAAGTTCATGAAAGAGGCTATAGGCCTTACCATCTTCATCAAGCTCGCGATCCCAAGGAGCGTAAAGCTCAATTGAAGCATTCGCAAAGATCATTCCACGATGGCCGTAACCGATATCTTTCTTAATATGGCGAACCAGTCTTTTACTAACCCATAACTTTGGAAGGTGAGTTGGAAGAAGATTTACACCTTTGATAATGGCATCCATTTGTTCAAGATCAAGTAAGGCCGCATCCTTATTTGCATAAGGAGAAGTATTAAGGCCGTACTTAAAAAGTAAGAAGATTGATTTCTCGATGAGTTCATCACTTTCAAATAACTCTTTAAGCTTACAAGATTTTGTGTGACATTTATTGGCCGCTGCTATTTTAGTTTTAAAATCTGCTTTGTCTTTTAAACCATTATAGACGTAAGTCTTAACAAGTAGTGAATAGGCTTCATCAATTTTTGTATTGAGATAAGGCCTTGCATATTGAGTGATTTGCCAATTACTTGGAACCTTTGTGCTACATTTCGCGCTATTTACTGTCTCAAAACTAGCGGCATATTCACTAAGTGCATATGCTTGAATGGATAATGAGATAAATAATAAATACTTAATGAAGGAATTTTGCATGAGTCTTTATGACAAAAATCCCTGCTCATCTCAATGGAAATAGGTGAAATCGCAATAATTATACGGTCTAACGCCTTGTAAAGATGAAGCCTAGGGCGATAAACGGTAGAATCATACAGTAGTAAGAGTTTGTGACAACTTCCCAAGGAGAGATCTTAAAGGTCACACCTAGAAGTAATGCTTGGGCGCCATAAGGAAGTAGGCCTTGAACTACACAGCTAAAAATATCAATGAGAGAAGCACTTCTCTTAGGTGAGATATTTCCCTGCACAGCAAGCTTCTTTGCAATAGGGCCAACGATAATAATAGAAACCGTATTATTTGCGACACACATATTTGTCAGAGCAGATAAGAGTCCAATACCAATTTGGTCAGCAGCATTCTTATTTAAGTGTGCAAGCTTAGAAATCAGTCTTTGAATCTTATGAGAGATATAGTCTAGTCCACCTTCTGATCTAATGAACTCACTAAGCCCACCGATTAAAAGGGAGAGTAGGAAGATCTCTTGCATATTACTGAAGCCTCGGTAAGTCAGCCCTATAATTGTCGAGAAATCAAATCCATTAAATAACGCAACGATACCAGCAAGGATAATTCCTCCTGACAAGACAACAAAGACATTCACTCCTAAGATAGCAAGTAAGAGAATGAATAAGTATGGTAGACCTAAAAATAAATTTGTTGGTTTATCAACTGCTACATCGGGAGCTGAAATAAGAAAGAAGTAAACAACAATAGCTATCAGGGCCGCAAATGATGCAATTTTAAAGTTCTCTTGAAACTTATCTCGCATATTACAACCCTGTGTTCTTGTGGCCGCAATGGTCGTATCAGAAATTACAGATAGGTTATCACCAAACATCGCACCAGACATCACGGCCCCTGCTAGGACTCCTAGGTTGATATCTGTTTTGGTTGCCATTGAAAGGGCGATTGGGCCGATCGCACCGATTGTTCCCATTGATGTTCCCATGGCCGTCGAAACAAGGGCAGAGATAACAAAGACTCCCGGAAGAATGAGGGAGTTTGGAATGATTGATAGGCCTAGGTTAACGATAGCATCAACTCCACCTGTTTCTGTTGCAATCGTTGAAAATGCTCCAGCAAGAAGATAGATAAGACACATGGTAATGATATCAGGATGTCCAATTCCTTTTACAAATTTAGAAACATTATTATTGAAAGTATCTTTTGTAATAAAGAAGGCAAGGAGGATTGCTGGTAGTATTGCAATCGGTGCCGGCACTTGATAGAAGGCGTGTTTAACACCTTTCATCTGGAAATAGATCCCAGAGCCTAAGTAGATAACGACAAATAATAATAGCGGTAAAAGTGAAATCTTTTGCTTAATATGAGACATGAAAGCACCTTACCATATCGCTATAAATTGAGTCTAGAGAAATGACTTAATGATATCTTTTCGAGTGACGATACCAACAAGCTTATTATCTTTGATCACAGGTACTCGCTTGATATGCTTTTCAATCATAAATTGTATATAGCCTTCAAGGTCAGTCTCTTCTGTTAGGGACTTCACGTTTCTTGTCATGACTTCACCAACTCTTACTTCTTTAATAAGCTCGTATGTCTTTTCAAGTTGAGTAAAGTTTAAGTTATGCCCAAAGGCCTGCTTAAGCTTGACCATAGCGTGGGGAACTTCGACTTCTTTACCAACAAAATCAGACTCCGTAATGATCCCAACGACATCACCATCTTTGTTTAGAACAGGTAGTGCACTAATTCGCTTATCACACATTAACTTCGCAGCGTCTTTTACTGTCTTATCTTCTGTGATAGTAATAGGCTTCTTTGTCATTATCTTCGTAATTTCCATATTTACCTCGTTGTTGTAACAGAAGCTATAACGGTGGGATTCATAATTGGTGTGAGTAATTAATTTGTTAAATTAAATCAAAGAAATTTAACTTTAAAATTCTTGGCCAAGATGTCGATAAGAATGCATTGGTTTTTATACGTTATTTTGTGTTGGTCCCGGTACGGGTCCAATTAAAGGGGAGTTTGTTATCAATAAAGAATCGAAATCGACGGAAGTCGTCGAATCAACAATCAACAAAAATGTTTTCTTTACCTCAGCTTTCTTTATTCTCTTAATCACTGCAGTTGGCTCTTTTTGGCCAGGACATTTAAGTCAGTTCTTTAAGGGGATACAAGCTTGGTTAATTGCTAAGGCCAGTTGGGTCTATGTTTTAGCAATGGGAATCATTTTATTCACATCACTTTGGCTAATGGTAAGTCGCCTTGGTGATATCAAACTTGGCCCAGATCACTCAGAGCCTAGCTATACAAACTTATCTTGGTTTGCCATGCTCTTTTCTGCAGGGATGGGAATTGGTCTACTTTTCTTTGGAGTTGCTGAGCCAATCATGCACTTCAATTCTCCTCCTGTAGGGGACCCGCAGACTATCGAGAGTGCTCGGGAGGCAATGAAAATTACCTTCTTTCACTGGGGCCTACATGCCTGGGGAGCCTATGCTCTTTTGGCCGTCTGCCTTGCTTATTTCTGTTATCGAAAAGGTCTACCACTTCTTCCAAGATCGGCCTTCTATCCAATCTTAGGAGAGAAAGTTCATGGCCCTCTTGGTGACATCGTCGATACCTTTGCCGTAATTGGAACAATGTTTGGTGTTGCGACATCTTTAGGTTTTGGGGTTGCTCAGGTAAATGCAGGACTTCATTACCTAATCGGTATTCCACAATCAGAAACGATTCAAGTGGGACTCATTGCAATCATTACGGCAATGGCAACAGTCTCTGTTGTTCTGGGATTAGATGGTGGTATTAAGAAGCTATCAAATATTAATCTTGCAGTTGCTGTTTTACTTCTCGTTGCAGTCATGGTCTTAGGAGATACTGTCCACTTATTTCAACAATATGTTCAAAATACTGGATCGTACCTTTCAGACATTATCTACAAAACTTTCAATCTTTATGCTTATGAGAAGAAAGAAGAGTGGATCGGTGGTTGGACACTACTATACTGGGGTTGGTGGATTTCATGGTCACCATTTGTAGGGATGTTTATTGCTCGTATTTCAAGAGGGCGTACCATTCGTGAATTTATGATTGGAGTCCTATTTGTTCCTGCAGGTTTCACATTCCTTTGGATGACTGTATTTGGAAACTCTGCGATCTCAATTGCACTTAAAGATACAACGGGGGAATTTGTTGCAGCTGTTACAGGTAATGTTCCTGTTGCGCTATTTCGCTTCTTTGAGTTCTTTCCATTCTCAAGTGCACTTTCAATCTTAGGAGTCATCCTAGTTATTACTTTCTTTGTAAGTTCATCTGACTCAGGATCACTCGTTATTGATACTCTTGCCTCTGGTGGGAAGCAAGAGCCGCCTGTTTGGCAAAGAGTTTTCTGGGCCGTAACAGAAGGTGTTGTCGCAGCTGTACTTCTACACTCTGGGGGTCTTGAGGCCCTGCAAACAATGACGATTGCCTCGGCATTTCCGATGATCTTCTTATTGTTAATTGCAGTTTATTGTTTAATAAAGTCCTTACGTAGTGATTATCTCTTACGAAATCAGGTTCTAAATCATACAAGCTCTGTTCAATATGAGAAGGCGAGTATGACTTGGAAGGAGCACTTAAACGCTCTCTTAAGTCATCCTAAGCACAAAGTTGCAGAGGAGTTTCTGGCCGATGTCGTTGAGCCTGGACTCAAAGAATTACAGCAAGAGTTTATCAAAAATGGACTAGAAGCGGTTATTCGCTATGGTAAAGATGATGCAATCTCTCTTGTTATTGAAAAGGAAGGAGTTGAGGACTTTAAGTATGAGGTTTATCTAAGGTCTTTTGAAGTTCCTGATTTCTTACCTGGTAACCAAGAGAAGTATTATCGTGCAGAAGTTTTCCTACTAAGTGGGGGACAAGAGTACGATATCTATGGTTATTCAAAAGAACAAATTGTTGCTGATGCTGTTACTCAATATGAAAAGCATTATCAGTATCTGCATTTAACGAACTCGGAGCTGGTTTAGCTCTGACACGAATACTTGGCAAATAATTTTGGTTATTTACTAATATTGGCGCCTTTTCCTACTCAATTATTGATATTTTTAAAGATATATTAAAATTAACCGATAAGAAGAGTAGGGGAAGGTGTTACTTTGAGTTCAGAATTTCGCTCACTTTTAAGAAATATATTTGGTGCTGGAGCTTTAGCTGCAGTTGTTTCTTATTTTAGCTTCCTCGCTCCTGAATCATCAACTTCTCCAGAAGATAAAATGCTTTCTGAGTCTCTTGATGCACAAGAGAGAATCGAAGGGCAAGAGGTCGATGAATTTGGGCGACCTAAGCGTAGACCTTCTTCATTTGAAGAAGAGATCAGTCGACAATTTCCTACACGAAAAAGAAAGAATGAAGAATCACGTGTGAATGTAGGCGGAAAGGTTGTGAGAGACCCTGCCTATGAAGCTCAGCAATTAGATGGCTCAAGTTACGAAGGAAATTTAGGTGGTGGTAGTGGCCGTGGAAGTATTTCTGCTGGTGGCTCATATGCTGGCCCTTCTGGTAGTGGTGGAGATGCTGGCGGCCCTGGTGGCGATAGCTCTGGGACAAATAATTTCTCTTCTGATAGTGGTTCTGGTGATGGATCAACGACTTCTAATTCCGTTGCTTCAATATCAAATGATGACCTTGGTGTTAAGAGTGGCTCATCGACGACAACAACTGAAAATTCGGATGACTCAAATTCATCATCAACAACAACTCCAAGTGGAAGCGGAAGCTCAAATGATCCAGTGATTACTCCTGTGACATGTTCTGTGGATCGTGCTGAAGGGATGTATTCATCTACAATTAATGTAACAATCACTTGTAGTGAGAACTCTAGGATTTCATATTGTTTACAATCAGGTGGGGGATTTTGTGATCCTGTCTCATCTCCAACAATTTACTCTGGGCCTATTGCTGTCGGTACAGTGGATGGAGAGTATGGCCTATCATACTTTGCTGAATCGATGAGTACGACAAGCTCAACTGAAGTGGCCGAGTTTACTTATCATATTGACTCAACTCCGCCAGACTTAATGGTGACCTTTCCAAAGGTCTACGCGCAGACAACGTTTAACTCTGTCTCGAATTACACTCAGTCCGCTGACTTTGGGAAATCAAATTACTTCTATCATCAGATTAATTTTAAAGGCACAAATCCTGGAGCAGGTGGCCTTAACTGGACATGTGATCAGATTTATCATGATTATAACGTTTCAGGTTTTTCATCAATTGCGACAGATGTTGATGTATCAGGACTAGATCCTGCAACCCAACAGATTGATCAATTAATAGGAATTACAGATTTTGTTATAGGAGATAACTTTATTGCAACAGTTATCGAAGATCGCAATCTAGGAATCGTTTCATGCCAGGTGCAAAATGTTGTTGTTAAGGATTTTGCCATTGCTGCCTTTACGGGGACGGGAGCAACTTCTGTTATTTCTGGAGTTCGCACAACTTACGGTGGCTTTGTTGGCTATGGACACTTTCAGGCTACTCCAAATACTTCTAATTCAGGTCAGCTAAGCAATGAGCAAGGGATTACCTCAAATAAACAAGGTCTCTATACTTTAACACATCAATAAGTAACTCAAATTATTGGCGGCTTTCTTAAGCTTACGCAAATTCTTCCTCTCTAAGTCATTAAATTTCTTTCATTTAATCAATTGGACTAAAATGTCGATATGCCACTGTATTAACAGAGGAAGTTAGTTGTACGTTAGTCGAAAATTAACATTTATTTTAGCTCTAAGCTTAAGTCTATTCTTAAGCACTGGAATATTTGCGTCGACGACTAAGCTAGGCTACTCTGGCCGTCTTGTGCAAACAAATGGCACACCGGTAACAGGAACTCCTGATCTTAAATTTGACCTCTATTACTCTGGCTCGATTGGAGTTAATAGGGGAACTGAGACAATCAATGCAGTTCCACTTTCAAATGGAATCTACACTGTCGAGCTAGACTTTACAGGTATTGCAGCAGTGATTGATGCTATTCCAGCTTCTGAGACTCTCGTTATTCAAGTAACAGATATAACTGATGTGGGAAATCCAGTTGTCTATGACTTTCAAAATATCTTAGCAACTCCAATTGCGGTTTATGCCAACCACGCGGCCCTTGCCGAGACTATTGCAAATGATGCGATCACTCCTGATAGCGTTGATTTTACTGGCGCTTGTTCGACTGGACAGGTCGTTTCTATAAATGCATCAAATGAATTTGAATGCGTGGATCAAACCGCAGCAGTAGCTGTTGATTCAACTCTTGTTAATAATGCGGGTGTCATAGGATTACCAAGTCTTGTGACTGATAATACAACTTACTATTCTGTTGTTGTGGATGCGCAGGGACGTGTGAAGAGTGGTAATACAACACCACCTTCAACAACAGCAAATGATATTCAAGATAATTTAATTGTTGATGCTGATATCAATACGAGTGCAGCAATTGCGTGGTCTAAGATTGATAAGACTGGGGCAACTCCAAGTGATGTTGGTCTAACTGTTAATAGTGCTGGCCCTCTCGGAACGACTTCTGCTATTGCAACTGAGAATGTTGTTAAAACTTATGTTGATACAACGGCAACGGCAATTGCTGATGCAAAAGTCATTAACGATATGAGTGGCGTGCAGACAACAATTGCACCTTCTGTTGATTCAGTAAAAAATTATGTAACAGCTCAAACAGGTGCTATTACATCTTCTCAATGGACAGATTCAGGACTCGACATTTATTTTAATACTGGGCATGTTGGGATCGGAACAAATTCTCCAACAGGACCGCTACATATCACTGGAGGAGCAAACGACGTCAACACAATGCGCTTTGGTGCGACTGATGCTGATGTTGCCGCTATTACAGATTATGCAAATATGGCAGGTCTTCTCATTGCTTCTGAAGGTGTTTCAAATAGCTATCATAGCTTTAGAATTGTAAGTGATATTGATGGAACAGATATTGAAAGTCTTGCTGTAACTAATGCTGGACGAGTAGGGGTTGGTGTTTTAGTACCAACTCAAAAATTAGATGTAGCAGGTTATGTTAAAGGGACAGGGCTTTGTATTGGGGCCGACTGTCGAACTTCTTGGCCAACTGGAAATGCTGGAACTGTGACGTCAGTAACTGGTGGAGCAGGCCTTACAGGTGGAACGATCACTTCTTCGGGAACTCTTGCAGTTGATGTGGGGACAACGAATGGCAAGATTGCTCAAGTTGGAGCTGGGGATAAATTAGCTGATTCAATTATTAACTATAATCCGGCCCTTGATGTTGCCTTAACTGGTTACACAACGGGAGCCGCTTCAAGCGTTGTTGCTACTGATACAATTTTGCAGGCCTTTGGAAAAATCCAGGGACAACTTGATGCTCATGCTACTTCCATTGCAGCTGCAGTAACTTCTGTTACTGGTGGAACAGGTCTGACAGGTGGAACGATTACATCAACTGGAACTCTTGCGGTTGACGTGGGAACGACAAATGGCAAGATTGCTCAAGTTGGAGCAGGTGATAAGTTAGCAGATTCAATTATTAATTATAATCCTGCCATTGATGTTGCACTAACAGGCTTCTCTACTGGAACAGCTTCAACAGTTGCAGCGACTGATACTGTGTTAGAGGCCTTTGGAAAAGTGCAAGCACAACTTAATTCTCAAGCAACTTCAATTGCTGCTAACTCAACACAATGGACAACGTCGGCAAGTGATATTTATTATTCAACAGGTATGGTGGGGATTGGAACAGCTTCTCCACGCACGAAGTTACATGTAACAGATACACTGACAAATAACGCAAATGTCGATGAGTCGGGACTTTATTCTCAGACTGTTCATTCGATTGATACGAATGGAGCTTACTCTTCTCGTGGAGCTTATGTTATTAATACGACTCAAATTGATTCCGGAGTGACTTCTTCAGGTATGCAAGTAGGACAATTGACTCAGGCCCTAAGAAACGCAGGTGTAAGCGGAGATAATGGAACTTTAGCTGTGCAAACAGCATCTAACGTTGCTTACGGACATCATAGCTTTGATGGTACAGCAAACCCGGTTACAACTGATGCATATGGGATCAAGGTCACAAATTATAATCGTTCAGGTACAGTGACAAATGCTTATGATCTTCATATTGGTAACGATAGTGGAGCAGGTGGAACTGTGACCAATCGTTTTGGACTTTACCAAGTTGGAGCAGCTTATAAGAACTACTTCCAAGGTAGTGTGGGGATTGGGACTAATTCTCCAACAACAGAATTAGAGGTGAGTGGAATTGTTTCGGCCAATAATATTGGATTGAGTCTTCCGGCCTCAAACTCTCTTGATAGCAATGCTCTTCCTGCTGGTTTATATCGTGCCAATACTTCAACAACTGGTTCTCCAACTCCTGGAGAAAGTGGTGCGACACTTAATATGCAAAGTGGTGTTGCAAGTGGTGCTGTTGCTCAGCTTCACATAAAGGCAAATAATACAGAAGATCCTCGTGCCTTTATTCGTCACAGTGATAACACTGGAGACTTTAAAGATTGGCAAGAGATTGTGACTGCTGATGCTACAGGTAATGTTGGTATCGGAACAACTGCAACGCAGAAGCTAACTGTTGATGGAAGTATCAATGTGACGGCAACGAATGATATTTGTATTGATGGAGCTGGTTGTTTGGCCGCTGCTATCTCTGGTGCTGGTGAAGTTAATACTGCATCTAGTGCAGGAGGAACTTCTCTTTATAAAACAAAGACAGGAACAGACTTAGTCTTTAAAGGTCTAACAAGTTCAAGTGATATTACACTTACGGCAAATGCCAATGATGTTGGCCTTGCTATCAATACCGCAAATGGAGCCAATGAATTATTAAGACTAGATGCAAGTGGGCGTGTGCCAGCTTCTAATGTTATGGGCACTCCTCTTACTGGTTATACTGTAGGGACAAATTCAGTTCTTGCACCAACCGATTCAATTGTTGATGCTTATGGAAAGATCCAAGCACAACTGAATGCTCAATTTACTTCAATTACAGGTCTGGACACAGATGATGTGGCCGAAGCTGGTAACTTATATTTTACGGATGTGCGTGCTCAAACTGCGGCCGTTGTTAACTCGACGGCCGGTAGTGAAACAACTCAGGCACCTTCTGTAAGTGCTGTTAAAAATTATGTGGATGCAAGAGCGACTCAATGGTCGACTTCGGGAAGTGATATTTACTATAACACTGGAAAAGTTGGGATTGGAACAGCATCTCCGATTGATAAATTTGAAGTAAATGGAAGTATGACTTTAAAAGGTGGATACCTTACTTTACAAAGACCTGTAACGGCAGGTAGTTGGGCCCGTGGTATGCACTATACACCAGATGGAAGTGTCGATGCCACTAGTAATGGTCTTGCAGGTTTTGGGCTACTGGGTAGTTCAACAACTCAACAGAAACTTTATATGACATTTGGGACTGCTCCTTGGAATAGTACAACTGGATTAATTGTTGAAAATACCGGGCGAGTAGGTATCGGGACGAATGCACCTCAAGGTCAGATTCATACATTCGGAACAGAGCCTGTCTTCTTTGACCGCGTTTCTGGTAATCCTTCTCACTTACTCTTACGTGGTGCTAAGGGAAGTATTGGTGCAGAGGTTGCTCCTTCAGATAATGAGGAAGTAGGACGAATTTCTTTTACTGGCTATGATGGATCAAGTTGGGCCACAACTGCGCTTGCGGGAATTTCTGGGCGAGCTTCAGAAAACTGGACTCCAACGACAAGAGGGACGGATCTTGATTTTAAAACCGTAACAAATGGCTCTCTTTCAGAACAAACAAGAATGATCATTGCAAATGATGGTAAGATTGGTGTTGGTTCGTCTGAACCAATTTCAAAACTTACGGTAAGAGGAGCTGATCATGTCACTAATGGGCCAACTCTAACTCTTGCTGGAGATGTGAGTAATCAATTTGAAGCTGGTCGTATTCGCTTTGCTGAGCCTAATAATACTTTCCAAGGTGGATATATTCACTATGATGGAACGGGGCCAGATTATCTTCACATTGGTGTTCATGAGACGGCCGACCTTTTAACAGCAAGTGATACCAATGCTATCAGCATAAGTCGTCAAACGGCGAATGTAGGGGTAGGGACAAGCACTCCATCATCGCGCCTACATGTTTATGAAAATGGTAAGCATTACCACGTTAATCGCAAGATTGACGGATACTCGCAAACAGAAAACTCAACAGGGATAAATTATATTCTTCTTCACCGTGCCTATGATGGAGCTCTCTTAGACGAGCACTATGTAAATGGTGAGATTAATTTAAGACGAGGTGGAACGGCTGCATGGAATCGAAAAGTTTCAGCACAAGTTAATACGGCCTGTGCTTATGATAGCTGTCGAGGAAATATTATCAATTACGGTGAATATACATACCTTGCTTATGTTACTTATAGTGGCGTGAAGTATGTTGCTCTTGCTATTCCAGATAACTCAACAATGTATAATGCGACCTTTACTGGTTACGCATACAACGCAACGGGTGTCGAGCAGTTAAGATTAGTTTATGATACAGATGTCACAAATGTTACAACATTTTCACAAAACGCTATACATACTAATGCAATAAATGTCGCTGCTGGAAATATATCAACAGCGTCTGGTTACGCTCTTGGATATAATCTTACTTCAACTACTGATAAATATGCACTCTACCCATATCTTTTAGGTCAAAAATCGAAAACAGGTTTAGGTCCATCTCTTCCTTATGATAATGCCATGAGTATTGAGTCTGATGCTCTCATAACATTTGTAGAAACAGATGCTGACAAGGTATCTGGTTATATGGATGTGAATACGAATACATTTGTGTGGGATGGAAATGTAGGGATTGGAATGACGGCCCCTACAAATGCACTTCATGTTACTGGGAATATTGGAGCGACTGGTTGGGTAGGTGCAGGCTGTGAAGGCTCTTGTTCTTCTGATGCCTATGCTATTAATTACGCTGATGGACGTATTAGAACATATTCTGGGACTGGATCAGCTTGTGAAAAGGCCGGAGGTTCTGCAACTTTCACATGTTCTTCAGACCGAAGACTTAAGCATGATATTGAAGATTTCAAAGATGGTATTGATGTGATCATGAAACTTCGTCCACGTACTTATGTTTGGAATGCGGATGAAAGCGAAAAGATTAATTACGGATTTATTGCACAAGAAGTACAAGAGGCAATTCCTCATGCAGTAACTGTAGATAAGCATAGAGAGGATGGGGAATACTTAACTCTTAATCAAGGAGAATTTACTCCTTATATTATCAATGCACTTCAAGATCTAAATCATATGATTGAAGATAATAAGAAGATGTTTAACTTCATGAGTAGTGGAATTGAAACAAAAGTAGATGAAAATAGTCGAGAAATCGCAAGCCTTAAAGAAGAGAATGCTGAGATTAAGGCCGAAAATAAGATGCTTAAAGATTATCTATGTTCAAAAGACCCTGAAGCTCCTTTCTGTGGACAGTAATAATTATTTGATTGGCCCAAAATCAAGGCGAATTTAGGCTACTTAGAATCACCACCGGCAGATAAGTCCTCTAAATGACATTTAATTATTGATCTTAACGAAACCATTCTATACTGACGATAAGCCACTGTATTAACAGGGGATCTTGGTTGTACGTTAGTCGAAAATTAACATTTATTTTAGCAATTTGTTTAGGGATATTCTTAAACCTAAGTGCTATTGCATCGACGACTAAGCTTGGTTACTCTGGCCGTCTTGTGCAAACAAATGGCACACCGGTAACAGGAACTCCTGATCTTAAATTTGATCTCTATTACTCTGGCTCGATTGGAGTTAATAGGGGAACTGAGACAATCAATGCGGTTCCACTTTCAAACGGAATCTATACTGTCGAGTTAGACTTTTCAGGTATTGCTACAGTGATCGATGGTATCCCAACAAATGAAACTTTAGTGATTCAGGTAACAGACATAACGGATGCAATGAATCCAGTTGTCTATGACTTTCAAAATATTCTAGCGACTCCAATTTCTGTTTACGCCAATCACGCAGCGGTGGCAGAAAATTTAGTTGTCGCAGCTACTTGCTCTCCTGGACAAGTTGTATCAGTAAATGCTTCAAATGAACTTGAGTGTGTGGATCAAACAGCAGCAGTTGCTGTTGACTCAACTCTTGTGAATAATGCGGGAGTGATTGGTCTACCAACTGTTGTGACAGGGGATACATATTATTCTGTAACTGTTGACGACTATGGACGAGTAACTGGAGGAACAACGACTCCTCCTTCAACAACGGCAAGTGATATTCAAGATAATTTAATTGTGGATGCTGATATCAATACGAACGCAGCGATTTCTTGGTCAAAGATTAACAAGACAGGGGCAACTCCAAATGATGTTGGCCTAACTGTTAATAGTGCTGGCCCTCTTGGAACGACTTCTGCTGTTGCAGCAGAGAATATTGTTAAGACTTATGTTGATACAACGGCCGGGGCAATTGCAGATGCGAAAGTAATTGATGATATGAGTGGGGTGCAAACGACAATTGCTCCTTCTGTAAATGCTGTTAAAACTTATGTGACTTCACAGACTGGAGGGATCACATCTTCGCAGTGGACAGATTCTGGACTGGATATTTATTTTAACACTGGCTATGTTGGTGTTGGAACAAATACTCCGATGGGTCCATTACATGTTGTGGGTTCTGCCAATGACTTAAGTGTCATGCGCTTTGGTGCAACTGATGCTGATATCTCAAGTCTTACAAATCTTTCTAATATGTCGGGTCTTCTCATTGCAAACGAAGGTGTTAATAATGCCTATCACTCACTAAGAATTGTAAGTGATGTGGATGCAACTCAAATTGAAAGTTTAGCAGTAACAAATGCTGGGCGAGTAGGTATTGGTGTTTTAGCGCCAACGCAAAAATTAGAAGTTGATGGCAATATCAAAGCAACAGGAGTTTGTATTGGGGCCGACTGTCGTACAGCTTGGCCAACAGGAAATGCAGGAACCGTTACATCTGTCACTGGTGGCACGGGGCTTACTGGTGGAACTATTACTTCTTCAGGAACTCTTGCTGTTGATGTGGGAACAACAAATGGCAAGATTGCTCAAGTTGGAGCAGGGGATAAGCTAGCGGATTCAATTATTAATTATAATCCTGCACTTGATGTTGCCTTGACTGGATATGCAACAGGAGCTGCTTCTAGTGTCGTGGCAACAGATACGATTTTAGAAGCCTTTGGGAAAATTCAGGGTCAGTTAGATGCTCATGCTACTTCTATTGCTGGGAATTCTACTTTAGTTATTAACTCGACGGCAGGAAATGAAACTGGACAAGCTGCTTCAGTGGATGCCATGAAAAATTATGTCACAACTGAAATTGCTGGTGTTAATCAATCTCAGTGGACAAATTCTGCAAGTGATATCTACTTTGATAGCGGACGAGTTGGTATTGGAACAACTTCGCCAATAACAGCACTTGAAGTTGATGGACAAATCACTGGTGGTTTTGGTGCAAGAACGACTTCTGGAGTTCTTGACTGGGATGATGCTAGTAATGCAAGGCCAGGAAGTGGTTACACCCTTTTAATGGGGGATGCGCCAAATGGGCCAGGGCCTTCATACTACTTCCACCCATTCTCATATGAGTATAATTCTAAAAATGGTAATGGGAATATGACCCAATATGCGATTCCTTATAATGGAACGGATATGTACTTACGTTATCGCTATAGTGGTGTTTGGTCTGGATGGAGTAAAGTTCTAACGACAAACTCTAATGGACGTGTCGGTATTGGAACAACAAACCCATCTGAAATGCTTGAAGTTGTCGGAAGAGTAAAAGGGACAGAGCTTTGTATTGGTGGTGATTGTCGTACATCATGGCCTACTGGAAGTGGAGGAACGGTAACTTCTGTTGCTGGTGGAACAGGTCTTACTGGTGGAACCATTACTTCAACTGGAACTCTTGCGGTTGATGTGGGGACAACAAACGGCAAGATTGCTCAAGTTGGAGCAGGAGATAAGCTTGCTGATTCAATTATTAATTATAACCCTGCAGTTGATGTTGCTCTAACTGGCTTCTCAACTGGTGCCGCTTCAAGTGTTGCGGCAACTGATACAATCTTAGAAGCATTTGGAAAAGTTCAAGGGCAATTAAATGCTCATTCGACTTCCATTGCTGCAAATTCAAATCTTGTTATCAATTCAATGGCCGGAACAGAAACGGGTCAAGCGCCATCGGTTAGTTCGATAAAGACTTATGTTGATGATCGCGCGACTCAGTGGGCGACTAGTGGAAGTGATATTTCATACACTGGTGGCAATGTTGGAATTGGTACAGCATCTCCTACAAGAAAACTTCATGTTGTTGCTGATGATGCAGTCGACGGAAATGATTTTATCGCTTTATTTCAAGAACCTGGAATTACGCCTGAAGCCTCGGCGACTGTTGGTATTGCCGCTGATCGAATGGTTATGGTGCAAGGAAGTGGTGGAGCATTCTATGGTGGTCGAGATGTAGCAAATGATATCGAATTTGCAATGGGAACAAGCATCGCAGGAGAAGCTTTCTCTGGTGCCATGACTAATCATAAGTATGGACTAAGAACAAATAATATTACGAGAATGACAATTGATGAAACCGGAAATGTCGGAATTGGTCTAACTGCACCAACTGCAAAATTATCAGTTGATGGTGATGCAGAGTTTTCTGGTTTTTATACAAGTGAGCAGGTCACTTACGCTAATTACAATTATACTAATCTTTCGTACTTCTTACTTGCTAAGTCATCTAGTGAAGACAAAGTCTATGGACGTATCTACGGACATCGTGGGAGTGCGACGGCCATCCCTCGTCCTTACTTTGTTGATGTTGTGATTGATACATCTTCTGTTTATACAGATGTAGGAGAGATCACAAATGCTTATCGTGTCGATGCAAAGATTGCTTTGGCCGAAATTACTTATAAGGGTGAAACATGGTGGGCGCTACGCTACGATGCGGACAGTACCTTTCATGCTAACAATATTGGATTCCAAGGTTTTCGATCTCAAGCAGATGCTGATGCCTTTAAGTTTATTAATGAAGACGATGCTGATTTAACAGCTGTTTTAAATGTTAAAGAGTATTCTCGAATTCGTGGAAGCCTTTATTATACAAAAGCAGGCAACCTCGGTCTTGGAACAACGACTCCAAGTGAAAAATTAGAAGTTAGTGGAAACGTAAAGGCCACGGCATTTATTGGTGATGGTTCTAGCTTAACGGGAGTTAACTCGTCATCATCTTCTAATATTGCAGATAATACAATCTCTGCTGATACTGATGTCAACGGAACTGGAGCTATTAATTTTGAAACTGGTGGTACAACTAAGATGACAGTTGATAACTCAGGTAATGTTGGTATCGGAACAGCTACTCCTGGTTCACTATTAAATGTCGCTTCAACTGCTCCAACATTTAGATTAACGGATACAGATCAAGGTGGAACTAATGAGCATCTTGTTATTGGAATTGATGGTGGGAATGCTACATTTGATGTTTCTGATGCTGGTGCAGGAAGTTCGATGATTTTACAAGGTGATGGTGATGTCATCCTTGCAGAGAGTGTTGGGAAGGTAGGGATTGGAACAACAACACCAACTACGACATTAGATGTCGTGGGAACAATTAAGGGAACAAGTGTCCAATCAGTTGACCCAATGTTTCTTGTTGCAGCTAGTGAGTGGAGTAATACGACTTACGACTTTTCTGCTGGTGCTTCGGCCACTGGGATTAATATTACATTTGATTTTGATAGTACGGGCTCTGATCCATTTCAATTTGGTTTAGACAGCAATAATTACTACCGTGTTTCACATGAAAGTGATAATGAGCAGACGATTAGAAAGACAATCGCTGGTGCTTCAACTGTCCTTGGAAATGTTGGACATACCTATGTTTCAGGCCAGAAGGGTCTAAAAGGTCATGTGAATATTACTAATAATATTATCACGTGGAAGATAACAAAGCCTAATGGTGCTTTTACCCAATCAAGCGGTGCTGTGGATACAGGAAGCTTACCGCTTTCAAATTTTAAAATTAGAGCAAATGCAAATCTAAGAAATGTAAAAATATTTACGGGGCAAAAAGAAGATCTTGCGGGTAGTAAGAGTCTTGTTGTGGATCATGCATCAGGAAAGATTGGTATGGGAACGACTGCTCCTTCTGCTCGTCTTTCAATTCAGCAAAGTGGAGTCGCTGATAATTATGAAGGTATTCGACTAATTGCTGATAAGAATAGTGATGGGACAAATGATGAGTACCTTGATGTTTATATCGATTCTGCCGGAAAGAAGATTATTCAAACTCAATCTTCAGGGGCAGCAGTACACGATCTTCTTTTAAATCCGGCCATTGGTAATGTTGGGATTGGAACGACAGCTCCAACTGATAAGTTACATGTTGCGGGTGACTTAAGAGTTGATGGCCAAATCTTAGGTAAGCAGCGCTATGTTGAAACAATAACTTTTTCAGACGGATGGGCCGAAGGTGATTATATCGAAGTCGTTCAAGCCGCTCCTATTGCAGCAGGTGCTGCGACTGGATGGTCGGTTAACATTTCTGGAACTCGTGGGAATTGGACGGAAAGTCATCTTTATGAATTTGCGACAGGGCATTCAGATGATTCGCCTTGGCAAGAAATTCTTCATCGTTCCGAAGCAGGGTATGGTAGTAATGGCAAGTGTTTTACTCTCGACGTAAATGGTAATGGTAACAGTCCGCAATTTAGAGTACGTGCCATAAAGCCTTCTGCCTCTTGTGGAATGCCAGCGTCCCTAAGTTTAGTTGTTGTCATTGAAGCAAAGACTAATATTAACTCTTGGACGAATTTATCATCAACAGGAAATGACTTAACTGTAACAGAGCTTCAATCTCACGCATTAAGCTTCAATGTTGTTACAGGACGTCCTGAAGATACAGCAGGAAAAATTGCCATTCACGCAAACGAGCAGGGTTATGTTGGAGTCGGAACAAAGTCTGCTGATGCACCATTAAGAGTACATGGCCAATCAACTTCGACAACATGGCCAACTGATACAACTCATGGTGACGTTGTCGCAAAATTTACTAATCATAATAATGGTTTAGAAATAGGAGTCGCTGGTACCCTTAATGCAAGACGTTCTTGGATTCTTGCTAGACATTCATCAGTAGACGTCTATGGGACAAATTTTTCAACACTCCATCTTCAACCAGATATTGGGACTGATACAAATTATCGTGGGGTAGGTATTGGACTTGATCCAGGTACTCATCTTGCTCTTAATGGAGAAAGACTTGTGGTTAACGGAACGGCCGCAAAACCAGGTGGTGGTTCTTGGGCAACTTATTCAGATGCTCGTCTAAAAGATTTAACAGGTGAATTCACTTATGGCCTAGATGCTATTATGGCCATTGATACAATTAAGTATCGTTATAAAGATAATAACGCTCTTGGTATTCTCAATGAAAGAGAACACTCTGGTTTTATCGCTCAGGATATTCAAAAAGTGATTCCAGAAGCTGTTAGAAAAACAACTGATGATTATCTAACTGTCGATAACGATCCAATCTTCTTGGCACTTATTAATGCGACAAAAGAGCAGCAAAATCAGATTGAAGAAAATAAGCGTATGCTTAGTCTTATGCAAGAAGGGATTTCTCGTCGAGTAGCATCCTTAGAAGAGCAAGTTGAAACACTTAAAGAAGAGAATGAGATTCTCAAGGCCTACCTCTGTCAGAAAGATCCTGATATGCCACTTTGCCCGAAAAACTAGTCAAAAATTATTGTTAACATGTTAACGTTAGTATTGAGATTTCAGTAAGTTAGAATCTTATCTTATTGATTTTCAAAAGAAGGCTACAATATAGATTATTGATCATCTTGCTAACTTTATTAGTAGTACGTTGGCCAGGAGGGAGCATGATCTTGTTAAAATTCGCAATTCTCTATTTTGCACTAATATATTCAACAATTGGCTTCGCCCAAGGTTCTCAACTTGATAGCTTATTACGTTGTAGCGAAGTTGCACAGGTTCGCTGCTTAGAAGTTCAGGAGTATGGCCAAGACTTTGTGGGTCCCATTCAGGAGGAAACCGTTATCCAAGCTAAAATAAGTGAAGTTATTTCCCCTAGTATTAGGGAGCTTATCTGTTGTGAGGATGATGAAAAGCTGAGAAAGTCTATTGTTGGCCATATCTTTGACCAAATGAAGCCTGATGATATGATCGTGGCCCTAATAGCACATAAGAGCGTGGAAGAGGTACGCGGCCCTTCAAGTGTTGATATGGTCTATAACGATGACCGCTTTGTTGGGCCAAAGCTGCCAAATAAGAAATAAATATCTCTCCATTAATTAATTCAGATACTTAGGGGCCCTCTTCTTAGGGCCTTTGTCATTTCTATGTCAATTAACAAATCTTTAATTGCTTTATTTTTAGGAGGAGCGTAATATTCTAGTATACCCTATAGGGGTATATGGTTTTGTTGTTCATAGAGAGGAGAGATGAAGTGAAAACAGTTAAATTTGTTGTCAGTGGAATTAAGTGTGGAGGATGTGTAGGTAAGGTTGAAAAGCAACTAAAGGATCTTTCAGGAGTGACAAATATAAATGTTGATATCGAAAACCAAGAAGTTCTTGTTAGTGGAGAGCAAGGTTTTTCAAATATGCAAATCAAGTCAATGCTAGGGGAAATCGGATTCCCTGTAACAAGCATGAAAAAACTTGAGGCTTAGGAGACTGAGTGGAAACACAAAATAGTGTAAACCTAAAAATTTCAGGTATGAGCTGCGCTAGTTGTGCAGCTTCAATTGAAAATGAAGTTTCAAAAATTGATGGTGTTAAACTTTCAAGTGTAAATTATGCAATTGAAAGTGGACACTTTGAATTTGAGAATAAGAGTGTCTTAGATGATATTGAAAATAAAATCGTTGAACTTGGTTATACAATCCAATCTGAAGAGGAAGAACTAAGTGATTCAGAACCGGCCAAATCTATTGAAAAGGATAATTTTCATAAGTTTGTTATCGGAATGAGTCTTGCGATTGCGGTCTTTATGTTTGAGATGGGACCTCTTAAGGGATGGCCTTCAAAGAAGGCCAATTGGTATATTCAGTTAGTTTTAACGACACCTATTTGGGCATGGATTGGTTTAAAGTTCCAACGCTCACTTCTACAATTTCTAAGAAGTGGTCGTTCCAATATGAATACTCTTATTGGGCTTGGGACAACTGCAGCATTCCTTTATAGTGTTTTTATCACTCTTTTTACAGATCTAAGTCGTGATCTTGGATTGACGACGAGAGTGTATTTTGAGGCCGTTGGTTTCATTACTTCTTTTGTCTTCCTTGGACAGTATTTTGAAGAAAGAGCGAAGAAGAAAACAAAAGAAGCTCTAAATGATCTCTTTAAATTATCGGCAAAGAAAGCAACGATTCTAAAGGGGGACTCATTTGTTGAAGTTGCCATTAGTGAAGTAGAGGCCGGTGATACTCTTAGAGTTCGTCCTGGTGAAAAATTTGCAGTTGATGGAAAGATTATCAAAGGTAGTAGTGCCATTGATGAATCAATGATCTCAGGAGAACCTCTACCTGTTAAGAAAGGTGAAGGAGAGCAAGTCTTTGCTGGAACAATCAATGGAGATCACGTTATTGATTATAAGGCCACAAAAGTTGGTAGCGATACTTTCCTTTCACAAATTATTAAGTTCGTTGAAGAGGCCCAGTCTTCTAAACCAAATATTCAAAAATATGCAGATAAAATTAGTGGAGTCTTCACTCCTGTGGTTATTGTTATCGCTGTTATAACTTTTCTTGCTTGGTACTTCTATGGAGGAGAACCAAGGTGGGGGAACTCGATTTCGAACTTTATTGCAGTACTTGTTATTGCTTGTCCTTGTGCTCTTGGGCTTGCGACTCCAACGGCAGTTGTTGTTTCAACAGGTCGAGCATCTTTAAAAGGTCTCCTTATTGGTGGTGGTGAAGTTATTGAAAAAGCGGTTGAAATTGACACGGTGATTTTTGATAAAACAGGAACGATTACTTTTGGCCGTCCTTCAGTAATCGATTCTCTTTATAAAGAGGGTGAAGATAGTAAGATGGTACTTACTCATCTTGCATCAATTGAACAATTCTCTGAACACCCACTCGCAAAAGCAGTTCTTAATTATGCAAATGAAGAGGGTGCTGAGTTAAGCGAACCAGATAGCTTTGAAGTTATTAAGGGGAAAGGAATTATCGCTGAGATTGATGATCTTGAATATCATATTGGAAATGAATCCTTATTAGATGACTTACGTATCAAAAGAGATATTGATTTAGAGTCAGAGAAAGTAGGAAGTTATATTTTTGTTGCTCGAAATAAAGAGCATGTCGCAACTCTTATTGTTGGTGATGAGATTAAACCTAGTGCAAAAGAGGCAATTGATCACTTTAAGTCACTGGGAATTGAGACTTGGATGATTACAGGTGACAATGAAATTGTCGCTAAGAGTGTAAGCGAAGAGGTTGGTGTCGACCACTTTATCGCGAGAGCCCTTCCTCTTGGGAAGGCATCACAAATTGAGCGCTTACAAAAAGAAGGCCGAAAAGTCGCCATGATTGGTGATGGAATTAACGATGCTCCTGCGCTTGCTAAAGCAGACTTGTCAATGGCGATGGGAACAGGAACAGATGTTGCGATTAGTGCATCAGATGTGACAATTGTTAAAGGGGATATCGCAAAGGCCGTAGAATTCATTGAACTTGCTAAAGGGACAATGAAGATCATCAAGCAAAACCTCTTTTTATCAATGATTTATAACACTCTACTTATACCTGTTGCGGCCGGTGTCCTTGTTATTTTTGGAGGTCCAACAATGCCTCCAGTTCTTGCAAGTGTGGCCATGGGGTTAAGTAGTATTTCAGTCGTTTCAAATAGTTTAAGAATAAGGAAGTTAATATGAGTAAACACCCAGATCACAAAGCTACTCTAACAAGAGTCAATCGCATTGAAGGGCAAGTACGTGGCATTAAGAATATGATTGAAGATGGCAAGTACTGTGTGGATATTCTGACTCAGATCAAGTCGATTAGAAGTGCTCTTAAAGGCCTTGAACACGTGATTCTAGAATCTCACCTAAATAGCTGTGTCATGAAGGCCATAAAGTCTGGCTCAGAAAAAGATTCTGAAGAGAAAATCAGTGAGATTATGGAACTTTTAAAAAAATCAGCAAAGTCGTAGGTTTTATTATGCTTAAATTAGCTTTAGTTACTTTCATTTCCACATGCTCAATGGCCTTTTCTTTTAAACAGGCAGTAGGGCAGTTGAGTAAACATAATAGTGTTGAAGCAATTAAAGGGAGTGCTAAGTCTCTTGTTGAATCTTCAAAACAGAAAAGCTCTTGGGGTGACCCAATGTTTAAAGTTGCTGCAAAGAACTTTCCTGTTGAAACATTGGATTATAACCAAACTCCAATGACGGGGCTAGAGCTTGGAATTTCTCAAAAGATTGCCCTTTCAAATAAGTATGGAAAGGCATCTGAAAGCGTCAATGCTCAAGCAAGAGCGATGAATTATTCGGCACTAGATTATGAGCAGGCATTGGTTAAGGCGTTGTGGGGAAATGTCATTGGAAATCGAAAAATTGAAAATGAACTCTTTATCCTTAAAGAAAACCTTGCTTGGATTAATAATATCCTAAAGGTAAGTAAGAAGCTTTACTCTAATGGACGAATCACTCAACAGGCCCTACTTGATATTCAAATTAGAAAGTCAGAAATTGAAAGTGAGTTTAGTAATAAAACATTTGAGCTAAAACAGAATAAGGCCCAGCTTGAATACTTACTAGGTGATCAAGCAGCACGCTTCGATTACAAAAGCGTTCCTTGGCGTTTATTAGAAAAAACCAAGAATGAAGAAGTGATTAAGGATAACCGTTTAAAGGCACTTGAAGAAGGAAAGATCGCTGGAGAGTTTGCTGTCGAACAAGCAAGTCTTGCTTATATCCCAGATATCACTGTTTCTCTTGGTTATACATTTCGATCAGATGAAATCGACAATAATGGTGACTTTATCGGTGCTCAGATTACGTTTCCAATCCCTGTCTCAGATGACAAGAGAGGCGCTAAGGGAGCGGCCGTGGCCAATCGCTATGCTGCGACTAAAAAGCTTGAGGATTATAAACTTAAAAAGAGTCGTGATTTAAATATCATTCAAGATAATATCGAAAAATTAAAATCTGAATTAGAAATCATTACGAAAAAATCTGTGAATTTTGCAAAGAACTCACGTTCGATTACTTCAAAATCATATGGCCGTGGGAATAGTTCTTACGTTGAACTCTTACAAAGTGAATTAAGACTACAAACAATATTATTAAAAAAGGTGATGTTAGAAGCTCAATTAGCAACTTCTAAGGTTGATTATAAATATACTCTTGGAGAGTCTCTCTATGAATAAGTTACTTAAAATTATTGCATTCTCAACTCTTCTTGGGTTTGTTGCGTGCTCACCAAAGGAAGATGTGAGTACACAAAGCGAATCTAAGGTGAAAACATACTATACATGCTCGATGCACCCTCAAATTAAAGAGGATAAGCCTGGGAAATGTCCAATCTGTCATATGAACCTGACAAAGGTTGAAGTCGAGGATGACCATGATCACTCGACAATGACACAAACAGAGCCAGAGAAGGAGCTTTGGCGTTGTGCAGATTTTCCAGATGTAACAAGTGAAAAAGAAGACGTATGTCCAATGGATGGAACTCCAATGGTTAAAGTTAACACACGAAAAGAAAATGCTGCCAAGGTTGTCGCTAGTGTGAAGCTTAGAAAGTCTCAGTTAAAACATTTTTCACCTTCATACTTTCCTGTAACGACGATGAAGATGACAAAGAAGATTAGACTTCTTGGTCAAGTCCTTCAGTCTGAAGAGAAAGAGAGTAATATCCCTGCTCGTATCGATGGACGAGTGGAAAAAGTCTATGTCAAATCAACAGGGAGTTTTGTGAAAACTGGTGATCCTGTTGTTGATATCTATAGTCCAAAATTAATTACTGCTGGTGAGGAATATATTCTTGCTCGTAAGACTTACCTGAAAAATAGAGGACGTGAATTTCGTGATCTTTATAAGCAAAGTCAGGAGAGGCTAGAACTTTGGGGAATCAAGAAAGAACAATACGAAGCTTGGGCCAAGAAAGGTGCGGTTCCAAATAAGATCACAATCTTTTCACCTGCAACAGGTATTGTACAAAAGAGAAGTGCAACTGTTGGTACATACTTTAAAGAAGGGCAAAACTTCTTTGAACTCTCAAATTTAAGTGATGTCTGGGTAGAGCTAGATGTATACGAACAAGACTCTGCTCTTGTGCAGCTAGGACAAAAAGTTGAACTAGAATTTATTGCAATACCTGGGAAAACAACAACAGGTGAGATTGATTTTGTGAGCCCTGTCCTAGATCAACAATCACGTACATTAAAAGTACGTGCGACGATCAAAAATGAAGAAGGCAAGCTTAAGCCTGGTATGGTTGCAAACGCTCAAATCACATTTGAGCTCGAGGGAATGCCTCTTGTTATTCCTCGCTCTGCTGTGATCGACACAGGTAAGAGAAAGGTTGCTTGGGTTAAGGTGAGTGATAAAGAATTTAAGTCTATCGTTATTAAGACTGGTCACGAGTCGGAAGGTTATGTTGAAGTTGAAGCAGGTCTTAAGGATGGTGATCAAGTTGTTATTGAGGGGAATTTCCTTCTTGATGCACAAGCACAACTCTTTGGTGGATATGAGGATATGAATACATCTGATCCTCATCAAGGGCATACTAATGATTAAGAATATTATTGAATTATCTATTCGAAATCGCGTAACAGTAGTTTTACTCTTTACCTTAGTTGCTCTACTTTCAGTCTTCAGTCTATCGACTGCTCGAATTGATGCGATCCCTGATATTGGTGAAAACCAGCAAATCGTTTTTACTAATTGGGCAGGTCGTTCTCCAAAAGATATTGAAGAGCAAATTACCTATCCATTGAGTGTCATGCTACAGGGAATTCCAGGTGTTAAGAATATTCGCGGAACGTCTGCTTTCGGCTTTTCTACAATATATGTAATCTTCAATGATGAAGTTGATTTCTATTGGTCAAGATCACGTGTTTTGGAAAAGCTTACAAGTGCTAAGAATGAACTACCTGATGGTGTAAATCCGGCCATGGGCCCTGATGCAACAGGACTTGGACAAGTGTATATGTATACTCTTGATAATGCTCCTGATAGCGACAAACCACTTTCATTAGAAGAGCTAAGAACTCTTCAGGACTTCTATGTTCGCTATCTTCTGCAAAGTGTTGAGGGTGTTAGTGAAGTTGCTAGTATTGGTGGTTTCGTTAAAGAGTATCAAATTGATGTCGACCCTAATAAACTTATTGCCTACGATATTCACTTAACGGCAATCATTCAAGCTATTCAAGATAGTAATATCGATGTCGGGGCCGAAGTTATTGAAGATGGTGACCGTGAATTCATTGTACGTGGGAAAGGATTCTTTAAATCTCTGGCCGATATTGAAAATGTTGTTGTGGCCGTTAAGAATAAGACTCCAATTCGTATCAAAGATATGGCAAGTGTTGGGACAGGGCCAGCATTTCGTCGTGGGGCCCTTGATAAGGATGGAACAGAGGCCGTTGGTGGAATTGTTACCATGCGCTTTGGTGAAAACCCTAAAGAAGTTATTGATAATGTAAAAGAAAAAATTGATATTGTTAAGGCAGGACTTCCAAAAGGGGTTGAGTTCAGTCCTTTCTATGACCGAACTGAAGTTATTGAGAGAACGATTGGAACAGTTTACTCCGCTCTTGCACAAGAGATCTTTATCACTGTTATTGTGATCCTTCTCTTCTTGCTACACTTTAAGTCGTCGATTCTTGTTTCGTTAACACTTCCGTTTGGTGTTGGGATAAGTTTTATTCTTATGAAATTCATTGGCATTGATTCTAATGTTATGAGTTTATCAGGTCTTGTTATTGCCATCGGCTCTATGGTCGATATGGGTATTATCATGACTGAGAATATCTACTCTAGTCTTGCTAATGAAGATCGTGATCTCTCAAAGTCTGAACGTGTTGAGATCGTTGTGAAGGCGGCCCGAGAGGTTGGACCTGCGATTTTAACAGCAGTTGCAACGACGATTGTGACATTCCTTCCTGTTTTTGGACTCGAGGGAAGTGAAGGGAAGCTCTTTGGACCACTTGCTTGGGCAAAGACCTTGGCAATGTTTGGTTCTGTTGTCGTAGCGATTATTCTTGTTCCGGCCTTAAGTGTTTTCTTTTTAAAAGGAAAGTTGAAACCAATTGAGAAGAATCCTGTAAGTTTAAAAATTGTAAATACTTATCAGCCAGTTCTAAGATGGATGCTTGAAAATCGTAAGATCTTTGCGATCTTCCCAACTCTCATTTTTATTCTTGGTGGTATTGCATACTCTCAACTTGGTAAGGAATTTATGCCTTCTTTAAATGAGGGGGAAATTCTTTATATGCCTGTAACAACAGCAGATGTCGGGATGACAAAGGCACGTGAATTATTGGCGTATACTGATAAGGAACTCGTTAAGCATCCACTTGTGGCAAGTGCTATTGGTAAACTGGGACGAGCTGAAACTGCATTAGACCCAGCACCTGTTGCCATGTTTGAAACAGTGATTAAGCTTGTTCCGCAAGATGAATGGCCTAGTGGAACTTCTATTTATGATATCATGGCCGAGCTTGATCAACAGCTTCAAGTACCTGGACTCGTTAATGCATGGCTATTTCCAATTGAAAATCGTATCGCCATGATTTCGACTGGGATCAAAACACAAATTGGTGTAAAGGTCTTTGGTGATAATCTTGAGAAGCTAGAAAAGATAGGCCAAGAGATCGGTCACGTTCTCGAGGGAATAAAAGGCGCAAGTGGTGTCTATGCTCAGCAAATCACTGGTAAGCCTTATATTGAATTTGATATTGATCGTGTAGCCGCGAGTCGTTACGGAATTAATACGGGAACGATTAATAAGATTCTTCAAACTGCGGTTGGGGGAATGACAATTGGTCAATTCTACGACGGGAGACAGCGTTTTCCAATACGTGTTCGTTATAAGAAAGAGCTAAGAGACCGTGTTGATGAGCTTAAAAAAGTTCTTGTGCCAAGTCCTCTTGGACAACATATTCCATTAGAGCAACTTGCAAAGATCGAAGTTGTGACAGGCCCTGCAATGATTCAGTCTGAGGATGGGATGTTACGCTCACTTGTTCTTTTAAATGTTCAAGATCGTGACCTTATTGGCTTTGTTGAAGAAGCTAAGAAGGCCGTCGAAGAAAAGGTTGACTTACCTAAGGGATACTCTCTTGTCTGGGCCGGACAATATGAAAATCAGGTTCGCTCAAATAATCGCCTAATGCTTCTTGTGCCATTAGCACTCGTTATTAATTTAATCATTATCTACTTTGGTATTAAAAACCTTCGCAATGCGGCCATTGTCTTCAGTGCTGTTCCAATTGCATTTGCAGGTGGTCTAATCCTTTTATGGATTGGAGGATTCAATACTTCAGTTGCCGTATGGGTTGGTTTCATTGCTCTATTCGGTATCGCTGTTGATGATGGGGTCGTGATGATGACTTATCTGCAAGAGGAGTTTAAATCAATTAAGCCAAGTAATTGGGGGGAACTCAAGGAAGTTATTGTCAATGCTGGTTCAAGACGTATTAGACCGCTTGTTATGACGACTACGACAACAGTAGTGGCCTTAGTTCCAATTATGTGGTCGACAAGTACAGGAAGTGAAGTGATGAAACCAATGGCGATTCCTACGCTTGGAGGGATGCTCGTCGAATTAATTACACTATTTGTTGTGCCTATTACATATTCATATTTTGAACAAAAGAACCTTAAAGGAGAAACACATGAATAAATTTATTATTGTAAGTATGATTGCTTTTAATTTATTTGCCGCTGGACGTATTGAGATGGCACAAAACACTAAGAAAGAAGTTGTAAAAGTTCTTGAGCTAAATGAGGGCCTTCATGCAAGCTTCTTTGATTACGATGGTGCAAAGGTTGAGAAAGCTGCAAAAGATCTTGCCAATGCAATTGATAAGATTAGCGATGAAAAAATTAAAAAACTTTTAACTTTCTCAAAAACTAAGCTTTCTGAGATTAAGGCATCAAATTCAACTGCTGATAATAACCAGAACTATCACCTTGTTTCAATGGCCCTTATTCATATCATTAATACGTATGATGTAGGGGAGAAGTATAACGCTTACTCATGTCCAATGGTAAAGAAGAAGTGGGTACAAAACTCGTCAAAACAGGACAAGGTTCACAATCCATATGCTTCAAATATGCCTCACTGCGGACAAAAAGATACTAAGTTCTAATTACTTTAAATAATCTGTGATGGCCGCTCCAAAGATGCTTGGAAATGCAATAATGACTGTGCGTTTAAAAGCAAGTACTGGGTCGGTCATGACAGGGAATTTATCAATCAAGAATAGAATGAAAACAACACTCGAAGTTGTGATTAAGTAAATCGCAATAATCCTCTTAACGAATTCAGCAATATTCCCCTTAAGCTTAAAACGATAGAAGTTAAAGTAGACAAAACACGTCACGATAACAATTGAAGATGCTAGTAGATAGTAGATATTATCAAATTTAAGAGAAACACTTAGATTCCAGACTTCTTCAGTAAAGCACAGTGGCGAAGCGACAAGAAAGGCCCCCACAAATATCTGTGAAACATCGCGTAATCGAAGCTCAACCATAAGAGGGTTGATAACATGGCCAATGGGTTTTCCAGTATCATCTAAGAAGGTAACGACTTCTTTCAGATAACCATTGATTCGTTTGATCTCAGTATGTGTATTCTTTAAACCTTTAAAAACATCCATACTGAAATTATAGTGAGGTTTTGAATTTTAAGCAAAAAAAAAGGCCCGAATAATCGGGCCTAAGTATACTTTAAATTTATTAAAGAATATTGATATCTGCAGAGATTGCAAAATTTGTCTTATCTGAATCAATATCATCAGCAAGGAATTGTACGTTTGGATAAACGTAGATATCTCTTGTTACAGAAATACCAACACCAACTGATTGGTATTCGTATGCTCTAAGAAGTTTAGAATCTTCACCTCTAGACTTTTGGTAGTTAAAGTAACCAAATACAGTTCTAAATGAGAATGTATCGTTGAATACGTACTCTAGTTGTGGGTAGAAACCAACTGCAAGTTCTGTCATTGCATCTTTAGATACCGCAACTTCTGGCTCTGAACCGTAGAAGTATGCACTTAGAGAAACTGAAGCACCTAGCGTTAGGTTTGTTCCTTCAAAACGCTTCATCATGTTGTGAGATGCACTAACAACTTGCTTAAGGTCTACAGCTTTATATGATTCTGCTGTACCAAAAGTGATATCTGCTGAAGTTGAAGTTTGGAAGTCACCAATTTTGTAAATTCTTGAGTAACCAACGTATGGGTTATCAACGTTACCTTCTGAGTGTCCCCATGGGTTTAGTACAGAAAAACCTGCACCAACTGTCATACTGTCATTTTTGTTGAAACGGTATCTACCTGCGAAGCTACCACCAAAAGATGTCTTCGTTTCTGTTTCTGGATCACCATAGATATCTGGTCTTTCTTCACCAAAAATATCATCTAGTGTACCACCATTGTAACCTAGTGAAAGACTTAAGCTGTAGTCAGATTTTGAACCAGACTGTGCTCTTAGTCTTGCGTTTGTAATTTCACTGTCGATGTCTCCATCTTTTTTACTTTTTGCTTCTTCTTGAGCATGAGTTTGAACCGTCATAGCAGCTGCTAGAATTAGCATAAGTAACTTTGAACTTTTAACAATTGTTCTCATAATCACTCCATGTGTATGTTTTTTTATAGACTAATATTGTCTAAAGACTGATGTGAAAGATCAATGGATTTCTTAATAAAATCTTAATAAACAACAAGAAAGATTTTTGCATGTAGCGCCAATATAGCTTAAATCAACAAATAATACCCAAATAACCATTAAGGGAGTTAATTAAATTTATCTCTTCTTCACTTTTTAGAAGAGATGACTTCTCCGTAGAATTGTCTATTAGGAGAAGTTATGTCTAAGATTTTTGATTGGGCCAAGAATGGTGATGTTGGTGAGTTAAGTATTTTCTTACTAACGAATGAAGAGTGCAACTTAGAGGTTACTAATGAGAAAGGATATACGCCTCTTCTTGAGGCTACCCAATATGGACACTTTGACTTCTGTCACACTTTATTGAGTGCAGGGGCCAATCCCAAGGCAACAGACGGCCTAGGTAATAATGCTCTTATGTTTGCTTCACTAAAGGGTAACTTAAGAATCGTAAAATTACTCATTCAATATGGTGCAAAGCTTGGTGAATTAAATGACTCCGGGATGAGTGCTCATGACTGGGCCATGGCCTTTAATCGTAAACAAGTTATTTCTTTTATTGGTGAAAAACACAAGTTTCAAAACAATCGTATTAAGAGCTACCTTGGCCTTGTTAAAAATGGAATGAAGTCTATTTCATGGCCTAATAGGAAATCTCTATGATGTCATAAAGACTCGATATTTTATTTCGCTCCCATTTGTTGCGATGATGAATTAACAGATAATCAATCATCAAAGGAGATGGATATGAAAGTTCACACATTATTTACGACACTAATTATTGGTGCGAGTATGATGAGTTTTTCAGCATCAGCAGAGTCCCTTTGTGAACATAAGTATAATTCACAAGAGGTGAGCTCACATCAAAATCTAGAGAATGAAATGGTTCATTCTACTAATTCCCTCAAGTCAAAGTATAAGAAATCTGGCGAAACTCGTATCCTTAGTAAGATCGAAGGACGCGATCCAATCCGCTAAATCTTATAATAGGCTCTATTTAAGTCTCCAAATAGGGCCTATTTACACCAGATTTCATGTATTTATTACAAAAAATGTCGCTATCAACAATCAGTTGTTTAAATGTGTAGATAATAGTTTGACATGCCAAACTCGTTCAGATATTTATTCTTCATAAACTTAAAGGAGAATAAACATGATGAAAAAATCACTTATAGCTTTATTATCACTACTATCAGTTTCAGCTATCGCAAATTCTGACCTAATTCTTGAAGGTGAGAGATGGGTTGCAAAGCATAAAGGTTACGTATGTGCAGCATTTACTGACTACACAAACGCACCAGCTACTCACAACAACATGAATGTTAAATTTGAAAAGCTTTCTACTGATTACACGCTTGATAATATTCTAATTAAGGCAACTTTCGAAAATGTAGATGGTGTTGAGTGTTCTTACTCTTCAATTCTATTTGCTGACAATGCTGCTTCGACGATCGAACTTGTTGATTCAAGAGCTTTCTCAAAAGTAAATGCTTCTGCTGACTGCTCTGAAGGAAAGGCAATCCTTGATGCTCAACTTGCAGACAATGACTATCTTTACTGGGGGCACCCTCACCACGCAACGATCATGGTTCCAGCTACTGGTGCCGCTGATGTTTGTGGAGCAGAGGCAACACATATTGGTATCGATTTTATGGTTTATAAGAAACTATAAAAAATCCTTGATATTAAGCAGGGGAGTATAAACTTCCCTGCTTTTTTTAGTTTTTATGAGTACATTAGTAAGAAAATTATTAAAAATTCATCGCATTCTAGGTTTAGTCCTAGCGGTCAACTTCCTTGTTCTTGGGCTAACTGGAGTCGTTCTCGTTTGGCGCCATGAGCTTTCTCCTGTTCAAACAGTTGAGCAAAAGAGTGTCTTTATTTCAGAGGAATCGTCACTTTCAAAAATCGAAAATTACTTATCTGAAAATGAAAGTTACAAAGATAAAAAAGTACTTTCAATTTTTAAAGGTGATGACGGAGATATCCAAGCACGTGTTACAGAACTAGGTATTGAAAAGTTCAAGGGTGCAATGAGGTTAAAATTTGACCTTGCTGGAAATGTACTATCTTCAAATCAAGTCAAGCCTACTGCCTTCATTGACTTTATTTTAAAGCTTCATCGAGAGTTACTCTTAGGAGGAAAGGGGAAGATTCTAATTGGGCTTATGGGCCTCTTCTTTCTTATTGCTCTGTTAAGTGGTGCTCTTATTGCTAATAAATTCTACCGTAATGTAAAGACGATGAATTCTCGTATCCTGCTAGGGCGTCTTCATAAGATTATTGGAGTCAAGACGTTAGCATGGCTTTTAATCGTCACATTCACGGGAGCAATTCTAGCATTTAATAGCACATTAATTGGTCTCTTTCTAAGAGATAACGTAAGGGCACATCAAGCAAATGCTATCGTTATAGAAAATGCAAAATATGTCTCAGTAACGACAGTTCTAAAAGAACTTGAAACAAAGCTTCCACATTTAGAATACGACTTTATTTCTTTTCCTGATAATGAGTTCTCTGTTCCCAACCAATTTGTTGTTCTAATGGAGAATGAAGAACATCATCATGAAATCGCATATGTCGATGGCATAACAGGCAAGCTAAATCGTACAGTATCTCTTCCATGGTACTTAGAGCTTCTTATTCTTTCAGAGCCACTACACTTTGGTGACTACGGCGGAGTTATCTTAAAGATTATTTGGAGTGTTCTGGGGCTAATTTCTTCTTTTATTCCAATAAGTGGAATCTATATCTTTTTGTTTAGAAGGAAACACCTTGCTGTGAAAGCAGGGTTATATGATGGCCGTCTTTTAAACGATACGAATGTATCAACTCTAGAAGTTTTACTTCCAACGATGTTTGTCTTTGTGATCTTCTTTATTACATCAGATTTTAAATGGATCTTAAGTGCACTCTTTCTTATTTATTTAATCTTCTCTTGGCGAGATCTTGTGCTTTTTCTTATCTCTTTTAGGAATAAAGCGAGGAGACCAAAGGAGAGAGTTTCTTGAGTTCTCAATTAAAAATTAATAATTTTACTAAGGCCATCTCATGCCTTTGTTTTGTTTTTGGTGCGGCCCAAACAATACTTCTTGGTCTTATACCGAAAATTGCCATGGTAACAAATCTGGATATCACTTCAGTTCTAATTATTTATGGTATTTCAATCTTCTTCTTTCTTTTTATGACAAAGGAGTGGGCCGCACTTTTTTCAAGAATCCAGCCTAAGAATATTTACCGAATTGGGCTTTATGGACTTCTTTTATCAACACTTGCTCTACTAGCAACTTTCACTTGTGGCAATGTTGAGTTATCTCTAGCATGTTTCATTCTTTCTCGAGTTATCTACGCGATGACTGCAAGTTCTATTCTTCCGTTCTCTCAGGTCGTTAAAATTACGCGCTTTAAAGATGCACAAAGAGGTGTCTTAGAAACCACTGTTTTCTTAAATATAGGAAGACTTATTGGATTAATTTTAGGAGGACTTTTAGCATTTAACCTAAATATGGGACTTGTTATCCTGGCAGGACTAATCCTTCTCTCAATATTACTTAGTTTTGAAAGAGGGCAAAGTGAAATCGAGATGATCTCAGCAAGGCAGGATCAGAACTTAAGACAAATAATTCTACCGCTACTTTTAATCCCACTGGCCTATACATTTATGACTTCTTTCTTTCATATGAGTATGACAGATATTGTGGGTGATCTTTTCATAGGGCAAATTAAGCAATCTGCTACGATTTACTGGACTCTAACTATTGCATCACTTGTTATTATTGTGACTCAGTTGATCCTAAAGAAAATGAATCTTATTAATTCTAAATTTGTCACAATATTAGCAATCATTGCTCTTTTAACTAGCTTTTATTCATTTTATCGAATTGATGATTTAAGAACATTGTACGGTTTTATCATTTTGTTCTCATTTGGAGCAGCGATAGTTCCAATTCTTTATATGGGACAAATCTATAAGCTCAATCCTGCTACTCCTAAACAGGTTGTGGCCAGTGAAATCAGCTTTTATCAAACTCTTGGAAATGCTCTTGGCTCACTTTCTTCAGGGGTGATTATTAAACTTCAATTGATTAATTATATGCTTGTTTTCTTTGTTGCTCTGGTTATTGCCGCAATTTTCATAAGCTTAAAATATAACACTTTCTATACAGAAGAAGGTTTTGGTGGAGTGACAAATGGTTAGTGAAAACACTAGGCAACTTGCTGATAAGTATAGTCTTCGATCACTCATTAACTCGATGGCAAGAGATTACGTGCAAGATAAACTTGTTGAAGTTGATCGTGAAAATGGCCATGTGAGAATAGGAGATCTTTCATTTGAGATTGATTCATTTTCTCCATTAGGTGGCCATCGTTATACGGGAAAAATTTATTTAAATGGAGCTTCTATTGACTTCGATCAAATGCTTCCTGAATTGATAAGTCACCTTCCTGATGCAGACCCAACCTTTATTGAAAATATTATTAATTCGAGAAATAATATTGAACTTATCCTAAGTCATAATTCAGATGTAAAGATTGATAGCTATCTTAGCAGTGAACAAAAGTTGCTTCTTGGTCATCCATTTCATCCTTATCCGAAATGCAAGAAAGGAATGAATGAAGAGGATTTATTTCAATATTCTCCAGAACTATCAAATGGCTTCAAGTTAACTTGGATTAAGTGTCAAAAGGATATGATTCAATCAAATGGGACACTTGATGATGTTGTTAGCGCACTAAATAAGCTGGCAATATTCGACTTAGAGGAAGTTGATAATTCCTTTGTCTATATTCCGATGCATCCATGGCAATGGCGTCGTTTGAGTAGTTTTAAAGAAAGACAAGACATCTGTAAGGTTATTGAAGTATCAAGTGGAAAAAATAACTGGTTTGCTCTTTCTTCTCTTAGATCTCTTTATAACCCCGACGCGCCATACTTAGTTAAGTATTCAATGGATGTGAAGCTTACAAATTCGATAAGACATCTTCAACCAGAGGAGGCCATCCGCGGAATGCAGATGGAGACAGTTTTTAAAAACGAAGGAGTCTCAAAATTTAGCGATAAGTTTCATATTCTTTATGAACCTTTCTATGTTGCCTTAAGAGGTGAAGATGGAAGTCCTATTATTGAATCGACTCTTCAATTACGTGAAAACTTCGTTTCAGATAATTGTCTCTTACTTGGCACTTTGGCCGAGGAGAATCCTTTTACCGGTAAGTCTCACTTATTAAGTCTAGTCGAAGATAATGCTCAAAGAGCGTGTGGAAATATTTTTCTTGCAAGAAAGTATTGGTTTGAAGCTTTTCTTGAAAATGTAGTCGGAGAGTTCATTACTCTGTCTGAAGATCACGGAATTCTTCTTGGTGCCCATATGCAAAATATCATTCTTAAAATGAATGATGGACTTCCTGTTGGAACAATTTATCGTGATTGTCAGGGTACTGGCTTCACTGCTAAAAGTGTTGAACGATTTGGTACTAAGTATGAATTCATCAGTGAGTCTAAGGGGAATATTTTATCTCCCGAGGATGTTAATAAAGTTTATACTTACTATCTCATTATAAATTCAGTGTTTAATACAATCATTTCCCTTGCAAATGGTGATGCTAAGGCCGAGTTATTTCACTTAACACAATTTAGGAATTTTATTTATAAGAATCACTCTCGTTCTTCATTTTTGAGCTACTTAATTGAAAGTGATTTTCTCTACCAAAAGGGAAATTTCAGGTGTTGTGTCTCTAATATCAACGAAAATACAATTAAAAACCCATGGGATATTTATAATAGAATCTCGAATCCAATCAAGGCCCTTTTAAGAAGACCACGTGTTTATGAAGGAGAATTATATCAAGCTACTTCAAAGCACAATCATGAAATAGTTCTTCGTGCTTTTGATATGGATAAGGATCTTTTGATATTTCATGAATGGCATAATAAGAAATATGTCTACGAGTTTTGGGAAATGAATAAGCCTCTTGAGGAACTCAGAGAATATGTACAAGGGCTCAAGGATTCTCCTTATCAACTGCCAATTATTGTTGATATCGATGGTGAGCAGGCCGGATACTTCGAAGTCTATTGGGGATTTGATGATAGGATTGCTCCTTACTGTAACGCCTCTTTATATGATCGTGGAATCCATATTCTCATTGGTGAGGAAAAATTTCTTGGAACGCGTGCTGTTTTTGATTCAATCTTTCACTTAACAAAATTTCTTTTTGAAGATGATAGTAGGACTCAAAAGGTGTGGGGAGAACCACGAGTCGATAATAAGAAGGTTTTAACTCTCGCAAGACTACTTCCTGGATGGGAACACAAGGGAGTCTTTAGTTTTCCTCATAAGACCTCTAATCTTTTAGAAGCCGATCGTACAAGGTTTTTTAGTGAGATGAAGTCATGATGAATACAAGAAAGTTCTTTGAGCTTCATAAAAATCTTATCATTAAAGCAATTGAAGAACTTCAATTTGAAGAGCTCTTTGATGTTGAGTATTGCCACGATCGTTTCTTTTTTAGAATTTCTGATGAGACCTACTATAGTTTTCAAGGCCGTATTAGTGTTTGGGGAAATCTACAAATAGAAAATGATAGCTTTAAAAAGTATAGTGCTGGAAAAATTATCGATGAGTATACTCTTGCGGACTTCTTCTTTGAGGTACAAGATACTTGTAAGATGAGTGATGAAACACTTGCTCAGTTTATTGAAGAAGGCAATCAGACAATTTATGGTGATATCATTCAAGCGACTTCATTAGAAGATATTACCATTGAAGAGATATCTAAGTTTAATTTTAAAAAAGTTGACCAGATTTTATCAGGACACCCAAAAATCATCATGAATAAAGGGCGTCTCGGTTGGGGAAGTGATGAGCTTTTATTATATGCTCCAGAATCGAGAAGTAGTTATAAGCTTCATTGGTGTGCGATTAAGCGAGATTGCCTAGAATGGGGGATGAATCTCGATCAATTAAAAATTGAAGACCTGTATTCCGACTCCCTTACTGATGCTGAAGTGGATTTTGCAAAAAGGAAAGTTCAAGAAGTCTCAGGGAGCTTTGATGACTATATTCTTATTCCGGTTCATCCTTGGCAGTGGAGTAAGTATATAAGTGTTCAATTTAATCACTTAGTCTTTCAAAGACGAATTATTTCTCTTGGAAAGATGGGCAATGAATACACACCACAAGTATCGATTAGAACTTTATCCTCTAATTCAGATACAAGTAAGTATGATGTAAAAGTGGCCATCTCTATCTTAAATACTTCATGTGTAAGAGGAATTCCTCAAAAATATATTAAGAAGGGTTATCTCTTATCTGAAAAGATTGAGAAGATTATTGATTCAGATAAATTTCTTAAGAATAAGGTCGATGTGCTAAAGGAAGTTGCAGCAGTAAGCTGTCCTTTACCAGAGTTTAATCGTATTGAAGGTGGATCATATCGCTATAAAGAACTACTGGGGTGTGTTTGGCGTGAAAGCGTAGAGAATAAAATCTCCAACGATGAAATTGCCATTCCAACAGCAGCACTTATCTTTACTAAAGATCGCAATGCACTGGTTGCTGAGTATATTAAGTCATCTGGTTTAAGTATTTCAGAATGGATCAATGAGTACTTCAGTGTTGTTGTTATTCCTCTTTACCACCTACAAGTTGAGCACGGTCTAGGCCTAGTCGCTCATGGGCAAAATACCATTCTCGTTCTGAAAGAGGGAAGGCCACAAAGATTAATTATAAAGGACTTTCATGGTGATTTTAGAATGGCCTCAAACTCAAAGCATATTGATGCTGACTTTGGAGTTGTGCTTGATCAGTTACCAGCAGAGTACTTGATTCACGATCTTATCACAGGTCACTTTGTTACAGTACTACGTTATTTTTCAAGAGTAGTAGAAGAGTCTCTCGAATTTAAAGAAAGAGACTTCTATCACTTACTTGGTGAAGTTATTTCTGACTACCAAGGTGATCGTAAGGTTGCGGATAAGGTTAATTTATTAAGAAAAGAATTTGAGAAAGTATTGGTTAATACTGTTCGTTTTGTCGCTGGTTATAGCGAAACAGGGGAGCGTTTAAAGCCAATGCTAGGAAGTAATATTAAAAATCCTCTTGTTAGAAATAGTTAGGGTTGAGTTGAGGAAGTTATATGCACAATATTTATGACATTGTTGGAATTGGCCTTGGGCCATTTAATCTAAGCTTAGCGGCACTTTTGAATCCACTAAGTAATATTAATACTAAGTTCTTAGATAATAAGCCGGAGTTTAGTTGGCATCCTGAACTAATGTTTGGGGACGCCATGATGCAAACATCTTTCTTAAAAGATCTTGTGACACCGGTTGACCCTAAAAGTTCATTTAGTTTCTTGAGTTATCTTGTTGAAAATGGACAATTCTATCACTTTTTAAATACAGACAGAAAATCAATAAATCGATACGAGTTTCAAGACTATTGTAAATGGGTTTCAAAACAACTTTGTCATGACATTGATTTTGATTCTAAAGTAATCGACATCAAACACGATGGTGAGAAATTTGAAGTCATTAAAGAGGGAGGCAGCTACTTCACAAAAAATATTTGTGTTGCATCTGGGCCAACTAAGAATATTCCTGACTGTGCGAGGCCATTTCTTTCAAATACGTTATTTCATGCAAAGTCTAAGCAAATGAAGACTCTCGATTTAAAAGGTAAGAAAGTTGTTGTTGTCGGCGGAGGACAAACAGGTGTTGAAACATTTAGAAATGCTCTCAATGGCATGTGGGGGAGAGTTGAAAAGGTAACTCTTTTAAGTGGCCGAAATAATTTACAGCCTCTTGATGAAGCGCCATTTACTAATGAGATCTTCACTCCTGAATTTGTTTTAAATTTCCATTCCTTATCTCAGGAACAAAAAGATTCATATACACAAAGTCAACTTCTAGCTAGTGATGGAAATACTCCCCAGTACCTACAGGAGATGTATAACGAGTTATATCTTGATCGTTTCTACTTAAAGAAGCTTCCTGATTACACGATTTCACCTATGCGTTGGCTTAATGAAATTGAAAAGGAAGGTGAGTCTTATAAGCTTAAGGTTGATAATCTTCTTAATCAAAACAAAGAAATCATTGAAGCTGATATTGTTATTTTAGCAACTGGCTTCAAGAGTGTTCTACCAAGCTTCTTGGAGGGGCTGTCAGATAAAATTGCCAAGGATTCTCAAGGACGAATTATTGTAGGGCAGGACTATAGTATTCAAACAACGATTGAGAATGGAAAAATTTATTCGATGAACTTTAGTCGTCACGGCCATGGGGTTGCTGATCCTCAGACTAGTTTGATGTCTTGGCGATCGGCCATGATCGCAAACGACCTCGTGGGTGAAACTAAGTATAAAACAACAAATAATAGTGAAAGCTTTTTGAGCTTTTTTAATTAATGGAGAGAAAATGAAGTTATTAATAATTATGCTAATTTCAACTTTTACCTTCGCGGCACCTGCTGCTAAGTCTGAAGGAGAGGCCAAAACAAAGAGCTTCAACACGAAGGAAGAAGTATTAGATAACCCGACACTGAAGACATTATCAGGATCGCTAAAGAGATGGTCTTTTTATTCTTCATTCAAATACAATGCTGGTGCTCTTGATAACCTCAATGACGCTGAAAGGCCTAATATTAGAAATGCAGGAAATACAACTTCACTAACAAATTTTACGGGTAATTTTGGTGTGAAGTATCGTCTTTCAAAAACAGATAACCTATCTCTACAAGTGGGGATCGAAAAGAAGGCCCCTTTTCATGGAAGTGTTGATTCAGAAAATCCAATGGTTCAGTATGAACTTGATACTTACGGTGATAGCTTAAATATTGATAACCCAGTTCTAAGTTACTTTAAAACTTACTACCTTTTTGGCATTCAAAATGTAACGTTTCTACAATACCAATATGCTACGTGGGACTACTATAAGGACCTCGGTATTAACTCTGTTTTTAATGTTAGCCATTCTTTGGCCTATAAAGTATGGAAGGCCGCTTATATTGCTCTTTCTGGGAATGCGACACAGTACTTCTATGATAAGAGTACAATTTCATTTAATGGGATGGAGATTGCAGGTAAAGACAGGCAAGTAAACCGTTCATTCTCATTAAGCCTTGCTGGTGAGCTTTACTTTTCTCGCTCTCTTTCTCTAAGGCTAATTACTGACCTTTACTCGGCCGATCATTTTAGGAGTGAGCGTATTAACGAAAAAGTTCTTCAGCAAACGATAGCGATGACTTATTTCTTTACTCGTGATATTTCAATCTCACCAAATATGCGCTTTATTGCGGAAGATATTAGAGCTGATAGAACAAATGTTGGCCTAACAATGAATGTAAATTTATAAAAAAAAAAAGGGGGATCTAAATCCCCCTTTCTTATTCTTATTTTTCAGATATTTCAAAATCATCGTGGCCAGGAATTTCTTCAGGAAGTGCTTCCTTAAGATCAACTCCTAGGTGCAGGATTCTTTGTCCTGCTTCACAATTAGGTCTTACGTTTTTACCAATAACAACACCTGAACGGTCTGCACAGATAACTTCTTTTACTTGTCCAAAGACATCGTAAACTTTTGCAATAACTTCGCCTTTCTTTACTCGATGTGTGAGTTTTGGAAGAACATCAACAATTCCACCTTTTGTCGAGTAGATCCAATAAGAGTGGTCACAGATTGTGGCATCTGTAATCATATCTTGAACATCTCCTTCGATCATTGAGAAGTAGCGAAGAGTATTCTTTATACCATCGAGGGTTTCATCAATAAGAGCATGTTGAAAAGCATTTGGGTTACCAATTTCAACGGTAATTGCATGGATTCCTTGCTCATTGGCCCAAGCTCTTAGTGTTCCTTCTTCATCATATTTTTGAACAATAATTTGTGGATTCTGTAGGAAGGCGAGGGTTCTTGTTTCCTCGTTCTCTAAGTCAGCTCTAAGGTAGAGACTGTTTACACGGCCATGACTTGCTGTATGTAGATCAAGAAGGTAGTTGAATTTAGAAACGATCTTTTGCGTAAAGTAATGTGCGTAGAGATTACTTGGATTTCCAGTAAGTTTTCCAGGCATAATTCTATTTAAATCAATATTATCAATAAATCGACGTTGATTTGTTAAGTAGCCCGGAACGTTACTAATTGGAACCATAACGATTGTTCCTTTTAGCTTTTTAGGATCGACTTCTTCAATCAGTTTGAAAATTGTTGAGATACCATTGAGCTCATTCCCGTGTACTGCTGCTGTAATACCAAGTACTGGGCCGTCCTCAACACCTTTCATAATGATAATTGGTACACGCCAAGGCACACCGAGAGCATTATCTGAGAGATGTATTTGTAAGCGGTGAATTTCACCATGCGCAAATGAATTTAAATCGATTTCTTCAGTTGTCTTAATGACTTGTATTGCACCCATAATACTTCCTATGCTATGAGATCATAATCTCGTTAAAGAGTGACTTATCATTATCTAAACTTCTAAAGAGTTTCGTTCTGAAAGTCCCTTTCTTACTAATAAGTTGTTCTGCCATTTTATCAATCGCAACAACTGTAAGAATTGTTTGAATATATGCTTCGATCAAGTCATCAGTACCAATACCAAGAGAGTTGAAATCTTTTTGATCCATAAGCATCAGTCTTGATGTATCTGAATCCCATTGGTTTTCACCTGTTTTAACTGATAGGTTTGTTCCTAGAACTTCCCAGCTATCCTCAGGGTAGCTTGCTTCAAGAGGCTTTCTCGCACGTCGTGCATAGACTGCACAAGGCATGAAACCTTTTGGTGATGAGTAAACCATAAGCCTTAAGTCAGCAATATAAATATTTCCTTTCTTATTCGGTACTGTACCGATGTGAAAGAATTTACCATGCTCACTTGTGGAACTCCATTCGTAGTGACCAATTAAACTTTGGACAATGAATTGATCATATGGGTAATCCATTTGCATAAAGGCATCAAGCTCATCTTGATTCGTAATTGTAAAAACACCTTGTCCTGCATTTGAGTAAGGGATCTTAATAACGGCCTTACCACCAAATTTTTGAACCCAAAGAGGAATTTCTAACTTATTAACATCTTTAATCGTCTCAGGCATATTAATCTTTAAGCCTGATTCAGCAATCTCTGAGTTATAAAGCTCATAGGCCTTATTTGCTAGAAGTTTATTGCGTCCACCAGAAAGGCAAACGAGAGTTGAGTTAAAGATGAATGTTTTTGAAGTTGTTGGAATGCGATTCCATGGCTTCTGTGTAACATAACGGAATGCCGCTCTAATAGGAATTCTTTCTCCAGTCTCAAGAGTGATATGTAGAACACCATTTTCAAAATCGGCCATTTGTTCTTCACCATTAAAGTGTGGAACGAGGTAAACATCTTCACCTGTTAGATCTGCTATTGTTGAAGCATAGCCAGATGTCTCCATGTAGTTCTTATCATAGATGACAGCAAGTGCACCTTGTGGAAGTCTCTTCTTTCTCTTTTTAAGTGCAGGAAGAAAAGAGTTCTCAATTAAGAATTTATATCCTCTATGTTCATCCGCATCGGTTCTTGGTGGCATTGACTTTTGACCTGAAGGACAAGAGTTTGTTTCAAGAACAACCATGCGTCTATTTCCAGCTTGTGTTGTAACATAGAATAAGTCAGATCCACCCCAGAAGAAGTGCTTACACTCATATGAGAGAATATCCCTTAAGGTATCAGTACAAATTTGTGGGTTAAGATGACTATATCTTTTAATAATTCTTTCGTGATCCAAATTAAAAAAATGGCTCACTAAAGGGTGTAGTTGTGCGTTTAGTACCTTAGGATAAAAGTGATTTTCTTGTTCAAAATTATCAGGCTTAATAACTTCAATTCTTCTTTTCAAGTTCTCTCCAAATTGTATTTTTAAAGCATAAGTTAATGGAAATATTATAATCTCAAACCCTTCTCATGTAGCGAATATTTTGTGATTTTTATTAAAATTTTAAGGCCTATCAATATTTTTTGAGCATATGTTGATTGTTTTGCTCGGAATTTGTCTTGTTTGGCATTCCCTAATTTGCGTCCGACTCGCTTTTGGTTTTTTGGAATTTATGTCATGTTGTTTTTTAACAAGATAAGGGGAAAGAATGAGACTTCGTAAAGAACTACAGGGAGTAAAACGCCTTGTTGTAAAGGTTGGAAGTAATGTTATTACAAAAGGAAGTGGCAAGTTAGATACTAGAAAGGTGCGAAAAATTGTAGAGGATATCTGTGAGCTCATTGATGAGGGGATTGAAGTTGTCCTTGTCAGCTCAGGTGCCGTAAGTGTTGGGAAGTCATTTTTAAAAGAGCACTTACCAAGAAGAGGTCAGTTAGATCTTCAGCATTCAGCTAGTGCAGTCGGACAGCCAAAGCTTCTAAATACATACTCTCGACTATTTGAAGAGAATCAAAAGATTTGTTCACAAATTCTTCTAACACATGATGATTTTAGAAATAGAAAACGAAACCTGCATGCCAAGCAAAGTATCAACGTTCTCTTAAAGAATAATATTACACCGATCTTAAATGAGAATGACACAATCTCTTTTACTGAGATTGCACTGGGTGACAATGATCACTTGGCCGCACAAACAGCGCAAATGATTAATGCTGACGCACTTCTTATGATTACTTCAACTAATGGCCTCTATGATAAGGACCCGGCGTATGAAGATGCTAAGAGAATTGAAACGGTGCCATTTGGTAGTGATGTCTTAGAAGATGTGAATTATCAGGGAAAGACAGCAGTGGGAAAAGGTGGAATGGAATCTAAGGTTCACGCCATCACAAAAATTACACCAATTGGTATTAAGGCCGTTATTAGCTCGATGGATAATGAGCGACTTATCTTGGATCCCCTGACAAAGGAGCTAGGAACTTATTTTGCTCCTAAGAACGCTTATGACCCAGAAGAGCGAAAGGCATGGCTACTTTCAATGAAGAAGCCTAATTGCTATATCGAAGTTGATAGAGGTGCATTTGATGCCCTTAATGAAAGTAAATCACTTCTTCCAAAAGGCATCGTTGATGTTTACGGCCAATTTTACAAAGGGGACTGCGTTGACATCATTTGTGACGGTGAAGTCTTTGCTTCTGGTGTTTGTGAATATGGACATTGTGAAGTTGAACAAATTATGGGACGTCACAGTGATGAAATTGAAGACCTGATTGGTTTTAGAACATCAATTGAAGTCGTCCATACAATTAACTTAATTTTAGAAAAGGATATAATCGATGAAAAAATTAGCTAGTACAGTAAGAAAAGCATCAAAAGAACTTTTGAAGCTAAATAAAGAAACTAAGGACCTAATCTTTGATGATTTAGTAAAGGCCTTAGATGAAAATCGCGAGCTTATCTTAGAAAAGAACCAACTCGACCTAGATGCTGCATTTAAGAATGATCTTTCGAAGGCAATGGTTGACCGCTTAAAACTTACTAATGAAAGAATAGACGACATTATTTCAGGAGTTAAGACGATTAAGGATCAACCTGAAATCGTAGGATCTTTCTATAATGAATTTACAAATGATCTAGGTTTAAAGATCAAGCGTCAAAGAGTCCCTCTAGGGGTTATTCTTATGATCTTTGAGAGTCGTCCTAATGTTGTTGTGGATTGTGCAGCTCTTGCGCTTAAGTCCTCAAATGCCATTATTTTAAAAGGTGGAAAAGAGGCCAAGCACTCAAATGAAGTTCTTGGAAAAATCATTCAGGATGCGATCTCTAAATATGTGAATAAGAATGTTGTAGAAGTTCTAGCATCTGATAATCGTGAAGTTTTAAATGACCTACTAAACCTTAAGGATGATATCGATGTTGTTATTCCTCGTGGTGGTCACGGTTTAATCAATCATGTTTTTGAAAATGCAAAGATGCCAGTGATTGCTCACTATCAAGGGCTTTGTCATATGTATATTGATAGTGAAGCGGATATTGAAAAGGCCGTAACACTTGTTGAAAATGCAAAGACTCAAAGAACAGGTGTTTGTAACGCAATTGAAACGCTACTTATTCATAAAGATATTTTACCAAAGGTAAATGACAAGATTTCCAAGAGGCTCCTTGCAAAGGGGTGTGAGTTAAGAGTTGATGAAGAGTTTGCAAATCAAACAAAAGGTAGCTTTGTTAAGGCGACACCAGAGGATTGGTCAACAGAATACTTGGACAATATCCTTTCAATCAAAACAGTTTCTTCTCTTGATGAGGCCATAGATCATATTGGTGAATACGGTAGTAATCACTCAGAGTGTATTGTTTCTAATAATGAAGAGAATTGTCAGAAGTTCTTACAAAGTGTTGATGCAAGTTGTGTCATGGTAAATGCTTCAACTCGTTTCAACGACGGAGGACAGTTAGGTCTTGGAGCTGAGCTTGGAATTTCGACAACAAAATTACATGCCTATGGGCCAATGGGGGTTGAGCAAATGACGACCTCACGCTACGTCGTTGTTGGTGATGGGCAGATTAGATCTTAGTTAAAATAATAGGAGAGTTATCATGAAGAAAATTGCGGTTATAGGTTGTGGAAATATGGCCGGTGCAGTTGTTCGTTCAATGTATAAGGGCCAAAAAATTAAGAACAAATATCTCACATATACGCCGAGTCGCACACGAGCAATTGAACTTGCTAAAGAGGTTGAAGGTGAGGCCATTGTTGAATTAAATGAAGCGGCCGATGCAGACTACTTCTTAATTGGTTGTAAGCCACAACAATTCACAGAGCTATCAGAAATGCTTAAAGGCATCGACCTTTCAAATAAAGTTGTTATTTCGATCATGGCCGGAATCGATCAAGAAAGAATTAGCAATTTATTAGGTACATCAAAAGTAATTAGGCTAATGCCTAGCTTACCAATGGAGTACGGAGAAGGAATCTGTCTGTTAAGTACCACTGAGCAAGTTGAAGAAAGTGAAATTGAGTTCTTAAAAGATCTTCTTGGTGAAAGTTCGATGATCTTAAAAATGAAGACAGAGGAACTCTTTGACAAAGTGACTGTCGTCTCTGCATCTGGGCCTGCATTTATTTATTATTTTATGAATGCATTAGAAGATTCTCTAAAGGAGTGGGGCCTTGGTGCTATCGAATCACGTGCAATAACGAGTCAGCTCTTTAGGGGAAGTGCAAAGAGTGCACTAATAAATTGTGAGACAGAGCTTGATGATTTAATCGCCAAGGTGACTTCTAAGAAGGGAGTCACAATTGAGGCCATTGATAGTTTTAGAAGCAGTGGGATTGATGCCTTTGTGAAAATGGGCGTGGATAAAGCGGTTCATCGCTCAAGTGAATTACGAAGAGGTTAGGGATAACCTAATTAGTAAATTAATCAATTCTTAATGAATATATAGAATGTTAAGGTAATTAAATGAACAATAAGAAATCTGAAAAGTTAGTACAGTTAGTAAGTTATAGCGTCGTTGATAAGAAGCAGTCCCGCACATCTAAAGTACAAAAAAAGACTTCTATTTGTGAAGAGGGGCACGGTAAGGCGTTAAGAGAGACATCTTTTCTTCGTCGAAGCCTAATTGAAGATGAAGAGAATTGCCTCTCAATACTCTAAATAATAAGTTTTTAAATTAGTATTTTATTAATTAGCAAGAGCTATCTTGTTCGCTACCGCTTTGTGTTTTTTTAGTGGATGGATAGCTATGCCAAAAAAAGGATTGTTAAATGATTGTTTACAGTTTCCTCTTTTTTTTACTCCTCTTCGTTTTGATTGGAGTTTCTTCAAGTTTAAAAAGTAAGAAAAATAATTCTGACTACCTGCTTGCAGGTCATAGTACTCCGCCATGGTTAGCGGCCCTGTCTGCTGTTGCCACTAATAACAGTGGTTATATGTTTATTGGACTTATTGGTTATACCTACACCAGTGGACTTCAGTCATCATGGGTTATGATAGGTTGGATTGTTGGTGATATTGTCATGAGTTTCTTTGTTCATAAGAAATTGAGACAGGTTACAGAAAAAGAAAATCTGCTAAGTTTTGGAGGTGTCCTTTCGAGATGGCAAAGAGGGACAAGCTTTAAAAAGTTAAGACTTCTTGTCGGAATTATTACAATTTTATTCCTAGGTGTTTATGCTGCTGCTCAGTTTAAGGCCGGATCTAAAGCATTACACGTTCTTTTTGGATGGGATTATAGTACTGGTGCAATTATTGGTGCTGTCATCGTTTTTGCATACTGTTTATCAGGTGGAATTAGAGCATCGATTTGGACAGATGCTGCCCAGTCATTTGTTATGATTATTGCAATGGGGATCTTATTCTTCGTTGGTATTAACGAAGTAGGTGGTTATGATGCTTATGTTTCTAAGCTAAGTGCTGTGTCTCCTGGCTTCTTAAGTTTTACACCAACAGGACTTAATGTTCCTGGAGGAACGGGGATTTCACTATTTATTCTTGGTTGGGTCTTTGCAGGTTTTGGTGTTGTTGGCCAACCGCATATCATGATTCGTTTTATGACAATTGATGATACTAAGAATATGAATAAGACGAGAATTTATTATTATGCGTGGTTCATCGCCTTTACTATTATGACTATTGGAGTAGGGCTTACTGCAAGACTTCTACTTCCAAATTCTGCAAATTTTGATGCCGAACTAGCACTACCTCTAATGAGTCAAAAGCTACTTCCTGAAATTCTTATTGGTGTTGTTCTAGCGGGAATCTTTGCCGCGACAATGTCGACAGCAGATTCTCAAGTACTAAGTTGTTCAGCAGCTTTTACAAGAGATATCCTGCCGAAGAAATCAGATAATATTTATCTGACAAAAGTTGCAACTGCTGGGACGACTGTTATCGCCTTGGCCGTGGCCCTCTATGGAAGTAAGAACGTATTTGAGCTCGTCCTATTGTCATGGTCGATACTAGCAGCTTGCTTTGGTCCATTAATTTTTATCTATGCAATTGGTAAGAAGGTATCTGAAATTACGGCCATCTCGATGGTTCTCATTGGTGGAATTGTTACTGTTGTTTGGATGAACCTTGGTTACGGTGCAACGATTTATGAAGTTGCTCCAGGAATCATGGCCGGTTTAATTACATATTTTGTTCTATCTCATACGCCATTAAACGATATCGTTCCTGGTAATAAGGTTGTTGATAATAGAATGAAGAATTCAAAGCTTATAAATGAAGCCAATAGCTAACTCCTTGGTAGACTATTTATACCCGATTACCATTACCCTCCTATTCTTAGGGGGGTATTTTCTTGCTCTCTTAAATATTAGAAGAGTTCAAAAGAGAAAGCTTAAGAATATCCGTAAGAGAGATATTAGCGATGCTGTTGAAACAGACTCACCAGTTGATGATCAAGAAAAAGAGCTAAAGTCACACGGGGTAGAAGGAATTGAAGGTCGTTTCTCATTTATGATGAGAGCTCTTCCTGTTCTCTTTTTTATTCTTTGGTCGCTCTTTGTTTCCATTCCTTATTTAGGAAAAATCCCAACTGTTTATGTTTCAATCATTGCTGCCATTGTTTCGGTAATTGCTGGTTTCTCCCTAAGGCCTTTTCTAGAGAATCTTTTTGCGGGTGTGATTATTTCTTTTTTTAGATCAATTAAGATCGGGGATACCGTCACTATTGATGGCCACTACGGCCTAATTGAAGAGATTGGGCTGACCTATTCAGTTGTAAAGAAGTGGAATTGGGTAAGGCTTGTTATCCCAAATTCTAAGTTACTTCAAAAAGAGATACAAAACTTCACCATGAATGATCACTTTGTATGGACCCATATTGAGTTCTATGTTGCGCCAAACTCAGATCTCAAGTTAGTTCGTGAAATTGCACATCGAGTGGCAAAGAAGTCTGATTATTTTTGTGATGTTGAAGAGCCAACAATGTGGGTGATGAAATTAGAAAAGGACGCCATTGAGTGCTGGTTGGCCGCTTGGGCAGAAAACCCTAGTGATGCATGGGAGCTTCGAAATGATATGCGTACTCAGCTCTATATCGAGTTGCAAAGTGCACAGATTGAATTTCATAAGCTCAATATTACTCAATATTAAAAGTTAAAAACGACAAGAGGTTGATATGATGAATTTAATTAATAAGATTTTTGAACACGTTATAAAAATGATCCTTTTCATTTTAAATCAGTTTTTTCCACTTTCTTCCGAGTCTTAAGCAGTTATGCGCCTTAAGGGATATTCGGTTTTTGCTAATTGGTGATGGACTTGTTAAGGTAAGGAGCAAAGTTAAATGAATCGAGGAATATGCTTGGAAAAACTAAAAGATATCAATTGGAATCATCTCTACTGTTTTTATGAAGTGGCCAAAGTTCAATCACTTAAAAAGGGTGCTGAAATTATCGGTACATCTTCACCAACTCTTAGTGAGCAACTTAAGCGTCTTGAAAATAAATTCAATATGAAGCTCTTTAATCGTAGTTCAAAAGGTCTATCTTTGACTCCTGAGGGGCAGCAATTATTTGAGAGAACTAAAGGTATCTTTGAAGAGGGAAGTAAACTTCTTGAGCACTTCTCTGAAGATGTTGTGGGTGGCTATCCTGTATCAATTGGAATTGAAGAGACGATCTCTTATGATCTTGCAACTGAATTTGCTTCCCAGTACTGGGACCTTTATACAAAGTATGGAACAGTAAATACCATCCGTCAGGGCGATCACGAAGTACTTGTGGATAATATTCTTCACGGAAATATCGACTGGGGGATCTCTCTTAGAAAGCCCAAGAGAAAGAGTTTAAATGTTGCTGAAATTGGCTCTTTTGAAATTGTCTTTTGTTGCTCAACAGAACTCTATGATAAATTTAGAGATGAAAAAGACTTACTGGTAAATATTCCATTTGCAGAAAGTAATTGGGATAAGAACCTTAATCGCATCATCTATCAGCACTTAAGAAAAAATGGTGTGATACCAAAAGAGAAAGTTTATAGCGATCATATCGACTTTGTTCATAAACTTTGTCTTCGAGGCCGCTGTGTCATGTTCTTACCAAAGAATCCATTAGAAGAATATTTGGGATTAAAAACTTTCCATTTAGGTGAACCAATTCGTATGTCACTCTATGCTATATGGAAGAAGTCTGATGAAGGACTGATTTCTATCCGTAAGCTGCAAGAACTCTTTCAGTCAAAGCTGTCAAATGTGCCGGATCGTTATGAAGATGTGGATCTACAGATCGAAGTTTCTGATGTTTCCGATGACTTACTAAACTAGATTCGGAAAATTCTAATTTGATTCAGAGTGTATTTAAAATCATACAAATTCCCGTAGAATTTTCGTATGAAAAAAATTAACTCTCTGAATTCAATTAAGTACTTATCAATTATAACTCTTTCAATAACTCTTCTCTCATGTGCTTCACCTGAGAAGGAGAGTGTTGGTCAGGCCCCTGCTGGTAGTAACACCATTTCATATCAAGATGAAGATAGCATCAAGCATGAAATGGAGCTCTATCAAAATGAGCGAGTCCAAAAATGGATCAATTACTTTGCTGTCAAAGACCGTGTTCGATTTGAGCAATTCATTAAAAAAGGAATGTATTACAAAGAAGTTATACAAACAGTTCTTGAAGAAGAGGAACTTCCTTATCAACTCTATTATCTACCATTAATTGAAAGTGGTTATAATAAAACCGCCCTTTCACATGCTGGTGCTGTAGGGCCTTGGCAATTTATTAAAGCAACTGGAAAGCGTTATGGGCTTGCTGTAAACCGAGTGGTCGATGAGAGGCGAGACCCTGTCCACAGTACAGAGGCCGCAACAAAGTATCTAAAGGATCTCTATACTGTTTTTAATTCGTGGGAACTTGCTATTGCTGCCTATAATTGTGGTGAGCTGAGAGTTCTACGTGCCATTATGAAGGGAAGAACTCGTGACTTTTGGGAGTTAGCTGATCGTAAACTACTTCCTAGAGAGACAAGAAACTATGTTCCTAAGTTCTTGGCAGCGGCCTATGTCGGAGAAAACTTAGCAAAGTTTGGCTTTGATGAAGAGATCATTGCAGAGTCACCAACTTATCCTGATTTAAAATTAGTCGAAGTTCCTGGTGGAGTTCATATTAAAGATGTTGCAAAACATTTTAATATTGAGAGAGAGGAGATTGAAAAAATCAATCCTGCTCTAAAGTATAAGCGTACGCCAAATTGGATTAAACAGTATGCGATTTGGCTTCCAAGAAAAGATTATCAAAATATTGAAGAGATTCAAAATAAACTTGCCAGTAGTCGTCAGTGGGGAAAGCTTAACTCATTTCCAACTCATTACCGTGTGAGAAGAGGAGACTCTCTAACAAAGATTTCTCGTCGCTACAAAGTCTCACTTAATCGTCTAAAGCGTATTAATAATTTAAAAAGTAGTCGAATCTATCCAGGTCAAAGATTGGCCCTTCGAGCTAATGAGTATAAGGGTGTTGTTGGAAAGAAGTTCTACTTTGTTAAAAAGAATGATTTCCTAGGGCGAGTTGCAAGACGTTATGGCCTAAGTGTTTCTTACTTGCGAAGGCTAAATGGAATTCATGGCAATAATATTTACGTTGGTCAAAAGCTTGATGTGACTAAGGGCGTGAGAGTTTTTCACTATCGTGTTAAGAAGGGAGATAACCTAACACGTATTGCCAAGCTCTATAATACAACGACCTTCCAAATTAGAAAGAGGAACTCGTTAAGGTCTAGTAATCTATATATTGGGCAGATGCTAAGTATCTAAATAGATTGTTTTGTTAAAAAAAAACAAGACATTCTAAATTTAGTCTTGCTAGTATTGAGTTAATGCAGAGATTTTTTAGATTCATATTTGCGGCAACTTTTCTTGTAAGCTTTCTTACAGCGAGCCTGCATTTTCATGAAAATGAGCATGAGACTAGTAGGTTAGACCAAGCTTGCCATTTCTGTATTAAAGTTTCTCAATTCAAATATGATGATAGTAACTCTGATTTAACTGAAGAACTCGAAGCAAGTTTTCTTTTTCTTGTTACTGATCGTTATCAGACCCTAGTTGGTCACACATTACAATCTCTATTTATTCAAACAGCTCCTCGTGGGCCGCCGTCTCATTGTTAATTTAATTACATTCACATTTTATTTTTAAATTTAATTAATTAATTTTCAATGAGGTTTATTTTGAAAAACTTATTCTATATTTCTGCTTTATTACTAAGCTCTAATACTTTTGCACAATCATTATCTGATAACTCTAGAGGAAATGGCTTCAATCCTGCCATTGGCCTTAATGCCCTAACTATCTATAAGAACTCTTCTCGTGATAATGATCACGATGGATTCTCTCTACAAGAGGCCGAGCTTCAATTTAGCGCCGATGTGGACGCGTACTTTAGAGCAGAAGCTACATTTGCTGTACACAAGGAACACCATGAAGAAGGTGGGGAAGAAGAACACGGGTATGCATTTGAGCCTGAAGAAGTATTTGCTGAAACAATCTCAATTCCTGATGTCACAGTAAAACTTGGTAAGTTCTATGCTCAATTTGGTAAGTACAATATGGTGCATACGCATGCTCAACCATTTATTTACCGTAGTCTCGTTCAAGAATATATGTTTGGAGAAGAAGGGCTGAATGAAGTTGGTGTTGGCGTTTCATACCTCGCACCTCTACCTTGGTACTCTGACTTAACAGTTCAATTCCTTCAGCCAACAAATGAAGAGCTATTTGTTGAGGATCCACATTCGATTGCAACAGTAGCGAATTTAAAGAACCTTTGGGACTTATCTGAGTCACTAACTCTTGAGTGGGGACTTTCTGGTTTATACTTTAAAGAACAGGCCGAAAAGTCGACAGTTTTAGGAACTGACTTAACTCTAAAGTGGCGTCCAGTTAAAAAAGGTAAGTATTCATCATTTGTTTGGTCAACTGAGTTTATCCACAAAGACGTTCAGGGAACAAACGAAGTTAAAAATGGCGGTTATTCGACGTTCTTACGTTATCAATTTGCACCACGTTGGTTTGCTCAAGCACAATATGAATTTCTTGGTGTAGCAAAAGATGAGTCAATTGCAGATCAAAATGCATACACTGCACTTTTAGCATTTGTACCGACTGAATTTTCTGCAGTAAGAATGCAATATGATGAAATTCATGACGGTGAAGATCGCCCAGAGAAAAGACTAAGTCTTCAGTTGAGTTTCAGTATCGGTGCCCACCCGGCACACCAGTACTAGGTCGCTAAAATGAAGACATTTCTTATAGGATTGTTACTTGTTCTAAGTATGAGCTCTCACGCTCAATTGAATATTGTAACAACGACGACAAATTTGGCCGATATCGCAAAGAAAATTGGTGGAGAGAGTGTTAATGTTCACTCTCTCGCTAAAGGAACTCAGGATCCACACTTTCTTGAGGCCAAACCTAGTTACACTTTCAAAATTGCCCGTGCCGATCTATTAATTAGTATTGGAGCAGGGCTTGAAGTTGGCTGGCTTCCGCTCGTTGTCAGAGGCGGCCGTAATCCAAGGCTTAGAATTGGACAAGATGGAAGATTAGAAGCTTATACTCTTGTTTCACTTACTGATGAAGTTAAAGGTAAGCTTACTCGTGCTCATGGAGATGTTCACCCAGAAGGGAATCCACACTTTATGCTGTCTCCAAGTAAGGCCCTAAAAGTTGCTCAAGGGGTACGCGATCGACTAATTAAACTCGATAGTGAGAATAAGCAAAACTATGAGTCTAATTACAAAGCGTATGAAAAACGTACTCAAGAGGTGATTAAAGAGCTAAGAGCAAGAATAAAGAAAGGTGTTAAGATCATTACTTTTCATCGTACACTTACTTATTTCTTAGATGAGTTTGATATTCATGTACAAAATGTTCTTGAGCCTAAGCCAGGAATACCTCCTACGGCATCTCATATAATCACTGTTATTAAAGAGATGAAGAAGGAAGGGATTCGTCACATTTTAGTGGAAAACTATTTTGATGATAGTGTGGCAAAGAGAATTCGTACAACGATCAAAGATGTAAAGATTAGAAATGTTCCTGTTGCAGTCGATGGTAGCTCTGAGGCCCGTGATATTTTCTCTCTTTATAATATTCTCGCTAAAGCACTGGAGGATTAGTGGAAGTAATTTCTTTTTTAGCTGCACCGTTTGTCATGTGTTTAATTTTAGTGGGAATTCACTGCTACTTAGGACTTCATGTTCTAAGAAGGGGTGTGATCTTTGTCGATCTCTCACTTGCACAAGTTGCAAGCCTTGGTTCAACGGTCGCCTTACTCCTGCATCTTGATCACCATAGTGGGCTTAATTACTTTGTTTCATTAGGCTTCACTTTTGTGGCCGCAGCGTACTTTGCTTGGGCCAAGAAGTTTGAAAAGTATATATCACAGGAAGTCTTAATTGCTTTAGTTTATGCTTTCGCTTCTTCTGCTGTCATACTTGTCGTAAACATGATGGCCCATGGTGCAGAACATATTAAAGAAATACTTATTGGAAAAATATTATGGGTAACTTGGGCCGATGTTATTAAAACCGGTGTTATTTATAGTATTGTTGCTACAATTCACTATATATTCAGAAAACAGATCCTAAGATCTACGCTTGATAAAAATAATAGCTCTGCTTTTTGGGACTTTATTTTCTTTTCTCTTTTTGGTGTTGTCATAACATCATCTGTTGGTATTGCAGGAATATTACTTGTGTTTTCATTCTTGGTCGTACCGGCCCTTATTAGTACTTTACTCTCTCATAGTATTAGATCTCAACTTTTAATTGGTTGGGGTATAGGGTTAGTTTTAAGCTTATTGGGAATGGCATTGAGTTATTTCTACGATCTTCCAGCTGGTGCAATTATTGTGGTAGTCTTTACGATTGTTCCAATTGTACTGCTACCACTTCTTGTTAAAATAAAAATGAGTCGCACTTAATAGGGTGCGACTTCTTTAAATTTGTCTTGTCTTGTCTTGTCTTGTCTTGTCTTGGGTCAAGTCAATTCTTATTAAAATCGAAAACAATCTTGTCCTATAAGTGGGGAAGGTGTTTAAAAGTCTTTCAATTTGAAAATCTTAACTTATTTTAAATTCTCAAATCTCGTTGTATTGGCGATAACTTTTCTATTGTTAATTTAGTTCCCGGCAACTGATTGTCGGTATTGGAAAAATAGGGAAGATTATGAATACAGAGCAAACAGGTAAAGTTAAATTTTTTAATGAAACAAAGGGTTTTGGGTTTATTAAACCAGATAGTGGAGAAGGTGATTTATTTGTCCATATCTCAGCTATTGAAAGTGGCAATAAGTTAAATAATAACGATAAAGTAACTTATATGCTTGGGGAAGGTAAGCGTGGACCTTGTGCAACTCAAGTTAAAAAAGTTTAATTTTTTGAGAGGGACATTTATTGTCCCTCTACTACCTTACATGACCAGTCAAATGAATGAACTCCATAGTCTGGAATCCTAACGAATGCCCAAATATTTCCGTCAATTCCACCAACCACATGATCAAGTCTGATTCTAAAACTTCCAGTGGTAAATGATTCAACTTTTGCATCATATTTTGGAATATAATTTACCTTTTTACGGTAAGAAAACTCTCTGTTTTGATTTACATCTTCAACAAATACCTCAATCTCATGAAAGAGTGGCCCTCGTCCAAATTGAGACTGATGAATAATTGCATCTGTCACAACAGAGCTCTCGTCGTAGTTTACACAGTGATATAGTGGTTGTGATTTAGCACCAAATTTTGCAAGTGATACAGTTGAAATAAGCATTAGAAAAATTAGCTTAGTACTTCTCATTACTACTCCTTTAGTCATCTCTTTATTTTACTTCATGACCAAATTTAAGGGAATTTAACTTAGCTAAGTTTTTATTAATTCCGAATCGAGCTTATAGAAGGAGATTTCATGGAATTTTTAGAAATAATACTGTTAATAATTGCCGGTTTTATCGTGTGGAAAAGACCGCAAAACCAGAAACAAGCAGAAAAGTTTCTCTATAGTGCGACTTTTTTAATGTTACTTGTTTGGTTTGTTGCAACTAAGTCGATGATTCTTCCACCAGGGAATTATTGAGATGCCTATGACTGATAAATCTGAGCGCTTTTACAATGTCGTTGCCTTAGCATCGATGGCCCTGATTCTCTTGCCCGTTGGAATTGCCTGTGTGATATTAGGTTTTGGCCTCGGAGATAATCCCTGCATTCTATGCTGGCAGGAGAGGGCCGCTCTTATGTTTGTTACATTAACAACTCTCTTTATTATGCGCTACGGACTCAGACCAAAATATCTTGGACTTTTGATATTTTATTCAACGATTGGCATTTTTATGGCCCTAAGGCATACGGGAGGACATTTCTTACGGGATATAGGTCAAGGCTTCGCACTTGAAATCTTTGGATTACACACTTACACTTGGGGTGTTGTTATCTTTTGGTCAATTCTTCTCATCCTCTCCATCGTTCTTTTCTTCTTTGGTAATAACCTTGTCGATAATGAAGATGGTGAAGTTCGCTACCTCAGTAGGTTTCAATCGTTGGCCTTCGTTTCTTTCTTTGTCATCTTATTTTTTAATTCGATTCAAGCGTTTACTCAAGTCGGGCCACCTCCTTTCATCGGACATAGTGATCCTGTGAGGTTTTCATGGACTCCAAAGAACTGGGATTGGTCGACTAAGAATTGGAATGGGCTTCTTAAGCCTTTTAGTCTGAGAGGAAATTACTCTGTTGAAAAGCCTTATTTTAAACATGATGTAAGAAGAAAAATTGCCATGTTTCAAAGTGGGGATGATTTAGTTAAGGTTAAGGATATCACTCTTCCAAGTAATATTAGGGGAGAGGTTAGAGATATCGACTATCATGCTGAATCTAAGCTTTTTGCTGTTGTAACGGATAAGTTTTATCTGTACCTGTTAGATGAGAAATTAGAAAATATTCTCTATTATGTTCGTATTGATCCACTCTATAGTATCGATATTAAATCTCTTGTGGGTGTAAGTTTTATCAGTCCAAGACGAATCATGCTAATAGGTTTTAATAAATCTTTCGTTATTATTCGAATAAATGACAGGGCCAAAATTGTGGATCAGTATGCGGGGTTCTTAGAAGGAAGCAGTGGTATTGAAGAAAAGAGTCGCGGACGTTTATCAAGCGTTCGTTCAAAATACGCTTATATCAGATGCCTTGCCTATGATAAGAAAACTCAAGAATTAGTGATTCTCTCAATCCCAAATGAAAAAAATAATAGAGTTATTGCCACAAGATTTTCAACAACCGATTTTCTTTTAAATAGTGAAAGAGAGATCTTTATTGATGATAATGACTTAGGTCCAGTTGTCTCAAGCCTCAAGGTTATCGATTCTATCTTATTTGGATTGGATCCAAATAGTAATGAAATACTTATTCTTGATAATGAGTTTGCAGCTTTCTCTGGTGCCATAAAATTACCAAAAGGAAACTTTCAGGCACTGGCCGTTTATAAAAATGATCAGTTCGTTCTAGTGGAAGGAAGAATCGCAACTTTCTTTTCAAAATAGGACTTACTCAAGTGCTGCCAAAATATCATCATTCTTCGTTCGATCTTTATATTCTTTATGGATATCTTGATAAGTGATTTTTGCATTCTTGATAACAAAGACTGCTGGATGAGCGACCATATGATGAGTTTGACCTGAATCTCCTTCAATATCAATTTTGTATGATTGCTTATACTTTTTAACAAGTTTATCATCGAGTTTATTGACGATATTAAAGGCCAAAAGTAACTCCGCCTTAGGGTCTGAGACGATATCAAAAGTGTATTGATATTTCTTTTGCATTTTCTTTGCGATGATTTTTTGATCAACACTAATGGCAACTACTTTAGAGTTTTTATCGAGTTTTGGCATAATCTCTTTCTGAATACTTTGAAGCTGCTTCATACAATATGGACACCAAGAGCCACGGTAGAATATGAGAACTGTTTTCTTATCCATATCATCGAGAATGATTTCTTTGCCTTCGATATTTTTAATTTCGATATTAGGGGACTTCATACCTACGCCAAGGCCTAGTTCTTGGGCTAAAGTAAGAATTGAAAATAAACTAATTAATAAAACTTTCATTATTGACCCCTTTTGCCTCTTTGGCATGGACTATATGTGTTAATTCTTATAATGTGAGGTTTGTGAAGCAGTCATTTTTTCAACTTACATTCAATGAGTTACAACAGTTATTGGAACAAAACGGCCTCAATGTCTCGGCCGCTAATCTTCTTTATAATTGGTATTATAAAAGAAAAAATGAATACAGCAATTCCATTACTGATATTGCCAAGGGTACTCTTTCTTTTATCGAAGATAACTTCAACTTTATTTTACCAAAGGCCGTAAAAGTTCAGCAGGCCGATGATAAGACGGTAAAATTTCTATTTGAATTATCTGATGGTTCTAAAGTTGAAAGTGTTCTAATTCCATTTAATAAGAAATACTCAATCTGCCTTTCTTCGCAAGTTGGCTGTGCCATGAAGTGCTCTTTTTGTTTTACTGGAACACAGGGGCTAAAGAGAAATCTCTCGGCAGCAGAAATCATTGGGCAATTTTTAGGGGCCTGGCATTGGCTAAGAGAGAATCGTCCGGGTGAAGAGAGAATTCTTAATATTGTTTTTATGGGACAAGGTGAGCCTCTTCATAATTTCGATGAAGTAAAGAAGGCATGTGATATTTTTACATCTCAATATGGAACTTCTATTGGCCATCAAAAAATCACAATATCGACGAGTGGCTATATCCCAGGGTTAAAAAGATGGAAGGATGAAATTCCTGGAGTTAACTTGGCCCTATCGCTGCACTCGCCATTTGATGAGATCAGAAATGAACTAATTCCAATCAATAGAAAGTATCCATTAGAAGAAGTTCTCGACTATATCGATGGAATACCTCTACGTCATAAACAATTTGTGACTTATGAGTATCTCATTATTAAGGACTTAAATGATCGCCAAGAAGATGCTGTGGCCTTAGGGCAACTACTTAAGGATCGACGTGCATTAATCAACCTTATCCCATTTAATGAATTTCCAGGAACCCAGTATAAGAGGCCAGCGCTAGAAAGTGTTAATGAATTCAAGCTGGTTTTAGAAGAGTATAAGATACCAACAATGGTACGTACCACTAAGGGTGACGATGTTCTTGCGGCCTGCGGTCAGCTTAATACTAAATGATCTATAAATAGTACATCTCGATCAGGTAAATGATCTTTTAATCGATCTATTTGTTCGTTATTCTGTACCCGTATTAATCAAACAAAGGATTAAGTATGGGACGTTTAGTCGATGGAAAGTGGATCAATTCTTCAGTCATTACGAGTGACGAAAGTGGGGCCTATGATCGTGTACCTCGATCATTTAGAGAGACAATAAGTAGTAACCACCCAAAGTTCCAACCTGAAAGTGGACGCTACCACCTCTATGTTAGCTATGCTTGTCCATGGGCACACCGTACACTTATCTACCGCAAGTTAAAGTCACTCGAGTCTCATATTGGAGTCAGCGTTGTTTCTCCTGATATGTTAGAGATGGGCTGGAGCTTTGATAAGTCATATGAAGGTGCAACGGGTGATGAGTTATATGGACTAAATCACTTGCAAGAACTCTACTTAAAGGCCGACCCTAAGGTTAGCACAACTGTTACAGTACCAGTGCTTTGGGATAAGAAAACTCAGTCAATTGTTAATAATGAGTCATCTGAAATTATTCGAATTTTTAATAATGAGTTTAATGATCTTACAGGAAACCTTGATGACTTTTACCCAAAAGAGTTAGCGAACAAAATCGACGAGCTAAATGATTTTATTTATCCCGATATCAATAATGGTGTTTATCGAAGTGGCTTTGCAAAAACTCAAGAAGCATATGAAGTAGCAGTAAAAAAACTATTCTCATCTCTAGATCGTGTGGAAGAAATTCTTGAAGGTCAAAAATTCTTATTAGGGGATAGGTTAACTGAAGCAGACTTAAGACTAATTCCTACTTTACTAAGATTTGATTGTGTTTATGTGACCCATTTTAAATGTAATCTTAAGCGCATTAAGGATTATAAGAATCTCTCTCGCTATGTAAGAGATCTTTATTCAATTGATGCAATTAAAGAGACGACAAATATTGATCATATTAAAAGACACTATTTCTATAGTCATGATGATTTAAATCCATATCGTATTGTTGCCCTAGGGCCGAGCGAAATTTTTTAAGGATAAATAAATGAAAGAAAAAGCAATAAAGTATATTTTAAACCCACCTGAAAAACATTGGGTAGGAAATGGTTTTCACGTCCATACAATGTTTCATCCAGGTTATGATATCTATTACTACACGACTCCGTTTTTAATGATGGACTTTGCAGCTCCAAAGAAGTTTTCTTCAACCCAAACAAAGAGAGGTGTAGGAGAGCATCCTCACCGTGGATTTGAGACTGTCACTTTTGCCTTTGAAGGTGAAATTGAGCATCGTGACTCTGCTGGCGGTGGAGGCATTATTGGTAGCGGTGATGTTCAATGGATGACGGCCGCAAGCGGTGTTGTTCACGAGGAATTTCATTCTCAGAAATTTGCTCAGGAAGGTGGTCTTTTTGAAATGGTGCAATTGTGGGTAAACCTACCTAAGAAAGACAAGATGACAGCTCCTCGCTATCAGGGAATAAAAGGAGAGCTTTTTCCAGTGATTAACCCAACGAATGATGTTGAACTGAAATTAGTTGCAGGAAAATATGCAGGTAAAGTTGGGCCTTGTCAGACCTATACACCAATAAATCTTATTCAAGCAAAAATGCAAAAGAATTCTAACTTCCTACTTTCATTAGAGGATAAAACAAACTTACTTGTTCTCGTACGAAAAGGAAGTGTTGCAGTAAATGGTAATCAAGTTAACGAACACCAATTAGTGATCTTTGAAAGGGATGGCCAAGAGGTTGAGTTATCAAGTAATGTAGGCGCAGAGCTGTTGATCTTAAATGGTGAGCCTATTGATGAGCCAGTCTTTTCACATGGCCCTTTTGTGATGAATACAAGAGATGAGATCGTACAAGCTTTTGAAGATTATCAATCAGGAAAAATGGGACATTTAAGCTAGTGGATTTATCAGTAGAAGAAGTTGAAAAAAAAATAGGCCGTCGTGAATTTATCACTCTTATGGCCGCTCTTATGTCATTTGCTGCGTTATCAATTGATGCAATGTTGCCGGCACTTAATTTAATTGGTCAAAGTTTAGGAGTACAAAATCCTAATGATAACCAGATGATTATTTCTTTTATTTTCTTAGGGATGGGAGTCGGACAACTCTTCTTTGGCCCAATCTCTGATGCAATAGGAAGAAAGCCTGCCATGTATATTGGGATTGCTATTTTCTTTATTGGCGGACTTATTTCTTTAAACGCACATACTTTTACAATGATGTTAGTTGGCCGCTTTACGCAAGGTCTAGGAGCTGCATCGGCAAAGATTATTTCAACAGCAATGGTTAGAGATCGTTTTAGCGGTAAGCTCATGGCCAAGACGATGTCTTTAATTATGATCATCTTCGTCCTCGTTCCCGCTCTTGCTCCGACTATTGGGCAAGTGATTCTTAGCTTTGGGGGATGGCGCGATATCTTTCTAATTATGCTTGTTATTGCTGTTATCTGTCTTACTTGGTTTACGCTAAGACAAGAAGAGACACTACATGAAGAGTATCGCAGGCCTCTTTCATATAAGAAGATTAAGGATGCTGCAATTGAGACCCTTAGTCATCCTGTTACAATTAGCTACACACTTGCTTCAGGATTAGTATTTGGAGCATTTATTGGTTATTTAAATACTTCTCAACAAATTCTACAAATTAAGTACGGACTAGGAGAGGACTTTCCTTTGGCCTTTGGTGTGCTTGCTTCATTTATTGGACTGTCATCATTCTTAAACTCTAGACTTGTTGAAGAGTTTGGCATGAAGAAATTATGTCGTCTTGCTTTAACGACAATTTCTTTAATCGCCATTACATTTAATATCATTCTATTCTTTACTGGAGGACTACCTCCATTCTTTCTCTTTTATGGCTTTCTACTTCTGAGCCTTTTTAGCTTTGGTCTTCTCTTTGGAAATTTCATTGCACTGGCATTAGAGCCAATGGGCCATATTGCAGGAACTGCAAACTCTGTCGTTAGCTCTGTTCAGATTATCATTTCTGCGACAATTGGTGGGCTAATCGGACAATTGTATAGCGGTGATGTGACGCCAATTGCATTGGGCTTTTTGATTTGTAGTACTCTTTCTTTATTTATTGTCCTTAAAGTAAAATAAATAGACGAATTAGGTGAATTTTGTTTTCATTAATAGATGTTAAAAGCATTTATTACTTTTCTATTTCTTACCTTAAGTACCCAGGCCTTTGTTGCTCCTTCTGAGCATATTAGAAAGTCTAAATGGGATATTTCTCCCATTCAAATTCAATTCATGTCGGCCTTCTTTACTCTAGAGCTAATTACTTATTCGATTATTTCACCTTCCTTTGTTAAGACAGACTTTGAAGGGGGAGATTATGATTATAATGAAGATGACCTCTCTGTGCCGAAGTGGTTATATGAGTTGGGAAATCATGGCCCTGAGCTACTAACTGCCGGAATGTATGGTTACTATCTATTTGGTCGTGATGAGTTTGCCCTTGAAAAAGCATTTGTTTTTACTGAGTCGATGCTTATTTCCCAAGGGATAACATTTGGTATTAAGTATACTGCCAACAAAGAAAGGCCAGATAGCTCAAATTATCTTTCATTTCCAAGCGGTCACACAACTCATGCCTTCGCTGTAGGGATGTGGATGAGTAAGGATATCTTTAATAGTAAAAGATTTCATCGCAACTACTTAGTTGCCTCACTCCCTCTCGTTTACGCAACTTATATTGGGTGGAGTCGAATCGATGCAAAGAAACACAGCTTTCGAGATGTTTCTATGGGGGCATTTATAGGTGGTCTAACTAGTTATCTCATGTATGACTTTCACTTTGATGATAAAGGGCAATACCGCTTTAATAGTAAGAGCAATATTGTCGTTGCTCCTTCTGTGGATATTATCAATGAGCGCTATGCTCTAAGCTTTGGGATGATGTTATGAAGTATTTATTAGTTTATTTAATAGCATTCTCTGCTTTTGCGGTTAACCGCTTAGATTATTTGTATCGTTTCCCAAATAAGGGCAAGAGTGTTCTAACGTATTCGCTCTATTGGTCACTTGATGAAATGGAGTTTGATAATAGAAGTGCTGGGCTTGAAGAGTTCTTTGAGGTGGATCGCTCGGTTCTCGTTGCGGGCCTTGAATACCGCTATGCTTTCTCTGATAAATTCTTAGCGGCCTTTAGTACACATGCAGAAATAGCTGACTTTGAAACTCATCTTGAAAACGAACTGGATGAAGAGACTCCAGAGGAGAGTCCTTTTGGAATTTATGATCCTGCAATTGAGTTAAGATATCGCTTTATCGATAAGGATGAAGTGTTCTTTGATGTCAGCACAAAAGTTGTTTGGGGGGCGACAAACTCCGGGAAAACACCATTAAGTAGGACTGTTAGCCCATTTGATGGCCAGGACTATTATCAGATTAATGCGATAGCAGGTATTGATTTTAATACTTTCTACTTAATGAGCTATGTTGGTGCATTTTTTTATAATGGTGGTATTAATCAATTTGAATTTGGTAATGAAAATCTAAAGGCCGAGGATAGTCATCAAGTTGTCATTGGATTTCAAGGACAAATTGATCTTTCTCAATACTTCAAAGCAAGCTTAGGGATGTCGTTCTTATCTGCGGATACTTTCACTCTAACTGGGCAGTCGCAAAGAGTTAATGTTGAGAAATCAACTCAACAAAACTTTTTTCTTAAGTTTGATTATCTGAAATATGAAGATAGAATTGGAATACTAACTTTTAAAGTTAATCAAAGAATTGATCGCTACGACTTACAAGTTGATAATAGTGATCTCTATGTGGCGGATAATTCTTATTTAGATTTTATTTTTCAAGTGGAGAAGTGGTTTTAAATGAAATTCTTGCTTTGTTTTCTATTCTCCTTTCTATTTCTTTTGGGTTGTTCTGAATTTGTGATTCGAAGAAAACCGAATACTTGTCTGACGAGTAAAAAGTATCCCGAAGTTTACCAAGTTATGCGACAATGGGGATGGGATGTATGGCTAAAAGAAACTGGGATTGAAAATGCACCTACATTTCGCTACACAAACGATTCTAAGTGGAAGGAAGTTGAGTGTCCAAAAGAATAACTATTATCTCTCTTTTTTTATCATTATTCTTTCTTGCCAGTTGTAGCTACCGTGAAGTTATACTCAAGAAAGCACCGGATTTCTTAAGTGAAAAGATTGATGATTACCTTTCCCTTGATGACGAACAAGAAAAAGAATTACGTATCAAGGTAACAAATGCTTTCTTTGAGCATCACAAGGAAGTCCTTGAGTTAAAGAACCTCGTTGAAAATTATCAGGTTGAGAAAGACTCTCTTAAAGAAGCAATCGTTAAGGGATATCCTCCTTATGCCCGAATTATGAAGAAGGTTAATAAAATATCGATTGAAGTCTTATCAAACCTTAACTTTGAACAAAGGCAGAAGCTTGTAAAGAAGCGCATCGATGATCGTAAGGAATATGAAGAAAGCTATGAACAAAGAGGCGTCAAGCGTCTTGAGAATGTCTTTGGGAAGCTCTCTAGTAATCAAGTTAAGCTAGTTAATGACTTTGCAAAGGAGTATAAGAGTACTCGAGTGGAAGGTAGCAGCTGGCATCAGGACTTTATTAAGGCCTTGAATCTAAAAGAACAAAAAGCTTATCAAAACTTTTTAAAAAAGAATTTCCAAGATATTGTTTCTCTAAATGAAGTCTTAAAGCAAAATAAGACATTCTTTAAATTCTTTGATAAATTTTCAAAGACATTGAGTAAGGAGCAAATTACTCAATTCAATAAAAAGAGAAGGGACTTGCTAAATTGGATTGATCTTTATTTGAAAATCTATCAAGCACCTATAATTCGTAGCGCACCCTAGCCACTAGCGAGTTATTTCCAAAATTTAATTCTCCTCCAACTTCAGCATCAAATACATCTGATGTTTCCTCCATATCAACTTTTAACTTAAAGGCTTCAAAGCCAAGGCCAACTGAAAATCTCTTATAGAATTGATAATCAATAAATAGATTTGTTGCGATAATGCTTCCGGTATAATCTCCGATTTGAATATAGAAGATATTAAACTCATTTGAGAGAGTCCACTTTGGTGTAATCTTAACTTCTGATTTTAGCTGAAAAGTTGGCAGGGGTGCAATGAAATCACTTTGAGTTTTGGTTTTTCCTGTTTCTCCAATTGCAAATTTTAGAGGCATTATATAGAAACCAATACCGGTTGAGATATTGACCCTCTCATCTAGAAAGAAGGAATAAGAGTAGGCAAGTCGGATTATATCAAAGTTTAGGAGTGTATCGACAGATGTCCCAGCATTAATAATGATTTCATTATTATCTTTGTCCACATATTTTATGTCTTGATCGAGAACTCTTCGCGCACTTCTGTGCTGACTATACCAACCTGTTGATAAGGCGTGCCTCTTGTTCTTACTAAAGCGCCATTCATAACTTAAACGTACTGAAGATTGTGTATCATCAAGTCCAAGAGTGTCTTCGGTGCTTAAAATAAACGCCCCTAAGGATTTCTTTCCAACCTGTATTGTTGTGTCGTGATAGGTATAACCAAGTCCAAGAGAGAAGCGGTGAGTACTCCATTCTCCATAAGAAAATAGAGGGATAAATAAGAGGATGATTACTAAGGTTTTATACATAAAAACTCCTAAACTCTATCTTCTCAAGATAGAAGTTTAGGAGAAAGTTAATTTTAATCTATTCTGTATAGGATTTCGCTAATTTGTTTTTGATCTTCTTCTTTCGTAGGAGCATTATCTAAAATCGATTTAGCTTCTTCAAGCTGCTCCGCTGAAGCGTTAGGGTTCTCGAGTGTTTTACGAGCATTATCCTCTCTTTCAAGTCTTAGCAGACGCTCTTCCTTGAAGTCGATAATCTTCTTTCCTTCAGATAGGACTTCGTCATAAGAGATCCCTCCAGTCGGTCTTTGAGAAGGGGTTTGTGGTAAGAAAATATAATCTGTTCTTTTAAGCTTTAGTCTTTTACTTTGATAAACCATTGCCTTAGCAAAGGACTCAAATGCTTTTCGTGGAACGTAGTGCTCAGTATCTCTTTTTAAGATATAACGTAGTTGAGAGAGAGTTGAAGCATTTGTCCCATCTTTTGGAGCTTTGGAACTCATTGGTAAGTATGTTTGGTAATCAAAGATATTGCTAATTGCAAATTCATGGGCCCCTTTTATACCAATTGTTCTCATCGTATCATTTGATGTCGTTGTACAATTATAAAATGGCGTAATCTCAAGCCCTGCTTCGGTGCGTACACGGTGTAGTTGATCTTCAAAAATATCTCTTACTTTAAGCATATCTTCTTTTGAACGTGCATAACCAATTAGGGTATAAGTCGGCCTATAGTTAACCTGTCCTTGAATGAGGTGGCCATAGTAGCTCACAAGGTCTGTGTTACTAGCTAGAACTTCTTTTTCACCTTTAAAATAAAAGTTAAAAGTTTCACCCTTTATCGAGAGGTCATTTTGAACTTCTCCCATACCGATAGCAAAGTGTCCTGCAGCTGCCCCTGGCTCATCCCCTTGGCGGCCACTTAAAGTTACGATAAAGACATGGTCTCCTGGAGTTGCCTCATAATTATCACGATGTCTAATTGTTCCTCGAAATGGTTCTAGCGACTGTGAGTTCTTATTCTTTGGCATCTCTTTTAAGATATACTTCAGTGGATTCTTATTAAATTTTTCATTTGCTGGATATGGATTTTCTCCCACCGTAAAAAGGTCTGCAGGAATGATAGCATTGATGATAAAAGTATCATCTTGCATATGTCCTTGAGTATGAACTTTCTTATTTTCAAAGTAGTGGCGAGAAATGTAATCGAATTCACTTCCATAGATTTTTTTCGAACGGCCAAATTCCACGAGTTGATCATCAATATAATAGCGCCCATCTTTTGCTCTTGCGAGTGTTCCGATTCGGTCCTCAAGGTCGGCCACAACTCTTGGCATTTTATCGATTGCTAGTTTATCTCCTGATACCTCACCGTCAAATTCAAAGACGTAGGCCGGAGAGTTCTTTAGAACTTTATCCATGTACTTGTGATAACGTTTATCAAATTTAAGAGATAGGTCTTGCTCTTGTCCATCTACTTTAACAATAGCTCTTGCTTGTCCATCTTTATCATAGAGCTTACCGCGAAAGCTTTCGGCCTTAACGTTTGTGCTTAGAATTAGAGTGGCAAGAAGTCCCAAGCAGTAGACATTTTTCATTTCTCTCTCCTAATTTAGTTTTCGATACCTATATTAAGGAGCAATGATGGTGCCAATTAAGTGATGTGATTTAAGGGCCTTGGAAGAGGGAAGTGTCTAGAAATTAAACAATAGGCCCCTTGATAGGGCCTATTATTTAAACACTTATTAAAGTTGGTTGTTGATGTAGTTACGGATCTCTGACATCGACATCATATCATCCGCATCCATACAGAACTCACCACGTGCATCAGCTACGCGGATTTCATCTGCAACTTGCTCAACAGAAACCTTGTTTCCTGAAGATCTTCTATCGTTTAGGTCTTCAGTAAATTCTGCAAGAGTTGATCCTGTTACTTTTGGTGAAAGCTGAGCGTCTTGAATTAACTCAATCTGTCCTCTGAAGTTTCTCTTACTATCGTCAATTACACCTGTTGCAGCTAGTGTACTAGAAGAACCGTGGTAGACAGCGTGAGTTGATGATGAAAGGCCATCTTCAATGATATCAAGAGCGATTAAGTCGATAATGATATTATCAGAGTCTTCAAGTAGAGCAGTACCGGCAGCAATTGTTGTTGATGCAAGTTCAACACCACCATAAATTACTGCTACACCTGTTGTACTAAGTGCTGCTCCTGTTGCAAGAGCACTGTCTGAAGGTGCATTATTTCTTTCTTTGTATAGCTCAAGGCATGATGCTTGTGTTGAAGCTGCTAGTGAGCAAAGTAGCCCTAGGGCAATTAATGATTTTTTCATTGTTCTCTCCTTTATAGTTGTTCTTCGATATATTTTTGAATTTCATCTACTGTCATAAGATTTTCGCCATCAAGACAGAATTCCATTCTTTCATTTGCTAATTGAATTTCACTGGCAACTTCGTTTACAGAAACTCTCTTATCCACTGGACGATTATCATTGATCTTTCCTGTCATCTCGATAATGTCACCACTGATAAGTTTAGGTGCTAGCTCAGATGCTTGGATAAGCTTCAGTTGTTTTCTATAGTCACGATCTTTGATGATTCCCATTGCTGCAGATGTACTAGATGCTCCGTAGTAAAGAGAGTCAACTGTCGATGAGACACCACCTTTAATTGATTTAGAAATCGTCAGTTCGCTAAGAGCACTATCTGGATGAAGGATTCCAACGGCACTTGTTGTTGATAGGCCTAGGGCAAATTCTCCTCCTGCTACAGTAACTCCTGAAATTGTTGAAGAAATACCGGCCATCGCTCCAATATCTTGATAGTCTGGTGCTCGATGATTTTCTTTATAAACTTCAAGGCATGATGCTTTAGCACTAATACCCATTAGAATTGATATAAGACATGTTAAAAGCATAATCTTTTTCATGATTTCTCCTATTTCTTACCATCTCGAATCGAGGAGGTAGAATCTCTTTTGATGATCTAATATTTTCTTATTAACTAATAAACCTCTGTAAGGGCGAGTGATGACCTTCTTTCTTCTCTTTGTGCTGTGGTCATGTCTCCACTTCGTGATGGCCTTGAGTGACTTTTCCTTGTTGATTTCTTTGATTTTAGAAAAGGCACCTTTTCCGTAAAACTCTTCAAGGCCTTTAATGATATCTTGTTCACACTTTGAATTATTACAAATTTCATAAAGAGCATCTGGTGCCTTTGTAATTCCGTGAAGCTCATCAAAGGAGACGGCCTTTGTTTCTTGAATCTGAGATGCATAGTATTTAAAAGCATCAAGATCTAGAGTTGCAATTTCATTAAGCTTTCTAAACTCATTTAAGCTAAGTGCTTTTTGAAGCTTCTTAACTTGATCTGTGTTGATATCGTATTGCAGATAAGTTTCATCTTTTAATTCGAGAATACTTGCTGCTTTATCCTTAAGTTCTCTTAGCGAGTGAATCTTAATAATAGGGTATGGGTTAATAAGTGCTCTTTGTAGGTAGTCTGGAAGAGCAAGTGGAATACGTCCTTTAAAACCCATCTTCTTGTGATATGGGTAGCCAACTTGTTTTAAGAAGTTAACAAGTGCACCAGCACAATTATTAGAGAAGAATGTGTAATCTCCTAATTCGCTACTTTCAGGTAGTTCATATTTAACAGGAAAGACTTCTTCAACAGTTGTCTTAAAATTTGATGTTAAGTTATTTGGAACGGGAGTAAGTGCAAAGACCGATCCAGTACCAGAGCGCAGAGGAAGGATGCCGTAATTGCCTTCTCCATACTTCTGTGTTGAAAACTGGTTGAGCTCTTCAAGAGTTTCTTGTAGAACAGACTTCTGTGTTTCGACACGATGGTTAGTAACTTGTTCCCACTGATTTCTTAGTTGGTTAATTATATTCTTTCTAATTTCTTCATTTGAAATAATGATATAGCGATCAAGGTCACGTCTTTGTTTATTATTGTATTCATCCATAAACATACGTAGACTTTTTACTTGAGGAAAAACAGGGTAGCCGCCAAAGATTCCCTTAAAGTAGTTAAGCTTTAGGGTGTCGACATTTGCAACAAAGCTTAGAACCACGTCATCAGCTTCTGTTCCTACATTGTCCACAAAACGTAGCATGGTGTGGCCAAAACCACTTTCAATATTTGACCAAGAACTAGAAGCAATCACAAGCTCTAGGCCTATGATATTTCCATTCTCATAACGTTCAAATAGTCTTTTGAAAAAACGAGAGTTCTCATTAAGAAGATCTTGGTAATTTGCTCCCCAATTGATTTGGTTGGCCCTCTTCTCAAGTGCCTTTTCCTTACGACGCTCTTCCATACGTTCGCGCTGTCTTTTCTCAAAGTACGATTCGTCATGTCTGGCCTGAGCAGTCAGTGAGCTAAGAAGTGCCGTAAGCACTACTGAAAGTAGAGTCATCTTCTTCATATTTTCTCCATTTAATCTGTTTCAATATAAATTGATTACAGATCTTTCACAGAGAAATTGAAAAAAAGAAGAGCGTGTAAAAACAGTGAACAGTGTCTATATAACTGAATTTACTGTGTCGAGGTCAAGTCCTTGCTCTTTAAATTGTTCTTTTAGATAGAGCTTCTTTGCCTGGACGCTACCTTTTTCGATCAGGCCAAAGATCTCACCCTTAAGTTCAACAAAGGCAAAATCACTTGAATTTGATTCTGAAATCGTGACCTTCTTAGGCTTGCTTCCACCAAAGGCCGATCCCATAAGTGCGGAGGCCACTGATTGTGATTGCTCTTGATTGGCATCTAAGATGGCCTGTGCTTTAGCAATTAAGTCGACAGTAACTTCTTGGCTTTGAATGCCGTGCTTATTTAAAGTAAAACCGTAAGGGCAGTGAAGACAGGCCGTCTTACAACAAGAGCCACGGTTTTTAAGGAATTGAGAGGTTTTCACCTCTCGTCCTTGTTCATTTGTATAGGTTAGTTTTGCTTTATCCATTATAAATTTTCGAAACGCTCATCAAATTGAATATTGTGGTAAACCTTTAGAACGTCTTCATCACTTTCAAGTCCATCCACCATCTTCATTATAGTTAAATACGTCTCATCATCAACTTCTTTGAATGTTTGTGGAATTTGTTCAAGAGTTGCCTCTTCTGGTGTAATCCCCATCTCTTCTAATTTCTTAGAAATTGAACCAAAGACTTCCATTGGGCCTGTGATTGAAAAGTAGCCATCTTCCACTTCGATATCTTCTGCTCCAGCATCAATCATCTCTAGTGTGAACTCGTCTTCATCAAGTTGTGCAACTGGAACTTCAAATAGGGCCTTTCTCGAAAAGACATACTGAAGTGTTCCCGTTGTTCCAACTGAACCACCAGCTTTCTTGAAGTGAACTCTTACGTTAGCAATAGTACGAGTTGGATTATTTGTTGAGGCCTCAACGAATACCGCAACACCATTTGGCCCATAGCCTTCATAGTTGATTTCTTCGTATCCGTCGTCTTCTCCGCCAAGGCCTTTCTTAACGGCACGATCGATATTATCTTTTGGAACGTTATTTGCCTTACATTTATCAAGAGCAATTTTAAGGATAAAGTTTGAGCCTGGGTCGTCGCCACCTGATTTTACTGCTTTTGTTACTTCAAATAATAGCTTTGTGTAAATCTGACTTTTTGCCTTATCAAGAGCGCCTTTCTTCTTGACGATATTGGCCCATTTTCTTCCCATAGAATCCTCGTTTTAAAAATAAAGTATTGTTAATAGTAGCTAGAGAGTGACTATTTGTCGAGAAAACTACTTCTTGGCAAGGTATTGTTCAGCGCGCCAGATCCCGATGAAGCTCAGTCCTGAACTCATGGAGTTGACATGAGGGCCTTCAAGGAGAATTGTTGTGGGAGTAGACTTAACATCAAGGGTTTTTACGGCATAGGGTGAAGAGATGAAACGAAACTCATAAGGGGATTGCCCAATGAATCGTCTGATTGTGGATTCATTTTCAAATGAATTAATGGCATAGATCTGATGGGCCGCAAGTTTTCCTTCTTGTACTGATTGATGAAGGCGCTTCATTTCAACCTTACATGGCCCACACCAAGTTGCCCAAAAGATGGCAAGGCTTCTGTTTTGCAAATCTTTACTTGGAAACTCGAGTTTTTTATTTGTGCGAAGATCTACATACTCTTTTGGAGTAAGAGTACTTCCTTCTTTTTTAAAGTTATTGAGTACAGCAGGGGCCTGCTTGTAAATAATAAACCCAACAAGAAGGATGGAGATGAAATTTGTGGCCGTATTCCACTTCTTTTTCATGGCAGTAATTGTACCATGTAACGGATTAGGAGTTATTAATAAAATCCTATTTTTTTTGACAGCTGTAAGCGCCCAAAACTACAGTATTCATCGACTAAGAAATAGACGCTAGTTGAGTAATGTAGTAGTTTATAGACATGAATAATGAAGAACTTGAAAAGAAATTAATCGCATTAGAAGAAAAGTTTTGTCACCAGGATCATTTACTTGGCCAACTAAACGAGGTTGTTACTAAACAAGAGTTTATCATTGATGAACTTGTGACTCATATTAGAAATCTACTTGCTCACCAAGGAGATAGTTCGGGTGAGCAGATGACTCTTGAGAATCTTAAAGATTTCAAACCACCACATTACTAGGTACTTATGATTAAATTAGAAGCTGCATATAAGGGACTGCGTGAGTATAAAGACCTCACTGGTCGTCCACAACAAACTCCTGGAGCGCACTTTAGTCGTGTCACTCCTGAAAAGTCTCCCGCTCCTAAAGAGCTTTGCTGGTCAAATGATCTTGCGAAGGCAATGGGAATTAATGAGACAGACAAACAGAGTTGGTTAAGGCTTCTTAGTGGTAACCAAGAAGAGTACCATACCACTCCGGTGGCAACTCGCTACGGAGGACATCAATTTGGTCACTGGGCCGGTCAACTAGGTGATGGCCGCGCCATGACTCTAGGGCTTTATGAAGGTCTTGAGGTTCAATTAAAAGGTGCCGGACTTACTCCTTATTCAAGAGGAGCTGATGGCAAGGCCGTTCTTCGCTCATCTTTAAGAGAATATATTTGTTCGGAGGCCATGTTTAATTTAGGCGTTCCAACAACTCGAGCACTATGCCTTGTTGAAACAGGTGAGCAAGTCTTACGTGATATGTTCTATGATGGAAACGCTGCCTATGAAAAAGGTGCTATCTGTACTCGCGTTGCTCCAAGCTTTTTGCGCTTTGGCCACTATCAAATCCATGCGGCCAATCATGAGTTGGAGGAGCTAACAGAGCTTGTTAACTTCACCATTGATAATTACTTTCCGGGCATGAGCATCGAGGAGATGTTTAAAGAAGTCACTCGTCGAACAGCTTTTTTAATGAGCGAGTGGATGCGTGTGGGCTTTGTTCATGGCGTGATGAATACTGATAACCTTTCGATGCTAGGCCTTACTATAGACTATGGGCCATATGGTTGGCTTGATCGCTTTGATCCAAATTGGACACCAAATACAACGGACTTTAGAGAAAGACGCTACCGTTTTATTAATCAAGTAAGTATTGCTTATTGGAATCTTGCGCAACTTAAAGAGGCCCTGCAGACAGTATGTCTTGAAAGCTTAGATGAAGTTCTTGATCAATTTCCAGAATACTTTCACAGCTTCTATCAGGAGAGTGTGGCCAAGAAGTTGGGGCTTAAAACTTGTACGCGTGAATTTATCGATGAGCTCTTTGACTTAAAATATGAATTGCAGGCCGACATGACTCTCTTTTATCGAACTCTCATGAGTGTGATGGAAGGTAAGGAAGTCTCTTGGCAAGATGCCTTCTATAAGGACTTAAGTGATGTCGATAATGCAAGAATTAATACTTGGGTAACGAAGTGGCAACGAGAGCAGAAGCTTCAAAGAGTTGATCCAATGATTGCTTTTGGTGTTATGAACGAAGCCAATCCTGTCTTTATTCCACGTAATTATATTGTGCAGATGGTTTTAGATGATTTAGAAAAAGGGGATGAAACATCTCTTCGAAATCTTGAAAAGGCCATTGCTAATCCATATGAGTTAAATGAATTCACAAGACCTTTTCTTGTTAAGGCCCCTGATTGGTCGACATCAAGGCCAGGTTGCTCGACACTAAGTTGTTCGAGCTAATTGCAGCGAGCTTAGTGGCAAAATTGTGAAGGGGCGCGCTTCCAAGTTGGCTCGCATTGAGTTAGCCATTCACCACTATCGTAGTGAGCATAGCCAAACCACCACATCACGTGGTCTCCGTTTCCTAGTGGTACTTCATCTGGATATACTTCTGGGCTTTGGCCATTTACTGAATAACACCAACCGTGTGCATTCATTTGTGTGTCACTTAAAACTTCCATGGCATCAAGTCCCGTTGGCGTATCAAAGATCGAGTTCATCGCCCTTTGAGTTCCTTTGTAGGCAATACCAAAATTATTAAGAAGATCAATCGTAGCACTTCCGACAGTTGAACCATTTTTTAGCTGCATCTCTGTTTTAAAGAGTGCACCTCTTTTACAAGGGCCTACAAACTCAAAAGTTGCGGCAAAGCTAAAAGTTGAAATAAGTGCTAAAAGTGCAAATTTGTACATAATCTCTCCTAAGTATAACGCTTTCTAACACCCTAGGTTTTCATTGCCATGGCACTGTGCGCAAGCATATGATTTTTTACATGAGTGATTATGTATGGGGTAGTGAAGAGACCCAATATTTCTTCCAATTAAATCCAGAGGCAATTTTAGATGCTATTGATGCAGTTGGTTTCAAGACGACGGGGCGCTGTTTACCGTTAAATAGTATTGAAAACCGTGTCTATGAGATCGAGGTGGATCGCCCTGAGGCCGAGATTAACTCCCCAAGTGACCATTTTATTGTGGCCAAATTTTATCGTCCAGGGCGCTGGACGAAGGATCAGATCATCGATGAGCACAATTTCATAAAGGATCTTAATGATGCGGAGATTCCTGTAATCGCTCCACTTGAAATTGATGGCACAACTCTATTTGAGATGCCAAATCACAAGATCTTCTATTGCCTCTATGAAAAGAGAGGGGGCAGAAACCCAGAAGAGATGAATATCGAGCAGCTTGAAATCATGGGGCGTTCTCTGGCCCGTATTCATAGTGTTGGTGCCTTAAAGAGCGCTGATCATAGAATTAAGCTCACTCCTGAAACATACGGAGTCGCCAATTTAAAATTTCTTGCTTCAACAAATTATATTCCAACAGATATTCGCGAGCACTTCATTACGATTTGTGAGCAAATTATTAGTGAGTCTAAGCCACTATTTGAAAATGTAAATTATCAAAGAGTCCACGGTGACTTTCATAAAGGAAATATCATCTTAAGAGGTGATGACTCATTCTTTGTGGACTTTGACGATATGGTGATGGGGCCAGTGGTTCAAGATGTTTGGCCTATTTGCCCTGGAGATGATCAACAATCCGTCATTGATCGCAATATCTTTCTAGAAGCCTATGATAGCATTCGCTCATTTCCTTATGAGCAACTTAAGCTTATTCCTTCACTACGAGCTCTAAGACTAATTCACTTTAGTGCATGGATTGCTAAGAGGTGGGATGATCCATCATTCAAGTATACTTTTGGCTATTTTGAATCACCAAACTACTGGTATGGGCAAATGAATGATTTAAGGGCCTTACTATCTAAGATAATAGAAGTTAAGAATCCTTACCAGTACTAGACGTATCTTAAAAGTTGCGAGAAAATTTACCTCTATCATAATAAATTAATAAGTAATTTAGCGAGGTAATGAATATGGATATTCGTTTAAAAACTTTCGAGGAATATGAAGCTGCCTATGAGCAGGCCAAGAATAACCCATCAGAATACTGGGGATCAATTGCAGAAAATTTTCAATTCTCAAAAAAATGGGATGAAGTCACTCTAGGTAATTTTAAAGACGGCGATATCCGCTGGTTTCATGGAGCGAAATTAAATATTACTGAAAATTGTCTTGATCGCCATCTTGCGACTCGTGGTGATAAGAAGGCGATGGTCTTTGTTGCCAACGATCCGAATGAAGCAAACCAAGAATTTACATATAAAGAACTTCACGCTCAAGTTTGTAAAACAGCAAATATGTTGGAAGGACTTGGCGTAAAAAAAGGTGACCGCGTTTGCATTTATATGTCGATGGTTCCTGAGCTAATGTTTACAGTTCTTGCCTGTGCAAGAATTGGTGCAATTCACTCTGTCGTCTTTGGTGGATTTTCTGCCCAAGCTCTAGCGGGAAGAGTTGAAGATGCTCAATGTAGTGTTCTTGTGACAAACGATGGTGGACTTCGTGGAACGAAAGTGACTGAGCTTAAGTCAATCGTTGATGAAGCACTAGAAGATAAGGCCTGCAAAAGCGTAAAGAACGTCATTGTTCACAAGCGTGCAGGAAATGACGTCGTGATGAAAGAAGGACGCGATGTTTGGTGGCATGAGCTTTTTGATAAAGCATCAGACAAGCACGAAGCTCCACAACATGACGCCGAAGATCCATTATTCATTCTTTATACGTCTGGATCAACTGGAACACCTAAGGGTGTTCTTCATACACAAGCTGGTTACATGGTTTGGGCAGCATATACTTTTGCCAATGTTTTCCAAGTGGATGAACAGGATATGTATTGGTGTACCGCCGATATTGGTTGGATCACTGGTCACACTTATATTACTTATGGGCCACTTTTAAATGGTGCCACGACAATGATGTTTGAAGGTGTTCCTACATATCCAGATGCGGGACGTTTCTGGGACATCGTAGAAAAAAATAAGGTAACACATTTCTATACAGCACCAACTGCTGTTCGTGCCCTTATGGCCGCTGGAGATGATGTTCCGGCCAAGTACGATCTTTCAAGCCTGAAGGTTCTTGGTTCAGTAGGTGAGCCAATTAATGCAGAAGCTTGGCACTGGTATAATGAATTTATTGGAAAGAAGAAATGTCCAATTGTTGATACTTGGTGGCAGACAGAAACAGGTGGGATTTTGATTTCTCCACTAGCAGGACTTACAAAAACAAAACCATGTAAGGCAACTCTTCCTCTTCCGGGAATCGTTCCTGTTCTCGTTGATGATAATGGGCATGAAATTGGTGAAACGATGGCCGAAGGAAAGCTTTGTATTAAGTATCCATGGCCTGGAATGCTACGTACGGTTTATAAGAATCATGAGCGTTTTATGAATGCTTATCTAAGAACATATAAAGGTTATTACTTCTCTGGTGATGGCGCAAAACGTGACGTTGAAGGCTACTTTAGAATCACTGGACGTGTGGACGATGTTATCAATGTTTCAGGACACCGTTTTGGAACGGCCGAAATTGAAAACGCTATTGGAAAAAATCATGCCATCGCTGAAAGTGCGGTTGTAGGTTACCCTCACGACGTTAAAGGTGAAGGTATCTATGCTTACGTTGTGACTGATCTTACTGATGAAGCCGAAGTAACGAAGCTTATTAATGCAACAGTCGTAAAAGAAATCGGCGCAGTTGCTCGTCCTGATAAAATTCAAATTGTTTCGGGGCTACCAAAGACACGTTCGGGAAAAATTATGCGTCGAATTCTTAGAAAGATTGCGGCCCATGACTTTAATAATTTTGGAGATACTTCAACACTTCTTGACCCATCAGTGGTTGAAGAAATTAAGAATGGTGTGAAGTAGAGTAGTATTTTTTAAGAAAGTAGAAAAATGATAACGGCCAAAGAAACAAAGAATGAGAAAGAAAGACTATCGTTACTAGAGTCTTTGAAAATACTAGATACACAAGATGAAGATGTTTTTGATAATATCACTCAGTTAGCTTCTGAAATAACGAATGCTCCAACTGCCTTACTTTCCTTTGTCGATAAGGAAAGGCAGTGGTTTAAATCAAAAGTTGGGATCGATATTTGTGAAACGCAACGTAAGTTATCTTTTTGTGCTCATGCAATTCACTCAAGTGAACCTTTGATTGTGGAAGACGCTAGAGTTGATGATCGCTTTAAAGATAATCCTCTTGTTTGCGATGGCCCTAAAATTGTCTTCTACGCTGGTTTTCCTCTTGAGATATTAGATGGGCACCGCTTAGGTACACTATGTATTATCGATACAAAACCTCGAAGCTTAGATGATTCTCAGATTTCGATGTTAAAGACTTTGGCCAATCAAATATGCCAACTCCTAAGACTTAGAAGTGACTTAAATAATGTCAGTAAATTCTCTCTTATGATGGAGGAGATTCAACGTTTGAATCTTGCTTCAACAGGAGATCCATTCGACTTTTTTCCAAGTTTCTTATCAAGGGGAGTGGATGTTCTTGATTTAGAGTACGGTATCATTAGTCATATTAACGATGGTATTTATCATGTTGTGGAAGTTGTTGGGCCTGATAATCAAATAGAGAAGGGTTTTGAAGCAAGTATTGCGGATACGTATTGTGATCAAGTCATAAAAAAGAACAAGACAATTGTTTTTGAAAATGTTGGTGAAGATGAGCAAATGTGTGCTCACCCTGTCTACGTAAATATGAAACTCGAGTCCTTTATTGGGACACCAATACGAGTTAATAATGAAATCTATGGAACGTTAAATTATTCATCACGTATTATAAAGAAAAGAGGCTTCAGTAAGGAAGAGATAAGGTTTGTTGAAATTTTATCACAACTTATTTCTAAGAAAATTGAAGTTTGGAACGCATTAAAAGAAAGAGAGAAGGCATTTTCTGAGCTACAAGAAAGCTTGAATGAATTCCAAACACTATCTGAACTACTACCTGTTGGTGTCTTCTTAACAACAGAAGATGGTTTGGCCCGATATCAGAATAGACGTTGGCTCGAATATGCAGGGATGACAAAAGAAGAGGCCCTTGGTGAAGGTTGGATTAAGGCAATCTATGCTGAACAAAGGCAAGAGGTTGGTAAGAAGTGGGCACAAGCAGCTGCAAACTCTAAAGAATTTGATCTCGATATTAAATTTTGTAATGTAAAGACAGGTGAAATAACTTTCACAAAAACAATTGCAACCCCTTTAAGAAATAACGATGGTCAAGTTTATGGCCATATTGGTGTTAATCTCGATACGACTAAACAACTAGAGTATGAAAAAAGCCTAAGAGATGCAACAAAGAGTGCGCAGGAGGCTTCAAAGGCAAAGTCTTTATTCTTGGCCAATATGAGCCATGAAATCAGAACTCCACTTAACTCAATTGTTGGCTTTTCAGATCTTCTATCGAAGGCCGATATTTCAAATGAGTACGTCGAATATGCTAGTTCTCTTAAAAGCTCTAGTGAGGTTTTATTAAATCTTGTAAATGATATTTTAGATATTTCAAAAATTGAAGCCTCGGCCATCTCTCTTGATAAAAGAACTTTTAACTTAAAAGACTTATTAATAGAAGTGATGGATATCTTTACTTGGCCGGCCAAGAAGAAAAATATTTCCCTCTCTTATTCTATCGAAGAGAGCTTAGCTCACTTTTTCATCGGCGATTCTTCTCGAATCATGCAAATCCTAATCAACCTAATTAGTAATGCTATTAAGTTTACTGACGAGGGAAGTATTCTTGTTAAAGTCCAAGAAAATAGAAGCGCCGATCTTCCAGGGAACTTAATTATTAATGTCATTGATTCAGGTATTGGTATCCCGGAAGATGTGAAAGATAATATTTTCAAGGCATTTGACCAAGGGAAGAAGTCGACAACTCGAGAGCATGGCGGCACAGGCCTGGGACTGGCCATTACTAAAGAGTTAGTGGAGTTAATGGGAGGAAGTATCCATGTTAGAAGTAGGGAAGGCATCGGTAGCGAATTTGTGATTTCTTTAGCGCTTGAGGTTGAAAAAAATCAGCAAGAACCTTTAGTTCAAAATGAAGGCCCTAATAAGGAAGAAAAATTAGACGCTAGTGAACTTAAGATACTTCTCGTCGATGATGCTATTAATAATCGTAATTTGATTAAGGTTTATTTAAAAAATGAGAATGCGACTATTATCGAAGCCGAAAATGGTCAAGAAGCATTTGATCTTTATAAGAAAGAGAATAACTTTGATATAATCTTAATGGATTTACAAATGCCTATCATGGATGGCTTTGAGGCGATTGAAAAGATTAGAGACTTGGAAAGAAGCGAGAATATTGGTCGAGCTTCTATTATTGCCTTAACAGCTTATGCCTTAAAAGAAGATAAGGAGCGTTGTTTTGAAATTGGATGTGATGAATATTTAATTAAGCCAGTAAAAAAAGATGGTGTCATAAAGCTGATTAATAAAGTGCTTGCAAGCAAAGGAGAGTAAGTGGATTTTTCAGGTAAGAGTATACTTGTTGTTGATGACGATAATCGGTTCATTAAGATCGTAAAGAAACACTTAGAAGGCTTTGGCTTTGAGGTTCCTTCATCTAATAACTTAACAGAAGCATATGAATATCTTGATAAAAATTTACCGGATCTCATTTTACTCGATTTAAATATGTCTACAGAGTTTGGTGGAGAGTTTTTAGTTCTTCGAAATAGAAATGAGCGCTTAAAAGAAGTGCCTGTTTGTATTTGTTCTGCAAACCCAGATTATTCGATTGCTAAATCTGTCATTGAGATGGGTGTCGACGACTATATCGTAAAGCCTTTTGATAATGAGTTATTAATGAATAAAGTTGCAACCATTTTGAATAATAATTAGGTGCCTTTTGAAGTTCACTAGACCAGTTATCGATAAATATTTAATAGAAATTATTCCTGACTTTATCACAAATACAGTCGTTGATTTTAAAGAGTTTCAATCTTGTTATCGTGTCAAAGATTACAATGGCATGAGTAGAGTGTGTCACCGAATTTTAGGTAGTGCTAAATCATATGGTTTTGATCAGCTAGATGAAATTGTCAGGGAGCTAAAGAAGCATGTTGACTCTGGTGATTTTGAGAAAACTGTAGAAATAAATGAAGTTTTTAAAAGCTACGTGAATTTCTTATTGGCCAATTTTAATTAGTCGCTATTTTTTATATTCTGATAATGAGTACCCAAGATTGAAGTGCGTTCTTATGAAGTGAGAGTTTGATTTTACTTTCTTTCTTAAGTTACTAATGTGATGATCGATCGTTCGATCTGTTACATCTAATTTATTACCCCAGACATTATCAAGTAATCCCTCTCTTGAATGAATGACTTCAGGAGATTTAGCAAAGAATAGTAAGAGGTTAAACTCAAGCGTTGAAAGAAGAATGTCTTCATGGCCCTGCTGGCCCTTCATGACTAAAGTACGACTTTGTAGATTAAACACCAAGTCTCCTAAAGAGAGAGTATCTGAAGACTTATTATTTTTTTGTACCTTTGCCCTAATTCTTGCAAATAACTCTAATGGCTCAAAAGGTTTTTCAATATAGTCATCAACACCAAATTGAAAGGCCTTGAGTTTCATTACTAAGTCTGTGTTTTGGCTGATGATAAATACTGGGATATTGTATTTCGTAAAGATATCCCTTTGCTCAACGAAGTAGTTAAGCCCATCACTTTCTTCCAAGTGTATATCGATAATGACGATATCAATCTTATTCTCTTCAAGAGTTTGTTGTACTGCTTCTGTGGATTCAAGATAATGAAGATTCTCGTCACTATTTAAGTAAACTTTCATGAGATTATAGATTCTAATATCATCATCAATTAATAGAAAATTCTTCACTAGGCCTTCTTTCTTGGGTGCAATCTTTTCCTATTATACCAAAAAACTTTAAGAATAGAATCATAAAACAAGCTTTATCTTGTTGATATTATTGACTTGTTAGCGGGGCCTAATAAGTTCGTCACATTGGGGTCATAGCTTAGATGTAGTATTTAACTCAAGCCTAATCATGGAGTGTTTTAATGGCAAAAGAATTAAGCTTTGAGCAAAGATCAAGAGTACTACAAAATAACAATAAGAATAAGATTCGATGTCATCAGAAGAGAATTGTGATTCTCGATGATTGCCCAAGAATCACAAATTATTTGCGCCCAATTCTGGAGCCTGACCTTCAGTTTGATGTCGTAACATTCAATGATGAGTTTGAAGCTGTTAAGTATATCTCTCAAAATGAGGTGGATCTTGTGATCTTGGACATTAATCTAGGGGAGTCAAACGGGATGAGTATAAGAAGAGTGATAAAGTCATTAAATGACTCAGATATTCAATTCATATTTATTTCTCAAGACAAGAATTATCGTGCCCTAATTGAAGGTATTGGCACTGATTTCCCAATGTTCATCCAAAAGCCAATTGCAAGCTCGATATTAAAGAAAACAGTTTATAACTGCTTGTATAAAGACTCGTATTTGAATTTGGTCTAGGAGGATTTTATGATTTTTGTAAAAGCAGATATTGACCCTGAGTTAGTAAGCTTAATTCCTGATTTTATCAAGTACACCTTACTAGACTATGAGAAGCTATCCTCTTTCTATAAACTTAATGATATCGGGGGAATGAGTAGCGTTTGTCATACGATCTTGGGCTCGGCAAAGTCCTATGGCTTTTTTCAACTGGATCAAATCATATTTAATTTACAAAAAGCTCTAAAAGATGGGGATGAAGACTCATTGCAGAAATGGTTTGAAACCCTAGGTCGCTATGCTGAGTTTTTGAAAGAGCAATATTGTTAAATTAGGTTAAGTTTTCACTACCTATCTTATCGATACTTTTCTCATATGCTAGAAAAGTATAATGAGAGAGGTAATATCTAAAAGAGATGACATTCAGCTAATGAAGGAGATCTTAAAGAATCACCACACCCTAAACAAGGTTAGGGTTTGGTTTGATCTACTTATTAACGCTCTTATTGGATGGAGTGCTTTCTTCTACACATGTTTCCATTTTAATATCTTCACTTTAATTGTTGCGATTTTCTTTATCTATCGTGGAACAATCTTAGTTCATGAGGTGAGTCATATCGCAAAGAAGATTAAAGGGTATCGTACGGCCTTTAATATTCTCTTTGGTTGGCCTAACGCTTATCCAGTCTATCTAGGAGATGCCCACCTCTTTCACCACGGTAAGAAGACTTATGGTACCAAGAGAGATCCAGAATATAAGTATATTTCAGAGTTTAGCTTTCTTACTTTATCAAGACCTCTTATGGCATCAGTTGCACTGCCTATCGTGCAGGTCATTCGTTTTGGGGTGTTTCCACTTGTTTATCCATTCTTAACTAGGGAACAGAAGGTCTGGGTTTATCAAAATATGTCCACCCTCGCTTTTTCTATGGATTATAAGAGACCAATTCGTAACGAAGAAAAAGAGGTTGCCCGTATGGTTAGAAATGACCTTATGTGTGTGCTCTATAAGGCCATTATTGGGGCCCTTATTTTTTCTGAAATCCTTCCCATGCGTACGATATGGATTTGGTTTGCAATTGTGGTGATCTCTTCAACGCTAAATATGTACCGCGCACTCTTTAATCATCTCTATACTAATGAGAAGCTAGAGCCTATGAGTTGGGAAGAACATCTCTTAGACACTGTGACAATAGAGTCGGGACTCAGTTCATTTTTAATTTTTGTTAATGGACTAAATTACCATGCCATCCACCATCTCTTTCCTGAGCTTCCATATACAAATTTGGCCGCCGCTCACAGAGAATTGATGGAGAAGCTTCCACCAGATCATATTTATAAATGCAATACGTACTCTAGTATTTTCCATGTTTTAGTGACGTCAATTTCCATACAGAGATTTAACAAAGAAATGATTAGGCCATAGCTCAAGCTAAGTGTATAATGTGTGGATGAAACGATTTCTTGTCTTATTAATTTTAATTTCTTCATTTATTAGTTGTTCTAAACCAACTCCAGAAGAAACGGTTGAGAGTGTGATTCGTGAAACTTTCTCGGCCAATTTTGAAGAAACATTCAATTACTATGACCCAGGCTTTGGAAATCAGCAGCAAATTGCTGACTATCGTGGCTTCGTAAAAGATGTTGTGACATGGGAAAAGAATATCAAAAAGACTAAGAAGGAAGTTCTCTCGGCCATTCAGGGCCTACTTTCATTTAAGATCGTAGACGTGAAAAAAGAGGGAAGTCGCGCAACTGTTAGAACGATTATTATCGTGCCAGAGTTTGATAATAAATTCGATATGCAGATTGCCTTGTTAAAGTTAACAAGACCTCCACTTGTCTCAAATCGTCCCCAAACAAATGCGACGATTATGAAGAATATCAACGATGGCCAATATACACTTAAGCCAGTTGAAGTCGTATTTAGTTTAATGAAAAAAGATAAGTGGCGCGTAACAGGTGTCACAAATATAAGAGGACTATGGCGCTTTGAAAATTAAGCAAATAATCCTATTCATCTGGTTCTTCCTATTAGGAAGTATCGCAAGTGCTGCTTCAACACAGATTGATTTTGAGGATAGTGCCAAGATCTTTTTGGACTTTAATCAAGAGGCCAGCTCCTCAATTGAAAATCACACCAGAACACCTGAGCTTAAGTCTTTAGAAGACTTACCTGATGAGTACTTACATCTAATTCATCTCGATAATGACCTAAGAGCACCTTCTTATGGTCGCCTTTCAAACACAGAACCAATACTTGCCACAAGTCTATTTTTTGGCATTCACTCTGGGCTCAGCCCACCATTGTCTTAGATCAATTATCACAATTTAAAAATTATTTGATTTAAAAACAATGGAGGATGTATGGAAAACGCATCAGTAGATACTTCTGTAGAAGTAAAGAAATTTGATTATGAAGGTAAAGTTAGACAACATGATAATAATGAGCAAGAGCAGGGAAGTGTTTGGGGCTTCTATTTATGTGTGGCCCTTTTTCTAGCAATCTTTTTTGCTGTTATCATCGTTCAGATGTATTCTCTATAATTTCATATGCTTAAGGGGGGCAATGCCCCCTTGTTTAAAATCTAATCACCATAATATTTCTTACCACCCTTATATAATCTCATGTCGATTTCTGATAGATTCAAAAAAAAATCTGATGAGGTTCACTATGAAAATTACACTAGTCGCATTACTTGCTCTTATTTCTTTTAATTCATCTGCCGCCAAATTAGCGGGTAATTATGAAAGCTCTAGCGGATGCTCTGTTAGCATTGAGTGTGAGGAGGGATATTGCCATGCAACTGTTGAAAAAGGTGACAAGTCTCTTACTCTTGAAGGAGAGTTAGACACAGATAAGTCAGATGAATTTAGATTGTATCGTCAGTACACAGGTGTTGAAAAACGCTGGTTTCATGATGATGAGTATACTGGCTTTAATGACCTTGTTTTAGAGAAGCAGAGAAATGGAAAGTTTATGGTTGATTCACTTTCCTCAAAATACAATCTCTTTCCACACTTTCCAAAGAAAGAGAGAAATATCATCGTTTGTAAAAATCTAGTAAGAGTCGAATAAAAAAAGGGCCAGAATCTGGCCCTTTTCTTTTTTAAAATATCACGTCAGTTTCAACTGGGTCTTTAATGACAAGATCACCATCGTGATCATCGTGATGATTATCACCGTTGTGATCATTGTGATGATCATCACCATCATGATTATCGCTATGACTATCACCATCTGTATGGCCATTTGGCTCAGTTGGTTCTACTGTTGGCTCAACTACTTCATACACAGGAGTTCTTTTGATGTACTCTGGTCTAAAGCCCTGATCAACTGCAATTTGTACTAGCTCTTCATATTTTGATTCTTCAATCTCTCTTTCACGAGTCAGGATGAAGAGGGTATTTCTATTTCTATCCGCTACGATTGCCTCAGTATAGTCTTCATCGAGGTGGATGATCTGGTAATCTCCGCCACCAACTCCAAAGTATCCAAGTAGTGGTACAAAGCTAACCTTAAGTTTTGCATTCGAAATTTCATCAACAACTTTTGCATAGGCCTTATCAACTTTTTCTTTTCCGTTAACTAGCTGGCAAGAATTCTTAACTCTAATTCTGTGGTGCTTAAGTGTGTACTCTGCCTTTGTTCCCTGACATCTTAGGTTAAAGAAAGCATCGTATGCACCCTGTTGGTACCAAGTTCCCAGGTAGCGAGAAAGATCAACATACTCAACAGTTTGAAAGTTATTAGCAGGAAGCTCTTCTGAAGGCATAAGAACTTCATTGATTTCGTGAACAATGATATTTCTATCGTGCTTCTTAAGAGTTCCAAGGCGTAGAGTACTTGAGTTTAGAATAAATTCCTCACTATCTTGATCCACAAGGATAACTCTTCCATGGAATGTCTTAACTTCTTTCTTCTGTCTAAGATCACTCTTGTCGTGGCGTCCGTAACCAATATGATAAAGAAGAAGTTTTCTAAGCTCTAGAGGGTTTGCTAGAAGATACTCAACTGTTTCAGGAGGTAGCTTCGCAAATGCTGCATCATTCGGTGCAAAGATTGTGATTGGATGATCAATCGTTACGATATCATCAAGGCCTGCAATGCGGGCCGCGCTTAAGAAATTTCTAAATCGTCTCGTGTGCTTCATCGCACCGACTGTTTCAGTTGTTGATAATTTTGTTTCATCTCCGCTTTTTCTTTCTGCTAGAGCAGTATTAAAGAAAAATGGTAGTGCTGCCAAAAAGATTAATACTTTTTTCATGAATCCTCCCATAAGTTATGGATGGAAATGTAGCTTTTTATTAACAATTTAGAAGTTTAAGTTTGGTTAAGAAAGGTTATAAGGAAGTTAAGAAAAAGGGCCAATGACTTGGCCCTTCTATAAACTTATGCGTTTGCTTTGATAAGTTGTACTTTGAAGATAAGAGTCGCGTGTGGAGGAATCTTAGCTCCTGCACCGTGCTCACCGTAAGCAAGCTCAGATGGGATTGTTAGTTCCCAAGAGTCTCCCTCTTTCATTAGTTGAAGCGCTTCTGTCCAACCTTTGATTACACCACCAACTGGGAATTGGATTGTTTGTCCTCTTTGGAATGAAGAATCAAATACAGTTCCATCAATTAGTTTTCCTTCATAGTGAACTTCTACTGTTGACTCAGCAGTTGGAGTTGCACCTGAACCTGCTTCTAGAACTTTATATTGTAGACCTGAAGCAGTTGTTGATACACCTTCAGCTGCTTTGTTTGTTTCAAGGTATGCACGACCTTCTTCAGCTAGCTTATTTGCTGCTTCAGCAAGTTGTCTTGCCATGTGCTCTTGGAACTCAGTCATTGTTTTTTGAGTTTCTTCTGGTGATAGTTGGCTTGCTTCACCTTTCATTGCAGATGATACTGCGTTTGCGAAAATTTCAGCGTTGATTTCCATTCCTTGTGCAACAAAATCAGAACCAATTTGGCGACCGATAATGTAGCTTACTTTTTCCATATGAGTTTCCATTAAATACCCTTTGTTTGGTTAAATACTACTAATAATAGTGTGAACCTTAGCATTTAATGGAGAACATGTCGAAAATTTGCATGTATTTAGCGCAATGTTCCGTTTTTCTCACCACCTGGATACCAACATTCTGGACGCTCTAGGTCTAAAATCCCGTTAATCATCGTGTCAAAGCGACATTGGGCCGCAGGGTAGTAAGACGGATCAGTGTTAAGCTCTGTGGCCACATTTGATGAATAGGTCTCAAAACTTACCTCGTCACCATTGCTTTTAAAGAAGGCCTGATCAGCTTCCATGGCAGTAAGAAGTCTAAGACATGTAAAGTACTCATGCTTATCTTGTTTTGAACAAAGATCTTTATAGATAGGCTTCTCTTTTACTTCACGTAATTCTGGAAGATATTTAAAGACAACAGCTAGACAGTCTTTCGTGGCAAAGAAATCAGATTGTCCTTCCATTGAAGAGTGATAGCCCATATTCATTGGATCATCCTTCTTAGGATCACCACCAATACCGTGGCCGATCTCGTGACATGCAGTTAGGGCGAGTCCATCAGGAGTCATTCCCGCAAGTCGACCAAATCCACCCATTAAGTAAATACGGTGTTCAATTTGATCTTCTTGATTTGTTGCCTGGACATATGAGGCATGGATCATATCAATATCCCACCAATACGAATCAGGTAAACCTGCAATTGGTAAGTTAATTTGTAAAACTTCATTTTGTGATGGGGCAAGTTCACTATAAGCTTGATAGAGAGCATCTTTGACTTGCTCGTACTCGTCCTTGCTAACGGCCGCAAAGACTGATTTTGTTAGTGTAAATAAACAAACGAGAAGGATTAATTTTTTCATGAAAAGGTTCTACCCAGATTTCGAATTTTGAACAAGATATCGGGTAAAATTTCATTAAATAGGAGAGTTTATGTACCACGAAGTACTTGATTTTTGGTTTGATGAGCTTACCGACGAACAAAAGTGGATGAAGGATACCCGCATTGATCGCGAGATTGAGAAACGCTTTGGTAGGCTTCATACTAAGGCCGCCAAGGGAGAGTTATTTGAGTGGAGGGAAGAGCATCTTGGACGTTTGGCCGAAATCATCATTCTCGATCAATTCTCTCGCAATATTTATCGTGGTGATGCACGCTCTTTTGCCAGTGATGATATGGCCTTGGTCTTGGCCCAAGAGGCAATTCTCCAAAAAGCCGATGAAGGTTTTACGACAAGAAAAAAACACTTTCTCTATATGCCCTATATGCACAGTGAATCTCTTACAATTCAAAAAGAAGGGCTAAGGCTGTTTGAAAAATTGGATAATGATATGGCCCTTCAGTATATGCATCAGCATATGGGAATTATCGAACGTTTTGGACGTTATCCACATCGCAATGAAGTACTCGGCCGAGAATCCACTCCTGAAGAGATTGATTTTTTGAAAATGCCAAATTCTAGTTTCTGAGTTATGATCTAAGAATGAAAGATGCAAAACTAGTGTGGTCTGATGAGGCCGGTGATTTAAGAAAAAAAAATAGTAAAAATAATTCTAATGAAGAAGTTAATGAATCTGAACTTGTTTTAAAAATTAGAAGACTAACTTCAGGAAAGGGAAGAGCGATTGTTGAAATTAGCGATCTTCCTGCAAATAAAAAATGGTGTCAGAAACTTGCTAAGGATTTAAAAAAATCTCTTGGTGTTGGAGGTGCCTTTAAAAACGACTATATCGAAGTTCACGGTGAAAAGCTTGATCAGGTTAAGGCTCACTTCGATAAAAAAAATTTAAAGTGGAAACAGACTGGAGGCTAGACTCCAATATCTGAGCATGTTAGTATTTTACTCATGATGCGAATTCTACTTTCTCTATTCACTGTCTTTATGATTTTTGTGAGCTTCACTCATGAGGCCCATGAAATTAAAGTCTCTGTGGATAATATAGAAAGTACTAAAGTCGAGAAGTCTAAACTCGATCATCCAGAACATTGTGATGATCACGACAGTGGTTCTGATCATTGCCATATTCATTGCACAGGTCTGCACTTCCTGGCCAATCTCGAACATACTGTTCAATTAAAATTACCACTTCTTGAAATACATAAGACACAAACACCAAGATTGGATTTCTTCAAATCCCCATACCTCGACCCGGCAAAGAAGCCACCTTCTTTATCGTAAATTTTCAAATTTAAAGTTTTAACATTCTTATTTAAAAAGGATTAATGCGATGAATACTAGTCGAAGTAGCGTCGTGATTCTTGCAATGTGCATAGGCTTAAACACCTATGGACAGAGTTGTCGTATCACAGATGCTAATGAATTTTTGAAGAAAATTAAGTCAAATCATCAAGTCAATCACTTGGCAAAGGCCAATGAAGAAATACTTGATGGTGAAATTAATTCGGCCAATCAGGTTTATAACCCTGAGGTTGAAACAGAAGTCGTCTCTGCAGGGAGTAATGAAATCTCTTCCATGATTAAGCTAACTCAAACTTTTGAGCTAGGGGGAAAGAGAGGTTCACGTAAAGCATGGGCACAGAGATTAAAAGAGCTTGGAAGTCTTGAGTCGAAAGGTGAAAAGGAAAAGGTTGTTTTAGAAAATATTCTAAATATGTATCGCCTTAGACAAATTCAAGAACTCATTCCTGTCTATCAAGAATCTTACGATTCTCTAAAGAAAGTGCTAGATAAGAAGAGCAAGATTAGAAAATCATTATCACCAAGCCAAGAAGTCGAGTATGAGACTCTTTCGTTTGCGATGGATGATTACTACATCAGGCTATCAGAACTAATTGCTGAAAAAGCAAACCTACAAGTCCATTTAAAATTAAATGCAGGAAAGAATTGTGTTGTCACAAAAAGTGCTCTGCCAAAATTATTTAAGTTTAAAAAGATCAACTTAAAATCACTAGAGTTAAAAGATAGCACTGACTATAAGAAAGGACTCGCACAACTAGCCGTTGCTAAGGCAGAGTATGATGTCGCCAAGTCCAATGCTTATAGTGATCTTTCTATTGGGCCTATGTATGAATACTCCAAAGTTGATGATGAGAAAGAGCATGCCTTTGGTCTAAGCCTTACTTTTGACTTACCAGTTTTTAATACAAATGATGGAGCAAAGGCCAAGGGGATGGCCGCAGTTAAAAAAGGTGAGTATCAAATTCGTTATGATGAACTTGATCTTCAAATTGATCTTAGGAATTGGATTCAAAAATATCAACGTTATCAATCAGTTTACAAGAAAATGGTTTCTCAGGCCGTCTTAGAAAAAAAACATAAGAGAATAGAAAAGCTCTTTGATCGCGGTGTGATTTCAACATCGCTGATTATTGAGGCCCACAGACAAATGGTGGACTTTTCCATTAGGCGAAACGACTACGAAATGGGAGCAGTCGAAGCTTTATGGAATATCTATTTACTAAGAGGAACAATTCTAGAGGAACAAATATGAAAAGAATATTCTTACTAATATTACTGATAGGTTTAGTTGGTTGTGAATCTCATCATGACGAACACAAACACGATGAACATAAGCATGAGGAACATTCTGACCATGACGAACATGAGGAACATGAAGATCACGAAGGACATGACGACCATGACGACCACGACGATCATGGCCATGGACACGGGCATGGTGACGAAAAAACTGGTGAAGGCAAGGCCATCACAAAGGTTGATGAAAAACACGGTTTTCAACTGTCTCATGAAGCTCAGAAGAGACTTGCTATAAAGACGACATCTTTTGAAAAGGGTTTTTATAATATTCCTGATAGCGCCTACGTGGTTGTTGGAAAGGAGCGCGCTCTTTATCGCAAGAGGGAAGGCTTCTTTAAGTTAATAGACGAGCATGAGTTAACGGGATCATTTACTAAAGGTGATGAAATCGTTATTAGCGGCATCGGTCTTCTTCGCGTTTCAGATATCTTCTCTACAGATGAATCTGAATATGGTCACGCACACTAGGAAGGAGGGCAAGTATCATGATGAATAAAATAATTGAATTTAGTGTTCATAATCGTCTCTTTGTTTTTATTGCGACGGCCATTCTAATCATTGGAGGTATCTACTCATTTGATAAATTATCAATCGATGCCGTTCCGGATATCACAAATACCCAGGTGCAGGTTAATACTCCTGTTGAAGGGTTAACTCCTGAAGAAATTGAAAGAATGGTAACGTTTCCAATTGAGTCGGCTTTAACGGGAATGCCAGGAGTTGAACAAACGCGATCTGTATCGAAGTACGGTATCTCACAGGTTACTGTCATCTTTAATGATGATGTGGATATTTTCCGTGCCAGACAACTTACTTCAGAGAAGCTTGTTAATATTGAACTTCCTATAGGAATGAAACCAGAGATGGGGCCAATCAGTACAGGCCTTGGAGAGATCTTTCACTACTCCTTAAGTTTTAAGGGAGAAGTAAAAACTGAAGAAGAGGAGATGCTGAAGCTTATGGAGCTTCGCTCTATCCAAGATTGGTTGATCAAGCCAAGACTTCTAACTGTTAAAGGTGTAACAGAAGTTAATACAATTGGTGGTTATGAGAAGCAATATTTCATCCAGCCAGATATTGATAAAATGGCCCGCTTTGGAATTCACTTTGATGATATTGAAAATGCCATTGAGAGTACGAACCAAAATGTTGGGGGAGGATATATTCCTCAAACTGGTGAGCAACTTCTTGTTCGCGGTGTTGGTCTTTTAAAGAATATCTCTGATATCGAAAATATTGTTATCAAACGCCTTGGTTCTCTTGATATCATCCGTGTAAAAGATGTGGCCGTTGTTAAGTTTGATAAAGAGATTCGCACAGGAGCAGCAACTCATAATGGAAAAGAAGTTGTCATCGGCACGGCCTTCATGCTTCTTGGGGAAAACTCTCGTGCTGTATCAATTAGACTTGAAGAGCGTATCAACGAGATTAAAAAGGATCTTCCTTCATGGGTAAATCTCGAAATCGTTTATAATCGTTCGAATATGGTTAATGCTACTCTAAGTACAGTTGAGCATAACCTAATTGTAGGTGCCGGACTTGTAATGGCCTTTCTCATGCTTCTTGTGGGAAATATTAGGGCCGCAATTATTGTTGCTGCAACCATTCCAATTTCACTTTTAATTACTTTCATCCTAATGCGCTGGCAAAATGTTTCAGGAAACTTAATGAGCCTTGGTGCTTTGGACTTTGGAATCATTGTTGACGGTGCTGTTATTGTTATTGAAAATTGTGTCCACCGCTTGCAAAAGAGAACAAAGGAAATTGGACGTGCCTTAACACGTGCTGAAATTAAAGACCTTGTTGTGGAAAGTGCTATTGAAATCCGCTCAGCAGCTGGATTTGGAGAGATCATTGTTATTACTGTTTTCATTCCACTCTTTGCACTGACTGGGGTTGAAGGAAAGATGTTTGGTCCAATGGCCACAACTTTTATTATGGCCCTTGCCTCAGCACTTGTACTTTCATTCACCTTAGTACCTGCTCTAGCTGCAACTTTCTTAAGCTCTAATACACAAGATCGTGAACCAAGAATCATGCTTCTTGCAAAAAAGGCGTTTGCTCCAATTTTAGAATTGGCCTTAAAATTTAAAAAGACTGTCCTCGGTTTTGGCGTATCTGCTATTGCTCTCGGTGGAATTCTTTTTATGGGCATGGGCTCCGAGTTTATTCCTCAATTAGATGAAGGGGACTTTGCTGTTCAGTTTATCCGTCCTGCTAATGTTAGTATTGAAAACTCAATTCACCTTCAACGCTTAAGTGAAGATGTTATTAAAGAGTTTCCTCAAGTAAAGACGGTCTTTGCAAGAACAGGAGCCGCCGAGATTAGTACGGACCCGATGGGTGTCAATATTTCGGACTCATATGTCATGCTTAAGTCTAGAGATGAGTGGCCTAAGAATGAACATATCAAAAACAAGGCCGAGCTTATGGAGGAAGTAAGAAAGGCCCTCGCCTTAAATATACCAGCTCAAGTGGCCATGTTCTCTCAACCTGTAGAGCTTCGTTTTAACGAGTTACTTGAAGGAACAAGGGCGTCTGTTTCTGCTAAGGTTTACGGTGAAGACTTAAAAGTCATTGAAGAGATCGCCACTAAGGTTTCTGCGGCCATTGCAAAAACACCTGGTGCAGGAGAGGTTGAAGTTGAATCAAAAGGGCTCGCTCCAATGATTCAATACACGCCAAAGCTTGATGAACTAGCTAAACTAGGCGTAAGTAGTAAACCTGTACTTGATGTTATTTCAACTGCTATCGGTGGTGCCCAAGTTGGGGATATCTATGATGGAGTGAAGAAGTATCCGATCATGACTCGTTTGTCTGCAAACGAGAGGAAGGATGTGGAGACAATTTCAAATCTTCCTGTTGGAATCTCTGAAGGCTACACTGTTAAGATTAGTGATGTGGCCGATATTGAGCTTTCTGAAACATACGCATCAGTTAGTCGTGAAAACTCTGTTCGAAGACTTGCTATTCTTATTAATCCACAAACTCGAGATATCGAAAACTTTGTTAAAGTTGCAAAAGAGATTGTTGAAAAAGAAGTTAGTCTTCCAGAAGGTTACTATATCGAATGGGGTGGAAGTTTTAAGAATCTTATTTCTGCTAAAGAAAGACTAAGCGTTCTGGTTCCTTTGGCCCTGCTTCTCATTTTAGTTATGCTCTATGCGGCCTTTAAGAATTATGCACAAGTCTTACTCATTTTTCTTTGTGCACCAATGGCCCTTATTGGTGGTGTCCTTTCATTAAAGATTTTAGGTCTACCATTTAGTATTTCTGCTGGGGTTGGCTTTATTGCTCTTTGTGGGATTAGTATTCTAAACGGTGTTGTTCTTGTGACTTACTTTAATCGACTCTTAGCTGATGGAAAATCACCTGATGACGTTGTGAGGGAAGGGACAATGGTTAGACTTCGTCCAGTTCTTATGACGGCCTTAACGGATATTTTCGGCTTCCTGCCGATGATTTTTTCAACAGGGCTAGGGGCAGAGGTTCAAAGACCTCTTGCTACAGTTGTCGTTGGAGGAATTATATCTGCAACACTTCTAACACTTGTTGTTCTTCCTTCATTGTATCGATTATTTATTGAGCAAATGAAGACTGAATAAGCTCTAAGGTCTTGAAACTTAAGAGAAATCTTAAGTTTTAAGACCATTTCTCCCTGTTTAAAATAGGCGTCTAAATCTAAGACATCCATTGGCAAATTTTCAAATAACTCGATAGATTTCCTAGATATGATAATTTACTGCCAGACTTTTAAGAAGGTACAAGGGAGCCTGAATTGAATAAATTTATTATTGCTACAGCAATCACTTTATTAAGCACTCAAGCATTTGCATCATTATCAGTTAATGATGGCCTGTCAAGTTGCCGCTTTTCAAATAGTGAAGCTGCAGTAAATTATGCTCGTGCTCTTGAGGGTTCCACTAAGGCCGCTGCCTTACTTAAAAGAGGAGATCTTGCGCAGCTTGAATCTTGTTCAACGGCAATGACTGAAGCTCTTGCCAAGGGTGTAAGCTATAATGAATTAGCTAAGACTGTTAACACAAGCTTTAATCACCTTGAAAATGGTATGGAAATTACGATCGAGCTTCGTGGTAAGGATTTCTATGAGGTTAAGGGAGATGCCCTTACTGGAACAAAGTCGACAATTGAAGGTGACTTCGACATGGTTATTAGTGTTGAAGGCTCACGTAATGAAATCTCGCAAGGAGTTCCTACTAAACAAATACTTAATAAAATGAAATTAAACGTTGTCTCTAAAAAAGCAGTTCAAATTATCTTTGAAGAGCATGAAATTGATATTGTGGTACCAGCAGTGGTTAAGAAGACTTTATTTGGTAAGCTCAAACAAATCTCAATTAGTGCAGAGAACTTAGAAAGAGCAATCGCTCCAGCTCTTACGGCCCAAGGCCTTGATTTAGCAGATGGCTTCAATTTGAATACCGAAAAAGGCTCATTCACAATGGACTATTCGGTTTCAGCAATGGATTGTGGAGTCAATCAGCTCGATGAGTTCGAATGTGGCTCATCTTTTATCTTTCAATTATCAGCACAATTTTAATTGGCATAACTAGAGCGAGGCCATGTCGATGGCCTTGCTATCTTACTGATATCTTTAGATCTCTGACATAAATATTTAATAATTGATATAATTACTCCGTTAAGCGTATGGGAGATAATTATGAGGAACTCGATTATTAAGATCTTAGCGCTTATTGGCCTCTTGGCGACAGCTACCCAGACTCATGCAAAAATGATTGTGGAGAAAGAGGAGTACTCTGGCGAGGCGATCGTTGAAGACTTTGCTCTAAAGAATTTTTACCGCAGGTTTGTGGATATTACGGATAGCTATAATCAAAGACGCAAAGACCCTGAGGTCTATGCCCAATCCTTTAAAAATATTAAAGAGCAGCATAAGTACTTTCGCTGGCTAAAGAAGACTGGCATCGGTGAGCTCCCTCCTGCAACGATTAAAAACGGTGTGGCCACCATTAGAGTTGGTAACTACAAATTACAATATTCCATTGAAACTCTGGTTAAGAATCAATTTCTATTGAATGAGCGTCCTGTTGACTTCAAGAAGCTTGATTTTAATAAGGCCTTTGATGAACTTGTTGAAAAAGTTAAGGCCACTCGAAGATTTACAGTCCTTGATCTTATCATTCCAACTGCCCATGCGGATGCCATGAGTGGACTTGAAAATACACTTCTGGCAACCATGCTCTATGTGAACTCGGACTTCGCTGAAAGAGAGTGGTGTATTTCTTGTGATGATGAAAATGCCGAGGTGACAAAGAAGAATCTTGAGAAGCTTCTAACAAGAGTCGATCAAATGCTTAACTCATGTGAAAATGAAACCGCCAAGATTGAAGATATTTATTCAAACCTTTCTTTCTTTGCAGGGGACAACGACCAGGGTGGCTTCCGCTCTGAGTCTGCAACAACATTAAAGAATCACTTTCCAGCTATTGAAGGTGAGCTTAAGGACGTTTCTTGCGAGAAGCTCGTTTACAATGTGTACAAGGATGAAATTAATCCAGCGGATAGAAATCTCTTTGTAGAATACTACCGTTTAACACCAGAAAGACAGGCCCGCAATCAAAAGGCCGTGGCCAATTATAAGAGAATTGTAAAATCAAAATGTGATCGTGTTGCAGCTTTGAATGTATGTATGATCAGTAATTATTATGGAGCAGAGGATATTTATAATGACTCTCGCTCTCCTGGACAAAAGGAATACGATCGCCGTCGTAAGCCGTCACGAGAGTATCAGATTCGCGGTATTACTCAATAATAGGCAGCTTAGGAATTATGTGATAGAAAGACGACTATGGACCAATTACAAGAAACATTTGAAGAAATATTAGAAAAAGTAGAATTTAAGAAAATGGATCAATTTGAAGAGCTTCTTCATAAGTGTATCCACGTCTCTAATGACTCATCGAAAAGTACATATGCCGTATATGAAAATATGGTATTCAAACTCGATGCATTCTTTAAAGGCTTCGTTAATTTTCAAAATGAATTCGGTAAAGATAAGAAGTATATCGCAGCAGTTCATGCCCTTAGTGCCATCTGCTATGGCCTAGGAATTGAGCTTGAAGACGAAGAGCTTTTCATCATTTACCATCTAAAAGACCAAGGTAAATTCAGAAAAAGAGAAAAAGACCTTCACTCAGAACTTAAAAACCTTTGGGCCGGTTATCCTTACAAAGAATTTGCCATGGCCGATGTGGACTTCTCTCACTCATTAAAAAACTTAATGCGTGCAAAATTCATCGATTACCGTCGCGGAAACCTTCATATCAATCAATCTTTGATTATACGTTTTAAAGATCGCTATTAAGCACCCGCAAAATTGGCCGCCCTAAGGCGGGCTATTGTTTGCGGTGCTAGGCCCCCAACTCTTCAGCTAGAGATTAGTGTCGAGAGCGAGGGTTCAAGCCCGAGCGGTTCGTCTCAAG
>NZ_JBEBMT010000002.1:811544-820413 GCF_043196705.1 Halobacteriovorax sp. HFRX-2_2
TTAGCTAGAGATTAGTGTCGAGAGCGAGGGTTCAAGCCCGAGCGGTTCGTCTCAGGGCCACCCGCAAAATTTCCGCAATATAAATGCGACATTTTCACGGAGTGAAAATTAGCCAGTAATTCGTAACAAAAAAGCGACATTTTCACGAAGTGAAAATAGGCAAATAAATCTCAGTTAAGTTTAAGCATCCCCATTTAACGCCTCAAGGAAAATCTTCCCAAAGCGCTGAAGCTTCTTAGGTCCAACCCCATAGATGCTTTCGAGATCATCGAGAGTTTGTGGGCGTTGGGCGGCCATCTCCATAAGAGTCTTGTCTGGAAAAATCTTAAAGGCCTGTGTGCGTTTCTGTTTGGCAAGTTTAGAGCGTAGTACTTTTAAATTCTCATACATTGTTTTATTAGTTCCATCATTTGGCCTATATGTGGCAACAGCTTTCTTTCTTGTGGTGGCCTTTTTGCGAACTGCTTTCTTCTTTGTAGCTTTTGTTTTTGTCGCAGTCGACTTCGAAGCAGGTGCACCTTTTTTAAAGTCTGCGCGAATCATGACTTCTTTTCGATCTTCAATAACATCAATGGCCGATTGAGTAAGTTTAATCTCTGAGCTTCCATCCATAATCATCTTAAGATGGCCTTGGGCAATTAGTTGGCGACATAGAGAATAGAGGAAGCCTTCGTCTTCCTTACTTGCATAACCAAAGCTTGTGATATGGTGGTGGCCATTTTTTTGAATGACGCCTGAAATATTTCCTTTGAGAACATCGATGATATAGTGGACGTTGTAGCGCTGGTCAGTTTCATAAACACAAGTGAGAACGGCCTTGGCTATTTCAGTTGCATTAATAAGCTTCTGCTTAGTCTGTTCACTTAAGCAGATATCACAATTACCACATGGCCCTTGATAGGGGTCATTAAAGTAATTAAGAAGAACTTCGCGGCGACAAGTTGTGGCCTCGCAAAAACCAAGAATGGCATCAAGCTTTTCTTCATTCACTCGGCGACGAGCTGCTGCGCCAACGCCTTTATTAGCAATTCTTTTTAAAAGAACAAGATCTCTTAGTCCATAGAACATTAGAACCTGAGAAGGGAGTCCATCTCGTCCTGCTCGTCCCGTTTCTTGATAGTAGGACTCAAGACACTTTGGCATATCCATATGGGCAACAAAGCGTACGTCGGCCTTATCAATTCCCATTCCAAATGCAATGGTTGCCACAACGATGACATTCTTTTGAGTGATAAATTTCTCTTGAACTTTTTCGCGGTAATTGGCACTCATTCCCGCATGGTAGGCATAGGCCTTAAAGCCCGCTTTAACTAATTTGTCGGCACATTCTTCAACACCCTTGCGTGAAAGGCAGTAGACGATTCCTGATTGGCCATCAAGATTATCTTGAACAAATTTCGTGAGACGATAGAAGTCTTTTTCTTTCGTTGTCTTCTTTTGAACTTCGTATGTAATATTTGGTCGATCAAAAGAGCTGATAAAGAGACTTGAGCCATGGAGGTTTAGACAGCGAATGATTTCACCACGTGTTGCTTCACCGGCCGTTGCAGTAAGTGCAATGCGAGGGATGTCGGGAAATTTCTTTGTGATCATGCCAAGTTGCATATACTCAGGTCTAAAGTCATGGCCCCATTGAGAAACACAATGGGCCTCATCAATGGCAAAGAGAGAAATCTCAATGCGATCTAAGATTCGCTGAAAGTATTCATTCATCATACGCTCTGGCGAGACGTAGAGGATCTTAATATTTCCGTTGAGAAGATTTCCCACAATATCATCTTGTTCACTATGAGAAATTGAAGAATTTAAGTAGGCCGCTTCGACGCCTTTTTCAATGAGGGCGTCAACTTGGTCTTTCATAAGAGCGATGAGGGGAGAGATAACAATGGCCGTTCCAAAGCGGGCAAGTGCTGGAATTTGATAGCACAAAGACTTCCCACCACCTGTTGGCATGAGGACCAGTGCGTTATTTCCTGCAATGACACTTTCCACAATCTTTTCTTGATTGCCGCGAAAGGCATTATAACCAAATATTTTTTGAAGTATCTCGATTCCTTGACTCACTTATCTAGTTTAACTGATGAAAGAGGGCCAGCAAAGCATTAATAAAGGCTTTGTTAAATCTTTGTAAAAAAGCGAAATGAACTTCGCTATTTTTGCTGTGATGCCCTAAAATAATATGATTGGAGTTGTTATGAATAAATTTTTACTAGTTCTATTAATTGGCCTTTCAACATTTGCTGCGCCAAAAGTTCTCTTTCTCGGAGACTCTCTTACTGCCGGTTATGGAATTGATCCAGAGAAGGCCTACCCAAATCTTGTGAAAGATATCTTAAAAAAAGAAGGCATTGAAATTGAAGTCATGAATGCAAGTATTAGCGGTTCTACTTCAGCATCAGCAATCTCTCGCCTTAAGTGGTCACTAAGAGGAAAGCCTGATGTCATGTTACTTGCCCTTGGGGCAAATGATGGACTTCGTGGAATTAAACTTGTGAGTACAAAAGAGAATTTAAAAAATGCTATCAAGCTTGCAAAGAGTAAGGGTGTAAAAGTTATTTTGGCAGGAATGCAGATTCCACCAAATTATGGGCCTGAGTATACGAAAGAATTTCAAAAAATGTTTCCTGATTTAAAGAAAGAAGAGGGAGTTACACTACTTCCATTCTTACTTAAGGATGTAGCAGGACAGCGTCAGTATAATATTGACGATGGCATCCACCCAAATGAGGAAGGACACAAGATTATTGCAAAGACGGTCGCACCGTTTATAAGGAAAGCTTTATAATGACTGAATTAGTATTATCACTTAAAGAAGTGAGAAAGGATTTTTCTCAAGGAGAAGAAATCCTCAATGTTTTAAAAGGTGTTGAGCTTGGAGTTAGCGAAGGGGAGACCATCGCAATCCTAGGTAAATCTGGTAGTGGAAAATCAACTCTCTTATCACTCTTATGTGGAATTGATGATGCCACCAGTGGTGATATTTCATATCGCAATAATTCACTCAAAAATCTAAATAGCGAAGAGATCACAGATCTTAGAGCAAAGCATATTGGTGTGGTCTTTCAACAATTTCATTTATTAGAACATCTAAATGCATATGAAAATGTCCTCTTACCACTCGAAGTAAATGGTAATGGCCATCAGAAAGATCGTGTGGATTACTTTCTTGAAAAAGTTGGCATGAGTCACCGAAAGACGCATTTCCCAAATCAATTAAGTGGTGGAGAGAAGCAGCGAATTGCCATTGCTCGCGCTCTCGTCACTCACCCTGGTGTTCTTCTGGCAGATGAGCCAAGTGGAAGTCTTGATGAGAATACTGGTGATGAAGTTATGAATCTAATCTTTGATATCGTTCGAGATGAAAAGATGAGTCTTGTTCTTGTCACTCATGATAAGGATTTAGCAAAGAGGTGTGAGAAGATTTATCACTTAGAAAATGGAGTGTTAAGTCTTGAAGCTTAAAATGGTTATGCGAGAGCTTAGAAGCTCTCCAATGTTCTTTATTATTTTTATTCTAAATCTCTCAATTGGAATGGTTGGACTTTCAACTATTGAAGTTTTTAAGTCTTCATTTGATAGTGCTCTAACAGCGAAATCAAAATCACTTCTAGGCTCTGATATATCGGTTAGTTCACGTATTGCCATTACTAAGGATACTTTAGAAATCGCAAAGTCTAATCTCGACTATAGTGAGATGACTCGCAATCGCTCACTCTATTCGATGCTCTTTAACGGCGAAAAAAGTCGACTTGTCAATATACGAGGACTTGGTCAAGGGTTTCCTTTCTATGGTGATATCCTAGCAAAGAGTGGCAAGAGCTTTCGTGATTTAAAAGATAATGAAGTCTTTATTTACCCTGAACTTGTTGGGCAACTTGGACTTGATCTTGGCAAAGAAATTAAGATTGGTTCAAAAGTGTTTAAAGTCGCGGGGATTGTCGAAGAAGATGGTTCTGCAGGTTTTTCCATGGGACAGCTGGCCCCAAGACTCTATCTAAAGAATGAGGTCTTAGATGCTACTGATCTTATCAAACCTGGAAGTACCATTTGGCGAAGTTTACATTTTAAGATGGCCAAAGAATTAAGTGACAAAGAACTTGTTAAAGCGGAAAAGGATTTAAAAGCTAAAATTATCGATTCATCAATTCGCATCCGATCTCCTCAGTCTAATTCTGAAAGAGTGGGGCGTTCAATGGATTATCTCGCTGACTTTCTTGGGCTTGTTTCACTATGCGGGCTATTCTTAGCAGGGCTAGGTCTCATCTACCTCTTTAGAGGCTTTCTATTAAAGAGAAGAAAGGACCTTGCAATTCTTGGCTTTATTGGGATGAGAAAGAAAGATATCTTTAAGATCTATACGTTAAAGCTTTTCTTTCTAGGCCTATTTGGTTCACTTTTAGGAATTGCGATTGGGACGGCATTTAGTCCCGTTATTCAAACCATGGTCAGTCGAAATTTAGGAATTAATTTTGCTCTTGAATTTAGCCTTTCAACTTTCTTTGTCACAATGGCCGTAGGGGTTGCCTCTACAATTGTCTTGGCACCAGCTCTTATTATTCCTTATTTAAGAGTCGATCAAAAGGCACTCTTTGATCATGATACGAGCCTTTCAAAGAACTTCTATGATTATTTACTATTTATTCCAATTGTAATTTTCTATTGGGTAATGGCCATCTACTTATCTGAAAGCTTAATTGTTGGTAGTGCATTCATTGCAGTCTTCCTAATTATTGTGGGGGTCTTCTTTCCTGTGGGAAGTTTTATTCTTTCATGGCTTGGAAAACTTAATCCAAAACTTAGCTTATCATCTAATATGGCCTTTAAGTATGTGACTCGTCACAAGATTTCAACTTTGTTTATCTTCTTATGTCTTTTCATCTCAACGAGTCTAATGACACTAATTCCATCTATTAAAAATATTCTTGCAGCAGAATTATCAATGCCACAAGAAGAGCGTCCAGTTTACTTTCTCTTCGATATTCAGCCTGAACAAGTTGAGGAGCTAAAAACTTTTGTTTTTCAGAGGAAGCTAGATCTTCTCAATATCAGCCCAATGGTTCGTGGGCGACTCGTAAAGATTAATGGTGAAGGTTATAACCCAGAAAAACTTGGGGATTTAACAAGAGAAGAGCAAAGGGAGCAACGTAGTCGTAATCGCAGTGCTAACTTAAGTTACCGCGATCATCTTGTAAGAGGTGAAGAGATTGTCGAAGGGCGTATGCCTAAGCGCTTTGACTTTGAATCTGATGAAGTGGCAGAAGTTTCTTTAGAGCAGCGCTATGCGAGTCGATTGGGGATTAATCTTGGTGATGAGCTTGAGTATAATATTCTAGGGATGCCTATTATTGCTAAAGTTGTAGGCTTTCGCTCTATTCGTTGGACGAGCTTCTTGCCAAATTTCTTTATCTCATTTGGCCCAGGTGTTCTAGAGGATGCTCCAAAGACTTTCATTGCTGCTATTGGAAAAGGCGAGGGTGATGTTAATGATCAGCTTCAATCAGACTTTGCGGCCAAGTTTCAAAACGTGTCTCTTATTGATATTCAAAGCTCTCTTAAAAGGGTTGCGACAATTATGGAGAGTATCACAAAGATTCTCGTTACAATGAGCTTCATTGTCTTTCTTGTTGGACTTCTTGTGATCTACTCTCTCATTGCACACCAATTAGAGTCTCGCCGAGAAGATATCTCTCTTATCAATATCATTGGGATTCGTTTTAGTGAGATTAGAAAGTCTATTATGAAAGAGATGGCCTTAATGTCTGTGAGTGCCGTTGTTGTTGGAGTTACTCTAGGACAGCTTGTGACTTATGCTGTTGCAAAACTTCAATTCGATTTAAATTATATTTTCAGCTCTACTGAAATTATCGGTTTTGCTATTTTAATCATCGTTCTTTCAATCTTAATTTCTTTTTCTTCATTTAATCGATTCATTCGAAAATAAAAAAAGGGCCACTTGATGTGGCCCCATTTAAGTATTGAATTTACCAGTTATATCTTTCAGCACAGAAATAACGGTAATCGTATTCATAATCATTCAGTTCATCGCGCAGATCTGCACAAAGGTCGTATCCAGTTGAACAAGAGAATGAGTAGAATGTTCTCTCAACTGAATCGCTCCAGCTATCAACAAGCTCGTAGTTACACGTATCATATGCGCTGTAACGGTGACGGTATCCATTGTAGATAAAGTATGGGTAGTCGTAATCCCAGTAGTAACCATCAACATAAGAGACACTAACTCTTAGCCAGCGGTTATTATAAACATAGATAGGTCTTACTGTTCTGTGATAGTCACGGGCCGTTGTCCAACGACGATTGTGTCTTACATAGTCACGGTTTGGTGTGTGACGGTAGCGGCGGTAAGCGCGTGTCGGATCAGGTCTTGTTGTGCGACGATCGTCATATCTTCTGTCGTCGTAGCGTCTGTCACTGCGACGGTCATCGTATCTTCTGTCGTCGTAGCGTCTGTCATCGTATCTTCTATCATTTCGACGATCATCATATCTTCTGTCACGTTGTCTATTTTGACGTGAGTCTCTATTGTATCTAGCATCACGTGAGCGACGATTTCTTAATTCGTCATCATTGTTATTTCTTCTTCCTCTTTCTGGTGCAGCAAAAGTCGTTGCTGTCAGGGCCGTAAGCACTAATAGTAGAACCAATTTTTTCATAAATCTCCCTCTGAGTTTTAATTGAATTTGGCCAGTTCTAACGTGGAGGGTGACTTTTTTGAAATTAAAATTTTGTTTAGCTAAAGAAATTTACTTTCTTACATTTAGATTTACGGGATTTAGTGGGCTTAGGGGTTTTTCTTACAGGAATTGACCTTGTAATAAGGTAAAAGTGGCAAAAAGGCCTCAAGAAGAGGCCTTTAATATTTGATAGCGATTATGCTTTTGATGCTAAGTAGTCATCGTAGCTGACGTACTTATCTTCAATTACCTTACCATTGTTGTGGTCAAGGTCAATAATACGGTTTGCTACCGTTTGAATGAACTCATGGTCATGAGAAGTAAAGATTAGGTTACCTTTAAATCTTGTGAAACCTTCGTTCACTGACGTGATACTTTCAAGGTCAAGGTGATCAGTAGGTCCATCAACAAGAAGAACGTTTGCACCTGAAAGCATAAGCTTTGACATCATACAACGAACTTTCTCTCCCCCAGAAAGAACATTTGTCTTCTTAAGAGCTTCCTCTCCTGAGAAAAGCATCTTACCTAAGAAGCCACGAATAAATGTTTCATCCTTGTCTTCTGAGTATTGTCTTAGCCAGTTCACAAGATCGTTCTTACCATCCATGAAGTAGCTAGAGTTATCTTTAGGAAAGTATGATTTAGTGATTGTCACACCCCATTCAACAGTTCCTGAATCAGGTTCCATTTCGCCCATAAGGATTTTCATAAGAGTCGACTTGGCAACATCGTTCTCACCAAGAAGAACAATCTTATCGTCTTTATTAAGCATGAATGTAACATTATCTAAAAGCTTAACGCCGTCGATTGTCTTAGTGATTCCATCAACACGTAGAATTTCTTTTCCTGCTTCACGCTTAGGATCGAATTGTACAAATGGGTACTTTCTCGTTGATTTTGGAAGGTCATTAAGCTCAAGCTTTTCAAGTTGTTTCTGTCTTGAAGTTGCTTGAGATGATTTTGAAGCATTGGCAGAGAATCGTTGAATGAAGGCCTTAAGTTCTTTGGCCTTATCTTCTGCTTTCTTATTTTGGTCTGCACGAAGCTTTTGAGCAAGCTCTGAAGATTTTCTCCAGAAGTCATAGTTACCTGCATAAGTTGTGATCTTACCAAAGTCGATATCTGCAATATGTGTACATACTTTATTTAAGAAGTGACGGTCGTGGGATACAACGATAACAGTCTTTTCATAATTTAGTAGGAAGTTCTCTAGCCACTGAATCGCCTTGATATCAAGGTTGTTTGTCGGCTCATCCAGAAGAAGAATATCAGGTGAACCAAAAAGTGCTTGAGCAAGAAGAACCTTAACTTTCTCTGGCCCCGTAAGCTCTTTCATATATTTGTAGTGATACTCAGTTCCAATTCCAAGACCAGAAAGAAGAATTCCTGCTTCTGACTCAGCTTCGTAACCATTCATTTCAGCAAATTCACTTTCAAGCTCTGCTGCTTTCATCCCATCTTCATCATTGAAATCTTCTTTCATGTAGATGGCATCTTTTTCTTTCATGATTGAGTAAAGCTTCTCATTACCCATAAGAACAGCTTGTAGAACTTGTTCTTCTTCGTATGCAAAGTGATCCTGCTTAAGAATAGAAAGTCTTTCACCTGGAGTGATATTAATTGTTCCTGTATTAGGTTCAACTTCACCCGAAAGAACTTTGATGAATGTTGACTTACCAGCACCGTTGGCACCAATTAAACCGTAGCAATTACCTGGCGTAAATTTGATATTAACGTCTTCAAATAGCTTCTTGCCACCAAAGCTTAAACTGACATTGGAAGTGGAAATCATAAATTATCCTTCTTATTTAAATTATCAATGAATTAACGGCTTCACCTTAAACTATTTAATGCGATTAGTCCATGGATTTACTGGACTGTTAAATGAATATTATTTTTGCTTTATCCCTTCTATTTTTACTAGAAGTGGCCATGGCCGAACAGTATGATACTGATATTACAAGGAGCTAGAGATGAAATTCTGGGCCACACTCGTGGTGATAATGTTCTTTTTGTTTAAGACTGTTCAAGTCTATGCACACCAGCCACATTTTAAGACTACCCATAAAATAAAGATCTCCAATGATGGGCACCCGGCCGCACTCTTAGAATTACCTAGACGCTACTATTCAAAGGAGAAGTGGCCTCTTGTCGTCAATATTCATGCTTACACTAGT
>NZ_JBEBMT010000002.1:820507-832239 GCF_043196705.1 Halobacteriovorax sp. HFRX-2_2
GCTCAATCTTTCTTCAATACCTCTTAACTCGTCTCTCTCTTTATAAAGACAGCCTAGGCTTTATGATTCTGACACCTGAAGGACGCAAGGACCCTAAAGGGGAGCGTTTTTGGAATGCAGGAAATTTCTGTTGTGACTTTTATCAGTCAGGAGTTGACGACACTCTCTATATTAAGAACCTTATTGATTATATCGCAAATGACCCTCGATTTGATCGCGTTGACATGAGCCGAATTTATTTCTTTGGTCACTCTAATGGTGGCTTCCTTTCGTTTAAGATGGCCTGTACTTATCCTGAGTACGTTACAGCAATAGGGGTATTAGGAGCAACTCTAGATCTTCGTGATGAAAATGGTGAAGTGATCGTTGAACAAGATCCTTGTCCAGATGTAAAGGCCATTCCTACCTTTCATATACACGGTACAAAAGATAAGACCATTCCATTTGCCGGCAGAGACTACTATCCTGAGCATCCCTTTGGTCACATTGGTGCCCAAGAGGCCGTGGATAAATGGATCTTTCACAACCGATGTAATACACAATCAGATGATGGCCGGACAAATGCGACTTGGTTTGTAAGAGGAAAAGAGACAACGATAAAGACTTATGATGATTGTGAAGATGATGCCGTTGTGAAATTTGCTATTGTTAAAAGAGGACAACATGCTGAGCTTTTGAGGTTTCATTTTTATCGCAAGATGCTGAAATTCTTTTTGAAGTATAGGAATAATCAGGTGCAATGAAATGATTCATTATTAAGCTGCAATTTAAGCATTCTTGTCTTCATTTGGACTCTTAAACATCTATAATAAAAGTAAATGTGCAGCAAGGTGGTTTCTATGAGCAAAGAATATCAAATCATTTATATCAGCGAAAAAACAGGTGACTTCAAGCCAGAAAAGGACTTGGATAAGATTGTCTCTTCATCGTTTAGAAATAATAACGCTAGAGATGTGACAGGTGTTTTAATGTACAATAGTGGTTTCTTCTTTCAAGTTATTGAAGGTAAGAAAGATGATGTTATCTACACATATAATAAAATTATTTTGGATCCTCGCCATCAAAACGTGAATTTATTGACGGATCGTGAGATCGAAAATCGCAGCTTCGAAAATTGGCCTCTGGCCTTGGTTAAACTCAACGATATGGACTTAGATGTCATTGACCATGTGATAGCATGGAATGATTTAATCAATGATTCTCGTCGAAAAGAACCAATCTCACAGGAGAAAGTTGACCGCTTAATCGAAGCATTACGCTACAAAATTGATATGGATACGATATCATCAAAAGCAGCTTAGACTTTTCTCTAACTTGTTGGCGTGATAATATTTTATCATGTCAAATCAAGTTATCGTTGCCATTGTTGGAGGAGGCCCTGCCGGCCTCTTCTGTGCTTATGAATTATTAAATTCTGGAATACAAGGAATTGAGGTTCACCTTTATGAACAAACAGGTGGCGTTGGGAAGAAATTCTTAGTTGCAGGAAATAGTGGACTCAATCTTACTCATAGTGAAGAGCTAGATAAGTTTGCTAAAAGATATTTTAAAGATGAAGAACGTTTTACATCTTTATTAGAAGACTTTAGTGCAAGTGATCTTGTTTCATGGGCCAACTCGCTTGGCACCGAAACATTTGTCGGAACGAGTGGGAGAGTTTTTCCAAAGAAAATGAAGGCCGCAGATATCTTACACCAATGGATGAATACACTAAAGTCACATGAAAACTTTCATCTGCATCTAAAGCATTCCCTTACAAATATAACTGCCGATGGTGATCTCATTTTTAAGCATGATCACAGTAATAAGGCCCAAAGAGCAGACTACTATATACTTGCAATGGGTGGCGGAAGTTGGACTAAGACTGGAAGTGATGGGCTATGGATGGATTATATTGAGGCCCTAGGTGTAACAACAGCTCCATTAAGGGCCATGAACTGTGGGTTTGAAATTGATTGGTCAAAGCACTTTCAAGAAAAAGTTGATCGTGGTTTTGTGAAGAATATTGTTGTCTTTAATGAAACCCAAAGTGCTAGAGGGGAGATCATGTTAACTCCCTATGGTATTGAAGGCGGCGCTGTTTACGCCATCTCAAATGGCCTTCGAGATGAATTAGAAAAAGCTCAAAGCGCTTATCTTCATATCGACTTTAAGCCAGACTTAAGACTAGAAGAGGTCATAGAAAAGCTTTCAAAAAGAAGTAAGGACTCTCTAACTAATCGACTAAGAAAGCAATTAGGCCTTGATAAGATTGCTACTTCTTTACTTTATGAGGTTCTCGATCGCGCAAAGGCCCAAGAAAATGTTGAGTACTTGGCCATGACGATTAAGGATTGTCCGATTGAAGTAAAGAGTACGAGACCCATTGAAGAGGCCATTTCAACTTCTGGTGGTGTCTGCTTTGAAACTTTAAATGATGATCTATCTGCTATTAAAAATAATCAGTATTACTTTGTTGGAGAGATGCTAGACTTTGAAGCACCGACAGGTGGTTATCTCTTACAGGGCTGTTTTTCAACTGCATATAGGGCCGTAAAATCAATAAAGAAAAAAGAAGGTATCGATGTTTAAGCTACACGACGTTTTAAAAAAAGACTTAATTGAAATAGATGATATGAAGCTCTCAAAAGTTATGCTCTTACCTGATACGGAAAATCCGTGGGCCGTTATTATTCCAAAGCGTGAGGGGATTCGTGAAATACATGAGCTGTCTTGGGAAGACCAAGTGACTTTATTAGAGGAAATTAATGAGGTCAGCCGCTTTCTTACAGATAAGTATGGCCCTCAAAAATTAAATATTGGGGCGCTTGGTAACATGGTTCCGCAACTTCACGTCCATATAATCTGTCGATATGAAAATGATCGTTCTTGGCCTGGTGCAATATGGGGAACGAAGGCAAATAAAGAAACCCATAAAATCAGCGACTTAGAAGCTACGTTTAAAGCGCACTTTGAAGCGTCGCGTTTATCTAAGTGACAAGGATCAGCAAAATAAATTTTTTTTCCTTTTTTCTTAGGAATTATGGGAACACTGAGGTAAAATCTTTTTAACGAAAAAAATTTTTTACGAGGTTAATTAAATGAGTACAGGTAAAGTTAAATTCTACAATTCAGCGAAAGGTTTTGGATTTATCACAAAAGATGATGGTGGAGATCTTTTCTTCCACATTTCATCAGTTCAAGGTGGAGAGCCAAATGACGGTGATAGCGTAGAATACGAATTAGGTGAAGGTCCTAAAGGTCCATGTGCCGTAAATGTAAAAGTAGTTCAAGGTTAATTTTTAATTATATAAATTGAGTACTTAAAAAAGAAGGCCCACATTGTGGGCCTTTCTTATTGTTATTGATTTAATTTGATTCCGCTATCTGAGATTGTAATTTTCTTGTCTTTATAGAGCATTCCAATCGTTCTTTTAAACGTCTTCTTACTCATATTTAGAAAGTTCTTAATGTCTTCAGGAGAACTCTTATCATTTAAAAAAGAAGAGCCACCATTTCTTTCTAAGAAGTCGATAATAATATCTTTTGAATCCACTAGGTTTTTAACACCTTGTTCTTGTAAAGCGACGTCAACAAGTCCATCCTCACGAAGCTTTTTTACAAATGCTTTGAAGTACTTTCCACAAGAGACACGCTGAAAGATTTCATTCTTATAAATCATTCCAATGAACTTCTTATTTATGATAACTCTAAAGCCTAGCTCACTTTCTTGAGCGATAAAAACATCAACTTCGTCGCCAATGTTAATATCAAAGTCTGAGGACTCGATATATTTACCAAGTTTTGTTGTTCCGAAGATACGTCCTGTTCCATCCTCTTTACAGATACGAACGATATGAGACTCGAATTTTCTCACTTTGATCTTCTGCTCATTTCCTGGAACGAGAAGGTCTTTAGATGTACCCCAGTCAAAGAAGGCACCAAATTCTTGAATTTCAATTGCATCGAGTAGGGCATATTCACCAACAACGGCAACTGGAAGTTCTGTCGTTGCCACGAGTTCCCCTTGTGTATCAGGATAGACAAAGGCCTTAACTTTTGAGCCTACATCAACTTTTAATGGCGCAAAATTCTCCGGCAGAAAAACTTCCTGCGTATTTTCTTCATCGATTAGTGTGTAACCGTTATGAAGTTTTTTTCGGACCTTTAGTATATTGTTTTTTCCCACGTGGAGCATTTGGTTTTGCCTTTGGTTTTGTATTTTTATTAAATGTTTTCTTCGCTTCAGGTGCACTTGCTGCTTTGGCCGCACGTTCTTCACGAGTTCCACGGTTCTTAATGATTAGGCCATTTAAGAACTTTCTAAGAACTTGATCTCCACATTCTTTATAATTAGGATGATCATCTTTGCGAAATAATGCTGATAGCTCAGTCTTTGTCATTTCAAAATCAACGAGTTTTAAGATCTCGATAATTTCAAAATCTTTTAGAGAAAGGGCGATGCGAAGTTTCTTTAGAATATCGTTATTCGTCATTATTTCTTTCCTAGGTGATCAAATAACTCATTTAATCCACGACGGCGACGAGCTTTCTTCTTTTCAATAATGATCTCTTGAGCTTCTTCTTTTTCCACCTTAGCTTTTGTTTCTTGCTTGCGCTTCTTCTGCTCTTCGAAATTATCTTTGGCAATAGAGACTTTAACAGTTCTACCATCAAGCATCGAACCATCAAGGCCATCGACTGCCTTTTGTGCCATTTGATCATTTTGCATTTTGATAAAAGCGATACCCTTGCTCTTTTGAGTTCCTGGGATTGTCAGAAGGTTCACATCTTGAACGCGACCATAGCGCGAAAAGATACCTTTTAATTGCTCAGAAGTGATCTTGTAATTGAGATTACCAATGTAAACAGTTTTCATTTCTTACCTTAATTTATAGTGTTAATGGGCCAACTTAGCACTAAATGCTTAAGAAATGGGAAAAAATGCCAGAATCAGGTAATTTATTTGCGCTATTTTAGAAGGAATCCCAGATAAATTGGGCGACCTCTCCTAAATGGTGTTCTTTTTTATGGCCTAAGCAAAATGTGACGGGAACTTTTGATTCAAGATGCTTTAAATGGATGAGCTGGCCTTTCTTTAGCTCCTTTTCAATTAGAGAGCAGGGAAGTCTTCCCCAACAAAATCCATTGAGAATAATCTCTTTCTTTGAAGCCGTGTCAGTAACCCTCCACTTTAGAGACTCTTCAATAACGCCAATACTTGTGGAGTCATCTGGAATAGTACTTCGTTGAATAATCTGTGGAAATTGGGCAAGGCTTTTAAAATTTTGTTGCTTCTTTGGAAGATCAAGAAACGGATGATCCTTGGCCACCACAAGATACATATCGACTTTACCGACAACTTTATAATCAAAGTTCTTTATACTTGAGAGATCTTCAAAGATGGCCAAATCGACCCTGTCATTTAGAAGCATTTTTTCGCCACTAAGTACTTCTCTTTCAAGAATGATTTCTGTGGAAGGGTAGCGGGCCATGGCCTTTTTGATAATTGGGTATAATCTGTCGAGGCCATAAATACCTGAGACTGAAATCGATAATCTCGTTTCAACATTTGAAGAAATTTGCTGAGTTTTATGAATCAGGTCATCGTATTGTTTTGTAAGCTTGGATGCTTCGATTAGAAACTCTTGGCCCTTTGCAGTAATGGTTGGCCTATATGATGAACGATCAACAAGCTCAAAGCCGACTTGCTCTTCGAGATTGTTAATTGAGTAAATTACCGCTGACTTTGCCTTTGAAAGCTCGGAGGCGGCCTTTGTAAAGCTACCTGCATTCTCTAAGGCCTGAAGACATTTAATCTGTTCAATTGTTATCCACATCATGATCGAATTATAGCACAAGATGTCACTAATAATGATCTTTATTTTCCTCTGTATTTTGTTAAGATATTTTAAAAATTATTTCATAATTCAAACGGAGGAATATTATGAGTAAATTTATGGTTATGGCCCTTGCGGTATTTACTGTATTTGCAACTAACGCTGAGAAAATTGATACTTCTAAATCAACTGTTTTCTGGCAAGGTACTAAGGTAACAGGTCGTCACTTCGGTACAGTTAAAATTAAATCAGGTGATGTAAAGCTTGAAAAAGGTCAACTTGTATCAGGGAAAGTTGTTGTTGATATGAACTCTTTTACTGCAACAGACCTTCAAGGTGAGTGGTTAGATAAATTAAACGGACACCTTAAAAATGAAGACTTCTTTCATGTATCAAAGTACCCAACGGCAACACTTGATATCAAAAAAGTTGAAGGTTTCACAGTAACTGCTGATCTTACAATCTTAGGAAAGACAAAAGAAGTTAAGTTTCTAGCGGCACAAAAAGGGAAGAACTTTGTTGGTTCACTAGAGTTTAATCGTACAGACTTTGGCCTTAAGTATGGATCTGCTTCATTCTTTAAGAGCCTTGGTGACAAAGCGATTGATGATAAAGTTAGTTTAGCATTTGATGTTGTTGTAAAGTAAATTAAACTTTCTTAGACTCCAATAAAAAAGGCCGCTTCATGCGGCCTTTTGTTTTTATGTTAATTTCTTATCTAAGTATCTTTGAGTAACAACTGCTCCAATTATATCACCTTCAACGTTTACGGCCGTTCTAAAAGTATCCAGAGGCCTTTCAATTACCAGAAGAATACCAATTGCTTCCAGTGGAATTCCTGCGGCGAGAAGAACCATCTGCATCCCTGACATTGATCCTGATGGCATCCCTGGTGCCCCAACTGATGAGAGCATGGCCATAAAGAAGATTGAGAACATGGCAACTCCAGATAGCTCGACTCCATAAAGGTTAGCTAAGAAGATGGCTGCAATCCCTTCAAAGAGGGCCGTTCCATCCATATTCATAGTGGCCCCTAGTGGAAAAACAAATCCACTAACACCTTTTGAAACACCTAGCTCTTCTTCACAAGTCTGCATTGTTACAGGAAGAGTCGCTGAACTTGAGGCCGTCGAAAGGGCCAGAAGTAATGGCCTTGCGGTCTTCTTGAATAATTTAACTGGGTTTAGTCCACCAAAGAACCATGCAATTGATGGGAGAACAAGAAGTCCGTGAACCATTGTTGCCCCAAAAACTAAGAGGGCAAATGAGAGAAGCTCTGAAAAAATATCTCCTGATACCTTGACCTTAAAATCAAAGACGATGGCAAAAATACCTATTGGACTCAGGTTAATGATCCAGTGAAGGACCCGATTAATGACGATATTGAGATCCTTAACAATTTGATAAAGGGGACTCGAGGTATGATGAACAATAAGTAAAGATAGTCCTAGAAGTAGTGCCGCAGTCACAATACCAAGGATATTATTATTTGCTAGGGCATGAAATGGATTAACAAGTGCAGTTGTAAAAACATTCTTAATAACAAGTGGAATTGAGTTAGAGCCTTCAGCAATAAACTTTGCTGGCTTTTGCTGCTGGATTGAATCTTTTGTCTTTATCGTTACTCCAGAGTCTTTCCATGGGTGAATGAAGAAGACTGCTGTTAGTCCAATAATGATTGCGATGATTGTCGTTGAGATATAGTAAGTAATTGTCACCATGCCCATGGACTTAAGTTTTGTGATTTCACCAATACTGATAATCCCACCAATCAGTGAGAAGAAGATCATTGGTGCAATCATCATCTTAAGAGAGCTGATGAAAACATCTTTAATCATGACAATGATTTGATAAATATCTGGTGGGTTTTTTGACGTTGCCCAAAGTGGATCACCAAAGATTGATCCTAAAATATATCCAAGTACACCTGCGACGAGTACCCAGAAGCTTAAGTTTTTGACTACTTTACTCATTTATTATCCTTTCTGAAAGTACATGAATGTTTATTTTAATCCTTAATTAGAATTTAAAAAAGGTTTATAATGCTTCTTATGAAAGAAAGATGCCCATGGTTAAAGTTATCCAATAAACAATATGTCGATTATCACGATAAAGAGTGGGGAAGACCTGTTCATGACGATCGTACTCTCTTTGAATTCCTCATTTTAGAGGGAGCTCAGGCCGGACTGAGTTGGGAAACAGTTCTTAACAAAAGAGATCATTATCGTAAGGTTTTCTATAATTTTGATGTGAAGAAAGTCTCTAAGATCACTCCTGCCAAGATTGAAAAGCTCTTATTAGATCCGGGGATTATTAGAAATCGCCTAAAAGTTGAGTCAACGGTATCGAATGCAAAATTCTTCATTGAAGTACAAAAAGAGTTTGGAAGCTTTGATAAGTATATTTGGTCATTCACTAATGGAAAAACAATTTATAATACTTTTTCAACTCTTAAAGATTATCCATCAAAGACTGAGCTTAGTGATAAAATTTCAAAAGATTTAAAGAAGAGGGGATTTCGCTTTGTGGGAAGCACGATCATCTACGCTTTCTTACAGGCCTGCGGGATTGTTCAGGACCATAGTCAGAATTGTTACTTACACGCAAAGAAGCTTAGAAAGCTAAAAAGCTAATAAATACTTCCTCTAATATGGCCTTGTCCCATAAGATCGTTAAGGCCAATAATATTGACCATCGTGCGTTGTAGCTTAGGCCCTAGCTTAGATTTTCTAAGACTTTCAACGAGTAATGTGGCCTTCTCTTTTGTTAATGCATTAGAGCGTACTACATCTAGGATATGATAGATCTTCTTTGCTAATTTTAAGTTCTCTAACTGCTTGAGCTTTTTCTTCTCTCTTTGAGAAAGGCGATTCGTTTGTCCATTATGGGAATCTTCGTAGACATAGTTACTTCTTTCAAATTGTCTTCTACTTACTTCATCAATCCAAATTAGAGAATTTGTATAATCAAAGGCAAGAGCAATGGATTCCCATAGATCAAAGTCTTGTGCATGCATTAGCTTTGAAATCGCCTTGGTTGAAAACATTAATGATGAGTAAATTTGAACCTTGCCATATTTCTTCTTTCTATCAAAGTCGATTCTCATACCATTATCGAGGTATCTCTCATAAAGAAACTCGGCCTCTTTATTTAGCTCTTTTCCTGTGGCGATCTCATCGACGTAAGAGTAACCAATCTCCATACTGAAGCTTGAAATAGCATCCTCGTTTGTTGGAATAATTGCCTTCACTTCAAAACTACGCTTTTCTGTTCCAGAGAAGCCCTTGTGGTCTGTAATTTTCTTATGCTCAACAATATCGTAGTTGTACGTATCTCCATTATTAAATGTTGTCGTGTACTTTCCATCTTCTTTTATATAGCGTGCGCCAGACTTCCAAAGTAGAAGATTTAGTCCCCAGTTGAATTCACTATTTCTGACATCACCCTCTTTTTGAATATAGAGATCAACACTCTTACTTCTAGCTTCTTCAAGCTCTTGAAGTTTTGAAAAGTCCTGATTAAGAAAACCGAGGTAGGCATCAAGACCTTCTTGGGTACTAAGATCTACTTTGTAGACAATTTCGTTAATCTTACGTTCTCTCTTCTTATAGTTAAAAACAATAGGAGAGTAGCCAGCGGCTCCATTGATACCAATTGAAATTGGAAGATCAATAACCTCATCTAAGAAAACACTTAGCCCCGAGCCTAGACCTTTTGATCTTTCTTTTAAATTCTTAATGGTAATCAATGCAATATCATGGGCGGCCTTCTCAATTGTTATATCAAGAGACTTCATGACCTTAAATTTTGCCTTAGGGCCAAAGCGATCTAAAACAGGAATTACGACGTCAAGAAAATCTAGCCAGATTAAATTCATACGTGTTGCAAATCCGCTCATAAGAACAGTGTTAATTTGCTCACCATCTTTTAATTGATTAAGCTTCTCTCTTGTCAGTGGAAGCTCGTTAACTTTCATATGATTGAGGTTTATGGCCTGCTCATAAGAATTAACTGTCGTTACCTTTGAAAACTTTCTCTCTTCAATAGGTGCGCCTTGGACAACTGGAAGAATTGTTTTAAAAAGAAAGTTTGCTCCAATATAGGCCATCTGCTCTAGAACCGGAGCATTTAATGTAATCGAGTCCACCACAAGAAATTGTCCGTTGATAGTAGGATAAATACTTCTTTGTGCCTTAGGTCCTGTCCATCCTTTTTGATATATTGTCCCAAAGTACTGAAGCTTAAGTTGAGTCTCTATCCATTCTTCATTATCTTGAAGCGCTTCGAGATTACTCCATCTCTTATCGACAAGATGCTCGATTTCTCTTAAAACCGCGTGATTTTCCTCGACGACAAAATCAAATGCCCAGGTACTAATGCTAGTACCTAGAGCAATGATTATTGTAAATATAAGAGTGAAAATCGCTTTCAGTTTTCTTTCCTCGTTGCTATTTATTCTTTAGATGCCGGTGAAAATACTAATTTATAGTAGTCAATTGGCCAGGCCTTAAGATCCTTTTGTCCATCTACTTTGTATGTTACCGCACCACCGTTTAGGTCACCAGTTACAGGCGTAAATGTTACTGGGCCGTCTTGTTTTTTATCAAATAATTTATACATTAACTTACCGGAAACCCATCCAATTAGCGCTCCTAGAGTCACATCTGAAAACCAGTGAGCATTCTTATAAACTCGTGCAAAACTTGTTAGGGCCGCTAGAGAGTAAGCTGCAATAGGGACAATCTTAGTGTCTTTAAATTCTGTGGCAAAAACTGTCATAACTGACCAAGCACCTGCAGAGTGACCTGAAGAAAATGACGTATTATTTCGACCAAAATTTACACCATCAAAGTGGTATGGCCCTTTTCCTTCACGAGGCCTAGCACGAGAACTTAGCGACTTAAGAAGTTGCGTTGCCAATTGCCCAATGAGTACGGCACCAACACTTCTAACAGCTGCACGCTTAAATTGGTCATTTTTAAAAACGAGACCAATGGCCATAGAAGCTCCCACTAGTGGAACAAGTCCTGCTGCTTCACCGTAATTATTTGTAAAGTCAGTAATCGTCGTTAGTGTGTCATTCTTATTGTCTTGAACGAAGTCCATCATTGGTTGGTCAAATGCCATCATAACTCCAACAACTCCTAGAGTTCTTAACATCAGTGATTTCTCTGAGTCAGAGAATTCGATAGGCATAAAGATTGAACGATCACGGCCTTTCTTATTCTTAATAAGCTCTTTTAAATCAGCGTCACTAAGTAGAGATTTCTTAATCTCACTTGCTTGTTGAACTTCCTGATTTAATTGGTCCTCGTCGGCCTTGGCCAATTCTACCTGTGACTTCTTAAGTACTTTATTGATCTTCTTTGTTTCACGACTTTTTACATACTCGCTTTCACTTATTAGAAGATAAGCGATTTGTGCCATTCTTTCTTTTGCGCCAGTTAACTTTGTTTGATGGTCATTATATAGCTCAAATAATTTGAGCAGGGCCTGTGCTTTTACACGTCCATCTTCATTAGAGGCCACTTCCTCCATTAGGAGCGCCGCTTGATACTCATAGATATCCTTGTCTTTAGATTTCTTATTCAGCCAAACTTCATATTTAAAGTCCGATAGAGTTTTCTCTAATCGCTTTGTTTTTGAATTATTGAGCTTATTTGAGATATCATTTACGAGCATCGAATTAGGATAGTTCTTTATGAAATCTTCTTGAATCATAATAGCTTCATTGACGATATCATTAGCACTACCATCGGCCTTGACGAAATTACCAATTGGCATATTCTTTATATCAGTTGGTAAGTTCTGATTGTAGAGGTCTGCAAGTTGGTAGTGAATCTTCTCTGATTGCGGATGATCCTTAACGAGCTTCTTTAGTGACAGTGAGAAGTTCGCATAGTCGTTTAAGAA